>JAPPIG010000032.1 GCA_028820635.1 Candidatus Poribacteria bacterium
CATTTTCATAACGATATTCATTCATAATGTTGATTGTTATTAGGTTAAGCACCATGTTGAGAAATATCAGCAAATTTATTCTTAGTCAGGATGAAGCTGCTATTTCTGATTATGATAATGCTATACGCCTAAAACCTGATTATGCAGATGTTTACTATGATCAGCGCTGGCTAAGTGTAATCTCGGTCGATATGCTGCTGCCGTTGTAGATTATGATACCACTGTTCGGCTTGAACCTAATGATGCAAATGCCTACTATGATCGAGGACTCGCAAAAAAGAAACTTGGTCAAACTTGGGAAGCAAAACAAGATTGGCAAACTGCTTTGAACCTCTCACAGAGAAAAAAGTTAAAGAGATTGCTGCTGATTATTTTAAGGCACTTCGTATCGCTACGCCGGGTTATAGTATCAAGCGCGAGTATATAATCCAAATGGGAAGCGACGAACGTAGAGCAGACATCGTGTTTTTGAGAAATGGAAAACTTGTAGCAATTGCGGAGTGTAAGGAAACGGGTCGTGTAAAAAATGGGAATAAGCAGTTACATTCCTACCTCTGTGCAACCGATACTTATTTGGGTATATTTGCTAATGACGATTCTCCCAATAAGTGGACTTTTTGGGAGAATCATAGACACAATAATTTTGTAAAAATTAGTCGCAAAACTTTTGAGAACTATGTTTATAATCACGATAAGGCAATAAAGGATAGAGAAAAGAAGATAAAAGCGGAAATCCAAAGAGAAATAGACGCAGAAATAAGAGAACGTGTGAGAAAAAACACGGATATAGATGCCATCAGACAAGACGAAACGGATCGCATAAAACGGAAGATAATAGAAAATATAGATAAAACAGCAATAGTAAATAGTGTGAGATCACAATAGCGCAGCAAACAGAAAACGGATTGTTAAAGGAAAGAGATAAAGCGAATCGTAAACTTGGACGTGCACAAGGCTTCTGGTGGACTATCTTTGGTATTATCGGAATTGGGATTTTAATAGCAATGCTAATAGGATAATTCGGCAGGTTAGTGACGGTAAGATAAACTAAACACACAACAAAGACAAACTTTTTTTGGATCGGATTCATCCACAAAATCTCCTGCTTGCCATTCGGAACGTTCAGATTCTGTTTGTTTATAATGGTCTTTCATCTGTTCTGCTTGTTGCGATAGAAGTTGACGACGTTCATCTGCAGAAAGACGCATGAATTTCGCTTGAGGTGATTCGCCTTCTGCTCTTGTTAAGGAATGCAGCAAACGATACGCTAAAGGTAATTTAGATTCTGGTAGTTTAGCGACTAATGCTTGTACTTCGGTGTGTGTAATTGTTCGCATTCTTCTCTCCTGATAAAATTATTTTGAAAAGACCACAACAAATTGATATTAAAATTATACAATCTTTTCAGTACATCTTCAACAAAATTACATCTCTAAATCAAAAAAGTATTGACAATAAAACATCTTACGTCTTAAAATGGCATAATCATTTTTAAACTTTTTGATTGCCGTAACGTTATATAACATAACATTTTGCTATAACAAATTTCAGTAATATACGAAATGGTTGCACATAAAAGGAAACCGATCATGGAATATCATGAGAAAGATGGGGTTTTCTTATACAGAGGGGATGCCCTTAACTGGTATGATGAATGGGAATCTCCAGTCGTTATTGTCTCGGATGGTCCTTATGGTCTCCGGAGTTATCCGGGTGACCCGCCCACTTCAGAGCAATTAGTTGAATTGTATGAACCCCATATAACCAAGTGGTCTGAACACGCAACGCCCATGACAACGCTCTGGTTTTGGAACACAGAACTTGGATGGGCAAATGTGCACCCTGTGTTAGTCAAGCATGGTTGGGAGTACCGAAATTGCCATGTCTGGAATAAGGGAATCGCACACATCGCGGGTAACTCAAATGGTAAAACTCTTAGAAAATTTCCTGTAACGACGGAAGTCTGCGTTCAATACACGAAAAAAGTTTTATTCTGTGTTAACGGTACGAAGATGGATATGCAGAGATGGCTTCGGTATGAATGGAAACGGACAAGGTTACCATTTTCCAAAACCAATGAGGCTTGTGGTGTAAAAAGTGCTGCTACGAGAAAGTATTTTACGAAAGACCACCTTTGGTACTATCCTCCACCTGGAGCATTCGAAAAGATCGCTGAGTACGCAAATAGACACGGAAGTGTGGGCGGAAAACCTTATTTTTCTATAAATGGTGTAACGCCTCTTACGGGCGAAGAATGGTCCAATATGAGAGCCAAGTTTTACTTTGAAAACGGTATTACAAATGTTTGGCAGGAACCTGCTGTTCGCGGAACTGAGCGAATAAAAAGGCGGTATAAATGTTTGCACAGTAACCAAAAACCCTTGAAACTCATGGACTTATGTATCAGGGCGAGTAGTGATGTAGGAGATGTCGTGTGGGAACCCTTCGGTGGTTTATGTTCGGCAGCGATTGCTTCACATCAACTGGAACGAAAATGTTACGCAGCTGAAATCCTACCCGACTATTTTGAAGTTGCTGTTGAGAGGCTTTCAAATCACAACATACAAATGGAGTTCGCATTTTATGACGATTCCGGTCGAGCCTAGAAGAAATACACCACAGAACGACTCGGCTATATACAAAGTGTTTGAACGTGTGCGTGAAGCCCTCTTTGCACTTCCTACTTATTTTCGGTCAGATACATCCATAGAAGGGATATTGGCGACAGATATTTTCACCTTAAATGCTGCATTTGGAGCAACCATCGAAGACCAAGTCGTTTCAACACTGATTCGAATGCGGGAAGTTTGGGATCCCCATGAGGAGTTTATGTATCATAGGTTTGTCAGGCAACCGCAGACATTTCCAGATGTTCTGTTGAGAAGGGACGCAAGCGGAACAGATGAGCATGAGAGTGGAATTTTATTGGGCATTGAGTTAAAGAGTTGGTATTTATTAGCAAAGGAAGGTGAACCGAGTTTTCGGTTTCAAGTGACCCCAGCTGCTTGTGCCGAACAGGATTTGATCGTTGTGATTCCTTGGACTCTCAATAATGTGATTTCGGGCTATCCCAAGATATTTTCCCCGTATGTGGAATTGGCGAAGTACGCTGCAGAATACCGAAATTACTGGTGGGAATGTATTCGAAAAACAAAGTTGAGTACAGAAATCGTGAGGCCGCAAAACGTTTCTCCGTATCCTCAAAAAAGTGACAAAATTTCTGATAAACCCGTATCTGATGGTGGGAATAACTTCGGAAGATTTGCCCGAACGGGGATAATGGATAGTTATTTGGAGATAGCAAAACAAGAATTGTTGTGCGGAATTGGAGCAGAACATTGGTTGAACTTTTTCAAGATCTTTCAAGAAGAAAAAGATGCAGAATCTATAAACACGGAACTTAGAAGGTTGAGATCGTTGGTGACAGGCACAGATCAAGAGGTTGAACAACATCTTATTGATGCTTTGGAAAAGATATTGTCAGGCGTGGATGTGATCTTAGATCAGAGTCAAACAACGTGATGACCTTACCGTTTAAATTAGGATATATAAGCACAAATAATGAAATCACGTTCATCTTCTTCTTTATATCTCCTTTATCTCATTCAAGTTGTCTATATTGCGGTGTGGACTTAAAACGTGTGATGCAGAAAAACTTAAGTCAACAAGACCGTCAATCGTATTCGTAAATTAAGTGTAACAATTTTAATTCTGTTATAACCAACTTCAGATTGCAAACCATATTAAAAAAGGGAGTGAATTCCAGTGAAAAGTGCTAAAAGTTCCATCCCACTAACTGCCATGTTAGTATGTTTGTGTATCGCAATGTTAGGACTGCCGATTGCTTATGCAGATAACCACGAAACCCCACAAACAACTGTTAACTATAGTCAAGATATCCGTCCCATCTTATCGGACAACTGTTTCGCCTGCCACGGACCAGATGAAAAGACTCGACAGGCAAACCTACGACTTGATACAAAGGAAGGCGCGTTTTCTGAACCGAGTGGATATCCGATTCTCGTTCCTAATGAGCCAGAAGAGAGCGAACTCTACCTTCGTATCACCTCTGATGACGACAGTCGTCGGATGCCACCAGCAGATTTCAATAAAACGTTAACACCAGATCAAATAGAAACCATTAAGCAATGGATAAGCGAAGGCGCACAATGGGAAGAACATTGGGCATTTACCACGCCTATTCGTCCAACGTTACCCACTGTCAAAAACAAAGATTGGGCGCGAAATCCAATTGATGCGTTTATCCTTACACGTCTCGAAAAAGAGGGGTTAAAACCTGCCAAAGAGACGGATAGACGAACCCTCATCCGCCGCTTAAGTTTTGACCTTACCGGTTTACCACCAACCCGTGAAGAAATATATCAATTCCTCGCGGACGATTCACCCGATGCATATCCAAAACTGATTGATACCTTCATGGCAAAGCCCGAATACGGTGAACACATGGCGCGCTTCTGGTTAGATGTGGCACGTTATGGTGATACGCACGGACTACATTTAGATAACTACCGTGAAATGTGGCCCTACAGGGATTGGGTTATTAAGGCATTCAATAATAAGATGCCGTTCGACCAGTTTACGATTGAGCAGTTAGCGGGTGATCTATTACCTGAGCCGACCGTTGATCAACAGGTAGCCACTGGTTTCAATCGGTGCCACGTCACAACGAGCGAAGGCGGTTCAATTGCCGAAGAATATTACGTCCGATATGCCGTTGACAGAGCAAATACGACTGCCACCGTCTGGATGGGATTAACTGCCGGTTGTGCGCAGTGCCACGACCATAAATATGACCCAATTTCACAGAAGGAATACTATCAACTTTATGCCTATTTCAACAATATCACAGAAAATGCGATGGACGGTAACCGCAAGGATTCTCCCCCTGTGGTGAAGTTGCCGACAGCAGAACAGAAGGCAGAACTCGCAAAATATGATAGTGAGATCAAAGACTTAGACACACTGAGCAAAGGACCACTGCCGCAGGTTGATGCTTCCCAAACTGCATGGGAAAATAGGATGCCGCGGTGGACACTTATCAAGCCAGATGCTGTCCTTTCACAAGGTGGCGCTATACTTGAAATCCGTGACGATAACTCCGTTTTGGCAAGTGGTATAAATCCTGACAATGAAGTGTATGAAGTTATCGCAAAACTGCCTGCTGGTAAATGGAGTGCTATCCGACTGGAAGGGCTTCCGGACAAATCCTTGCCGGGCAGTGGTATCGGGCGCAGTGACAATAGCAATGTGGTTTTGACTGGATTGTCTATTGACATCGTTCCTCCCGCAAATGCTGAGCAAGAGCTTAATACTGCTAAGGAAGCAGCACAGAAGGCAGCAGCAGATGCTAAAGCTGCCGCAGAGGCAAAAGCAGCAGCAGATGCTAAGGCTGCTGAAGAGGCAAAAGCAGCTGAAGAAGCACGGAAAGCAGCTGAAGAAGCTGCGGCAACTGATGGAGCGCAACCCGCTGAAGATGCAGCACCGGAAAAAGCGGAAGACAAACCAGCCGAAGATACTACAACAGATACTGATCCAGCAGAACCTACTGAAGACGCTGCACCAGTAACCGATGAACCCGCTGAAGATGCAGCACCAGAAGAAGCGGAAGACAAACCAGCCGAAGATGCTACAACAGAAACCGATACCGCAGAATCTGCCGAAGACGCTGCATCTGAAACTGATGAAACGAAAGCCGCTGAAGAAACAACTGAAGATGCAGCAGAACCCGCCGAACCTAAAGATCCTTGGACATCCGTTCCCATCGTAAAAGCATGGGCAGACAAGGAGCAGGGAGGTGGTGATTTTGCCATTGCCAATGCCATTGACGATAAGCCTGAAACCGGTTGGGGATTGGAAAGCAATAACAATCGTGGCAACAGTCGGCAGGCGATCTTCCTCGTTGCAAATCCATTTGGCACAGAAGGTGGACTGCTCAGGATTCGCATTAAGCATGAATCTGAGAATAGCAAGCACCACCTTGGTCGGTTCAGACTTGCTGTCACAGATGCACCGACAATCTACCCGATCGGATCCAAAGTATCTATTGGGAATTGGCATTCTGCCGGTCCGTTTACCGCAGAACACGGTAACATAGCGTTCTATAATGTTTATGAGCCGGAAACCAAACCTGTCAATACAAAGGATAAATTCACTCTCGGTTCGCAAGAATTGACGTGGAAAGAGCAGACACACTGGCAGGACAATCAGGTGCATAACGATATCGTTGGTGAAAATAGCGCGACATACCTCTATCGTAACATCACGTCCGAAACCAAGCAGAAAGCGACGCTTTACCTCAGTAGCAACGATGCTTTGAAAGTTTGGGTAAATCAGACAGAGGTACTTGCCAGCAATATCCAGCGCGATGCTGCACCAGATACCGAGAAAGTCCAAATCCAGCTTAACCCCGGTAATAATGCACTGCTGCTAAAAGTTGTCAACTATTCTGGTCCGTCTGGTTTCTTCTTCCGTATGGAGTCTGATACACCGATGGTAACAGCCAACATCGTTGACACGATTGCGGTTGAAAGAGGGAAGCGCAATGGAGATCAACAGACGCAAATTCGGGAATACTACCGTCGGAATGTTTCAACCGATGAAGAGTTGAAAAAACTCTACGCAGACCTCGCGGATACGCAAAACAAGCGGAATTCGCTCAACAATTCGCTGACTACGACGCTGGTAATGCAGGAACGATCCGAACCACGCGGCGCTTATGTGTTGGAGCGCGGTGCGTATGAGCATCGTGGTGAACAGGTCTATCCACAGACACCGGCAGCACTTCCAGCAATGATAAAGGGTTCACCGCCGAATAGACTTTCACTGGCAAAGTGGTTGCTTTCCCGCAAACATCCACTTACGGCGCGTGTTACGATTAACCGTTTCTGGCAAAATATCTTCGGAGCTGGTATTGTGAGGACGTCAGAAGACTTTGGCACGCAAGGCACACCGCCCACGCATCCCGAACTTCTCGATTGGCTTGCAACCGAATTTGTGGCATCTGGCTGGGACGTGCAAGCAATGCAGAAATTGATGCTCACTTCAGCAACATACCGACAGAGCGCACAAGTTACGCCTGAAAAATTGGAACGTGATGCCGATAACGTTTTGTTCTCTCGCGCACCAAGATATCGATTTGATGCTGAAATTGTGCGGGATAACGCCTTAGCTGTTAGCGGGTTATTGTATAAACGTATCGGTGGACCGAGTGTCAAACCACCTCAACCAGGTGGACTCTGGAAAGCAGTCGGGTTTACCGGTTCTAATACTGATACCTTTAGGAAAGATAGCGGTGCTGATAAGGTGTATCGCCGCAGTCTCTATACGTTCTGGAAGCGAACCGCTCCACCACCGCAGATGAACATATTGGATGCGCCGTCACGCGAGGCATGCACAATTCGCCGGGAACGCACGAACACGCCGATGCAGGCGTTAATGTTGATGAACGATCCACAGTTCGTTGAAGCGGCACGTGCTTTCGCAGAACGCACGATTAAAGAGGGGGGGCAAACATCAGAGGAACGGATCGCTTACATCTTTGAGATGGCAACTGCCCGAGAACCGAAACCAGCGGAAGCCTCGCTGTTGCTTGAAACGTTGCAGGTGCATTCCGAAGAATTGAAAGCGGATCCAGAAGCAGCCAAAGAACTCGTCGCTGTCGGCGAATCGAAACCTGATGAAAAATTGGATGCAGTCGAAGTCGCCACATGGACGATGATTGCAAACCTAATCCTCAATCTGGATGAAGTTCTGAATAAGGGATAATTATTAAACTTGATGGGCACGACTTTTCAGTGGTGCCCATCTCGTCAGATTATGAATAGGGCTTATTTTACAATACCAGATGAAAACTTATTTGATGATACTCTTTTACGTCATATCGGACTATGGATAGACTGGGGCATGGCCGTGATAGGTATCAAGGGATTATGATACTAATGCACCGTGAGTTTGATAAATAGTTAGGACTTCCACATTTCCTTTTAAAGTCCCCTGATCAGAGGGACTTAGGGGGTTAAAATACCAAAATAACGATTTTTTAAGCAAATATGCCCGTTCTCTGTTCAATTTGCCTCTGTCCTGTTAATTATCAAACTCACGTTAATGTACCACTGGAGCCTGCGGCTTTCCGATGTAACGATGTGGTATATTATATATTGGATTGTGTAAGCGGTTGTATCTGGGATTTAGAGGCAATCCAGTTGCTTACCTGCTTGACAAAATGAAAGGGGCCAATATGCTATGATTATTGTTTTAGTTATTTGATTCTTTACATTTACAACATATTCAAGGAGATGATATGTGAGATTTTATCAGATGACTTTACTTTTATTTCCCGCGCTACTTTTCATTTTATTTGGGTGTGAGCCGTCTACAGATCCGCATCTTCCAGCAAGGGCTCCAGCACAGCAGTGGGAGCATTTCATAAGCGGACAAGAGGTATTAGGGTGTGAAGTTCTGAGTGTTACAGCGTCGGAGGCGTGGATAGAAGCACATAAAGACGAGATAAGTATTCCAAATCAGATTGTGTTTGGGAAACCGCATCGCGTGCAGGATTTCGGTTTTGTGCCTTATGCTATTATGATAGCAGTTGATGCGAATGATAAACGCCGCGTTATTGCCAAGAAATGGCCTCCAGAAAAAACGCTTCTGAAGGTCGGTGATACACTAATGCCATTGTTTCCTTTTAATTTTCTATTCCAAAAAGAATATTCATTTGATAATAGTTTTGATAATAGTAAAGAAATTGAAATTGACCCAATTGACTGGAAAAACGAAATTGCAAGTTACGTTTTTGAAGCGAAAGAAACAATCGTTCATCCCAATTTTGAACTTGCTGATGACAATTTTATATGTACCACTTACATGTCTCCAAATGGTGCCACTATTTCATGTAAACTAGATGATAATGGCATAATTGTCACTAAAATTGAGGGATCCGTCTTCAAAAGGAACCACAACCTTTTGTTTGTGTGTGAGCCGCCTCAAGAAGAGATGCCACCACCGCCTGGAATAGAGACTCCAGCACAGCAGTGGGAGCATTTCATAAGCGGACAAAAGGCATTAGGGTGTGAAGTTTTGAGTGTTACAGCGTCGGAGGCGTGGATAGAAGCACATAAAGACGAGATAAGTATTCCAAATCAGATTGTGTTTGGGAAACCGCATCGCGTGCAGGATTTCGGTTTTGTGCCTTATGCTATTATGATAGCAGTTGATGCGAATGATAAACGCCGCGTTATTGCCAGGAAATGGCCTCCAGAAAAAACGCTTCTGAAGGTCGGTGATACACTAACAGGACAGTTTCCTATTGAGTTTGAATTTGATCTTGATAGTTTTGGTAGGGGTTCGGAAGCCATAGAGTCCTTCAAAAAGCACTTCGAAAACCAAAGTTACAATTTCGTTTTTGAAGCAAAAGAAACAATCTTACGTCACGGACTTCCAGTGCCCAACTATAAGCCTTTTGTAGAAACAAAAGTTGAACAAGCAAAAGCTGAAGAAGCATTTTATAATTCTTTCGCACCCGATAAAGGGACCATTTACATGTCTCCAAATGGTGCCACCATTTCATATAATGGTTTCCGAATTGTCACTAAAATCAAGGGATCCGTCTTCAAAAGGAGTTACGACCTTACGGCAATTGCAACGTCGCTTCTTGAATAACTTCGCTTTCTGGTTGTATCACATGATATGCAAGATTTAGATTGGATATTGAAGCACTCCTCATAGGTAACTAAAGTATTTTCTGCGTGTCGGTGTGACAAAAAGGCAAGAAGTATAGCCAAAAACAAGATAGCATGTATTCATTCATTTGAAAGGAGTTTTGCTTTATGGAAAATTTGACTGTAACAATACCGGATGCCAACTTATCTGTCGCTGTGCGCGATGCACTCGGTTTGCGTCCAAACGATTCTATTCCGCAAAAGAAGTTAGAAGAATTAGAGAAATTACATGCCAAAGAAAAAGATATAAAAGATTTAACAGGATTGGAAAAGGCAACATCTTTAAAAGTTTTAGAGCTTGAAAAAAATCTAATCAGCGACATCACACCTATTAGTGGATTGACGCAACTCACATACTTAGAGTTTTGGGACAACCAAATCAGTGATATTAAACCCCTTACAGGATTAACACAACTTACGAAATTAGGACTCGGTGATAATCAAATTAACGATATTAAACCTCTGACAGGGTTAAAACAACTCACAGAATTAGGACTCTGGGATAATCATATTACCGATATTACGCCACTGGCTAACTTAACACAGATGCAGTTGTTAAACATCAGACGGAATCAACTTAGCGACATCAGACCACTGGCTCACTTAAAACAAATAACACACTTATGGCTTAGTGGCAATCAAATCAACAACATCACATCAATTCGTGGATTGACGCAGTTGACACATTTAGCGTTGGATCAGAATCAAATCCGCGATATTAGTCTTATTGAGAATTGGACGAATCTAATACGTTTTGCTATAGACAAAAATCGTATTCAGGATATGACACCGCTTCAAAGACTCTTGAAACAGATACCAGATTTAGAATTGGATATAAAAAAATAAAGGCATTTACAGAATGAAAAATGTTTGCTTAATGCTTACTATTCTCATAGTTTTCCTCAGTTGTTCATTCACTTATGCTGTGACGATACCGGATGCTAACTTAGCTGCCGCTGTGCGTGAAGCACTCGATTTAGGCCCAACAGATCCTATTCCACAAAAGGAATTGGAAGAATTGGAGCATCTGATTGTCAGTCAAAAAAGCATAAGTGATTTAACGGGGCTGGAAAAAGCAACAGGATTAACGGTTTTATACCTCGGCAGAAACCGAATCAATGATCTCACGCCACTCACTAAGTTGACGCAGTTGACAGGACTATACCTCCTGTATAACCAAATCAGTGACATCACACCGCTCGCTAAATTGACGCAGTTGACGAAACTACACCTTGAGGATAACCAAATCAGTGACATCACACCGCTCGCTGAATTAAAGCAGCTTACAGAATTATCACTCTACCGCAATCAAATCAGTGACATCACACCGCTCGCTAAGCTGGAGAAGCTGACAAAACTACATCTCGCGTATAATCCGATCAGTGATCTCACGCCGCTTGCCAGTTTGACGCAACTTACAGAGTTATGGCTCAATGACAATCCGATCAGAGACATCACACCGCTTGCCAGTTTGACGCAACTTACAGAGTTATGGCTCCATAACAATCAAATCAGTGACATCACACCGCTCGCTAAGTTGACACAGTTGACAAAACTGCATCTCGCGAATAATCCGATCAGAGACATCACACCGTTTGCTAAGATAACGCAGTTGACAGAACTATACTTTGATAGTAATCAACTTAGTGATCTCACACCGCTCGCTAAGTTGACACAGTTGACATCATTATCTCTTGATCGTAATCAAATCAGTGATATAACACCTCTTGCCAATTTGACACAAATAACGTCCTTACGTCTTAATGATAATCAAGTTAACAATCTCAAACCCCTCGTTGGACTGACACAATTGACAAAATTATATCTTACCAGAAATCAAGTCAGAGATCTCACACCACTCGCTGGTATGACACAGTTGACAGAGTTAGCCCTTGGAGGTAATCAACTTCGCGACATCTCACACATTGCCGGTTTAACGAATTTGACTCAGCTGTGGCTTTGGGGGAGCCATATTTTCGATATTACACCCCTCAAAAATTTAACGAAGTTAAAGGGGTTAAACCTCCATGATACTCAAATTCGTGATATTACAGTTCTTAGTGGTATGACAGACTTGAGGTGGCTACGAATTCATAAGAATTTTATCAACGATATTACACCGCTCGCGAACTTAACACACTTAACAGGTGCGATGCTTAAGGAAAATCAAATCACAAACCTTAAACCCCTCGCTGAGTTGAAAAAATTGGATAGTTTGCAACTCCAAGAAAACCAAATAAACGATATTTCACCACTCAAAGAATTAACGCGATTAAAAGACTTAAATCTGGGTGGAAACCAAATTACCGACATCACACCTATCCAAAATTTACAGAATTTGACATCATTATGGGTATGGAGAAATCAAATTGCAGACATCACGCCATTGACTGAGTTGACACAAATGCGAAAGTTGTGGCTTTGGGGAAATCAAATTAGCGATATCACACCACTAACTCATTTGACAGATTTGGAGGAATTAAGCCTTGGACAAAACCAAATCAAGGATCTTACTCCCATAGCAGAAGCCAAACAGTTAAAACTATTGCATTTTGACAGAAACCAGGTCAAGGATATCAGTCTCATTGAAAAATTTACAAAGTTGACGAGTATATATATCAGAGAAAATCCAATTCAGGATATGGAACCACTTCATAAACTTTTGGAAGAAAATAATAATTTAGAAGTGGATACTTCAGCTCCAGTGGAACTAAATATTCAACCACCACCTGCAAACAAGTAAAGCATAGCAATGTCCAAAATAAGCAGTAGACATTGCAAAGGAGTTAGTAATGGACCCGATTAAAGAATATTTGAAACTTGAAACGCGCCGCCAATTCTTTGGTAAATGTGCGATGGGACTTGGCGGTGCAGCCCTCGCCTCAATGCTGCCGAGTAGTATTGTCCAAGCCCTCGAACAGCAAGCAGGAACGCGAGTTGGTGGGTTGCCAGAACTGCCACACTTTGCACCCAAGGCAAAACGGGCTATCTATCTATTTATGTCTGGTGCCCCCTCGCAAATGGATCTGTTTGACTATAAACCGAAGATGGGTGAATGGTTTGATAAAGACCTACCAGAGACCGTTCGGATGGGACAACGTCTCACTACGATGACATCCGGACAATCCCGTTTTCCAATCGCACCTTCTATCTTTGAGTTCAAAAAGCATGACAACGGCAGCGATGGTGCATGGCTTAGCGAATTGTTACCACATACCGCAACTATGGTAAAAGACATTGCTATCGTCAAAAGCGTCCATACCGATGCGATTAACCACGACCCAGCTATCACCTTTGTGTGTACCGGCGATGAAACGCCCGGCAAACCGAGTCTTGGTGCATGGCTTAGCTACGGGCTTGGTAGTGAGAATCAAAACCTACCCGCTTTTATTGTAATGAACGCTACATGGAGCGGCCCGAAGGGCGCACAGGCACTCTACAATCGACTCTGGGGTTCTGGCTTCCTGCCATCAGAACACCAAGGTGTGCTACTCCGCAGTCAAGGTGATCCGGTGCTATTTCTGACAAATCCCAAAGGCATGAGTGAAAAAGCACGCAAACGGATGCTTGACACACTCGTCAAACTCAATGAGGAAATCTATGAGGAAGTGGGTGATCCAGAAACACATGCCCGCATCTCACAATACGAGATGGCGTACCGTATGCAGTCCTCTGTTCCCGAACTTACAGATTTAAAGCAGGAGTCTGATAAAGTTAAGGAGATGTACGGTCCAGAGGTTGACACACCCGGTACATTTGCCAATTGCTGTATCCTCGCCCGCCGGATGATGGAGCGTGATGTTCGCCTCGTTCAAATCTTCCATCGCGGTTGGGACCAGCACGGTGATTTGCCCAAGAACATTCGAAATCAGGCACGCGATATTGACCAACCCGCAACCGCACTTGTCCAAGACCTGAAGCAACGCGGTATGCTTGACGATACGCTCGTTGTCTGGGGCGGTGAATTCGGACGCACTGTCTATTGTCAAGGTGCACTTAAGAAGGATAACTATGGGCGCGACCATCATCCGAAGTGCTTCACTATGTGGATGGCAGGTGCTGGTATTAAAGGCGGAATCGTTTATGGCGAAACTGACGACTTCAGTTACAACGTCATCAAAGACCCTGTCTCTGTTCGCGACCTAAACGCTACGATACTCAATCAACTCGGTATTGACCACGAAAGGTTAACTTTTAAGTTCCAAGGACTTGACCATCGGTTGACTGGTGTAGAAGAGAAAGCACGGGTTGTCAATGAAATTTTGGCATAATCGTAAACATTTACTGATAGGCGCGTGTTTTGTCCGCGCGCCTGTTAACAACGGTTTGATAATTATTGGTTTACTATAAATTTGTCCGCAGAGAACATAACTTTATGAAACATATTTCCATTCTTTTTGTTTTTCTTATAGTTTGCTTCAGTTGCTCATCTGACCAGGATGTGATAATACCGGATCCCAATTTAGCTGCTGCTGTGCGTGAAACACTCGGTTTAGATCTGACCAACCCTATCCCGCTAAAGAAATTGGAAAAATTAAAACGCCTGGATGCTGACGACAGAGGCATAAAAGACTTAACGGGGTTAGAAAAAGCGACAGGATTAGAGGCTTTAAAACTTCAGAAGAATCAAATCAGTGACATCACCCCTATTGCAGAATTAACACAGTTAGTCCGCTTAGAGTTTTTCAATAATCGGATTGACGATATCACGCCGCTGACTGGATTAACAAAGTTAACGTTATTGTGGCTTGACTATAATCAGATTCGCGACCTAACGCCGCTGACCGGCTTGACACAGTTGACAAAATTAGGACTTAATGGAAATGAGATTCGCGACCTAACGCCGCTCACTGACTTGACACAGATCGCAATATTACGGCTTCGCGATAATCAGATCCGTGACCTAACGCCGCTGACTGGCTTGACGCATCTTTCGCATTTAATTCTCATGGAAAATAATATCTCCAATCTCACACCACTTACAGAATTGACACAGTTGGAAGGATTATGGCTTGATAGCAATCAAATCAACGACCTAACCCCACTTGCTGAGTTGACAAAGTTGACAGAATTGGGACTCAATGAAAATCAGATCAATAATGTCACACCGCTCACTGATTTGACACAGATGACGAGATTAAGGTTGGACAGGAATCAAATTAACGACATCAGTTTTGTTGAAAACTTTATGTATTTGAAGCGTTTACATATTAGAGAAAATCCGATTCAGGATTTGGAACCACTCCAAAAATTATTAAAACAGATTCCGAATTTGGAACTGGATATCCCACCAACAGAAGAATTGGATATTCAACCTCCACCTGCAAATGATTGAGCATCACCTAAATTAAAGAGCAGACATGCAAAGGAGATAAATAATGGACCCGATTAAGGAATATCTGAAACTTGAAACACGCCGCCAATTCTTCGGCAAATGTGCAATGGGACTCGGCGGTGCAGCACTTGCCTCAATGCTCCCAAGTAGTATTGTCCGTGCGCTTGAACAGCAAGCAGTGCCACAGACTGGCGGCTTACCGGGACTCCCGCACTTTGCACCGAAAGCGAAACGGGCTATCTACCTATTTATGTCCGGTGCACCTTCGCAGATGGATATGTACGACTATAAACCGAAAATGGGTGAATGGTTTGATAAAGAACTGCCGGAAACGGTACGGATGGGACAACGTCTCACAACGATGACCTCAGGACAGTCCCGTTTTCCAATCGCACCTTCCATCTTTGAGTTTAAAAAGCATGACAACGGTAGCGATGGTGCGTGGGTTAGTGAGTTATTACCGCATACCGCATCTATGGTAAAAGACATTGCTATCATCAAAAGTGTTCATACCGATGCAATTAACCACGACCCGGCTATCACCTTTGTCTGTACTGGCGATGAAACGCCCGGTAAACCGAGCCTCGGCGCATGGCTTAGCTACGGGTTAGGCACTGAAAACAATAATCTGCCCGCTTTCATTGTCATGAACGCTACGTGGACAGGCAGAAAGTCCGCACAAGCACTCTACAACCGGCTTTGGGGTGCCGGGTTTTTACCCTCCGAGCATCAAGGTGTACTCCTTCGTAGTCAAGGTGATCCTGTTCTGTTTCTCTCAAACCCGAAAGGCATGAGCGAAAAAGGACGTAAACGCATGCTTGACACGCTTGTCAAACTTAACGAGGAAATCTACGAAGAAGTTGGCGATCCCGAAACGCATGCCCGTATCTCACAATATGAGATGGCATTCCGCATGCAGACCTCTGTCCCTGAACTCACAGACCTCAATCAGGAACCAGACAAAGTTAAGGAAATGTACGGTCCCGATGTCAACAAACCCGGCACATTTGCCAATTGCTGTATTCTTGCCCGTAGAATGATGGAGCGTGATGTTCGTCTCGTTCAAATCTTCCATCGCGGTTGGGACCAGCACGGCAACCTCCCGAACGACATCCGCAACCAGTGTCGTGACATTGACCAACCCGCAACTGCTCTCGTTCAAGACCTGAAACAACGTGGCATGCTTGACGATACCCTCGTTGTCTGGGGCGGTGAATTCGGTCGTACTGTTTACTGTCAAGGTGCGCTTAGGAAGGACAACTACGGACGAGATCATCATCCAAAATGCTTTACGATGTGGATGGCGGGTGCTGGCATTAAAGAAGGAATCGTCCACGGTGAAACTGACGACTTTAGCTACAACGTCATCAAAGACCCTGTCTCTGTGCGCGACCTAAACGCTACCATTCTCAACCAACTCGGCATTAACCACGAAAGGTTAACCTTCAAGTTCCAAGGACTTGATCACCGATTAACCGGGGTTGAGGAAAAAGCGCGGGTTGTTAACGAAATCTTGGCATAACCTAAACATCTACTGATGGACGCGTTTGTAAGTGGGCCAGTTTCAAAAGTAGAACTGCTGCATATCCATCTCTGTCTAAACACAAAACTTCACATCTACAGTTTTAAGACGTATGGAGCACAAATGCAAGTTTACCATGGTACCGAACAGACACTTGATGCAGATACATTCCTCTCAATTTTGCAAGCGGATTATGAAAGCGTGTTTTTGACAAATTGTATAATTGAAGGAGCAATCGTCTTTTCAACCGAATCCGATGAACAATCTGTGGTGGATAAAGAAATTGTTTGCATAGGGTGCACGTTTAAAAACAGCGTCAAATTCGAAAAAACCGATTTTCAAAAAGAGATATTTTTCGGAAATTGCGTTTTCCAAGATGCTGTTTACTTTCGTAGGACTGTGTTCCAAAATTCCTGTGACTTTGGAGAATCAAAATTTGAAGGATCTGCCCTCTTTCGCGGAACAACCTTTTGTGGGAAAGCATGTTTCCGGCAAACCAGTTTCCAACAAGTTGCAGACTTCAACGAGGTACAATTCCAGGAAACCGCTGTTTTCAGAAATGCAATATTCCAAGACGCTGCCCATTTCAGTAGTACATTTTTCAATCAAGAATTAGACTGTATGCAAGCACGATTCTCCGAAACCACGGTTTTTAATCATTCCAAATTCCTCGGAAAGATTGACTTCACTTCTGCACGTTTTACTGTTACGGCATCCTATCGAAACATAAGTTTTAATTCCGACACGATATGGCAGTGGCTGCGGAGCAAGTTTACCCATCAGCCAGAGCAACCAACGGAATTCTATTTAGATAGTGAAGACATTAATGGCGTTTTGAATCCGTTTTTCAAACGTTACGTGGCGGATCAACAGTACATACGCGCTTTCACAGAAAAACATCCGTTTTGGGCATTGATTTGGAGAGGGAGTTCAGATTATGGTCGTAGTCTCGCTCTTTGGGCGTTCTGGTCACTACTGATTGCCCTTTCATTCTCATTAGTGTATATGCCCGCACCGACGTGGTTTCCAGAATGGCTTCAGGAAACGATGCCACAATTTCACCAAGTAACCGTCACCGAAGCAAACGAAGACTTTACATTTTGGAAATCCTTTTACTTTAGCATCGTTACCTTTACGACATTAGGATTCGGGGATGTGGTCGCAGCCAATACCTCCGCGCGTATCCTTGTCACACTTGAAGTTATTTTCGGGTATGTTATGCTTGGCGGCCTCATCAGTATTTTTGCCAACAAACTTGCCAGTCGAAGTTAAAATCACATTTCTATAACCATCAATTTAAGGGCATGTTCTTGTTTGGATGTTTTCAAAAACCGATTTTATGCCACACCCCTTTCGCACCGCTGGTGCTGAGATATGATTGACCATAGCCTCGGAGAGGCGAAAGGTGTATAGGAAACGTTGATTCCACCAATAGCAAGCCCCGGAGGGGCGAAAGGTGTGTCAGGTGCAAAAAATGCTATTCACTAAATTGGCTCCTATGGATTTTGCATGTACTACCCGACGGACGATACTTCTTCATTTGCGTTAGTCCTAAATGATTTAATCCTGCAGCACTAAAGGAATATATTCGTTTGAAAAACAAATTATTTTTAATAGTGATAACACTCTGCATGACACTAACCTTTACAACCAGCGTCCTTGCCCAAGACGTATCAAAATGGGGTTTACCCAAAGGTGCGAAAATGCGCCTCGGAAAAGGTGAGATTCATGAGATTGAGTATTCACCAGACGGTACCAGATTGGCAGTGGCAAGTAGTATCGGTGTATGGATATATGATGTCCAGACAGGTGCAGAACTGAACCTATTCACTGGACATACAAAATGGGTCTGGAGCGTATCTTTTAGTCCTGATGGTAGTACTCTTGCGAGTGGTAGTGCGGACGACACCATCCGTCTATGGAATGCAAACACCGGCAAGCATCTCCGCACCCTTGAAGGGCATACGGATGATGTCTTATGCGTATCTTTTAGTCCGGATGGAAGCACTATCGCAAGTGGGAGTGCGGACGGGACCATCCGACTATGGAATGTGAACACAGGTGAACCTATCCGCACGCTATCGAGGCATACCTCTTGGGTCAGGAGCGTATCCTTTAGTCCTGATGGCAGCATCATTGCCAGTGGGAGCGAAGACGGGACAGTGATCTTATGGGAGTAGTTAGAAAACTGCTGACATATCATACCGTAGATTTGCGCATTTATACCGTAGATTTGGAGCTTTCCCGCCGAATGCCATACGCATATTCGGTGTTGATTCCCTAAGGTATTAAAGAACTCACGTTGGAGATACAAATTAGCAATGAACAAAAAACTAAAAGCAGTTGTTGTCGGTGCAGGATGGTCCGCTGAAGGACACACAAAGGCATTCCAACATTACGGGGTTGAAGTGCTTGCTATCTGTGCTCGTAAACCAGATATTGTCCAAAAAGTTGCGTCAGACTTAGGCGTGCCTGACGCTTCAATTGACTGGCGAAAGAGTTTATTGGAACATAAGCCAGATATTGTCGCGCTGACAACCCCTGCTATTTTACGCACGGAGGTTATTGAATTAGCAGTTGAGCTCGGCTGTCACATCATCTGCGAAAAACCTTTAGCACTTGACGCTGAAGCAGCAGGGCATATCTACAGTCTTATTGAAGATACAGGATTAAAACACGCCTTTGCCGCAACACATCTATATGATCCGAGTGTCGCTTATGTCCGTCAACTGCTGACGCAGGAAAAAGTCATCGGAGATTTAACGGCAGTTGATATTGGGTATACCCGAAGGATTCCAGGAGGTCCCCCATCAGATATGATTAAGCCGTGGAATTGGATGAGTTCACTTGCACACGGTGGTGGCGCGTTGAACAATGGACTTACACACCGACTCGGCATGCTTGAACGGATGACGGGTATGAAAGTTGCGTCTGCAGTCGGTGAGGCAAAAATATACCCAAGGAAAGCCCCAGTCGTCCCAGAGATTCGCGACTGGCGGGTGTGGCGAAGCACGATGATAACTGCGGAAGAAGCGTCAAAACTTGAATGGCGTGAATGTGATGCAGAATGGGATTATTCCGCTTTCTTCAAGTTGGGACATCCAAATCCAGATACCGGCAATTCTATTCTTGCAACAATGCGTACACATCCGGGAGTGCCATCACATAGACCTACTGGCGGTTGGTTTTTCTACGGCACGCAAGGCACACTCGTCGGGAGAGGCGGACACATTCTGAATTCTATCACAAAACATGTCGGTGAGGAAGTTGAAGAACTATCTGTTCCCCAAAATTTAATAGACGATCTACCACAAATCGCAGATGAAATTCAAAACAAGTGGACTGCACTTGTCCGAGATTTCCTTGCTGATATTAAGGGAGACCCGCACGAACCGTATTTGACATTCCATGACGGGTGGCGCTATCAAATCGCTATTGATGCTATTCGGGCGAGCAAAGGATGGGCTACGATGCCTGATTAAGTGCAAGGGACAAGCGTTTTTCTTAGGGATAGATGTAATGTATGAAAAGCACGGGGAGACGATTGAAGCACGAGAATTTCTTGATGCATTAGAAGGCGACGCCTCACGCATAACCCTGAACAATTGTACGATTGAAGGCGTTATTGACCTACATGCAACAGAACTTGAACGCGACGAAAATGACCGAATCTGTATTGATAAAACACTATCCTGTATCGGATGTACTTTCAAAAACATAGTCAATTTCCGAACAGCAGTTTTCCAACAAGAAATTTCCTTCCGCCGCTCTGTATTTGAGGCAGACCTCGACTTTGACGAAGCCACGATGCAGCATCATTGCGAATTTCGTGAGGTTACGTTCCACGGTCGCGCCAACTATCATAGTGTCACCTTCCATAAAAGTGTTAGTTTTTGGCGTGCAAAATTCCACAATGTCGCTGATTTCCACCAAGTACAATTTCACGACAATGCCGTTTTCCATGAAGCACAATTCCAAAAGGAAGCAAACTTTAGCCGTGTGCTTTTCCAACAAACGCTTGACTGCACAGGCACAAACTTCGCAGGGATAGCCGTTTTTAATCGTGCAACATTCCTCGGTGCTACCCGTTTTACAGCTGCCAAGTTTGCCTCCGTTGCCTCATTTCGTGATGTTCAGTACACCGCCAACACAATCCGCCAATCAATTGTCAATCGGTTCACCAAGAATTCAAAAAAGCCGACTGAATTCTATTTAGATAGTCAACATGTAGATGAAGTTGCCAACCCATTTTTCAAACGATATGTCGCAGACCAGCAGTTTATCCGTGCGTTCAATAAAGCGAATCCGATGCTGGCACGCTTATGGCGATGGAGTTCCGATTATGGACGGAATTTAGGGCTTTGGGCATTCTGGTCGATTTTCTTTGCGTTTCTATTTGCAATAGCCTATATGCCGTTTCCATCGTGGGTGCCAGAATGGATACAAAATTGGTCGCCCCAATTTCATCAAGCAACAGGTAAATATAGTGGCGAACCGCTAACGTTTTGGAACTCTTTTTATTTCAGTATTGTCACCTTTACGACGCTCGGTTTCGGGGATGTCGTTGCGGACAATGCCACAGCACGTCTACTTGTGACGTTTGAAGTGATCTTTGGGTATCTGATGTTAGGTGGGTTAATCAGTATTTTTGCAAATAAATTGGCAAGTCGGAGTTAGCTATATTCGCAGAGTTATTCAATTGTCACGATGCACTCTTGTAGGAGGGCTTTGTAAGTCCGATTTTACAACACAATTAATACTGCTTTTTGAAGTAAATATGGAATATGCGGAGGAAAATCAGCGAAATCTGTGTAATCCGAGATTCTAAAAAGACATAAGACATGATTGCGATTGTGGAGGGAATAGAAGGTTAAATTATCAAATTTCTAATAAAGCCTTGACGTTTTATGTTAAGTATGATATAATACTTAAAACTGACTGTTTAGAAATACCTTGTATTCCGTTGTAACATCCCGAAACCGTTATTACGCGCAATACCTTGGTAGGACTTTTTGATTATTGAAGGTAGAAAGGAAGTGGACGAAGAACGTAATAGGCTGCATGATAGTCTTAGAGATGAACTATTCAAACGTCAACTATCAAACTCCGAAAATCTTGACAGAGCAATATTAATGTTATCAAGTGCAGGTTTGGGACTTTCATTGGTATTTGTAAAAGACTTAGTTCCACTGGCTAAAGCAGATTGTATACTATATTTTTCTTGGTTTCTATTTGGATTTGCGATATTATCTACGCTGGTTTCGTTTTTCGTCAGCCAGCAAGGAATAAAAAAGCAACTTGAGATGAATAGGCAGTACTACTTGGAAGGCAAGAAAGAAGTGCTAAATCAAAAGAACCGATGGGCCTCAACAACAGAGTATCTGAGTTACGTTTCTGCCTCAACTTATGCAATTGCAGCATTTTTTTTAGTTCTTTTTATAGCACTAAATTTAAACAAAATTAATATTATGGAGGATTAATATTATGGCAAGTAAAAAAAACTATTCCCGACACACCAAACCTGCTGATCGTAAGATAGATGAAGGTGCACGGGTGCCGAGCATACAACCTATTGTCGAACCTGAATACAAAAAAGGGGCTACTGTTCCTGGTATACAACCTGTTACTAAACCCTCCGTAGAGACTCCGTCCCCCGCAGGCACACAACCATCACCAGACTCCCAGCCTCCTGCAAGTAACCAACCTTCCACCGACAAGCCTAAACCAGAATCTTCAGGGACAGAGTCTTCTAAATAACGTATAGTCTGAATCTCGGATTACACAGTTTGCGCGGATTTTCAGTCCGCGTAACCTGTGATAATACGCAATTCAGAACGTTGCAAGCTTCATTTCAAAGAATTTACTATTATAGATCCAAATCAATGTCAAACCTATCTAATACATCAAATGATAAACCACGGACAGTACTGGACATCATTAGTGAGATAGAGCAGAAATCGAATGGTGGTGGTTACATCTATCGCGGTGAGCGTAAATGCAATCCAAAAGTTTCTTCAAAACTCTATCGTGATTTTGAGATTGAGGAGGAACATTTTAACATAGAACTTGTGCAAAAAGAGATGCTGGCGGCTGCCAAAAGACATACTGGGCACCTTCCCCAAGACTTCCGTGTGGATGTCACCGCCTTACCAAGTTTTATAGGGGAATCTACAGAAGAAGCAATAGATTTTGAAATTCTCACCGAAATTCAACACTACGGCGGTAAAACGAATCTAATTGACTTTACGACAGACTACTTCATCGCGCTTTTCTTTGCGTGTGATGGTCGTTATAACGAAGATGGTCGGGTTATCCTTCAAAAAATAGACGAGATAAGAGACATGATTGCACACCCACGAAATCCACGGCATCGTGTCATTGCCCAAAAAAGCGTATTCATAAGACCGCCACGGGGATTTATCGAACCGCACAAGAACGATATAGTCACTATTCCGGCAAATCTCAAACAACAGATCCTTGAACACTTGCGGGATTATCACGGTATATCTACAGAAGTTATCTATAATGACCTATACGGATTTATTAGAAACCAAGACTTTCACGGTGATGCATATACACACTTTTATAGAGGGTTTGCTTGCGGCAATAGAGGAGATCAAGAGACAGCTTTTGAAGCCAAACAAGTAGAATATGAAAACGCTATTAAGCATTTTACCGAGGCTATAAGGTTGAAAACCGATCTTGCTAATGCTTATTTTAATAGAGGTGTTACTTACGCCTTCAGAGGCGAGTTTGACGATGCCATAAGAGACTTTAATACGGTGATACAACTACAACCCAATCATGCTGGGGCCTATTACAATCGCGGGAATACCTACGTCGATAAAGGTGAACTTGACAACGCTATAAAAGACTTTAGTAAGGCGATCGAACTTGATACCTATTATCTCAATGCTCATCATAATCGGGGTTTTGCTTACTTGAAAAAAGGTGAGTTTGACGATGCTATAAAAAACTTTGATACGGCGATACAACTACAACCCAATCATGCCGAATCCTATAATAATCGTGGCGAAGCGTGGTTACACCTGCAAGAATGGGAAAAAGCGAAATCAGACCTCATCACTGCTAAAGACATGGGTGCGGATATCATCTCAACATTCCATAACGACTACGCGAACGTTGAAGACTTTGAACAGAAAACCGATATTCAGTTGCCAAAAGACATCGCTGCACTGCTAACTCCCGCGCAGGCATAGCAATAAAGCAAAACTGTTCTTTAGCGGATTACTTGATGCTTAGTCTTTCTATCATCGAAATCCGCGTCATCCGTGATAATCCGCGATTTTGACAGGCGCGCTTCAGACAATTCCAAAAACCTTGCCCTCCCTATCAACAGTGCCATTCAATACTCCAAGAATCCTTATCCTCCGAGATAGTGAAACAAAATACACGCTCATCCGACATGTGAAAAACGCATCAAGCCAAACTTTTCCTGCAAACTTATTGTAAATATATTGGATATCCATTGTTCCTAAAACCACAAACCTTCTGATCACCATCCGTAACAAGTTATAATATCAGTATGAAAAACAAACCGATTTTCAAACACAAAAACAATCAGACCAAAAATCTGCAGCACAAACTGCTCAAGAGAAAAACCGTGTGCCACATACAGATGAAAAATATAAAAATTAAAATTTTTTCCAAAATTAGAAAAATGCCTATAAACCTATACACAGACTGGTTTAATAGCCAATTTCAAAAAGTTGCCATGGTAACAAAAAAGTTACCAAATGGCAACTTTTTGAGTAAGAACGATCTCCGAATCGCGACCTGCATCTGTAGGAGCGATCTCCGAATCGCGACTTTACTCTGCCACACCAAAATCAATTGTTGACAGAATATATAAATAAAATTATAATTGACATCAAAAGTGCCTTACTTTGTCCAGCAAGCAACGACTCTTAATTCACTCAGGGAATCCTTTATGTCAACCAGAATATTACGTATTCTTTTCATTATCACCCTCATTTCCATAACACACGCAACAGCACAAGAGTCTTCTAACACCGACTACTTCGACCACATCACCCTCTTCTCTGATGGCAGAATCACCCGCTTCACACAGATGCCAATACAGGTGTATATTTCGCCAGTCATAAAAGAGAGTCCATACTTGCCAGAACTCCGCTACGCAATGCGCGAATGGGAGACGACAACGGAAGGACTAATCCGCTTCCAAGAAATAGATACATCTCAAGACGCAGATATCCGAGTCAGTTGGGGATACAGTAGCCTTATGGATATTCATGACACGCGGCTCGGCAGTGCGCGGTTAAGGCGTTTACAGAACACGGTAAGAACTTTTTCCCACGCTACCGGCTACACCAGTACAGATCGGCACATACAACAAACCCCAACCGATAACACTGAGACAACAGATTACACAAACAAAAATAATTTCAAAGTAGAAATCATACTTATGTTGGAAGGTGATAAAACCATTACAGAACTGTCCCAAAAGGAGATGCGGACGGTGTGCCTACACGAGTTTGCGCACGCACTTGGATTGTGGGGACACAGTCCACACCCTGGCGATATATGTTATCCCACGGCAACAGCACAGCATCCAACACAACGCGATATAAATACATTGCGGAAACTCTATAACACACCAATTGATACACCGCAGCACGACATTGCCATCAATGCCTTGAAAATCGAAATTGCGCAAGCACCGAGGCAGCACTATCCTCACTACCTGCTTGGTGCGGTTTATTTTGACAAAGGCGATATGGAATCTGCAATTGATAGTTTTAAAGATTGTCTTGAACGCAATGAAAACTTTCAACCCGCTATTGAGAAACTTCTGCAGGCTTATCAAGAAAAAGGACAATTAGGGACAGCGATTAATCTGCTTGAACAAAGGATTAAAGAGAAACCGAGTGCTGCAGACTATAACACACTTGGAATACACTACTATCATCAAGGTGAGGTGGATAGAGCGATAAGTGCTTTTGAAAGATCTGTTAAGCTTGAGCCTTACCATAAAGCCGCCAGAAATAACTTACACCACCTTTTCAGAGAAAAGGCGTTCTATGCCTTGAATGCCAAGGACTTCACATCGGCAACGGTTATTTTTGAAAAGATAATTCAGCTTAATCCGTTGGATTCAACGACATATATGTTGATGGGAGAAGGGTATGCACACGCTGAACGCTACCCAACTGCTATTCAACATTATAAAAAAGCACTTGAATTGAACCCTGTCAGTAGGTTAGCCAAACGAGGACTTGCGCGATGCTATAATAATCATGGGGTCACGCTTAGAAATAACGAAAAATGGGATGATGCCATTGCTGCTTATCGCGAAGCATTGAAATTGCAGCCGAAATTTCATATCGCCCGTACCAACTTAAGTGATGCGTTTTGGCAAAAAGCGAACAACTACCGCAAATCGGGACAAGTGGATGAGGCTATTAACACCTATCTTGAATTACAAAAACTTCATCCAAACGATACCCGTATCTCCAGTTTGCTCGGTGAATTATACCTTAAAAAACGTAGGTTCTCGGAGGCTGTATCTGCGTTTCAAAAGGTTTATATGACAGAACCTGATGCGCCTCAAGCTCAACATAACCTGATCGCAGCGTATCATCAATCTGCCCAAGACCTCATAAATCGGAAAAATTACCGCGCCGCAATTAAACTACTTCAGAAAGCCGTGGACCTCCTTCCAACTGCATCTAACCTACGTATAAGTTTGGCACATGCATATCAAAACATAGGGGATTATCAGCGTGCGCAAACTGAACTTGAACTCGTCTTAAAAGGTGACCCTAATAATCAGCAAGCAACGACAGAACAGATTAACCTCTACATTCGGCGTGGAAACGCCTTGGTGCAGCAAAAGAATTATCCTGCAGCGCTTACACAGTTTACTGCAATTCCTGAAAATGAAAGAGATATTGTTATTGACAATATCATCGGTTACCTATATCTTGTTCAAGGTGAATTTTCAGAGGCTCTGACAGCATTTGAAAAGGTTGTCTCCAAGGATCCGCGAAACACATCAACATACCGAAATCTCGTTTCGCTTGAATCGCAAGTTGCCAACCGCCTCTTTAACAGAGGTAAAACGGATATACTTACTCGCACACGATGCTTACTCGCTATCTGTTTGTTGAATAGGAAGCAACCTGACGATGCACTCACGAAATACGAACAAGCAAAAGATAGCAAATCAGAAAAACATCAGCAGGTTCTATTTAATACGGGGATGAAATTAGCGCGAGGGTTCGATGCACAGAACGATACGGAACGAAGTGCTACAATTCGACGTTGGCTTGGAGAATTAAACTACAACGGCAATAAAGTGCTTGATGATCGTTAGGTGCAATTTCTTTGTGAAAGGTTCACAGATAAAATCTCTTGTGGGAAGAGTTTTCAACTCCGATAATTGCACCGTTGTTCTGGGAAACGGTTGAAACCTGATAACATAACAAAAAAGGTCGGGTGAATACACCCGACCTAATTGTGTCTTCTCAAACATTATTGAGAGGGACGCTGACCGCGTTGACCACCTTCGCCACGGCGTTGCCCGCCTTCACCACCGCGAAATCTGTTTGTTCGTAACTGCCGTTCCTTCGTCAATTTGTTGAGTTCTGTCATCTGCTCTTCACTTAAAACCTTTTTGAGGTTCGTTTGAAACTCATTGCCAGCAGTTCCGATAAAAGTTCGCATCTCTTGCATACCCGTTCGCATATCACCAGATGCCATAACTTCCTTCATCTTCTTCTCAAATTTATCCCGAGTTTCCTGATAGATAGGACGCGCTTTCACAAGGGTTTCATCGTCCACTTTTATTTTAAATGTCAAATCCAACCATGAATTGTCAACAAAGGAAGCAGGGTTAAATCCTGTCATTCCCCTATTGCCTCTTTCACCACCAGGACGCTCGCCACGTTGACCTTGTCCGGGTTGAGCGTTCCGATCAGGACGCTGTGCTGATGTTGCATGTTCAAAAACGAAAAGACCTACGACTGCTATAAGTGCGATTGCGCCAAGTACGAAAAATTTCTGTTTCATTGCTTTCTCCTTAGTGGAACTTGTAACCCGTTTACAAATTGGGGCATTGTTCCGAATTATGATGATTATGTAACACCCTATTCAATATCAATAAATCGTCTCAAAGAGTGTTCAATTTAGTTTCGTTTGTTTAGTCAAGTCTATTCAAAAAAGGTTCGTTTTAATTTATAGGAGTTGATACAGTTGAAAGTCATAGGCAGGTTGCCCTTCACCGCAATTATAGAACGAATTCTACTGGTGGAACATAAGCACTTAAGAAATCTGCTGCGTTGACAATTGGAATTCCTTGATATGAACCGCGTATAAGCAAATGTCGGTCTCCACTAATAATTACATCTGCTTCTGCTTCTATCGCGCAAGCAATAATTGAATTATCTTCTGGATCATCAGGAACAGCATCAACAACGATTTCTCCAGGAACGACAATTGCGAATTCTCTTATCACCTCAAGATACTCGGTGATGTCTTCATCTGATAGGTTGTATTTTTGTTGAATTCGTGGGCGATGGACAACTACTTCAAATTCTTCCAACATAGAGGGTGAAATTGCTAATTCAATTATACCTACGCGCCAGAACCGCAGGATTTTTGCCGGGTGTTTCGTGAAAAAGGGTATCATATCGGGAGTGGTGTGATTGAGAGTGCGTGTAAACATGTTGTAGGACAAAGATGTAAACAAGCTGCTATGAGATGGAAAAAAGAAGGTATCAATAAGGTGCTTGCCTTACGGTGTTTAGTGAAAAATGGGGCGTGGGACAGATATTGGAATGAACTCAAACAAGCAGCATGATACTTATAACCAAAACTTTACACACCCGGACTTAGGATATATAAGTTTTTGACATTAACAGCAGGTATCAATTAGCGGACAAATCTCGTCACATATTGTAAGGTGGAGACCTTGTGCCTCGCCTTACATGAGGAAACAAAGGATATTTGTAAATTAAACTTACGCAAATTGCTGATTCCAGTCATGATGTGATTTCGCAACGCTTTCCGGATTTTTATGACTCCGAGCCACAAACCCCGGAACTTGCGGGCGACCAGTGGGCAGACCAATTTGGCTATAGCGCGTATCTACACTCCATCTGACCGTTTTGCCACGGTTCGGTAACCCACGGTGGACAACTCGCTCACTTGTAAGCAAAACGTCCCCGACATCAAGCTCAGCAGTAACGATGTCGCCAGGCGGCAATTCCGCTTCACTGATACCTTTACCGCCCGTATGACCTGGTGCCGGATCTTGATAGTTATGGTTTATTAGATTGAAGCGGTGTGAACCTCGGATAACTTGCATACATCCGCTCTCTTGATACGCTCTAACCATCGGAAGCCAAACGTTCACGACCAACGTTTCCCCTGCTTCTTCAGGGATAAGATACGCTAAATCTTGGTGCCACGGAATAACAGTTATATCCTGATTTGGTAGTTTCGCACGATAATTAAACTGCGGATGTGCAAAAATCTCTTGACCAATAAGTGCACCTACAACATCAAGCAGTTCTGGTGCTGTTCTAAGCGTAAACATGCCCGCCGTGCGTATCTTCTGGTCACGGAAAAAGTTGCTCCAAATCCAGTTCGAGTCGGAACAGGCACTTGACACCATCCCCAACCTCGTCTCAAAAGGTTCGTCATCATACGTATCCGATGGGGCAAGAACACCTGCTTTCACTGCCGCTTGAGTGCCCTCATCAACCTTTTTACTTAATTCATCAATTAGAGGTTGAAGCGCTTCGTTTGGTAATAGATTTCGGATATGCAAAAATCCATCGTCATGAAATTTCTGTTTCTGTTGTGCTGTAAGTCCACCTTGCTCTTGTTGAATAGACATTGACATTCTCCTTTTTGGACTTATGCAATTGGCTGAATCGTAACGGCACTGCCAATCTCACTGGACTTCATCGCTCCATCAAGCATTTGCATTAGCATTACCGCTTGCGAACCTGAATTGAGAGGTTCATCCTCTTCTCGGATCGCTCGTATGAACTCTTGCGCCTGAAGTGTTATATCATCTGCCTTTTGCGGCGATGGTTTAATCGGTTTGACCTTAACACCATCCGGTGTTCCGACCAGTAATTTCCCATTTTCAAGTCCTGCCTTTGTGCCATAAAGGTGAAACTCCTGAATCTCACTTTTGACAAGGTCGCTATCGGCTGCTGGCGTGTGTCGGTTTGTCGTATTCAGCGAAAATGCGACAGCAAAATGTAGGGTACAACCATTCTCAAACCGTACGAATCCACACGCGGCATCATCTGCCGTGTAGGTCTGCTCAGGAGGCGCGAGGTGAGAGAATGTGCAGTATAACCCCGCCATAACTTCTGTAGGACGCGGACAACCCATCATAAACCAAACATTGTCAATCGCGTGGATACCGAGATCAAGTAGGACGCCTCCACCCTTTGCTTTATCGTGACGCCATCCCCGTGCGGAACACCATCGTGTCCGTATCCACCGAGTTTCAGCGTAATATACTTCACCGAGTTCCCCTGCTTGCACAAGCCTGCGACCTTCCATCAACCGAGACGTGAAACGCGATTGACGGACAAACATATAGGTTAAGCCCTTGCTTGCGGCAAGTTTTGTGACCGGTATCAGTTCTGCTGCATCATTTGACGGTGGTTTTTCGCAGAGCACATGCATCCCACGCTCCACTGCTTCCAGTGAAACGGGCGCGTGCATCCATGTCGGTAGTCCAATGCAGACAGCGTCTAAATCGCACGCATCAAACATCTTCCGATAATCATCAAAAACACGCACCCCTTTAATATCACCCAAGACCCTTTGCCTGCGATCCGGATCTAAGTCTGCCAAAGCGACAAGATCTACATTCGGTTCCCCGTTCAGAATCACTGTTGTACTGCTAATTGTTCCACCGACACCAATGATTCCAACCTTGACTTTATCTTTCATCAACACTCTCCATTTTCACAAACTAATGAATTCCGCTATGACACTTGTTTAACTATTCCTGCGCCCATTCCATCAAATTAATAAAGTTGACAATTTTTGTCTGTTCCTATAGAGTATATACAAACAAGATTGAAGATAAGATTAAATTTCGTTTTTTAACTGTCCCAGATATTTATCTCAATCCCGGCGTATTCCAAGGGTTGTTTTTAGTTCACATATTACCAAAACACATTCCGGAAGGAGGAAACTCATACTATGTATCGTCACATTTTTTACCCCATTCTTATGTTACTTCTGTTGACAAGTATTGTTATGGCTAAAGGAGAAAAATTGGCTCTCGTAGGATCCGGGGCACCTGATCCGAAGGACAATCTTCTCATTGAAAACCTTGAAAAGTGGGGTTACGTCGTTGAACCTCACGCGCACGGTGCGAAACATCCTGTCGATCTTGCTGGCATAGATCTTGTCTTTATTTCAGAGTCAACCTCCAGTGTTAACATTTTGGGCGCTTACACAGATTCAACCGTCCCTGTTGTTAATGCAGAATCATTTACCTATGATGATATGGGATTTTCACCAGATGGCACATTCAACTCCGATGCAGGTGATAAAATAACGATCATCGACACAGATCATCCCATAACCGCAGGATTCAAAGGAGACATCACGGTCAGTCAACCCGCAGCGCAACTTATGACGTGTAGTGGCTTAGACGGTGATGTGGATATATTAGCCGTCCGCACAGACAACAACGATCTCGTTGCCATTTCCGTCTATGAAAAAGGCGCGAAAACACTCAAAGGCACTACGAAAGCGATACATATCAACATCTGGCCCCACTCTACCGCTTGGCAGATGGTAACAGAGGACGGGTGGGAACTCATTCACCGGTCTATCCTCTACGGTTTAGGTCAAATTGCGGCTGATGTCGCTCCAGAAGACAAACTTGCTGTCACTTGGGGACAGATCAAAACGGCACACTAAGTCAAATGCTATAAGGACGGGGTTCAAACCCTGTCCTTATAGCAGAGATGCTGACCCCGCATCCAGATATACCGTACAATCTGGATGCTTTTGTAAAATAGAGGCAGGGTGCATCGGAGTAATCTCACCGTGTAAGCAATTCTGCACCGCCTCTGCTTTTCGTTCATCTGGTACTGTACAAATAATCGTCTGTGCTTTCATAATTTGGCGTATAGACATTGAGATCGCATGAGTCGGCACATCATCTAACCCATTGAACCATCCTTCACCTACCTGCTGCAGACGGCACGCCTCATCTAATTCAACTACAATATAAGGGTCCTCTGTTTCAAAATCAGCAGGCGGATCGTTAAACGCAAGATGTCCATTTTCACCGATCCCCACAAAAGCCACATCTATTTGGTGTTGTGAAATAATCTGATTGAGCCTATCACATTCGGATTGGGGATCGTTTGTTTCGCCGTTCAGGAAATGCACCGTTCCCGGTTGCACTATATCCACTAATCGCTCCTGTAGATATTTACAAAAACTCGCTGGATGCGTATCCGAAATCCCAATGTACTCATCCAAATGAAACATCGTCGTTTTTGTCCAATCAATTGATGCATTAGCGGTCAATGCACTGAGAAAATCGAATTGTGATGCTCCTGTTGCAACAATGAAGCGGGCATGTCCATTGGCAGAAATCGCTTCTTGCAGTATTGTGCTTGCGGCTTTCGCTGCTGCTTCACTTGTTTCCTTTTTAGTATCTGCTTTAAATATCTTCATTTTTCTATATCAGATTTTTCGCTTGTAAGATGCGGGTAAAATCTTTTTTCCAACTCGGAGAGAGAGCGGGTAATTTTCTCGCCTTTCCTATCTTTTCATGGTTATCTGTATCAAAATAACGTAGATTAAGAATCTCTTTAACGTTCATCGGTTCCGGGGCAATTTCAATACGTGAAATTGCATCACCTGCGGTAATCTCACCTTCTGCAAGCACACGGAAGTAGAAACCGACTCGCCGACTCTCTAAAAACTGTTTCGGAAACTCCGACAATCCCATTTTATATCCCAGTTTGAAACAGGGAACGCGCGGTTGTGTAATTTGAAGTTTTACTGTTGTCCCTATCTGAAAAATATCCCCAATGTGTACTTCATCTTCCAGCATGCCCTCAACAGTCAGATTTTCACCGAATTGTCCATAAGATAAGTCATCTCTGTTTAATTCTTGCTGCCAGTGCGAATAATGTTCAATTGGATAACCGTAGATAGCTTTGTAAGTGCCGCCATGCACCTTCAGGTCGCCTTGGCCATCACCGTCAATATTTTTTTCTCTGAGCATAACAGTGCCTGGTATAGGCTCTTTAAAAATCCCCGTATGTACGATTTTACCATTGTAGGTAATAGGTTTCGGTTTTGAAACGTTTATGGATAAGAGTTTCATCATGTGGTTAATATATACATTTCTTTAACACGTGTCAAGGGCAAACTCTTTATTATAGTAGATTTTAGAATTAATTAGACATGGTTGAACTGTAGGAGGGAACTCCGCTTCCCGACTAAAATAGGTCGCGATTCGGAGATCGTTCCTACAGTAAACATGTATATTTTACCATAATTACGGGCATTAGTGAGATTTAACAGAATTAAAACTCAAGAACAACGTATTTTGTGATACACTGAAATTGAATTCAATGAAATTTCAGAATTTTTTCATTTTTTTTCAAATTATGCACCCTTTTGATACCAGAATTACGTCACTAATAATCATAAACCAATCTCTTGTGGAGGACTCCGATGGAAAAAGACGATGTTGAACTGATTCGTAGCATCTTGTCGGGTGACGATTCAGCTTTCAGTGATTTAGTCCAAAAATACCAAAAGAGTGTTCACGCGCTTGCTTGGCGGCAAATAGGTGATTTTCAGGTCGCCGAAGAAATCACCCAAGATACCTTCCTGCAGGCATATAAAAAACTTGCCACTTTAAAGAATCCGAATCAATTTGCCGGATGGCTTTATGTAATCACCAGGAACCTGTGTACAGACTGGCACAGAAGGAAAAAACCAACCATGAAATCATTAGAAGCCACCAAAACAAAAACCTTGGAGAAAACCGCTTACGAACGCTATTTAGCAGAAGAGCGTGAAAAGGCGGCAGCAGAACACCGCCGTGAACTTGTTAAAAACTTGCTTGAAAAATTACCAGAGAGTGAACGCACAGTCGTAACACTTCACTATCTCGGCGAGATGACATCTGAAGCGATAAGCAAATTTTTAGGTGTGTCCGTGAATACTATCAAGAGCCGACTCCGACGTGCACGGAAACGTTTGCAAGAGGAAGAACCGATGATTCGGGAAACGCTTGGCGGCGTCCAATTGCCTGCCGACTTAACCGGAAACATCATGGAGCAGATCGCGCATATTAAGCCAATACCAGCTTCAAGCAGTAAACCTTTAGTGCCGTGGGCAGCTTTAGGATCAGCTGCTGTGCTGGTTATTTTACTATTGGGTGCAAGCAATCAACTCCTCACACGTTTTCAGAAGCCTTACAGTTTAGCGGCACAATCAGAAACTGCCATTGAGATCGTTGATACGTCAATCCTCCTTGATATCCAATCAGAACCTGATACACAACGTCAGATAGGAAGCTCTGTCCTTGCCAATAATAACGGAGCTGGTCAAGAAGTATCCGATGCTGCTATAGCCGCTAATGACCAAGCAGATTCATCCAAGATTTCTGTGACAACACACCAGTGGACACAAGCAAGAGGTCCGCAAGGTGGAAATATACACGAAATTTTTCTAACAACTGAAGGGAAACTTCTCACTGTCACACCAACGGGTATCTACCAAATGACAGAAGATGCGACTGAGTGGGTGCAAATAAACAACACGCTTCCCACTGAAGTTTACTCCGAAATGCCTATGGCAGAACGGGAGGATACCCTCTATATTGTCGCTGATCGCGAAATATTTGCTTCAACAAATGGTGGCGTAAATTGGAATCCCATTGGCTCACGTCCAAATGGAACTGCTATTGATTTGCTAATAACTGACGAAGCATTTTATCTTGTAATGGACAATGAAATTTTCAGATCAACCGATGCTGGTAAACAGTGGCACCTTTTCAACGACGGTTTAAAAGATAGAGAAATTACTGCAGCGGCTGCCATCGGAAACACGGTATTTGTTGGCACAAACCGAGGACTTTACCGACTCAATTCAGGTATCTGGAAACATTTGCCAGTAGGTAAGTTTAGAACAATCAACTCGTTAGCAATCTCTGAAAATACGCTATATGTTGGAATGACTCCAAGTGATTCTTCATTGACATCATCGGAGTTGAAAACAAAGTTTATAAGAGAGATGATGCGAAGTGAAAACTCTAATAGTTGGGAAATTTTCCGATCAGACGATTTAGGAAATTCGTGGATGAAAATAACGCCCAGAAATAAATCTTTGGAAAATATAGTGTCAAGGGGGGCAAAAATTTTGGTTTCCGGAAAAACTATTTTAGTATTCGGGACCATTCATTCTTACCGTTCAGAAGATGGTGGACAAACATGGACCTACCTCGGAGTAAATATGGATTCAATTACAATAACCGATTCTCCTGCTTTGGCACTGGATGAAAGCACCTTTTATAAGGAGGGTTTTTACATACTTCAACGTACGATTGATGCGGGTGAATCGTGGCATTCCTTTATGAAAGGGATGATAGGTAACAAATTTGATAACTTAATCACTTTCAATGACCGTCTCTACGTGCACTCCGATCAAGAAATTGTCCAATCTTCCGATGGCGGTGATACATGGACAACTGTTCCTGACGAATCTGAAAAAAACGAGTTTCTCAACTTATTTTCGAGGAAAATAACAGTTGCTAATGATACTCTTTATGCAGTTGCACGTGATGCAAAAAACAGAACGCGTATTTGCCGTTTATCTTCCAAAGGTGATCTGTTAGTTCCTATCCAAGGAATGCCTGCAATAGACGAAAATATTTTCTCCAATGAGTTTCGTAAAAACATTGGAGAGAGTGAAGATGCCGACATCTCTAATTACAATGAAAAAGTTGAGACGTTGGAAGAGCAAATCCGGAATATGCGAGCAATGCTTAATAGCGGTGATGTTGTTGGGATTGCCGTTGCTGGTGAGACATTCTATGTTGCACACGCTCGCAGACTTTTCAAATGGAGACCCGGATTTCCGAAGTGGATGGATACAGGACTAAATATAGATAAAGATTGTAAATTAAGGGGATCCAATCTTGCGGCTTCAAGGGAAACTGTCTACGTTGGAAGAGATGATGGCAAACTTTTTCAATCACTTGATGTTGGGAAAAGTTGGAAAGACATTACGTCAACCCTTCCTCTTGAATTTGGCCGTTTCAAAGAGATTGTCTTTGCAGGTTCAACAGTCCATGTTGCAACTGACAATGGTGTCCTCACCTCAGAATCAGGCCAATATTGGCGCGTGCTAACCGATAGCTCAGGTAAAAATATCGTCATTGCCAGTTTGGCAGTTGATGGAAACACAGTCTATGGTGTCGGTGATGCCGGAATTTTTGAATTAAATGATGATAACGAATGGCAGAAAATCTCTCCAGAAGTTCCAGATGAAGTTCGTGATCTTGTTATTCATAACGACAAGTTTTACATTGTAACCAATAATCGTGGGATGTTTCACATTCCACTAAAAAAAGAAAATAGATAATTTTACATCATATACAGAGGATAAAAAATGAATAAAGTATTTCGCGTTGTAATCATATTAATTTTCGGTGCATTTCTAATTGTAGGTATAGGGTATTGGCAATATAAAGATGTAAAAACCCTAAATGTTGAAACTACTACAAAACATGTGGAAAAACAACAATCAACGACGGATACATTAGAGACCCGCAATCAGAACCAAAAGCCTACTGAAGCTCTAAACGAACCTGTTGATACACCGATTTCCACTGAAACAAATACAACCGACTCCAACATAGAAATGAAAAACGTAGATTCTATAACAAAAAAAGAGAGTGCTGATTATTTCAGGGGGTTGTCACAAAAAGACATAACTTCCAAACAAAAAGCGGCAGATGAATATGTTGAGAATGTGCTTAAACCATGGCATAAAGAATTGAGTAAACAGATAAAGGTTACGAAAGAGGAGATTGAAAGATCTCAGAAGGCATATATCGCAAAATTCGTCAAACGTTTAAATGCAATGTCTTTAGAAGAACAACGTGCTTATTTTAAAAAGAAGGAAACAGACTTCTATAACTATCCAAGCCGGAAACGAATGGAAATCTATGAGCCTGGATATAGAGATCGCGAATGGAATAAACGTCTACAGTGGCATATTGACGCAGGATATACACTACCAGATGGTGTAGATTTCAAATAATAACACTATCTTGAACAAGTTTTACGACATACAAAGACTTTGAATAAGGAGTAAAAAATGAAAAAATATTCAGTTCCAACCTATTTTTTTCTTTTCCTAATAGGTGCGGTCGCGCTATGGTATTTTGGACATCATCGTCCAGCACAGGAAATACTGAAGGCTGAACCCAAGAAAGTTTATAGGACAAAGTTACCGGATACATTAAAACTCTCACAACGTTCTGAAGAGAGTACTACACGATCACATACAGAAGAAAAATCTAATAGTAGAAATTCTATGGGATCCTCTAAACAGGGGAATATAACAACAGATCTACATCGTCAAACAGCGTTGTCGGAAAAAGACATTAATGCATCTTATGAACAGATGAAATCGCATCATAATTTTCCGACACAAAAAAAGGTTGCCTCCGAAGATGAAAAGCAGAAAATGAGAAAAGCAGAAATGGATGCAAAACGCGAGGAAAATCTTGCGTTTCTGCGTGAAGGAAAAAATAATCTCATGAGAATGTTGTCAGAGGCGGCACATTTTCTCAGCACACAGTCTTTAGAAGAACAACGTAATATATTGAATGCTCTGAAAACCATGGTATTCACTGAAACTCCGCGTTTATATCCGGGTGAAGACACACCTGAGGAGTTAGGGGATCTATGGAACGACTTTTTAACTATGCTGGAAGGAGCAGGATATACGCTACCCGAAGGCGTGGATTTTGAATAACAATTTTACATCAAAACGGAGGAGATTTCTCATGAAAAATCGTTTGTTTCCCATTGGAATTGGTATATGTTTGATCTTAATCATTGGAATGGCATTTTTACTGGCATCGCTACCAGAGGACGAAACACCGGTCAAAATAGAATCAGTTCAGGAAATTGCCAAACCCGCTGGCGTATCTGAGACTGAAGATGCGGCGATTGCTGCTGAAACAACAACACCTCAAGCGTCCGGATCAGAAAAGTCCATATTCGGTATGGATATAGAGAAAGCCAAAGAACTTCTAAATTCGGAAGACTTTGAAAACTTTAAAAATTTTGAAAATGCTGAAGACGCGCAGAAGTTCTTGGAAAAACTAAAATCATCCATGAGTCCAGAAGAATTGGCTAAAATGGAAGAGGCTCAACAAGCAGTGAGAAATTGGTTCGACGGATTCGGATTAGATGGTTTAGAAGCAGGCGACAAAATGCCTGATATGGATATGCAGGAAATCTATGATATTCTCGGTCCTGCATTTGGAGGAACGGTGGATTTCGCGGAAACCGCAATGGAAGTTTTCCGAATGCAATTTCCTGAGGGTGAACCCGCGGATTATGAACCGCAAATGGCACAACGAATTCATGAAATAGCCGCTAAAACACCCGGTAATTTTGAGGAAGTTTTCATGGGTGTCTTTATGGAACTCATAAAAGAACATGATTTTAATGCATGGACGATGGGACAATTCCAAGGGAAAATAGGGCAACAAATTGAATGGATGAAGGAAGAAATCATAGCTGCAGGACAGATGGAAGGTATTGAGTATACTGTTCCTGAAGACATGTCCCAATTGGTGAATCCGCTTACCAAAGCAGGAACACAAGAATCCACAACATCAACACAAACTCCCCAAGACAAAGCATCACAGGACGGACTTGTTGATGTTTTATCTTCTCTCTTGAACAAAACGACAAAGGCGTTACCTGGGGAAAGTGTGTCTACACCACTACCTCCTGCGCGAGTAGCTGCTATCCGTGAGACTCTATCGCGCCACGGTACTGAGGCAGGAATGCGACATCTGCTTGAAAACGATAAGGAAGCAGCAAATTGGCTATTGAGAGAGTTTAAGACACCTTCTAAAATAAATGAATGGCTCTCTCAGCAGGGGGCGAAAACACTTCCCCGGAAAATTCCTGCACCAACTGGACCGCCTAAGACACAACCTTAAGGTTAATAGTAAATTCTCAAAAAGTAACACACTTAGTAGGCGGTAGTTTGAAACCGCCCCACTACAATTCGGAGTAGATGCTCTATTCACGGTGAATTACACAATAAGCTGACACGCCTCAAGGAGCGATCTGCACATTGTGATTAAAAGTATTATAGTAAAATTTGAAAACACATTTACATTAGGTTTGTGGCGTTTGTAGTCGCGCAATTCATTGCGCCTCTTACATTCACGGTATTTGAAGTTCACACAAGAACCGAACGAAAAAATAATTATAAATTATACTATAATAGCCGAAATCTGGGTTCCCTTTTACAACTCAAATGTGTACAATTAATTCTGAAATCTTCAAAAACTCCAAGAATAAGATAGCAAAAGAAAGAGGATCCGAAATGAAATTAGCAAAACAAATATTAACACTTGCAGGATACCTTGTATTAGGGGTTTTCCTGTCTTGTGCCTCAAATGTCAAACAGCAAACTACACAAAACAATAAAGTTTCCATATCACCGAATCTTGAACAAATTGTGGAAATTGGAAAAGCCGCTACTGTCCAGATAGGAAGTTTAAGCATTGAAGGACCACCAGCAACAGGTAGTGGTTTTTTCATCAGACATGATCTGATTGTTACGAATATCCACGTTGTTAACCAAAGATCCTTTGATGGCGTTACCAGTTTGGCTAAGTTGGTTAACAAGTCTACATGGTTCACTATCACAGGCGTTATGGCAAGTGATCCGATACGAGACCTTGTTATCTTAAAGGTTGCGAAGATGGTGGGAGATGACGAGCCGCACATTCTGTCATTTGGCGATAGTGATTCTGTCAAGACAGGCGAAAACATTATTTCCATTGGCAATCCACGCCAAGGCACCAAGTATGTACATGGCGATGTTTCAAAAGGAACGATAAAACGACTCACACCTCATTTTTTTCATGTGAAGGCGGGAAATTTACGGGGTGGATATAGCGGTGCTGCCATTTTAAACGTTCAGGGAGAAGTGATAGGTATTATGTCTCGAGGCGACGCAACTGGGTCAGGTTATGCAGTTCCTTCGAAGCACCTCAAAACATTGATTAAGAACATGTCGACAGAAGTGAAATCTTTGGAAGAATGGCGTGAGGAACCGCTGATCCGTTACTATAGTGCAGAATATGCGGTACATCGAGGGGAACTCGCAAGTGCTCTGAAAGGTTTTGATACTGCCATTTGCCTCGCACCGGATTTCACCGATGCCTATATCAATCGTGGAAATGCAAGAGATATGTTGAGAGACTTTGAAGGTGCAATTAAAGACTATGATACTGCGATTCGTCTCGGTGCAGATTATGCCTTTGTCTATGCAAGGCGTGCTGGTTCCAAATCTGATTTAGGAGATCATAAGGGCGCTATCGCAGACTATAATAAAGCAATCGAATTAAAACCAACGGATGCTATTCTCGCTACAATCTACATCAATCGTGGCAGCGCGAAATCTGATTTAGGAAATCATAAAGGCGCTATCGCAGACTATAATAAAGCAATCGAATTAAAACCAGAAAACATTATTCTGGCTGTAACTCACGTGAATCGCGCAGATGCGAAATCTGATTTAGGAGATCATAAAGGCGCAATTGAGGACTGCAATACCGCAATTGGTTTAACGCAAGAAAATGTTATTCTGGCTGAAGCCTACAACGTTCGAGGCAAAGCAAAATCTGCTCAAGGTGACAATATCAATGGTATCATTGACTATGATAAAGCTATTCGGTTAGAACGGACTCATCCTGAGTTTTATTATAACCGAGGCATAGCAAACACCAACTTAGGACATAATTCAGTAGCAAAGACAGACCTCAAAACCGCCCTGAAATTCTTTGAACAAGCACTTAATATTTCTAAATCGGTTGACGAAAAAACTACTTTTGCAGATATGCGTGTTAAACTGGATATACGTTCTGATCTCAAAACTGATATAGAAAAGGCACTTCGCCTTTTAGAATAGATATAAGCTAATGGTATAATCTACCATAGTTTACTCATAAGGAGAAATTAAAATGATAAAAAGATGTTTTTCCATAACCATCATCACGTTAACATTCCTGAGTACGATTTTATTCACCTATTTAATCGTAGATGCTGTAGCTGAAGTTGAACGGGTACCCACAGATGGATCAGTCCAAAAATCTGATGCAATACCAGTTGCAATTCCTGAGGATAGCGTTCTCAATCTAATTCCACAAACATCCTTAGGACTCATTTATTGTCCCAGCTTAACTGAATTAAATCACAGTATCAACGTCATGGCATCAGATATGCTGCCGCAATTGGGACAAGCAGAGTTGCTTGCGATGATTTTGGCGAATGCCTTCGGAGCAGGATTTCAGAGTTTTGCGGATTTGGAAGAGATCGGACTCGATTTAAAAAAAGACTTTGCCGTATTTTTCACGAGTTTGAAACCGATGCATGTTTCTGCGGCTGTGCATCTAACAGACCCTGAAGCAATAAAACAGGTAATTGAAGCAGAAGGAAATGCCACCATGGAATATAAAGGTGTAACTTACTGGAGTTCTGCTGAAGGTGGCAGTAACTTTGCTATTTTGGAGAATACCCTTGTCTATTCACAACAAACAGAAGTCTGCAAAAACGTGATTGATACCCATAACGGGACTATGCAAGCGATTACAAATAATCCAGATTGCGATATGTTTTTAACCGAGATTTTAAAAGGCACTAATCAGTTGGGAGTTTTCTTTGACGTTGCATCAATCACTACCAAACTTGATGGTTCACTGGAAGAGGAATTGGAGTCAATGACAGAAAACCTTGAAGGTGAAAATGATCCGTTATCTATGGGAACATCGGTACTTTTTAGAAGAATGTTTGGTAGTTGGACAAGAATAATTGAACAGTTAGAGTTTGGAAGTGTCTTCCTACAGTTACAGGATATGGATGTGCAACTCAAGCCTTTCTTGAAATTCAAAAGTGATAGCAAATTCTTGAACGGGTTCAAAACACCTTCTACTGACTTAGCTAACCTTGACGAAATGCCAAATAATTACATACTGAACTGCGGTTTTCAAGGTATCCCAGACCTATTGGTTGAGATTAGCACTTTTTGGTTTGATATTTTAAACAAAGAGACACCAGAAGAACAGAAACATCTACACCCTCTTTTCCAAGAGGTAAAGGGCTTTTATGAATCATTAGCCGACCAGTGGAGTGTCTCTGTAAATTTTGAGAACTCTATTGTGCCTGATTATCTGTTTGTCTATGAACTAAAAGATGAACAAAACGCGAAAAACTATATGGATGAAGTGTTGATAAAAAAACTCCACGACTTCAAACAAGCTCAGGCAGGTGAGCCATTAATGCACAACGGTGTTGAAATTAAAAGTTACATTTTTCCCAATTACGAAATAGCTGGTCAAGAAAGGTTGCCTGAAGCCTCTGAGATGATTCCCTCTGAATGGCACTGGCATTACGCGTTTTCAGATGGGCAACTCTTTTGGACAACAGGCACCAGTGCAGAATCAATTAAAATGGCGCTGGATAGGCAAACAGGAATGGATGGCAAGTTTTCTGACAATCCAAGTTATCAAAAACTTGTTGAAAGTTTGGGAACAGATAACAACATTTTCTTGGCAGTTTCACCAATTATCGCCGTTAAAAACTTCGTCCCGTTGTTAGCAAAAATAGAACCTGGCGAGGCTGCATCAATACAGATGTTTTCGGTCATGTTCATGAACCTACCAGATAATTACAGTTTCGGTTTTTCGGCTAAAGCAGAAGATAATGGAATTGATGCGAAAATTATCCTTACACTTAGTGATTTCAAGCCGCTTTTTCAAATGCTTGGAATGCTTTTTGGGACAGGACAGATGTAATACCATTTCTAATATATAATGTGCCATTTGCCGGAATATCTTGTAGGAGCGACCTCCCGGTCGCGACCAGAAGGTCGCTCCTACAGAAGAAAGGTCCGTTCAGCAGACAATAACTGTTGAATCTCTTAATGAGAGAGCATTTATTAGAATTGGTATAATATTTGAAAGGTTTACACAAACAGTAGCCCGTCTTTTAGTTCAGAATTCAATATCAGCGTCACGATCAATAAGCGTGACGCTGATTCATTTTGGAATTAACGTAGGAATTCAATGTTTCCAAGAGTCTACAATAAAGATTGCAATCTGTATTGAAAGATGCTACGATAGGATAAAATAAAAACGGAGTGTCAAATGAAAAAAACTACTTGTCTAATTCTTGTTGGTATAGGCGTTTTACTTCTGGTAGGTGTTATAATATTTGCGGTACCATGGTTTGTTAACATGTTTCAAGATATGGGTGAACTTTTTGATAAGCAAGCAGAATATATGCGAACATTAAGGCAATATGCAAATGAGCCATTAACTGTAGAACAAGAAAGACTACTTGCTCAACTTCTTGAAATAGCTGGAGAGACTTCCGATCCTCAAAGTCCAGAGAATTTAGAGACTCTTCTGTCCACTGAACCCTACTTAACTTACATAAAAGCACAAGATGGGGAAGACTATGCGTATTTTCCGGCTTATGTCGCCGCTATGCCAACACAGAACCATAGAGACGTTGTATTGTCAAGACTAAACGTGTTTTTTGAAGCGGAGATGAAAGAGCAAGAAAAGGAAATCTGGGTAGATTTTTATTACATAATCCGAGACTGGTCCAAGACTGGAAAAAGTCAAACAGATAACAAGAAAGAATTTGAAGAACTACTCACGGAGGATCTGGTAGAACCTTTAATGGAACACGGTGCTGGACCAAGTGGATTCACAACCAAAATTTTAAAGATGGGAATGGTTTCTGCGCTAATGATAGATGACACCGAAGTGTTTCACCACGCATGGCATAAACGTTTGCAGAATTATGGAACACAAGAAGGTTATTTGCGGTCTGCAATTGCAACACCAGCTGAATTTGCTTTGATGCGTTCGTTTTTTGAGGATGCTGCTACTTTCGAAAAGTGGATGACAGAACCGTTTAGGGTAGAGGAAGATACTGAAGCACAAGAGAATAAGTAGAGCAATACCTTCTATTTACCAACTATTTTTTTATCTGTTCCGCCAAGACTGCAATCAATTCTGCTAATGTAGGGAACTGGTCTCGTGCCTCTGGCGACAGGTCTGCAAGGTGTGTTTCACTAACAAGACGATACATATCCGCTGCACCCGTTAGGATATTTGGTGTCAATCCGACATGAGCAAAGGTATCTGAAATTTCTTCCATTTCGCCAATCCAACGTCTCGCTTTCGGTGGCATGCCGGGTAATCCTCTTTCCATCCGTTCATAAAGTGCTGCCTGACTCAATTTAAATTCTTCTGTGAGTGCATCTGAAACGCCTAACACTTTTGCTGCGGTTAGCAATTCGGTGCAAAGTGCAGTTAAACCCTTTGTCAAGGAAGCGTAGCACATCTTAATCGCAGAGGCGAGTCCTATCTCATCGCCAAGTGTGCGTACATCTAACCCATAGTCATTCAGTTCTGTGAAAGCATCAAGTTGTGGTCCGGATGCATAGAAGCGTGTTGCCCCTGGTGTTCGTGGTGGCGGACCAATGATAGACGCATCAACAAAAATACCCCCTGCTGATGTAATAACATCTCCTAATTTGCGAACTGTCTGTGGTGCGATGGCATTGCAGTCTGCGTAAGTTATAGTTGTATCAGTCTGTTGTAGTGCATCAGCAACTAATTCAGCGGCGTTCATCGATTGTGCTGGCACCATAATTGATAGGATAAGGTCTGCTTCAGAGACGAGTTGTGGATACGTCGGTACATCCACAATCCCTGCTTTCTGTGCCAGGTCACGGGTGCGTTGACTCCTACTTTCAAGACATGTGATTACGCGTAATCCGTTTTGACGGAGCACATCCCCAACAGTATGACCCATATCGCCAGGACTTAAAATCCCGATAGTATTAGGCATAAGTTCCCTTAAATTCTGTGTTGACTTTCCGAGGATAGGATTGTTTTTAAATCTGAATGCCTACATCGTTGAGTGCTTTGAATACTAACACCGCGCCAAGCACAATCACGACGGTAGCACTAATAATCGGTAGACGTTGCAGCCACACACCTCTGCCTGTAAAACGTTCAATAACTGGTTTTGCCAATACCATTAGGATACCTATGGTAACTAACACAGCAGCCAATCCGAGTGAGAAAGCACACAAGATAATTATGCCCCATGTAAGTTTGTTTAGCGTAATAGCAAACAAAAGTCCAATGAGTGCATCTACACACGGCACGATACCGCCAGAAATGCCGAGCGATAGCAATGCCCAGAAACCGGTACGTTTTGAAGGAACGTGACTATGGGTGTGCCCACCGTGGCTGTGTGAATGTTCATGCGGATGGTCATGTTCATGTGAATGATGGTGGTCATGTCCATGGTTATGAGTCTTACCGTTATAATACTGCTTCATATTTTTCGCGAGCAGCCATCCTCCGATTCCGACAATCAATAGACCAGAGATCAGACTTAGCCACATGACAACATCTTCTTGTGCAAAACGATCTTTTGCAAATAACAGTACCACACCGAGCGTGATGACACTGAAGGTATGCGTAAATGTGACAACAAGACCGAGAAAAATTGCGTCAATTATCCTGCCTCTTGTGCCGACGAGATACGCTGCCACAACTGCTTTTCCGTGCCCCGGTGTCAGTGCATGTAAACCGCCGAACACAAAAGAAACAACTAAGGCGATAATTACAAACGAAAATGTGATAGGTTGCGTAATCAGTTTTTTTATCTGATCGCCTGTGTGTTCATGCCCCTCGCCAGCAAAAGCAAAGGTGCATGCGACAAGAGCGAAAAAAACGAGACTGAATATATATGGATAATGCTTTTTCAAAACTAATAAACCCTCGCGAATTTTTGGAAACGCCTTTCAGCGATAACTTCGCTGACATAGATGTCTCCTTTTGAATCGATCCAAATGCCGTGTGGGGAATCGCTAAATTGGCCCGGTGCGGTGCCTTTCTCACCCCAGCGTCCGATTATATCACCATCAAGTGTCATGATACAGATGCTTTGGCGTGCTTCGGCAATATGGATAATATTATCTGAGTCAATGAATAGGTCGTTAGGCGAACCGAGATCAGTCCACTCTGTCAGAAATTCGCCATTATTGTTAAAAATCTGGCATCGCAAGTTGCCTCTGTCAAGGATGTAGACCCTATCGTTGTGATCTACAGTCACATCGTGTGGTAAGTTAAATTCTCCAGGGCCTGTGCCAGGTGCCCCCCATGAAACAATAACTTCACCATCGGCAGTCATTCTGTGAACACGCGATTGTCCGTACCCATCAGAAACATACATCTCACCGGACGCAGAAAGGACAGCACGTGTGGGTTGATTAAAGGGCATTCCCGGCACCCCCGGTTGATTGACGGTGCCGAATGTCTGTAACAAATCACCATCAAGTGAGAACTTTCGCACCGTGTGGTCGATAGTGTCTGTTGTGTAGATTTCATCTTCAGGACTAATCCAGATGCCGTGCGGTTTTTGGAAAATATCTTTACCCCATTCTGCAACGAAAGTTCCATCTGCTTCGAATACCAACATTGCAGGTTGTGGGCTGCGGTTATAGACATAGACACGGTCATTTGAATCGCATGCTACGCCAGAAACGAGTCCAAGTTGTGGAATCATACCCCAACCTTCTACTACCTCATATTGATAGTCGCCAGTTCCAAAAGTTGCCATAGTGTGTTTCCTGTTAGATGTTGATTTGCTTGTAAAGATAGATTTCAAAATCTAAACGACGCGTTTAACACTAAAATACCGTTTTTAAATGGGTATAACTTCGGTTATATTCTGATTAAACCCCATAATTGCCTATGTGTAACGTATAATCATACGTTATTTTCAGTAAAATTGCAAACTTTTTTCTTTTAAAATTCAATGTACATATAGTTTTTTATGCTTAATGGAGAAATAATCATCACTTCCAAAGTAAATTTTGTGTTAAATTGAAGCAATATAGATAAATATAAAAGTTTGAATTTGACCCTATATACTCGCAATAGGCGTTCAATTTTCCTTGCACAAAATTTGTCTTTTCTGTATTATACCGCTAATAGAGAGGTGTCTGTTTAATAGCACTCTTTACTGTTTTCTCTACCAAAATCAGATCTCAACCCTTCACACTGGAGATTGAAACAGATTCAATCAGCAATAAAAGGAGTAAAAAGTGAAGTATAGAGTAAGTGTTATTACGGTTTTAGTATTTACCATTAGCCTTTGGTCCGTAGGAGCGTTTGCAGCGGGGCTAAGTGATGGACTCGTAGGATACTGGCCGCTGGATGGTAAAGGAAAAGATGAATCTGGCAATGGCCATGATGCCGCCTTGGAACAAGGTGCGAAATGGACAAACGATGGTTGGATGGGCGGTGCGCTTGCAGTTGATGGTGCAGGTGCTCATGCAGTTGTTGATAGTAAGTTTAAGTTGGTTACGACGGCAATCACCGTGGTTGCGCGGATCAACGGCTGGAAAACGATAGATTGGTCCGGTATTGTTGTGGGAAGAAGTCCAACAACGTTCTGGATGGGTGTCGCAGCCAATAACACTTTAACGTATGTGTGGAATAATAACCACGCAACGACATGGAATTGGCAAGGCGCACCTAAAATTCCACAAGACAAATGGGCACTTGTAGCGGTAGCAATTGAAGCTGATAAAGCAACGAGTTATATCTATCACAGGGAAGATGGAAAACTTGATTCCGCTGAGAATAAGATTCCCCATATTGAGCAAACAGTGATGAACTTGAAATTCGGATGGGACGAATGCTGCGGTGCCAGATATTTCAAAGGAATAATTGACGAAGTCATGATTTTTGATCGCACGCTAAGTGCTGATGAAATCAAAATGTTGGCAGCCACTGGATTACCTGTTGAGAGTCAAGGGAAACTCGCGGTCATTTGGGGAACGCTCAAGAGGGATTAAACGCTTAGTCTGCCTTTGGACGGATTGGTAAAAAATCTGCTTAATCGCAAATACAACGTTTCTCGGCGCGCTTACAAAGCGCGCCTATTTTTTATTATAAATGCTGTTTATATCTGGATTAAAAGAAGCCATTGATGAACAATACAGCACGTATTGTATCCGCTTGCTGAAATCCCGTGGCATATAGGTCGTTTGTTTCATCAATATACTCGTATCTATTTTTACCGAAGAAGTGTGTTATTTCAAAGTTCAGGCGGAATGTTCGGCTTAAGTCGTAATAGATGCCACCGCCCCAGTCGGAAAGTTTCGCGTAGAAATCGAAAAATCTGAAGTTACTTCTATCAAGTGCATCATTGATGAAATCCAGACGGATTGTACTGAGGTATGCGTAAACCCGCGCCTCACGATAATTGTAGATGCTGTGGTCGCGTATCAATGTAAAATCTAACTGAACACGATTATCCCAAGATGATTCCGTTGTCCTATCATCTGGATTGAAAGTGCCACGGAAATCCTCAAAATCCTGCGCTCGGTAATAACTCGTATCCGTCATCCGAATAAATCTGAGTCGGTTAGACAGCGCAAGTCGATAGTCCTCATTGAAATCATAAGAGAAAGTTAAATTCGCACCTGCCGAATCCTGAATTATCTGCTCATCAAAATCAGATTTAGTGTATAAATCCGCATCCAGATCATCCTGGTTGTCAATTTCGATATCGTGTAGATCACGCGTATAACTGAGTTTCAACTCGGTTTGAAACATTGAAGAAAACAGGGATTTAGTTGGGGCATACTTTCTAAACCATAACGTTGTTGGATTGAGATAATATAAGTTCCCGTTTGTATCAATTCCTTTGAGTTGAAGTGCGACATCTGTTTCAGCCTCTCGTTGAAATGGAACAAGCAACTTTTGGATATACGCACCATCAGTAGTAAATCGTTGGATTCTGCGTAGCCGATACCTAAACGATTTTACATAACCATCATAACGTGGGGTGGGATCGTCAAGCCGCTTTGGAAGTGAAGAGAGAAAATCTTTTAAATACTTTGCCTTATCCGCAACAAGGAGCGATCCATCTGTTAGGGCTGTGATGTGGAATGGTGCGATAAATTGTCCGCCTGCATCTCCATATTCACCGAAGGCGAGTAGAAATTTTCCTTCCGAACTGTATTTCACTACCCGATGTCCTTTTTCATCAACAATATAGAGATTTCCTGCTTTGTCCACAGTCATGTCCGCAGGATGAATTGCTTGTCCAGTGCCCGGTTGAGCAATGGCGTAGCGATCAATTGGTTTTCCGTTTGAATCCAGTTTGTAAATTAAACCATCATCATAAACATAGAGGTTATTATGGATATCTACGGTGAGTAAGAATTTTCGCTTTGTGTCACCATGTGGGATAATGAGTGCATATTTGCCTTCACTATCAAGACCGGGTGCGGCTGCTTCAAGGTTATTGAGTCTTTTACTGAAATCCTGTATCGGATAACTTGCAACAAATTGTCCATTTGCATCGAATTTATGGACACAAGGACCGTAGTTGAAGATTTTTGGATTGTCTGTTCCTGAAATGTGTTGCAGTATCCAATCCATCACATAGATGGAGTTGTCAGTTCCGATGGTTATAGCAGTAGGATTGATAAATCTAAACGCCGAAGAATCTGTCACCTCAATGTCAAAAGCAAACTCTCCTGTTTGAGTAAACTTATGAATTTTGAAGTTATCTGTATCCGTGATGTAAATTGCTCCGTCGGGTCCGAACGCCATGAACAAGTTTTTTGCGAATTGTGCTTGTCCTTCCCCTTTTCCACCGAATTCACTAACAAATTTGAACTCTTCTGCAGCGTTAAGACTCAATGAGATTAGCAATAGAATGGAAAAGGTTAAAATTTTTAGTTTAAACATTGTTATTTTAAGAATGTGATTTTTATGTCTTGGGCTGCTGAAAGTAGAGGTTTCGCATCAGAAGGATATAAGATTATGGTATCTCCTGATGTTTTTTCCGGATGTTATCAAGAACGCCATTGATAAACTTCGGGGAATTTGCCGTGCTGTAAGATTTGGCAATTTCTACCGCTTCATTGATAGAAGTTGCAGCGTCAATTTCGTCGATATACAGGATTTCATACGTTGCGATCCGCAAAATAGATAGGTCTACAATGGGCATTCGGTGGAGTCGCCAATTTTTGGCGGTTGCTTGGAGATCCGCGTCAATCGTTTCAAGATTTGAAGTGGTGCCTTCAACGAGTTGCAGTGCGAACGGTCTAAGTTCTGTTGATATATCTTGGCTCTGCCAGAACTTTTCCATAACGAGTTGTATTGGCTCTGCGGTGAGGTGAATCTGATATAACATTTGCATCGCGACGATGCGCGACTGTCTACGAGAGGGCATCGGAATTCCACATTTTCAATGGTGTTTGTGATGTGTTATATTATACGGATTTTTAGGCGGAGTGTCAAGGGAAATGCAGAGCCATTCAATTCTCCAATAATCGCACATGCTACATCTGTTCTTCTTGTAGGAGCGATCTCCGAATCGCGACAAGACACAATGATAGTCGGGAATCGGAGTTCCCTCCCGCTGAATGCCATACGCGCATTCAGCGTTGATTCACAGCTTAAAAGTGTTCAAGTAATTCTAAAACCTACTATAAGAAACCACACATAAGCATTTGCAAAGCGCGCCTAAAAACAAGTGGTTTCTTCATTTTATTCATCTTTTTCTAAAAATAGTTCCTGAAATTTGGAGACAACCCCGTTTGTCATTTTTTCCAATTCGTTTTTAGAAAATAGATATAGACCTGTTCGAGAATGTTCAATCAAGTTTTCTGTGAGATTGTTAACGCGTTCCCAATTTGAAACAGCGACATCTTGTTTGAGAATACTATTGTCAAAGTAGTCAATATACTGAACACAAGCTGCAACGTTATCGGTTTTTTGCATCTTTGCTCCAGCTCGTGCTTCTACAAGAACAACTGAAATTACATAGGATACGCCTTCTTCAATTTCCAAAACGACGTCCACATTTTCAGTTTTACTAAATGCTTCAATTAGGTGTTTTGTGGCTAATGGTAAAAGATCGTTTTCACCTGCGATATCAAGTAATATTTTAATTTTTTGCGGTTGTTCGGACGTTTCTTGAACAGGTATACCTTCTAATGCGATTGCTATACAACTTAGAATTACACCGACGACAAGCAAAAGTATCAAAAATCGTTTCATTTTATTTTCCTTCTGGTATTTTTTAGTATGTGAGAAAACCTTTTTGTGAGATTTAATGTTTGGTCATCTATCCCACAAAAATCCTGGGTTACATTTAATGAGTTTCTTTTATAACGTAGGTTTGCTATAAGGATTCAAGTGCTGACAAATTGCCTTATGGCATTAAGTCGCGTTTTAAAGTAAGAAAGTTGCATAAAATGAATCTTAACGTGAGTTTGATATTAGATAGCGCAATGCTGTGTGTAGACACCACACCCGTTTTCTATAGTAAGTCTATAATTATTGAGACACTTTATACCCGAAAAGATTGCAAAATTCATTTAATGTATGCGGGTATAGATTTTCCGCATACATTTAGCGTTTTCCTTGACAGATTTGGTCACTTACTCTCGGCTTTCTTCTTGAGGGCATCCACGACGAGTTGTTCCAACTTCTCACCTCTCGCCTTATGCGTGATTAGTTTGCCATCTCTATCAATAAGCCACTGTGATGGAACACTCGTAATTTTTAACTGCCGGACAAGTGAATCTTCACTCTTTGCATTTACCGTATCGAAAATTTGCCGCCATTGGATGTTATTTTCTTTGATGTAGTCCCGCAGCTCTTTTTCCGTGTCATCAAGACTGACACCGATAATGTCAAAACCCTGATCCTTATAGGTGGCGTAGACTTTTTTGAGATTGGGCATTTCGTCAATGCAGAAACCACACCACACTGCCCAAAAATCGAGCAAGATAACTTTCCCTCGATAATCCTTTAGCGAAATAGGCTTGCCATCAAGGTCAGTCGCAGAGAAGTCAGGCACCAATTTTCCCCACAATTTATATTTGGGATCAACCTTCCGCTCATAAACTTCGGAGAGTTCAGTATTGCCTAATTTCCTATAAATGTAGGCAAGTTTCCCGAGGATAATTTCCGCGTCCGGCTGCCGCTGCTCAGCTGCCTTGAAAATCTCAAGCAGCTCCTCATAGAGGCCCGCCTCCGCAAGTATTTCGCTCACTGAACGGTAACCCTTATCGTCTGGTATCATGCCTGCTGACTTGAGACGCTCAATCATGGCATCTGCTGATTTTTCGTTTTCGACCTTGGTGTATAGTGTAACAAGTGTTGGGTAGAGATCAAAGAAGCGCCGATCATCCGGGTATCGTGCAAGTGCTTTTTCAAAGGTAGTAATAGCAGCTTCAGGGCTACCGTACATATCTTCGGGCGTATATCTCCAATAAAAACGTGACTCGTAAATTTTCAAGGAAAAACTCAAGTTTAGACATTCTCCGTCTTCATTGAAGTGGTGGTGTAGACATCGGAAAAGCGGTATGATATCGCCATACACCAAACGTTCTTCATTTTTTAACGCTCGAACTTCAGGCCAGAACCGGTAGCCATAACTCACGGGCATCTTCGGGTCGGTGTTATGCCTGAAAATTGGCTTTCCACCCTTATTATCCGCTGGACAAAGCAAGAGGTTTGCATCTGGCAAATATTTCGGATGAAGGTCTGAGAGCCACTTTGGGAAATCACCGTGATCCTTTTTGTATGCCTGAATTGCCTTGCGAATTTCGCGAAAATGTTGCTTGCAGATTTCCATGTTTTTCTGGCTCTGTGCCTCGGTGACATCTTCACTCGGCTTTTCAGCAGGTGTATCTGCGTTCGCAGAAGCCATTAGTAAACTCAGGATCATCGTCACAGTCAAAATTGCTTTCATTTTAATATTCTCCTTTTTTAGATTTTATAAAATACTATTGAACGTTTCCCATATCTATGGGAACTTACTTGGGTTTAAGTCAGTAGTCGGGAATCAGAGTTCCCTCCTACAAAGAGGGGCGTTCTGTAGGAGCGATCTCCGAATCGCGACCTTTACCCGCAAAATTTCGGGAGACACTCCACTATTCATTCTCGGTTTTGTCCTTGAGTGCTTCCACTACGAGACGTTCTAACGCAATTCCTCTGGCTTCGCGTGAAATTAAGGTGCCATCTCTGGCAATAAGCCACGGTGCAGGGATTGCGTTAATATGATAATGTTCTGCAAGCGGACTGTTCCATCTTTGACCACTGAAAATCTGCCGCCAAGAAATGTCATTCTCCTTGAGGTAGTTGCGCAATCTTGTCTCATCAGTATCAAGACTGACACCGATGACATCAAATCCTTGGTCCTTATAGGAGTTATACACCCTTTTTACATTCGGCATTTCGACGATGCAGGGAGGACACCAAACCGCCCAGAAATCAAGTAGAACAACTTTCCCGCGATATTGTTCAAGCGAAATCGGTTTACCGTCAAGGTCCGTTGCAGTAAAATCTGGGACAACCTTTCCTACCAGCGCTGCCATAGGATCAGCTTTTTTCTGGTATTCCGCTGCGAGTTCGGAATTGCCGAGTTTCGAATGAATTCGGGCAAGTTCATTAAGAACGAAGGACTTATTCGGATACTGTTTTTCAAGTTTCTCATAAACAGTAAGCATTTCTTCATACCGATTCGCGTTTGCAAGAATCGCACCGAGCATAGTTTGTGTCTGAAGATCGCCCGGTTTTACGGATGATCTGAAACGCTTAATGAGACTATCAACATCTTTTTTTTGACCAACTTCAATGTAGAGACGGACAAGCGGAGAATAGAGTTCGAAGGAACGCACAATGTCCGGTTGTCGTTGAAGTCCCGCTTCCAAAGCGGTGATGGTTTTTTCGATAGTTTCATACATCACTTCTGGCGTATCTTGCCAGAAACCGGATGATTTATACACCTTAAAAGAAAAACCCAAGTTTAAGCATTCAAATTCTTGATTTTTATGATGACGACACCTTGCAAGCGGTATTACATCGCCATATATGGCTCGGTTTTCCTGTGTGCTTTTTCGGTATCCAGGGTGAAATTGGTAGCCGTAACTCACTGGCATCTTCGGGTCTGCGTTCTTAGAATATATCGGTTTTCCACCCTTATTATCTGATGGACAAAGCAGGATATCCGCATCTGGCAAATATTTGGGATAAAGTTCTGAGAGCCATTCCGGAAAATCACCATGTTCTTTCTTGTATGCTTGAATAGCCTTGCCAATCGCAAGCAAGTTTTGTGTGCAAAGTTTTATATTTTTTTCATGCTGTTCCGTAATCAAACCTTCGTTAGACTTTTCTGCAGGTGGATGTGCATTCACAGAAGTTATCAGGAAACTCAGCACCATTGCCACAGTCAAAATTGCTTTCATTTTAGTATTCTCCTTTTTTAGATTTCTTACGAAATAAGATTGAACATTTCCTTTATCTATGGGAACTTACTTGGGTTTGGTTTTCAGGGCTTCCACAACGAGTTGTTCTAACTCAATCCCTCTGGCTTCGCGTGAAATCAACGTGCCATCTCTGGCAATAAGCCACGGTGCGGGAATGCTGCGAATACGATACTGTTTTGCCAGCGGACTATTCCATTTTTGCCCACTGAAAATTTGGCGCCAAGAAATATCATTCGCCTTGAGGTAGTTGCGCAATCTTACTTCATCAGTATCAAGACTGACACCAATAATATCGAATCCTTGATTTTTATAGGTATTATAAACCTTTTTCACGTTTGGCATTTCGCTGATGCAGGGACCGCACCACACTGCCCAGAAATCAAGTAGAACAACTTTCCCACGATATTGTTCAAGCGAAATCGGTTTGCCTTCAATGTCCGTTGCAGAGAAGTCGGGGACAACTTTTCCGACCAATTCTGACATAGGATCAGCCTTGTCCCGATATTCTTCCGCGAGCTCGGAATTGCCGAGTCTCTCATGAATTCGCACAAGTTCATCAAGAACTAAATCACTGTCCGGATACCGCTTCTCAAGTTTTTCAAAGACCTTAAGCGTTTCTTTAGGTTGGTTCGATATTTCAAGTATTGATCCAAGTCGAAAATTATCTTCTATACTGTCAGGGTTCATAATTGATTTGAAACGGTTTACGATACCCTCAACATCTTTTTCGCGCCCGACTTCAATATAGAAACGTGCAAGCGTAGTATAGAAATGAAAAAACCTTTCATTATCTGCTTGTTGCTGAAGTCCATTTTCCAAAGCTTCAATGGCTTCCTCAACGGTTGCATACATCTCATCAGGTTTGTATGGTCCAGATGACCAATATACCTTAAAGGCAAAACTCAAGTTATGACACTCAAACGGTTGGTTTTCATGATGTCGGCAACGGACAAGCGGTAAAACGTCACCATACATGAAACGTTCCTCAGTTTTATCCTTTCGGTACTGAGGGTGAAATTGATAATCGTAACTTATGGACATTTTCGGATCCGTATTGACAAGATAATAAGGCTTGCCACCGTCTTTATCTGCAGGACAAAGCAGGGTGTCTGCGTCTGGTAGATATTTCGGATAAAGGTCTGAGAGCCATTCTGGAAACTCTCCATGTTCCTTTTGATATGCTTGAATCGCCTTGCCAATTTCGAGTAGATGATGCTTGCATATCTCAACGTTCTGTTGTGCTTGCCCGGGATCATCAGAACGGGTTTCGTTCGGTTTTTGTTCCGGTGGTGCCTCAGTGAGGAATTTATGAAATTCAGGTGTATCCTGAAGCAATGCAAAACGTTCTTTGTTCTCCAAAACATAATTGATAGTCTCAAAACTATGGTTTGTAACCGCAATCTGAAACAACTTCCTTATTTTTTCTTGGTCACCTTGTGCTGCAAAAAGTTTCACCAACTCCAGGATGTGATAATTAATGTTAAGACCAAGTTCTGGAGATTTCTGGTTCAATTTGTGTAATTCAAGCATCCGGTCGTATGCTCGGTTTATCAACGCTGTTCTTGCCCCCGGGAACATTTCCAGATTGAAAATTGCCATCATAATGTCAAGATTGTTTGGGGTGAAGGCAAGTATCTTTTCATATTCAGCGATGCTTTTTTCAATCTGACCTTTCCGAAGATAAGAGGAGGCAAGGAATTGATTGACTTGAGGGATAATTCGTTCATTGTCAGCTTTTGGGCCCTCGGCGAGCAGTGCCGTAACCAGATGTTCAATTTTGAAATCTCCCATCCAGAAAGTGTTTCCGTTCTCACGAACTATTCCCGTTTTATCAAGAATTACATAGCGAGGCAGATAGTTGAGCAAATTGATGATACCGAATCGCGGTGGTATCGCCTCGGGTTCGAGGTGCAGATGAATACCCGGCATCGCGTGTTTTTCAATGAATTGTGTCATCTCCGTTTTGCTGCTCCGCGTGCAAATATTAATCAGAGCAAAATCAGGGCTATCATGATGCATGTTGTAGAGACGTTTGAGCATTGGGACCATCCATTCCGTCGTAGCTTCTCGTGCTGACCAATAATAGAATAAAACCACTTTGCCACGAAAGTCTTGCAGCAAAACGGGAGTACCGTCTACGCTTGTGTGCGAAAATTTAGGTGCGGATTTACCTAAGATGAGTTCAGTCCAAAGCATGTTAAATTCATTTGCTTTCTCCGAATTGTCCATCTCATCATAAACATCTGCTTTACGTTTATATACTTCGGGCAGCATTGCGGGGTCAGCAATCTTGTCCAACTCTGCAAGTGCTTGGTTAAATTTACCCTCATCCATAAATCGATAAACACGGAAACGACGGAGTCTATCAATGTATCTTGAGGTTGGCAATTCCGAGAGAAACGCTTCAGCACCAGTATCAAACTTAGCATAGCGTTGGAGTCCAAAGAGATAATTCAGTTTCTCAAACCACACAGTGTCATATCGTTCACTGTCCGGGTCGGCAATAAGAAATTGTTCGCAAAGTTCAAGATTCTGTTCCCAATTCTGCTGGTACTTTGCCAAACCCGACTCCTGTCCATACACTCTCGGTTTTGGTAGCATCTCCTCTGGTGTTGGCTGGGATTTGGATGCCTCCTGAATTTGTTGATACAGTGCTTTCTCCGAGTCAACTGCTTGTGCTAAATGGAGCACACCTATCGGTACAGTAAAACAAGTGAGGATAAGCAGACCTATTCCTACTGCAACCTTTGTCACTGGATGTCGATTTAAGTTTTCAGTGAGAACAGTTCGGAGCCTTCCTTCAATTCTTGAGGAGCGCGCCATCGCTACAGCTGTACGTGAAATTGTGTTAGCCAACTTCACGTCACGTGTAATATTAAGTAAATGTCGGGCATAATCGGTTGATTGATATCCGGTATTTAGCACTTGGTCATCACACGCTTGTTCAGCCTCTGTCCGTATCCGATGCGCTGTAAACCACACGAATGGATTAAACCAGTAAGTCGCACATGTAATCTGTGCGATTGTCTGTGTCAACCAATCCCATCTTTTGATATGTGCAGTTTCGTGAAGCAAAACGGCACGGAGGCGATCCGTTTGCCAATTCGCTGCATCAGTCGGTAACAAAATAACAGGACGAAAAATACCCCACATCATTGGCATTTTGATTCTGTCGCTGAGCCGCACACTAAACTGACGATTCCAATTAAGATGCGGCTGATCAATTGTGCTGCTAATATCATTAGCACGGACAGAGACATGCCAAACAGCACAGATTCCAACAATCAAACGGGCAAGGAAGAAAATACTCACACATGCCCAAACGATTCCTATCCAATTTGTCCAAGAGATTGTGGGAAGGATACTGTTCCTTTGGGTTACCACTTCCGGTTGGGGCGGTGTCGGTGAGACTTGTGTCGATGACACCTTCTTTGTTGTTAACTGGCTCGGTGCAATCAAAACAGGGGCGGCAGCTGGTCGAGAAATTTCTACTAACTGAGGCGTCTCATATCTAATGATCGGTGTCTCCGGTAAGACCTTGACCTCCCATTTCGGCAGTATGAAAGAAAACAGCGGAACGATTAAAAATCCAACAATTGCCATACCCCAGACAAAACCACGCACCGCCGCCGATTTGTGACGGAAGTAGAATGCAAGTAGACGCGCAACTGCGAAAATTACAATACTTTTCATCGTAGTATCAACAAGAAATTTCAGCAATGGATTCGCATAGAACGTTTCAATAAATAGCATCATGATGAGGTGTCTCCTTTTTTAGCATTCTCAATGAGTTGGCTTAAACGGTCAAGCTCCTCATCCGATAGGTCTGCTTCGGAAATCAAAGTCATGACCGTTTTTTCGATGGATTTATCAAAAAACGTGTGAAAAATCTGTTTGAGCGCGGAACGTCCTGCCTGTTGGCGTGGTTGTGTAGGACGATAGATGTAACGTTTGCCGTCTTTTTCGTGTGTGAGATGTTCTTTCTCTTCTAAAATCCGCAGTAAGGCACGGACTGTAGAATAACTCGGTTCATCGGGAAGCTCTTCAAGCACATCTGCCACAGAAACACGACCGCGTTGATAAACAATGTCCATCAGCTGCCGTTCTCGACGACTCAGTTTGGCAATGCGGTTATCTTCCATGTTGTAACTCCTTTCTTCAAGATATGCTAATATTTTAGCACTTAAAAAAGTAGATGTCAAGAAAAAATGCTAAAAATTTAGCACAAATTAGAAAAATGTTAATTTTCAACATAAAAAATTCATTGAAGCAAGATAAAATAACGTGAGTTCGGTATAAGCAACTTTCGGAATCGACAGAATATGTCTCCTAAAACTATTGTTATTTTGTATACGAAAATAATACCGAATTTTTAGAGTCAAATATGACTGTTTTAGTCATAATAAGCCTGCCGATCCAGTCATAACAATGGATCGTAGCACATTACAAAATCCTATCATTTTCCGATTGACTCTAAAAACTCTAAAATCTTTATATAACGTAAATACGGAAAAAAGATATGGAATTCTTCAGGTCTTTATACCGAACTCACGTTAAAGTATGAAACTCAACCTATAAAAACTTGACAATTCTGTAAAAACCCTTTAAAATTCCAACTATTACCCATCAACAAGAGGAAAACACCGTGAATTTAAAGAAAAAAGAGTACGGTACTGTCGTTGGTCCACACCCGCGCACTGCAAAGGCAGGATTTGATATGCTTATTGCAGGTGGAAATGCTGTGGATGCCGCTGTCGCTGCCGCGTTTGCAGAGGGTGTTGTTGAACCTTCACATAACGGCATTGCTGGTTACGGTGGCTGCATGCTGATCTATCGCAAAAAGACGCAAGATGTTATAGCGATAGATTACAATTCTGCTGCACCAGCAGCTGCTTCCGAAGATATGTTTACAATTGAGGACGCACCCGATGCACCTGCAGGCTATCGTGTTCCCGGACGCGTTAATGTCCACGGACCGCTCTCTATTGGCGTACCGGGTGTTGTCGCTGGATTATGTTTAGCCTCAAAAGAGTATGGCAGTCTTCCGCTCTCGGATGTGTTACACCCCGCCATTAACTCAGCACGCTACGGATACGCACCAAACGGCGCAAATCGTGGTGGAATTGCAGGAAATGCTGAACGATGGAAACGGGAGTTTCCAGAAACGGCACGGGTTTTCTTGAAAAATGGACAACCACCAAAAAAAGGGGAAGTGCTTACCAACCCTGACCTCGCGCAAACCCTTGAGGCTGTTGCTGAAGGTGGACACGCCGCTTTCTACGAAGGGGGAATAGCGAAAACAATCGCGAACCACATACAGGAATTAGGCGGTTGTTTAACCGTTGACGACCTAAAAAATTACCGCGCTTTCATTACCCAACCCTATGAAATTCAGTATCGTGGCTATTCGGTTTATACGTCGCCCCTCGGTGCAGGCGGGCTAACTACCTTACAAATGCTCCGTTTAGTCGAAGAATTTGATCTGGCTGATATGTCGCTCACAGAAAGGTTTCATCTTTTTGCTGAAGCGATGAAGATTTGCTGGGTGGAAAGACTGCGTAGATTTGGTGATCCTGCTTTCGTTGACATAGACATAGATGAAGAACTGTCGGATAGTTTCACAGCAACACTCAGCGAGAAGTTGAAAGCAGGACTTGAATCACCACAACCTGGGGAAGTCGTCTACCACGAACCGATGAGTTGTACGAGTCATATTTCCACTGCGGATGCGGAGGGAAACATGGTATCGTTAACGCAAACGCACGGAGGCGGATTCGGTTCAATGGTAACGGTGCCAGGAACAGGACTGCTTTTTGGGCACGGTGTGGGTCGTTTCGATCCGAGACCAGGGTTAGCGAATTCTGTCGGTCCGAGGAAACGCCCACTTCACAATATGGGACCGTGCCTTGCTACAAGAGATGGTTTGCCTTTTGCGACTTACGGTATCCCTGGTGGTCGCACAATTCCAAATAATCAGCTCAACTTCAGTGTTAGCCTGATGGATTTACAAGTGTCAGCACAAGCAGCTTTGGACGCGCCGCGATTTCACAGCGATGGTGCTGAACCGATACAAGTAGAATCACGCGTTGGTGAAGAAACACTTGAAGGATTGCGAGAACTTGGACATGAAATTGCCCCGAGTGGCGGTATCGGTGGACCAGGACACGCTATTCGCGTATCAGATGACGGAACCTGTCACGATGGCGGTACAGACCCGCGCGGGGAGGGCAAAGTTATATCACGTTAATATTCATTTGATGAGTGTATACCGTAAAATGGTCGAAAGGATCGGAAGTCTTGATTCATAATCTATTTTCTTGGAGTACTATCAGATATGTCACAATTTGTAAAAGCCGCGACAACCGAACAGATACAACCGGGTACCTGCATCGGTGTCAAGGTTGAAGGTGTTTTTATCGGTATCTATAATGTTGAGGGTGAATTTTTCGCAATGAACAATATCTGTCCACACCTCGGTGGGATTTTGACTTACGGTTTTTTGGACAAAAACTGTGTTACCTGCCCGATGCACATGTGGGAGTTTGATGTGAAGACAGGCGAATGTGTTTGGCCAGGTGAAGAGAGTATTCCTATATATCCCATCAAAGTTGAGGGCGAAGATATCCTTGTAAATGTAGATGAACCGATGAATATGGATAAACCACAGTAGGAACGGAAATATGTTAGCATCACCCAAATGCTAACTTCAAGGAGAAAACAGTATGGCATATCTGCTCACCGGTGGCATGGGTTGCATCGGCACTTACGTTATTCGTGATCTCTTAGCCGCTGGTGAAAAAGTCATCGTTTACGATTTCGCTTACGACCTCACTATTCCAAAAATGGTGCTCACGGATGCGCAAATTGAAGGTTTTACATTCGTGCAGGGTGATATTACCGATCTGCCGCACGTCTTACGTACTGTTCAAGAACATGAAATTGAAAGGATAATCCACCTTGCTTCATGGCAAGTGCCAGCATGCAATGCAAATCCACCGCAGGCGTTGAAAGTCGTGTGCGAAGGCACAATTAATATATTAGAAGCGGCGCGTATTTTCAATCTAAAACGTGTTGTGTGGGCGAGCAGTGTAGCGGTTTTCGGTTCACCAGAAGATTATAACCATCAACAAATTCTAAATGATGCACCACACTATCCCAAATTTATCTACGGTGCCTGCAAATCCCTCAATGAAAGATATGCGATGCACTATTTTGATGCATACGGTGTTGATACAATTGGACTTCGGTTTACTGCAGTTTACGGGGTTGGTCGGACGCGAGGGATGAGTTCGTTTACAACTAAAATGATTGAGGCAGTGGCGATGGGAGAACCGCATGTGTGTCCGTTCGGTGACGATTCGGTGGATTGGCAATATGTGGAGGATGTCTCGAGTTCGATTGTAACGGCATGCACCTGCCCGACAACGAAGACGCGTGTCTTTAATGTCAAGGGTGGTATCCGACCAGTGAAAGACGGTGTGGCATATCTAAAAACTTTGGTGCCAGATGCGCAAATTACACTGGAACCGGGCGTGTTCGGTATCTCGTGGGATTATGACGCAACACCTATTGCCGATGAAATGGGTTTTACACCTGCCTATACGATGGAACAAGGAATTCTAAAAACATATAATAAGTTTCGAGAACGCGCTGGATTGGAACAAGTTTAAGTATAAGAGTGAAGTTATACCTCACCCTTATACTTAAAAGAACTATTATGTTCAATGTTTTTACAGGATTAGTAGTACTTTTTCATCTGTGCCCAACTGACAGCTAATTTCCCGCGGGCATCAACGACGAGTACCTGATCCCACGGTATATTCTTTCCACTGGCATCAGCCTGATGCACATCATCAAAGTTCGGATGTCCCCAACCTCCACTGCTTTTATCAATTACTCTAAGTTGAGCAGTTTTGCCTTTCAAATCGGAAACATCCCACTCTTTCCGTTTCATGGTTTCATGACTTTCACCGGTTATAGTTCGTTCAACCTTGTCATTAATGATAAGGTTAACACAACACGGTTCAGGAGTACCCCAAGCACGGTTACCACCGCCGATGAGAAAATTCATTGTTTCACCCACAATTGTGAACTCAATTGAGGTCAGAGTGCCTTGAGGGAAATCAGGGGCAACACCCCCATTCGCATTCTGTTGCATATCACCAGGTTTCTGTCCCAGCTTTGCCCCTTTGTCTGGTCCTTGATACCTTTCGGCAAGTCCAAGCCACCAATCGCCCTGATGATTAGAGGGTTGGCCTCGGTTCCGCGCTGTTGGATTATCTCCCCAAGTCGGTTGGAAATCAAATGCTGTTCCTGTTTTTTCCTCCCAATCAGTAAGGTCCCCTGTTTCAAAATCATTGTTAAATGATCGCGCGAAAGCGAAGTTAACAGATAGAATGAGCAAGAGCGTGATTAGGAAGAAAATCATGAGTGAAAAAACATTTTTTTTCATTTGATATATCTCCATTAGTTTTGTAATGTAAGAAATTGTGTAATACACTCACAAGTATAAACGAATTGATGTAGGTTGCTATTTGTAATACTTTTTCATCTGTGCCCAGCTGACAGCTAATTTTCCGCGTGCTTCAACGGCGGTCGCCTGTCCCCACGGAATATTTTCGCCACTGGCATTCGCTTGATGCACATCGTCAAAGTTCGGATGGCCCCAGCCGCCACTACTGCTATCAACAACAACAAGTTGGGCGGTTTTACCCTTCAGATCGGAAACATCCCACTCTCTCCGGGTCATGGTTTCTGTGTTACTACCCGTCATTGTTCGTTCAACTTCGCCATTAATTACAAGATTAACACAACAAGGTTCAGCAGTACCCCAAGCACGATTACCACCGCCCATAAGAAAATTCATAGATTCACCGACTATAACGAATTCAATGGAGGTTAACGTACCTTGAGGGGCATCTACGCCGTCTGCAAGATCACCTGGGTTTTGCCCTAATGCTGCTCCTTTTTCCGGTCCTTGGTACTTTTCAGCAAGTCCAAGCCACCAATCGCCCTGATGGTTAGAGGGTTGACCTCGGTTGCGTGCTGTTGGGTTATCTCCCCAAGTCGGTTGAAAATCAAACGCTGTTCCTGTTTTCTCCCAATCGGTAAGGTCACCTGTCTCAAAATCGTTGTTAAAAGTTCGCGCGAAAGCGAGGTTAACAGACATAATGATAAAAATCGTGATTAGGAAGAAAATCATGAGCGAAAAAACATTTTTTCCCATTGATATATCTCCTTTAGTTTTGTAAAGTAAGGAGTGTGTAATACACTCACAAGTATAAATAAATTGACATAGTTTGCTATTTGTAATACTTTTTCATCTGTGCCCAGCTGACAGCCAATTTTCCGCGTGCTTCAACAGCAAGCACTAGATCCCATGGAATGTTCCTGCCATCAGCAGCTTCTTGATGCACATCGTCAAAGTTTGGATGTCCCCATCCGCCGCTGTTTTTGTCAACAACGACAAGTCTTGCGACCTTGCCTTTAAGGTCGGAAACATCCCACTCTGCCCGGTGCATGGTTTCAGTGGCAGCGCCCGTTGCCGTCCGTTCAACCTTTCCATTTATCTCAAGGTTAACACAACAAGGAGCGGGAGTGCCCCAAGCGTGGTTGCCCCCACCTATAAGAAAGTTCATCTTTGTTCCGATAATCTTAAACTCAATTGAAGTCAAAGTGCCTTGAGGGGCATCATGTTGGACACCTCCTGGGTCTTGACCAAGTGCTTTCCCTTTATCCGGTCCCTGATACTTTTCAAATAATCCAAGCCACCAATCGCCTTGATGTTTAGAAGGCTGGCCTCGGTTGCGTGCTGTTGGGTTATCTCCCCAAGTCGGTTGAAAATCAAATGCTGTTCCTTCTTTCTTCCAATCGGTGAGGTCGCCTGTCTCAAAATCATTGTTAAATGCGCGTGCGAAGGCTAAATTGACAGGTAAAACGAACAGGATTACAAGAGTGGAAAGCATCATGAGCGAGAAAAATGTACTTTTCATCTGATAAATCTCCTTTTGTTAGGTAATACGTAAATTCCGAACGTTCAACCTTTCATAGATTTCACAATTACAAGCAAACTTATACCAATTCTATAAATTATTTTCTCTTTTGAAAAGAAATGTAAGAGGCGCCAAATGCCAAAAAGCGCATTTGGCGTTGATTTGGCAATGAATTGCGCGACTACGAACGGTCTATTTCTTTAAGAGTAGTTATTTTTTAGAACTGGTATCACTTTTAACTGTGCTTACAAACACATTATAGGAATGATACACCTTGAACAAATTTATTTCAAGCAAATTTTGAGATAAAAAAGATGTGTTACTATAAGGACTTTAAAGCATCTGCCTTGCAAAAATTAATCCGATGACACAAACAATTGCGGTAAAGGTGCGTTTTTCACTTTTTATAGCACGTTCCCAAGAAAAATCGTGTGCTGATGGAGAGCGATAGGGGCGAAAATAAGGAAGGAAGCGCGGCACCTGGTCCTGATATGACTGATAGACGGATCCGCATGATTCTAATAGATACGTTTCTTCTACTGTGATGATGGGAAGATATTGAATAAAATATCCGATAATCAGAACAGGTATCAACCACAGGACATTAGCAATAATGCAGACTCCGAAACTAAGCAGAAAATTGCCAAGATAGAGTGGGTTGCGGACATAACTATAGGGGCCTGTTGTGACAAGGTCGCGGGCAGCACCAAGGGAGGTCGCTCTTGTAGAACCGCCAGCATATCCGACAGCCCATATACGGAGAAATTCACCTATAGAGATAAACACAATACCAATTACTGTGGTATGCCAGGCTGGTTTTGCGAAAAAAAGCAATGCAAGAATAAATGGAATCGGGGTAAAACTACGGATTTTGAAGAAGAAGTTGCCGAGTTTGGAGGAAATCATTATAGGCGTTGATAACTGTGGAAACAGACTTAAAAATCGGAGAAGGCTAAGTTGACAGTCGCGATTCGGAGATCGCTCCTACTAATACAGCCGCTTCTCAGTAAGAAGGAACTCTGGTTTCCGATTATTGTAATGATCCACAATTGACAATTTTTTATCTTGGCGTGCGCCATATTAGGATACTACCGACAATACCATACAAAATATTTGCCCCCCAACAGGCTAAAAACGGATGGAGTTTCCCGTTCTCACTTAGCCCTTCAAGCGTGGCAAAAGAGAGTGCCCAATAGATGAAGACAAGAAAAAAAGCGATGACTAATCCAGCGAAAAAACCTGCTTTTCCGAAACGAAGCGCTATGGGAGCACCCAACATAACAACAACCACCGCCGCAAATGGGTACGCTCTTTTGTGATGTAATTTTACCTGTTCAATCCGTGAAATTTGCCCCGCTTCCTTTTTATAGGCAATCTGATCTTTAAGTTCTTTGATCGTCATCCCCCTTGGGTCTTTATCACTACCGATGAAGCGGGTCGGGTCTTCGTAGCGTTCTATAGATTTCTCTTCAAAAGTTTCGTAAGCAACTTCTATTTCGTTTTCAAAGTGACGTATATGTCCATCGGTTAGCACCCAATGCGTTGGTGTCCACGTGGCTTCCTTGGCATAGATTGACCGCTCAAGTTGTCTGTCTTCATCGGATTCCCAAATGGTCAATTTTCTAATTTCTTTGTCCTTTAAATTGATTCGATGGGAAAAAAAGATACGATTGCCTTTGCCCTTAAAAACGAGAGATCTTCCATATTGAAGGCGGACTTTTTTCTGCAGGACATTTGCTTCATGGTAGGCAGGAGATGCGAAGCGGTCATAAAAAATAGCAAAGCACGCACAAATAATCAGTGTTACAATGATGACAGGGGTAAGGATTCGGTAGACACTTATTCCACCAGCTTTCATCGCAACAAATTCGTTATTACGAACCATCCGTCCAAGAACAAAGAAGATGGCAACAAAGCCGGATACCGGTACGATTTCCATTATCCGACGTGGCGCTTGGTATAGAATAATTTTTACCGCTGTGAGATAAGTAATACCATCCTCAAAATGTTTAATGTCCTTATCTAACAAACGAACGATAACAACAAGCGCACTAAAAAAGAAAAAGCCGATAAAAAAGGCTTTGAGGTATTCTTTGATCAGATAACGGTCTAAAATGTTCAAGCGATTTTCCTATTTTTACACATTAAGATTCGGCATTTCTATTAACAACTATCCGGAATTTGCTCCCTTTATTACGCCATGTTCTTAATTTTTCTTCGCTATACATTCTTGTAATAAGTGCTATTCCGAACGCCGCGACGACAAGATTTGGAAACCACATTGCCAAAGCTGGATGGAATTTACCAGTCAAACCAGTGTTCTGTCCAAACTGAAGTAGAAGGTAGTATAATAGTATTACCGCTAATCCGATACCAAATCCGATCATTCTTCCATTCTTTTTCACCATGAATCCGAGCGGGATACCGACTATGCCAAATGCTAAGCATGCAAACGGAAGCGCAAACTTTTTGTAGTATTCCACTTTAGCATAGCGGAGTCTATTAATGGTATATTCAGATGGCTCATTTCGTTGCTGAGAAACTTCCAGTTTTCCGATATGTGTCTTAAGCTCTCCAATACGCATTGTTTGCGGATGTTGTGCTTTATATTCGCGCCGTTGTAAGTCTTTTTTCAAGTCAAGAGCGATCTGTTGTTCCTGAAATTGAGTGACTCGGAAGCCTTCGGAACCGTCAGTTAATGGTTCATAGGTGTGCCCATCGTAAAGCGTCAACTTTGCATTGCCATCTTCGTAGCCAAGACTGGCGGATTGTGCAAGGGTGAAGCGGGGCTGTCCCTGCCAAAATTCGTCCCAGATTTTCACATTCTGTAAACGTTCCGTTTTTGGATCGGTGGATTCGTACATCCAAAGCTTACCTTCAGTCTGAAGTTCCTTCATGACGGTATCTTCTTCCAGAATTAGAGCAGGGTTGTGTTTTTGGATATCGCGTTTGAGTGAGACAGACGCACGTGTGGCATGGGGTAGCACATATTCCATCAACGCTAAGTCAATAACACTTAAGATCACCGTGGCAATCAGGAGAGGTGTCATTAGTTGATGGAATCCAATGCCGTGTGCCCGCATTGCCATTATCTCAGAATCTGTGGAGAGTCGCCCTAACGACAGCAGGATTGCAACTAACGCGGCCATCGGAATTGACAGAACTACCGTTGCTGGCATCACATACAACAGTGATTCAATCAGGTATAATGGACTTACACCTTTCTTAACAAAAAGTTTGACAAGTCGAAAAAGTTCATCAAAAAGTATAATACAGGTAAAACAGATTAGGGAAATTAAAAAAGGTGGAATGAACTCTTTAAGACAATAACGCGAAATAATTTTCATAATCTCTATTCAATTCTACACACACTTTGGTAGAACCGACGTATTTGAACCGAAAGCAGATATTTATATTCTTCGTTTTTCCCCGAATTGATTTGACGCAAATTTAACAGAAAACGTAAGACATTATTTATTAGTTGCATTTTAAGTAGAAAATATTTACTAAATTTGCGTTTTTTATTAGAAATTGTGTTGTGGACATGTTATCATGTTTATTATGAACATTACATTGGAATCAATTCAGTTGACTACAGCGGATTTGTCAGAGTATTCTGCACGCTTAAGCTCAACACAAGAACTTTATTCTCCTACTGCACCAGCAAAACCTATTGCACAATTTGGTTGGCGCGATCGGTGGTGGTTGAATAATTCCCCTGCCAAGCAAATTGCCCTGAACTATTGGTTTTTCCAATCAGCTGATGAGGCAAACACTGCTGCTGATGAAGGTCGCTTGAGGTTGTCGGCACAATCTGTGTCAAAATTCGGTGGGCGAGAATCTGCTTATCAACCAGTATCTCAAGATCAGGTTAAACTTGGAGATTCAGTGTGGCAGGCAGGAGCAAATTGGCTTTTTGTTCGGGACACCGTCGTTGTCCTCGTCGCCGAAATTGGCGGAAAAATCCCAGCTGAAACAACCCTCCAAATAGCACACAAAATTCTTGAGAAAATTGAAAACGAACTTTAGCAGAAACGGATTGATAGCGGCACGATTGATATAGTAGGAAAGCGGTAACGATCACACCACACCCTGCTATCTACGGTCGGATCAACTCGTTGTCTGTACACTACTGATAATCTTGATGCCAATTCTCAGATTGTTTGGCAAGATGGATATTTTCAGCACCTCCAAAGTGACGATGTTCAAACCACGGTAACGCGTTTTCTGCGGCTGCATTTGCATTATGAAAATTGGTTGTTGCCTCATTTTCAAGAAACTGCGTAACTGCCCCAGTATCAGGATAAAAATCAACAGCATCTTTCCAAATTGCACGCCCACACAAGAACCCGCTTGCACCTGCTGCAGTGGCGAGTTGAACGTTTTCTATGAATTCCTCAATATCCACACCCGCACTTAAAATCACCCACGGTAGTGTTGAAGCTGCATCTAATTTCTGACAGACCTCTTTAACTTCACTCAAATCGTAAGCAGATTCACCAGCATAAAACGTTCGGTCTTGATATTCAGCCGTGTATTTTAAATCCGCTGGGAATTCTAATTTAAGAATATCAACTTTATAGGATGGATCGGTAAATTCTTCAACGCTGCGGATAACCAAATCCGGTTTCTGTTTCGCAAACCCAACGTTTTTCGTTGTTCCCTCAAGGGCATAACTTACAAGTTCCAAAAGAAATGGTAGGTCGTGTTTCTCACATTCATCGCCGACGTGACGGACGAATGCTTGCTGATGTTGTAAGGTTGCCTCAGATGCATCGGGATGATAATAAGCGAGTAATTTGATAGCGTCTGCACCTGCACGCTGTGCCTTTTCTATCGTCCAATTTTCAATAGGATTGGAGAGGCGTTCATTTTCACTGACACCTTCGCTCACGTAGCCAGATTCTTCATAAGCCAAAAGTAGTGCAACATCACGCGGAATCTCCGTAATTGAATAGGGGTGTCCGTAGATAGGGTCTGTCAGAACCGCAGTAGAATTTGGCGCAAGAATTCGTGTTATCAAGGTTTTGAGCGATGCGACATCAGAATATTTTACATTCGTCTTGTCTATGTCCAGGACTTCTGCAAGCTTAGTCACCATAGAGCCTCGTTGGTCAATCGCCATCATTTTAAACTTACCGCTTGCGTCGGCGAGTTTCATAAGTCCTCTCAATTTTCCAGATGAAATACCAGTCGTAGCCATTAAAATAAGTTCTCCTTACTAATATTCGCGTTCAATGAAAAAGTGAATTAGAGATAAAAATAGTTGGTTTGCCCTGTTATTCGGAAGATGGGCAAAATTCTGATTAAACTTTTCAGTTGCTTGTTGAAGTAGTGTTTTCGAACACTTTTGTGCGTATTGAATAGCGTTATATTTTTCCATCAATTGTAAAACAATTTGCACGTCTGCTTCTGTTTTTTCAGCGCGTGGTCGTGCCATGATGTCAATAACGTTTTGCGCTTCTGATGGCGTGCATGAATTGAAGAGATGGATAAGGACAAGGGTCCGTTTACCTTCACTAATGTCCCCGGCAATCTCTTTGCCATATCTACCAACATCGCCAATCAGATTGAGTACATCGTCCTGAATTTGGAATGCAACCCCCAGAGACTTCCCGAATTCAATAAAGACATCCGCTTCTTCGTCACTGGCGCCTCCGATAATTGCTCCGACGCGACAAGGCGTGATACAAGTATACCAAGCAGTTTTCTGTATACACATAGTCAAGTAATCGTTTTCGTTGAGATTCCATTGATTATTGCGTACCCAGCTAAGTTCAATGTGTTGCCCTTCAACGACTTGGTTGCAAAGTCGCACGAATTCGGATAATATCTGAAAAGCGAGTTGAGACCCGAGGATATCAGCGTTTCTGTGAAGCATCTCCCATGTTTTGCAGTGCAGTGCATCTCCAACATTGATCGCCATCGGGATGCCGTGTTTCTGATGTAGGCAGGGTTCGCCACGCCGGAGTTCAGAACCGTCTTCAATATCATCGTGAATGAGAAGCCAATTTTGAAGCATCTCAAGTGCTGCAGCGGTGTTGACAGCACGTTCAGGGTCTCCGCCAAACGCCTCACATATAAGCAGACAAAGCGCAGGTCTTAATCCTTTTCCCGCACGTCGTGGATAATCTAACATCATTTGGTATAATTGATGGACATCCTGATGCTCATGGGTGGTGGGAAGAAAGTCAAAGATACATGCATCTACTTTTGTTTTGACTTCCTTGAGATATGCGGTGACGAGGTCTTTTGTTGGTGCTGGTTCGCGCCCGGATTTCGGCATTAGTCTCCCTATTTCTACTTCCAGTCAGTTCTCCCTTTTCTGCATGTATCAGTTATAAAGTATACTATATTGTGTGATGAAAATCAAGTTTTTTGTAGGACACTTTAAAAATAACTCACATCTTTCTCTTGCTACATCAGATTTTAAACGTTATAATTAATATCACCATAAATTGATGGGTTTATAAGCTTTCCGAATGCGTAACTCACTGTTTTAAAACAAGTTAGAAACAAGGAGGAATTAGATTATGGGTATTGATGAGGACAGGAAAAGATTAGCGCAAACACAAGTACTAGAAGAATTGCTACGAGAACTTCGACTAACCGAAATGGTTCCTGTATATCAGATAGACAGAGATGGTTTAAATCATGAACGTTTTATTTATTCTGCCCTGATTCCAAATGAGCAGATTGAGCAAGCACTCTCCGACTCAGATTGGGATTTAAATATCGGCGACGGTTTGCCGGCTTCCGTATATGGTGGAGGAAGACCTCCTGAATATCTCCGTTATGGTGTTGAAAACGGTATTGAACCTCTGGTTATTTATATGGGGGATTACTATAGTCGCGACGCTTGGGTGGAAATCTGTGAAGAGTTCCGCCATTTCCACCACTTATATCATGATACGAAGACGCACAAATACTTGAAAATTGATGAAGATTACGAAGAGGTAATTGTGGCTATTGTCAGACCCAGTCATGTTGAAATCCGTCTAAAGGAAATTCTTCAGTGGCTATCACTCAAAGAGATGCATCTTGCAATTCAATTCCGCTGCTGGGAGCGCTCAGAACACTCCCCAGAAGAACTGGGACTTAATCACTCCGAAATCCAAAACGGTGGTAGTGAAGTTTGGGCGACTCTTCACCGTAAAGATTTTGCATGTTGGAGGCACAGTTACGGCAAACTTCTCGGTATTCAAAATTACCAAGTAGATAGCAAGTTGGAAGTGAAACGTCTTATTGAACCGTTACCAAAGTCTGAGAGCGGTTACATTGGGTTTTCTGAAGGCCCAAAACGGAGGCACGTTGAATTCATCGTCAATGCCTACGGGGACGAACATACTTGTGATCCAAATAAATTAAACGAATTCCTTGGAGAAAATTCAGGTGTTGCTTGGAAACATACTCCTATCTATTTCCGCAGGCAGGTTTTAGAAAAGTACTACAACGAACCTAGCAAATACAGTGTTAAGGATTCAATGGTGAGTTGTAAACTATGGAACATGAAAATTGATAACCACTCTTCTGACAAAGTTTGTGTCTTCTTAGACCATCTTGGGATACATCTGCCTTACTCAGAACAATTACATTGGCGGGCGCATAATATTCTTCCAGAAGGTGGTGTTAGTAAAACCTTTTACAGGCGGAATGTTTTAGGGGAATGGGCGAGTTCAGATCAACCGGAACACCTTTTTAAGCAAAATTATGAGCAGTTGCGAAAAGCCTGTGATGAATGTTTAGATTGGCAATTGTTAAAACCGTTGGATTCTGGAGATGAATACCGACTTCAACGCTTGAGGGATCTCACCGTTGACGAAGAATCTCATTTCAAGGATTCGGTTTTGGATCTTGCTAATATATTAATTGAAAGATTGAACGAAGAACAGTTAAAAAACTTGATACCAGTTGACATACGGGAGAATAAGAAGCGAGGAATTGACCGTCTTAAATATGTTTTGGATTCTCGAAAAATCATGAGTGCTGAGAAACATATTATTTTTTTACGATGTCTTTGGGATTTACGGATTACTCGGGGTGGTTCACATCCAGAATTATTGGAAGACTCTCGATATAAAAGGGCTTCTGCACATTTTGACCTTGAGAATCTAAATCGACAGGAAGCATTCACTAAAATACTCGAAGAGGCTGTGGAATTTCTTGATTTCCTTATTTCTGTTGTGCGTAGTGGCAAACTCAGCGAACAAAACAGTGAGGATTCTGAGACTGACTAATTGTTCTGTTTCTCCTTGATTTTGTGAGTGCCGCATACCACTCTGTTGGATCTGTAAAAATGCGAATAGAACTGTCGTTTATTCTACGATTCTGAATTGCCGTCAAGATCAAGGGCGATGAAACGAAATCCGGTGGGTTTGAGTTTTTCAACGAGAGTGGTTCGCAGTTTAAGGACACGCGCAAACTCAGATTCGGGCACCTGTATTCTTAAAACAGGTTTATGGTCAAACAACGTAGCACTTTCAATATTGAACTCTTCAATAAGTTGTTCCGCTTGTGCCAAAGGAGAAAGTTGGGGTTGAGTTTCCATATTATGTGCGTTTTCTCCAATCGCTGCCTGCCATAAATCCACCATCAACAAACACCATTTGACCTGTAACAAAATCTGATGCATTTGATGCAAAGAAGAGCGTCAATCCTGCCAAATCTTCTGGTTCTCCCCAGCGATATGCGGGTGTGCGGTTGAGAATCCATTCGTTTCGGCTATCTTCCCGCGCAGGCGCAGTCATTTCTGTTCGGATAAAGCCCGGTGCAATCCCGTTGACCTGTATATTATGCTCTGCCCATTCTACCGCAAGCAACTTCGTAAGCTGTAAGAGACCACCTTTGGCAGCAGTATATGCTACGCTTGTCGGAAGACCTATTGCTGATGTAAGGGATAATGTATTGATGACTTTACCGCCACCCTGTTTTTCCATGACTTTGCCGCAGGCTTTCGCGAGGAAGAACGCTCCCTTCAAGTTAACATCCGTGACGAAGTCCCAATCTTCTTCGCTGAATTCCAATGCGGGGTTTCGGATATTAACACCCGCATTGTTCACCAGCACATCAAGTCTGCCAAAGGTTTTGACGGTTTGCGCAACGAGCGAGTCAATTTCCTGCAGATTACCGACGTCCGCCTGAATTGGAAGGACAGTGCTACCGGTTTCGTCAGCAATTTGTTCAGCAACGGGAGTAAGTGTTGCAATCTCCCTCCCAGCGATGACGAGTTCTGAACCTGCCCCTGCAAGCCCTTCAGCCATTGCTCTACCGATGCCACGGCTTGCACCGCTTACAAGGCTTACTTTGCCATCTAACCTAAAATGTTGAATAGTATCTGCAGCAGATTTTTGATCCATACCTTATTCCATTACGACGGTTCATAGGTGTCTATTGTTGATTTCTTTAGTAAATTGACAGTTGTGATGGGGTAAGGAAACCGCACCTACAGGGGTTGGAAATCACTAAGTTGACAACTGTGTCTATTTCTTTTTATTTAACTCCATCAATTCATCCGATCCAACAGCCCTAATTTCTCCGTTATGTTCATAAGCCAGAGAAGTAAGTAAATGCGCTCCAGGAGAACGCTGCAGATCAATTTCAAAGGCAACAACATATATTCTGGCATTCTTGGTATTTTGTTCTCGCACCATGTCAAGAATCTTTTGTGTGTCAGTTTCGATATTATCACCCTTATTTGGGAGTCCATCTGTCACCAAGACAATCACAGAAGAATCCTGTGCGAATGCGTGTTGAAGCGCAGCAAGAATATTAGTTCCTATATTATTTTGAATACTCTGAGGCGTGAATCCATCAAGATACCATAAGGCACGTTTGATATTTTTCTCATCTGCAGGTAATAGTTTCTCACTCATTAATTTAGCAGTAGTAGAGAAGGGTACAATGTTAAAAGTGTCCTCACTTCCGAGCATCAAAATTGAATCTTTGATAGAATTTAGAGCCAATTCCCGTTTAATCTCTACGCCGCGAGCTCCCATACTCGCTGAAATATCAAGACAGTAGACGACATCTTGTGGACCGTCAAGATCATTGAGAAATTTGATAACACCGAGTGGGTCTTTACTACCAGAATGTCCGCCGCCTTCAAGGAGTCCGCCTCCGCCCCCACCTTGAGAATGTCCACGGTATTTACCAAACCCATCGCCGCGTGCGCGAACCCGTCCCGTAACAAGTCCTTTGCCATCGGTACGTCCGGGTTGTGAAACAAGGCGACTTAGATTTGAAGCTTCTGCCTCCCTTAACTTTGCATCTGTCATCAAGTCTGGCACTAATTCGTTTACAGGTGCTTGGTTTACTTCAACATCATGAATAACAATTCTTTCGCTCAGTTTAACAACTTCATCTCGCTCATTCTTTGCGGCATCAATTCTCTTTTGTTCCGCGTCTTTCGCGAGTTTTTGGTTTGGATCAAGGCGTTTTTTGCTCAGAGGTGGTTTTGGCCTAATTCTCCGTTCCAACAAAGGATCTGCCTCTTTAAAAAAGTCAAAAGCGAGCGCGTCTGTTTGGTCTTTCGCAACCGGTCCCAATGGTAAGAAAAGATAAACTATAGCGACAGCCATGTGAAAAATAAGCGATAGCAAAATTATTGAACGCATCCGAGCCCTACGATGTTCTTTTTCAACATATCGATCTCTCATTTCATCTAACATTTTGGTCTCCTCCTAATGGTATTCGTAAAATTTCAATTTTTATTTGACGAAAGTCTTTCAAAGACATCAATCCACTGTTTGCCTTCGGGTGTCAGTTCATAGTATGTATGGTTTCGATGTTTTATCCATTTTCCTTTGACGATATTTTTTCTGTAATGTATGATACGTCCTTCTACGCGCTTCAAGCCACCAAGTTCTCTTAATTTGCGATGCCGTTGCTGCATCTCTTCAAGTGGAATTCTTAAAGTTTCCGCAACGACTTTTGAATAGTCCATCCCTAATTCTTGGTGATGCTTCAGTATAAAGTAATCGGTTTCATCTAATTCCGCAACCTCAGCTGGAATATCTTGTGACGTATCAGGGACTTGGGATTTATGTATCTCATCCCACGACACATCAAGCAGCCTCTCTGTTCTCAAACTTGGAACTGCTGAACATGATGAATCGTGGACAGTAATGGTGCCATCCTCCTTGAAATAGCCGATAATCTGGTTATCTTCTTCGGGTGCGCAACACTTAGCGATTTTATATGTGAGTTCATCTACCATGTGCCTGACATCCAAAAAACTTAACCGAATAAGTTGGAAATCTCAGATTCGCAATAATGCCCGATAGCCTATGTCGGTTCGCCAGTGTGCATCATCAAAATGTATAGCATCAACACCACGATATGCCTGCTCTATAGCCGATTTTAAGTCGTCTGCCAATGCCGTAACACCTAACACACGCCCACCTGCTGTAATTACGTTCTCCTCATCCCGATCTGTTCCTGCATGAAAGACGGTAACACCATCAATTGATGATGCATCTGTCAAACCGGTAATAGTTTTCCCCGTTTGATACGGGTTTGGGTATCCTCCAGAAGCCATGACAACGCATGCTGCTGCTTCAGCGTGCCATTCTACATCGGCATGTTGGCCAAGCGTTTCATCAATGCATGCCATCATCAACGGCACAAGATCGCTTTTGAGGCGTGGCAACAGCACTTGCGTTTCGGGGTCGCCAAACCGACAGTTGAACTCCAATACCTTCGGACCTGCATCTGTAATCATTAGCCCAACATATAACACACCTTTGAAGGGACATCCGATGTTTGCCATACCTTTGACAGTAGGATAAACAACGCGTTCTATCACATAGTCGTGAAGTTTAGGTGTCATAACAGGTGCGGGAGAGTATGCTCCCATTCCACCAGTATTTTTACCCGTATCCCCGTCGTGCGACATCTTGTGATCCTGCGAACTGACAAACGGCAAGCAATAAGAGCCATCAACAAGGACAGTAAAGGAGGCTTCTTCACCGATTAACTCTTCTTCAATAACAACACTATTTCCTGCGCCTCCAAACGCCTTATCTACTAAAATCGTCTTGACAGCCTGCGTTGCTTCATCAATTGTCCGACCTGGGATGACACCCTTTCCTGCCGCTAACCCATCTGCTTTGACGAAAACAGGAGCGTTGTTAGTTCTGATATAGTCGATTGCTTCATCTGCATCTACAAACGTGCGATATAACGCAGTGGGGATGTCGTTTTCTACCATTAACTGTTTGGCAAAATCCTTGCTACCTTCAAGTTGTGCAGCTTGTTTATCGGGTCCAAACGCTTTCAAGCCGCGTTCATGAAACACATCCACGATACCTGCTGCTAAAGGGTTTTCAGGACCGACAATTGTTAAGTCAATGTTAGTGGATTCTGCCCAATCCGCGAGTTCAGCAAAATTATCGGGCATTGGAATTGGCTCTGCAATTTGGGCGATCCCTGCGTTCCCGGGTGCACAGTAGATTTTCTCAACGAGTGGGCTTTGCGCAATTTTCCAAACAAGAGTATGTTCACGACCTCCCTGCCCGATCACCAGAATTTTCAATGTGATGTCCTTTTAGTATGTATATTTTCAGTCCTAAAATATAGATTGGAAATCCGTTCTTCTCTTCTACCTAAAACCATATTCTAACATGGTTTTGTCAACTATTCAACCAAAAAGTTCGTTAGAAGGGTTAAATTTTGAGCCGGTATTCTTTGAACTGAGCACACTACATCGCCCAGAGCTATTCAGTTTTCAGGTTTTCTGAACACTTTGGACATGGTCGCGAGCTGGAGCTCGCTCCAACAGAAAGAGGTTTTAGATAAAAGGTAGAAATTATTGGAGAATTGAATGGATCTGCTACATTACTTCTACTGTATTGTCAAATTTCAAGACCTTGTGCTACAATGATGGATAATAAGAGAAAAGCACTTTCATATTGGAGGACTATATGAAAATTGATAAGATTGAGTCGTTTTTCATTGGAAACGGTTATGTAGTCAGAATTCATACCGATACCGGACTAAGTGGCATCGGGCAGACAGCGTGTTGGGGCTATCCTGAAGCAGTTGAGAAGATTGTGAATACCTTTGAGAAATATCTCATTGGTCAGAATCCCTTACGTATTGAACATCATTGGCAATATCTCTACCGTATGGGTCCATTTAAGGGAACTGCGCTGAGTGGGGCTATCAGTGCAGTTGACATCGCTTTGTGGGACATTAAAGGCAAACATTTCGGTGTCCCAATTTGGGAATTGCTGGGTGGAAACTGTCGGGATAAAATTCGATTGCATCTTCTTGGCGGTGGCGGCACACCGGAAACAATGTTTGAAGCAGCTAAAGCTGCTGTGGAGGAAGGCTTTACCGCACTGAAGTTTGATCCGTTAGTAGGGAATTTTCAGGATATGGGGTTAGATCGGCTTGTGAACACAGCGCGAGACCTCGTTGCTGCAGCAAGGGAAGGTGGCGGTCCAGACCTTGATCTAATTGTTGAGGTGCATCGAAAATTAACACCGATGAACAGTATCGTATTAGAGTCAGCATTAGCACCGTTTAATCTCTATTTCATTGAAGACCCGATTCAGATAGATACCATCACAACGCAAGGGGAATTAGCAAAACGGATGACAACACCTCTCGCTTTAGGTGAACGCAATGTAAGCATCTGGGAGTTCCGTGAACTCCTGGAGGTAGGTGGACCGCAATATGTGCGTCCGGATGTTGGTCTCGCTGGTGGCATAACGCACTGTAAGAAAATAGCGGCACTTGCTGAAGCATATCACAGCGCGGTTGTTACACATAACTTTCTTGGTCCGCTGATTACTGCTGCTTCGCTTCATTTGGATACAAGCATTCCAAACTTTATCACACAGGAATATACGAAAGGTGATGAATCAGATCGTTTTGCGGTCTATAAAGTCGCATATCAGAGAGAAGGTGGTTACATTCCGATCCCTGAGGTGCCAGGTTTAGGTGTTGAACTTGACGATAGTTTAATTGAGGCGACTCCATTTCAACCGATGAATACGGGCTCTACGCCTTTGCGTGAAGACGGTTCTGTGGCTTATGCAGTTTAATATTCGTAAGTCTATTTAATTTTAACTTTTTAGAGATTTGGAAAAAAGTCGCGAGTTGGAGCTCGCTCCTACAGTAAGAATTTAGAACTTACGAGGAGATTAATATGAATGCCGATGAAAAATATCTATTTGATCTGAACGGTTATCTCATTATAAAAAATGTGTTGACACCTGAAGAAGTCGCATTAGCAAATGAGGCAATTGACAAGCATAGTGAAAACTTGAACATACGTCCGCGTGAGCAGACGCTTGATGGCGGTTCACCAGAATTAAGAGGGAAACACGGTAGAGGTGAACTCGGTGGAATGCTCGGATGGGAGGAACCATGGTGCAATCCGTTTCGGCACATGTTAGCACATCCTACACTAATCCCATATCTCAATGAGATATTGGGTAAGGGTTTTCGTATGGATCACCAGATGTTTCTGCTTTCTATGGACAAAGACGCGGAAGGCTTTATTTTTCACGGATCATCCGGTCCTGGATTTGATCCGAATCAGTACTATATTTTCCGAGATGGCAGGATGCACAACGGCTTGACTGTTGTCACATTCCAACTAACTGATGTTCCACCCGGTGCTGGCGGACTGATTGTTATTCCCGGAAGCCATAAGAGTAATTTCCCTTGTCCACAGGAAATGCGGCTTTATCAGAAACACCAAGAACACATCCGTCAACTCGTCTGTGACGCTGGTGATGTAGCGATTTTCACGGAGGCGGTGACACATGGAACATTACCGTGGACAGCAGACCATCCGAGGCGTTCAATTTTAACGCGTTATACCGCGGGTAATATGGCTTATGTGCCTGCATATCCTATCCCTGAATGGGCAAACGAACGGCAGCGAGCAGTTATGGAACCGCCATATCATTCTCGATTAAATCGTCCGACTCTGGAGGCGTAATACCAAGAAAGGAATTTATGATGTCTTCTTCAACAAGTGCGATTCTCGGATTAGTCTTTTTAGGTTTAGCGAATGCGTCTGTTTTCTTGATGTTTAAGTTGTGGGGTTATCCATTTGATAAAGAAACACATAAGAGCGAAGCACCGCGATCGTTAACGCTTCTGCACCGATGCCTCGGTTATGCGTATGCGTTACTTTACATTTTTATGATGTGGCACATGGTACCGCGCTTATGGAATTACCAAGTGGAATTACCACCACGCACTGTTGCACACTTGATGCTCGGTATCACTATTGGTGTCCTGATTCTCGTCAAAGTCGCTATCCTTCGGTTTTTCCGGCATTTTGAGGAAGCAATGCCGTATATTGGTGTGTCTTTACTCATTTGTACTTATCTATTGATAGGATTGTCTGTGCCGTTCACCTTTCGTGAAACTTTATTACGAACGCAAACAAGAGCGTTTAGTGAAGAAGGTATCGCCAGAACCCGTAAGTTGATTGAAACTGCTGGATTACCAGCGGAGGCACCACTTGACCAGTTAGCCTCAATGCGAAAACTGCGCGAGGGACAACATGTGTTACAACGTAAATGTGTTGTCTGTCACGATTTACGTACGATTCTTGCGAAGCCGCGCACACCACCAGATTGGGTGCGTTTGGTCAATCGTATGGCGATAAAGCCTGTTATCGGAGAGCCGATTTTCCCAGAAGAAGAGTGGAGCGTTTCCGCATATCTTATCGCAATAACACCTGACATTAAAACAGCAGTCAGACAACAGCGAGCAGAACAGATACGGGCAAATGAAGCAAAAGCAGCTGTTGAAATTGCAGCTTCTATAATGGAGGTAGAATCGGCAACTGCAGATAATTATGATGAAGTAGAAGCAAAGGCGCTTTTTGAGGACAAATGCTCGCAATGCCACTCTCTTGGCGATGTTGAAGATTATCCACCTCGGTCTAAAGAGGAAACAACCGAGATCATTAGTCGAATGATTGAGATTGGACTTTATCTTGAAGAGCCTGAGATTGAGTTGATTACGCGTTATATAAACGAAAACTATCTTGAAGAATAATCATGCGACAAATGGAAGAAGTCTGGAGGATAAAATGAAAACCTTTACACTTACAACAGAACATCTGATTGAAAAGCCTCTGGATGAGGTCTTTTCATTTTTTTCTAATGCACATAATCTCGTAGAGATTACACCACCGCAGATGCACTTAGTGGTGCTTACCTCCTCTCCAATAAAGATGGAAGTTGGCACACTGATAGACTATCGCTTGAAACTCCGAGGTATTCCTGTCCGATGGCAAAGCGAAATAACTGAATGGAATCCGCCGCATTTTTTCGCAGATGAACAACGCAGGGGTCCTTACCGATGTTGGATACATAAACACACATTTGTTGAAACGGATGGCGGAACACTTGTTGGAGATGAGGTTGAATACGGTGTGCTGGGGGGACAACTGATCAACAAATTTTTGGTTCGACCAGATATAGAAAAGATTTTTGAATATCGTTCACAAAAATTGCAGGAATTGCTGAATACATAGTAGAAAAGGCGCGGGTTACAACCGCGCCTACAGAGGGACACATACAAGCGCGGTTACAAACCGCGCCTACATTAGATATTTACAAACTATTCGTCAAGCCAACTCATCATACTCCGTAAATTCTTTCCGACTTCTTCAATTTCCAATGCTGCTTCCTGCCGTCTAAGTGCTTGCAGCACAGGTTGATTAGCCTGATTTTCAAGCACCCACTCTCGTGCGAAAACACCGCCTTGCACGTCTTTGAGAATTTGACGCATTTTTTCCCGAACATCATCGTCAATGAGTTGGGGACCGCGCGTCAGGTCGCCATATTCTGCGGTGTTACTTATATCATTACGCATTTTGCTTAACCCACCAGTATAGAGTAGGTCAACAATCAGTTTCAATTCGTGGAGGCATTCAAAGTATGCCATCTCTGGTTGATAACCTGCCTCAACAAGTGTATCAAAAGCAGCTTTAATGAGCGCAGCGGTCCCACCACAAAGGACGGCTTGTTCACCGAAGAGATCCGTTTCTGTTTCCTCGCGGAATGTCGTTTCCATGACTCCAGCGCGTGTACCGCCGATACCTCTTGCATAAGCAAGTGCTATGTCACGGGCTGCGCGAGTAGTGTGTCCCGAAAAAAAACGGGATACCTGTCTTGAGGTGCTCAAGCGTATCTGTGCCAATATACCACCCGGTCTCATCGTATTTGACAGAGGTTTTAATAGACGAAAAGTGTTTACTTTGATCCTTTCACAGGGACATCACTTACTCTGTCGCGCAAAGTCAAATGCTGTGTTCTATCAGATACCTACGCGCCCCAAACACCCCAAACGAGGGAGACCGCGTCGCTATGGAAATCGTTTGCATCTCCCCTATCTTGCGTATAGAGATATTGTCGTGAAAAACAAGACACTTTCTGTCGCAGACAAAGTCGTGCGGACAACTGAGTTTTGTCGCAGCAAGTCTCACACAACTTATTTTCACAAATACAGTA
>JAPPIG010000039.1 GCA_028820635.1 Candidatus Poribacteria bacterium
AGTTAGGAACAGTCTAAAAGAAATAATAAGGATTGTCAAGTTTCAAGAAAAGAAACATAGGTAAATTTACGATAGACAGTCCAATAGTGCTTAGTCAAGTGCTAATTGATGGTATTGAAGTAGTCGGGAATCGGAGTTCCCTCCTACCATAAGCAGTTCATCGGTAGGAGCGATCTCCGAATCGCGACCTACAATAATATGTTGACAAAGCACGAGTAGACTGAGGCGACAACATACCGTTCCTAATGAAGTTTAAATAAATATTTCGGTAGAGGGCGAGGTTAGGAAACCTCGCCAAATTACCCAATTTATTTTTTAATCTTCATACGGGACTGAAGAAGGTTTCCATGTCTATAAAATCCTTAAGTTGACAGTTACAGGTAGAACAAAGCGAAACCTATAACTGTCAACTTAAGAAAAATGTATCAATTTTGTGTAAATTAGGCAGCGTGTGGAACTGAAGTGGAGGTGTATATATGAAGAATAATGCTCGGGCAAATATTGGTATGTAAACACAAAGATGCTTGGCTATCTCTCTATCCCGCGGAGATGCAAAAATGAAGAACTAAAACGCGGAATTTTTTGAGATTCGGTTTCATAAATGTGAGATAGCACTTTTTGGATACTTTGACGCGATTTCCTTGTACGATACATCTTTTTTATAAGCGCATTTTGAACCACTTGAATATCTTTTTCTGAATGTTTAGATTTTTGGGCTATTTCTGTCAGATGATAAAAAGCAGGAACATAATCACTTTGTAGTCGGGTAGCCTGTTCTAATGCGTTTGTAGCCTTGTTTAATCGTCCGCTCTTGCCAATGACCCATCCCAACGTATCATGATGTGAAGCAACATCTGGGTTAAGTCTAACTGCAGCATACGCAAGTGCTTGGGTGAGAAGATATTTCTGCTGATAACCATCTGAGTAGAGTTGGGCAAGATTATTGTAAGCTTCTGCCTCGTTAGGCGCAATTTTTATAGCAGTTTCATACGCATGCCGTGCTTTGTGAAGGTTGCCTAAACGTCTATGTGCTGTTCCAAGAATGTTATAAGTCCTATAATTAGACGAATCCCCCTTATTGCTATCATCTATACTGGATGAATACGATGCTTCCGCAATAAATGGTTGATACGGTTTGGCTTTCCGTGCTTGCAGATAGAATTCATAAGCCTCCACTGACAGAGCGTATTGGTTCTCCTGAAAATGTGCAAATCCCAAATTCTTATATAAAACTGGGTCCATTGAATCAATTCCCCGAATAAGTTCATACATTTCAATTGCACTGCGGTAGTCCGACTGCTGTATGAAGAAACTTCCTGCATCTAAATAGTGTTGAGGGTTCTCCACGAAAGCAATTTCTGTACTGGGAAGGTACGGTGGGCGAGGATGCCGTTGCACCTGTGAATATACCAAAGCAATCGTTGAGGCTACCAGTAAAAATAACAAAGTGAGATATAGACGTGTGCGATAGACCCATCGCTTTGAAAGATACGCATTAGGTCGCAACATGATAGCGAAGACACTCGGCTTAAATTTCTCATCCTCTTGTTCATAAATCACAACGGAGGTATTTGGTACCAGTACCGGTAAAGCATGTGTAGAGCCATGCCTTTTAAGCATTTCTACGCTCGGCACTGGATTCTTGGGAGGTACAGTATCTTCTTCAATGTCAGTTGCGGAGGTATGTGTAGACGCTGTGGAGGCTGCTTCTTCAGATGCCGTTTCATCAGTCTGAGACTCTTCTTCAATTGTCAAATCAATTATCGGTGTCTCAATATCATCGGGAGGCGTATTTTCTTCAGCAATAGGTTGGGATTCGGATGTATCTTCAATAATAATTAATTCATCGGAATTCGGTGACGAATCATTAGCATATTCATCGGCAGTAACGTTTTCGCTGGTAGTTTGCTGACTCAACTCCGGTTGTTCCATTTCCAAAGAGGGCAAATCACTAAAATCTGGCGAATCCGTAGAAGCGATAACAGGATTGCTATTTTCCGATGTCGTTTCAACGGCATCAGTATCTGGATACCTGGCGGTGATTAGGTCAATACTTTTCTGGACTTCCCTGCGGGTTAACGGCGACACATCTGTACTTAAGAGTGATTCCAATGCAGGAAGTGCTGACACATCCCCAATATTCCCAATTGCCTCAATAAGTGTCCAGCGGGTTAAATCACTCTCTTCATCTTTTAAAGCATCAACAAGCGCAGATGTCGCTTCTTGGAAATCGCATTTCTGTAACGCGCTCGCTGCTTCGCGTCGCACGCCAGGTGCAGTATCGGACAACGCTTTCAACAAAATAGGTAAAGCTTGTGCTCCACCTATATTGCCAATCTCTATTACCGCTGCCCTGCGAGTTGCAATCGGCTGCGATGCATCTGTTAAATTCTGTGTAAGTTGTTCAAATGACGGCATAATTCATTTACGAATCAAATCTTCGCGCACCCATTTCTTCAACCTTGCGGATGAAGTGAGGATAGTTTTCACGAGAATTTCAAATTTACATATCAGGCAGATCACACTATACTGGATTTGTGTAAACCTTATCCCTAATAAAACGACTTTTTAGCGAAAAAGGTACACCTTTTGTTAACGCCATCTCTTTAGCTCTCTATGTAGGTTGGGTTTCACTTTGATTGTCAATTCAAGATATTTTACACACCCTGACACTATAATTGACTTGACATTTCCAAAAAATATCCATATTATTAAACATATCTTTTGACATCATAGGAGAAAATAATGACAAAAAATCTGTTTAAACGTTTTTTCAATAAAAAATTTAGAAAATTTGACGATATTACTTGTCTGCTATCAAAATCTTCCCTGATATTTTTCTTCTTAACATCGCAGTTATTACCGATGGTTTTCTTATCGCTGCCTGCGGAAGCCGATTCCCACGCAAAGGGCGGCACATTTATTTTCGGGCGTGGTGGCGACTCTGTTGGATTAGACCCGGCACTGGAAGAAGATGGCGAATCCTTCAAAGTTTGCGATAACATCTACGATACACTTATTCACTACAAAGATGGAAGCACTGAAATTGAGCCCGGTCTCGCAACGAGTTGGGAAAGTTCAGAGGACGGTTTAACATGGACTTTTCACCTTCGGAAAGGCGTAACCTTTCATGATGGCACCCCTTTCAACGCTGAAGCGGTTCTTTTCTCACTTAACCGACAACACGATAAAACACATGCATTTCATGATGTTGGTGGAAGCTACGTTTATTGGATTGCTACTGGGTTAGCAGAAATTGTGGACAAAATTACCGCTGTTGACGAGTTTACAGTCCAAATCCATCTTAAAACTGCATATAGCCCTTTTATTTATACCATCGCGATAACTTCTTTCTCCATCGTCAGTCCAACAGCGGTGAAAGAATTCGGCGACGAGTACTCTAACAATCCAGTTGGTACTGGTCCCTTCAAGTTTGTTCAGTGGGATAGAGGTGATAAAATAGTGCTTGCAGCAAACGAAAACTATTGGGGTGGACGACCGAAGTTAGATAGAGTTATCTTCCGTTCTATTCCAGACAATGCTGTAAGACTGATTGAACTTCAGCGAGGCGGTCTCCATGCAATGGAGTTCCCAAATCCAGATGATTTGCAACAAATTCAAGATGATGAAACGCTTGAACTGCTATCTCAACCGGGGACAAATATTGGTTATTTGGCAATGAATATGGATAAACCACCCTTGGATAACCTTAAGGTGAGACTTGCAATTAACCATGCCATCAACAAAACAGAGATTATCAAGCATCTTTATCAAGGACTTGGTATTCCCGCGAAGAACCCAATCCCACCCACAATGTGGAGTTATGACGATACAATTGAGGATTTAACCTACAATCCGAAATTGGCGAAACAACTTCTGGCTGAAGCAGGATATCCCAACGGTTTTGAAACGACACTCTGGGCATTACCCGTTCCGCGTCCCTATATTCCTGATGGACGCGCGCTTGCAGAGGTGCTTCAATCTGAACTCCGAAATATCGGAATTGAAACGAAAATTGTAACTTATGACTGGGGCACATATCTTGAGAAGACCAAAAATGGTGAACACGATATGGCAATGCTTGGCTGGAGTGCCGACCTCGGTGATCCGGATAACTTCTTCTATTTTCTTTTGAGTAAATCCTCTGCAGAAAAACCCGCAGGTAATATCGCTTTTTATCGTAGTGATGCGATGCAAAATGTGTTAGAACAAGCAAGATCAATATCAGATAAAGACAAGCGCATCTCACTCTATAAACAAGCACAGCAGATTTTTCACAAAGACGTACCGTGGGTGCCGTTGGCACACGCAAAACAAATTTTAGTCGTAAATAAAAAGGTTAAGAACCTTAAACTTCATCCATTGAATTGGAAATATTTCCGAAATGTTTCACTTGAAAGGTAAAGTATGAATAAAATAATTTTTGCAGCGATAGCACTCGTTTTTTCATTTCTGTTAATAACAGGAATTAATGCACAAAACGCAACCGTTCCGGGTGATGTCAACGACGACGGTGTCGTAAATATACTTGATTTGACCTACGTCGCCTCACATTTTGGCAAAAGTGTTGAGGCATCACAAACACCGAACCCTGATGTCAACGGTGACAGCATCGTCAATATCTTAGACTTAGTCATCGTTGCCAGTATGATAGGCGATAGAACATCTGAAATGAGCACCTTAATTTTTGGACGGGGTGGTGATTCTATTACGCTTGACCCCTCACAGATGCTTGACGGAGAGTCAGCGAAAGTTTGTGATATGGTCTATGATACACTTGTCCAATACAGAGGGGCTACAACTGACATTGAACCCGCTTTAGCAAAAATGTGGGAAAGTTCGGCAGATGGACTAATGTGGACATTTCACTTGCGACAAGGTGTCCAATTCCATGATGGCACAGCGCTAAACGCTAACGCAGTTGTCTTTTCACTAAGTCGCCCAAATGCGCTGTCTCGTAGTTTTTACGAAGAATTTATAGATCAGATTACTGCGTTAGACGATTTTACCGTTCAGATTCATCTCAAAACACCGTACGCACCTTTTCTAAGCACAATGGCTTCTTCTGAAAATGCTATTGTGAGTCCGATAGCAGTTGCACACTTTGGTGAAAGTTTTGGAAACAATCCTGTAGGAACCGGTCCTTTCAAGTTTGTCCAATGGGATAGGAACGATCAAATTGTGCTTACTGCAAACAACACACATTGGGCAGGAAAACCAGAGATTGATAGACTTATTTTCCGTTCTATACCTGATAATTCTGAACGGTATATGGAACTTCAGGAAGGTGATATCCATATTATGGAATTTCCGAACGCGGATGACTTAGCAACGATTCGCGGTGACACACGACTTGAACTCTTAATGCAACCGAGTCTGAATGTAGGTTATTTGGCGATGAACATGGAAAAGCCACCTTTTGACAATCTGAAGGTGCGCCTTGCGATTAACCATGCAATCAACAAAGCAGAGATAATTGAAAGATTGTATCAAGGCACTGGAATCCCCGCAAAAGGTCCAATTCCACCCACATTATGGAGTTACGATGATTCAATAGAAGATTACGTCTACAATCCTGAACTAGCGAAACAACTTCTCGCTGAAGCAGGTTATCCCAATGGATTTGAGACGACACTCTGGGCATTGCCCATTCCGCGTCCCTACATTCCCAATGGACAGGCATTAGCAGCGGCATTGCAATCTGAACTCCGAAATATTGGCATTGTGGCGAACATTGTCACTTATGATTGGCGCACCTATCTTGATAAAACAGAAGTTGGTGAGCACGATATGGCAATGCTTGGCTGGAGTGCTGGCGGGGATCCAGATAGTTTCCTCTACTATCTCTTGAGCAAAACCACCGCACAGAAACCTGCACTTAATATCGCTTTCTATAAAAGTGATGAGATGCAAGATGTGTTGGAACGCGCCAGGATGAGCACAGATAGAAGTGAACGCATTGAACTTTATCAGCAAGCACAAGCGATTTTCCATAGAGACGTACCGTGGGTACCGCTGGCACATGCACAACGACTTTTGGTTATTGACAGAAGTGTGCAAAATCTCAAACTTGCGCCTATTGGGTGGAAATATCTCCGCAGTGTATCACTTGAATCGGAGTAGGCGCGTTTTGTAAACGCGCACTGTTCAGACCGAAAGACGGCTTAAACGGCGCGTTTACATGAAGATTAAATAAATATTTCGGTAATTTCTTTAGTCCCGTAGGGACGGAATGTTTATAGAAAAATGTTGTCCCTCCCCTCTTGAGTTCCGTAGGAACGGCATATTTATTGTTGATGTGCTTTGAAACATATCGTCCCTACGGGACTAAGGAGATGAGTCGTCCGCGCTGCTATAAACATTGCGTCCCTACGGGACTGAAGATCACTTAAAATGTCCGAATATGCATAATGAAAAATTACCGAATTAATAAATTAATCTTCATCAAAACGCGCCTACCGTGGGTGGTGGAACGCTAAGTTGACAGTTATAGGTGTGCCGTAGCGGACCCAACAATTATAATCGTTTTGTTCGTATCTGCAGAATTTATTGTCCCTTACATCTATAGACGGTAGGCGTGCTTTTTAAGCGTGCCGATCAGCAGAGCATCGTCAAATTCTAAATTTGCTAAAAATAGGAATCGTAAATGTCAAACCCCGAATTTCGTGTAGGAATTACACGCGACTTCCTCAAACCAGATGGAAGTTCTGATTTAGACAACATCGCCCAACCGTTATTTGATAAAGCAGGTTTATATTGGGAATATATTGCCGAAAATACGCCAACATTAACCGCTGCACAGGTGCGAGATTACGATGCACTCTTGGTATTAGGCGCGGGCATTACAGCAGATACGTTTACCGATGTTGACAGATTAGCTATTATAGCACGGTTTGGTGTGGGGTACGACAAGGTAGATGTGGAAGCCTGCACCGAAAACGGAGTTTTACTGACAATCGCACCAGATGGTGTCCGTAGACCCGTTGCCACTTCTATCCTCACTTTTGTCCTGTCTCTAAGCCATCAGTTGTTGATAAAAGATCGACTCACCCGAACCGGCAGATGGACAGATACCAAAGACTTTATGGGCATGGGCTTGGTCGGTAGAACACTCGGTCTTGTCGGAATGGGTAATATCGGAAAAGAGACGTTCAAACTGGCAAAACCCTTCGGCATGCGCCATATCACCTTTGATCCGTATGTCTCACCTGCTGATGCTGAGGAAGTCGGTGCTGAAATAGTAGACTTGGATACCTTGATGCAAACGGCTGATTTTGTCTGTGTTTGCTGCCCGTTGACAGAAGAAACACGAGGGATTATTGACGCGAGATGTATCGGACTGATGAAACCAACCGCTTATCTGATAAACACTGCACGCGGCCCGATTGTTGACCAGAAAGCGCTCACAGACGCACTTCAAAGCGGGCGCATACAAGGGGCAGGACTTGATGTCTTTGAACAGGAGCCGATTAGGGACGACGATCCGCTACTAAGTCTGGACAACGTAATTGTTACCCCGCATAGCATCTGTTGGACAGATGAGTGTTTTGAAGGCAATGGTAAGAGTGCGTGTGAAAGTATCATCACCGTTGCTTCTGGAAAAATGCCAACGTGGATTGTGAACCGAGATGTGATAGATAGTCCCAAACTAAAGCAAAAATTAGCGCGATAAAGTTCATGTTCGGAGGACATCATGCTCACAGAACAACAAATCAAGCATTTTCACACTTTGGGATTCCTTGTTTTTCCGCAACTATTCAACCAAGACGAGTTGGATACGATACATAAAGAGTTTGAAGCGTCAATGGCGGCAGCATACCGTCACATGCCTTTTGATGGGACGCGCCGACACTGGCTACCTATGATGGGACCCAAAACACCATTCTTCGCAAATTTACCAGAAGATCCACGGTTCTGTGCGGTGGCGGAACAACTCTACGGTGAAGATGTATTTTGTATCGTTTCGGATGCGAACCGTTATGTCGGTAATACCGGTTGGCATCCTGACCATAATGCAGACCCAACCAAGGATTGTTATGGCGTGAAATTCGCCTTTTATCTCGAACCGGTTGATGCGGAAAGTGGTGCGTTACGACTGATTCCCGGTTCCCACAAGAATCCATTCCATGAGGATTTGCGGGAGAATTTGAACCAGTTCGGATTGGAGATTTGCGACGTTCCCGGTTATGTTTGTGAATCTGAACCGGGCGATGTAGTCGCTTTTGATGTGCGTTGCTGGCACGCAAGTTGGGGCGGTAGTGATGACCGTCGAATGTGTACAGTTGTCTATTACAATAATCCAAAGACGCCCGAAGAAGACGCAGCCGCTCGAAATCGCGCGAGTGGCAATGCTGGAACAACAGAACGATTTAATCTGCCAGACATGCCACTTTATGATCCACACTGGGTGGCAAATCCAACGGGAAGCCAAAAACGGCAACGTTGGATTGACAGAATGCGCGAGTTGGGCTTCTTGGATTCCGTTTAATCTAAAGCACTTTATCCCTTCCTTTTCCTAAACGATTGCCGAATTCTATCTCAAAACGCATCTATCGGTAAGTTTGCGGAATTATGCAACCTTTTCCTCTCCATTCGCGTCACATAGGCAAAATATAGAAATGTTATAGTAAATTAACCCAAGTTGCCACTTATTTACGAATACTCTTGTAGGAGGGGTTTCTAACCCCGATTTATATAACAGAAAACATCAGAATCAGTGCAAATCCTTGTTTTTTTGCAAAAAACAAGGTCTTTCTGCTTGAAATCTTATAGGTAGCAACTTAGGTTAAATTATGTAAATAAGTTCACATATATTCTGTGAATCAACGCTGAATGCGCTTTTGGCATTCCCCGGAGTCCCCTCCTACAGCTTAAAAGTGTTCAAAAATTCTAAAATTTACTATAAAACGCATAAGAATTGAAACTGAATACCTCTGTGCCATATTGATAGGAGAAACAAATGAAAAACGATGATATTGGATTAGTTCAAGATGCCTTGTCAGGCGATGAAGCAGCCTTCTCAGCTTTAGTGGAGAATAACCGAAAGCAGATTCATGCGATTGCATGGCGCACAACCGGAGATTTTCATGTCGCGGAAGATATTGCGCAGGAAACCTTCCTTATAGCCCATCAAAAACTTGGAACGCTAAAGGATCCGCATCGATTTTTTGGATGGCTCAATGCAATTACGACACGGCGTTGCATCGCGTGGTTTCGTGAGAAGCACTTGGATGGCAGGCTTTCTGAGAATATGGACATAGCCACAAGACGGAACGATCCATACTCTGGTTACCTCGTGAAAGAACAAGCGAAAGATACAGCGGAAGAACTACGCGAAATCATGAAAAAATTGCTTGCGAAATTGCCGCAAGGCGAACGCACCGCCATAACCCTCCACTATTTTGATGGAATGTCCTGTGAAGAGATCGCCGCTTTTTTAGATGTAACCACAAACACAATAAAAAGTCGACTCAATCGTGGGCGAAATCGGTTAAAGAAAAACGAACCTCTAATTCAATCAACGCTTGACGACTTCCAATTTTTTACAACCTTGAATGGGATGACCGAAGCCGGACGTAAGATTAGGGTGTGTATTAACGCTGCTACCGAGAAAGGTGAGCCATTTAGAGAAGGAGGGGCCTCTTTACTAAAAACCGATATGTTTTTAGGACTTTCCAGTTTTGGTTGGGAAGAATATGATAAGGGAGAACCAGTCACAATGCCTTTGTTAGGAACTTCTATTACGCCTCATCTTTTTAAATCTTCTTCGGTTATCGGTGATACCTGGACCCAAGAAGGATTTTGGGATTCACAGGCAAAGACGACTTTAGAGGGAACCGAACAGGTAGGAGTTTCTGCAGGAGATTTCTCGGCATGCCTCAAACATAAAAGCGTTCTTATTGATACCCCACCACACGAACAGAATAATCTGCTTGCAACTATGAATGACAAACCTTATGAGCGAGGTTCTAAAAAGGAGAGTCCGTATGTTAACGGCACACGCTATTTGTGGTTTGCCAAAGGTGTTGGGCTTGTGAAAATGTGCTATGAACACGCCAACGGTCTCACAACAGAAGCAGAATTAATTGAATACAGAGTCCCGGGCAGCACAGAAGAATATCACCCTTTACAGATTGGCTCTACGTACACATACAAATACCACAGTGTTTTTCTCAATGAGACAGTCTTTGAGAAGTGGCGCGTCACAGAAAGCTTCTGAATCTGAGTTAGACCTATTGCCGTCTTCGTAGGTTGGGTTGAGGCACGAAACCCATAAGTGTCAACTTAACACATAATTACCAAATTCTCTCTTGTTGGAGGGCTTTGTAAGCCCGATATTGTGAGGTTCAAGCAAAAATCGGGGTTGAAAACCCCTCCAACAAGAGGATATATCCTTTAAGTTGACACCTATGGGGTTGAGGCACGAAACCCAACATCAAACACTTTGACATACTTGAAATATTGGTTTTCACCTTCGGCTCAACCCATAAGTGTCAACATAAGAAAAAGTTGCAAGTTTATCTCTTGTTGGAGGGCTTTGTAAGCCCGATTTTATGAGCCATAACCTCTAAAATCGGGCTTACAAAGCCCTCCAACAAGAGGTGATTTCCTAAAGTTGACACCCGGGGAATGCCTAATGGCATTCATACCGTTGATTTATGGTTTTCACCTTCGGTTCAACCCAACCTACGAGAACTTATGGGGTAAAATTGCACTTAACGAGGTAATGTCGTGCTTTGGACAATAATTAGAAGAGAAATTACATCAAATATCTTAAGTTTTAGATTTCTGATGGGACTACTCATCTACTTTTGCCTGATTGTGACAAATTTGTTCGTTTTGACTTCGGATTACGAAGATAGACTACAAAGTTACCAAACAGCAGTGCAAGAAAATGAAGATCGGATAAAGTCGGTCAAAAAATACTCTGAATTTGGGCAAACGCGCACACTGAAATGTAATAGAAAACCGAAACTGCTTAGCATCTTCAACGAAGGTATGGAGAAAAGAAAGGGTAATTCCGTATCCGTGGCGCACGGATATGTTCCTGCCGTTGCTGAACAACACGGTTCTGATAACCCTTATCTGAACATCTTTTCCTCTATTGACTTTACAATCATCTTCCAAGTAGTGATGAGTTTACTCGCGCTGCTTTTCTCTTACGATGCGATTTCACGAGAAAAGGAAGCGGGAACCTTGAGATTGACGCTCTCTTGCACGATTTCAAGACCTACGCTGCTCTTAGGAAAATACATTGCAGGAATGGTGTCTATATCTCTCCCACTTGTCGCAAGTTTCGTGGCGGGTTTATTGGTTATACAATCTTCCCCTTATATCTCTTTCAGTAGTTCAGATTGGGTGCGAATATTGCTAATCTTCCTCTTATCCCTGCTTTATGTGTCCCTCTTCTTTCTCATCGGACTTTTCCTTTCTGCCCGGACACACCGATCCTCTGTTACCTTAATGTTCTCAATGTGTGTCTGGGTAATCTTCGTACTTATCATTCCAAATTTAACAGTCTTATTGGTGGAACATGCGAGTCCAATTCAATCAGAAGAACCATACAGAATGCAGGCGGATGAGCTGTGGGCAGAATTTGGTAAGGAAGCTGGAGATTATTTGAAGAAACATGGGGTTGACCTGCCTTGGGAACCTGCTAATCCGGGAGGCTTAGGCATATACGAAACTGCAGAAGATTACGGAAGCGGAGAAACTATCGGGATGAGTAGGATTGGAAATGAGGAGGGTGTGGCGTTTGTTCAAGGATATTACGGATTCAAGGAAAATCTCCGAACACAATACGCTGATAGGGCGTGGCAAATACGTAAAACGTATCTTGATAAAAACCAAAACCGACAGTCGTTGTTGGCACTGAACATCTCCCGTATATCTCCGGCACCCGTTTATTACAACGCAGCTGCCATTCTCGCTGAAACTGACTTGGGAAGTTATTGGCAATTTATGGAACAGACTCGCCAATATCGTCGTGAATGGATACAGTATCTGGTAGATGGAAAAATATTCTCCTCTCGTAGATGGTTCACAAGCAAAGATTCCCAAGACCCTCTTGACCTTAGTGAAATGCCGAAATTTAAAGAACAAAGCGAAGGCATTGTTCGCAGCATGCACCGTGCCTTGCCAGATATTATGATACTGGCAGTGTTAAATATCCTACTTTTTATGGGGTCATTCATCTCATTTCTACGCTATGACATATAATGGTGGTTATGGATTGCCTGAAAAGGAGACAACATGATTTGGCACATAGCAAAACGAGAAATCCTTGACAACCTAACCCGTTTTCGGTTTGCACTCACGCTGATATTGTTAGTCACACTGATGGTGATAAATGCTGTGATATTTGTGAGTAGCAAATATCAGCGAAGGATAGCAGCGTATTCTCAAGATACAAATGCTGCAATGGAGTCATTGAAAGAGCGAAATTCCAGTCTTGGTGAGTTGGCTGTAAAGGGACCAGGAAGTCTCTATAAGCAACCGAGTCCATTAGGTTTTATCGCCACGGGGACAGACGCGAAATTGCCAAAGCGGGTTACCGGAAGCGGTGCCTCTGGTAGCAGTTGGAGAGCACCTAATTTTTACTACTCAAGTTCAAATAATTGGTCGCTTGAATATCCACAAGATGTTTTTGAGAAAAATGATGCGCTCCCAAATTTCACGGAATTAGATTGGACGTTTATCATTGGTCTTGTAATGAGTTTTATGGCGATCCTGTTTACTTATGATGCAATTTCTGGGGAGCGTGAAACAGGAACGTTAAGCTTGCTCATGTCTAATGCTGTATCACGTGCCGCTGTGCTTCTGGCTAAATTCATTGGTGCGTTTCTTACCATCATGTTACCTTTATTTATTGGGATACTGCTTAATTTGATGATTATCAACGCGTCTGACTGGGTGTTGCTTGATGGAAGCAAATGGGCAAGAGTTGGAATAATTTTTGTCATTTCTGCCATCTATATCTCAATATTCTTGTGGCTTGGCTTGTTTATCTCAAGCCAATTTTCAAATTCATCAAGCAGCTTGCTGGTGCTATTGTTAATTTGGGTGGTGTTTGTGGTGCTTATTCCAAACACAATGGGTACATTAGCAAGCCGTTTTCAGCAGGTACCCTCGAAAAGTGAAGTCTTTCGGCAAAAGCAGGCAAAATTAGATGAAATCAATGACCGCTACTTTGAAAAGGATAGAAGACTTTTCCAATTCGGTTCTCCTTCCGACACCCCCCCGAAAATTGAGGCACTACAGACGTGGGCTGACTATTTTACCGAACGCGCTGATACGCGAAGCAAATTCGATGATGAGCATTTGAATAAGCAGTTTGCTCAGGTTACTTATGCAAGGCAAATTACGCGATTCTCTCCTACATCCATCTACAAATACGCTTTAGAATCTCTGGCTGGTACAGGATTCGTCAGACATCAAAGATTTGTCCAACAAGCACGCCGCTACAGACAACAGTTCATCGATTTCGTCAAATCGGAAGACAGGTCAGACAACAAAAGTTATCATGTCTATCTTGTAAAGGAAGGATTATCCCAAAAACCGGTTGCCTTTAATAGCATTCCGAAGTTCTCAGAACAGATAACACTGAGTATTACGTTCGGAGGGGCACTGTTGGATTTGGCGTTGTTAATCTCACTCGCGCTGGTTCTGTTTATGGCGGCGTCTTTAGCGTTTTTGCGAAGCGATGTAAAATAAAAGAAGGAACTACCCTCTCCAAATTGCTATCCAAAACTCAGGGTTATTTAGTTTTAAGAATTATCGGTTTACAGGTTTTACTGAAAGTTTATCTTGTAGGTCGGGTAGAGCGCAGC
>JAPPIG010000004.1 GCA_028820635.1 Candidatus Poribacteria bacterium
CGCATCCGATTAAAACACTTATATCCGCAATATTAGACTGGACAGAACACTAGTCGCGACCAGGAGGTCGCTCCTACAAAAGAAATCGGGCTTACAAAGCCCTCCTACAAGAGCGCTTAGCGACAATTGAATGTCTGTGCTACCAAATATGCGTCTTATATTGGCAAACGGATTTGATCATTATACTGTTTGATTCGCTCGTTTGCCAATTTTATATACTCTTCCTCAATATCGTATCCGATATAGTGCCGACCTGATTTTACAGCGCTCAAACAGGTTGTTCCGCTTCCACAAAACGGGTCCAATACCACATCCTCGACGAAAGTGTAGAGTTGGATTAATCGATGCGGCAACTCTTCAGGAAATGGTGCAGGATGACCGATGCGTTTGGCAGAAACAGAAGGAAACGTCCAGACGCTTTTTGTCCACTCCAAGAAGTTTTCTTTACAGATAGAATTTTCTTTGTCTTTGCGTTTGCGAGAAAAGGAATCTTTTGAGAAAACGAGGATATATTCGTGGACATCTCTCAGTACAGGGTTTGCTGCCGATAACCAACTGCCCCATGCCGTAGAACTTCCCGCGCTCGCGGCTTTGTCCCAGATAATTTCGCCACGCATATAGTAGCCTATATCCAACATATCCTCTATGATGCAACTATGCAATGGGATATACGGTTTCCGTCCTAAATTGGCGATATTTATACACGCCCGCCCTCCAGTTGCCAATTTTTTATGCGTTTCGGCAAACACAGCACGCAGAAGTTCTCTATATTCATCTAATGACAGATCGTCATCATACTCCTTTTTCGCGTTGTAGGGCGGTGATGTAACCATCAGGTGAATGCTGCCATCTGGTATTTCAGACATCTGCTCACTGGAGGCGCAATAGAGTTTATCAAGGTTTTCAGAGGAAATTTTGTTTTCTATCCATGTTTCCGGTTCTGGCGGTTCTTGATCTGCATAAAGTTTTCCATTATAAAATTTACTGGAGTCGTGGTTAATTCTTCCGGGGGTTCCGAACGCGCTTGTCTGCGTGCCTTGTTTTTGAGATTCTGAGTTTGATTTATCCATACCTCTATCCACTTTAATACCGATCCGGATACCAAAAAATAACATCACGTTTTGGAAACAGCGTTCCTAAAAACGCGGAAACCTCTGAAGACACCGAAACGTCAGATTCCACTTGCTCCCACCTTATCTCACCGAACAACATTTGCCAAAAATCTGCTTCGCTGATTTCCAAGTTAACTGCATCCGATGCGTCATCCGCAATTTGAATTGTATTGTTCCCATCGTAACGTAACACTGTTTGTTGGTCATTGACAGTAGGAAATTTTACAGCAAGTGATGGGAACGATTCCTCAGAAGCAGCAATCTGCGCTTCCCACTCCACCACGAGACGCCGCAGTAGTACAGGCAAACTCACAGCATAGAGCATCATTGTCGTATCTGTGATTGGGTTTAAATCACTATTGCAAACTGTTTTTAGCCGCTCTACAAATGGATGTTGTGGTGAGAATATACCTTCTATCTCTTCAACTTTATCAGCTGCACACGCTTGCAATAAGTGGAATAAGAGCGCGTCCAAAATATCTGGATTATCAGGTAGACATCCTATTTCGTGCACCGTCGCACACCCATCATCTATTTCATAGTTGAGATAGCCACCGATATTGCCATTCTGCTGTGCGACAACAGTCGGGAGAATACCACGAATGCGCGAAGGCTTCATATCCCAATAAGCGCGTGTCCGAGAAATGGCACCACTTTGTTGTGCATTAGCGGTGTCATATATTGATGCTACGGCATCTAAATCCGTTTCTAAGTTGAAATCCCTAATTTGCCAATCCGATGGTTTTTCATTTGCGATTGCCGAGTTAAACTTAACCTTGAAACCGCGTAGCGGAAAGGAGGTCCATTCTAATCTGTGATAAAATTTCTCTGGTATAATCGTAAACAGAACACCGATATCACATCCGACTTCATGTAGATAGCCGATTGTGTCTTGCATAAGCGCAGACGCATAGCCAACGCCACGATATTTTGGATCCGTGCAAACGCCACCGATACCTCCCATTGTCACAAGAGATACCCCGATTCTTATCCTGCGTTCCCAGACGCGCAAAGTTGAAACAACCCGATCATTCACAACAACGACTCGGGTCTGTGAAAGTCTGTAGCTGCTATCACCTCGTACATATTGCCAATAACGTTCATGCTGACCCGGATTAAACGCGATGCAGTTGAGTTCAACGACCTGTTCTAATTCTGATTCTTGTGCTGCTCTAATTTCCATTCGTTTGTCCTAAAGTCAGTTTATTGCATTGAGAAGACTACACCTAATGCTTCATTTGGGGTTTGTATCAATTTTTCGCATGCCTCAGCGGCTTGGTCAATTGGCACAATATCAGTAATTACCGCTTGAACGTCTAATTTTCCTTCAGACATTAGCCGCAGTGATAATTCCAAGTTGCGTTGTGTAGGCCACGGCACAAACACTGGCGGATAATCCGCGCCGTGTTCATAATCTTCATCGTGATAGCCGGGACCGGTACGTGCTGCACTGATAACGTCAACATTCCCAAGTCCTGCTGCAAAGCCGTGTGTAATGCTTGCCCCTCCGACAATGACAATCCGTCCCATCTTGTGCGTATCCGGTGCTGTTTTCAACATTGCGCGAATTTGTTGAAAAGCACTTGTTGCATCCCCACCGAAAGCAATAATCCCACAATCCATCCCATAGCCCCGTGTAAATTCCTCCGCAATCGGAATCGGATCCGTTTCAGAGATGTTTAATGCGCGATCTATCCCTGCGTTTTCAGCAATCCCTAACCGCAACGGTAGTTTGTCTAAACCAATAACATAAGCACCAGCGTTCTTCGCAATCTGGCTCGAAAATTGCCCCAAAATACCCAAACCCGCAATGACAACGTTTTCCCCAATGCGGATACGCCCGCGCTGCACAGCGTGCAGTGCTGTTGCGGTAAGGTGAATAGATGCTGCTTCCTCATCCTTGACGTTATCAGGAATCTTCGCGCATAAGTTATGCGGCACACAGGCATACGTGGCGTGTAGGGCATAGCCACCTCCCATACCTGCCACCCTATCGCCGACTTCAAATTCGTCGCAATCACCCGCTTTGGCGATGACGACACCTGCATTCGTATATCCGAATGCACGCTGCTGTGATGCGTCACCTGGATTTTCGCGTCTCCGTTTGATACCGCCCAATTCCGTCCCCGGACTGACCATGGAGGCGTGAACTTCAATTAGCAGTTGTCCATGTTTCGGTGCAGGCGTTTCCTGTTCCGCTGTCCAGATTTGTCCCGCATCATTCCGCATCACAACTTTTCTTATTTTGTTCATAAATCCTTCCTAATATTCATCTTTTTCATATTTTGCACCCTTTCCGATCTAATACTGTGTCTTTAATTATAAAGGGAATCATACACCACTGTTTTGGTGGATCCATATCGGACGTTTTGCGTAAGTCTTTATTCTTATTATATGAAGTTTTAACGCTAACCGTATTTTAGTCTATTTCACCTTTGTTGTCAAACCAAGATTAAAAAATTAATTTTATGTCGGAATTCTTCCTAAATTTACGTCACTATTTATGAAAGCAGTAAAAAACTTTTCTTCAGAGAGGGAAATCGAGGATGATGCACTGCATCGCTGGTTTTTGGAATCAGCGAACGAAGAAGCACTAAGTCTGCTTATGCGGAGGTATTATGAACCGATCCGTGCTTCCGTTACCAAGATCATAGGAAATCATCACGATGCAGACGAAATCACGAATGAAACCTTTCTCAAAGCCTTCAACAAGAGGGATATGATTAAGTATCCTGATAAACTTGTCGGATGGTTATATACCACAGCGAAAAATGTGGCGATTGACCAATTAAGAGATAGACAACAAGAAGTTAATCAGATGCATGAATTTTTCTCTCTAGATAATGTGGATGGTGAAAGAGAAGCTGCAGATGCATCAATGCTTGCAGTACAGCAGGCACAACAGACTGAGATAGAACATTATCTGTTGAGACGTCTCCTGCGACTTCTCTCAGAGAAGGAACTTGAGATTATTGAACACCTATTGGATGGACTAAGGCCAAGGGAGATTGCTGAAGCGATAGGTTCCACTGCCGAGGCAGTTCAAAAAAGGTGGGAGCGGATACTCAAGTGGTTACGTCCAATTGCGCATCAATTAGACGAACTGATTGATAATCTTCCACCTCAAGAACGGAAGATTATGGAAAGGTATTTGGACAATCAACCTTTTGAAGATATTACTAAAAAAGAAAGTATCTCCCCGACTGATGTTGAGGTGTGCGTGAAACGTGTGGTAAAGCGGTGGAAGAAGACCGTAACGCAAAACGCCACTACAAAAGTTAAGCGGGAGAATAATTGATTTATTTTATTTGATAAATTGTGGAGAAATGGTACAATTTGCAGAACACTGTTCACAATAAGTGTAAAATGGAAGCACGATTCGGACAGCGTTTACAAATTGCATTTTCTCCTTCTACTAATACTAACTTCTCACACGGAAGTTAGAAAGGAAGAAAATGAAAATGACGAATAGAATCAGATTGCCAAAATTAAACTCAAACATCTTGGCTTTAACAAGTTTCATTCTCATCTGTATGATGATGTTCATAGCAATACAATTAGCATTCGCATGGCATTGTGAAAGTGAAAGGGCGACAATGAAAACAGCTAATGATGCGGTTGATTTGGCAGATGGTTTACATCAGTTGGCAAAAATAGCATTAGAAAAGGCGGAAGAATCTGGAAATGAGTCGCTTATTAAACTCGCTAAAAAGGCTGTGAATTTGGCAGCAAGAGCATATGTTAATGCGGTAACAAATTGGGCTGCTGCAAAAAAGGCACTCACAGATTGTCTTAAGAAACCTCATCCTCCGCGTCCTCCGATAATAATGGCTAGCGAGGGATGTGTAAGTGGTGGATGTAATAGTTAGACTTTCGTGCCATTTTAAGTATTAATAACATACGAAACAGACATCTTGATTGCATTGAAATTAAGATGTTTGTTTCAACTTCAGGAGGAAGTAGAATGTTAAAATGGAAACATCTTTTTCTTAGTTTAGGGTTTCTGTTTCTTATCGTCATCATAGGTTGGACAACATGGTACATTACCCTTGTACGACCTAAGATCATAAGTGAACCAGTTGTAATATATAATGTGAAGGAACCAAAAGCATCGGAAAAAACCACAGATACACTCGTTGTAAAGTCATCTGAGAAAAAGAACAATATCCAAGCAGATGATAATACAAATAAGCCTCAAAACGGTGAGAGCCAAAGTAAGGTTGTTAAAGAGAAAAACGACTCTGTGGAGACTAAACAGAAATCAGATCAAAATAAACACTCATCGGAAACACATCAACATAGTAAAGAGGATTTAGCAAGATGGGCGAAAGAAATAAAAGAATTAGAGGATATGGAAGAAGTCATCAATGAAAAATTAGCTTATATTCAAGCAGATTTAAGAAATATTGAAAAGAGAAGTCAAAGACGTTTGAAGGAAAAAGCGAATAGACTAAATTCTCTTTCGGCTGAAGAACAACAAGCCTATTTTGATAACATACGAAATGGGCTTGCAGAAATACCTTCAGATTATTTTGACTCCATACAGAATACTGCACAATCGGCAGGTATACCAGATTTACTAACGTCTTTTTTCCTGGAGGATTTCAGACAAATAATTCGAGAAGGTATTTCAGAGGAAGAGGTAAGAGAACATTTGGAAGAACTTCGTGCACATGGATTTAAACCGAAATTTTAAGAGAAAAAGAGGGTTAAGCCCATGAAAGACAACATTTTCGTATATAGCGTTGGCATCCTCGCAATTGTTGGTATCCTCGTTTGTTTTATTGGATATGCAACAAACGCACTCCCGATGCACACACCACCAAAGCAAAAATCTGCTATCACAACATCTGCAGGAAAGAAGAAAAACTGCAAATGCTGTGCAAAGCGGGTGGAACGTGTTAGAAAAGCCAATAAAGATTTGCTTGAACGCAATCCCATATTAAAAAAAGTTTTAACCGAAACTGAACATAGGACGAAATAAGTGTGAAGGATTCACAAGACATGTAGTTGCCAAAACGTTGGATCACTTCTACAGTCAGAAACCTTGCCCTGCTATAAGTGTGCTATTGAATTAGCTTACAGAACCCATCCCTGAAAATTGAAATTAGGATGCAATTACCTCCTTATCTTCAGAAAATTCTTGTCTGTGCCTTACTTTTATACCTCATGTTTCTCACTTTTGGGATACGTATCCAAGGTGTAGAGCATCTCCCTGCTGGACACTTTACAGAAAACGATGCTTTCCTCTATCAGTGGATGGCGGAGAAAATTGCAGAAAACGGCACCCTTCCGTCGCGCGATACGCACCGTTGGCTTCCCCTCGGCAGAGATAACGGTCAACTGTTACCACTCTATTCTTATGCCATCGCCTATACGCATAAAGCATTCGCATGGATATTTCCTACACTCACGCGGTATCATATTCAACTCTACATCACCACTATCTGTTTTACCTTAGGGCTTGGTGTACTATTTCTTGTCCTTGTGCGTAGTCATGGTCTGCTGTTTGCGTCTATCGTTAGCGTGCTTTTGGCAACGTTACCGGGAAGTGTAGAACGTAGTGCCGCAGGTTTTGGTGATCGCGATGCATGGTGCTGGATGCTTGGCGTACTTGCTGTCGCTGTTTATCTGTGGAAAGAACAGTTACCATTAAACCCCTCTGTCAAGGGGGTAAAAGGGGTTGCTGAAAAAGAAAGCAAAGGGATTCGTAATTGGCACAGATACCTGGCCACCGCGCTTGCCGGATTTATCGTCTTTTTAGGTGGACTCTCATGGGAAAGTTTCGGGCTTTTTGTTTTAATTATCCTCTGTGCAGAACTCTGGAAATTCTGCACCACAGAGACAGAATCTCACCTAAAAGAGTATCTAATATGGATACTCATGTTCGTTCCGGGACTCTATCTTATCAGCCCTGCTTATCGGAGCGGATATACTTATGCAACGCATCTGGCAGCACTTACGCTTGTCCCACCGATTGCAGTTTTCATCATGCGTGGATTGAGATACCTGCTTTTGAAATATTACCCACCGCTACGTCCGCATGCCCGGAAACTCGCGGGTGGACTCGCCCTACTCAGCATTGGAATAGGAATCGGTTATATCTTGCTACAATCCAGTACATTTGAGAATACAGCGTTCATATTCCGAGAAAACCGACTCATGAAGGATATGACAGAACTTGTTGATCCGAACTTTGGATATTGGCCCGGCAGGTACGGCACCGTATTTATGTTGGGTAGTTTCGGCTTGATACTTGGGAGTTTGTACATCTGGAAACAGAACGGGATTCCGCTTACCGTAGCTCTTTCACTTTTCACCGCGACAACATTTTTTCGATGGCCTCTAAGTGAGGCAATTGGGGAGAGTAGCTGCGATACACTCTTTCTCATTTCACTGGGACTCACGGCTATCACTCTCGCAATTGCATGTTTGCGAAAAGAAACAACTCAAAACGAATTGGTAACAGTTATAATGATTGTATGGTTTGTGTTGTGGGTGGCACTTTCACGTGGTGCAAAACGTTATGATTTTTTCATCGGTGTACCGCTCGCTTACGGCACTGCATGGCTTTTGTGGCAGTTGCCAGCGACACTCACACAACAATTCAAAAAACCGCAGTGGATACCCGCTACAATTGCAATTGCCGTTTTAATACCCGTTCTCTTTTGGACTCCCCTCGGTGGGCATGCAAACAGTGCAGTTCCCTCTGCCGCTTACTGGCGAAAACCGCTCCCCGGAACAGGAGATATCGCGCAAGCACTCAACTGGATAAACACCTCACTCCCACAAGATACAGTCATGGCAGCAAACTGGAGTTATGGCAGCCGACTTAACGTTTTCGGTGGTGTCAAAACCATCACAGATCAGGATACGTTTCTCCCACACTGGATACACCTCTATTACCGCCACGTCTATTGCGCACAAGACGTACGAGAAGCACTTGAATTTCTCAAAACCCACGGCGCAACACATCTCATGTTAAGAGAATGGGGACTGATTGACCGTGCCTCTACCTATTCTTATATCGGCAGTGATGAAAACAGTGATAAAAGATTCGGATTCACCCGCCTTGTTCAACTTGGATACAAACGTCTCTCAAAGATAGAACAAACACCTTTTCTTTACGTTGAAGAACCTGATATAACAGCACCGCCTGATTTCATAACGGCACGTCTGAAAGAAGGAGGGACAGCGCGACTCCCTTATGTGGCGTTCAAAGGCACTAAACGTCATATCTACAAAACCTCAATTGACGACAATCCACACGGAAACGTCATCCTATATTACGATGAAAAAGGTGGACTTGAAAAAGCCTACCACATTTCTAATCTCGGTTGGCAAAGTCTTGCTGTCCGTCTCTACTTCCTCGGGGACTTCTCCGACATCTTTGTCCGTATCTATCCTACAAATGGTGAAGATACCGCCCCTCTCAAGATTTGGGAAATTCATTATCCACCTGATATAGAAACCGATGACAAATATCTTGCTATAGAGCCAACAAGCGAACAAACTAAAGAATAGATGGCAAACTCTATTACCCGATTTCTCAAAAACAGGAAGTATCAGCAAGGCGATCAGTATCCAAGAAAACCCCTGGATTCCTTCCTTGAATATCTCCGATTTACGAAAGTCGAACCGTACATTCCGATAGGTGCACATCTCTTGGACATTGGGACTGGAGACGGCAACTTTTTACGTTATCTCAATGGACATCTGCAGGCGGCTATAGGGATTGACTCACATCTCACACAAACTGTGAAATTTGGGACGTGTCGTCTTATACCTGGATATTTCCCTTATGACTTTGTTAAAGATGAAACCTTTGATGTCATTACGATGTTGGCAACCGTTGAACATATCCCGATGAGTGCCCTTCCATCTGTTGCAGATGCATGTTGGAAATATCTAAAGCCCAGCGGACAAGTCATTATCACAGTGCAACACCCACGCGTTGAGAAACTCCTTGACTTGCTAAAAATTCTCAGAATTGTTGAGGGATTCTCAATACATGAGCATTATGGGTTCAATCCAGAGTGTCTTCCAAATATTTTCAATCAGTGGAATCTAATAAAATGGGAACGTTGGGGATTTGGATGCAATAACCTATTCATATTTGAAAAACCCTTATGGTAAGATATATAATTATTGATACATTATAGTGGACTATAGAAATAATTCTATATTTTCTCTGTAGGAGCGATCTCCGAATCGCGACAGAAACTTAGGAGCAGTCGGGAATCGGAGTTCCCTCCTACATCTCAAAATGCCTGTTAATTCTAAAGTTTACTATAAAGGAGGGTTATTCATTTTTCGTTTGTTTGAGGATTTCAGCGATCCGCTCAGCAAAACGGAATGCACTGTTGTCTTCTGGCGCATAACCTATCACTTCTCGGGCATTGGTGATGCTCCAGAACTTATGTGAATTGTCGCTGATACCGTAGAAAATCTGGAACGGGATTCCATTTTCGTCCTCTATATTCTCAGTTTCAATACTCTTGACAAAGAGTTGGACTTGATCACGCACACTCAGATATGCGCCAAGTGCGCGGTGCATTTTTTCATAGTTGTCCGCTGTGACATCATCCATATCTGTCTCTCGCGGCGCACCAATGCGTATTTGCACATTCTGTAGTTTTTTGTTTTTTCTGAAACCTGTTGCAAAGACAAAACCGAGATGTTCATACGCCTCTTTTGCCCATCCGTAGAAATTATCTGATAACGGACGCATCTCTGGCGTCACGAAATCCCATTTGCCTGCCCAGATAAGATTCTCGTAATAATCTGCTGCATGATTAGAACTACAGACAACAACGCGCCGGACATCCGTTTCCCAACTGGTATGGTAGACGTTGTATGCCATCTGAATGTTGTTGAGTTCATTCTCAAAACCGCCACCTTGGAAAGCACAGTGAACAACTGCATCAACGCCTTCAAAATGGTGTTTGTATAACTCACGGTCAGGGTCGCTAACGTCAACGACTTGAATATCTTTGACTTCTTCTCCTTGTCGATTTGTGGTTCTCACGTCAAGTAGGACGAGATCATAGCGTTCCCGGAATGCTGGTAGCATGCGTCCGGCAATATAACCTGCTGCGCCTGTGATTAGGACTTTTCTGTGGTTTGGCATCAAATATTCCTTTGAAATTCGTTAATTGTAGTAGCAATTTCTTGTCAACATTTATAGTAATAGCGTACTTACGAAATCTTCAACTTTTCTTTACAGTGTCGCGCCAGCATTTTCATCTCATAAATAACCTGCGTCTCAGTTTGCATCAGTTGACTATAGAAAGGCGGGACAGGTTCTCTTCTAAAGAGTTTATCAAAGAAACTTCGTTGTGCTTCCGCTGGCATCTCAATGCGCGGTATTTCTGCACGTGATGGATCTATCCCCAAGTATTCAATTGAGAGGTAGTGTGCTGTGTCGTCTTTTTTTATTTTTCCTTTACCGATACTGCCAGTAATCTTCCGTCCATAACCGACAGCATAGACTCTGCCAGTTGTTTGACTTAGGACTGTATAACCGCCCTCGTCAATAGATTCATTCCAGCACTTCTCAAATCCGTTTTTGGGAAGGCGTTCGCGGAGTTCTTCTGCAGAACGCACCACAAATCTGTTTTGGTGTAAGATTTTAGTAATAGGAAATTCCTCCTCCTGCTCTGTTAGTGGGAGAGGACCTGTCATCAGATCAACGTTATCAAGTGTCCAGACAACACCGTCTCGAGTGCCTTTCGCCAAGTTCAGATGTTCTTCAACAAACTCTCCGTTTAGCGGATGGAGGCAATAACCTTTATTACCATTAAACACGGCGCGCAATTTTCGGCGATGATCTATCACTGGGAACCGTCTTTCAGGAATAGGTATCTCTAACTGGAGGGTATATCCTGTATCCAAATCGGTTGTCAGATTCAGTTGTGATTTACGGAGTTGTGCAAGACGTGTCAATGCTGTCTGACTTTTGGATAAAACACGTCCAATTAGATATTCACTTCGGAGTGCGGGGATTTCTGTAGCGAGTCGTTCAAGCGTAACGGCATCAAGTTTCTCCAACATCACTTTGTGTTCCCATCGTGTACCGCGTTCATGTGCAAGTATTTGGAACTGCTGTTTATCACCGCTGGTACGGATATATCCGAGTGCTGTCCACGGATCAAAGGTCGCGCGGTAGTATCCGCTTGTTTCAACATCGCCACCCGCCAAGGCGCAATCTCGCCGCTCATATCGGGAATAGATGCCGAATTGGAACTCATAAGTTTCGTAGTTTTCCAAAGCTTTGCGTAAGTCGCGTGCGAACTCACTGCCGCGTGAATACTTTCTGAAAATTTGTTCCGTACGTTGTGGCTGATTGAGCGCATCAAGGAACGATCCGATAGGGATACCTGCCTCTTCCACACCTTCGTCCTCGCTTTTTCCAAAGACCTTTGTTTTAGTTTTGAAAGGCGGGTTGCGGAGCGACACGTCACGTTGTGAAACGAGCTGCAAAGCGGGATCGTCTTCCATCCCTGCGATGGTTGGTGCGTCACCGAGTATCTCCGCTAATTTGGCATCGTCAATTTTTTCCATCAAAACCGTACCACGTTTGAGTTCTGCGAAATGAATAATGTCGTTGAGGTTATACTGAAGCGGGGCACTGGAAGAGAGGTTGTCGTAGTTGGAGCGATGAAACCGGATACGCGGTTTAATCCGAAAAACAGGCGTGAGACCATAGTCTTTTAGCAACGCATACAAGGTCACAGTATAAGATTCTTCGTGAACCTTCTGTGCCAGAATACCACGTTCGTTTGGCTTATTGTTAACGATTAACCGCTCTTGTACGAGGCGACTATCGTTGCCAAAAATCATCATCCGATGTTCTTCTCTATTATCATCAACTAACATGGATCTATCCCCCCTTCATATTTAAACCTCGTATTCAAACTTAAGGATTATCCCGCTCTTAGCCTTTGTCTTGCAAGTGCTGCTGCACCAAGCACACCCGCATTATCTCCCAATTCTGCCTTAACAATCTGAACTCCTTTTAACGTATCCGGTAGTGCGTATTTTTTTGAAGATTTGCGGATATCGTCTATAAATGTATCGTCAAGTGCTTCAACAACACCGCCACCTAAAACAATCATCTCAGGATTTAAGAAATTCACAATAGATCCGATACCAACGCCAAGATATTTTGTGACATCTTTGAATACTTTCAGTGTTAATTTATCCTTGCTACGAAGTGCTTTAGCCAAAGTGCCGCTCCGAATTACCTCGAGATCACCATCGGTGAGTTCTGTAAGTATGCTTTTTTTCTTTTTTTTCAGTATTGCTTTTTGAAATTGTTTTGCCATAGCGGTTCGGCTTGCGAGTGCTTCTAAACATCCACGTGTACCACATCCGCACTTAGGCCCATCTGCCTTAACAATTATATGCCCGATTTCTCCCGCTGTCTTGCTGGCACCGTGAAAAAGTTCGCCGTTCATTATAATGCCGCCCCCAATGCCAGTGCCAACAAAAATTCCAACCAAATTCTGAACGTTTTGCCCTGCTCCAAACGTGTGTTCGCCAAGTGTTCCAACATTCACATCGTTGTCAACAAATGCTGGAATATCAATGCGTGCTTCTAACTCAGTCTTCAGCGGGACATCTTTCCATCCGAGATTAGGGGCAAAAATAACGACCCCTGTCTCTGGGTCAAGCGGTCCCGGCGCGCCGATGCCGATTGCCTGAATAGAATTTGCATCGACACCGGATTTTTGAAAAGCCTCCCGGATACAGTCTGCAATCCGATCAATTACGATGGACGTATCGTCTTTCGCTTGCGTTGGAATTTTGGCTGTGCTGAGGATATTGCCTTCTTCACTAACAACGGCGGCAAGTATCTTAGTCCCTCCCATATCTACTCCGACAACATTGGTGTTCATTTTTATTTCCTTTATATCAGTATTGTTTTAGTGTGCAATTTCTATGACGCAAAAATTGAAAGCAATTTTTGTTTAAAGTTTACTTCTGATAATTGTTCCCATCTTTCTAAGAACGCCTGATAGTCAGCATTGCGAGTTTCGCGGGTACGTGCGATAAGTGTATCAACCCCTGGCAATTCAGTAGATTGAAAACTGCCTTTATAATCTGCTAAGACCTCCAAAACAACATCACTATCGTGTATATCACCAAGTATATCTTGTAAGTCAATAATAGTTTTTATAAATTCCGTAAAATGTTTTTCGTAGTTTATAGCGAAAAACTCCATCGTATACCGAAGCCTTTTAATGGAAATCCGCATGTTGTGCAGCTCTTCACGCCGCGCGGGGTCTCGGATAAACTGCTCCCATGTGTAGACTTCTTCAACCTTTTGCGGAAGGATAATACAGGCATTCTCGCGAAAACTCTGCTTCGGATTGAGTCCTGTGATTTTTTGCGGCTTTGCCATCTCATTCATTTACCTCAAAGAACGTCAGAAATTGTATTCCAAAATCTCTCGCATCAAGTTCTGTAAATAGGTTTAACATCGGTTTCCGTGCCTCTTTCCGTTCATGCTGTAGCTGTTCAATCAATCCTTGAATATCACCTTGTTCCGCTCCTGATAAACTTTGCAACTCTCTTTGAAAACGAGCGATGAGGACATCAAGATCACGTACTGCTCCCATTGTCCGTGTGATCATTTGTATCTGTTTATAGTGTTTTTTGAACGTATCTTTTTGAAAACAGTCGGCGAAATTGTCCATTGCGGCTCGCAATCGTCGTGAGGCAACACGCATATCGTGGACGAATTTAATATCTGTACCATCAATTGCACCTGTTTTGTGAGACATCATTTCTCGGAAATAACTCACGATAATTTGCCGTGCACAAGTTTCCAAAGTTTTTTCGGGTGAGATATCCTTGATCTCAATTGCTGTTGACACTGTTTCACCGCTCCATATTGTCCGAGAGTACTCTTGTAGGAGGCGTTTTCAACGCCGATATATCGCGCTTACAAAGCGCTCCTACAAAGATGTCTTGCCGATTATTGACTGTCAATTTGTGTAAGTCCGGTGCGGTTAGGAAACTGCACCTACCGTGCCTACTGGTAAATGTAAGAGGCGCAATAAATTGCGCGACTACAAACGCCGCAAACCCAAGAAAAATGTCTATCCATTCCCTAAAAGAGAAAAACCTTCGCTAACAAAAAGTAGGTAAAAATCCCAATGACATCAATTGCAGTTGTAACAAATGGTCCCGTTGCAACTGCGGGGTCAATATGGATACGTTTGAAAAACATCGGAATGATTGTCCCTACCGTTGCTGCAATTATCATGTTCACGAAAATAGCAAGTGCGACGACAAGTGGCAATTTCCATGCATATTCCCGAAAGTGCGGAAAAAGACTCGCAAACCCTCCAAGCAAGATGCCGTAAGCTGTCCCGAGTAATGCGCCCGTGCTGAATTCACGCCACAACACCCGCCATGTGTCCTTGATGTCGACCTCACCAATAGCGATACTTCGGACAATGATGGTAGAGGATTGTGTTCCGATATTTCCTCCCATTCCCATGATGATCGGGATAAAAGCAGCTAAGACCGCAATTTTCTGTAACTGCGCTTCAAAAATACCGATGATATAGACAGCGAGTAAACCACCTCCAAAACTTGCGAGCAGCCACGGCAAGCGTGCCCGGGTATTCCTAAAGATGGAACGAGAAGTAATATCCAGATCACCAGTCCCCGCCATCTTTAGCATATCTTCCGTATTCTCTTCTCGGATAACATCAACTACATCGTCAATCGTAACAACACCGACGAGCTGTCCAATACTATTGACGACAGGAATTGCGAGTAAATTGTATCGGGCAACCGCACGTGCAACCGTTTCCTGCGGCATGTCAGTATGAACGGTGTATAGGTGCGATGTCATCAAATTTTTGAGAGGCGTATCTGGCTTTGTTTGCACCAACTGCCGTAACGAGAGTACTCCTTTTAGTTTATTTTCTTCGTCAACAACATAGACGTAGAAGGTAATTGGCGGTATTTCTACTTCAGAGAGTTCCCGAATCGTCTCCGTTGCTTCAGCGGCGGTTGTTTCTTGAAGCAGGGCAAAGTAATTCGGTGACATGATGGCACCCGCTGTTTTTTCCTCATATTCAAGGAGTCGTTCAATATCTTCAGAGTTCTCTCCCTCAATGAGGTTCAGAAGTTCTGATTTATCTTCTTCAGGTAGTTCAGAGAGAATCCGTGTCACATCATCTGCAGGCACCGTGTGTAAGACGTTTGCAACAACCGCCGATTCTGTTTCTTCAATGAACTCTCTTATATCCGCACTGTTGAGATCACATAACACCTCTCCCATTCGCTTTTCTTCAACTAAAAGTGTAAAGAGGCTACTTTTTGCTTCAGGACGGAGGCGCGGAAACCAACGAGCAATGTCTGCCGAATGCGTTTTAGCGATGATGTTCCGTAGATTTGGGAAGGCACGCCGTTGAATCAAACGAACAACGGTAGAGATAAACAGTTCATCAACATCTTGTGTTGTAATGATTGTTTGACCTTCCATATCTGTTTTCGTAAATTTCCTGTTTTATGGTGCCAGTTTTAGGATTTCGCATGGTGTCGGAGCAGATGGTCTGTGAGAACAAGTGCTGCCATTGCCTCCACAATAGCAGGAGCCCGTACTAACACGCATGGATCATGTCTTCCACTTGCCTCTAATGTTACCTCATTTCCGTCCATATCCACAGTCTGTTGCGGTTTACCGATTGTTGCTGTCGGTTTGAAAGCTACTTGAAACACGATGTTTTCGCCGTTTGAAATACCTCCTTGTGTGCCACCGGAATTGTTTGTCCGAGTACAAATTCGTCCTGAATTATTGTAAAATTCATCGTTGTGTTCAGAACCTGTCATGGTTATACCACCAAACCCGGACCCGATTTGAAATCCCATCGTTGCGGGTAGAGACATCATCGCCTTAGCCAAATCTGCCTTGAGTTTGTCAAAAACAGGTTCGCCGAGTCCTATAGGAACATTGCGGCTAACTGATTCAATTATACCACCGAGAGAATCCCGATCACGTCGTGCTTGATCAATACGTTCCGCCATTTTCGGACTGACAATCGGGTCGGGACATCGCACCGGACTCGCTTCAATATCCTCAAGGGTTACCGTGTCTGTGTCTACTGTGGCTTCTAATATATGAATCTGCTTGACATAAGCGAGTGTTTCAGTATCACATCTCTCCCGTAGGATTTGCTTTGCAATTGCGCCTGCTGCAACGCGACCAATGGTTTCCCGAGCACTTGCCCTACCACCTCCCTGCCAATTCCGAATGCCATATTTTTGCTGATACGTAAAATCTGCATGCGAGGGACGGTAGAGGTCTTTCAAGTGATTGTAGGCATCAGGTCGCGCATCCTTGTTCCACACCAGCATAGAGATAGGCGTGCCGAGTGTTTTGCCTTCAAATACACCAGAGAGTATTTCAACGACATCCTCCTCCTGACGCGGTGTCGTGAGATGGCTTTGTCCCGGTCTGCGGCGATTAAGTTCATATTGTATAGCGGATATATCAATGTCAATCTGTGGTGGACATCCGTCAACAACAACACCAACAGCACCGCCATGGGATTCGCCCCAAGTTGTAATCCGAAAAAGGTGACCGAATGTATTCATTGATTTTTATTTCCATCGACACATTTGAGGTGCAAGTCCTCGTTTTTGAAGGTTTATATTTTACATTCACTTCTGCCGGTGCCGTGTCCACCGGCTATGGTTTCTTCACCTCACCACCGGTAATTGGTTTAACAGGGTTAGTTGTCTTATCTAGTTCACCTATCACATCCCTGGCTATGTTCATACCCTCATCACAGCCGATCATAGTGATAAACGCAATTGTGATGATCACCACATTGCCCAAATTGCACCAATGTGCTATTATTTTCGGAACGACTTGTCTGCCTCTCAGCAGAGTGTTATTTACCTTAAATCTCATTTTGAAACTCCTCTCTTTCAGATCCCTTATCTGCTGCGATTGCAACACCCTATTTAGGGATAGCAATATGAATATTGTTCCGTTCATATATTAAAGACACGGACCTGCCGCTCTGAAAGTCGAGGATAGGGAAGACCTTTGTTCCGCCACCTCGCAAAAGTTCTTTTTTCGTATAACTCGGACTCTTATAGATAATATAATACCCGTCGTCTGCTTCTTGGACAGTATACCCTTTCTTACGCAACCAGTTGAGCGATTCATTATGGGATAATACATCATAGGCCTTCGCGTAGATGTTCTTCATTTGATGACTTTCTGTCGTTTCTGCCTCTGACAGTTTGTCTCGATCCAGATCCTCCATCCCCAACCAAATAACCGGAGAGGGCTGCGGAGTTAGTTCCGTCTCTATTGTAATGTCGTATCCATCTTCTTTTTTAGGCTCTGCAGATTCAGTTTTGCGGATCGTGACACCGACCTTTTTTAGCTGTTTGAACATTTGAGAACTGTACCTTTTCTCCATAATTTTGCGAATACTGTTCGGTGGAAACATAAAGACAGCCGTAACTACTACTAAACCGCAAATTAAGCCTAATATGAATTTCATCATTGTGTGGTATCTCCTTATTTTCTGTTTTCATTGACTCACTTCTGATCAACAGAGAATTATCTGACATTTCTCACAGTTGTTCAGCTCATGTAAAAAATGAGTGCAAATGCAACTTTTAACCCCCATGACCATTGACTTCATGAAAACAAACGCACACACATTTTACATCAGTGAAAGTTTTCTAATTCTTCTAAACTTAATAACATCAATACGAAATACCTATGAAAAACCGATTTAATGGACGATTTTATTCTATTCTGTATTGAAAATAAGATGTATTTTTCACATAATGGGAGCATTTCAATTAGCATTTTTTAGCATTTTCATAACCGCGTATTGAAAGACCATTGATAGATACTGACTTTTGAGTGCTTTTGAGAAATATCAGATTATTTTAAAATATGGGTTCTGCAATCTGTTCTGGATTTGAAGCGCACGTCTTTGTGTTTTAAGGTGTATATTTTACATTTCTTGTGATATACTATAGCAAATTGCCAATAAACATGCAAGTAATTTGACATTAGCATTGGTATCACTCACCTAATTGACCGTTGCTCTTACAATGCTCACCTACTGCAAAATGTCTATGTATTTTCTGGATTTGCTATAGAGGATAGATGATGGAGCTTTTTAAACGTTATATTGCCCTTCTTTTGATATTTATTGCTATCGTACTTTTGTGGAATACTGTGGTCATTTATCCGCTCAAGATTTTCGTTGTGTTTATGCACGAAGTAAGCCACGGACTTGCAGCGATTGCTACGGGTGGCAGCATCGTTGAAATTGAAATTAATCGACATCAAGGGGGACATGCGCTCACGCGGGGTGGGTCTCGTTTCTGGACACTATCTGCTGGCTATCTTGGTAGTTTGTTATGGGGAGGTGTTATTCTACTATTAGCAGCAAGGACTCACTTTGGTAAAGTGGTGAGTGTGTTCATCGGCATCGGCATGGTAGCGATTACTATCGGTTTCGGATCCGATATGTTTACTTACCTTTTCGGCATCGGTTTTGGGGTAGTGCTTATCCTTTTGGGGTTATTTCTGCCGGAGAGTGTCAATGATTGGATATTACGCATCATTGGTGTAACAAGTTGCCTCTATGCGATTCTTGACATCAAGAGTGACGTTTTGGATCGTTCAAATTTGCGTTCTGATGCTCGGATGCTGGAAGAAGTAACAAGCCTTCCAACACTGTTTTGGGGCATATTATGGATTGTAATTGCCGTAGGATTGACTTTGTGGTTTCTCTACATAGCGGGGAAATCTTCTGATTCTACAAATGCGGAAAGTACGGACTCCACCGCTACGGAAATGGATTAGCCCGTAAGTGGACCGAAGTCTATACTGTAAAAGTTAAGCAACCACACACATAGACCTAACAGAAAAAGCGGAATACAGATAAGGAGGATGAGGATAAAGACACCCCATATCCAGGATCCTTTGGATTTGGCGACGGTTGCTAACCGCGCTATCAAAACCCCGCCACCTATTATAATCAAAACGACGAATCCAAATACCACCATTACCATTTCTGTTTCCTCTCTATGAATCCTCTAAAAAAAAGTCCTATCACGTTACGTGCAACGCTGATTGGCATTGCCCTCATCCCTCTTAACAGTTATTGGATTCTTCATCTCAGTTACATCTGGGATTCCAACCGTCCCACCAGTTTGGCGTTACTGTTCAATGTGTTGTTTACGCTGCTTGTTCTGATCGCACTCAATACGCTACTCCGACGGTTACGTCCAACACTTGCGTTCACACAAAGCGAACTATTAACAATATACGCAATGCTGTGTCAAGCCTCTGTTTTCGCAGGACGCGATATGCTGCAAGTGCTCGTGCCGTTGATGGGTAATGGTTTTTGGTACGCAACACCTGAAAACGAGTGGGCACAACTCTTTCATCAACATCTCCCTGAATGGCTTGTTGTTGGCGAACAAGATATATTACAAGGATTCTATAAAGGTGAATCCACGTTTTATCTACAAGCACATATGCAAGCGTGGTTGCTACCAACGCTTATATGGGTAGGTTTCTGTCTTGTGATTGGCGTGACAATGCTCTGTCTCAACGTACTGTTACGCAAACAGTGGCAAGAACATGAACGCCTTACCTACCCAATTGCCCAACTTCCATTTGAAATCACGCAAGGAAAGAACCGCTTTTTTAATCGACGCATGATGACTGTCGGTTTGTGCATCGCTGCCGGACTGAACCTTCTTTATAGTTTACACCAAATCAATCCAGTTTTCCCGACAATTCCGCTCTATCATAATTTTCGACTTACTGAGAAGCCGTGGAGTGCGATGAATAACCCCGGTTTTCGTATTAGTTTTTTTCCATTTGCGATTGGCATTGGCTTTTTGATTCCGCTTGATTTAGGATTTTCCTGCTGGTTTTTTCATCTGTTTTGGCACTTTCAACGAATTGTCGGGGAGAGCTTTGGATGGCGCGGTTCAATCGGATTTCCGAGAGAAATGGCACAGATTCGCGGTGTTTGGATAGCCCTATTTCTCTGGACGTTGTGGATGGGACGTTCACATGTTAGGGTTGTGTTGAAGACCTTGTTCAGCAGTCGTGCGCTGACCGATAGTGATGAAGGCGAGGCGTTACGCTACAAAACAGCAATAATTGGCGCGCTTGTTGGATTCATCTTGATTATAGCATTCTGCCTGAAAGCAGGGATGTCTCTATGGTTTGCAGTCCTGTTTTTTGTTTTTTATTTTGCAATGTCAATTACCATCACTCGCATCCGTGCCGAATTGGGACCGCCTGCACACGATCTTTACAACGCGGGTCCAGATTTACTCTTAACCGATGCATTCGGCACACGACGTATTGGCAATCGCAACCTATCAGTGATGTCGTTATTCTTCTGGCTAAATCATCTCTCTTATCGTGCACATCCAATGCCGCATCAATTGGAGGCTTTGAAACTTGCACATCAAACTCGTTTTAATTCAACGCAACTACTGTGGGTATTAGCAATTGCGATATTTGTTGGTGCGCTTTCAGCTGCGTGGGGACACCTACACCTTTCTTATCAGGTTGGTTTAGAGAATGCACGTTCATGGTATGCCCGTGCGGCTTTCAATCGACTCGCTGGATGGCTCTACAATCCGGGGGAAACAAACTTCAGTGGATTGTTGTATACTGCTGGTGGGTTCACTTTCGCGATTGGTCTACTACTATTGCGATGGCGGTTTATTCAGTGGCCACTACACCCTGTTGGATATGTTGTATCAAGTTGGTGGACGTTTACTGGTCTTTGGTTTCCGCTTCTGATCAGCTGGACGATTAAACGGATTCTGCTTTCAACGGGTGGTGTTCGGTTATATCGGCGTGCAATCCCGTTTTTTATTGGCTTGGTCATTGGGGACGTTATTGTTGCATCCGTTATTAGCATTTTGGGATTATTCTTTGATTATCGTGTCGTTTACCTGAGTTGGTAACCTCACAGTATAAGCACTTTTAGTGGGTTTCACAATTTACTTAACATTTTATTCTAAAATCCATAATTATTTTTACGTTACGAATCAACGCCAAAAGCACTTTTTGGCATTTGGCGGGTTCGGTTTCCTAACCGAACCGTGTTTATTCAGTCCATAGTCAGGCAGAATGCGCGTATGACATTCTGCATTGGTTAGGAAACCGCATCATAGGCGTCAATTTAGCGTCTAATCTTTCTTGTGGAGGCTTTGAAAACCTGATATTACAGATTGAGTTCCGTAGGAACGATATGTTTATAGAAACACGCCCAAACATTCTCTTGAGCTCCGTAGGAGCGACATATAAGACAGGACACATATCGCCTCTACGAGGCTCAAAATGGGGTAACTTTATCCGCTATAAACATACCGCCTCTACGAGGCTACACACACCTAAAAACAGAATTAAATTCCTTAAATTGATGCCTATGTGTATGTCAGAATACGCGTATGGTATTCTGAATTGGTTAGGAAACTGCATCTACCAGGGAGTTTGCACATATTTTGGATTCCACTATAAAAATGGGTGGATAGAATAAGAAAACAGGCAGATACCCAAATAAAGGATACCTGCCTGTCGTTATTTTAAGGTTTCATTACTGAACTGTCACGGTGTAATGCTCTTGGTCTACAGATTGATCTGCAAGGTAAATATATGCCGTTATGACATATTCCCCAGTATGCATGGCACCACTGGGAAACGTGTAGGTGAATGAGTCTTCTGTTGACGTTGCTTCGTCGTCACCATAAGTCGTGTCTATGTTTGAACCGAGTGAATTTGATGACTCGCCAGGTCCCCTCACATACCAATAGACAGAGTTATACGGAGCATCGGTGATAAGATTTGCCTGATGTGAATCACCCGGACTCGCAACGTAGGAACCGTTGTCAGGTGATAAACCTGGCTCTGGATCCGCATTGCCCTGGCCATCCTTCCAGTCATCATTCTCTCCGATTTCGTCTGCCTCTTTCTCATCGTAATCATTATGAATTTCCATTTTGCCATTCTCTTTTTTGATTCTGACAGTAGAACTTGCTGTCCAACCCATAGCTACACGGTCTATATCACCTGTAGAGAAAGTGAGATCTCTTTCCCTACGAGTCTCCACATCAAACGAACCTTGAGCAAAGGCAGGATCAACGCCGCTTGCTGTGAGAAGTACAGTATAATTCCCATCGCGGTCCCCGTTTGCATAGGCGATACCGTGGACATGGACACGTGTGTCATGACCCCCAAATCCGCCAAATACTTCTCCGTGGACATCTGCATATTCACTTGAGGGCAGACTGTCATCACCAGGATATGCTTCATGTGTACGTCCACTATGCAGAACGATCGTAACGACTGTAAATAGAATAAAGAGTGTGAAAACGAAAAACTTTTTATGCATTATTTTTCTCCTTTTCTTAAAGGTAAATTGAGGTACTGATATGGATCAATACCTGAAGATTCTAAATCTAAAACACGCAGACCGGGCGGTGGATTTAAAAGATCCGCCCGCGTAAACTGAACTTGAGTGCCTGATAAGATATCTGAGGACTGTCCTATTATTTTCCCATCTTTGTTTCTAATTGGGGAAAAGGTGACATAAACTGTGTCATGATAGTGAGGATAGACCTTTCCGTTGTGGGTGCTACCTCCACGGAAGTTTTTTTTACCTTCATTCCACAACTTAATCAGCACACGAGTCAGGAGTTCTGCTCGGGGACTATCTTTATTAGACCATATTACTTTGTATGGATAGTCTCCAAGCTTTGGGTAGGGGCCGAAACCAAACGGAGAGACAGGTACATCTTCAGAAACGTCCGCAGCAGTATTCGCTGATGTTTCAGATTGCTGTTGTGTCTTCGTTTTGGTGCCTTCAACCACTGTTCCCATTGTTTGAGGTATCGGTTTCTCTGCGGTTGGCGTACTGCTTTCCGCAGGTGCATCAGCTGCCTGTTCTGCTGCCTTGCTTTTCTCGGATTTTTCTATCTCCGATTGCTGTAGCAGTTTTTGTGCATCCAATGCTGCTTTTCTCTCGTCTGTTAGTGAGTGTTGATACCAAAGGTAACACCCACCAGCAATGATTATCAGAAGGACTATGCCTCCCAATATCCATCGGGTATAGCTGCTTCTAATCATGCTTATACCTCTTTTGTTGTGCCACACTTTCGCGCGGCGTTTTGCTTGTTTATGGGTTACCTTTAATCTGCTTAGTACGCCGGTGTGTCTTGCCTGCTTAAAAAAGCAGGGGCACCCCCGGCAACTAAACCAACAATCTAAAAGTATATTTTAGAAAAAAGGGTACCCATAATGCGATTGTTGTTTTAGTTGTTATAAATATTATACAAAAAACCGCAAAAAAAGTCAAGTATAAATTGGAAAAAATTAAATTTAGTGGAAATTGGGCGACTTTAACAAATTTAACGGATTCCAATAATTTTTTTCTACAAACCTATTGTTTTGAGGCAGATTTGGCACCTCTGTACCAGAATTTTCGAAATACTCCAACCCGATTTATTGTTTTCTTTGATAGGAAAATCACTTGACATTTAAAATGCGTTGGTGTTAAACTTCTCATGCAAAACTGAAGGTTAATTTTAAACACACCTCAAAACATATCTTTCTGGGGACCCTCCGATGAAACGACACCATATTGTTGGTATTATCACTGGAATATGTGCGATAGGTTTCGCATTACGTAGTGCCCTTTCGGTAAGTATCATTGACGCACTCGTAAACTTTATCTTGTTATTCGGTTTAGCCATTATGACCTTTTTTAAGGACAGATTACCACCCAGATGGTCGCAAGAGAGATTACCTCTTTGGATGTGTGTTCTTGTAGTTTGCCTTGTCTTATTTGAATTGATTTTTGAGTGGATTGTCTCTTGACCTTCTTTCCTAAAGCGGCAGAATCATCTTCATTACATAAAATGGATACAACAGATTTATCTCTTAATGTGAATATCGGTGGGATTCGGATGCGGAATCCAGTGATGACAGCATCTGGCACTTTCGGGTATGGCAGCGAATACGCAGATTTCGTAGACTTAAACCGACTCGGTGCAGTTGTCGTTAAAGGTGTTACAAGCGCCCCGTGGCCCGGCAATCCGATGGACCGCATTATGGAAACGCCATCCGGTATGCTCAACGCCATTGGACTGCAAAATGTAGGGGTAGATGGTTTTATTTCGGAAAAACTACCCTACCTCAAGGATTTTGATGTGCCGGTGATTGTCAATGTTTGCGGTAAAACGGTTGAAGAATACCTAATAGTCGTTGAAAAGTTAAGTGAGGTGGATAGTGTTGCGGGGGTGGAACTCAATATCTCCTGTCCGAATTTGGATTGCGGCGGTATGAGTTTCGGTGTTGATGCGACTTTAGCGCATCATCTTGTAAAAGCGGTGAGGGCAAAAACACATCTGCCTTTATTGGTGAAGTTGTCACCAAACGTCACGGACATCACCGAGATTGCGCGTGCCGTTGAAGATGCGGGTACAGATGCACTTTCTGCGATTAACACCTTGCTCGGTATGGCAATTGATGCAGAGACGCGTAAACCGGAACTCGCCAATGTAACAGGCGGTCTTTCTGGACCTGCGATCAAGCCCGTAGCACTCCGATTGGTATGGGAAGTTTACAAAAGCGTCTCTATTCCGATTGTTGGGATGGGGGGTGTCATGAATGCAACAGATGCTGTGGAATTTTTTATTGCAGGGGCATCTGCTGTTGCCGTTGGGACAGCAAACTTTGTTAATCCACAGGCATCAATGGAAGTGATTGAAGGTATCAGCGACTATCTTGAAAAGATGGATATCAGTTCAGTAAAGGAATTGGTCGGGAGTTTGAAAGTTGACAATTAATCAGCGCAAAAAAGTTGGTATTTTCTGACGATCTGGTGTATAATGTCGGATATGGCACAATACTACGATAACGCGGTCAAATATGTCATGCTTGAGCATGCTCAAGAATTTGCAGAATTCATGGTAGGACACTCAGACATTAAAGTCTTAGAGAAACTTGAAACGGAACAACCGACCCTCAAGGCGCATCAGAACGATAGCACTTTGAAGGTGCAGCTTCCTAATGAAACGGCCATATTCCATACTGAGGTGCAAACAGATGACAGTAGGAAACCGATGTGGTATCGCCTTGCAGGATATAACGGTTTTCTTATTAATTTACACGAAATGCCTGTCTATTGTAACGTTCTCTATTTACACCCTAACGCGGGTAGAAACGATAACGGCTACTATGCTTATAAGGGAATGGGATATGAGTATACGCTTCGTTATAAGGTGATCAGATTGATTCGGATTGAGGGACAATCAATATTGGAAAAGCAAACACCCGGGTTACTACCTTTTACACCGTTGATGAAATCACCAGAAGGAATGGATTCAAACCGTTGGTTGGAAGAATGCATTGATGCGACAGTATCTGCAGACACAGATCAACAGACTCGGGATATTTTACTCGCGGCACTTGGTATTTTCGGCGGTTTAGTTTATGAACCACAACTAATTAAACAATTTTTACCGGAGGGTATCATGCAAGAATCTCCTTTTTTTCAACACATTATTCAAGAAGCAACAACAGAAGCAAAAAAAGAGGCTTACAAAGAAGGTATGGAACAAGGTATAAAAGAAGGTAAAGAACAAGGTATGGAACAAGGTATGGAACAAGGTATGGAACAAGGCGAAAAAAAAGGGACTATCCAAAGTATTATGGCACTACTTGAGAAACAATTCCAGCCTGATGCAGTGCAAGTTCTGGAACCGACTTTGGAGGGTATTGATGATTTGCAACGCCTCAGAGAGTTGCTGCTTGCAGCCCCCCAAGTCAATAGTCTTGAAACGTTCATGCAGTTTTTGACAAATGGAAACGCCACTGAATTAGGGAACGGACTCAAATAATTACACTCGTAGAGGAGACAATGCGGCACCTCGTAACACTTGATGATTTGTCGAATTTTGAGATTGAACAGATTTTTCGGCTGGCAGCAGGAATGCAGTCACAATTAGAGACGTGGGCAGGAATCTGTCGTAGCAAATTGCTTGCGACCCTATTTTTTGAACCGAGCACACGGACTCGGCTCTCCTTTGAAAGTGCGATGGAACGTCTCAACGGCGGCACACTTGGCTTCGCTGACCCAAGTTCTACCTCTGTGACAAAAGGTGAAACGCTTGCAGATACCGCACGGATGGTAACGAACTACGCAGATATTATCGTGGTGCGGCACAGTTGGGCAGGTTCAGCGCGAGTGATGGCAACTTATGCCAATATCCCCGTCATCAACGGTGGAGACGGAAGCCATACACATCCGACACAAGCACTTACAGACCTTTATACGATTATTCGGCGAAAATCACAGGTGGAAGGTTTAACCGTTGGCATCTGTGGTGACCTTCGGTATGGACGCGCGGCGCACTCGTTTGCGTTAGCGGTTGCGAGATTCGGTGGAAATTTGGTTCACATCGCCCCGAACGGTTTACAGATGCCTCCCTGGATACTCACACGGTTAGCAAAAATCCACGGGCAGAAACCCATTGAAGTAGAAAACGTCACAGAAGTTATTGAAACGCTTGATGTCATCTATGTCAATCGGCTTCAAGAGGAACGACTCCCGCCAACTTTGGATGCAAAGACGGTACGTGGTAGTTATTTGCTAAATGCAGCAGTGATGAAAAATGCTAAATCGGATGCGATGATTATGCACCCGCTCCCACGCGTGAACGAACTCGCCTATGAATTAGATGATGACCCGCGTGCTGCCTATTTTGAACAATCCGCGAATGCTGTGCCGGTTCGGATGGCACTTATTTCAAGCCTTATGGGGTTAGAACAACTTATCTTGACACAACCTCCAAAACGAAACATTGGTGAATCTTCCCATCAGTGTGAAAACCCGAACTGTATCACTCATCATGAGACCTATCTTTCTCCTGAACGTGAAACATTTAGTGGTGATACAGAAGTACACGCTTGTGCCTACTGTGGTGCCCTTTTTTCGTAATTAAAGAAAATTCGATCTTCCCACCTGCAAAGATTATTTATTCATCCTCTAATTCTGGTGCTTTGGGAATCTTGGAAATCAATCCATCTTTCTCTATGATTGCATATCGCGTGATTTGCCAGAGAATGCTATTGGGGCCAGCAGACTGCCATCTGTTTTCGTGATCGTGAAAAGCTAAGGCAACATAATCCCTTTCGGTATCCGGATTCGGATCAATGGGAAATTCATGAGTTGTCCAGTTGGTATAGGTAACCGGTTCACCACTATCCCATTGCCATTCACCCTCTTTTTCCACATCGTTGAGTCCTATCCAATAATGCGATCTTCCAAAGATTACCTCAAGCCAGAACTGTTCTTCTTCATCGTTGATAGAGACAAGATGTGCCCCTTCCGCAATTGCCTTCTGTTGCGCATCGTGCCAATCTTGACATTGAATCTTTGCGTAGGCGTGCGCATTTGTAGGATTAATAACCCAAGTTATTTTTGTGGGTTTCGCTGGTTTGGCTGCTTGTCGCATGATCGGTTTACGGGCATTGTCTTTATTGAGAAGACCTTCAACAAAACGGCGTGCTTTTGCATTATCAAGTTCTTTAATATCACCACTGGGCTGTTTGGTAACAGGGTTTCCATTGAGTTTTATCACAATATTTTCAGGCTCCACATCCTCTTTGAGTAAAAATGGTCCTGCCCCGCCAGTAAATGTTTTATACTTTATGGAAAGTGTATAAAATCCGGGTTCATTTCTATATTGTGTGAAATAACCGTCAGCATCAGTGAAACAGTCGGTTCCGTGAGTTCCACCGCTACTTCCAAACTCTCCACCTCGAAACTTCATGGTCAGATCTGCTTCTGCGTTAGCAAGAGGGGTGCCATCGGCATAAACAATCCGCGCCCGTATCTTAATTCGTTTCTTGACAGTAATTTTGACATCTTCAATGTTCACACCCGGCTTTAACCCAAACGCGAAACCCCCGAAAGGTCCCGGCCTCTCTGCATAGAAAAAAGTGATTTTATTGAGACGAATGGAGAGAATCTGCATTTCCGACTCCATCCTACCGGGATGCATCAATCTCATTGGAGGAATTCGTTGTAGTTGTGGAAGTAGGTTTTGTTGTAGTTCTGGCGGTAGGTTTTGTTGTATTTTTTCTTGTATTTCTGGAGGTAAATTGGGGGCACGCTTCTCAAATGCATCCAACATAGTCTTTGGAATGGGGTATATCTGAACAGTTCCTGGTTGGATATTGGTAACACTGAAAGTCCCTTCTGCATCGGTCTTTGCTTTGGACATAGCGCGAGGTTTTCCTTCTTGGTTTGGGTCTTCCAATAGTTCCCCAAAATCAAATGGAAGCATACCTATCGGTGGAGCGGGACCTTTTAGGTTTTGCATGGATCGGATCATGAATGTGAACCCAGTGATTGGTTTTCCTTTAGTGTCCACAACTTTGCCCGATAGTCCGCTTGGTGCTTGTGCGTCAGGTTCTACAAGTGGCGCTTGCGCGAAAATTCCTGTTACAGTGAACAACATAATGACTACAAATGCTATGAGTTTTCCTGACATATAGATGGACTTCATGATAATCTCTCCTTGTATATTGATGTACGCAGTGCTATTCGATATCTTCGGCAGGTTCTGGCGCGCCTATGATGAAATCTTTCTTTTCTAAGATCGCTTTTTCAGTAATGCTGGCGACAGGACTCCCTTCACGTATTTGTTGCCACTTTCCGGTTACGCCGATGAGAACAGTAAGATTTCTGTTCGTTTTCTCGTCTTTTTCAACGGATTTGTCGGACTCAAGGATGAGTTGCTCTGTGTCCCAATTGGTATAGGTGACTGGATCGCCATTGTCCCATTTTTTGCCCCCCTCATTAGCATCGTTAATTGATCCGATCCAATAGTTTTCTTTCCCAAAGACTGCAAGTATCCATTCTTGTTCTGCTTTATCGTTGATGGCAATAAGATATGCCCCCTGGGCAGTGGCTTGTTCAAGAGCTTCTTGATGAGTATTGCAATAGATTCTTTTGTAGGCGTGTCGATTATCAGGATTGATTGCCCACACACCTTCTCGCTGTCGCTGCCATGCGGCTTGCCTACGTTCTGGGTTAACCATACGAACCGCTTTTACTACTTTCGGCTTGCGAGGTTGTTGAGGATCACCACTAAGAGTCAAGGTAAGACCATCAAGTCGTTGTCCTTCTTCAAGCAAAATTTCCTTAGATTCTGCGGATTGCCCTTGATATTTTACAGAGACAGTATAATAGGCAGGAGAATTCACATAGCGAGTAAAGCCTCCATCTATATCAAGGGTTTCTGTGCCGCCGCTACTACCTCTACCTCCTCCATCTATACTGCGTCTCCTTACCATAAGGTCTACCTGAGCATTGCTTAGTGGTGTGCCATCTTCGGCAAGTACCTGTCCACGGATCCGCATTCTGAGACGTACGGTAATCTCAACGTCTTCAATATCCGTTTCCGGTTCAATAGCAAAAGGAAACCCTGCGAAACGGGAATACTGCGAATTTAAGGAGACGGTTATTCCCGCAATTTGGACAGACAGAAGTTGATAGTCAGGATAACGTTCATTTGGGGATAATTTTAAACTACTTTTGAAATTTGGAGTTATATCTTCAATTGAGAATGCCCCCGTCTCGTCAGACGTGCTTGGTAGTGGAAAATTAAATTCAGGATCATCTATATTTATGACAGGTCTGAAATCTGAAGCAGGTTGAATTGCAACGACAACATCAGGAACAGGATTTCCTTTTTCGTCAATAACCTTGCCTGAAAACGTTGCTGCGAAACTCTGAAAGGATGTCATAAGCAAAATCACCAGACTTCCGATGAAAACTACAAATGGAGTGAAGTGGTAACGGTTCATTGTGAATGCTCCTTTTCTATGGTTCGGTGGGTATATTGAAAGGAATTTGGATCACATAGAATATTATACCCTATGTAGAAATTATTGACAACATAAAGGAGTGTAGGGCAGGGTTATTTAGTTTTAAGAATTTCCAGTTAATGAGTATTACTGATAGTTTATATCGTCTGTCGGGTTTTACTTGTGTTCTCCATTATGTGTCAACTTAAACGTTGATCTAAAGGTAGCAGGCACGCTCTGCGGGGAATGCCTAAAGACGAATGCGCGTATGGCATTCGCCATGATTCATACCGTTGATTTGGTGCCGTCCGCTTTACATTTTGGGTGAACGGAAACCCACGGCGTGTGCCTACTACTTTGCATACGTATTAGTTTATATGAAAATGTGAAAAATATACCAGAAAAATCGAAAACTAAATAACCCGGATCTCTTCTAAAATCTCCTTGACTTCGGGGGTATCTGATGGTATACTTATATTTATATTGAGCATTGGTAGCCTCTCCTACAAATAGTAATTATTAGGATAGGATACCATTTTTTTATATACCTCGCAACATCTCATCTCTTTACATATCACTGTTTCTACAAAAACTTTACACACCCAAAACTATCTATTCACCTAAACCAATTGATTCAATTTTCGTTGTATGATATACTACATAGACGTTATACCGTTATACTTAACATATTACATTATTTTTTATTAATGTCCTCTTATGTGCCAATCCCCATTTTAAATTTACTATTGGAAGATTTTATAATTTCCTGAAACGTAATATTAAAAAGTTTCGTATTATAATCACGGAACTGGTTTCATATAACCCTTTGGCTAAAGGAGGATAAAGGAGGGTTTAGCCTATGGCGCGCCAAGCGAAAAATGATTTATCGGCTACTGAAGACTCTTATTTAGCTACCCAAGCGAAACAAGGTGATGAAGCTGCGTTTAGCCAGTTATTTGAGAAGCACTATAATTGGGTCTATAGTAAAGCTTATCGAATGCTGGGTGACCATCAGGATACTGAAGAGGTCAGTCTTGATGTTTTTACCAAAGTTTGGCAGAAACTTGATAAAGATAAATGGGACCCCGAAAAAGGTAGTTTCCAAGCATGGTTGAATATAGTAGCCCGCAATACAATTATTGATGCAATACGAAAAAGGGATCGGATACGAGAATCCCTTCTCACACTTGAAGAGCAAGATGATCTGCCGTTGAATGAGTACGAAGATGGACGGCCAGGACCTGACAAACATATAATAGCACAAGAAGCACAGGAAATTTTAGAAAGTGCGCTTGAGCAGGTCACAAAGCCAAATCACCGCATTGCATGGATATTAAGACACCTTGAAGGGTGTAGTGTCGCCGAAATTTCACGCATTCTTAACAGGAAAGATGGAACTGTGAAAATATGGATTTTCCGGTGTACACAGGAACTGAGACAAATTTTAATTAATAAAGGTATTAGTTGGATTCAATAATTTATTTTTATTTATATATTATCTACTAAAGATGGAGGATTACGAATGCAGTTTTTTAGAAAAACTCCAAAGTCAGTTCGGTATACAGATACCGATGTTAAAGAAGCAGATATTTTAGAAGCCTATACGTGTTGGTTGAAAAACGAAAAACTCAGCCGCAAACAGAAAAGTCTTCTAAAAAATATTCAGGAATCAGGTCACTTCCATAAGACAAAAGACCTGATAGATTTCGCGCATTATCGTTTTCAGGAAACAGAAAGCGTTACGCCTCACCCAGGTTCGAAAGAACGTGTCGCTGAAAAACTTATGAAAGCGATCAGGAGTGAAACACAGGAAACTACGCAAGAGGTGCCTGTTACGCTTAATCCGCAGGCAGCTTATAGTCCGCAAGCGATGGGGAATGTAGATACTGATGTTTTTCCAGTGTCACCAACACCTCCGACTGAAGGAGAATTGGAAAGCTGGCAGGATCCTGAAGACGCTAAAAATACTGATTCCCGAACTCTGGCTCACCTGAATCTCGCCTTTGAGATGCAGGATAATGACGTTTCTGTTACAGATATGGGAAGTTCAACGCCTACGTATGTTGAAGGCGTTCGCATTAAAGATTCTGCTCCTATTCAAGAAGGTGCAGAGTTTAAGTGTGGAGATGTCACTTTTCAGGTCGTTGAGATTGAAAAATCTTAACTATCAGGAGGAAGAGGGAAGTAACTGCTAAATCTATAATTAGGTTTCATAATATATTTAGTACAGATACATGTGGTTTACTTCCCTTTCATTTTACCTAACCAACAAAAAATAAGAATCCGTGTGTGATCCGTCTTTGATCGCCTTATCCTATTTTCAGCACGCAGCAGCTTGTTATCAACAAGCCCGTTACGTTGAATCAATTCAACACTACTTGTCGGGTTTAAGATATGACCAGAGTCGTTACCATATTTATGCTGACCTTGCTAAAGCCTACGAAATGGTTGGAAAATGGGAACAAGCATTGGCATACTTAGATACCGCACTTCAGTTATGCCCTGACTCGCCGACAGCCCTCAGACGCAAAGCACGCATCAATGAAGAAAAAGAATACTATCAAACCCTAATTCATCAGATCGAATTAGTGGATGAACCTCCCTCAAATTTCTCATCAACACTCAAATCAAAGAATTTACCCCAACCCCAGAATATTGTAGAACACCCGTTTTTCATACTGACTGTTCAGCCAGTTGTTGCGCCAAAAACACTTTGGTATATCTGTCAACTCATTGAAAAAACATATAACAAAGTCGGAACCCAACTTGATTGTTTCCCATCAGACCAAATACCTATCTCAATCATAAATACACATGATGTCCTGATGCCAACGCATGTTCCGAAATGGGCGGGTGGCCAGTACGATGGGCAAATTCAGCTTAATTATTGTGCTGATGGCGAACCAGAACTCGGTGTTTTGTACACCCTTATTCGGCATGAGTGGACACATCTGTTGGTTGATCTGATAACACACGGGAATTGTCCAATTTGGCTAAATGAGGGGCTTGCACAAACGGTTGCGCGTCCGTTGTTATCCTTTGAGAGACTTGCGCTGCAGCAGGCAGACGAAAAAGGCACTTTACCAACGTTGTCAGAACTCAGTCAACCGTTTAGTCAACTCTCCACCTCAGAGCGAAAAATTGCCTATCTCCATTCTGCAGCAATTGTCGTTACCTTAATTGATGAGGGTGGATATCCTTCTGTCCGACAACTCCTCTGTCTTTTAGGAAACGGCACGCCGATTGAAACTGCAATGCGACAAACATACAAAGAGAACGTAATACCAAATTAACTATATCAAAAAGCACACCAAGTCTCTCTTAACTTTTTACTGCTTCGTCAACATATTATTGTAGGTCGCGATTCGGGGATCGCTCCTACTTATTCACTGCTTATGGTAGGAGGGAACTCCGATTCCCGACTCCTTCAAGATCCATCAAGTAGCATTTGACTAAGCACTACGTCCATAATCTTGAAACTTGCATAAACAATCAATATTTACATCACATGCTTACTTGATGCATTGTACCTCACTATGACCATATTAGATATTGTCATCTTAATTATCGTTGGAATAGCCGGATTTAGTTGCTACAAGGCAGGTTTTACTCGCAGTGTATGGGGTATTTTTGCCATCGGTGCTGGACTCATCGTCGCGAGTCAATTGTGGCAGCTCCTTGCTATTCCTATCCAAAAACTTATCCCAAATGAAGAAGTCGCAAAATGGATCAGTGTTATTGTCTTGATAGTTATTACATCCATTGTAACCGACATGGTATTTGAACAAATCCATCAAATTTTTGAGAAAGGCATTTTGGGATGGCTCAATAGCCTGCTCGGTTTAGCAATAGGTATTGCTTCAAGCGTCCTTATAATTGCACTTCTTCTTCATTTCCTTAATCCTTCTTTGAGCGATTTCTTCAAAGACGAAATTGAAAACTCGCTTTTCGCTTCCCGTTTGATGGAACTCGGTGACGAAGTTTGGGCATTTGGTAAAGAGAATGCCACAAAACACCTTGAAACAGAATAACACTGAAGATGGGTAGATGACTGAGTGTGTCTTCACTATCCTAATCAACTTGGAGAACTACCAACCCGCGAGTTTCAAGAATTCCAATGCCATCAAGGTATGTCCCTCTGCATTCGGATGAACCCCATCTTGTGTTGTCCATAATGCCCCAGGCCTCGCTGCGACTGCATTATCAAATGCATCATTCGTCTGAATTAACCGCGCATCAAACTCGTCAGCAAGTTTATGAATACTTGCATTGTAAGCATCCACTGCTAAAGGACGCGGGTTTTCAACATCTTCTTCAATATAGAATATTTCAAACAAGAAAAGCGGTGCTTCCAGCTCATCTTTCACGCGTGTGAGGATTCTCCGATAACACGCTTCCCACTTTGGTAGATAGACTTCGTTTGAAATGCCTTCTCCAAGCTGACGACTCGCATTATTAATGCCGATTTTCACTGAGAGCCAATCCGGTTTTTCATCAATTACATCGGTATCCCAACGGTTTTCTAAACCTTCAACAATATCCCCACCAATCCCTTTGTTGACATAAGCGATATCGCGTTCAGGGTATTTAGCGGTAATCAGTTCAGTTACTTTGCGGACATACCCATGTCCTAAAGGTGCGTGATCACCTCGCCTGCCACAATCCGTGATACTATCTCCAATGAAAAGCACCTTTTCTCCAGATTGAAATAATAAATTACTCACAAACTATCTCCTTTATGTGATATACTAATATTGGACATTTTGATTTATGTTTACGTCGTTGCTTAAGATTTGACGTTCCAATTAACTTACCACATTTTCAACAGAATGCCAACATGAAAAACATCGGAGTTCTTCACGTCATTACGGATACAACACTTCAATCTCGATTTACACATCCGCAAGTGGCAAAACTTGCAATTCAAGGCGGTGCAGATACCGTCCAATTTCGACACAAAAACGGTACAACACGTGAATTGATAGAGATAGCACAACAGATGCAAACAGTATGCATGCAGCACGGGGTGCCATTAATTGTGAACGATAGAGCAGATATTGCGCTGGCTGTTGGTGCTGCGGGAACACATTTTGGGCAAGACGATATGCCTGTCGGTATCGGAAGGAAGATTCTTTCTCCAGAAACCATTATCGGCGCGTCGGCACGAACAGAAGAAAAGATACTTGAGGCTATTTCTGAAGGCGCAGACTACATAGGGTTTGGACCTATCTATCAGACCTCTTCTAAATCGGATGCAGAAAAACCAAAGGGATTAGAACGATTGCGTCGAATGTGTGAAATCGCGAAATGTCCCGTGATTGCTATTGGCGGAATTACATTACAAACCGCGGCAGAGGTAATAAAAGCAGGCGCACACGGAATCGCTGTCATTTCTGCTGTGTGTGCACAGCCAGACCCGCTCGCAGCAACGCAAAATCTTATACGAGAGATTCAGCAAGCAAAACATGCATAAAAAACTGTTCATGGAATAGACAGAATATGAGTGAATACAGTCAAACTCATGAATCTGACAATCTTAAAAGTGAATTGCTGCCAAAAGAATTCAGGGAAGTTGATCAGGTTTATGAACCGGATTTTGAAAAAATTGATGAAGATTTTGTGCAAAAATTATGGAATGGACAACGTTTTTTTCGCTCTAATCTAAGGTCAATTGGCGGTAGAGAAATTCGCGTGTTAAAACATGGTGTCTGGAACCGTGAAGAAGGTCCTGATTTTATGCACGCGGAGATTGAAATTAATGGCAAATTACATGTCGGTGATGTCGAAATCCATGTCAAATCTTCCGAATGGTACGCACATAAACATCATCTGAATTCAAGATATAATCGTGTTGTGCTCCATGTGGTTTTCTTCAACGACGACTTTAATCTCCGTACACGACTTCAGAACGGTAAACGAATTCCAACCCTTGAACTTCTCAAATGGATTGACGCGCCTATCGGAGACCTATTTGACGAAGCGACACAGACAGAAACAGACGCATCCAATTTTTGCCGAGTAACAGGAAACCGATTAAACATAGAAAACCTTAAAAACGTTTTCGAGTCATTAGGTACAGAACGGTTTTTGGAAAAAGCCGATGCTGTCCGTCTATTAAGAACACGACTCAATTTTGAGCAAATCCTTTATGAAGGTATTATGGAAGCGTTGGGGTACTCGCAAAATAGCAAGCCTTTACGTGAGTTAGCGCAACGTGTGCCCTTCGCCGATTTCGACCAAAAGTCCGAACACGAAATTCAAGCCATCCTTTTTGGTGTTGCTGGTCTGTTACCATCACAATCAGATAAACCGCTGTCTAATAAGGAAACCGATGAACCGTTAATTGTCGCATTAGAGACATTATGGGAAGCTTCAGAACACGCTAAGCGTCCAGACCGCATGACAGCATCGCAGTGGCGTTTTGGAAGAATACGCCCATATAACTATCCTACACGACGTATTGCAGCAATTAGCCAGTTAATCTATCACTGCAAGGGAAGTCTGATGATGTACTTCTTGCCTGCATGTGAAAGGGCTGCAACTCTAAACACACCTAAAATGTTGCGAACTATCAGGAATAAACTTCTTAATCTCTTGATGCTTGAACCTATCGGTTACTGGGAAACACACGCCAATTTTGGAAAAGGAGGCACTAACAAAGCAAAACTCATCGGTCCTGACAGAGCATTAGACATCATGGTTAACAAAATCCTACCTGTTGCGTATATTTGGGCGGTCGAATCAGAAAGTCGGAAATTACAGGACGCTATTCTGGAACTTTACAGTGCCTATACGAAGTTGCAGGAAAACAGCATTATTCGTCAGGTTGACAAACAAGTTTTTTCAAATGCACAACCGATGCGTCTAATGAAACCTACTGCTAAAATACAGCAGGGAATGATGCGGCTTTACAAAAACTACTGTGCCGATCAACTTTGTGATTTATGTCCTATTTTTGAGCATAACGCCGTTTTGTCAGAGGAAAGTTAATATGGATTCAAAGGCTTCTCCGCTAACCGATGAATCTTATTGGACAACACTCTGGGATGGACAACAGTATAAGGTGCGGCATCTCAGGAGGGCTTATGTTACAAACCGTCAACTTGCCAAGTTGTTTCAACGTGCTCTTGCCAACTTTAATCATCCGACACTGATTGAACTTGGATGTGCAGATTCGCTGTGGTTGCCATATCTCGCAAAAAATTATGATTGTGAATGCTATGGAATAGATTTTTCGGAATTGGGATGTCAGCTGGCACAACGTAACCTCGCCCTTGCAGGCGTAGAGGGGACGATTCTATGTGAGGATATTTTCACTTACACCAAAACACACATAGCCAAGTTTGATTTTGTCTATTCAATGGGGTTGATTGAACATTTCACCTCGCCGCAAACGGTTTTGGAAGAGATGTATAACCTACTTAAACCGGGAGGAACGATGCTAACAATAATTCCCAACCTACGCGGTATGTACACACCGATCGCCCGAATTGCGAGTCCAAAACTTCTTGCCACACACCGAGTGATTACACCAGCAACACTCGCAGAACTATTGCGGAATGTTGGATTTCACGTTACAGAATTTGGATACACAGGCGGTCCTTTAAAGTTGAGCGTAGTTGATTATTCACCGTGGCGTGCAGTCATCGGCAAGTGGGGACACGAAGTACTATGCAAATGTGTCAATCTAACAGATATTGTGGTCGGAAATTTTCTGGCAGCGCTCCGCATCCCAAATCAACAATTAACATCACCTTATGTGTATGCAATATGTGCAAAACCAAAATAGCCGATCTTTATAGTGAAATCTAAAATTACCTTACAGTCTTTTTAGGTTTGATGCGTTCGGAGTCGCGCAATTCATTGCGCCTCTTCCTGTAAGAGCGACCTCCTGGTCGCGACTTTTAAACTGCAGGACGCTTTGTAAGCACCGAATGACAATGTAAAGTTGTTTGTAAATTCTACTATAATCTCTTGTTTTTGGCATTTGCTAAAGAAACTATCTCAAAAATCTGTAAACTGGTATAATGTGGACAAAGTAGAATTGTTGACAGAAAACTGTTAATTGTAAATCTACTTAGTAATTCAAAACAGGAAGCAACATAGGCTTCAAATAACTCAAGATAAAAGGAGAATATACTATGAAAACGTTGTGCGTTATAACAATTACATTGCTCTGTTTTTCTACTGCTATAGCAAAAGAAACTTTCTTTTCAGCACTTGAAAGTAAAGCAGAAGTTGAAAAAGAAGGTGGTACTGTTGACGGTGGTAATTTCGTCCCCGGTAAATTTGGCAACGGGTTTGTCAGCGAAAAAGCTGGTGACGTTATCCACTTCCCTGTTGAAGATCGCTTTGTCAACCTTGATGAAGGCACAGTTGAGTTATGGGTGACGATGGGAATGGATGTCTCAACGGTTACAGGTGAACTTTTTCTGTTCATGACTTATAAGCGTGGAACTGATGCGGTTTTCCTGCAATTTGACAATGGTGGAAAAGCTCGTATGCGTATCAAGAGCGCGGGGAGCTGGTTCAACGCTGACAGTGGCGCACTTAACTGGAAAAAGGGAGAACATCACCACATGGCTGGAACGTGGGGTCCAGGTGGATTGAAACTCTATCTGGATGGTAAATTGGAAGCTGAACATGGTTCAAAAGCAGGTCCAAAAGTTTTCGCAGAAACCTTTGAGATAAACAATGCTTCTCCTCCCGATCCCAAATTCCCAACGAATTGTGTCGTTGATGGACTTCGGATTTCTGACCATCAGAAGGAGGCGGGTGAATTAGTGCTTGACGATCCAGCACCTGTTCAACCCCTTGGAAAATTAACAACAATTTGGGGACAGCTCAAAACTGTAAAATAAATGGTAGGGTGGCTAAAGTCACCCTATTCACTTTAGATAGTTGGACTATTCTGATCTCAATTTCATATCACTGAGGACTATAATGTATAAAACAGAAAATCCACTTTTCATAGCAGGGGCCGAAGGATATAACACATTTCGTATTCCAGCACTCGCTGCCTCAATTAACGGAACACTGTTGGCATTCTGTGAGGGTAGACGAAAGGGTGGCGGCGATTCTGGCGACATAGATATTGTGCTGAAACGGAGTTTTGATAACGGAGAAACATGGCAACCGATGCAAGTTGCTGTCTCTACTGGGGCAGATACAGACGGTAATCCGGCACCTGTTGTTGACCGTGATACTGGCACCATTTGGCTACTTTTCTGTAAAAATTTTGCTGATGGCGGAGAAGGGAAAATTATTGCAGGTGAGGCACCGCGTACCGTTTGGGTAACCTCAAGCACTGACGACGGTGAAACTTGGGCAGAACCCAAAGAAATCACATCAGACACGAAATTGGATACGTGGACATGGTATGCAACGGGACCCTGTCACGGTATTCAATTAGCAAGCGGCAGATTGGTAATTCCGTGTGATCATGTGCTTGGGCAAAGCCGGAATTATGCTGAGATGGGTTATTCGCATCTCATTGTAAGTGATGACCATGGCGAGACGTGGCGTATTGCAGGTGAAGCACAACCCGGCACAAATGAATCCGTTGTCGTTGAGACAGTAAACGGTAATCTATATTTCAACTGCCGAAATTATGTCGCACCGAAAAGACGTGCTTATGCGTGGAGTTCTGATGGTGGCGATACATTCACAGAATTTGGTTACGATGACGACCTGATTGAACCTATCTGTCAAGCCAGTATGGTGCGATATACAGATGCTAATACACACGACAAAAACCGAGTGCTGTTCTCTAATCCCGCAAGCACAGGACGCGAGAAGTTGACTGTCCGTATCAGTTACGATGAGTGCCGTAGTTGGAACGATGGTAAAGTCTTGCACGAAGGTCCCGCTGCTTATTCCGATCTCTGTATTGATTCAGACATGAACATAAGTTGTCTCTATGAACGTGGAGAACGAGGTGCTTATGAAATGTTGTCGTTTGCGAAGTTTGATTTAGCATGGTTAACGGATGGGGAGGATACTTTGACGTGATAAAAACCTAATTAACGTGAGTTTGAAAAAGTTTTCACCCGCAGCATGCTCTGTCATCTTTGGCAAAAACGGCACAACCTAACAGGTTATGCTACAAAAACAGTGCTTTTTTTGTCCTTGAAAAGTGTTTAGAGCAAACTCACATTATTATTATCAAACTCACGTTAATTACTATATCTGTGTGGGTGAGGTTGTGTACCTCGCCCACAATATCTGATGGAGGAAATTCAGATGAAAGAAACACCGGAAAAACAAGCAGAATTTGATCCCGAAACTTACACAAATCCCATCCTTGAGGAATGCTATCGAATCAAAGCGGAGATTAGCGCGCAATTCAAGACTGTAGAGGAATACTATCTTTATCTGAAGACGAAAGAGGAAGAAGGGAAATGGAATGGGATAAAATATGTCTCCTATTTTGACCCATCCAAACATAAAACGTCAGAAAAATCCGAGGATGACATTTAAACATTAGCGGAGACACTGTTTCCGTTATTTTGATATGTACCTGAATCCCGAAAAAATCCATTGTTTTGAAACGGATTCAGACGAAAACTTCTACCGCACATATTCCTCTCCACGATGCTCCTTAATCCATGTTTTCAACGGCACATCAGCATCCGTAGGCTGCCACCACCCCTTTATATTCACACCATCTCCTAACAACTGCCGCCGAATCGGATCACATTTTTCCAGAATCTCTGGCGGCATCAGATTGTAATCTAAACCCCGCAACCAACGATAACTATAACCCATAAACAAAACTTTTCGCGTAACATCGGAGAAGTTCCAACCACGTGAATGCCACATCCGCCGATCAAAAAGCACAGCAGTCCCACGTTTGACAAGCAGATCTATTGCACCTTCAGGGTCGTCGTCAGGACTATTTCGTGGAGGCAAAGTATCACATTTATGACTACCCGGAATGAGACGCATTGCCCCGTTATCCCGATGCGTAACGTCGCTTAACCAATAACTCACCTTCAGCGAAAGTCGGGGATGTGGCCGTTCCATCTCTGGAACAGGTCTGCCGCCGTCCTGATGCCAATGTGCGGCTTTGGTAACACGCGCTGTTTCAGGAGGTTCCGGTGGATACATAATAAGATGCGAGATGTAAAGTTGGATGTTCCAACCTAAAATGTCCCAGAGCAGTGGAAAAACCTTCTTGTTGTCAAGCAGTTCCAGCAGGATGTCGTCTTCAATGACAGTGCGAAACTTTGACAGCAATTTATGCGGTGCCAGTCCTGTTTTGGAACGTTCCTCAGCATCAACTCGGTCTGCTACAACCTCTAACGCATCTACCATCTCAGGACTTATAGCATCTTCAACTACGAGGTAGCCGTTATCATTGAAAGCATTGAGTTGTTCGTCTGTGGCACAGTATTCAAGCCAACTTACATTCATTATTGTAACCTTTATTCCTCTACCCGTTCAATAATTTCCCCTGTCTCACGATCTCTAAAGATGCGTTTCATTCTTCCATCTGGCATCCGCTCATCTTTGAGGTGGGCGTACCGTTCATCAGCATTAGGCTTTCCTGCTTGCGCGTCATCAGTTTCCACTTCACCCCGCCAGTCCGTAAGTTCAACCGCTTCCCAGCGTTTTGACTTCGCGGATTTATAACAGGCATCAATGATAGCGTTTACGACATACCCATCATAAAAGGTTTCCAGCGGTTCTCTGTCTTCGTCCATTGCGTTGAACATGTCAAGGAACATATCCCGATAACCGAGTTCCGCAACCTCATCACCAACAGGGAAAAGCCAACCCGTATCACTCTCCGCTTTTTCAGCGACATAACCACCTTGTCCGACAGCCGTAAACATCTCAAAACCTGTGCGGAGCCAGTGATTAAGCCAGATTGTTCCTTCGCTACCAGAAACTTCATCGCGCAGATCCATACCGCCACGGAATGCCCAACCGACCTCAAACTGTCCCATCGCACCGCTTTCAAATCGGATAAGCGCGATACCATGATCCTCCGCATCAATTGGATGCACAAGTGTATCTGCCCAACACATCACCTCAAGCGGTTTGTTGTTTTTTCCAACGAAATTTCGGATAATCTCAATGCAATGGCAGCCCATATCAACGATAGCACCACCGCCTGCTTGTTCCAGATCCCAAAACCAATCGCTATGCGGACCGGGATGTGTCTCTCGCGAACGCACCCATAAAATCTTTCCAAGCGCACCGTTTTGAACGGATTCCAACGCTTTTAGTGTTTTAGGTGGATAAACCAAATCTTCAAGATAACCTCCAAACACGCCTGCGTTTTCAACGATGTCTAACATCGATTTTGCCTCTTCAGCGGTGCGTCCAAGCGGTTTCGTGCAGAGGATTGCTTTGCCCACTTCCGCCGCGAGTTCAACCGCTTTCAGATGTAGGTTGTTGGGCAATCCAATAACAACAGTATCTGTCTCAGGATGATTGATGGCTTCTGCTAAATCGGTTGTTGCGTTAGGGATGTTCCACTCTTTGGCAAATTCGGTTGCACGTTCCTCGCGCCGAGAGTAAACAGCGTGAACGCGGTCTGCACAGCGTTGATTATGGAGCGTCATCGTGTAAAACATACCGATGAGTCCAGTTCCGAGCATCGTAACCTTATGGCTTTTCTGTTCTGACATTCAATTCTCCATTAGAAGTGTTTTTATAAAGAGACAAGGGTAAGGTATCAAATCTTACCTATTAGTCTGTCCACTCAAAAATTGCGGGTATAGGGTATAGGTCGCGATTCGGAGATCGCTCCTACAGAATATGGTCACGTCTTTGTAGGAGGGAACTCCGATTCCCGACTATTACTGATACCGATAATTTTAGAATAGATACTTCACTATGATACTATTCCGTTTTATATGCTGAAATCACACCCCAATCGTCCACTGTCCAACAGTGGTTTTTGTCCGTGGCGTGTACCCCTTTGACAGTTCCTGCTGAACCTCCAGCTTTTGATGCACTCCACGTTTTCCCGCCATCTGTGGTATGCAAAACAGCACTATAATCTCCAACTGCCCAACCTACCATGTTATCCACAAACATAATATCATGAAGATTATCAATTGAGTCAGTTTTCTGTTGCTTCCACGTTTTTCCACCATCATTTGTGTGTAGAATTAATCCTTCCTGCCCACAAATCCATCCGGTCTTTTCATCAAAAAAATGGATACCGAACAAGTTGTTATCAAAACCAGCATTCTGTTTTTCCCATGTTTCCCCTGCATCTGTGGTATGCAAGAGCGTTCCATAAGATCCAATAATCCAACCTGTTGTTGGCGAAACAAACCAGATGTTTTCCAAGTTGTTTCGGGTTTCCCCGACACGTGCACGTTCTGAACTACCAATCCAGGTTTCACCACCATCGGTTGTCTTAAGAATAGTGTTCTCTGAGCCAGCGATGAAACCGATAGTCTCACTAATCATCTGAATTCCCATTAAGTTGGCACGTATTCCACCTCTGCGCGGGTTATTACCTTGTCCCGCAGCCGCACTTCTTGCCATTTTCCTGTTCCAAGTTTTCCCGCCATCATCGGTTTTGAGAATAGTTCCTCTTGCCCCTGTAATGTAACCAACCTTTTCATTCACAAAGTAGATGTTATAGAGTGTGGGGGAACCCCCGCCTCTGAAGCCGGGTGGTGGACCTCCTGGTCTCTGTCCCGCGGGCGCACCAGGTGGGCGCATATTGATTTCTTTCTTTGTCCAAGTCTTGCCACCATCCGCTGTTCTAAGCACTAAGCCGCTATCACCAACTACTAAACCGTTTTGATTATCCCAAAAATGCACATCATGTAACATCCCTTGAATGCCATCATTACGGATGATGTCGTCATCTCGTAGGACAGTCCACTTTGTTTCAGCTATCGCATCCGAAAAAGAGAGCATAATCCCGATAAGCAAAATAAAAAAAGTAATAGTCGTTCTCACCATGGTAATCTCCTTTTATTAAAATTATGTGAAGAATTCCTCATTATGAGGACGCACATCCACCTCAAAACTCCACGCACTACGTTCTTGTTGAACCAAAGCCCAATAGGTGTCAGCAATAGAATCTGGCGCAAGCAGCGGTTCATCCTCTCCCAATTGATACCTTTCCCGTACGCCGGGCGTATCAATCACGCCATCAATAATTATGTGCGCTACATGGATTCCCTGCGGTCCAACTTCGCGGGCAAGTGAAGACGCTAAACCGCGCATCGCGAATTTTGCACTGCTGAAAGCGATTGCGCCTGCTCTGCCACGCACAGCGGAGGTTGCGCCGGAAAAGAGGATTGTTCCGTCACCTTTTTCAATCATGCCCGGTACTACCTGCTTAATGCAGAGAAACGCACCAAGCGTGCAAACACGCCATGCACTTTCAAAAGCATCCGCCGTCAGTTCTGCAAGGTTGCCCCATGCTGCATTCCCTGCATGGTTTACTAAGATATCCGGTTCCCCTAATTCCTCACGAATTTGGCTAAAACTCGCGGCTACTTGTTTAGCATCTGTTATATCTGTTGGGATAGGGATAACTGATACGCCTGTTTTTTCCAATCTATTGGATAAATTGATACTGTATGCGGATGAGCGTGAGAGTAAGGCAAGGTTACATCCTTCGCTCGCGAATTTGCGTGCAATCGCCGCGCCTAAACCTGGGCCTACACCTGCAATCACTGCAACTTTTGACATGTCAATCCCTCCATTTGTTATCTTAAAACCGAATTTTAGTGTTCTTCTATCCTTACTGCTATTTCATTTAGTCGTGTCTAAGCGCATCAATCGGATGGAGTTTAGCTGCTTTCCACGCAGGATATGCCCCAAAGAATACGCCAACAAGCGCACTAACGACAAAGGAAAGAAAGCCGTAGACTGGTGAGATAACGGTCCGCCATCCCCAAAGTGATGGCACCATTTCTGCACCAGCTATTCCAACACCGACACCCACAAGACCGCCGATCAAAGCTAACGTTGTAGATTCAACGAGAAATTGAAAAAGGATATCCAAACGTTGTGCCCCGACAGCCTTACGGAGACCAATCTCTTTAGTTCGTTCTGTAACTGAGACTAACATAATGTTCATAATCCCAATGCCACCAACAAGTAATGATACCACTGCAATCCCTAAAATCATGTTGGTAAATGTTTGGCTCGATTCTTCTAAAGTTTCCATGAATTCTGCTTGATTGCGAATGTGAAAATCAAGATCTTTATTGATAGGGATTTTGTGTTGTTTGCGTATTAACTCTGTTGCCTCCGTTTCAGCTGCCTCAAGGAGTTTATCTGTTTTGGCTTGCAAACTGATACTTGACAAATTTTCAACTCCAAAAACCCGTTTCATTGCAGTGGTGTAAGGAATAAAGACCTGATCGTCCGGATTCCGCCATCCACTTGCCCCCTTCTCTTTCATTACACCTAAAACGTGAAAACCGATATTCTTAATCTTGACCGTCTTGCCGACCGGATCTCTTTGATCAAAAAGATTGTCCACAACACTTTTTCCAAGCACACACACCCTTTCACGTTTGCGTATATCGTTTTCACCGAAAAACTTTCCATTTTGAACGGTAAAATTGGCAGTGACGAGATAATCTGGGGATGTGCCAACGATTGTGGTGTTCGTATTTTTGTTTAGATATTTTACTTGTGCTCGACTGCTCACTTCAGGGGTAACATACCAAAAATTCTGTCCTCGTTCTCGTAATGTGTCGGCATCTTCAACAGTGAGAGTTCTGCGCGCATCAGCTGAACCTCGTCCCCGAAACATACTTTGCCCAGGGCGGACAGCAAGTATGTTTGCACCTAAAGTCTGAATCCGTTCGGTAATGTCCGCTTTCGCACCTTCTCCAATTGAGGTAGTCGTGATAATCGCACCAACACCTATGATAACGCCTAACATTGTTAAAAGCGACCGAAGTTTGTTTGCCAATAAACCGCGAAAAGCATTTGCAAGACTTTCAAGGATACTCATAGTTTACCTCCTGTGCGTCTATCTACCTCGTGGACCGCCACCGCTCCCCATCCTACGTACTGTGGAAGCAGGATTCTGCATCATGCGCCTGAACATTTCACTCGAGCCTCCCCCTCTTTGAAAACCACCAATGGCAACAATATCACCTTCAGCAAGTCCTGATATAATTTCTACCTTGTCAAAACTACTAACCCCAACAACAATCGGTTGAGGGCGACCAGGTTGTCCATCTTCTCCAATAGGTCGGACCATTTTCCTGCCGCGCATATCAAGGATGGCTTCGGATGGAAGCGTTAAGATGCCTATTTTATTAACAGCTGAAATTTGGACACTTGCGTTCATACCGGGTTTGAGAAATGGCATTTGTGCTGATTCAGGTTCTGGTTGTTGTGTAATGTCTGGCGTGTTCTCAGGAGGAATTTCTTCTAAAAGACCACCAAAAAGAGTGCCCCAATCGTCTTCACTTTCTCCCTCTGCCTGAGCGACAGCAGGTTTAGTAGGTTGTTGCGTGGCAGGTTCTTCACGGTCAGGTCTACGCGTCTGATTCTGATTTTCATCCCCACCCTCTGCTTGGCGTTGTTGGCGTATGGCGCGGAAACGTTCTCGTTGCTCATCTGTCAGATTACCCATTTGTCCGCCTTGCCATCCACCCGCGCCTCTACGCATCCCTTGACGTGAACCAGTAGCCCCTATAGCGCCAACATTTTTCAACTCGGATGTCACTTCAAAAGTTGTGATGTTCTGAATAACCTGTCCCATAGGGGCAATCTTCAAGACTTGTCCCTCAAACGGCATGTCTGGATATGCTTCTACCGTAATCGTCACAGGTTGTCCTATATTTACCTTACCGATGTCAGTTTCATCAACCTCAGTTACAACAAATACAGTATTCAAGTCTGCCATTGTAACCAACGTTTGTCCTTCTGAAGAAGCAATAGATGAGAGTCTCGACGTGATAACTTGCCCTTCTTCAACCTTCTTTTCCAAAATAGTTCCAGAAATAGGTGCCTTGATGATGGTATCTTCAAACTCAATTTGTCGAAGGTCGCGTTGCCCTTGGCTCCGTTTGAGAGAGGCTTTCGCACTCTGAAGGTCACGTTCTTTTCTATCAATCTGTTTCTTATTAGTTTCTGCAAGTTTCAACGCGTCTTCTGCCTGTGAAATGCGTTGCTGTTGTAATTCAATATCCATATCACGCGATGCCTCGGCTTCAATCCGCTCTTTAGCAACTTCTAAGGCAAATTCAGCTTTTTTAATATCCGCCCGTGCCAATTCAAGTTCTACTTCACTCGCCGGTTTTTCAACTAACTTAAGTTGTTCTTGAGCAGATTTGTATCGCGCTTCCGCAGAACGATATTGTGCTTGCGAAGCGTCAAGCGATGCTTGTGAGATAAGTTCTTCTTCAAACAACTTCACATTCCGCTCATGCTCCGTTTTTGCCAAATCGAGATTGACCTTATCCTGTGTGACAGTGGCTTCTGCACGCTTCTTATTTTCTTCACGAACTGTTTCAGAAGTCAGTAGTTTATACCTAAGATTAGCAATCTTTAGACTGTTTTCCGAATCTTTTACACCGCGTTTATTCGCTATTTTCTCAAGCCGAATTTGCTCCTTAATTTGTTCTAACCTTTTCTTCGCCTCTGCAAGCGATTCTCTGGATTGCCGAATCTGGATTTCCGACTGTTCTTTCTGTAGTTGAATGTCAATTTCCGACTGTTGAAGACGTGCCTCCGCCGCTTTCAAATCCGCTTCTGCTTGCTCTAAACTAATCTGCACATAGGTATCTTCAATAATCGCGATGACATCGTCCTTCTCCACATAATCGCCCGCGTCAACATTTAGCTTCAATATCTTACCACTTGCTTTTGAACTGATTTCAACGATATTCAACGGTTTGATTGTACCTGTAGCATCAATTGTTACAGCAATGTCACCCCGTTGAACGGTTGCTGTTTGGACTGCAGGTGCGTCTGAATTGCCACTGTCTCCCTTAGTAGCAAATACCATGCGTCCGATAATAACTGCGGCTCCTACGACAAGTACAACTACACCAACGATTGTGATAATTTTCCACTTGTTCATCGGAATCCTCCTTTATAATGTCGACTCAATTTCTATACCTAATACTATTTCTAATTGACAAAGTATCATTCCGATTTTTGAGTCTCTTTGTAGGAGCGACCTCCTGGTCGCGACCAGGAGGTCGCTCCTACAAAGAGAGTGTTGTATTCGGACAACCGATTTATGAAATAATGTCATATCATATTTAGAAATGTTATAAAAAGTGATGCAAAGGACATTATTATCACCTATAGACCCTCTCCCCAATTTACATAGGCGCTATAGATTTAGTCAAATTAAATAGGAAAAATGTTCGCATTTTTACGACAAGTTGATTGTTCTATTTAGATTACTCGTTTTAGTGCATTAAATTCGTTTTAAGACAACTTAAGCGGCATATCAACAGCACTATCCCGTCGTTCAGGCATATTCTTTTCCATCGCTTCTGGGTATCGGTCTGGCAAATGAGAGACGTCGTTTAGCCTTTGGAGTGCATCTCCTTCCAACTTCCATCCGGCTGTACCGAGATTATCATGCAAATGTGCGGTGTGCCGTGCACCGACAATCACTGAGGTCATTGCTTGTTGTTCAAGCACCCATCGGAGTGCAACCTGGGCAGGACTGTGACCTGATTCCTCCGAAACCTCAAAGAGGGTTTGTAACGTCTCATCTGCGTTTGCGGCAAAATAGCGTTGTGGGAATGCCCAACCTTCTGCTGATCGCGAATCCGCTTGGGAGCGTTCTCCGGGTTTGTATTTGCCAGAAAGAAATCCGCCTGCTAACGGACTCCACACAACAATGCCTAAGCCCTTATTTTCACAGAGTGGAACTAACTCCTGCTCTATATCCCGCACAACGAGACTATATTGTGGTTGATAACACGCAAACTTTGCTAAGTTTAGCGAATCACTGAGCCATAGTGCTTCAGATAACCGCCATGCTTGGTAGTTGCTGCACGCTGTGTAACGAACTTTGCCTTGATGGACAAGATCATCTAACGCGCGTAGCATTTCTTCTAAAGGCGTTTGTGTATCAACGTGGTGAATATAGTAGATGTCCACATACTCCATCTGAAGTCGTTTAAGGCTGTCGTCAATTGCCTGCATGATATGCACGCGGGACATTCCAGAATCGTTAGGGCCTTTACCCATCGGATTGAAAAACTTTGTGGCTACAATCGCATCACGACGTCTGTCTTTGAGTGCCTTTCCGAGCAACACTTCTGATTCTCCATCGCCATAAGAATTTGCGGTATCAAAGAAGTTTACTCCTGCATCCCAAGCAAGGTGTACCATACGTTCAGATTCTGCTTCATCCGCGCCGTGACCAAATGTCATCGTGCCTAAACAGATTTCTGAAACTTTCAGACCACTTTTGCCAAGTCTTCTATATTCCACTATCCCCTCCGTCCGATCAATTACTATCTTCTTGAAGAATCAGATACCTTTCACCTGAATACTCATCACCCCTTAATTCATGCGCCCAATCGACAAATCCTAAACTTTCATAAAGGCGCGCAGCAGCTTGATTTTGCCTTTCATGACTTGTCGCAATCCGCTCAACTTCAGGATGTAATTTCAATCTTCGTATCACTTCAATCGTAGCTGCCCGACCATAACCCTTCCTTTGAAACTTTTCATCTATCATCAACCGTAAGATGAAACCGACAGCGTCAGTAAGTTCATACATGATGAATCCTACCATTGACGGATTCGTTTGGTAATGAGCTTCTGAATCATAGATGCCGAAGGGATGATATGTCGGATTGACAAACGCTTCGGCAAGAGATTGAACATTGGTAGCAACAAATTTCTTTTGATTATCAGCAACCTTTAGGGAAATACACTCATGAAAGTTTGTCTGTGTGATTGGTCTGAGGGATACTGTTGTCATATAACCTTCTCTTTGTAAGTGAATGTGAACAATTTCTATCTTTACAAAACAGCAGTTGTTTCACCCTCAGAACGAAGTCCCGCCTCATACACCTTCATCACTTCTAAAGCAAATTCAAGCGACCCTTGCTCAGCAGGCTTTTCCTCCAGAATACAATCACAGAAATACCGCATCTCTTGATAAAAACCCTGAATGAACAGTCCTTTGTTTTCAAGTGTACCGAGACTATTTTGTGGTTCCCAAATGATTGCACCACTATCAAAATCATCCGATACAAAACTTGTGCTACCGCTATAATTGAACTGCATGCCGCGTTGTAACAAAACACGCGTGCCGTTTCGAATTTCAGCGTGGCATCCATTACCAAAAAATTGGTAAAGTTCAGAAGGTTGTCCGTGCCTCGCGCCATCTGCAAGATGGAAATTGCCAAGCACGCCACTGACAAATTCTATGACACACACGCCACCACCGCTTTTGCCTCGATGCACCGTCACAGATGATACCTTTCCACCGACTGCCAACAGCAACGATAACGGATGCACTCCATTTTGAAGCCAGTTGGTATGTTCGCCCTCACGAAGAACGCGCTTTCCCTCACTCGGAATAGTCATCGGATAAACACCCAATAGTGTTCGTAGAGGCCCATATTCTTCTGTCCCAAAAATTTCAATAATTTTCTGTGTGGCAGGCATGAATGCCTTTTTGAAACCGACAACCACAACGCGGTCTTTTCGGTGGCAAATCATCTCCTCAACTTCGCTCGCGAACATACCTGGTGGCTTTTCTAACCACACATGCACACCCGCGTCTAACGCCTCACAGGTCAGTTCAGGATGTAGACGTGGCGGAACACAAAGAAATATCGCATCTAATTCCTCGTTGCGAAACATCTCAGCCATGTTTTCGTAACACGCCTTCACACCGTACTGTTCAGCAGTGCGTTTGGCACGTTCAATGTTGACATCACAAAATGCTTTTAGCCGGACAGGGAGAAATGTCATCGTTGGCAAAACATTCCGATACGCATGTGACCCAACGCCAACGACTGCCACATTCAATCTTTTTTCAAAGTCTCTCTGGTAACTCATGCCTGCCTTAGCAATTCCTCAGCACGTGACAACATCTATAAATCGGAAAGCGTAGCATCAAGATACACATCCATATCTTTTTTCATCTTTTCCAATTCGTCCATGTCAATATACATCATGTGCCCCGCGCCGTAGTAAGCCATCGTGATGTTATCCCGCAGAGATTTGTCCAAACCGAGATGGCTAAACGTGTATTCTGTCGCCAAAAACGGAGTTGCCAAATCGTAATAGCCACTTGCAACATAAACTTTCAAGGACGGATTAGTCGTCATCGCCTTACGCAGTGTGTCCGCGACGTTGACGTATTCGTTCTGATGTCCGCCATAGTCCCATGGATGTACACGTCTGCTTAGGATCTCATAAGGCAAATCACTCTCAAACTCAAGGTCAACCCGCACGTAGTCGTTTAGCGTCGCAGTATAAGCACCTTGAATCACTGCCGAACTTGGGTCATATTCGTAGTTCTCACCCGCTGAATCTCGGTCAATACCTTTAAAACGGCTATCAAAACGACCCACCGTCTGCCCTTCTTCTCGGAGTAACTCCTTACAGAACCTATTAATTTTTATCCGCAAATCGGTCTTTTCAATGTAATCAGGTGTCAATCCGGTATACGTTGCCAATTTCTTAACAATCGCTTGTCTCCTACGATCAGACAGAGCTGAACCCTGCATCAAAGCAACAGTGTAATCACCGATAGCAAATTCTCTGACTTCATCTAAAAGCTTTTCAAGACTACCCTTTTTTGAAGTCTCCAACTCACTGAGTTTGTTATGCCAAAACGCTGTTGCTGTATAGGTTGGTAAAAAGAGGATATAAGGTAAATCGTTCCCCGCCGCAAACCGAATTGTCTGAAAATTCAGCACCACGGATACAAGCATGATTCCGTTGAGATAAGTGCCGTGCCGATCTTGAAGATAGCCCGACAACCCACATGCACGCGTTGTGCCATAACTTTCCCCGATAAGAAACTTAGGTGAACGCCAGCGCTTGTAACGCCCCAAATATAGCAGGATGAAATCACCGACCGATTCAATATCCCGCTGGAAACCGTGGAACTGCTTCGCTTCTTCCCCAGGCACAGCCCTGCTAAAACCCGTACTTACAGGATCAATGAATACCAGATCGGTCTTATCCAAAATGGAAAACTCGTTATTTGTGAGTTCATACGGGGGCTGAGGTGGATTACCATCCTCATCCGGTTTGACACGACGGGGACCTAACACTCCTAAATGCAACCAAACAGACGATGAACCAGGGCCGCCGTTAAACGAAAAGGTTATTGGACGTTCAGAGGCATCCTCTACATCATCTAAAGTATACGCTATGAAGAATATAGACGCTTTCGGTTTCTCACCCTCTTTTTCATCTTCCGCTTTCAAAACAAGCGTGCCTGTTGTCGCAGTATACTTAAGTTCTTTGCCATTGATCGTAACGCTGTGATGTGTAACAGAGAGTTTATCCTCAGGTATAGATTTATCTTTGTCCTCAGACGTGCTCTCTTCAGAATCTTTTTGTTCTTCTTGACTCATGATAGTTCCTTTTCTGTTAGATATATGCGACCATTATAGCATATTTTCAAATTGGTTGTTACAAAATTGTTTGACATAAAGGCAAAATGTGCTAAACTTTAAAACAAGGAGAAATACAATGAAAAAAACGATTCGTTTAGGTCTAATTGGCTGTGGTGGCATCGTCCAAAAAACACATGCGCGTGCTTACCTTGCTCTTTCAGAAACAGAAACCATAAAGGTATCTGCCCTTGCAGATGTTGTCCCAGATAATCTTCAAGTAGTTGGCGATCAATTTGATGTGCCAGAACAAAACCGATATACAGATTACCGTGAGATGTTGGCAAAAGCCGATATTGATGCAGTAGTAATTGCGACACCACATTCACTTCACGCAGAACAGGTGATAGAATCAGCAAGTGCGGGAGTGGCGATTGTCTCCGAAAAGCCTATGGCGACAAGCCTTGAAGAGGCAAATAGTATTATGGAGGCAGTCAATCACAACAATGTGCCTTACACAATAGTGCATAACTACCTCTATACTGCGGGGATGCAATCGGCAATTGCACTATTGCCCGAAATCGGCGAAACTTATTTCGGACGAAGCACCGGGATGGGATTAAGATCAACTGATTTTAATGCTAACCATCCGAATCCAGCGTTTGCATGGCGTGCAAGTAAGGCAAAGGGCGGCGGTTGTATAAGTGATACAAGTTACCATGAAATTTATTCTGTCTGTACTTTAGTGCAATCCCCTGTACGCTACGTTGAAGCACGTGTGCACACGATGGTTTTGGACATTGATGTTGATGACTTTGCCATGCTGTTGTGTGAACATGAAAATGGTGCTGTCACAACCGTCTCTGGTGCATGGAGTGTTCCAGCTGATGATTTCGGTTGGTGTGAAGTGCATGCTGAAAACGGGTCATTACGTGTCAAACATCGCTACAATGTTCGCGAAGCACTGCGCCGTTTTACCAGAGCAGAAGGATGGAAACAATTAGAACTTCCCGATCTTGATGACGAAGGACTTAAGGATTCCAGTGGACATGCAGGTTATTTTACTGCCACCTTTAATGCTCTTGCTGAGGGCAATGCATTACCCATCAGTGCTGAGAAAGCATACCACAATCTCGCGATAATTGATGCCGCGCGTAGAGCAACAGTGGAACGTCGGGCAATTGAAATTTAGTAATCTGAAATAGTGTTGATGTTCTAACTAAAGTTCAGGTAAAATTCAATTGCCTACTTCTATTTGGGCTTTAAACAGAATTTTCCTGAAGGATGTCTATGTTCAATCAATTTTTTAATTTCCTCTTTGTGTTTTTAATTTCTTTTATGATTACTGGATGCAGCACAATTTTTTCAGCTCAGGAATGGAGTGACAACTATGCCCTAATGGATGGAGCGCAATCAACGAGTCCGCAAATGATTGATGGAAATCTTGAGACTGTAGGAGATGCAGCGTTGACATCAGATAATACAGGGTTTGCATTACTTGATAAAGGAGAGTTTGCCCGAAATGATTCTATAGTGGTTGTTTCATTACCAGAAAAAAAGAAAATCTATAGAATTATACTTCACTCGGAAAATTTAAGACATTTTGTTGTATACGTGGATAAAGGTAAAGGAACAAAAGATGGAAATTGGCAACGTATTATAGAAATGCGAGATGTTAAATCCAATATAATTGATCTCAAACTTAAGATGCCATTTTATACTCATCAGATTAAAATTCGTATATTGAAGACAAATCCAATAGTTCAAAAATATGGAATGTCAACAAGAGGATCTGGAAGGCTTGATAGAACAGTATTCAGCAATCGTATACCTATTAAATTACCTGGCAGAATTCGTGAAATTGAGATTTATGGTTTTAAAACTGCAGAACAGTATTAAAAGAAATAATATATCTCATCAGAATATCAAAAATTTGCAGCTTGGTTGCGTGCCGTTCACATCCATTTTTTGTTTATATCAAATATAATAGCGCATTCACGCAGAATTTTCTGAATGGAGAACTGATAAATGGACAATGATCAACACCAAGCAGAGATTACTGCTGAACAGGATGTCCAAAGTGATGTCAGCAAATTTCTATGGATTGTTGTAGGTCTTTTCGCAAATATAATAGGAATACTCATTGCTATCGTCTATCAGCCAACCCCGCCTGCAGCACGTTTGTTGGATAAGTCAGAAAAATACATTACGTTTTACACAGATACTTATAAAACCAGGGCAAGAACAATTCAGCTTAACTATGCCTTGGTAGGTTTTATTATTCCGGCTGTGCTAACTTTCTTCTTTATTCATTTAGTTTGAGTCGCTCAATTGAAAGTATAAAATCTTGGAAATTATCATCAGGATGTGTAAATAGAACCTTGAACAGAGAACAAAAAATGAATGCTAATCGCCACAACATACAAATTACCGCTGAACAAGATGCACAAAACGATGTCAACAAATTGCTCTGGTTAGTTGCTGGTTTAGCATTAAACGTCATAGGACTTATCACCGCTTACGTTTATGAACCTTCCCCACCTGCTATCCGGTTAATGGAAAAATCGGAGGACGAGGTGCTGTTTTACACAGCGGCTTATAAAGCCAAAGCTCGCCAGATTCAGCTTACTTCCGCCCTTATCGGTTTTATCATAAGCGTTATTTTAGTTATTATCCTCGTAGTCGTTCTTTTCAGTTTCATCTTTTCAGCACAACAAGAGATAATGAGAGAGGTACAACGAAGTATACAAAGGTAGACTCAATTTGAATTCTTTAAAGAAAACATAACCGAATTACTACTAAACATAACTGAAATCACTATAATTTCACAAGAAGTGTATCTATCTTGAAATCACACAAATTTGCTCTTATCAATGTAAAAAATCAGCAAGGAGAAAAAATGAAAATCACTGCAATGTCTCATATCTTAAACTTTTTCATACTAACGCTAATATGTGTCTTCCCCTTTACTACTTACGCTCAACAAAGTTCTGCATCCACATCAACACAAGTTGAGGCTGCTGAATTATTCATTGCAGACCATGCTGGTATTGATGAAGTTGATGCACAGAGTGCGGCGATGTTGATCGCTGCAGAATTCCGAAAACTTGGTATTCCTGTTTACAATCCTGTTTTTGAAGCACCCAAACCTGGGAAAGTGTATCGCATTACTTTCCGGCGTTTAGGTGAAAAGGTACTGGTTCATCTGAGTCAGAGAAATTCACTCGGAACAGTTGTAGTTGAGAAGCAGCTATGGATTGCTAATATTGAGGAGATGATCGCAGCAGCACCAAGACTGGTTGATGCACTCGTCAATAATAAACCTATAGCTTCCACTGCCGACCTTGAGACCGTCACAGAACAGGAGGCACGCGAACTTCGAAAAATGGATGGGGAATCTCTCTGGAATATGGGAATCTTCGGTGCCTTTATACCAGGAACTGACGCTGCTGCTGAACCCGGTTATGAATTCGGGTGGTCTTATGAGACACCGAAGTATGCTGTAGGTACAGAGTTTCGAGGTAGCTTCGGAGACGAGTATTCATTCGGTTCATGGTCAATTGGTGCACGTTACTTCTTCAATAAACAGAATATTTCACCCTATATAGGAGGCGGACTCTCAATCTTTGGTGGAAGTTATGATGATTGGTACTACGAAGATGATTATTATTACGATTACGATTCAGGAGACGATAACGGTTTAGGGGCTTATTTTGTCGGCGGCATCTCAATGCTCCGCCTTACAAAGAGTCGTCTAAAACTTGAATTGCGTATAGATAGACCTTTCTTCTCATTACCAGAAAAAGATATGATGCCTATTACGATCGGTATCTTTTTCTCTCAGCATTATGTTCCCGGTAGAGCAGGATGTTGGCTGTTTTGATTTAAAGACTGTTTGAATTAAGTTTGTGATTTACTTGTTTTCGAATCGGTAATAGTAAGGAGTAATCACATGGTTAGTCGACAAGAAATACAAGCCACATGTGATGACATCGTGCGCGAATTCGCGCCGTTACAAGTTATCCTCTTTGGCTCCTATGCTTACGGCACACCCACGGAAGACTCCGATGTAGATCTGCTTGTCGTGATGCCTATTCCGAAATCAGAGTTTCGCAACAAAGCTGTAGAGATACGCCAACGAATTCCGTATCGCTTCAGTATGGACCTGTTGGTGCGTTCACCGGAAGAGATAGCGTATCGTGTCTCGTATAACGATTGGTTTCTTCGCGAGGTTACTGAAAAAGGTGAACTACTTCACGGTTCCAATGCACATTACAATATAGAAAAGCAGAAAGAAGTGCCGAATCCTGTTATAAAGGAAAAAGGTAACATGAATCCTTTAACGCAGGAATGGATAGGAAAAGCCGAAGAGGATTATAATTCAGCAAAGTGGCTTCAGCAATCTCCGAACGCAGTTCATAACTCTATCTGTTTCCATGTCCAACAGTGTATTGAAAAGTATTTGAAAGCATGGCTGCAAGAGGCAAATATCCCTTTTTTAAAAACACACGACCTTCAAGAATTGCTGGATCTGATTGTGCCGACTGTGTCTATTTGGCAAACTTGGAAACCAGACTTTAAGATAATATCCACTTATGCGGTAGATTCACGCTATCCCGGTGATTCCGCCACAGCTGAGAATACACAACATGCAATGCAAATCTGTGATGAAGTGCGTCAAGCCATCCGCACACAATTGGAACTAACAGAGTAGGTATTTCGGAACTAAATTTAACTGTCTTTTTTATAAAAGTAATCTGATATTTTGGAATCCATTAAGGAGAAATCACTATGAAAATGAAATTAATATTCTATGTTTTAGTTTTTGGGGTGGTAGTACTAACTTTTAGTATGCCTTTTACCGCGCTTGCCCAGCGAAATTTAGTGGTAGCACAAGCTGAGGCAGATGCAACAGCAGATGCGAATAAAGACGTTAACAAACCTCTATGGTTTGGTACGGGTTGTCTTATTTCTGGACTCGTATTTTTACCTTTGCCTGGTTGGTACAGCTGTCTCTTACCGCCAGCCGGTCTTACGGGAACCTATTTTTATCGACCCGCTCCTCCTGTTTCGCGACTGATTGGAAGAACGCCAGAATATGTAGATGTTTACACGTCAACCTACAAAACAAAAAGAGGAAGTGTTCAAGCCAGTTGGGCATCTGCAGGATGTCTCAGTGGTGGTGCTGCAGTTGGGTTGATAGCTGTTGGAATGGGAATTGGAATAAGGTTGGATGAAATACAAATATCAACACAGTAATAACTTAGATATTTACCGTTCTGACATTTGTAAAACAGATGCAAAAAAACATTGGACTGATAGCACCGTTTTTATTTTTGCTTTTCTTAGGATTCTCACTTCACGCCGCGCCTTTAAATACTCTTTCTTTGGACTTTACGCGTGAACTAACCGAGAACGACAAGACAGAACATATCGCAGGCACACTCCACTACGATATAAAAGCAGCACGAGTTGTCGTTCAAGTCACAAAACCACTTCAGCAGATAATGGTTGTGAAGGATAAAGTGTTAGAAATTTATTATCCGGAAAAAAAACAAGCATTTCGTTTCGTTTCCGAGGGACGCATTCCGCTCCCTTTTATTGAATCTATACTCCAATCCACACAAGCAGAGTACGGATTGACCGCAATCGGATATTCTTTGAACAAGCATGACATTGTGGACGAAGTACTCTATACTTACTGGAAACCGCCAGAAAAAGCCAAAGATCAACTCGGAACTGTCATCTTAGGTATGCGCGATGACAAACTCATCTCTGCCGAAGTTAAGAACTCTAAGGGACATATTATCGCAAGATCGTTTTATCAGGACCACAGCAAAATCGGCATCAACTATATCCCAATGAAGGTTACATCGAGTACGTATGGTGCGGAGTCTGAAGTGTTACAGTTTGAGAAGATTATCTATAGTAACCCACAAGTGAACGAGAAAGCACAAAACTCAATACTAAATTTTACAATCCCCGATTCTGTGGAAGTCAAGGTAGTCAAATGGTAAATCATACTCTTAACTCTACAACCTATCTCATAAATAGTTGGAGGGCTTTGAAAGCCCGATTTCAAAATCTTGTAGGCGGTGAATGCCTAAAGACGAATGCGCTTTTGGCATTCGCCATGATTCATACCGTTGATTTCGATCTCCGAATAGCGACCAAACCCCTAATAGTCGGGAATCGGAGTTCCCTCCTACAAAGAGAATCAACTGATAATGAACCAACAAATCCTATTTATGAGATACGTTCTAAAATTATACCTTTCTGTACTGTGTGCTTAATTGTTATTACGTTTTCCATGTCTTCATACGCAGGAGAGGCAAACGATCTTGCTTTTATCCTAAAAGTCAATCCCGTAAAAAAAGAAATGCCCCAAAATGTTAGCCACTTTAATCCTCTGGAAACTTCAGAGTTAAAGTTTGCCGCTACAGGTTTAATTCGCCTATATCAAAAATTCGTCTCAAGTCAAGACGGTCCGTCGTGCAACTTCGCACCGACCTGCTCGCGTTTCGGCATGGCATGTATACAGGAATTCGGTATGCTACGCGGTATCCTTCTCACTGCTGACAGGCTAATCCGATGCAACGGTTTGGAATCAACACATTACCATAAAGACCCAAGTACAGGAAAGTACATAGACCCAATTACAGATTATGACCACTAAACAGATATGGGGATTGTTGCTCATAATACTTTTCAATACCACGTTGTTATGTTTTGCAAATTCGGAAGAGTCAATTAACTATTACAGTTCTGAAAATGTCCTCAAATTTGCTGATCATCTATATGAGCAGGGTGATTACCTCCGCGCTGTAGGTGAATATCAACGCTACCTTTTTTATAAACCGAGGGAACGAGAAACAATTCTATATAGGATTGCCCTCTGTTATCGCTTTGGTGGAAAAACTGACCAAGCTATCCAAATATTTGAAACATTTCTAAAAGAATCTCCGAACAGTAAGTTGGTGAGTAGCACTTATTATCAAATTGGTGTTTCCTACTTTCTGATGGAACAGTACGGGAAATCGGCAAATTATCTTAACGCATCTCTACCACGTATAACAGATTTTCATTATCGTGCCGAATCACGCCAACTAATTGGACTCTCTTATCTGATGCAAAACCAGTGGCATGAAGCAGAAAAGATTTTCAATGCATTGCAGGAATCGGACGTGTTGGCAGTTAGGGAAAAAGCAGCGGTATATAACAAATATGCTACACAAGGAGCCGAGTTACCTACTCGTAGTCCATTTTTAGCCGGTTTTTTCTCCGCAATTGTACCGGGCACAGGACGGATCTATACAGGTCGTGTTGGTGATGCGCTGAATTCTCTGCTCACCGTAGGCTTAACAGGGTGGCAGGCTTACGATGGCTTCCGTAGAGATGGACTTTCGTCTGTGAAAGGATGGACACTCGGCACACTCAGTGGCATTTTCTATGTAGGCAACATCTATGGTTCTGTAATTTCAGCACGTTTTTACAATCGTCATGTAACGGACGAATTTTTGGCAACACTTTTCATAGAATTTCCGCACTAAAAGATTTATACCAATTCTAATGAATACTCTTCATCAAGAGATTCAACTGTTATTGTCTGCTGAAGATACCTTTCTTCTGTAGGAGCGACCTCCAGGTCGCGACCTGGAGGTCGCTCCTACAAGATATTTCCGCAAATGACACATAAATATATTAGAAATGGTATTAGTTATTGCGTAACAAAACGCGATTTGAGTTGTCCCCAGGTCGTTGTTACTTTATCTTGTGGCGTTACCGCCAGCACACCAGCGATGCCGATGTTCATCACCTGTTTTATTTCTGCATGTGAGCGAGCGATATTTGAAATGCGCACTTCATCCATCTTACCATCAAGGAATGGTCCAGCACCCCGTCCGAGCCAAAGTTTATCGTTATTCGGCGTAATCTTTCCACCAATGTTGCCTTCGTTATCTATTGCTCCATCAATGTAAATCTTACCTTCACCGGACTTTGCATCATAAGTGCCAGCAATATGCACCCAAGTCTTAAGCGGTAACACCTTTTTTCCGATTACAACGGCACTGCCCCAGGCTTTAGAATTCGTTGTCATGCGGAGCAGAACTTTTTGGTCGCTCCGAGGACCTACTTTATAGGTAGACTCTTTAGTTGCCCCTGTGCCGCCAGCGGTTGATGGAGAATCCAGAAAAACCCACATCTCCACAGTGAGTCCTTCAACTAAATCAAGACTGTCGCTATCCGGAATTTCCACAAAGTCTCTCGGTCCGTTGCCACCGAAGATTAGCCCGCCGCCAGGTTTGCCGTCCCCCCACTTCAGGCTACCCATTAGTTTGCCATCATTTCCATTTCCTGATAGGTCCTTGACAGTATTTCCCTTACCGGTTTCAAATGTATACAACAGAACAGTATGTTCATCTTGAGCAAAACTGGGAAGATTAAGGACACATGTTAAAAAGAGGGTTAGTATGAACCAATATCTCAAATTTTTAAAGTTGAACATGATAAAAATCTCCTGCAGACTTATTGTTGAAATCTTGATTGTGCTGTATATCATATCATAGATTTACCAATTCATAAAATAAAATCAAGTTTAATCTGCGAAAATATTCACATTCAAGACAGATAAAGTATTTTTCTGAACAAATTTAACACTCATTTGCCTAATGTGACAAGAAAATATGATTAATTTCGAATTCCAAGATTATTGAGGAAAACCATGAAACATAAAAACAACATAATTATTTCCACTTTAGTACTAATTTTTTCCATGATAGTTGTCCTAAACACTTGGGCAGAAGAAACACTCTCAAAGGATGAAAAACGGTTCGACCTTGATGGGAATGGTGAACTTAGCACATCTGAAAAGGAACTCATGGTAAGAGTCGTGAGGATAGAAAATGCCAGAGATGTCCAATTCAGTGAGAACGAAATTCGTGAAATGGTCAGTGGCAGACGTGACCAACCTCGCGGGAGGGGCGGATTTAGCAGAGGACGCGGTTCAAGAGAACCATCGGGACCACGTCTGAATCCAGAACAGGTCGAATTTAAGGATGGCACAGCGACAATACCTGATCGGGAAACTTTCAAAAAGTTGTCATATCAGGGAACAGAGGTCCGTATTGACACTCAACTTGCTGGAATTGAGTTTGTAAAAATTCAGGTTGAAAATACCCATACACAGAATCCACAACTTTATTTTATGAACACAAAGACACACCGTTCTCATGGAAGTTTCATGCAGGCTGCTGGTTTAGGTAGAGGTCAAGGACAGATGCGGGGCGTGCTTAGCTACCGTCCACTTTTTACCGCACCAAACGGTGAACCCGGGGTTTACACTTTTGAGTTTAATCCAAGCGATGCTTTTCCGTTTGAAAAAATTAAACTTGTGCACGACCTGCTTGTAGCAAAAATGCCAATACTCAAAAACAGGTTAGGATATTGTCCGTTGTGGGGTGCAATTAATATTTATAACCGTGAGAAGACGTTATATGACAAGGCTGAATTTCCAGTCTATTTTGAGGACGACCTTTACGCGAATGTTGGCTACCTTCCACTAAATCAGGTTGAGTCGTATGGTCGGCTGCGTGTGCTGGAAGCAAACGAACGTCCTACACCACGCGACATTGTAATATGCAAGACGTTACCAAACGAGATGTCACGCGTTGCAGGAATTATTACAGGTGTAAGGCAAACACCGCTTTCACATGTCAATCTACGTGCCATTCAAGACAAAGTGCCAAACGCATTCATTACCAAGGCGTGGGAAAACAGATTAATTGCACCACTCATCGGAAAATATGTCTACTACAAGGTAAACGCAGATGGTTTTGAAATTAGAGAGGCAACACGTAAAGAGGTAGAAACTCATTTTGCAGATTTACGTCCCGCTAAAATACAGAAACCTACACGCGATCTGTCTATTAAAAAGATATTACCGCTTGATGAAATTGGATTCACAGACTCCTCAAGTTTCGGGGTAAAAACAGCCAACGTTGCAACACTAAGGACGTTTGGATTTTCTGAGGGCACAGTCCCAGACGGATTTGGAGTGCCGTTCTATTTTTATGATGAATTCATGAAGCATAATGGCTTCTATAAAAAGATTGAGGCACTACTCAAGGATCCTGATTTTCAAAATTCACATGACACGAAGGAAGCGGAACTAATAAAACTTAGGACAAAAATTGAGACGGGAAAAATGCCAAAGTGGATGATGCGTGCATTTTCGGATTTACAAAATTCATTCCCAGACGGAACTTCTCTCCGATGTCGCTCCAGCACAAATAACGAAGATTTACCTGGGTTTAGCGGTGCGGGTTTATATGATTCCTTCACACACAATCCAGACGAAGGACATCTATCAAAGTCAATCAAACAAGTGTATGCAAGCCTCTGGAATTTCCGAGCATTTGAAGCGCGCGATTTCTTTCGTATTGACCATTTAACTACGGCTATGGGTGTGCTTGTACATCCAAATTTTGAAAATGAAACGGCAAATGGCGTTGCTGTAACCGATGATGTCGTGTATCAAACTGAGGGAAATTACTATCTCAATACACAGGTAGGTGAAAACCTTGTAACGAATCCAGAAGATCAATCCATTCCAGAAGAGATTTTGTTGGATTGGTGGGATAGCAATAACTATAGGGTTGTGTCAACTTCTAATCGGACCACAGATGGCAAACAAATTCTGACGGACAAGTATCTGCGCGAACTGAATCTTTATCTTGGTACGGTCCACAACAAATTTAGTCAGTTATACGGTGCTTCATCCCAAACGAAAGACTTTGCTATGGAGATTGAGTTCAAGATTACGAAAGATGGTAAAATATCAATCAAACAGGCACGACCTTGGGGACAGTAGGTTGTGAATCTATGCTGATTATAAATCGTCAAGTGGAAATTTCTCAGTTATAAGCATAAGAGGATGCCCGTTAGAAACAATTCTATAGGTGCGACTGAGAAAAGGTTGTCCCTCAAAATGTGCAATGCTACTTGGCAATCCGGTTGCTTGTTCAACACCCCACCAAAGCAAATCACGACGGGTTTCCAATTGGTTGTGTTGTAAAAGGGTTCCTAAACCCTTTATTCCAGCTTCAAGTCCCTCTACAACGCTTTGAGGTAAACGTTCATGAACAATCTGTGACACCGCATAAGCATGGATTTTCGGAGTTTGATTTTCTGTGGAAGGTGTCTGCAGAACCACTTCTCGTGCGATAATATTACCGCCTGTTGGGAGGTCAAGCCAGAAGTGTTTGTTATGAAGTGTCCGTCTTGCTTGGTATAATAGGACTACTTGCATCGGTGACAACTTATATGCTTCAATAAAACGTGTAACGGTTCCATCTGCAACAAGTAAAGCTCGGTGAAATGGTGTTAGTCGAGAAAGACTTATGTCCTTCAAAGCAGCAGGTCTATTGGATTGCGCGACAAATAACTCTTTTACACGTTTATTGACAAAGGTATCAAGATTAGAAAAGGAATCTATTTTCATTTTTGCTATTAAAATTGTGGTAGTTGTAATTTTGGCGTAGTGCTTAGTCAAGTGTAATTGATGGGCTTGAAAGTAGTCGGGAATCCAAATCAACGGTATGAATACCGTTTAGGTATTCCCCGGAGTTCCCTCTTACCATAAGCAGTCCATCGGTAGGAGCGATCTCCGAATCGCGACCTATAATAATCTATTGACAAAGCGGTAGTGTCTTTTAGTTTTTTGATGTGTTTTACTGGAAATAGTTGTTCAAGTCAGACCTCAGAGTATTTATAGGATACCATGAATACGTGTAGTCGCGCAACTGAAATGCACCATACTATACCAAATCCTTCAGCCTTTAGATTCTTTGTTGTGTCGATCGCGGTAGGCGAGTGTAACCTAAAACAATCTCTATTCTGACTGACTTTAGTCCAATAACTATAAATTGGACATATTCAAGCCAAAAATGTTCGTAATTGAGGATGGACTGAATTTCTGATTATCTCTCATCAATCAATGTCAGATACTAAGTATGCAAAAGTATTGACGATAAATTTGTCAAAGTGATATAATCTTACAAGTACGATCTGTTTAAACTTATAGGAGAAGGCGCAAATGAGACATAAAAAGCACAGACGACACTATGTCGGTAACAGTGTGATTAAACAGAAACCCATCATTCAATCGCAGATTTCTATTCTATTAGTAGTAACACTGCTGTCACTATCAGTTTTCGGTTGCGGGACGATATTTATGCGGGAGGGTAAGTATGAAACACCTGATTTGCCAAAATCCGAACTCGCTACAATCCAAGTTGATACGAAGGGAAAATGGATTCAACGGACTAATCTAATTGCTTTACGAATCAATGGGAAGTTGGCATTACGTAAAGAAATTGGGGAAAACAAAGATGTATCCATTGATGAGATTTTAGTTGTTCCCGGAAAGCAGGACATCTCTGTTCTAATTGTCTATGAATCTTATGATGAGGGCACGCGAGCAACTGTTCAAACATCATCAAGTTTTGATGCTGATGTAAAGGCTGGTGGTATCTACCTTTTGAAAGGTGATTTTACCTATATTGCCGGAGGGGAATTTTCCTTTGAATTAGTTAATGCAGATACAGACAGAGTTGTTAGTAAACCGAAAATATTTGATTTGCAAAATGGAAGAATTTCTTTTAAAGTCAAATAAGCAACGAACTCCATCTTACGTTGATGTTAGTTAACTGCAGGCTCACTACCAGAAACTTCAGTTGTTGCTTTGAAGACAGAATCAACAGCACCAAATAGAACAGGCAAGTTATCCAGACTATAGTTTGTTCTGTTGCGGGTAAAGGCATCCTCAACAAGTCTGCCGAATTGCCACAAAATTCCATCGGTAACAATACCATGCACAGGTAAAGTCGTATTGTCATTTATTTTTTGCGCTGCGACTAACTCAGCCAGACATTGCGCCCATCCTTGTTCAAAGTCGTTTTTCTTTGCCTCAACTAACATTATCAACGGAGTTCCAAGCACCGGCATGCCCAATTCAGACTTTGTAGCGATGAGGTAATCAGGTGTTCCGTTCAAAGTTTCATCGTAAGTGATAGGTTCCTTTATCCATAAAGCATAGTTATCTGCATATCCTTTATATACCTCCCTTAAAATAGGAAAGATAACAATTTCACAACGTGATGCTTCAGAACCGAAAATGTTGAAGTGTTGCCTACTAAACTCAAGTTCTTGTTGAAATTGCTCGGAAGGGTTTAAGTCTTTAGTTTTAACGAAATCATGTTCTGAATACCTAATCCTAAATCTTTCTAATACTTCAGAAATTTCGCTGAAATCGCTAAATGCCATTAGTCTTACCTCCCAAATCCTTTGAAGTAGGATGGCGTTTATTAAGCATACGATAACCGCTCAACCCTTTTCTCCAAAGTCTCCATCTCCTCAAGAATAGCACCGATAAGATTTACTTTGTCAGCTGCATAAGCAAGATTGTCCCACTGATTGACTCGCTCGGATGGATCGTCTTCCAAATCGTAAAGTTCTCCATAAGGGTGTCCACAGTACCAAGTCAACTTCCGCGTATCAGTTACGATAGTTTTGAGACGTAAACCTTGCGGGTCGTCTACACATTCAACCAACAATGAATCTCGCACAGAATCCTGTTCTCCAGTAAGCATCGGCATTGCATTTACCCCATCAGTATCAGATGGTATGGGTAATCCCGCAGCGGCAAGCATAGTCGGCACAATGTCAACATGGCTAAAAAGTGTGTTTGTCCGCTGTCCAGATGGTATGGCTGCGGGATAACGTATTAGAGTCGGCACACGGACAAGTTGTTCGTAATGAAACGGTCCTTTCATCCAAAGTCCGTGGTCACCGAGCAGTTCGCCGTGGTCTGTGGTAAACAATACCAATGTGTTTTCATTCAGTCCACATTCATCGAGACACGCCAAGATACGCCCCATCTCCTGATCAATAATCTTCACCATGTTGTAGTAGTATGCTCTTCCGAGTCGCGCATCGTGTTCCGGAACTTTGCGAAAATCTGCCCCACCACCTTGCCCCGCCATAGCATACTTGCCAAGTATTTTTGATTTACTCAGTTGTCCGCAACGCGCCTCCATAAAATGAGGAGGTTTGTCGTCCAACTCACCTTCAATCAAATCTGGCAATGGCACCTCTGCGGGATCAACGCGTGCCTCAAATTCAGTCGGTACACAGTGCGGATGATGAGGGTCTTGAAAACCGACTGCTAATAAAAACGGTTGGTTAGCATTGTGGTTTGTCAAAAAGTCTATCGTACGGTCAGCAGTCCAAACACTGTTGTGGTATTTCAGGGGAATATCCCAATCGTGTGCACCACCACCAAATCCTACTTGCGATAGCCGCCTTGCTTTGCTGTAACTGGCAAATGTTTCTTCCGAAACTTGAGATCGCACCCATTCACCGTAATGTCCTGCGATGCCGTAAGTTGCATGACCAAGTGCTAATTCCACCGTCTCAAACCCATAATATGGACCACAGAAATCAGGATAACGGTCAGTATTGCCCCGCGCTTCAACAGATTCTTCAGCGGATGCACCGAAAGGTTGGAAATGTGCTTTTCCAATATAATGTGTGCGATACCCGGCATCTAAGAGACGATGTGAGATCATCGGTTCGTCATCAGGGACGTTCATGCCCACGTTCCATGCACCGTGGCGACTCACATACTTTCCTGAAAAGATTGATGCGCGGGCGGGAGTACACACCGGATTCGTACAATACGCGCGTTCAAAACAGACACCTTCTGAAGCGAATTTGTCTAAATGCGGCGTATCTGTAAATTCCGAACCGTAGCAGCTGAGGCTATCTGTCCGCTGTTGGTCAGTCGTGATGATAATTATGTTAGGACGTTGTACGTTCATAGATATTGACAACCTTAATTTTCTTGGACTGCTTTGAAAACAGAATCCACAGCGCCAAATAGGTTCGGTAAATTATCCAAACTAAAATTCGTTCTATTTCGAGTAAAAGCATTCCCTACAAGCCTGCCAAATTGCCACATAATTCCATCAGTAACAATACCGTAGACAGGGAAAGAGGGATCGTCATTTATTTTTTGCGCAGCAACCAACTCAGATAAACATTGTCCCCATCCTTGTTCAAAGTCGTTCTTTTTCGCCTCAACCATCATTATCAAAGGCATTCCGACAACAGTAATGCCCAATTCAGACTTTGTAGCAATAATATAATCTGGTGTGCCATTCAAAATCTCATCATAAGTAATGGTTTTTTTTATCCAAAGCCCGTAATTTTCAGCATAATCTTTGTAGATCTCTCTTAAAATAGGAAATATAACCACTTCACATCTTGAACCTTCTGATGTAAAAAAATCAATATGTTGCTGACTAAACTCAAGTTCTTTGAAAAAATGTTCTGAAGGATCTTTTGCCTCAACTCCGAAAAAATCATTATACGCGTATTTGATGTTATATTTTTCTTGGACTTCAGAAATTGTCTTGAAATCACTAAACGCCATGAGTGCTACCTCCTACAATTTCAATATAAATCTGAGATCATTGGAGCGAATAATGGATTAGGTACAAAACGGTTTTAAATATGTATAACTTTGTTCCGCAGCGTCTTCGGGCTCCATTATCTCTCGGAAAGCCTGATGCACCGTCACATAACCATCATAACCAATGGCTTCCAAACCGCGAAACACTAACGGAAAATCAATCCCGCCCTTATCTTGCAAACGGATCGGGTCGTGTGGCACTTCACCTTGAATCCACGTCAAAAGACGTGTCTTGCCTTCTGGACGACGGATATGATTTTGGAGATAGACATTAAAAAGATACGGTGAAAATCGTTTGAGTGTCTCAACACCGTAATCCTGCGCGCAGAGATCAAGATTAGCAGGTTCGTAGATAATGCCAAAATTCTTTCTACCGACGCGTTTTAACACATCAATTGAACCTTCAACCGTTTCAAACAGGCTCTGTGTATGTGACTGATGCGCGAGACGGATACCGCGTTCTGCTGCTTCGTCAGTCGCGCGTTGTGCCCAAAGTATATCTTCCTCAACTTTCATTGCGATACGAATCAAGTCTGCGCCGAGAAGTTCCGTTAAATCCAGATAAGGTGTTATATTGCGCAGTCCATCAGGCCCTTCATCGTTGTTGAGCGGTACAGGAAAATCACCCGTTACCATAGAGATTTTTAGGTTAAGTGAATCTGCCTGCTTACGTGCAGCAGTAATCTGTTCCAGAGGTGAATGGATACCGACTTGGGATGCACGCATACACATTGCCGCGTAGCCAAGGTTCGCTGCGAGTTCTGTTAGCTGAACAAAAGTGTGGGTAGCATCTCTTTTAGAGGCATTTTCTGCAACACGAACAGAAAGTGATAGTTTCATGTAATCCTTTCTCCAAAGTTCTTAGTATAAAAACACTACAGTAAAATATCAGCAATTGAAAGCGCCATCAAAACCAAACTAATCATGCCGTTCAATGTGAAAAATGCGAGATTGACGCGGGACAGGTCATTCGGTTTGACGATAGCATGCTCGTATATAAAAATAAACACAACAATCCAGACACCCACAAAGTAAAAATGCCCCATTTTTGTAAATAGAGGGAGGCAGAATAGAAGCAAAACAGCAATAACGTGCAGCGCAGATGAAACCCATAATGCCCAACGGATACCGAGCCGCGCAGGAATAGAATGAAGCCCATGTTTTCTGTCAAAATTTACATCTTGACACGCATAAATAATGTCAAATCCTGCAGTCCAAAGCAATACAACACAGCACAGAATTATAGGTGTCCAATCAAATCTACCCGTAATTGCGATCCATGCCCCGACCGGTGAGATAGAAAGCGCAAGTCCTAACCAAAAATGCGAAAGCGAAGTAAATCGTTTGGTATATGAATATCCCATAATCACGGCAAGCGCAACTGGTGACAACGCAAAAGCAAGCGGATTCAGTCGCCATGCAGCAAAAACCAACAATCCTGCTGAAACGAGTGTAAAAATCCATACTGCTCCCTTTGTGATTAGACCTGCTGGAATTGCCCGCATAGCCGTACGTGGATTTTCGCTATCAATTTTCGCATCCGCCAGACGATTAAACGCCATCGCACAACTACGCGCACCCACCATTGCCACCAAAATCCATCCGAGTTTTGATAAAGGCGGGAGTCCCTCCGCAGCAATAAAAGCACTCATAATCGCAAACGGCAGTGCGAAAATGGTATGTTCAAATTTGATCATCTCAAGGATAATTTTTAATTTTCGCATCAAATTAACTATCTATTGATTTGTCCATCATAATTTGTGATTTGGTAGGAGGGAACTTTGATTCTCTACATAGAATGTGTCGCGATTCGGAGATCGCTCCTACAAGAAAACGGAACATAAGTTATACATTTTACTTTCAATGTCTATTTTCTACTTAATGCAAATGCCGAATATTTTCAAAATCAACTCAGAATTTTCAGAGTCGGTTCTCAGAGTTATATAGAAAACTTACGATGGATCCAGTTTTAATAAGGATTCCCAGCGTTTTTGATAAAACAACAATTTCAGAGTAACTCTGAAATTTCCATATATGTTTGTAATAGACATTATAACGTTTTAATTGTGTGTTGTTATTGATCTTTACTAAAATCTAAAACTCGTAGGTCGGATAGAGCAACGCGAAACCCGACAATATCAGGGTTTGGGAGATAATATATCAGATTTATAAAATGTTAAAACGGTAACTTCCTCCATCTGATAACTCCACATTGAGAACTAACATGTCGGGTGTCGCTGCGCTCTACCCGCTGAATGCCAACAGGCATTCATAGCGTTGATTTGGACCTACAATCCATTAGCGTTTAGACTGTATTTCGGTCTTAGTATTGTCAGATACGGACGATTAAATCATTATAATATCTAATTGAAACTAAATGAACCACTATTCTTCTTTCCACCGTTGCGTCAGTCCTGAATCTATTTCGAATTGATCTAATATTTTCGTCACAACAAAATTGATTTGGTCATCAACAGTTTTGGGGAAGTGATAAAACCCTGGCATCGCAGGTAAAACACAAACGCCTATACGTGATAATTTGAGCATGTTTTCAAGATGGATGGAACTGAGCGGTGTTTCACGAGGGACTATAACAAGCTTACGCCGTTCTTTGATACATACGTCTGCTGCACGATGGATAAGATTGCGGGAAATACCCGCTGCAATAGAGGCAACCGTTCCCATACTACATGGCACCACAATCATCCCTTCAGTACGGAAAGAACCACTGGCAATTGACGCACCGATGTCGGATTCATGGTGATAAATAACCTGTTCTGCTTCAACACCAATGAGTGATTCCAACCGAAAATTGTCAATATCTACTTCAATCTTTAGTTCTTCCCACAACGCCCGCGCACCAGATTTAGAGATCGTCAGATGCACCTCTAAATCCTCCCGTTTCGCAAGGACTTCAAGAAGGCGAACACCGTAAACGACTGCGCTTGCACCTGTAATACCGACAATCAATCGTTTCAATTAGTGCGTCTCCGATGAAAACGGCAAAAGGTTGCCTGTTGCGTCAAATTCCAAAGGAAGTGTTTCACCCGTAACCTCAAGGCTTGAGTGCAGTTGTGCATCCTTAAGAAGTACCTCTGATATATCAAGTTCTGTTAATCTAAGCGTGCTTTCAATCCGAATAACGCGGGCATTCTCAGGTTTCGTCAATCCGATAGTATCAAGTGCTACTTCAATCGCTTCTCTGTCAGTGTCGTAATAGAATGGAATCTTAGATTTCTGTGGTCCGAGCGCGGTGATGCCATTCATATAAGTTGAATGTCGGTCAATCTGCTCAACCAGTCGTGTTGTTGTAAAATCCGCAAGCCCAATACCGGTAGCGTTGCCATCACTTTCCTCGGTCAAATCACGGACAAATATGCGTAAAATTGCGGGTTTAAGAGGTTCCGGTTCAAAATTCTGCATCATTCTACCAATGACGTTGGTATCCATACCTGTCCCACTGATATTTTTCCCAGACCAATCCACAATTAACAGGTCAAGTTCATCAAATGGAAGTCGTCCCATCAACGATTTTGCTTCAACCAGAAGTTCGCGCTCAGTCTGCAACAATTGCGCAGCAGGCATCGCCACAGCTTTAGCGGTCTCTTCATGGGCATTTTCAATAAGACCTAATCCAAAAGCAATTTTCCCGCTGTCAAGAATAAAACTTCCCGCCGCGGTTATAACATGCTCAAATCCGTATTGAAAGAAAGCACGATGATAAAAGTTTGCCCCTTGCTGTTTACCGAGACCGATAACCATCATCTTCATCAAACCGCTTTCAATAGAACCGTTGAAATCTGTATGCGCCTTTATGCGGTTGAGCGGCACAACATGGTCTGCTTCTGCAGCATAGCGATCCATAAAAACAGGCAGGTCATCTGCTTCCGCCTGCGGCAGAGATCCGAGTTTCACAACCTCCATTGTTGCTTTTACAGGCGCACCAACGGTTGCTTCAGTGATTCCATAATGTTCCAGTACGGCTCGCTGCCCTTCAGATGTTGCCCCACCGTGGCTCCCCATTGCCGGAACAACAAAAGGTTTCGCACCAATACCTTTGAGATAATCTACGGTCGCTTTGACTGCTGTTGCAACGTTGGCAACGCCACGACTGCCTGCGGTAATTGCAACTGTCTCACCCGAACGAACAATAGATGTAGCACCAATCCGATCTAATTCCGTATGAATTGCGGCTGGCAAGTCCGCGAGAACCGGCGCGTCAAAATGCTGTCGTACCCGTGCCATTTTTGGAAGTGCCATTCGTTTTGTCCTTCTTAAATCAATAAATTCCTTGTTTTTCCAAACTCAACTTATGGGAATTCTATCAGAAATAGGTTGAAATTGCAAGAAAAATAAAGCAGTGAAAGACTTGCCCTTTTAATAACTTTTGCGTTATAATAACGTGAGTTTAATAATAAAATGTGAGTTCGCTCTAAACACTTTTCATGGGTAAAAAAGCTGTTCTTTTGTAGCATAACCTGTTAGGTTGTGCCGTTTTGCCAAAATAACAGAGAACACTGCGGGTGAAAACTTTTTCAAGTTCACGTTTATAATAAATTATGGAAGAGACTTATGAATTCTCCATCTCACACGATCCAAAAGTCAAAGGATGATCACAAAATGATGAAATCTAATCTTTTTTTCCCCGATTTTTTCTCATATTTTAAAGCAAATAAGATACATAAGGTAGCACTAAGTTTGATGGTATGTTTTTTCTTTATGTTCGTTACAACTGTTAACTTATTCGCAGCAAATCACACTTCTGCTCCCGATGTGGAAAAAATCATTAAACATATTGATCAGCTCTATCGTAGTAAAACAAGTCATGCTGACATGGAGATGCATATCGTCACCCCACATTACGAACGCACATTAAAAATGTTGATTTGGACAAAAGGAATGGACAAAACTTTTATCCGAATTACCGCGCCAAAGAAAGAACAAGGAGTCGCAACACTACGCATCGGAAATGAAATGTGGAACTATCTGCCGAAGGTAAACAAGACGATGAAAATTTCACCATCAATGATGATGGGGTCATGGATGGGGTCTGATTTCACGAATGACGATTTAGTCAAAGAATCGTCAATGCTTGACGATTACACATACCAACTGATTACGCCGGAAGACGCTTCTGCTGATCTGCTCTATGTTCAGCTAATACCGAAGGAAGATTCTGCAATCGTTTGGGGAAAGATTATTGCAGCAGTCCAATCCAAAGATTATATACCGGTGTGGCAGCATTTCTATGATGAAAAAGGAAAATTGATGCGTATCCTAAATTTCAAAGAGGTTAAAAAGTTTGGACGCAAAACTGTTCCTTCTGTGATGGAAATGATTCCGCAAAACAAAGAAGGACACAAAACGGTCGTTCGTTGGTTAACTGCTACATTTGATTCAAACGTTGACAATAAAATCTTCACACGTCGGAACCTGCAAAAAAGAAGATAATCTGTTTTTTTAATAAGGAATCCAAGATGGTTTTTACAATAAAACACAATTCCACATGCAAGATAAAAGAACATACATTTATCTACCTAATCTGTCTCTTTTTAAGTCTAATTTTTACCTCCTCAATCCAAGCACAACAGACAAACCTCACCAAAAAATTCGGTATTGGATCTCAGGGTGCCACACCTGCATTTGGTGGCATGAGTTTTCGTTATAACGGACTGGCGCCTGTATACCTGCAAACTGTCGGGCGTTTCATTCTCAATGATCAGGATGGAGACCACATGTTAGGTGCAGGGGTTTCGTATGCCATATTCGAACACCGAGGCAAGTGGAACGAGGCTCGGTTGTATTTCACTTTAGAAGGTGGTTGGCGTTATAAAACGCAAACGGATATTGAGAAAGAAATTACCAAAACCACGACACTGGCAGCTGGAATCTCTTTTGGTGGTGAACTTGTGTTTTCACTTGGCGGGATTCCGCTTGGCTTAAACCTTAGTATCGGTCAAGGGATTGGAACAGAAAACGATAATTCTCAATCTAAGGGGATTGCAGGTGTTTACGTAGGAGCGGGCATACATGCCTATTTTTAGAATTTTACTTCAGTGTTGCTTTTCCATATTTATTTTCGGTATATTCCTATTGGGATGCTCCAGGGTACCCAGCGGACAGATTAAACAGACAGCACCCGTTCCCGTTGTAGCGGTCTCGTTTGAACAGCACGAGGTCATCACAGGGACCACAAAACATCAGACCATTTTGACAGGGTTTCTTTTGGGTGGTCCTATAGCGGAACTTGCTGTTGTGAACATTGATGAAAACAATGCGCGTCGTTTGCGTATCTATGCGTTTAGTGAGGACGCTTGGGTGTCAAAACTTGAGACAACATTGCGTCCAGAGGTGCTGTTCGTTGACATGGTAACTATTGGTGGACACGACAGACTTATCACCTACGAGCATGGTCGCCTAAACTGGTTTGATCCTGACTCAATGGTGGAACGCGAACTAATGAGCGTTACTATCAACTACAACGCGACAGATGCAAGCGTAATCCCTCATATTGACATCACCCGCGACCTAAATGGAGATGGACTTGATGACATAGTTGTACCAGACATTGATGGCTTCTGGATAGCCACACAATTGACCAACGGTTCATTTTCCAAACCGGTAAAACTCGGACCGCCAGACCCTTTTCTTGACAAGTTTGCCATGGATGAATCCCGCAGCTACCGCGAGGTAGGGATAAACGCTTTGACGGTTTTCTGGTACCTAAGTCGTTTGCATCAAATGGACTACGACCGTGACGGACACACCGACCTTGTGTTCTGGAACGTTGACCATTTTGATGTTTATCGCCAAGAGGCAAGCGGAATGTTTTCTACAGTGCCTGAAACCTTTACTATTGATGTGCCATTTGACACGGACGGTGCCTATTCAATCGCCTTCGGATTCAGTGGAGAGAATATGTTCGCGCTTATCTCTGGTTTCAGAGAAAATACTAAACGAAGAGTACTATACACATTCCGAGATATGAACGGGGACAGGGTTACTGATATGGTAATCCTTACGCTGGAGGGAAGGAGTCTCGGCAAACAGCGAAGCCGATACGAAGTCCATTTCGGCACGCCAACTCCTAACGGAACGGTATTCGCACAAGATGTCAGCGTTACGATTCAGCCGCGAGGTGCCGCTGGAGCATTACTGCCTTGGGGTTATTCGTCCCAGTGGTTGCAGGATTTTGATGGAGATGAAGATGTTGAGATTCTGTTCAGAGACGTAAAAACCGGACTCGGTGGGATGACCCGTGCGATGGTCGGTAGTTCCATCGCGATAGATATTGAATTATATCAGATGAAAGACGGTGTATACCTCAAAAAGCCTGCTACCAAGCATAAAATCAGACCGAAGTTTGACCTATTCGAGAAAAAAAGGGTATTTTTTCCAGCAGTCTTGTTGGGCGATGTGAACGGTGACAAACGTCCAGACCTACTGATAGGGAAGAGTTGGGAAGAGATGCACCTCTTTCTCGGCACACCAGGACCGAAGTTGTTAACCCAGAAACCACAAAAGGTGACAGTGGCTATGCCTGAAGACGAACGAAATATAAAGTTGGTTGACCTCAATAAGGACACCAAACAGGACATTCTCATATACTACAAGTCATCCACCGAACCGCATCGGGTAAAAATGCTGATTGCTCAATAAGCAATCATCTATTTACTTTTATATAGTACAACCTATCTCATAAATAGTTGGAGGGCTTTGAAAGCCCGATTCCAAAACCTTGTAGGCGGTGAATCATGGCGAATACCATACGCGTATTCGCCCAATGGCATTCATACCCGGGGAATGCCTAAATGGCATTCATACCGTTGATTTGG
>JAPPIG010000042.1:0-161737 GCA_028820635.1 Candidatus Poribacteria bacterium
TTTCGCTTCGCTCTACCCGACCTACAATATAAACTCTCAGTAAAACCTATTAACCAATTATTCTTAAAACTGAATAACCCTAAGTATTTTGGAAGGCGGATTGAGACCTAAATTTAATCCTCTGAAATAGGTGTTAGTCCAAACTCAAGTGCCTTCGTGGGGTCTGCGACTTCCATTCGAAAATCCCAATATCCATTATAGTCACCAGATATAATCGACAAAGTGTTCCAGCCTTCTTTCAAAGGCAATTCAAAGTGTGCCCACCAAGAATATAGATGTTTGCCAGGGATAGCTGCACCGGAAATCTCAACTCCATTGAGATAGAGTCTTCCGAGATTGCCTCCCCATCTGATCTGTGCAAAAACACTCTGAGTGTTTGGACTCTTGATATAGGAAATAGCATAACTATATGTCAATTCAGCATTTCCAAAGATTTCCCTGAGATTGATATTTTCTGATTCAGTTTTGTGTTCCTGCCATCTGATTTCACCTGCTTTACCTTGATAAGTCTTTTCAAGATTGAGTTCAGGCACAGGTATTTTAAGAAAACTTTGTGGGATGTCGTTTGAGTCAGCAGGTGCTTTTTCTATACCGAGGTCAAAGGGACCGAGAAGCATCCAATTTTTAAGGACGCGCATGTGTTCTCTCGGAATAGGGTGAATCAACTGTCTACTGCTTAATAATTGTTCACCACCGTATAACACGGAATACTTGTAAATAGGAAATGGGAGGTAGTTATCCGATGGTACTGAAAGTGCGACAGTTGTTTTTGTAGATTGTCCCGGTTTAGCCTCAAAAGAGAGTTGATTTGGGGAAATCTGCCAGTTCTGATTTGGATCAAAAACTATTTCTACCTTAAGTAGTTTTTCAAGCGTGTTATCAAGTTTTACTTCAAGGTTGCCACGTGAAGAAGACTGATATTTGTTAAGGTTAAAATCTTGTTCAAATTTGAGTAGATTAGAAACTGTGTTTTTGAACGCTGCTGTTGAAAGGTCTGCAGGGTGGATGTTACCCGGTTCAATGATTGCGACATTGACTTCTTCATCGTCTACAGTCACAAGGCTGTAGTGATCAAATGCTCCGTATTCCCGAACTGCCTGCGGTGTAAATCCACCACCAGTCGCACCGAGAACAAAGTATCGCCGATCATTACGGGTATGAAGCGTCAATCTATGATAGTGTCCTGCGAAGACAGTATATGCGCGTTCACCAAGTGCCGCTTCTATTTCTTCCCAGCCAGAATGTTTCTGAAGCCACAAAGGTCTATGCAATAAGACAAACGTATGCCGTACGTCTTTATGTTGTGCCAATTGTGATTTCACATATTCAATCTGTTTCTCTCCAAACCAGTTTGTCCATTCGCCACTGTTTGTATGCCACTCCTCAGTGTTGAGCAATAGGAATAGGCAATTTTTGTATGTAAACGCCGAATAGGTGAGTCCGATGTGCTTCTCCCAGTAGTCATACATCACTCGGTTGGTAATATCATGGTTACCGGGCAATGGCAGAAACGGCACGATTAAATCAGATTGATGATCCCAAAATTCTTTCCATTCTGCTGCGAGTTGTTTTATGTCTGTTGTGTCTCCCTGTATTAAATCGCCAACCATGATGGCAAAATCAGGTTTCAAGATATTGATTTCATCTATTGCGCGGTCAAACACTGGCCACTTATCTAACCCGCCGCCAGTTTTATCACCGATGATGGCGAAAGTGAACTTGTCTGGGTCGTCAGAAAAGGGACGTTCGACAATCGGCATTCGCTCTGGAAAATTGGGCTTTTGAGCAGTAATGGTAGGAATTATCGCAAAGCATAGAACAAGTATCACTGCGCTTTTCAATATGTGGTAGGAATTGGACATATTATACTCCTGATACCTATGAATATTATAACATAATTTTAATTGGATTCTGGGATCGGCAAAACGTCTTGATAGACGGGTTCCATCTTTTCTGAGTATGTTCCACCCCGAACCCACATAACTGGACGCATATTCTTTGTGTGCTTTTTAGGGATACGTTCTGCATCTCCGCTAATATAATGTGCGACATTACAACGTCTAAATCGCAGACTGTGGTTGTCAGTGCTTTTATGAAGGAGTTGGTTGTTGAACCAAACGACTGCTCCAGGTGGCACTTCAACCGCAACGCCATCTTCGTCCTTAGCATCGCGTGCTATCTTAAACTCCGCTTGTTGTGAACCTTCAAGGTCCTCATGTGTAAGAATGCCATATTTGTGGCTACCGGGGATCACATATAGACACCCGTTGTCTTTGTCTGCAGCATCAATAGCAGTCCACGTTCCGACTGTCATTTCGGTTTTATACTGATGGTTGAAATACCATTTATCTTGATGCCAAGGAAACCCTAAGCCAATCTTTGGTGCTTTCCAGATATACAAATTGTTAAGACCCAACAGGTTTGGTCCGAGTAGGTCAACAATCGGATCTGTTAGACGCACGTCACGTACACGAGCAAGGAATTCAGGAATATAACAACTTACATGATGGATTTTATGTATGGCATTGATACCCGATGCTTCAACTTTTCCGTCTCTAACTAATGCGTTTTGATTGATATTCTCTGTGGGGAAAAGTCGCTTATCATCAACAATATCATCAGCGATTTGGCGTAGCGTGTCGTTTTCTTTTTTTGTGAAGACATCATAACGAACAAAGTATCCGTTTTCTTCCCATGATGATAATTCATCAGGTGTTATGGCGAATTGTCGTTTCGGTTGTGAAATGCCTGTACTCATTTATTCTCCTGTTCTTCGGGGATTGGTAAAGCATCGTGATAAACAGGTTCCATCTTTTTTGAGTAGGAATCACCTCGTACCCATGAGACTGGACGAATATAGTTTCTGTTCTGACCTTGAACCCGTTCTGAATGTGCGCAGATATAATGTGCGACATTACATCTGCGAAAATGATCACTGTGGTTATCTGTGCTTTTATGTAGTAGTTGATTGTTAAAGAAAATAACGCTACCAGATGGCACCTCAACGGCAACCCCATCCTCATCTCTTGCACCGAGTGCTTGTTTAAACTCGTTCTGTTGTGAACCTTCAAGTTCAACGTGTTCATGCACTTCATTTTTATGACTACCTGGTATAACATATAGGCACCCATTACCTATATCTGCATCATCAATGGCAGTCCATGTTCCAACGGTTTTTGTAGTTATATATTGATGATTAAAGTACCATTTATCCTGGTGCCATGGGAAACCTAAACCGATTCTTGGCGGCTTCCAAATATATAGGTTGTTGAGACCGAGGATGTCTGGACCGATTAAGTCAACGATTGGATCAGTTAAACGAATGTCACGTGTACGTGCCAGGAATTCTGGTGAATGTTTATTAATATGATGAATACAGTGCATCGCATTGGAACCAGTTGCTTTTACCTTTCCATCTCTGACCAACGCGTTTTGGTGGATTTGCTTTGCGGGGAAGGGACGTTTTCCTATGGCAATGTCATCGGCAATTTGTGCTAAAGAGTCGTTTTCTTCTTGTGTAAAAACGTCGTAACGGATAAAGTATCCGTTCTCATCCCAAGATGATCGTTCTTCAGGGGTCAGTCTAAACCTCCGTTCTTCGGTAGTTGTATTTGCGTTCACTTATTCTCCTATTGATAAATTCAAAAATGCAAAAATTTCCCTATTATCTCGTTGTAACATTCTTTATCGAAATCGGTGTCCTGGCGAATAGCCCAAACTTTAGGTTCATTCGGCGTATCATCAATGCTAAGAAAATCTAATACTTTCTTGAGACATTCTTTTTGCTGTGTTTCGGTTTCTAAATCTTTATACCAAATTGTTAGAGGACTAATCTGATTTTCTTGAAAGTAATGTGCCCACGACATATCCTCTGCTGTAAATTTAAATGTATGGTGAACGATTTCGTCATGTGTAATTTTAATTTGATTGAGACCGTCATTTTTTTGAGTTTCGTCTGTCTCGTAAAAGCGATTACGTTTGATAGCCTTCAAAAGTGAGATAGCTTGTTTTATTTTATTTTCTCTGCGCAACCAGATGCATTTTAACTTTTTAAAATCTACAAACTTTTCAACAATATGCTTTTTTTCATGCATCACTTGTATACCACAAACCGCATTAGGTGAAGTGCTAACTGATACGTATTTTTGATATGTTTCTGGATCGGTTATATCCAAGTCTTTTAAACTTTCGTGTCCTTCATGGTATTCTCTTGGATACCCTGCTACATTGGATGAAACCAATAAGTCACATAAAACGGTGCTACGTGTGCGGGGTGTTGTACAGATGACGTAGTTCATTTACTTTTTCCTATCGGTTATTCTTTTGGGAACTTGTGCTTTTCTCTCCACTGTGGGTACTCATCTGTGAGGAGTTTGGATGCCCAGTTCCCGTAGTAGGCGTATCCGGTACGGCGTTCCTGCCCGATCTCAGAAAACGTGTAACGGACCACCGAGTCGCGATCGAGAAAGATTGGTCGGTTGCTGCCGATCTCGTAGAAACGCGCCCAGAGTGGTCCCGCATCAGGAGCTGCTACGATCCGTTTATCGTCCTGTCCCTCTGCATCGGCGAATTTTTCTTGACGGATACCGTTGATAGCGACGCTCCTGAACCACTCTACGGATCCTTCGATGGCGGAGATGATTTCTGGCGAGGGTTCTTCAACTGACATCAGGAATCGCACGATGCCGACGCTTTCGGCACCAGAGAGCGACGGTGGTTCATAGGAACGTGCCCACGCAGGCTTAAGCGTTTTCTCGTCATGCTGTGCACACCAGGCAGTGAGTTTGCCATTCTGCTTAATCTGCGTGCGTAGGATGCAGTTGATACCCTTTTTTATAGCATCTTCAGCCTTAGTTCGGTGCTCCATTTTCATGAACCGATAGTCGGAAGATTCAGAGACATCTCGGAGAAGTTCGAGAATGCGGACCATAGCATTGTCATTGAACGTGATGTGACGATGGTAACCTTTGCTTAGCGGATAAAACTGTGGCCACCCGCCATTCGGGTATTGCGCTTCCAGGATATGAGAAAGACCTTTGAGAAATGCTTGTTGGTACCGCGTCTCGTTTGTTGCACGAAACGCACGGGCAAGAAACCGTAGTTCGCCAGTCGTCGCACTGTTGTCGAACGTTGCGTGCAGATCCTCAATTTTGCCATCAAACGGCTCAGACGCTGTGTCTCTATTTTTCGGCCAACCACCGTGCGGCGTCTGCCATGTGAGAACGTTATCAGCAATACGCCGACCTTTCTCACTCTGGAACCATTCAACGGATTGCTTCGCGTATCGGGAAGGAACGGTTGCCTCGGAAGATGACAGAAGCAAAAACAGCAAGATATAGATGGCAATAAGTCGTAGTTTCATGATAATGTCCTTTGGTTAGTAGTCAATCGGATTCTAAAATTGGTATGACATCATATTGAACTTCATTTGTCATACCTGGATAGATTTTACCCCGAATCCACATGGGAGGTCGTTTTTTATTTACAGCCTCAGGACGCGTCCATTCTGCCTTTGCGCTGATATAATGTGCTATGTTAGCACGTCGGAAACGATTACTGTGGTTATCTGTGCTTTTATGAAGGACTTGACTATTGAACCAGATGACCGCGCCAGCAGGGATTTCTACCGCGACACCATCTTCATCGCGAGCACCTTCTGCTTGTTTAAACTCTCCTTGTTGTGAACCTTCAAGTTCTTTGTGTTCACGCACTCCCTGTTTATGGCTGCCGGGGATGACATATAAACACCCGTTTTCTTTGTCTGCGTCATCAATTGCCGTCCATGTTGCAACTGTCGTTCCAGTTTTATACTGATGGTTAAAATACCATTTATCTTGATGCCACGGAAAGCCTAAACCGATTTTTGGCGGTTTCCAAATATAGAGGTTGTTGAGACCGAGGAGGTCTGGACCGAGTATATCAACAGCAGGGTCGGTGAGACGTGGATCACGTGTACGAGCAAGGAATTCTTTGCAATTGCAACTCACATATTGGATATTGTGCATCGCGTGGATGCCTTGTTCCTTGATTTTTCCGTCTCTGACTAAAGCGTTTTGAAAGATATGATAGTTTGGGAAGGGGCGTTTTCCGATGGCAATATCATCAGCAATTTGCGCTAAATCGTCATTTTCTTCTTTTGTAAAAACGTCGTAACGGACAAAATATCCATTTTCCTCCCAAGAGGATCGTTCTTCAGGAGTCAATCTAAATTTCCGTTCCTCTGATGTTGTATCTTTATTCACTTGTTCTCCGATTGTGTGTGACGAACTATAGATATTAGTTGATTCTATGCCTTCACTTGCAATAGTGATTTGGGTGTTGAGTAGCCTATCGGTTGATAAGACAAATTGGGAAGATTGGTGTTTTGCTCTGCGTGTTCAATGGTCATTGATACCAGATTACCTGAAGCGTCCACATCAATGTAGATATCCTCGCTAATTTCCTTCGTTTCGACTACATCATGTGTTGAAAACTCAATCAATGCTGTGTCGGTGTCATGAAAATATGTAACTTTCATTGTGGTTCTCCCTTAAAATCCCTGTCGAAGAAAGCGTTATGAACTGTTTCTTCATCTTCAAGTAGAACCACTCTGAGAAACTTATCCTCTTCTTCTATCTTTTTCCATTTTCTGATTCTACCATCTGACTGCACTACTGTATGAATAGGATTCTTAATTGTATCCTGGATCCATTCAATTCTTATTCTGCGACGGTCTGCTTTTTCACGCGTTTTTAGGAAATATTGCGTAAACTTCAACGCTTACAATAGCCTCTATTAAATCTAAACGATTAAAGCGTGAATTGGAGTGTAAAGTTTTCTGTATAATGATTCACTATAGCCAACTTAACTAATAATATCTGTAGTTGCCAGCAATAATTTATTGGCAACTACAGATATTAATGCATTACATTGAAAAACTACCGACAAAGACGTTGTTGGCTGCATCGCCTTGCTGCCAGTTTACCGAAAGATGTGTATCTTTATAGCGATAAACTTCAGATTTGCCGACAATAGCGTTCTGAATCGTTGTTAACGGTTCATACCAAATTTGATGGGGTTGAGTGCAATGCACACACGGATAACGATTTGCAGACAGTGTAAGTGCTTTACCAACCGTTACATCGTATTTCGTCCCCTTTTTGGCAAATGTGATGGGTGCGGTTTGGGTTGTTACAACTTTACCGAGAACATCAGCCCGTTTTGTGGCAAGCATATTACTGATCGCATCTCGCTGTTCTGGCGTAGTTTTTGTGTCCATATACAACACGCTCTTACGTGTTTTTGTATCAATCGCCAGATTGTTTTTGGCACTAACGACAGCAACAACGGTTAAGCCATCCAACGAAACGCCATTCCAACTTCCACGATGGATATTCCATACAAGCGTTGCCTCTTTGCCACCTTCCACGAATTCTGCACCGAAATGGCATGCACCGACATAGACACTCGCGGACCGAGCTTCAATATACTCACCTTGCACAATCGGGGTATCTGTAGCAAAAACAAAACCTGCTACAAGCATAAGTGCAAGCGCCGTGAAAACAAATATTCTTTTCATACTAATTCTCCTTCTGATTTCAGATTTACCTTACTGGTCCTAAACACCTGAATTATTCCTCTATATCTTTATTATACAAAAACGCTATGAAAAAATCAAGGAAACTATTGACCTGCTTCAGACAGCAATCGCTCAAGAGTTCCCCCCAAAATCTCTACTCTATCAGTATCGGGGATAAAAGTGCAGTGAGTACGAAACGCTTCCAGTGCATGTTGATACGTCATGAAGTTACGCACTACTGGATAGTCTGAACCCCAACAGAGACGCCAAGGACCAAAATGTTCATAAAGTGCCCGAACAATCCAATGTGTATCAGAATATGGATAGTCCCATGAGACCTGTGAGACGTAAGCAAATCCAGACATCTTCACGTGGATATTTGGTACATTTGCGGATGCAAGTACTTCTTTGAATTGTGGGTGCGGATGTTCTTCACCTGCACGCGCACCTGCCATGTGATGACATAGAAACGGTACCGTAGGAAATTGTCCTGCTAACTTACGCAAAGGAGCGTGTTGATGGCTTCCCATAGCAATACTCGCAATTAGTCCGAGATCAACAGTCGTTTGGAAGAAACGTTGTCCCTCCTCCGAAAAGAACCAACTGCCATCGTCATCACCCTTTAGATAGTGTGTGTAACCTTTGAGATTGTATGTTTCGGCTGCAGTTTTAAGACGCTCAGCTGCACCGTCGGTGTGATATGTATCTGTCCAAGAACAATCCACATCTGCAAACTGAATCAGTCTATCTGGATAATGTTGAACACATTCTGCAGCATAGTCGTTGTTATCGGGATTTCTATCAATACGGGCGCATATAAGCACTGCTTTGTCAACGTTGTGTCGATCCATTTCGTGAAGAAGTTGTTCAACTTGTCCACGACTCTCGTCATCGGGAACAGTAGGTTGATAGGGCCAGCGTGGCCAAGCATGTGTATGTGAATCAATAATCATTATAACTCCTCACAGTCAAGATAATGTTTTACAATTGTAAACCACTGTGTATGTTAATGTTCTAAAGACAATCCAAGCATTAAAGCACCAAGTTTCTGTTTATCTTTTTCCTGCAAACCTTTGCTACGGTCATCAGAAGTCGGTATAACAATTCCAGCGATCTTGCCATTATACATTACCGCAATTCTATCGCTAAGTAATAGAAGTTCGTCCAGTTCCGAGGACACAAGTAAAACAGCTTTTCCACGATTTCGCGCCTGAATAAGACGTGTATGAACAAATTTCGCAGCATGAATGTCCAATCCGCGCGTTGGATGTGCAGCAATAATGAGCGCTGGGTCCCCAGATAATTCACGGGCGACAACGACTTTCTGTTGATTTCCACCGGAAAGCGTTTTTATCAGATGTTTTATATCTCCAACCCGAATTTGATATTTATCAAGGGCATTAAAAGCAAATCTTTGGATGTTCTTTTGATGCAACATAGCGTTGCGAGAAAAAAGTTTTTGTTGATGTTTCCCAATGATAAAATTTTCATCAATTCGGTTATTCAGACTAACGCCGTGGCGGTGTCTATCAGCAGGCAGGTGTGCAACCTGTTTTTCACGGAATTCTGACGCGGAGCAATTGGTAACGGATTCTCCATTCAAAACCAAATTTCCGTGCTGAATTTTCCGCAATCCTGTCAGGATTTCAATTAATTCGGTTTGACCGTTACCTTCTACGCCCGCTATCCCAACAATTTCTCCAGGGAAGATATTGAGATTGATTCCATCAAGAATGTTTTTACCTGTTCCAGTTCTCACCGTTACATCTTCTATGTGTAGTATAGGACTTTCTTCGTTGATTTCCTTGCGCTCTATCGAACTTTGAAGGACTGGCTCACCAAGGATATGTTCTGCCAATTGATGTGAATTAGTTTCAGAAATAGGGCAAGTAGCAACAGTTTTCCCACGACGCATTACGGTTGCGGTATCGGCTATTGTCATTACCTCATCGAGTTTATGGGTAATAATAATGATGCTTCTACCTTCCCTTTTGAGACCACGCATACATTCAAATAAACCTTCAATCTCTTGTGGAACAAGCACAGCGGTTGGCTCATCCATAATCAGTATTTCTGCGCCGTGATAAAGGGCTTTCAGGATTTCTGTGTGTTGTTGTGCACCAATTGATAGTGATTCTATAGGTGTGTTCAATGGCACATCAAACCCAACTTGTTCAGCGAGTTCAGTTATCTCATTTTCAGCCTTTTGGTAATCAAGGAGGGTTCCAAATTTACGTTTCTCTTTTGCGAGGATAATATTTTGAAGTGCAGTGAAAGCAGGAATTAATGTGAAGTGTTGCTGAATCATGCCTAAACCGAGACGCATAGCAGACTTCGGTGAGGAGATAGTCACAGGTAGTCCATCAACAAAGATTTCACCCTCATCCGGTTGATAAAGTCCGTATAGGATTTTCATCAACGTAGATTTGCCTGCGCCGTTTTCTCCTACGATAGCGTGAATTTCACCGCGCTGCAGTGTAAAATCCACATCGGCATTAGCCTGGACCTGTCCAAAACTCTTACTGATACTGCGCATCTCAATAATTGGTGTATGTGCCATTATACTGTCTCTATACGTTTCAGTTTTAAACTTTGGTTGATATGCTAATTTTGAAAACGGTTATGTATTACGCGAGGAAAAGCATTTCCGATATAGCGCGACTATCTCCTCTGCTGAGGCTTGGCGAGGATTATTCGCGGGGCTACCGCTCGCAATAGCATCTGCTGCCATCTGCTCAATAACTTGTTCAAACTTCTCTTTCTCAATACCGATTTCTCCAAGACGCGGCATCTGAATATCGTCAATGAGCCGTTCAACAGCAGAGACAGCTGCGTCCGCCTGTTTCATTGGAAAAAGTCCATCAATCGGTTCACCCATCGCTTGTGCAATATCAGCAAAACGTTTCGGCGCGCCAACAACGCTAAACTCCATCACATCGAGCAGCAGTACTGCGTTTGATAATCCGTGATGTATATGAAAATATGCTCCGATTGGTCGGGACATGCCGTGAACTAAAGCGACAGATGAATTGCTGAACGCCATACCTGCAATTGATGCACCGAGCATCATATCTGTTCTTGCAGGGATGTTTCCTCCATCTGCCCATGCTTGTCGCAATGAACCTGAAATCAGTCTGATTGCTTCCAAGGCGAGTGCGTCCGTAATCGGTTGGGCGCGTTTTGAAACATAAGCCTCTATTGCGTGTGTCAACGCGTCAACGCCGACAGCTGCGGTCAGATGCGGCGGGGTTGTGAGCGATAGCAACGGATCTACCAATGCGACAGCTGGCAGCAGACAAGCACTACTCAACATCATTTTGACATTTCTATCAGTATCAGTGATAACGGTGACTTTTGTGACTTCACTTCCTGTTCCAGCAGTGGTAGGGATAGCAATCAAGGGGGCACCCGGATTAGGTATTTTGTCCACTCCCATGTAATCAGCAAATTTGCCATCATTCGTGAGTTTCATGGCGATACCTTTACCGCAGTCAATCGCGCTGCCACCACCGATACTCACAATCAGATCGCAGTTTTCGGCACGGTATTGCTTTAGTCCGTCGGTTACGTTTTGTAATGTTGGATCGGGTGTGACATCAGAGAAAATAGAAGTGCCTATTTTAGCATTGTGTAAGTTTTTGGCAGTTTGGTCAGCATATCCGATTTCTGCGATTCCTGGGTCTGTTACAAGAAGTGCGTTTGTTCCACCGAGTCGTTTTGCTTGTTCACCGACTTTTTCAGAAGCCCCTGCGCCGGTAATTACTGTAGGAGGGATTGAGAATGTGGTAGGCAATTTTCATTTTCCTGGCAAAATAAGATTCTGAGATTAACACGGATTATAGTGAAATCTAAAATTACTTTTACAGTTTTTTATAGGTTTGATGCGTTTGTAGTCGCGCAATTCATTGCGCCTCTTCCTGTAGGAGCGACCTCCTGGTCGCGACTTTAAAAACTGTAGAACACTTTGTAAATGCTGAGTGACAATGTAAAGTTAATTGTAAAATCCACTATAATATACATCTGCAAGCAGGACTTTAAACTTCTTAGAAGTATACCACAAAACAAAGTAAAATCAAATAATTTCAGATATTAATGTCGAAAATGCCTAACACCAGTAAATACCATCACCATGCCGTAAGCGTCCGCTGTTTCAATCACTGACTTATCATTGACTGATCCACCGGGTTGAATAATCGCGCAGATACCTGCCTCACCCACAATCTCTACACCATCAGGAAATGGGAAGAAAGCATCGGAGGCTAAGACTGCTTCTTTCGCCTTTTCATCCGCTTTACGAACAGCGATAATTGCTGCATCAACACGGCTCATCTGCCCTGCGCCAATACCGACAGTTTGCGTGTCTTGTGCAAGGAGAATGCAATTGGATTTGACATGTTTACACGCTTTCCAAGCGAAAAGCAGGGATTCTATCTCATTGTCCGTAGGTTTACGCTTCGTGACAAACTGTAAATCCCCTTTTTTAATGTTATGCATATCCTGTTCTTGAACAAGCACACCACCGGTTACATTACGGAGTTGCATAGTTGGTTCCGAGTCAGATAGTGATCCTGTTTCAAGTATTCGGCGGCTTTCTACACGAGACAATGCGCGCAGTGCCTTTTCGGTATAACTCGGCGCGATTATCGCTTCAATTTTCACGCCCGATTTTGCGGCATCGCGAATAGTGTTCGCTGTCTGAATTGTTACTTTACGGTTTAAACCCACAATCGAACCGAAAGCAGAAGTTCGGTCGCATTCCAACGCGTTTGTGAAGGCATCTTGTAGGTTGCCAGCAGTCGCAAGTCCACATGGATTATTATGTTTGATGATAGCACACGTGGGGGAGGTGAAGTCCTTCACAATCTCTAAAGCAGCATCTAAATCAAGGATATTGTTGAATGACAACGGTGGTCCATTTAGTTGCTTTGCCCATGCAGCGCATGGTGTGGGTGCAGTTTCAGTTCTGTAAAAGGCAGCACTCTGATGCGGGTTTTCACCGTATCTAAGCGAATCTGCTTTCTGGAAACGGAACGTCAAAAAATTACCAAATTCGCCATCAGTTTCTAAATTGGAAAGATAGGTAGAAATCGCGTTATCGTAATGTGCGGTGTGAAGGAACGCTGTTTTTGCCAATTCAAATCGTATATCTTCAGATAGACACCCATCATTGGTATCTAAATCAGCGATAATTTGTTGATATTGGTCTGAATTTGTGAGGACTGCTACATGTTTATAGTTCTTTGCAGCAGCGCGAATCATCGTGGGTCCACCGATGTCTATATTCTCAATCGCTTCTTCAAGTGTGACGTCAGGCTGAGCGACGGTTGCCTCAAACGGATATAGATTGCAAATCACCATGTCAATCGGTTTTATTTTATTATCGTTGGCTTGTGCTATGTGTTCTGCATTATCCCACTGTGCAAGCAATCCCCCATGAATTTTTGGATGGAGTGTCTTAACCCTCCCGTCTAACATCTCTGGGAAACCGGTATAATCGGAGACATCAACAATCTCGATTCCTGCTTCACGTAGATGTCGGGCTGTCCCGCCTGTGGAAAGGATTTCAACCTCGCGTTGCGCAAGCGCTTTTACGATCTCTAAAAGATCCGTTTTGTCATAAGTGCTGATAAGTGCGCGTTCAATTTTTTTCATATTACATATTCCATTGGGTTTTGAAGGAGGGATTATAAACTTACCTTGCAAAGCACGATATTCTATATCACATATCTGGGGAATCCAAAGCCATCATTTGCAACGTGGCTTCGTGCGGGTATCTGTGCACGGGTCGGTATAATCAGATCCATTTCAGATGTATTCTCTATCACAGTGCCATCACCGATACGCACCTCATCTCCAATCATTATCTTACCGGGATGTTCTGCGGCACCACGTATCGTTCCAATGACCACTGATGAGCCGATACGACAACCTTGATCGATCTCAACAAAGCCATAAATTTCAGTGTTTGTGCCGATAGTCGTCCGGTCAGCAATTTGGACGGGGCCGAGGAGGCTTGTATCTGTACCGATCTCAACAAAGTCCCCGATGACTGGATGGCGTTGTTTTACTTTGACACTTAACCCACCAAGAGTGCAAGGGTAAAGAACACACCCAGAACCGATAATACCTGTTTGGCCTGTTGTCACGCCACGATGTGGATGCTCTAAGAAATTCGCATCGCCTATTTCAGTTTCTGGATGTAGATCGGCTTGATAATAACGTCCCCCGAGTTCCGCAATGGCTCGGGGCAACAGCGGAACAGGTACTCTGTGGAGGTCTGGATTATCTTCAGGTGGTTCGCTTCGTGTTAACGCGTAAGCCACATCGTGGTAAAATAGCACACGCCATCCAGGATAGGTGCTGACGACCAACTGAAGTTGATATTCAAAAACGGAGGCAAGGTTCAAAGTGCCGAGAAAATCTTGGTATGGGTCAAAACTTCGCTCCTTAATTGCGTTATCAATTTGTGAACGGAAATCAAGGGCTGCCAATTTTTCGCGAGAAATGCCATTATGGAGGAGATATGCATCCCAAACAGCAGGGTCTTTGAGGGATGCGAAGCGATTCCAGAGCGCGCGACTTTTTAATCGGGGTAGTTCCCATAGAAGTGAAAAGGCAGTTTCAAGTGCAGCACTCAGATGTGTTTCGTCTGTAACCGCTAAAAATGACTGTGCTACCATTGCATATAACTGGTCTGCTACCTCTTCTATCGCTTCCGAAAGTTCCCGCTTCTGGTTAAAAAGATGTGGTGCATTGTGAGAACCCGGGGCAACGCATTCTAACAGATTTCCCAGAACGGTTTCAAGAATATCGCGATTAACGAACCCCCGTCCAGAACGTTGTGATAATCCTTCCCGGCTTGTGCTGTCTATACGTAAAGCGTCAAGTTCTGACTTGCTGTAGATAGGACGAAGCCGTTCTAACGTTTGGGTTAGTAGCGGTTTTTTTCGCTGTTCGTAAGAGACATCAAATAGTGTAGTTTCAGACATATTGTCTCCGGTAAACGGAAGTTTTCAAGTGTAAGGAAAAGCAAACTCCCTATTCTTATATCTATTCTTTTATCATTCTTGATTGGAAAACTTCGCAAAAACCTCTTGCGCGGCGGCGACACCTGCGCCAAGTGAAATGTCATATCCGACTTCTGCTAAACCCCTCTCAAAGGCAGAAATAGCAACAATTACATCGCTTTCGTTCATCCAACCCAGGTGTGCAATGCGAACGATTTTACCACTCAACTCACCCTGTCCACCTGCATAAGTGATGCCGTGTTTTTCACGCATCATCTTTACAAATGCTTTTCCGTCAATTTCTTCTGGCAACCGAATTGATGTTAATGTATTTGCAGGAGATGAAGCGAATAGTGGGAGTCCAATTGCCTTAACAGCATTGCGTGTTGCAATAGCAATACAGTTGTGGCGAGAAATAGTATTACGGATTCCTTCTGTACAAATGTGATTTAAGGCGCATTGTAATGCCGTGAGGAGTGTAATAGCAGGCGTGTAAGGCACTGAGCCTTCTAATCCCCGTTGATGCGCTTTTCGGAAGTCAAAGTAGTACTTCGACAGATTAGACCGTTCAGTCGCTTCCCACGCACGCTCATTGAGTGCAGCAAAGGCGAGTCCGGGTGGTGTCATTAACCCTTTTTGTGAACAGGATACGACTACATCAACGCCCCAATTGTCCATCTGTAAATCATCTGCGCCGAGTGCACTGACTGCATCTACAACAAGCAATGTCGGACTGGATTGTGTCAAACGCGCAAGTGCTTTAATATCGTGCAAAGCACCTGTAGATGTTTCACAAAGTGTTGCGAAAACTGCTTTGACATCGGGATTTTCAGTTAACTGTGTTTCCACAATTTCAGGTGCTACAGAATCACCCCATTTAACGTCAATAGGTATAATCTCAACTCCGTACGCCTCACAGATTTCTGCCCACCGTTCACCAAATTTGCCGCTTCGGACAACTAAGACTTTATCGCCTTGGCACAAAAGATTTGCTACTGCTCCGTCCATTGCCCCTGTACCAGAAGATGTTAAGAAAAGCACATTGTTTTCTGTCTGGAAGACGTGTTTGAGTTTTTCTAAAACGTCCTTAATTAGCGCGACAGCATCTTCACTGCGGTGATAATCAATCGGTTGCGCCATTGCTAATAAAGCTTCTGGCGGTATAGGCGTTGGACCTGGGGTAAACAGATAACTTTTTTTCATGATTGATTTATGCTGTTCCTACTGCCCCAGGTGACTTGCCTTCAACGCTCAGGACAACCCACTCTCTGCTCAGGAGTTGTAGCACTGACACAATTGCTTCTCGTTGTCCAGCACTATCCATAGGCACTTCAATTGTGAGGGTTGCAAATTCCTCTTTTTGCACATCACCGTCTTTGTCAAACTTCATCGGTGTGATTTGTATCTTTTTTAATTTTGCATCCATATTTTATTAATCCTCCAAATTATAGTAAAATTAAATACTTATACATTCTTTGATTTGCAGAGTTTGTAGTCGTGCAATTTACAGTATCTTATTGAATTTGCGGACGGCACGCGGAGCGTGCCTACTACCATTAAGAGACATCCATAAACGAATCCAAATCAATACACTCTCCATTGCGGCGTGCAGATTCCCAACCAGCCAAAACAGGTGCTAAAGAGAAAAGCCCATCGTGATAATCACTTTGTAATATACTTGCATCTCCAGTCTGAACAGCGCGGATAAAAGTTTTATCTTGTTCTAACCACGGATTAAATTCCTCTGCTTGAAAAATCTCTTCACCGTTCACCTCAATCTTATCGTATCGGTAGATCGTGAGATGTCCTCCTTCATAGAAAACGGTAAACCACGGTTCATCTTTCGGACTTGGACCGGCAGAAACGAAGCTGAGCGTCATTGTCCCACCGTTGTTGAAACAGTAATTAAAACTGCAAGACAGCGGGGTTGCATAATCTGAGCGTTCACAATAGAACGCTTGTGCCTTGACAACATTCAATCCTGTCATAAACCGACTATAATCCGTTGCATGAACACCCCAGTCAAGGGCGCGACCACCTGACTTGTCCATATCTGCCCACCACGTTTTAGTTTCGCTGCCTGCGGCGGCAGGTAGTCCTCCATAACTTTGGAAGCGGACATGCACAACCTTTTTGTCAGCCAAAAATTCGCGTGCTTTTTGAAAAATCGGACGGTATCGTTCGCGGAATCCAACAGTACTGATAACCCCTGCTTGCCGAATTGCTTTGTCAATGCGATTTGCCACCTGCATTGTAATTGCCTGTGGTTTTTCACTGAAAATGTGTATGCCTTTTTTGGCAGCGGTTGCTTCAACATCAGTCCGCACGTACGCTGGCACGATGGAGTATAACACGTCAAAATCTTGCGTCTTAAGCATTTCGTGCGCGCCACCGTTTTCGCTGTGGTAGACATGTGGAATGTTAAAATATTGGGCAGTTTCCTGCGCTGTTTTCACGTTACTATCGCACACTGCAACAATATTAACGGAATCCTGCTGTAAAAGGTTCGGAATTCGGGTATTTTTAGCAAAATTACCGCATCCGTAAAAGGCGACGCGAACTTTGGAAGCCGTTGACACAATAAATGTTCTCCAAATCTGTTGTAATAAATGTAGTCTAATCTGATCTCATAATTAATTTTCACGCCAAGGTGGAACAGTCCACGTGTTAAACCAGTCCCATTTCCAGATAACCTGTTTCTCTGGCATTTCAATCTCGTATTCTATGCCTGCAGTAAAAGGCAGGATTTGGGTTTTCTCTCGGACAATTTGACGGATTGATTCAATGAACGCCATTTCATCGGTAACGTTTGGTGGCCAATACCCTTCTGGTATCGGATCGGATTTTCGATCAGTGCGGTAATGTGTCGGTATCATAAAACGGGGTTGGATGAGTTCTATCAGTTCAATTAGCCGATCTTTTATCCCTTCGCCGAGGCCGAGCTTCATGTGAATCAAAAAGTCAACCTTACCTTGGAGGTTTGCTAACGCTGAATAGGGTTCGTGTAAGTCACCGATGTGTAGGATAGAGACATTCTTTGCGAGGTGTGTGATGAGATAGCCGTTTGTAGGTAAATCTGGGGTTTGATTTTCGCCACTTTCAATCGTTTCTACGTGAATAGGACCGAGATCAAATATCTCTGAACCTTGAAATGCACGTGACATGCCTTGTTTATCGTTGAGATGTTTGGGATATAAAGTCTGGACTTTATCGACAGGAACATGTTTGGTTATGGGTAGGTCACGTTTGAAGGCAGCATCACCATATTTCTCACTAATAGGCTGGGCAGGTGTGATGCAACCGGGATTGACAAATAACTTTTTAAAACGTGTGCCGCAACATAATTTTCGTAAGGTGGCAGGGTGGCAATGGTCAAAATGTTCGTGCGAAATAAAGATATAATCGTATATCGGTTCGGCATCCGCTAAGTTCTGATTGAACAGATAGGGGTCAAAAGTGATATTTACATCGCCCAAAAGTGCGTCAAATGCACCGCAACCCCACCATCTCAGAAATATATTTTCCATTTGGCTGTCGGCTATTGGCTGTCGGCTATCGGTAAAGAGATGTCTGTTTTAATCAGATACCCTTTACTGATTCCCAACTGCAAACTACCAATTTTCCTGTTTTCGACAAAGTAAAATTCCACCTTAACGGTTCAATAGGGTTGACTAATTTTTAATTGCGGAATCATACGAAAATGTCGTGTGTTTCTTGTATAGAGTGTTAAATCATGCTCTATGGCTGTTGCTGCAATAAGCGCGTCTGGCAAGGTGAGCCCGTGGCTGAGGTAGAACGACTGCATCAGTTGAAAGGCAATCTGTGAGATAGTAGCAGTAACCGGTAAAAATGTGCATTTTTGAAAAAATTTCTGCAGTTCTTTCATTTCAAGTTTGTTGCGACAACCGACAATTAATTCCATAGCTGAAACGATACTAATCTTTATTCCTGCCACTTGCTGTTCTTCCAAAAACGCAAAAGCATCTACAATGCCATTCATAGCATCAATAAGAATATTTGAATCAATCACTCCGTCCGTGTGAACCGCTGTTGCCACTTTTCTCTCTCCTTGCGCAGCCACGCGACACTGTCACGCATATCCTCTCGATCGGCCCACATCCCGAAGCAGGGTAAGTTAGCAAATTCTTCAGATTCGTCGGAATCCTTGTTTTGACTGTCATCATCGCTAACAATAGCTGGATCTACGGGTTCTATGTGTACGCGTACTTCAGTGCCTTCCGGTAAGGAAAGAGGTTTAGATAGGACAATGTGTCCATTGCTTATTTTGCCTTCTTCTATTATTAAAGCCATTTTCCTCTCCTCATATTTTATCGGACCAAATTTACTTCATTAACCACATTTTCCGCACACTTTGGGTATTACCTGCCTTGAACTGATAAAAATAGATTCCACTGGCAACAGTTTCACCATTAGCGTTTTTCCCATCCCAATGCAATTTATTTTTACCACGCGCCTGTAGTCCAAGTTTAAATTCTCGCACCAATTCACCACTTGGGGCGAAGATAGAGAATTTTACATCACTGGATTCAAAGAGTTTATACGGGATCCACGTTTCTGGATTAAACGGGTTCGGATAGTTTTGAAAAACTTCGGCAGTTTTGATTTTTCCCCACGTTGTCGCTTGTTTTCCTGTTGGTTCAACTGCTACAACAAACTTTTGTATTTCTCCTTCAGTAAAAATAAACAGGTCTGAGGCATAGATATCTTCATAGGTATCAACAATTCCGGAGGGCCACGTAAGAGTAATAGAATCGATGTGAGAAGCCCCTGCGAGTCCAAATTCAAGTTCTAAACTGTCGCTACCCAAAAAACCGGTGCCGCCAATTAATTCTTGGGTTTGAACGAAGTCTCTTACTTTTACTGCAACCCGTGTGCCGATGCCGTCACGGTTACTCTTTGTTCCCTGCAAACGAATTTTGAGCCGTTGATTTTTAGATACGTTGCGCCGAGTAGCATGTTCATTGGACCGCCATGGTGGATCATCGGACCGCCATGGCGGATCAAGGTCGTTAAGAAGAAGTGTATAGCCAGTATTATTGACGACAAAGAAATCAACATCGCCGTCGTTATCAAAATCTCCAGCGGTTGCACCACGTGCGACAGAATCAACAGTTACATTAAACGCATCGGAGCGATCAACAAACTTACCGTTTCGATTATTATGATAGAGCCGGTTTCGATTGGTCTTTTGTGAATTATCTACATCACCGTTGACAACGTAAAGGTCGCGATATCCATCGTTGTCAAAGTCAATGAAACTGGCATACCACCCTACACCTACATTTGCCACACCAACTGCTTCAGCAACGTTAGTGAATGTACCATTACCGTTATTTCTCCAAAGCAGGTCCTCATCATAGTTTGTAACGAAAAGGTCAAGGTCAGCATCGTTATCATAATCTCCGACGCACAGTCCCATCGCGCCAGTCGGTTTTCCCCTGATGAGTGTAACAATGCCAGACTGCTCTGAAACATCTGCAAAGGTGCCATCCCTATTGTTACGATAAAGTTTATCGGGACCGTGGTCATTTGCTACGAACAGATCTGCCCAAGTATCGCCATTGTAATCGAAGAAGATAGCGCCCCATGCAATTCCATCGTCAGCAACGCCAGCTGCCTGGGTTACCTCTTCAAAGGTGCCATCCCCTTTGTTACGATACAGCACATTAATTCTTGGAGCAGGTTCAAAAACTAAAAGGGAAGCTGGACGACCCCAGTTCGCAACATAGATATCCAACCAACCATCGTGGTCATAATCAGCAACCGATGCACTGGTGCCGTGCTGTGCATCAGTGACCCCTGCCTCTTCGCTTACATCTGTGAAAGTGCCATCCCCATTGTTCATAAAGAGAAAGTTCGGTCCCGCACAGGTTACATAAAGATCACGCCAACCGTCATTGTTATAGTCGAACCAAACGCATCCGCGTCCGTTTGGTGTGTTCGCAACACCTGCTTTTTCTGCAATATCCGTAAATGTTCCATCAATGTTGTTGTGGTAAAGCGCGTTAGGTAAGCCACCATCACCAACAACGAAAATGTCAAGCCAGCATCCATCATTATCATAATCTACAGCAGCGGCACCGGGGCCCATCCAAGCCCCGGAATTTTCATCAACTGGAATCTCTCGTTGGTGAACCCCTGCCGCTTGACTAACATCTGTGAAAGTCTCAGCCAATAGGGGGGAAACGACACAGAAGCACAGAAATATAATTAAACTGTATCGCATTACGTTTACCGTCCTTAATATCAATATCGGGTTTTAACTGCACCCCAAGTTGTTGTCGCTTTACCACCCGGTTCAACAGGAAATGGATTCATATTGTCTCTAAAGTATTCATATTCCACCTCAAGATTGCCAGCACCTGCGGCTACACCAGCATAGACACCAAGCCAAAGTGGGGGATTCAGGGCAAAGTTACCTTGTCCGATATCCATCCAATCCTCATCTCCCTCTGCTTTATACCATGCAGTGTATGTATCGCCCTCTTTCTTCAGTCGGAGAGACATTTCAATGTCACCCCAATCCCCAAATCTCCACTGGATATCAGGTGGACCCATCCCAGCTTGCCTTGTTTGATACTGGATATGTCCTTTGGCACCTGCATCTCGACCCCAGAATTTAATGGTTACCCAATTATTATCACTTGGACTTTTCACAAGAAGCCCGTTGACCCCAGAGCTTGTATCCCATTTGGCGTGAAAATGAGTTTCAACATCGAACATGTCGGTATCAGTTTCCTGATATAGAAAATGAGATGCGTCACCTGCCCATAGATTTCGATTCGGTTCACAGTCAATGTATAGGAAATCCTTTCGGGTTTCGCCAACATCCCATTTAGGTGGTTCATTTTGCCATTTCCAATCAGGGTTTTTTAATTTACCCCCTTCAAACGGGTCGCCAAATGAATCTGCTGCATCTACGCCGCCCACCCAAATCGTTAGAGTGGCGAACATACAGGCAATAATACTATAACAAAGGATTTTCCCATATACAGGATGGGAATTCTGTAAGTAAGAATTTAAATTTCGAATTTTCATTTTTATCTCCTACATGAGATCTAAAATATCTCTGCTATAAACTTCAACAATATGATACCTTTGTAAACAAATATTGTTTACAGTTGATTACACTGTTTAGATACGGAAAAGGTGGACAAACTCTGGTCTGCCCACCTTAGAACTAATAACGGGATTTTACCATACCCCAGGTTGTTGCTACCTTTCCTTCAGGTTCAACATCAGTGACGTTGATATTATCTCTAAAATATTCGTATCCAACCTCTAAGTTACCTGTACCTGAGGCAACACCCGCATAGATACCGAGCCAAAGTGGCGGAGTCAGGGCAAAGGTGCCTTCTCCGATATCCATCCAATCCTCATCGCCTTCTGCTTTATACCAGGCAGTGTATTTATCGCCTTCTTTTTTAAGTCGGAAGGACAGTTCAATGTCTCCCCAATCACCAAATCTCCATTGGACATCAGGCGGTCCCATCCCAGCTTGTTTGGTTTGATACTGGATATGCCCTCTGGGGCCTGCATCTCGTCCCCAGAATTTAATAGTAACCCAATTATTGTCAGCAGGACTTTTCACAAGAAGCCCATTGACCCCAGAATTGGTATCCCATTTAGCGAAAAAATGGGTTTCAACATCAAACATGTCTGCCTCAGTTTCCTGATACAGAAAATGTGAAGCGTCCGATGCCCACACATTTCGATTGTTTTCACTATCAATGGTTAGGAACCCTTTTCGAGTTTCATCAATGTCCCATGTGGGTGGTTCGTTTTGCCATTTCCAATTGGGATTTTTCAGTTTGCCACCCTCAAATGTGTCGCCAAACGATTCTGCTGCATCTGCAGTGCCTATCCATGCAGACATTGATGTGAACAAACACACGATTGCACTATAACAAACAACTTTCCAAAAGTTTCGATTTTTCATCAATATATATCCTCCTATCTATTAATTTTAAGGGTGATTGACGGAATTGTCAAGTCAATTAGCGATTTTCTTCAATACGGATGACTTGGTTCGCTGAAAGATTTTCAAGTCTCTGAACATGTCCTCCCAACCATTTCACTTCAATTGATTGTACCGTTGAATGCGTACCAAGCCCAAAAACGATTGCACGTTCACTTCCAGATGCGTAACTACCGCCGCAGGAAACTTCTTTGACTTGCGTTTTTTCACCTGTCTGCACCTTAACTTTAGCACTAATTCCGTCACGGTTGCTCTTAGTGCCGACTAATTGAACTTTTAACCAATAATTTTCTGTTTTAGAGTCGTTTCGGAGAAGTACAGCACTCTCTCCACAACCTGAAACCAGAATATCTACGTCTCCATCGTTATCATAATCACCGATAGCTGTGCCGCGCGCAACCACAGGACGTGTGAAAAACTTCCCTATTGCTTTAGATATTTCCTTGAAACTTCCTTTTCCAGAGTTATAAAACAACTGACACGTTTGTTTGTAAGAAAGGGAAGGCGTGATTTGTGCGACGTTGTCCCACACATGCCCGTTCGCTACAAAGATGTCTAATAAACCGTTATTGTCTGCATCAAGAAATTGTGTGCCAAAACCGAGTTGGGAAAAACTGGGTTCGGCAAGTCCCGTTTCAAACGTAGTCATCGTGAAGAAGCCATCACCATCGTTGTGGAAAAGACTATTGACTTCCAACGAGAAATTTGTAACAAAGAGGTCTAACATCCCATCATTATTGTAATCGCCATTTGCAATCCCCATACTTGCTGTAGCGCGTCCCTCTGAGTTATATGCAATACCTGCTGTAACCGCAACCTCTGTAAACGTGCCATCACCATTATTGCGATATAAAAAGTCTTGCACTGCATCATTTGCCACGAAAATATCTGGATAGCCATCATTGTTGTAATCTGTCCAAATGACACCTAATCCTTTTCCAGTATTACGGACACCTGACCGACCAGTGACATCCGTGAAAGTGCCATCACCATTGTTGCGATAGAGCGTGTCTCTTGCACCGGGATATTCATGTGGACCGCAGTAGATATGAACACCTTCGAGCAAACATGGTTGTGCTGTTTTAACTTGATATTCCAAATAGTTCACTACGTATAGATCAAGGTATCCATCAAAGTTGTAGTCACCAAAGGATGCACTCACGCTCCAATGGGCATCGCCAACACCAGCATGGGATGTAACATCAGTAAACGTGCCATCCCCATTATTGCGATAGAGTTGATTTCTCCCAAAATTTGTGAGATATAGGTCTGCGTCTCCATCGTTGTCGTAATCAGCAGAGAGACATCCCATGCCGTAGCCGTTATTTTTCTGAAATCCAGCTTGAGCGGTAACATCTGTAAACGTGCCATTGCCGTTGTTGCGGTAAAGAACATTCATCTCATCCGCTTGGGTGCGGGGTTGGGAAGTGTTCTCACAAGATTTGCCGCTATTGACAAGATAGATATCAAGGAAACCGTCGTTGTCATAGTCAAAAAATAGACATCCAGCACCCATCGTTTCAGGCAAATACTTCTGTTCTGATGCCCCGTTGATATGTTTGAAATGGATTCCAGATGCTTCGGTTTGATCAGAAAAGTGGATAGTTGCTTCTTCAGCACTTAAAGGCAGGATGCATGCGGACAGTAGAACGCAAATTAGCAGTAGATTAGAGGTATTTTCCATTGCATAAAATTAATTGTGGCAAGTATTATCAAGGGGAATTGGGTTCTGGACTCTCCATTAACTTCGTAATTTTGTCCAACTGTTGACGCACATGAGGAACGATGCTATTGTCAGGATATGTAGTAAGTAGAGTCGTATAGGTGTCCAGAGCATTGGGGAAATCTTTCTTTTTCTGATATATTTCTGCAATTTGCGTTAAAGCCGCCGCTGCTAAAGGACCTTCTTGAGCAACTATCTGTCGATATGAATGAAGAGCATCGTCATAAGCGTTTTGAGAGCGATATATTGAACCGAGAAGCATCCATACATTATCAATAATTAGAGATTTTGGATAAAGTGAAATCGTATCCTCACACTGTGTGATTGCTGCTTCAGTGTTACCAGTTAGGTGGAATTGAAGCGCGTTTGCATAATCGGTTAGCGGGATAGTAAAATAGTCAGTATTATCTTGAATCAGGACAATTTGTTCAAGCGCATCATTCGTGAGTTTATCCGATTTTGAGAGTCTAATCGCTTTTCTATATTCAGCGACAGCATTGTCGAATTCTGTCGCGAAGAAGTAGGAGTCTCCAACAAGTTTTCGGGCAGTTGCACTTAAGCGATTCGTGCTGTCGGCTATTGGTGTCAAAACCTGTCTTGCAAGTGTATATCTTTTCAGCAGAAGGTGACATTCTCCTAAAATTAACTGTGCTTCCATAAATTGATTACCTATTAAACGCTGCGCAAACAACGGTTGAAGCGTCATTTGTGCGGCTTTGGGATTATGAAGACCATACAACTGAATCTGTGCAAGCAGAAATTGACTATCAATTGAGGCAGTTCTGTTCTTATTTAATTCTTTTAGGATATTGGCTGCTTCAGTCCACTGTTCTGCATTTTGGTATAACTTTGCAAGGTTGTATTGTGTACTTGTGATTATTCTCCTATCCCTTGAAAGTTGTAACAAAGTTTTGTAAAATTCAATTGCTGATGGATTTTGATTGCGCTCCAAAACACTTGCAAATCTTTCCAAAGTTAAATCAATGGAGGTAGGATAGTATCTGTGTAGTTTTGTGAATGTTTTTAGAGCTTCATCAAGTTGTCCGGCATAGAAAAAGAGTTCTCCTAAAGTCAAAACGTTGTTGAGATTTCGTGGTGCTGTCCGATGTACCTTTTGATACTGTGCAATCAATTTTTCACGAAGTGGCTTTTGTCTATCACCTTGATAAATTTCAAGCATAGCTTCCCATATAGATTCCCGTTGACTATTGCTGGTACCAACACTCTGTAAACCGTCAAGATAGATAGCGGCAGCTTTTTCAATATCTCCCTGAATTTTGTATGCTGCTGCGAGCTGAATATAGAGGTAGCCGTATTGCGGATTTACCTTTATCGCTTCCTGAAATGCCTTAACTGCTTCATTGTACATTTTGTGTGAAAGATAAATCGCCCCAAGCTGCTGATGTCGATCAGATGCCCCTGCCACCATCTTTTTCCATTCGGCGATCGCTTTTTCCCTATTGCCAAGTTCAATGTAGAGAGAGCCGAGTTTTCGTCTGATAGATGTATTTGCTGGATTTTTTTCAAGCACGTTCTTATAAAGTTCCAATGCTTTCTGGTGTTTTCCCTGTTGTTGGTATAGGTTTGCAAGTTCCTCTAAAAGGGTGGTATCAGTCGGATTTAGTTTCATCCGCTCCGTGATAAGTTTTTCTGCCTCTGCGTGGCGTTCGTTTTGGGTATATAAACGAACAAGGCTGCTTATTGCAGATGAGCGATAAATGGAATTCGGAAAATTATCAAGGAAATACTTGTAACTTGCCATCGCATCCTCATGTTTTCCTTCTATGTATTCGTAGTACGCAGTGAGATAGGCAGCAACAGCAGCCGCAGAACTATTAGGATGTTGCTTCATAATCTGTTTGCATAGTACAATTGCTTCCTTGTACTGGTAGCGTTGCCGATAGAGATTAGAGAGTTGATGTACAGCTTGGGTTGCGTAAGACCCGTCCGGATTTTCATCAATAATTCCTTTAAAGATGCGGCGTGCCTCTACATCCTCACCCAGTTTTGCGTAACTTTGCCCTAACATAAGCTGCATAGAATCTTTTTGGGTTTGCGTAAGTTCGGTTTTAAGCAATGCCTGATACGCTTTAATCGCCTCGGCGTAATTACGTTCATAATAGTGGTCGTTTGCATCCTGAATAGCGTTTAATGTTTGGATTCTTGCCGCGTGGTCGTTCTTAGGTTGTGCCTGAGCGAAGACATCGGTGCAAGTCCCCGTTCCGACAAAAAGGAAAAATGTTATAATTGGTACTAAGAACGAAATTCGCTTTAAGTAAGTGATTGTTTGTAGCATTTAAATCCTTATTATCAATGTAACACTGCCTAATCAATAGTTCTGTTGTTTTCAAAACTTGTTGAGAACCGGAGTTCTCTTCTACCTTAGAGGTGAACTTCTACCTTATGTTTTTGTTAAGTAAGGCATCATATCCCATAAATAGATGACACCGTCAAAACCTCCGCTTGCCAAAAGTGTGCCATCAGGAGAAAAGGCAACCGATTCTACATCACTCTTATGCCCAGAAAATTCTACAACCAGCTGTGCTGTCTCCACCTGCCATATCTGAATCTTTGCATTTTTTCCCCTACCACCAACAGCGAGAAGCGTACTGTTCGGCGAAAATACAAATGACTCAACCCTTACTGTTTCAAATGTCACATTTTTCTCCCACGTCTTTGTATCCCATAGGTAAATCGTGTTTTCAGATGTTGTGGCAAGATAGTTGTTATCAGATGAAAATGTGACGACTTTGACGAGATCAGGATGTTCAAGGATAGCAATCTCCTCTCCCGTTTCAACTTCCCAGACCCTTGCAGTCTGGTCAATAGGGCTCACTTCTGGAGAAATGAAATAAAGGATTCCATCTTCTTCCTGCATTTCAAAATTCCGACCTCCTCCACTTGCCAGAAGAACTTCATCAGGTGAGAATGCGACATCGTACACTGCTCCTATATGGCCAGTAAACGTCCGCAAATGTTCTTGTGTTGTGATATTCCAGAGATTAATCTCTCTATCCAATCCTCCCGTAGCTGCAAGCATTCCACTTGGAGAAACAGCGGCGGACACAACCTCTGCCTGATGGTCGAACACAGCTTTCTGTTCATCATCTATCAATAGTATTGCTGCGTTTCCGGAACGACTTAATCCAATATAATTGCCTTCGGTTGAAAACGTTAAGGATTTCGCTTGCCCCACATCTCGATCAATTGTCTCAATGTCTGTTCCAGATTCAATATCCCATACCTTGACAGCAGAAAGCTCTGTCATGCCAATTAAGTGTTTCCCATCCGGTGAAAAACTGACAAGCCAACTGTACCAAGAGCGTGGATGAGTGAATGGAAGATCTCTTGCGCCTCTATCTGTCCATCTTCCCTCTTCAAGAGATGTTGAAGTCCCATCCGCAATACAGCGGACATCAGTGCCACCCTCCGAAAAACGAGTTGCCATATATCTGTTATCTAATGAGAAGGTAATAGATGTTGCAGATTTTTTATGGGAGAAGCCCCATATTGCTTCACCGGTTTGAAGATCCCACAGCATCGTGCAACCACCTCTACTGTCCACAACTTGCTCCGCTGTGGCAAAAAACTTTCCATTTTGGGAAAAGGCGATACAATTAATACCTTCATTATTAAAGGGTATATCATCTCTCGATTCAAATCTGATTTTTACCTCTTTCTCCTGATGACTGAAACACCAACGCCTCTCACCTGTTTCAACATTCCAGATATTGGCTGTGCTATCCCAACTTGCCGTTGCCAAAAGTAATCCATCCGGAGAAAAAGCTACTGAAGACACATAACCGTCATGAGAAATTGTCCAGCGCGCTTCACCCGTATTAATATCCCACAAGACACCTTTACCATTCCGAGTGCCAGCTGCTAAAAATTTTCCGTTCGGAGAAATAGCTACTGAAGACACATAATCCATTTTATCGAAAGTAACAAGTTCCGTTCCAGTAGCAACGTCCCATACTGTTGTCATACCATCCCAATCACCTGTGGCAAGTTTAGTGCCGTCATGAGAAAAAGTAACAACTGAGAGAAGACCTGTTCCCTCCACAGCAATAAGCCGTAGGAAATTATCGGTGTGGGCTTCGTAAAGCCACACACCGATGCGGGATGCCACGGCGATAAGATTTCCATCAGGAGATGTTGCCGTCGCAGATACACCGCCCCTGCCGAACCGTGCAATCGTCTCAGACGGTAAAGCAATTAGATTTTCTTGAGGATGGTTTTGAATAAACACTTTGTTAAGCATGCCAAATTCCATAGTAAACGGTTTGTAAAGGTGTATCTATTAACTTGTCAGAGCAAGACCCACAGTCAGTGCCATACCGTAAATCATACTGGTTTCGTCTATATCAAATTGCGGGTGATGACACATATTAACAATACCTTTCTGTTCATTTCCTGCACCGACCATCACGAAACATGCAGGAATTTTCTGCGAATAACACGCAAAATCCTCCCCACCAAGTATTGGCGGTATCGGAAAAAGCACATTCTCCTCGCCAACTAACGTTTGCGCAGAGGAAACTACCGTATCAACACACGGTTCATGATTGTAGGTAACAGGGCAGCCCTCCTGATAGGCAAAATCATAAGTTGCATCGTGTGCATTTGCGATGCCAGAAAGTAGGTTTTGCAGTTGTGTCCTTACCCGTTTCTGAACATCTTTGTCCAATGTGCGAACCGTGCCGCCAAGTGTCACATAAGGTGGAATAACATTCTTAGCATCTCCACCGTGAAACTGTGTAATACTGACAACAGCAGAGTCTAACGGATCCACATTTCTTGAGACAATGGATTGTGCGGCATTTACAAACTGCGCGCTAATCATAATTGGGTCAACAGTGAGATGTGGAAAAGCAGCGTGTCCGCCCCTTCCTGTGATTGTAATTTCAAATGTGTCCGACTGTGCGAGCATGGGACCAATGCATGTAGCATATTGTCCCACTGGATAGAGTGGAAAAACGTGAATACCATAGATTTCGTCTACATCATCAAGTGCTCCGTCTTCAATCATTGCTGGCGCACCACCGGGGAATGCTTCCTCACAAGGTTGGAAGATAAATCGTATGTTCGCCTTGAGTTGACTTTTGAGATGTGATAGGATTCTCGCCGTGCCGATGAGCATAGCGGTGTGTGCATCATGTCCACATAAGTGCGCCTTACCATCGATTTTCGATTTATATGGAACGTCGGTTTGTTCCTGAATGGGAAGTGCGTCCATATCGGCACGCAGCGCAATCCGTTTCGTTGCCCCAGAAACTTCCAGATCGCCGACAACCCCTGTTTTTCCTATGCCAGTTCTAACTGACATACCGAGCGCATCAAGCGCGTCTGCAGCAATTCCTGCTGTGCGTTCAACATCAAAACCTAATTCAGGGTGCTGGTGAATATCGCGTCGAATAGCGACAATGTCGTTAAAATGACGATGGCATTGTTCGAAAATCAAATCTTTCATGATTATTATTGATATGTTAATGTTCTACGGAGAATGCTTTTGTGTCCTTGATCGTTTTCAAGACGATAAATGACAGTATAGATACCGGGTATAGTCAGAAATGCTGCACTATTGAGCATAGGTGTCAATTCTATCTCCGTTGAAGTATCATCTGGAATCTCTCTTTTTTCGTTAAACGGACCATAACATCTCTCACCCAATGGATTGAGTACTTTCCAAGTCAACGTCAATTGTTTAGGACGTGGTGGGTTGTTTACGTACACGGTGATTTTATCACCGACAGTGCCTCCATCAATACTGAGTGTCCCCAATTTTGATAACATCTTCACCGTTAATGTTAACGATGGGACATATTCAAGATAACCTTTCCCAGGAATTGCACGCCAAGTACCGCCTGTGGCAAGTGCAATCTGCTTGATAGGCAGATAATCAAGTCCAATCACTTCAACACGAATCTGTTCTTTTTGCAGAGTTGCAATAACCTCATCCAAACTATAGGAAGACCTTCCATCAAAATCAGCGTCATGGAATGCAGCATCACTTGCGAGAATGAAGAAACGCTGTGTATCACGCCGAAATTTGATCTTCTTTACGGCAGTCATCAGTGCATCTAATCCTGCTTCCGATATGTCTCCACCGCGATCGACATCTATCTTGAAAAGCCAGTTTTTGAACGTGCCGAGATCATCTGTGCGTCCATAAGTTTTAACTTTATCTGTAAATGTCACCAGTCCAAAAGTAGCATCGTTTCCATCTCGTTGGAAAGCATCAGAAATGAATTCAAAATATGCACGAATACCACGGATGTTGTCCACCATGCTTGCCGTTTCATCAAGAACAATAACGACATCAACCTTTTTTGTAGTCGTTGCTGCTATGAGTTCTTGCGCAATGTTCTGCATCATTTTAATATAGATTCCACCGGCTTTACCTTTACCTGAATAACTACCACCTCCCCACGAATTACCCATTCCTGTTGCTTGGAATGCATCACCGCGCCGACTTCCATAATTAATCTTTGGCGTGCCCATCGCGGGCGATGTAGCATCTAAGGAATTATCGGCATCTAACACAATCGGACTCGTATCCGCTTGGAGGTTAGTATGTGATATTTCAGGAGTAGCCGAAAAAGCGAGTAGATCACGATTAATTTGGGGGGTTGTGGCACGGATGTTTAATCTTTGTGATATTTTTCTGTGCGGAGCGGCAGGCGTGCTATCTGTTACAGTGTCTTCAGGCATCTGGTAGTCATTTAGGTTTTCTTGTCTACGCTTTCGATCAGTAGAGATATACTCTTGTTCATTTTCAACTGTTAGCCACGCATTGTTTAAGTCCACTGCCGGTTTTGGTGGGGCTGGTGGTTTTTCATCTTCTTCTACAACTGGAGTCTCAAGTTCTGGGGCTGGTGGTTTTTTAATCACTTCTGGAGGTTTCGCTACTGCAACATGGGGTATCTGAAAAATGTCAACGACAGGACCATCTATAAAAGGCGGCGGTGATTCATTTGTTGGAGAAAACCACCACATGCAGAGCATTAGAATGATGTGAATAAAAACTGAATAGATTAGATATTGAGGGGTTCGCTTTTTATTTTTCATGATCCAATTTTTTGAATACTTTATCAAAAAATGTCTGATTTAATCCGTCTATAAGATTATGATTCCTGATATAGACAAGCATCCAATACATTTAGGACTTCGTCAAGAAGCCAAGTAGATGATTTTTCAAGGAACTCGACATCACGGCTCGCATAATCAACAGATTTAATTTGCTCTACCATGATGTATCCAGTAAGCGATGAATCAAAAGGTATTTTTATATGAAATGGCACACCCCTAAATGTATTTGTTATGGGACACACCATAGCAAGTTGCGTGTGGATATTGAATGAGGTGTTGCTAACAACCAACGCTGGACGTCTACCTTTTTGTTCATATCCAGATTGTGGATCAAAAGATAGACGTACGAAATCCCCTTTCTGTGGAACATATTTAGGCATCTACCATACCTCTTTACCAACAGGTTTGCCCCAATCTGTTTCTTCAGGTTCGTAATCCTTCGGCATTTTAGCAAGTAATGCCTGCAAATCAGTTCGCCTACGCGCTTGCGTAGCTGTTTCAACAACAATTCTACCGTTCTGAATCGTAATCTGGACCTCGTCCCCTACATTCATTTGCGCCTCTTCCAACATTTTTTTCGAAAAGTAGATACCATCACTGTTTTCTATTTTTTGAACCTTGATTTTCACAACTTTCCTCCATATTTAAAAATCACATAAAACTTAGCTTACTTCTAATCACAAATATCAGGAATATTCTTATAAATGAAATTCAACAACATCTCCATCATAAATCATATCATTACGGCTAACAGGTTGACCATCATGCCATTCAGGTCCCCATATCCGTGCAAACTTAAATTCAGCAAAGTCTTTGTGTAAGCCGAGGGCTGCGTCAAGGACAGTTGAACCATTCGGTAGCACAATCGGGTCATCACGTTCTATCGGTTTTCCGGGTGCTTTTGGATAAACACGAACAATATCTAATGTATCGTAAAATGCCTGAAATAAAGCGTCTTTACCTTCTTCTGTCTCAGCAGAGATGGGATAAATTTGTAAATCTTCACCGTAAAATTCTGTCAGAATCTCCAATCTGTCTGGTGCGCCTGGTGCGTCCAATTGATTAGCAACAACAAGGTATCCTACTTCATCATTCTCAGCATCGCCTCTTTGATCGTTAAACACCGTTAAAACGACATCTAATTCATCTAACAGACTATCACTCGCAAGACTCACAACTCCTAAGCATAAGTCGGCATTTCTGACTAACGTTAACACCGCTGGAGAAATAAAATCTTGCATGATAGAAGGCGTATCAATGAGTTGAAATTGTATGTTTTCATATTGGAGCATTCCTACAACAGGCATGGTAGTCGTATAGGGAGTAGGCGAAACTTCAGATTTTGCTTTCGTAAAATTGGAAAGTATCTGCGATTTACCGCCGTTTGGCGGACCTAACATTACAATTTGTCCAGCGCCCTGTTTCGGGATATGTTCGCTATAGCCCTTTTTGCTTGCTCCCTTACCTCCTTTTCCAGATGACTCTTTTTTGAGTACAGCGATCCGTTTACGCAGGTCGGATACAACTTTCTCTGTTCCTTTATGTTTCGGAACAATGCGCAGCATCTCCTCTAAGAGACTCAATCGTTCTTCATCTGTTTTAGCTGCTTCATGCTGATGTTTGAGTTTATAGTATGTTGGAGGTAGGTTTGCTGGCATAATTGTCCTCCGAATCTTTGTTTGCAATCTCTGCCAAAAACTGATAAAATCACAGAGGCTATTGTCTGAAATATGGAGTGGTTAACACTCATCTATATAATTGCTAACCTTATCTTACATAATATCAGAAATTCATACCTATGTCAACTCAATTTAAGTGTCCATTCAGTAAACTCTCTGTGGTTCTAATCAGTGCAATTTTTTTCTTTCTACTTACAATTTCAGGATATGCGGATCGGGGTGATGAACTCATCCAAAAAGTGAAGTCTGATGTGCTTATTTCACATGTTAGTGCGCTACAAGAAAATGTGACGTTTTTTCCCCGTCATCTTACCTACCGTACACGCAACGCGCATCATAGCGAGGCAACAGATAGTGTAATAAACTATATTATGACGCAGTTTAAGCGATCTTCACGACTAAAAGTGAGTGAACAAAATATTGGGGGTATCAGAAACGTTGTTGCAGTTCTGCCCCCTAAGCCGACTTCATCAAGTAAGAACATCTTTATTATCTGTGCCCACTACGACACACAAGCAGTACGAGAACCGAGTTGGAATCCATTAGCATCAAGCGCACCGGGGGCAAACAAAAACGGAACGGGTGTGGCAGCAATGTTGGAAATCGCTAATATCTTAAGTCATTATGAATATGACCATGAATTAAGATTTGTTGCATTAGGTGGTGAGGAGCTCGGGTTTCTGGGGAGTCGTAACTATGTTCGTAAAGCCATTAGAAATGCGAATTCTGATAACGATTCTTTGCAACCAAAACGCACACCAAACTCTGAAAAAATAATCGCTGTTTTTAATTTAGACATGCTCGGTTTTAACTGGAAAAATGATCTGGTTGAGGTGATTTCCAATAGAGACTCAACGTGGATAAGCCGTGCACTCGCTATTTCTAATACATGGTATAACATAGGATTGAAAATACGGAGAACGCATGACGAATTTATTGACATCTCATCACACAAAACTTTTTGGGATTCAGGGTATTCCGCAGTCACATTAATTGAGAGTTCAACACCGTGGCGAGATTCCCAGAACTATGATGCTAACCCATTCTATCATACATTTGGTGATACTGTTGATAAAATCAACTTCCGTTTAGTGACAAAGGTGACACAACTTGTTCTTGTCACAGTACATAGCCTCCTTACAGATATGTTTCAACCGAAGCGGCGGATACCACAGGTTACACTTGATCTACCGGATATTGTTAAACAGAACCCGCTGCAAATCACTGGAAGATATGTATCAGACTTTCCCATTGACATAGTTGTGCATCCGAGTGGTGTAGAAGCAAAGTTAGATAGAGAAAAGCAAACCTATAAAGCAACGATTCCACTGTCTCCAGGGGAAAATACGCTCATGGTGGTTGCACGATATCCGCTTGGTGCAGCTTCAGCAAAGCAGTCTGTTATTTTAGAAGAAGGATTCATCTGGAAGCATGTAATTGTATCACCAAATCCTGTACGTTTTAACAATCGGACAGAATTCCGTGTTGAGGGAAACCTTGAAATCACTGAGATGAAGGTGAATGTATATGACGTCCGTGGCAGCTTGATAAAAAGAATTGAGGGTGTAGATGATAGACTTGATAAACGAATATGGCGAACGTGGTGGAATCAGCAGACATCTTATGGGTTAGCCGTCTCCGGTGGGATTTATATCTGTCACATCTCTGTTACCGTAAAGGGTGAAACATACACTATCGTAAAAAAGTTGGCTATTATGCGGTGAATATCTGAACCAGGATTTTCAAGTTTACAAGATTTGATAGGATTAGCAATCTGTAGACGCGCTTTGTAAATCTCTTGTGTGCGGTGTATAGTTGATTGCATATCTACTATAGTGAATTCTACAATTAACTTTACATCTGAGTTGTGAATCAACGCAACATGCGATTTTGGCATGCTGCGGGAGGGAACTCCGGGGAATGCCTAAAGACGAATGCGCTTTTGGCATTCGCCATGATTCATACCCGGTGAATACCAAAAAGGTATTCATACCGTTGATTTCTTGATTTGGATTCCCGATTAACAGTTGTTTCGTCGCGATTCGGAGATCGCACCTACAGAATATATGTAAACTTATTTACATGAGGGTGTTTCAAAAATAATAGTTGTCAAAAGTCAGGATAAAGGATACTCTTTGAATTAATTTCAAGGAGATACCTATGAAATATCCTGACAGGATAGAGTATATCACATTTCTTTTTTCGTTGTTAGATGAGTTCTTAGCACCTCAAGAAAACGCCTCAAAAAGAGCGAGACCCCAGAAGTATTCGGATGCTTCGCTGATCGTCTTTTACGCCGTTATGACGCTCAAGGGATTACCGCTATGCGCGCACAACAAGATTACTTATTTCACCATCCGCTCTGGCTCCAAAGATGTCGGCTCCCGGCGTGTCCGTCTCAGGTGACACTCGGACGTAGATACAAAGCGTTGACACCGATATACAGCGACACAAATCGAGACATGCCAAAAGGTACGAAAACTGCGATTGAACCCATCTTTGATTTGTTGAGCAAACTCTTGTCAATCACAGGGAAGCATAAACCTTTACCCGTGCGAAACTTGGTATATGTTTCTACTTTTTTGGGGCTCGGTATCCTACTTTTGCAGGTATCAATGTTAATGAATGTCCAATATGGGATACCTACCCGAAATGTTCCTTACATTAAAACTTGTTTTCAATAAAAAACAAACATTTATGAAACACCCTCAATTAATTGGGAGAAAATCTACAATTGAATGGTTCTGGGAATCCATGCAATTCCACTTGATACAGTGCCTACAACATGATATTATTAAAACAATGAAATACAAAGGCTTTTTCATCACACTTGAAGGCGTAGAAGGCGCTGGCAAAACTACACAGATACACCGATTAGCAGATACGCTCGGTGACACTGTTCTCATTACGCGCGAACCGGGTGGCACACCGCTTTCAGAACAGATTCGAGATATTTTCTTGACCGCCTCTACTATGTCAGCAACAACAGAATTAATGCTGATTGCCGCTGCACGGGCGCAGCACGTCACCGAACGTGTCCTTCCTGCATTAGAAGCAGGACAAATCGTTATCTGTGACCGATTTAGCGATGCGACTATTGCCTATCAAGGTTTTCGCAAAGGCATTGATTTGAAACTAATAGAACAAGTTAACCACATCGCAACAGGTGGATTAACACCGGACATCACTTTTCTTCTTGACCTTCCCCCAGAAATTGGACTCCAACGCAAACGGGATTCAGATGAGCCACTGACTCGCCTTGAACATGAAACGCTTGCTTCGCACCAAAAAGTGAGAGACGGATATTTAGCAGTCGCTAAGACTGAACCGCAGCGTATTCAATTAATCGACGCACGACTTGATGCAGATACTATCCATAACCTTATTGTGAACGAATCAAAAAAAAGAATTCAGTTATTACAAACATCTTGAAGACCAGAACATATCGGAATGTGTCTCATACATTAGAAAATGGAAAACGTAATACTCGGTCATCAAAATATTGTAACGCAGCTTCAAAACGCAGTTGCCTCTGAACGCGTTGCTGGGGCGTATCTTTTTGCAGGCGTGCAAGGGATTGGCAAAGAGACTGTCGCACTCTACTTTGCGAATCTAATTTTGTGTGAGCAAAGGACAGAAGAGGCTTCACCTTGTGGAGAATGCCGTGCTTGCCGTAAGATAAAAAGCGGTAACCATCCAGATCTACGAATAATCCGGCCTGATGGTGCACAAATTAAGATTGACCAAATTCGCGATCTTCAACAACAAATTTTTTATCAACCGCTTGAAGGACCACGGAAAATCTACATTTTAGCAAGTACGGAAAGAATGAACCCTTACGCAGCAAACTCTCTACTCAAAACGCTTGAAGAACCCCCCGCTGCATCTACTTTAATTCTATTGACAGAGAACATTGAATCCATGCTTTTGACAATTCGATCGCGTTGTCAAGTTTTGTCGTTTTATCCAATGCCGATTGAACAATTAACAGTAGCGTTAATGGATCATTTTTCTATAGATAAAGAGGCAGCTTCCACCGCTGCTGTTTTATCAGGCGGCATTGTAGGAAAAGCGATCACGCTTATTGAAGAAGGAATTTCTGAAACCGAAACGGTACCGGAAATTCTTGAAGAGACTGACCCGTTAGCAGCCTTCCGATTAGCAGAGCAATTTGTTGAAAAAGGTGTGGACAGTTTAGACGAATTGATAACGTGGTATCGCGATCTCCTTTTTTTACAGCAAGGCGCACCTGTAGAATTATTGACACACTCCAACGCATTAGGTAAACTCCAAATACTCGTGCCACGTTACTCCCGAACACGACTTCAGCAAGCAATAAAGACCGTTTTTGAAACGAAGGAACTACTCAAAAGAACAAACGTTACCAAAATCTTTGTGCTTGAAATCATGTGCCTGAAGTTGCTGCAGGGTAGATGAATTCGGCTTAGGTCTGTTCGTAGGTCGGGTAGAGCGTAGCCAACCCATAACTGTCAATTTAGCGTTCCACCACCCCGGTAGGCGCGTTTTGTAAACGCGCCGAACAAAGATATCCAATTAATTGTAAAATCTGCAATAAATGTAAGAAAGACGTTCACGAGATTAAAAATCTATGTCAAATTTGATTGAGCATGCCCAAACATTAGAATCTAACGAAAACATAGCCGAAGCCATCCAAACCTATGCTGACATTATCCGTAGCCAAAGCGACTCGGTCATGCTTGCCTATGCGAACTTTCGGCTCGGACACATCTATCAGGAATGGGGAGAACTTTTTGCAGCGCAAAGGTTTTTGTCGCAAGCACACCAACTTGATCCTGAAAATACTGACATACGAGATGCAATTGACAATCTCAACCAATATTTTTCTGAAAATAGAGAACAGATTGCCGACCAAATGTCTCGGCAAAATAGCGATCAGATCGTTTCGCTTTTTCGTATCGCAACAGGCATCAAACTGATAGCAATGGATAAACCTGTACAGGCGTATCCGTTAATGAAAAGCCGGACGAAGATTTTTCCAAACGCTGCTGTCGCAAAACATCTCCTTACTGATATTAGCATTACAGATGAGGAACGTAATTCAGCGATTGACTTTCTGATAGATAGAGAGTGGCTTGTCAATACCGGAGTAGAACTTTACACCATCGCCGATAGTGGGTTATACGCTTTTTATACTGCGCTTGCCCAACTACACATTGACAATTCCGCGCATTCAGAAGCTATCACCTGCTATGAACAAGCGTCCTGGCTTGACGGTTCGCAACTCGCGCCATTGTATCAGAAGGTTATCTGCTATGCTGCGCTTGAGTCATGGAATGAGGCAAGTGCAGCCATCACTGACCTCCCTGCTGAGCCACCAACAGAAATTGATCAAGTAGCATATTACACCGCTGTCGCAGAAAGTTGTCATCATATTTATCAAGAAACCGGTGCTGATTCCGATAAACAAAAAGTTGTAGAAGCGTGTGAGGCAGTGTTGCGTCTGGACAAAAAAGACAAAGTAATTTCAAAACTCCTCGCGTCTTATCAGGATAAAAAGAGTTGGTGGCGGAGGTAATTATCTAAACAATGAAAACCAAACTATTTTCCACATTTTTAACGTTACTTTTCTTCTCAACGCAATTTCTATTAAACACCTTTGCGGAAGACTACACCCAATTAAATCTCCCAGAAGGCGCAAGAGCGCGTCTCGGTAAAGGTGTATTAAACGATATGCAGATTTCACCAGATAGCACCAAGTTAGCAATAGCAAGTTCTATCGGGGTATGGCTTTATGATGTTAACACAGGTGATGAAACTGCTCTTCTTTCAGGGCATACGGATGCGGTTATGCATGTGGAATTCTCGCGTGACAGTAAAATGCTTGCCAGCAGCGCGAATGATAAAACGATTCGACTTTGGGACGCTAAGACTGGTGAAAATTTACAGACATTACCCATTCTCAAAGGCACACTTTCTTCTCTGAAATTCTTACCGGATGGAAAAACGCTTGTAGGTCAAAATTGGAAAGGCACTATCAGCTTTTGGGACATCACCAATGGACAGCAACTAAACACCTCCACCCCAAAACTTCCTAAACTTAGCTCCAGGAAATATAAAGATTGGCAACTTGCAACGGATGCTTTTACGGACCAAACCGATGACCTCATTTTTGCGGTTGGAAATAAGGATAGCACAATTAGTATACAAGATGGTCGCAACGGTTTCCAGATTAGAAAACTTATTTCAATTACTGATGATGGAATGTCCTTACCTATCCAATATTCGGTGCAATATCCTGGCAATAAAGAAATTCTGCGTGGACGACCGCATATAAAATGGGTAAGTGCCTTGAATTTTGCCCCAGATGGTAAAACGCTTGTGAGTATATCTGACCATAGGCGTGCACATTGGAATGGGTGGGAGGGCACCATAGGTCCAACTGAGATTTGGGATGTTAACACCGGTGAACAACTCGCAGTCCTTCCGTGGTACATAAATATAGAGTTTTCTGGAGACGGCAAAACCCTTGCCATTACTGAGGACAGAGGTAGTGTGATATGGGATGTTGAAACCCGTCGCGAAATTACTACGTTCCCCGATTCTAAAACCCTCATTCTAATTGCCGGAGGTAGTGTGATATGGGATGTTGAAACCCGTCGCGAAATTGCTACGTTCCCCGATTCGAAGACCGTCAGATTTTCTGGAGACGGCAAAACCCTCATTCTAATTGCCGAAGATAGTTACACGTTATGGGATATTGCTACACGCCGTGAAATCGCTAAGATTAACCCAATTTTAGGGGAGTTTAAACCTTTTCCAAGTCGTTTCGTGTTATCAGAAGATGGAGCAATCTTTGCCACTGCAGATGAAAACGGTGTAGTAAATATTTGGCACACACGTACCAACAAACCACTGCTTACTCTCACTACAGGTTATACAAAACCATTAACTGCCTTAGCGTTTTCTCACGACGGTAAAACGCTGGCAAGTGGAGGTATAACTGGCAACATTCGGCTTTGGGATACAAACATTGGCAGCATACGTCTAACGCTTAAATCCAGTGAAAAAAGTATTGGTGATTTATCTTTCACTGCAGATAATCAAACCCTTGTCAATGAGAGTGATGGAAACGTCTATGCATGGAACGTGCAAATAGGGAAACAGGTGAATATCCACAAAGTAATCCCAGATGCGTTTTTGGGATGGTCCGGAAATTCATTTGATGATGGCACTTCATTTAGCCTTCGCAGTGCATGTATGTTTACCCCAAATGGTGAAAAACTAATTATTGAAACAAAAGATGGCATTACGATATGGGATGTTGCCAACACTGAACATTATAATACACTTACAAAGACTAAAAATTTTATTTTAGCAGTATCTTCTGACGGGAAATTGCTGGCAGATACCATAGGGAAATCCGTACGCTTGTGGGATACACAAACTGGCAAGCATTTCATGCTCAAAACGTCTAAAAGTTGGGTAGATAGGTTTTTGAATTGGTTTAATAGAGACGAAATTTATGCCTTGGCGTTTTCCTACAATAGAAGAACTTTGGCGGTTGCAACAAAAAATAAGGAAATCCAGTTGTGGGACCTTACAACATATCAACTCATCAAAACTCTGAAAGCACACAAGCATATAGTTTGTGAGTTAGTATTTTCTCAAGATGGCACAGTGCTTGCAAGTGGGGATGCAGGCGGTAAAATTCAAATATGGGAACTTCCCTCTGGCCGTCCCCTTACCACCTATGATGGCCATAATAGTTTTGTTCGCTCACTGGCGTTTGCTCCTGATAGAAAGACACTGGCAAGCATAAGCGGTAACGAGTATCACAAAAACTTCGGTGGAACTATCCTCCTCTGGAACGTGCCTTCTAAATAAGAAATTACAACCAATTTGTGAATCTATTGTAAGGAATTTTACACAATGAAAACCAAACTATTTTCCACATTTTTTACACTACTTTTCCTTTCAGCGTTATTATTACTGAATTCTTTTGCCCAAGACTACACGCGATGGGGTTTGCCCGAAGGTGCAAGAGCAAGACTCGGTAAAGGCAGGATTCATAATATACAGTTTTCTCCAGATGGCACTCGTCTTGCGGTCGCAAGTTCAATAGGTATATGGTTATATGATGCAACAACCTATCAAGAACTGGTTCTGCTAACAGGGCATACAGCTTATGTCTTGAGTGTAAGTTTCAGCCCTGATGGGAAAATACTGGCGAGTGGGAGTAGGGATAGAACAATACGCTTGTGGAATGCTGACACAGACGATCACCTGAAAACACTCACAGGACATACAGATAGTGTTAACTGCGTTGCATTCAGTCCGGATGGAAAAACACTCGTAAGTGCAAGTTCGGACAAAACAGTTCGTTTGTGGGATGTTGCCACAGGTAAACACCTAAAAACACTCATAGGACATGATTCAGCGGTAACAAGCGTATCGTCCAACCCAAATTATCGGACACTCGCGAGTGCAAGTTTTAAAGAAATCCGTTTGTGGAATGCTACTACAGGTGCACATACACAAACGCTCACAGGACATACAGATAGTGTTAACTGCGTTGCATTCAGTCCGGATGGCACAATACTTGTTAGTGCTGGGAGTGGTAACAGTAATATCTATCTGTGGGATGGTCGCACAGGTACACACTTGAGGGCACTTACGAAACACACTTCTGAAGTTAAATGTATTTCGTTCAGTCCGGATGGGGAGCTGTTTGCGAGTGGGGGTAAAGATAAGAACGTCTATCTGTGGAATGGTCGCACGGGCGAATACATTCAAACACTGTCTGGACATACAGATGGTATCAGAAGTGTATGTTTCAGTCCGGATGGAAAAATGCTCACAAGTGGGAGTTGGGATGATATCTTCTTTTTTTGGGATGTTTTTACTGCCCAGCACCAGCAGAAGAAACTTACGGGCCATACATCTGCGGTTAATAGCGTTTCATTTAGCCCGGATGGAAAAACGCTTGCAAGTGGCGAAGAGGACTACACAATCCGTTTGTGGGATGTGACTACTGCACATCACCTAAGTACCTTCACAGGACATACGGGTACTGTTAATAGTGTTTGTTTTAGACCCGATGGCAAGGTACTTGCAAGTGGGAGTTCTGACGAGACTGTTCGTCTTTGGGATGTCAACACAGGAGTAGAGACGAAAATGCTTATGGGACATGCGGACGCTGTCTTGAGCGTCTCTTTCGATCCCTATGGTAAAACTCTCGCGAGTGGTGGAGGTTGGGAGGACTGTACCCTCGTTTTATGGGATGTGGATACTGGACAACACAAAAAGGCATTCTCAGAAAATGTGCGTCAGGTTTATAGCGTTTGCTTCAGTCCGGATGGCAGAACATTCGCAAGCGGTAAAGGTTATGGGCATGGTCCCCTCTATCTATGGGATGTAGACACAGGACAACACGCAAAAATTCTTACAAACAATAGAAGTTCTATCTTGAGCGTCTGTTTCAGTCCTGATGGAGAGACACTCGCGACTGGGACTGGGAGTGCAGATGGCACTATATATTTGTGGAATGTCAACGCGAGACAACTGAAGAAGACAATAAAATGGCATCCTGATAATGTCAATACTTTATGCTTTAGTCCAGATGGGAAGATACTCGCGAGTGGGAGTAGTGATAAAACAGTTCGTCTGTGGGATGCAGTCACCGCAGAGATAAGAAAAATATTGAAAGGGCATACATATTCTGTCCAGAGTGTGTGTTTCAGCCCTGATGGAAAAACGCTCGCGAGTGGGAGTTGGGATAGTACAGTATTGTTATGGGACCTCACTACAGACGAAGCAAAAGGAGATTGATGCATTGAAAATCAAACTATTTTCCACATTTTTTACGCTACTTTTCTTCTCAACGCAATTTCTATTAAACATCTTTGCGGAAGATTACACGCAATTAAATCTACCAGAAGGTGCAAGAGCGCGTCTCGGTAAAGGTGTATTAAACGATATGCAGATTTCCCGAGATGGCACCAAGTTGGCAATAGCAAGTTCAATCGGGGTATGGCTTTATGATGTTAATACCGGTGATGAAACTGCTCTCATTTCAGGGCATACGGATGTGGTTATGCATGTAGCATTTTCACCAGATGGCAAAATGCTTGCAAGTAGTGCTGATGACTGGACAGTCCGACTTTGGGATACAAAAACTGGTGAAAATTTACAGACACTACCCATTCCCAAAGGCACACTTTCTTTTCTGAAATTCTTACCTGATGGAAAAACGCTTGTAGGAGTGAATTGGCAAGGGATAGTTTTCCTTTGGAAGACTACCACAGGAGAACTGTTAAATACTTTCAGTCCAAAATACTCTACAATCAGAATCGAAGATAGCGTTTGGACTCGTGTCTTAGCTGCCTTTGTTGACCGAATAGGTGTTGTTACCTTTGCTATCGGAAATAAGGATGGCACAATTAGCATCCAAAATGGGCAAACAAGTAAGGAAGTAATATCACTTAAACCTCGGACAGATGATTCCCAATTTTTCAAACTGGAGGGAGAACCAACTGTCCGCACTGTAAGACCAATGCCTATTGACGATAAAGAATACCACACTACTTATATGGATAATGGAACACCTTTTCCTATCCAATACCAGTTAGGACATCACAGCATAGGTTACTCAAGTCTTGAAGAACAACCCATAAAATGGTTGACCAAATTAGAGTTTTCTCCAGATGGAAAAACCCTTGTAGGTAGAAGGTCCTATCGAATCCCAGAGAGAAGAGGTTGGAGTGGATCCGAAGGACCTATCGAAATATGGGATGTTGAAACAGGTGAACAACTCGCAGCACTTCGATCAGGCCGTGTTCAAAACGTAATGTTTTCAAACGACGGAAAGATCCTCGCCCTGGCAGGGTATAGTGGATGTGTTATATGGGACGTTACAACCTACCGTGAAATTGCTACGTTCCCTGATGCAGAGACCTTAACATTTGCAGGTGACGGAAGAACACTCGTTCTTATTAACAAAAACAGTTATACGCTATGGGATATTAGTACTCACCGTGAAATTGCCAAATTCAATCCCATTTTTAAGGAGTTAAAACCTTTTCCAGAACGTTTTGTGTTATCACAAGATGGTGCAATCTTTGCCGCAGCAAACGAACACGGTATAGTAAATGTGTGGCAGACACAGACTGATAAACCGTTGCTTACCCTCACTTCAGGCTATACAAAACCATTAACTGCCTTAGCGTTTTCACACGATGGAAAATTGCTCGCAAGCGGTGATATAACTGGCAACATTCAACTCTGGGATATAAATAAGTACAGCAAACGGATGACGATTAAGACGGGTAACAATTATATCCGTATGTTGGCATTCTCAAAGACCAACAAAACACTTATTAGTGAGAGTAGAGGCAATATCACAGCGTGGGATATTCCCTCTGGAATGCAGGAAAACGCTTATACGATACCAGACGCATTAGGCGGAAGCATTTCTGCTTCATTTAAAGATGGCACAAGACTTACCCGTAAAAAGGTAGGTGCTTTTACGCCAAATAGTGAAAAACTGGTTATTCAAACAAAAAATGGAACAGAGATATGGGATATTCTGAATGCCAAAAATCTAAGGACCTCTACAAAGATTAGTAAGTATTGGACGACACCAACATTTGATGGAAAAATGCTTGCAACAGCAAGAGGTAATGCCACGAGATTATGGAATACGAATACTGGTGAAGAAGTTGCCACACTTCAAACTCCTAAAAACTTTATAGATGGGTCTTTAGAAACATTTAACTTTCGTAACTTTAATGTTTATTCGTTGGCGTTCACACCAGACGGTAAAACCCTTGCTGTTGGAACAGGGAATAAGAAAATTCATTTGTGGAATGTTACCACCCAACAACTCATTCAAACTATTAGTGGGCATCAACATGCAGTCTGTGAATTAGCGTTTTCAGCAGATGGCACCGTTCTCGCCAGTGGAGATACAGGTGGTAAGATTCATCTATGGGAATTTGCCACCCGCCGCCTTCTCGCAACCTTTGAAACACCGAAAGGTTTTGTTAACACATTGGCGTTTGCACCCGATGGAAAAGTGCTTGCAAGTATGAACGAAAGCAGCTATAGACAAGACGGAACTATTTTTCTGTGGAATGTCCCGCCTAAATAATAGTTTTTGAAACTAAACATGTCTGTGCAGCACAAACCAGTTGACTAACAACCTAAATTCAGGTAAAGTGTTATAAAAAGACGTGGAGAGAAAAATGAAACCACTCCTAATATTTTGCTTAGCGGCATTGCTGCTCGGATGTGGTATAAAAAGCATTCCATATTCGCAAAACAGAGATGCTATAGAACCAAATAAGGCTGCCCTATCACATTACAATTGGGGATTAGCGTATGCCAAACAAGGTGATCTTGCACAAGCTGTCACTGAGTTCAAGTTGGCGATCCAGAATGAACCAGGATGGGCAATTCCTTATTTCAATCTCGGTGCAGTGTATGGGAATATGGGGGACGTTGAACAGGCTATCAGTGCGTGGGAACGTGCAACACAACTGGATACCGATTTCGCAAAGGCATATTATAATCTCGCTGTTGCGTATTCATTGCGAGCAGAGGAATCTTTAGAAGTTGGGTCGCAAGTTTCGGATATTGAAAAATCAATCGCATCTTTACGCGAGGCGATTCGGGTAGATAAGGAAGTACTTTCCGCTGCCAAAACAGAACCTGCATTTGATAAAATTCGTGAGTTGTCTGAGTATAAAGAGTTAGTCCAAGACCCTGAACCGAAAAAGTGATACCTCACGTTATATCCATGGCACGCTATACAAACCTTTCATCTGAAGAACTCGCGGATATAATGTCACATTACGCAATAGGCACACCAGTAAAGTTTGAAGAAATTCCGGGTGGATTTGGAAACAGCAACTTTAAGTTGACAACAACAGATGACACGTTTCTCCTAAAAATATGTGATGAAAAGAATCTCAAAGAACTTCATAAGCAAATTGCTCTTTTGGAACACCTTCGCCAGCATGCCTACCCGACAGTCTATCCAATTTTACAGAAAAATGGTGATGCGCTCAATCTAATTTCAAACTACCGTGTGATGCTCTATCCGTTTTTGGATGGACAAACACCGCAGCCTTCGCAACGCGTATTAGCACAAATTGGGGAAGCATTAGCAAAGTTACATCGCATTCCACCACTATCTGAACTTCCACGTTTCCCGATGGGGATGGCACAAATAACACCTTTTCTCAAAGATGTCCAAAACACACGATTTGCCACACATCCGTTTGTAATATGGTTAAAATCCGAACTTGAATGGATCAAACCTGAATTAGACAAATCTTTGCCCATAGGACTTTTGCATGGGGATCTGTTTTTAGACAACACCCTTTTCGATGGTGACCAGATGGTAGCAATCCTTGACTTTGAGGAGGGATGTCACGATACTTTGCTAATTGACATCGGAATGACGATTATTGGGTGTTGTTACACACCAGAACATCAGCTGGATATTGCTTTGGTACACGGTTTATTAGATGCTTACAATGCATCACGTCCTTTGACAGATGACGAATGGGACAACTTGGATAGTTTTGTTTACTATGCAGCGCTTGCGATAGCGTTCTGGAGATTTAGACAGTTCAATATCCGCCATCCAGATGAACATCGTGCCGATACGTATCACGAGATGATTACCCGCAGCGCTAATTGGCAGTCAATAGATCTATAAAAAACTTAGTGAATTTGTTAATAATAACGTGAGTTTGATAATTAGATTGAATATAGATGTAGGTTGGGTTTCGCTTCGCTCTACCCCATAACTGTCAATTTAAGGATATATCCTATTGTTGGAAGGCTTTGTAAGCCAGATTTAGATGCCGGAATTTCAAAATATCGGGTTGAAAACCCCTCCAACAAGAAAGGATCCAGCAATTTTGTTCTTAAGTTGACACCTATGGGTAGAACCGCAGGTGAAACCCAACCTACGGGATTTATCAAACTCACGTTATTATCTTGACTTGCTAACTCGCCGTTGTTATCATAAAGCAAACCAAAACAAATCGTAAATCTTGACGAGGAATAACGCCATGAAAGGCAAACAGATAATCATGCCAGCGAAACGCACGGCAACGTTAGAGAATTTTGAACTTGACGAAACACTTGCACCGAACCAGATTTTGCTCAAAACACACTATAGTCTAATTAGTCCAGGCACTGAAGGTGCAGGATATACCGGTTTAGAAAGCGGCACTCGGTTTCCGCACGGGTCAGGTTACACGGCTATTGGTGAAGTGCTAAAAGTGGGGGAACACGTAACGAAGTGCGCTGTTGGAGATTACGCTTTTTGCTATAGTTCGCACGCTTCTATCGTTAAAACTGCTTCGGTGATGCTATCGTTCAAACCACCGTTAGAGATGGATGCTAAGCTGATTCCGTTTGTTCGGATGGCAACGGTGGCGATGACTTCTTTGCGGGTGTCTTCGGTTGAATTTGGTGATACCGCCGTTATAATCGGATTAGGGTTAGTTGGCAACTCTGCTTCACAACTTTTCAATTTGGCAGGTATGAAGGTAATTAGCGTTGAACGGGTACCTGAACGGATAGAAATTGCCCGGAAGTGTGGCATACAACACCTGATTAATCCTGACGAAGAAGACGTGCTTGAACGTGTCAAGTCCTTAACAGATGGACACAAAGCAGAAATTACCGTTGAAGCGATCGGCAATCCACGCCTTGTTGAATTGGCGTATCAGTTGACTCGCACCAAAGGGGAAGTTATCCTGCTGGGTTCGCCACGCGGAGAATATATCACAAATGCTACAGCGATACTCAATTATTCGCATCTCATCGGCTTAGGGGCAATTACGCTGAAAAGTGCACATGAATGGGTGTATCCGACAATGCATTCCGGTGAGTCAAAACATTCGCTTGAACGGAATTCACAGATAGTTTATTCGCTCATCAAGGAAGGTAAATTCAAGATTGAGGAATTGCTAACACATGTCATAAATCCTGAAGATGCGCAATCTGCTTATGATGGTTTAACCAATCAGAAGGATAAATATTTAGGCGTCATCATGGATTGGACACAGGTTTAAAAATGAAAACGCTTCTCATTCTGCGGCATGCCAAATCCAGTTGGGACAATCCACAACTTTCTGACTATGATCGTCCCCTCAACAAACGCGGTAAACGAGATGCGCCGCGTATGGGAAAACATCTGTGCGAACATGGGTTAATTCCAGATCGCATTCTTACCTCATCAGCCAAACGCGCCCGAAAAACCGCGACCAAAGTTGGCAAGGCATGTGGTTATACCAAAAAAATAAAGCGGTTGGATGGTTTTTATCTTGCCCCACCAGGTGTTTATATAGAAAAATTACAAGCATTATCCAATAAATATGTACGTGTCATGGTTGTCGGACATAATCCAACAATGGAACAACTTGTGCGGCACCTAACTGGAGAAATAGAAAGGATGCCCACCGCCGCTCTCGCCCATATTGAACTACCTATCCAAAATTGGGAAGCACTCGATTTTTCTACCAGAGGAACGTTGGTCAACTTATGGACACCAAAAACGCTTTTCACCGACTGATTTTCCCGTTGGCAAAGTTCTTTTCTCTTTTCCTTTTGGGAGTTTTCTTTCTACTTCAATCCACTTCTGCATCCGAGCAAATATCTGTTTCTACTGCCAAAGATGGCCAGTTCTTTCCATCTGCTGTTGCCGACGGTAAAGGTGGCGTTGTTATAGTATGGGAGGATTACCGTACTGGTAAAGATTGGGATGTGTATGCCCAACGGATAGATAATACAAACTCTCCGATGTGGCAACCGAACGGTCTTCCGATATCTCTCGCCGATAGAAATCAACGCCGTTTACGCATGATTCGGTACGATACACATGCCATTGTCGTTTGGAACGACAGACGTGGTAGTGGTAGTTGGGATATTTATGCACAAGCCGTGAATCTTGAGGGCAAAGTGCTTTGGCAAATTGATGGAGTCCCTGTCTGTACAAATGCCGCGGACCAGTCCACACAAGCGATTTTGAGTGATGGTGAGGGTGGTGCTATCATTGTTTGGGAAGACGAACGCCGAAGTACCGAATTCCAAGACCTCTATATCCAACGTATCAATTCTGAAGGGACACCGATGTGGGAGCTGGACGGTATATCTGTTTTTCCCTCTGAATCGCTTCAGAGCAATCCTGTTCTTGTTGCAGACGGATTAAACGGATTTTATGTCGTGTGGTGGGACGTTGTTGGGATTGACAGTTGGCACATTATGGCGTATCGACTCAGTTTTGACGCAAAGCCTATATGGGATGCGCCGCTCCTCATTACACCAGAAGACGGCATGCAAGGCGAACCGCGTGTAGTGGCAGACGGCAAAGGTGGTCTTATCATCGTCTGGCAGATATATGAAAACTTTATTAATGACCAACTCTATGCACAACGCATTTCTGCTGACGGAAAGAAATTGTGGCAAGAGACAGGCGTACCAGTCTGTGCAGCGGACGGAATTCAAAAAAACGCTGCGGTTGTCTATGATGGGGAAGGTGGGTTGATTGCTGTGTGGAGAGACGAACGCGATATCTACGGTGACCTGTATGCGCAACGCATCCATGCGGACGGAACATTGGCTTGGGAGAAAGATGGTATACCACTTTGCACTGTTGGTGGTCATCAGGATAGACCTTTCATCGTGCAATCCGCAGAAAATCAATTTTTTATCGCATGGATGGATTACCGTGGAGATTTCGGTGAGAAAAGTACCGATGCAATCTATTGTCAGAAGATCGATTCAGATGGCAATCTCTTATGGGAAAAGGATGGTATGCCAGTCTCTACAAGCAAAGGTGAACATTTTCCACCCTTTGTCGTATCTGTCGGCAATGGGCAGTGTGCAGTTATCTGGAGTAACAACCAGCGGGATAACGGAGATATATTTCTCAAGCGGTTTTAGACTATTGCTAAGATTCCCGACTCATCTCAATGAGATGTGCACCTTCCAGTCCTGCCCGTACCTCTTCATCGTAGCTTGTCACAACCACTTGATGGTCTTCGGCAAGTTGACGGATAAAATCCACCATCAGCACTTTTCGCTCATCATCTAAATGAAGCGTTGGATCGTCAAACACAAAGAAACCGGGATTACCCAAAACTTTGGCAAGTGCCACCTTGAAACAGAGATAGAGGAACATTTTTTCGCTACCGCTAAGCAACATCAAACTCCGATCTACACCATCTATTTTAAGCGAAGGGAGCAGATGTTGTTTCTGTAAGTCAATACGTGTTCGTCCAAAAAGTTCCATCTGTTCAAGTCTACGATGTAGTTCTTCCTCTGCAGGTTTAAGTATTTGGCGTTGAAGTGTTTCGATGGTTTTGTCAACACCTGCACAAGCCAGTTCAAGACTGAGCGTTGTTCTTTCAACTTGTTCTGCTTCAGCATTTACCTTCTGAAGTCGCTCAAGTCTATCCAATTGCACCGCCTCTTCCTGCTTCAGTTTTTCAAGTTTTTTTCGTTCGCTGTCAATTCGCTCTTTCAATTGGCGTTTGTCTAAATTTTCGGGGATGGACTCCGCAGATTGCACATCGTTGTTGAATGATTCATCCGTTGCTTCTTCTGACACACCTTTCTCATTTAGCCTTGTTGTGAGCGTGTCAAGTTCAGTCCGCATTTTTTCAATATCCTGTTCAAGTTGTTCTAACCGTGTTGTCTTCGCTTGTAAAGTTTGTAGTCGTTGTTCAAGTTCCTGTCGACTTTCTAAACTTTCAGTTTTTTCGGCTAACGATTTTTTGTGGTTATCTAATTCAGCAGATAGTTGCAATTTTTCGGTTTCCTTTTCCTCAATAATCTTCTGAACGATTTCTTGTTCAAGCTTCTGATGGCATGTAGGACAGTGCCCATCGTTATTCTCAATCAGTGATCGAAGCGTGTCACATACTTTTGTTAATGCTGCAATTTGTGAATCAATACTGCCAATTTTTTGGATGAGTTCCTCGCGTTCTTTTTCTAATCCTGTGGCTTCCTTAACTGCTGTTTCAATAGTAGTCATCATCTCACGTAAATGAGAGATGTTGTTGAAACCGCTCAAGGTTTCAGTTTGATCTTGCGTCAGGGCATGTAATTGTGTTTGTGTCTGTCTGTGGCTCTGCTTCCATTCAGCGATTAATTCTGCATCCCCCGTTTCTGTTCCGTATGCCCTCTCAAGCTCTTTCAGTTTTGCTTCTATTCTTTCAATCTCTTTTTTGTGTTCGTTCTGTGCGCTAAACCGTAGGCTATTTTGATGTGCTTGAATCCTATTCCGTTCACGTTTTGCGAGTCGACGCGCGTCAATGAATCGCTCTCGAACCTCTATCAATCTGTCAATACCGAGAAGCGCGAACAGGACATCGCGCCGTGTGGCAGGTTGTCGAGCAAGAAACTCAAAAATCTCACCTTCGCGAAGAAATGTTGTCAAAGCAAGTCGGTCATGCATGATCCCAAACTTATCCTTTAGTGTTGCTTCAACGACTGTGACACGCTTATCATCAAAGACAATATGCCATTCACCGTTTTTTTCTTGCCTCAACTGGAAACGTTTCCCCGTCCCACGGAAAAGCATATATCTTTCGTCATTTTCTACAAATTGCAGCCCTGCTGTTCCGCTATACGACTTTGCACTCTTGATCGCTGTAGCATCAACTCTTGGCACTATCGGTTTACCGGTTAGCGTAAAAAAGATCGCGTTAACAAGCGTACTTTTACCGCTGAAGTTAGGACCAAAAATAAGATTGATCCCATCAGACATTTCAAAATCTTGCTGTTGGAAACAACCAAAAGTCTTAAGACGAATCCGCTCTAACCGCATATTAATTATCTCTTTTCTCTTGGATAAGGTCGTAAATCATTTGTGCTCTGACCTTTTCGCGCCCATTTGTCAAAGTGAATTCAAAGGCTTTTACAATTGCTTCAAGTTCATCGGGACTAAGGGAAATATATTTTGAGTCGTGTTGGATAATTGCCTCTATTTCCGCTTTATAGATTTCTCGCGTTTCATTGTCAAGGACAGTGTCCATAATTTATTCCCTATGATATTATCGTGTCATAACCCGTTACTGTTAGATCCACTCTGTTTTGATTTTTCGCCAAAATATTAGACAGGTCACGAACAGGAACTGGCTCCTACAAGAAGAAATCTTTACCTGAAGGTGGAAACTACAGAAAATTGAACGAATCAGTTACTGCAGGTCAGATTTTCGATTTTATCCTCATTAACCGTTCGCCAGCTTCTAACAAAATATCATCTGCCATGCTAAACATAAACCTAAATTTTCTCTTACCAAGGTGGGGACGGCTATAGAAACTGGAACCCGGGACGCCTCCTACGCCAATTTCTTTAACCAACCAGTGTGCAAATGCTGTGTCATCAGGAAACCCAAAATCGGTAATATCTGTCATAATGTAATAGGCAGCTTCTGGTGGATGACAGCGAAATCCTGCTTCTCTAAGCGTATTAACGAGTCTTTTGCGATTTTCGTCATATTTTTTGACTAATTCTTGGTAATAATTTGGTGGTAAATTGAGGGCAGCGACACCTGCACGTTGTAACGGATGTGGAGCGCCGACGGTTAAAAAATCATGCATTTTGCGGATTCCATCCGTTAAAACTTCTGGTGCTACGACATACCCTAAACGCCATCCTGTCATTGAATAGGTTTTGCTCAATCCTGATACAGTAATTGTCCGATCCTGCATTTGCGGCAAAGATCCGATGCTGATATGCGATTTGTCGTCATAGATCATGTGTTCATATATCTCATCGGTAATAGCTATGCAATCATATTCGCAGCAGAGGTCGGCGATCTGTTGGAGTTCTTCTTGCGTGAAGACCTTCCCGAGCGGATTATTAGGGGTGTTTACAATAATCGCCTTTGTCTTAGTAGAAAAAGCATTTTGGAGTTCGGCAGGGTCGTAAGTAAACTGCATTACACCATCAGCGGATTGTGTCTCACGTAGTGCGACATAGACAGGTTTCGCACCAGAGATAATGGTATCCGGTCCATAGTTTTCATAAAAGGGTTCAAAAATGATTACCTCGTCGCCAGGGTTGATAATAGCGAGCAGAGCGGACAGCATGCCTTCTGTTGAACCACAAGTGACGGTAACATTCGCAGCAGCATCGGTTGGAATGTGGTTGAACGTCGTCATTTTGTGTGCGATTGCTTCGCGGAACTCAGGTGCACCCCAGGTAATGCTATATTGGTTATATCCTTCTTGAATCGCCTCAATTGCTGCTGCTTTGACGATGTCTGGTGGTTGATATGCGGGCGTGCCTTGCGACAGATTAATTGCATTGTAACGCAGACATAGCTGCGTCATACCTCGGATAACTGATTCTGTGAAACGGGTGGATTTGTCTGAGAGTTTGGATTGAAGGGGCATGTTAATATGAAAAATCTATAAACAATCCTCGCAGAATAACTATTAAGAGTGCCTATCTATAACTCTCGATTCTCTATTCTGTAATTACTATCTTAATTTTACCCCAAATTGTCGCAGCTTTGTCCGCTGGCTCAACAGAGAGTGCGCCTTCTAATCCATTTTCCATTAACATCTTAATATCGTCTTCCGCTAATGAGACATTGAAGAGTAGCATTTCATCGAACATCCCTTGCCATTCTCTGCCACCGTTAGACCATGAACCGATGCGGCCAGGTCCAAATTCACCGGGCAGAGCCTCCTCCCATTTCCCCTCGGCATCAAGTTTCCCATCAAAGTAGACACGAATCGATTTTTCGGTACTGCTGTATGCAACTGCAAGGTGGAACCATTTATTCAAGGTGCTTTGGTCTGCTGTGAAATTCGAATCTGCATACCCTGGGTGTCGCGCAGGATTGTTGGAATGAATACCGAATTCCATCTTATTGTCTGGACGAAATTGGTAATGGACGAACCCTCGAGCCCAACCATCATGGTTAAAAAAACATCTCCACGCACCGACCCTACCTGTCGAATTGAACCACTTTAGCAGTGTAAATTCTTTTAGCGGCCCGATCGCTGGAACGGTAACCCAAGCGTCTGTGCCATTGAGTTCAATTGCGTTGCCAAATTTACCCTTCACCCATTTTGCCCCGCCGACGAGGTTACCATCATAGCCATTGTCAGATGAATCGGCAGCGACTTTTCCGTTTGCTTCATCAAACAACCACGCACCGACAATAGTATTCTGATCGATTTCAGCAATGCTGAGTTGTGCAAGCATGAAACCTACGGCGATAACACTAATTGTTAAGCGTATCATTTTTGTGCCTCCTTAAGAAGTTGTCGGTTGTAAATTTCTAAAACTTGGTAAATCCACGAGTTGGATTAAATCATAGATCGCTGAAAAATGTGCCATCAGTAATCTATAATTAGGTTCTATAGCTTAGAATTACACCATCATCCAGAGGAATCCCAACAGAATGTAGCAGCGTGTTAATGGCAAATTCCAACAATCTGATATTCTCATGGTGCATCGTAACGTTGTCATCAGCGATAACCAAACCCATGGACGAATATTGAGTAACACCAATTCAAGATAATGTAGGTATGCATCTTTTTGTGCCTGCATAGCGCGGATGAGGATGGAAGAAATTGACCATTTTCGGTGCGACTTGGTCATTCCTGCTTGTGCGCGCTCCCAAAATGCCTATTGAAGCGTGTCTATTTTGGCTCGCGCTTATCTTTTTCCGTATATCCGACCTTAATTTTACCCCAAATTGTCGCAGTTTTGTCCGCTGCCTCAACAGCGAGTGCCCCTTCTAAACCATTTTCCATTAACATTTTAACATCGTCTTCCTCTAATGAGACATTGAAGAGAAGCATTTCATCAAGCATCCCTTGCCACTCTCTACCGCCTCCAGACCATGAACCGATGCGGCCAGGTCCAAATTCACCGGGTAAAGGACCCCATTTACCCTCGGCATCAAGTTTCCCATCAAAGTAGACGCGAACTGATTCTTCGGTACTGCTGTATGCAACTGCAAGGTGTATCCATTTATTAGAGATACTTTGGTCTGCTGTGAAATCCGATTGCTGCCAGCCTGGGTGTCGCACAGGATTGTTGGAGTGAATAGCCATTTCCATCTTGTTGTCTGGACGAAATTGGTAATGGACAAAACCTGCAGCCCAACCATCACGGTTGAAAAAGCATCTCCATGCGCCAACTCTACCTGTCGCATTGAACCACTTTAGCAGTGTAAATTCTTTAAGTGGTGCAATCGCTGGAACGGTAACCCAAGCATCTTTACCATTGAGTTCAATAGCATTGCCAAATTTACCCTTCACCCATTTTGCTCCGCCGACGAGGTTACCATCATAGCCATTGTCAGATGAATCGGCAGCGACTTTTCCGTTTGCTTCATCAAACAACCACGCACCGACAATAGTATTCTGATCGATTTCAGCGGTGCTGAGTTGTGCAAGCATCAAACTTACAGCGACAAGACAAATTGTAAGACGTATCATTTTAGTTCCTCCTTTAATCGTCGGTTTTCGATCCCTAATAACTTGGAAATTCTATTCGTAAACTTTTGTGAAATATAATGTGTTATCAACAGTCTACACTTTAATTCTATAGCTTAAAATTATACCATCGTCCAGCGGAATGTCAACAGAATTCAACAAGGGTGTGTCAAAGACAAATTCTACATAACCTTGCATCTCATCGCGCATTGTCACGGTATCATCAGCCACAATTAAACCACCCGGACGGATGTTGGGTAGTGCCAATTCAAGATACCGTAGGTATTCGTCTTTTTGCGCATCAAGAAACACAAGGTCAAAAGTGACATCACACTTTGGGATTTCGTCAAGTGCGTTTCCGACGCGTATTTCAACAATATCGTCTAAATTAGTTTCTTTGAGATGTGCTTGTGCTTCAGCTGCACGTTTTGGATCGAACTCCAGGGTGATGAGTCTGCCTCCAGTTTCCTTCAGTGCAGCAGCAAGCCAAATTGTTGAGTATCCATTACTTGTACCAACTTCAAGGACGTTTAGTGCGTGTATAGAGCGGATGAGAATAGAGAGAAATTGCCCGTTTTCGGGTGCGATATTGGTATACTCTTTTGCAGTTTTTTCAAGTCGTTTTAAGATAGGTTCATAGTCTTCCATTACCAGATAAGACCCTTCCATGTTGTTGAAAATATAACGATAATATCACAAACTGGAGTGACTGTCAAAAGGTTCATCGTTGGAATAGCTGCCAGCTTCTACCGGGGATGTCAGCGCGAAATACCTCTACATTTCCCCGGTCCGCCATCGTGACGTAGCACGTGCATCCATCTGAACCACCAAAAGCGATATTAGTGCAGTGTTTGCCTGTTAATTCAATCTCTAATAGCACTTCCCCTTCAGGTGAAAGTTTTGCTATAGTGCCCTTGCCGTGCCGAGTAATATAAAGATTGCCTTCAACATCACAGCGCATGCCGTCCATACCGAAATCTGGAAACTGAATCAATAACCGTTTATTGCTAACCTCACCTTGAGGTGACAAGTCATAAGCCCAGACGTTACGCTGTGCCGATTCGTTGACATAAAGCACTTTCTCGTCGGGACTGACCTCTATGCCATTTGTCGTGCCCATATCCGCTTCTAACTGTGTAACCTGTCCATCTGTATCCACTCGCCAAATCTGCCCAGTTGACTCACCCCAATTGGGATCGCTTGCATAGAGAATATCGTTCGCACCGATAGCAAGGTCATTTGGCTGATTCATCGTCGGTTCGTGTGCATGCACGCTAATTTCGCGCGTTTTCATATCCACTTTGAGTACATTGTGATTCGTATAGTCAGCGATGAACATAAAGCCTTCGCTGTTGAAGCGGATACCGTTGCCGATGCTACCAGTTGGTAGTTCGACAAAAACACTTGCTTCACCTTGTGGTGTTACCTTGCCGATAGTGTGTTGTCGTTCAAAGTTGACGGCATATAGGTTACCATCGGCATCACAGGCGGGTCCCTCGATTCCAGATGTAAATCCGTTGACGGGTGTAAAATCTTGACTGATAAAGAGTTCTTCGTTCATTTTGTGCTCCTCTGCGTTCTGTTTATAGTATCTACTTTTATACATTTTAGCACAGCTATAGAGATAATTGGTGGATTAAAATCTGAGGTAATTTTACTTATGAACTTTAGTGAATTAGTTTGACAAATTAGATTGGGTATGGCATGCTGTAAACACATTTCTGAATCCAAAAGAGTCTATTTATGAAAACAGTAGCAAGAAATGCGGTTAATCCTGAAACTGGTGAAAGATTCCAAATAGATTTTCCTGCGCCAGAGTTGGTAAGACAAGCAATCCTTGAACTTGATTATCCACCTGAAGGAATGAGAATTAAAGATGCAGCGAATATATTAACCGATTTTTTTCATTTATCTGCTGAACAAAAAAACGCGAAGATAATAAGTCAAGGGAAGTATCTTGATCTATTTTATTATGATATAGCCACCGCCTTTAGATATCTGAAAAGGAATGGGTTAGTACATCAACCAGGCGGAAAAAGAAAACCTTATTTCCTTGTTGAAGATGAAGAACCTCCACCTATTAAAGTAGAGCCTCTACCTTTACCTATTGAAGTTAAGTCCCCACCAATTGAGGAAATATACAATGAAATACACAAAGGATTAGCATCAGAACTATTAGAGGAAATTAAAAAGAAAGCACCAGCATTTTTTGAAAAACTCGTTATTGATCTACTTGTTGAAATGGGATATGGTGGTTCGCGAGAAGATGCCGAAGCAGTAGGACGAAGCGGGGATGGTGGAATTGATGGCATTATTAAAGAGGATAGACTTGGACTTGATGTGATTTATGTTCAGGCAAAACGACAAGAAGCTAATGTTGGGGAACCTCCGGTTCGTGATTTCGTAGGGGCATTACAAGGAAAAAGGGCACGTAAAGGAATTTTTATCACAACCTCAAATTTCGCAAAGGGTGCTATGAACTATGTCTCAAAAATTGACTCAAGAGATTCCAAGGTGGTTTTAATTGATGGTCAACAACTCGCGCAGCTTATGATAGAATATAACGTCGGCGTTTCAACAAAGGATATCTATGAAATCAAACGGGTAGATTCGGATTATTTTGCAGAAGAATAACTCAAGTTGCTACCTACAAGATTTGAGACATACAACATCGCTTTTAATAGAGAATTCTTCATTTTTCTCAAGATTTCGTAGCACAAACTGTCAGTTTGTGCACTAAGATGCACAATCTAACAGATTGTGCTACATAGGTGGCAACTTGGGTAGAAGAATAAAAATGCTCCAGTTGAATAACAACCAGAGCACTTTGTTTTAAGGATAAGCTTATACAAACCTAAAGTCTTGATTTGAGATTTCCCCAAGTGGTAGAAAGTTTCCCAAGCGGGTCAACAGGTGTGGCTGTAGCACTCAAATCTTTGGCGATATTAATATCATCTTGACTAAGTGCCCGATTCCAGAGGCGGACTTCGTCAATCATTCCAGTGAAGACGTTGTTTGGTCTGTCACAATCCTGCGCAATCCGCAGCGGGTCGTCAATACTCTTTAGTGCACCAGGGACTGCCCCGTCAGCAACGCTTTCCCCATCAATATAGAGTGTAGCCATTTCCCCGTCGTTCGTAAAAGCGACATGCAGCCATTTGCCAGTTTCAGGTAAATCGGCATTGATGTCAGCGCGACCGCCTTCGGTTTCAAAACGAAGTTTAAAGGTCCCGCCTTCACTAAACAACCCATATTGCGCTCTTCCGCTGCAACCACCGTGAACAGACTTACCAACAATCTGGCGTGTACCGTCCCAAGTTTCAGCGTTAATCCACGCCATAAACGTGCATTCATTCACATTGAGTGCATCTGTGCTTTCCACGGTAACCCACGTTCCACTGCCTGCACCAGCAAATTTTAGTGCTTTTCCGAACTTTCCATCAACCCATTCTGGGTTATCAATTGTTCCATCATGACCGTTGCCGCTGGTATCTTCTGCGACATCACCGGAGCCTTCATCAAAAGAGAAATTCAGGACGAGTCCTTCTGATAAGTCAGCTGACGTGACAAGTGGTGTCAATACAAAAACTGCTATAATTAGGGTAAAAATACTCAAGGTTTTCATAATTATGCCTCCTATTTAGAAATAGGGTACCTGTTTGAGGTAACCCCAAGTAGTTGAAAGTTTTTCAAATGGTGTAACAGCGAGAGCACCATCCACACCTTGATCTTTAAAAGTATTAATATCTCTATCACTTAATGCGCGATTCCAGAGACGCACCTCGTCAATCATTCCAGCAAAGACGTTATTAGGTCTATCACAATCTTGTGCAATCCGCAAGGGATCGTCGTTCGCTTTGAGTTTCCCTGGAACATTACCTTCTTTGACAATTTTACCATCAATGTAGATTTTGCCGGTAGTGCCATCGTTGGTAAAAGCAACATGGAGCCATTTTTTGGTATCGGGCAAATCTGTGACGATATCAGAGCGTCCGCCTTCCGTTTCAAAACGGAGTTTGAAACTACCGCCTTCGCTGAACAACCCGTATTGCCCTCTACCACTGCAACCACCGTGAACGGATTTACCAACAATTTGGCGGGTGGTATTCCAATGTTCAGCATGAACCCATGCCATGAAGGTGCATTCATTGACGTTGAGTGCCTCGGTGCTTTCAACTGTAACAAACATACCACTACCAGCACCGTTGAACTTCAGAGCTTTCCCGAATTTGCCGTCAACCCATTGTGGGTTGTCAATTTTGCCATCATGACCACTGCCGCTTATATCTTCAGCGATATCGCCATCACCTTTGTCATAGGCGTGATATAGAATTAACCCATCTGCAAAATCTGCTGACATCACACACGGAATAGCAACGAAAAGGAAAGTAAATAATAGAATACATATCCACATTTTATGAAAGTTTTCACAAAATGTGGAAAATAGAGAATTATAATAACTTACTGGAATAATTCCAGATTTTGTGAGTTTTTTCACGATTCAAATCCTCCTTACGTTTAAAGATGCCATATCTTACCTGTTCGCCATATTATTGTCAAGTGTAAAAATTGTCCGATAGACGCGCAACAATAGAGATGTGCTTCTCAGTCTTTCACAAACCGTTTTTAACAAGCACTATAATCCCAATTATTATCATTTCTGGAAAAAATTACACAAAAAATGTCTTTTTTTGAAAAAATGCACCTTTTTGCCCCCAAAAACGCGTCTATATCTACAGAGAGTTCTGAAAATATAAACTCACTAATATCTCTATAAATCTGAAAGATTCAGTTTTCTTGAAGATAAAGTTTGTTCATACATCTAACTGTTAAACCGAAACAATTAATACAATGGGGCACAATCTGATAAATAGGTGAAGAAATGTTTGAAGAAATTTCTATAGACAATTGGATACTTGGCGGCACTATCTTCCTCCTGATTTTTACACTTGGATGTTATTTGTGGTTCCAAAATGAGATGGCATACCTCCAACCTCAAGATACCGAAGTGGAAAGACAATACTTGGAGAAATCCTCAGAAATTAAGCAGATAGAAACACCACAAATTGAATCAACAGACACTGTTCAACCGGATGCCTTAGAAAAAAACAGTTCTGATTCTGAAGACACTGCTGACAGGGTTCCAGGTGTGAGTGCTGATGATACTAAACAGCGAAGTACAGTAAGCAGTATATTGGTTGTTCCATTAGCAGTGATAAATAATGTCCAAATGCATTGAATCCTTTGAAATAAGACACAAAAGGTCCACTTAGCGGTAGTATCAAGGAGATGAGAACTTAAGAAAAATTAACATCCTTTATCATTATATCTTAGTTTTAATTGCTCTAATATTAGTTTTTCTATACTTCTGGCACGCTATTGATGCGTGCCTTTTCCTTATGCACAAATGTTGAGTTTCGCAAACTCTACCCAACCTACCATACTTTACTATAACATTCACAAATTTCTGGCAGGGTTATTCAGTTTTTGGTTTTTCTGTGATATTTTTCACATTTCAATATAAACCGCTTGTAGGTCGGGTAGAGTTTGCGAAACCCGACACGCCTGCTATATGTCGGGTTTCGCTATCGCTCTACCCGACCTACTATATAAACTTTCAGTAACACTCATCAGTGGGTAATTCATAAAACTGAATAACCCTGAATTTCTGGTATTTTCTATTGACAGGTCAGCATTTTTATGCTATGTTATAAGCAAATCCTTCCAAAAATCATATCTTCACTACATTAAAATCTGCTAATAATATGGATATTTGACTATAGGCAAGGAATACTATTATGGAAGAAAAAAGAGATGAAAAATTACAGCAAATTGCAGAAAAAGCACTAACAGATTCTGTTGTTCGTGTGGTATGGCAAAAAACTGACGAGGAATCTGGTGAGCGTCTTATCTGGCCTCGTGCAAGTGGATTTTTTATTGATACAAATCTTGTAGTGACAAATATTCATTGTGTCGCAGGGGCCCCTTCCTTTTTTGCGGAACTTGTTAGTACAAAAACTGAATTCCCTATTGAAGGTGTGGCGGCATTTGATACTGATAACGATCTGGTTATATTAAAAGTTGCTGGTGAAGGTACACCGCTGCCCTTCGGAGATATTGATACGGTTCAGATTGACGATATTTTTTGTGTAGTAGGATACCCTGGGGGAGAGAAAGGTGTAGTTACACAAATCACCATACAAGGTGTTAGGAATAGCAATAAACGTTTACAAATTAAAGAAGATCTTGCTCCCGGATATAGTGGCAGTGCTGTGCTAAACAGAATGGGTGAGTTCATAGGTGTTGCTGTGGGTACTGCCTCAAGTATGCTGATGTTTAGTGGTGCAACAACATTGTCTATTAGCCGCGCTATTCCTGTAAGTGCCATACAGTTTTTACTCGTGAACGCGGGAGAAATGATGCCATTGGATGAGTGGCAAAAACACCCACATATACAAGGTTTTTCTGAAGTTGTACAAGCCCAGATGAGTATGAGACAAGGTAAAAACCTGGAAGCACTAATGTGCCTTGATGCTGCAATTGAACTCAATCCAAATTCAGTGGACATATACGCCAATCGTGCAGGTTTAAAGATTTTAATGGGTGAAGCAGAAGATGCAATTATCGACTGTGATTCCGCCATCAAACTTAACCCCGATTTTGTAGAGGCATATATCAACCGAGCTTCCGCGAACCTATCGTTAGATCAACACAATGAGGCAATTGCTGACTGTGATGCTGCCCTCGAACTTAATCCTGATTTTGTTCAGGCCTATGTCATTAGAGCAACCGCTAAATTTGCTGCCGAATTTGATTCAGAACAACACAAAGAGGCACTTGTTGATTATGATATTGCCTTAAAACTCAATCCAAATGCAGCAGAAATTTATTTTGCTCGCGCACATGTGAGAGTTGTATTGGAGGACTATGCTGGGGCAATTGAAGACTATGACAAAATGATCAGCCTAACTCCTGAACCCAACCCATTATTGAATGTTTTTGGGCATCGAGGAGATGCTAAACGCCTCAATCGTGACTATGAAGGCGCAATTGAGGACTACGACAAAGTCATACAATCCAATCCGCAAGACGACGAAGCTTACAACGGTCGCGGGCGTGCAAAGTATTATCTCGGCAGATCTAAAGCGGACGAAAATGATGAAACGGGTGCTCGTAAATACTACCAAGAGGCGATTGATGACTATTCTGAAGCCATGAAGTTAGATCCTGAGAATAGAAGTTGTTACTTTAATCGTGGTCTTGCAAAACGCGAACTTGGCGACTATGAAGAAGCGATTACGGATTACGATAAAGTAATCCAATTGAATCCCAAGAGCGATGCTGGCTACTTCCAACGCGCGTATGCAAAGCACCAACTTGGTATATCCAATGCAGATCATGGAGATGTAGTTCGTGCTAATGGGTACTTTCAAGGAGCGATTGACGATTATACTGAATCCATCAAATTTGACCCAGATCACGCATTTTCTTATAACAATCGTGGTCTTGCGAAAAACAGCCTTGGGAAAATAGAAATGGATCAAGGAAATAAAATAGAAGCCCAAGTCTACTATCAGGAATCTGTAGACGATTATTCGGAAGCCATAAAACTAAAATCAACATATACAGATGCCTATAATGGCAGAGGATGGTCAAAGTATATCCTTGGACAATTAGAAACAGACAAAGGAAATATAGAAGAAGCCAAGAATCTTTTTCATGCAGCAATAGTAGACAGTGATGAAGGAATTCGTCTACAACAAGATAATCCAAGTGCTGCTACCTACCACACTCGCGCTACAGCAAAGGCTGCCCTTGGTGAGTATGCTGGCGCAATTGAAGATTTTGATGAGGCTATACGAATTAAACCGGATGATGCCCTCTATTATTACGAGCGGGGACAGGCGAAACAAGCACTTGGCAAGCAGGAAGAATCAAAAGCAGACCTCGCAAAGGCTATGGAATTAGACCCTGATGTGGAAAATAAGTCATTCTAACGAATATTCGCCTCTATAAGCTTGAAGTTTCTGAACACTATGGCTTTTGAAAGGCAATAAAATCTCATAATCCTTTAGGCGCGCTTTGATGCGCGCCTATTTATTTTACAAAAATCCGCTTGTCAACAAGTTCCAAAAATCTGATTTTATTCACTTTTTTTGAAAAAACTACACAAAAAATCACTTTTTTACCGAAAAAATGCATATTTTTGTGAAAAAGTGCAATCTTTTTGTTTACAAATGCGTCTTTAAATAACAGAAGGCTCAAATGGGAGAGGAATCGACTGAAATTTCTAAGATTGTGAAACTCAGTTTTCGTGAACATAATCTTCCTTAACTTGTCTAACAATTAACCGAGATAAGAAAAAACTAAAGGTATCATCAGCGGATACCGCAGAAGATATGAATAGGAGAAAAAGATGTTAAAAGAATTTTCCATAGAAAATTGGATTCTCGGTGGAACCTGTTTCATACTAATCTTTACACTTGGATGCTTTTTGTGGTTCCAAAACCAAATGGCTTACCTCCAACCCGTGGATACTGACCCCGGAGTGGAAATGCAGCGCATGGAAAAGCCTTCAGGAGCAGAACAAGTAGAAATGCCCCATATAGACCTTACGGACACAGAACAGCCAGACACACCTGATAAAAATAGCGATGATTCTGAAACTAAGTCTAACGTCATAAGCACCCAGCAGCATACATAAAGTGATGTAGCGAACGGTAGATACGCTATTACATAAGCTGCCACTCAATGCTATACCGTATCTACCTTGACCAATAACCTATCTAAGGCACGCTCCATGCGTGCCTTTCTTTTTATTACCCCTCTCCGAACACCCCTAAAAATCTATCCAAAAGTGGAATCGCATCACCATATTACTTTTATCTATTGTATTTGTAGGTTGACTGTGCCTAATCATTATGCTACTCTCTCCAAAGGGATGTTTTCTTTCAAATCATTTTCTTAAGATAATTGCTTGTTCCTCAAAAATCACGTTATTTTTCCTAAACTGAAACCTTCCAATTCAAAATCGCGTCTATAAATTAAAAGATTGTATCTATTTGTGGAGGTGTTGCATGAAACACAATGATGCTGAGTTGATTGAGCGAATACTTGAAGGCGATGAGCACGCTTTTGCTCTACTTGTGGAAAAATACCAAGATCAGATACACACGTTGGTGTGGCAAAAGATCGGTGATTTTCACATTGCACAAGAGATTACGCAAGATGTATTTATTTCTGCGTATCATAAACTCGCGACTCTCAAGCATCGTAATCGCTTTTCAGGATGGCTTTACGTCATTGCGAATCGTAAGTGTATCACTTGGTACCGAAAGAAGAAGCCCCAGCCACAATCTTTAGAAGAAACAGATCCAATGGAATTGGAAGAGACTTATTATTCGGAACATATATCACGGGAGCGTGAGGAAGAGGCGCACGAAAAGCGGCGTGCATTGGTTCAAAAGCTACTCAGCAAACTCCGAGAAAGTGACAAGACGGTTATAACGCTCCATTACCTTGCGGGTTTGAGTTGTGAAGAGATTAGCAAGTTTCTTGGTGTATCGGTAAATACGGTAAAGAGTCGACTACACCGCGCGCGTACACAACTAAAGAAAGAGGAGGCGGTGATTAGAGAAAGTCTTAGCAGTTTCCAAGTACCGAAACAATTGGCAGAAAATACTATGCAGGAAATATCAAACCTTCAGCTACCAGCACCACCTGCAAGTAAACCACTTGTGCCTTGGATAGTTTCCGGGACTTCTGCCATTATGGTCTTTTTACTGCTCGGAGTAGGCGCGCAATATCTATACCGTTTTCAGCGACCGTATGACTTTGATGCAACATCTGAGCCAACGATTGAAATTACAGAAGCAAAACGGGTTGTGGATTCTCTGGATAGGCGTACAGTAAGAAATCAAGCAGGACGACCAGATATTCTGAATCGGAACAACGGTGCTTCACAGAAATCGAACCTACAATTAGTCGATTCAACACAGTCAGATGTGACAAAAGACTCAAAGTCAGATGAAATTACGCAGAAGGGAATTGCATCTCTTTCTGGTAAGGTCGTAGATGAAGAAGGAAATGTTGTTCATGGACTTGAACTTACGGTCAAACCGATTGAATTTAGTCCTAAATTACCACAGAAAAATACGATCTCCAGCATCCCTTCGTCTGAATGGAGACGAGTTGTAACGGATAAACAAGGTAGTTTTTCTTTTTCCAACATTACCCCAGTTTCATCGCAATTAGTGATGTTTCCTGAAGCAGGATCCAATTTTGAGATTATTTCACTTGAAATTGGGGATTTAACCTTTTATCCTACAGGCTTCCACGCTAATTTTCCTAATTGGTTTGGTAAACCGACCTTCGCAATTGAACCGGGGATATCACTTAAGAATATGGTTGTGACTGTGCAACCACCACGAATGCGGATCAGGGGACGGATTCTTTTAAAGGATGGGACACCACTTGCCAAGGCAGACATCGGACTCACTGTTCGACAACGCAATAAGGATACTTTTCTATTTTTCTTTCGTGGTAGTGGAAGCAGTTCAACTACAGGCGGGGGAGCCAAAACTGACTCCCAAGGTTACTTTGTATCCTATGAACCGCAGGAAACAGCTGAATACTCTGTGTCAGTAGAATATGAAGGCGAAAAAGTAAACTCAAGATGGTTTCGTATAAAAGAAGGACAACGTTACGATAAGTTGGTTTTTAGGCTAAAAAATGTAGAAAAAAGCCGTAAAATTCGCAGTGAACGCATTAAAGTACAACAAGCGATATGGACAGTGAACCCTAAAAATGGACACGCTTATAAAAAGATCCAGTGCAACAGTTGGAATGATGCAAAAGCCAAAGCTGCAGCAGAAAATGCTTATCTCGTTGCTATTAACGATGAACCTGAACAGAAATGGTTGGAAGCACGTTTTGCTGAAAACCTGTTTTATTGGATAGGATTGAAAATCTCACAAAATGACACCTCATCACAGTGGGACAACGGTCAGTCTCTCACATATATTAATTGGTTAACAACAGAGAAATCCAACGAGGAATCTACCAGCGAATCCAAAGTTCCTGTTGCTATGGAATTCTTTTCGAAAAGATGGATGCCAATAGAAACAGATAACCCATTTTTACCTGTTGTGAAGCATGCAATCCTTGAAAAGGACAGTATGAAATAGTTTAACGGCGTTTGTAATCTCGCAATTCATTGGTAGACGCGCTTTGTTTACGCGCGGTTAAAGGTGTCTAATATATGCTTTAGTATAAGAGGAATTCCGATATGACTAATTTTGATCTCACAAAACAAATGCTTTTCTGTATTACATTCATAATTCTGTTTAGCTTCGGTGCCGTATACCAAAGCATTGCTGAAGAACAGACATCAACGTTGTCTGGACGCATTTCCGATGTAGAAGGTAAACCGATTTCTAATGTTTCTGTTGTACTCCTTTATGTTGAAAATGATAAGAACGGTGTATATCCCGTATACAGCAGCAAATTTTACCCATTTCTAATTCAGCTACCAATGAGACATAATGCAAAAACACCGAATGAACAGGAGTTGCAGAAGCTTCCACCTTATTTAGAATCGAAAACCGATGAAGAAGGTAGGTTTACTTTTACCGATATTACAACAAAAACAGCACAATTATTGGTGTTACCTAAAATACCACCGGGTAAGAAATTGCCGAGTCAAGACCCAGAAAAGGGCACCTTCATGGCTCTCCCAGAAATTCAATCAATTCAGTTCGGTGAGGTATCGTTTTACCCACATCAGTTCTCATACTTTCCACCACTTGGTGCTGTAACATTTGCTATTAAACCCAGAACAAACATAGAAAATGTGCATCTCAAAGTCATCATGGAAAATCCGTTAAATATCAGGGGAAGAATTGTTTTTGAGAACGAAGAACCGCTGTCCGATACTGCACTTGAAATTAACATAGGACATCTAAATTTAGATGGAACCAGCCGCTATCCATTCAGTCTCCCTGTATTGATTCAAACAGATGCCGATGGATATTTTAATCGGACTGTCGTCGGTCCAGGAGTCTACGTACTCTCCGTAAATTATCGTGGGCTTTCTACTCTAACAAAACCATTTTTTCTTAAAGGCAAACAACCCTCCGAAATTAAAGTTTTAACTCTCAACGGTAACCCTGACGAACTTGATGATTTACCAGTTGAAAACGGAGAAACGGAAGAAGCACATCCACTGTATCTGCCAAACTTTCCCAGTATGTGGATAATCAACCCTGAAAATGGACACGCTTACAAGTGGGTCAAGTGTAATACCAGATCAGATGCCCAAATCCAAGCCGAACGTGAAGATGCATATCTCGTTACAATCACAAGCGAGGCAGAGCAGATATGGCTTGAAGCGGTTTTTGGAACTGGGCCATACTGGATTGGGTTGACTGATGTTCAAAAGGAAGGAAAATGGCGGTGGGACAATGGAGAACCTCTCAAATATACCAACTGGATAAAGATTGATGACAACTTTTCAAGCGATGTGCCTGCACTACTTAGGATTTTCGGTGTAAAAGACAAATTACAAGTCGAACAAGAAGAAAAACAAGATTACGCAATTATGTCCTCTCCAAATCTACATGCCAAGAATGGTAAATGGATCGCTGTTGAATCAGAAAACTCACATTTCGGTAGGACACGAATGGCAATCCTTGAAAAAGACAGCGTGCAAGCTGAGAGAGAAGTAGCTGGCAAATAATTTTTATGACTCACCTAAAGAAAGGCACGATTCCCATGCGTGCCTTTCTTTTTATTACTCCTCTCCGAATACGTCTAAAAATCTATCCAAAACTGGAATCGCAACCATCATATTACTTCAACTTGGGTATTTGTAGATTGACTGTGCCTAATCATTATGCTACTCTCTCCAAAGGGATGTTTTCTTTCAAATCATTTTCTTAAGATAATTGCTTGTTCCTCAAAAATCACGTTATTTTTCCTAAACTGAAACCTTCCAATTCAAAATCGCGTCTATAAATTAAAAGATTGTATCTATTTGTGGAGGTGTTGCATGAAACACAATGATGCTGAGTTGATTGAGCGAATACTTGAAGGCGATGAGCACGCTTTTGCTCTACTTGTGGAAAAATACCAAGATCAGATACACACGTTGGTGTGGCAAAAGATCGGTGATTTTCACATTGCACAAGAGATTACGCAAGATGTATTTATTTCTGCGTATCATAAACTCGCGACGCTCAAGCATCGTAATAGCTTTTCAGGGTGGCTTTACGTCATTGCGAATCGTAAGTGTATCACATGGTACCGAAAGAAGAAGCCCCAGCCACAATCATTAGAAGAGGTAGATCCAATGGAATTGGAAGAAGCATGTTATTTGGATTATGAGTCTCGGCAGCGTGAAGAGGCAGCAAACGAAAAGCGGCGCGCAACGGTACAAAAACTGCTTAGCAAACTCCGAGAGAGTGATCGGACAGTCATTACACTACACTATCTCGCTGGGTTGACATGTGAAGAGATTGGTCGGTTTCTTGGTGTTTCAACGAACGCTGTTAAAATCCGACTGTCCCGTGCACGAAATCGATTGAGAAAGGAAGAAGCAATAATTCAAGAAAATCTAAGTAGTTTCCAAGTCCCGAAACAAATGGTAGAGAATATTATGAAGGAAATATCACATCTCAAACCAATTGCACCATCTACAAGTAAACCGTTTTTACCCTGGGTAGTTTCCAGTGTTTCTGCTATTTTAGTTTTTCTGCTGATGGGTGCGGGGATACAACACCAACATCGTTACCAAAAGCCGTATAGTTTTCAGGTACAATCGGAACCTACAATTGAAATAGTTGACTCATCCGAAATTCTGAAGACCCAGTTAAAACCAGATTTACGAAATCAGTTAGGACGATTAGACAGAGCAGGTAAAGGGAACGGGGCAGGTGAGAAAGAAGATGATTTAATTAATCCAGCAATGGAATTAAAAACAAACCTTCTTCTTTCCAAAGAAGCTGCTAAACTATTTGAACACCTCTTGAAAGAGGTTGAGGCTTATGACGCAAAACTAAAAAGCGGCAAAATGGAATTTTCGATCACAGTAAGTACAGTAAGTCAGGAAGATAGAAATTGGGTCAAAGAACGGAAACCAAAACCGAAAAATATCCAATATGAGGACACGGGACACTGGCATATCACTCACAATTTTGAAGGCAGACACCATTTTTACGATGTTAAAGCACGAAATAAGCAGGAACTCCTCGGGAAAATGCTTCCCAATTGGCAAGAAACCCATCACCAATTTCAGCTTGAAGGGAAAAAACTGATTGTTAGCGTAAAGACCGAAGACGGTTGGGTAGAGACTCCTGAGAAATTCACTAATTTTGTGAATATGTATGATCCACGCTGGTGGGGATGGCACCCTTGGAGGTTTAATTTCAAACACCTAACCACTGTTTTTAAACCTATAGATGTTCAACTATTGGAAGAAGATGGAACACCTCTCTACTTTCTTACGTTACGCCGTGTTGATCCCGACTCAACCAGAACTACACAAATTTGGATAGACCCACAAAAAGGCTATCGCATAATTCGCATTTTTACGTCTCGAAAGTCCATCCAAGAAACAGTAAGTGTCGGCAAATTGCGCGGTCTTCCTTATGAAATAAGAATACCAAATCCGCCTAAAGAAATAGAGCATTTTTCCCTTTATACATACCAACTTGAACAGTTTGAACCAGGTATTTGGTTTCCAAAAACCGTTACGTGGGAATCAAGTTATAATCCTGAAACAAAACAAGGGGGTAGAAAGGTACAAATGCAAGTGCATAAGGCTGTCTTTAACATTCCAATTACAGCAAAGGATCGTTGATAGACGACAATCAAGAAGTATAGTAAAACCTATAATTATTTATACACTTACTGTAGCGCAAACTTTCAGTTTGTGCAGCTACGGAAACACAAACTACAGCATATCTCATAAATAGCAAACATTAGATTGTTTTTAATTATGAATCATTTCTGTTGTGAAGTAATAATCCAACGTCTTGTATCGCCCAAAACTTTATTATTTAGGCTTGGGTGCACAGGTCTTGATAGTGATTTTCCAGGAGATAAAAAATGAAACGCACCTATATGTTTTTTGGAATGACATTCCTGTTCAGTCTTTTTCTGCTTGCCGTAAACGCTTGGGGAGCTCCGTATATTTCTTTCAATTCTATCAAGATAGGGGAAGCTGGCATCCACACCGACATCGACATCATTGATACAAACGGGAAGAACCTACGCAACCTAACAAACCATCCCGCATTAGACTGTTGCGCAGCGTGGGCACCAGATGGACGTTCTTTTGCTTTTGTATCGCGCCGTGAAGGAAAATCCGAAATCTATATTAAGACATTCAATGTAGTTGAGGCACGTCGGTTGACAAATCATCCAGAGAGCAATGCTAATCCTGCCTGGTCACCTGATGGAAATTGGATCGCTTTTGTATCCATAGGAAAAGAGGAACGTCATATTTACAAAATAGATATCAACGGCAATAATCTAAAGAGGCTTACTCACCATGGAAAATCCAACATTAACCCAGCCTGGTCTCCAGATGGGCAATCAATTGCTTTTGAATCAATAAGGAATGGTCGCGAGGGTATCTATGTGATTGACGCAGATGGAAAAAATCCCAGACAGATTATAAACCAGCAACATGGAGGCGGATTTCCTTCACAACCTACTTGGTCGCCTGATGGAAAACAGATTGCTTGTACTGTCGCTAAAGATGGGGTTGGTATCTACATCATGGATACAGATGGACAAAACGCCCGCCGCATCACACCTCTTGGGACTTGGAGCGGCAATCCTGCGTGGTCACTTGATGGTAAGTGGATTGCCTACGATGCCTTCGATGGAGGTGCGAATCCTTTCCAAAACCTGAATGCAGATGGAGGTGCGAATCCTTTCCAAAACCGGATTATTGGAGAGAGACACATTTTTATCGTTTCTGTCGAAGGGGGCGAGTCACGGCAAATCACACAAAATACTGGGCAACATTATTCTCCCGCATGGGTTCCCGAAAGTCCTTTTTCCGTTTCTCCGACTGTGGACACCCAGACGACTCTCTGGGGTCGGTTGAAACAAGATGAACGTATTAGGTAATGGGTGGCATCACTTCACTATTCTTGATAGTAATTTTCCAGGAGATAAAAAATGAAACGCACCTATATGTTGTTTGGAATGACATTCCTGTTCAGTTTTTTTATGCTTACCGTAAACGCTTGGGGAGCTCCGTATATCTCCTTCTATTCTACCCATACAGGGCAAAGTGACATCTACATCATTGATACAAACGGCAAGAATCTACGTAACCTAACAAACCATCCCGCAGGAGACTATTGCACAACGTGGGCACCAGATGGGCGTTCTTTTGCTTTTATGTCGGAGCGTGATGGAAATGGCGAAATCTATATTAAGAAATTTAATGAAGCTCAGGCGCGTCGGTTGACAAATCATCCAGAGTTAGATTATGGTCCTGCCTGGTCACCTGATGGAAATTGGATCGCTTTTATATCCAGGAGAACAGAGGGAGAACATATCTACAAAATAGATATCAACGGCCAGAATCTACAGAGACTGACTAACGAGGGAGATAATTCCTCCCCAGCCTGGTCTCCAGATGGACAATCAATTGCTTTCAGTTCTCGTGGGAATGGTAGAAACGGTATCTATGTGATGGACGCAGATGGAAAAAATCCCAGACAGATTATAAACCCGTTCCAAGTAGGCGGATCTCCTTACTCGCCTACTTGGTCACCTGATGGAAAACAGATTGCTTATGTTAACGCTGATAGAGATGGGAGTGGTATCTACATCATGGATATAGATGAACAAAACGCCCGCCGCTTGTCACCTCTTGGAACTTGGAACTTCAATCCTGCGTGGTCCCCTGATGGTAAGTGGATTGCCTACCAAGCCTACGATGCAGATGCGAATCCTCTGGAAAACCTGAATGCTGTGCAACACATTTTTATCGTTTCTGTCGAGGGGGGCGAGCCACGGCAAATCACACAACATCCTGGGCAAAATGTTTGTCCCGCATGGGTCCCCGAAAGTCCTTTCTCCGTTTCTCCGACTGTGGACACCCAGACGACTCTCTGGGGTCGGTTGAAACAAGCTGAACATATCACGCAATAAAGATAATCACTTTTCACTATACAGAAAATACCATTTCTAAGTGATTATATTGCATTATTTCGTCCGTTGGGTTTCCCTTGCGACACCCGCCAAATGCCACACGCGCATTTGGCGTTGATTTGAACATGGTAGCAGGCACGCTCCGCGTGCCGTTATGAGAAATATCAGTGTAATTATTGTCAATAAAAAAGTATTTGATATTTTAGGAGGTTGTATATAATGTTCAGAAAATTGTGTATAATAGGATTGGCTTTTCTGATGAGTCTTACGGTGATGACGCTGACTGCTGATGCTCAACAAAAAATTCTTGGTCCGTATCTCTGGATGATTGCTAAAACTGTAGATGGACAAGGTGGTGCAAATTCTACCCATGTTGATTCACTTGATGAAGCGAGCAACGGCAAAGTCACCGAAGAGAAAATCGCCAAACACGGTGCAAGAGAAGGCGGCAAAGTTGGTAATTATGAGTGGACACATGGCACACTTGCCAATAACGGAGATATTAATGCTCTCGTTAATAACATAGGTTTGGAGGATGGTGAGTTAGATCATATAACGTCTTATGCGCTAATTGTCCTCAAAACGAAAAGAGCGCAAGCAAACGTAGCGATGGGTGTCAGTAGTGATGACTCAGTTAAGGTTTGGGTTAATGGCGAAGTTGTTCATACCCATGCGGAGAACCGGAGTCGCGGCAAGGAAAACACCTTCCAAGATCATTTAAAGGTTGATCTAAAAAAAGGAAATAATTTGATCATGATAAAGGTCAGTGAACGTGGTGGTGGATGGGGTATGCACTTCGGCGTAGGCGGCGACTATGAATTAGCCGAAATTGATGCCATTTTCTTGCCAATTGAACCCGCTGGCAAATTAACAACGCAATGGGCACAAATCAAGAATATCCGGTAATTCTGACCTGATATCTCACAAAAAAGTGTTTTCAGTTTTCTCTTCATTCAATGAAAAATTCTGCAATGAAATTTTGTATAAACTCTGTAATTTGTATAATATTGTACTTCATGCCGTAATTGATTACCGAGTGAACCACTAAGTTTGGATGTGTAAATATTTTGGCATTAACTATGTCTTTTTCTTGTTGGAGGGCTCTGTAAGCCCGATAAATCCAATCGACGCAGCGTGCGCCAAATCAAGAAATCAACGCTACAAATATCATTTCAACTTGTACAGTTTGAACCGGGTATTTGGTTTCCAAAAACCGTTACGTGGGAATCAAGTTATAATCCGGAAACAAAACAAGGGTTTAGAAAGGTACAAATGCAAGTGCATAAGGCTGTTTTTAACATTCCAATTACAGCAAAGGATCGTTGATAGACGACAATCAAGAAATATAGAAAACCTATGAGTATTTATTCACTTACTGAAGCGTCAACTTTCAGTTTGTGCAGCTACGGAAACACAAACTAACAATTTGTGCTACTGCACGAGCGGTAGGCGAGGCGGGGAATGCCTAAATGGTATTCATACCGTTGATTTTTTGATTTCTTCCTAACCTCGCTGGAACAAGTGTATAAATAATTCTAAAATCTACCAGAAATACCGTTGTTAAAATCCATTGAATTTCCATTTACTTCTGATATAATAATCCAACGTCTTGTCCCGCCACCCCAAACTTTATTATTTAGGCTTGGGTGTGCATATCTTGATAGTAATTTTCCAGGAGATAAAAAATGAAACGCACCTATATGTTGTTTGGAATGACATTCCTGTTCAGTTTTTTTATGCTTACCGTAAACGCTTGGGGAGCTCCGTATATCTCCTTCTATTCTACCCATACAGGGCAAAGTGACATCTACATCATTGATACAAACGGCAAGAATCTACGTAACCTAACAAACCATCCCGCAGGAGACTATTGCACAACGTGGGCACCAGATGGGCGTTCTTTTGCTTTTATGTCGGAGCGTGATGGAAATGGCGAAATCTATATTAAGAAATTTAATGAAGCTCAGGCGCGTCGGTTGACAAATCATCCAGAGTTAGATTATGGTCCTGCCTGGTCACCTGATGGAAATTGGATCGCTTTTATATCCAGGAGAACAGAGGGAGAACATATCTACAAAATAGATATCAACGGCCAGAATCTACAGAGACTGACTAACGAGGGAGATAATTCCTCCCCAGCCTGGTCTCCAGATGGACAATCAATTGCTTTCAGTTCTCGTGGGAATGGTAGAAACGGTATCTATGTGATGGACGCAGATGGAAAAAATCCCAGACAGATTATAAACCCGTTCCAAGTAGGCGGATCTCCTTACTCGCCTACTTGGTCACCTGATGGAAAACAGATTGCTTATGTTAACGCTGATAGAGATGGGAGTGGTATCTACATCATGGATATAGATGAACAAAACGCCCGCCGCTTGTCACCTCTTGGAACTTGGAACTTCAATCCTGCGTGGTCCCCTGATGGTAAGTGGATTGCCTACCAAGCCTACGATGCAGATGCGAATCCTCTGGAAAACCTGAATGCTGTGCAACACATTTTTATCGTTTCTGTTGAGGGGGGCGAGCCACGGCAAATCACACAACATCCTGGGCAAAGTGCTTGTCCCGCATGGGTCCCCGAAAGTCCTTTTTCCGTTTCTCCGACTGTGGACACCCAGACGACCCTCTGGGGTTGGTTGAAACAAGCTGAACGTATGACGCAATAAAGATAATCACTTTTCACCATACATGCAGAAAACACCATTTCTAAGTGATTATATTGCATTATTTCGTAAGTTGGGTTTCCCTTGCGACACCCGCCAAATGCCACACGCGCATTTGGCGTTGATTTGAACATGGTAGCAGGCACGCTCCGCTTGCCGCCCGCACATTCAAGTTACTATGGCAATTTCTCAATTAGAATTGATATGTTATGATAATAGTGTTCTGTTGGTATCGGTTTCAACAATTAATGATTAGGAATTATGCTGAGGCGCGCCTATATTTTTAAGCAGATCATCCTTTGAGTAATCAAAATTCCTCCTCCATACTTGCTCACCCTACGTCAATAACGTAAATACAGATTTGACAACAAAACCCTTAATCTGTTAAAATTGTAAACACCATAACAAAAATATCCGTTTAAGTTTGTGACTTTATCATTAATATTTGTATTAGCAATAATCCTCTCAGTATGAATCCATAGATACTGTTTGATAATACAACAGATCAACGCTGGAGTGGATGAGTTACTGTCAATATCCACCATGAAGTTAACTATTTTTGTATTCCTGCTACTTATAGGAACAGTGCTATTGCATGCACAATCACCTGATGGAGTGATCCCATTTGACTGTCCTGATGTGCCGCGTGCAATGTTTCAATTTAACTTGGATCGAGAATTGATCTCGCTTATCTCGACTGCTAAGCCTTTCAATGCTATTGAGAATCTTTATGTCCACACGTACGATACTAAAGATGGTCTTTTTGACAAATTTGTACGATATTATAGTGAGAAGTTACAACAGAATGGATGGGAAAGTTTCGCTAAGGATGAAAATATGCAAATTTCTATTCTTGCCGAAACAGCCTCAGAAGATACATGCAAAGCTATCTTTGCTGTTGTCAAGGGTAGGACAGAGGTACATCTGCTCAACGTCGTTGGACAGATTCCAAAAGAACAAATAGGTAAACTATTAGCAAACCTAATTGCAATCGGCATTTGGATACCTGAATTGAGATCGCTCGGTGAAACCATTGAATTATCAAGTGTTGAAACGGAAACTATAATATCAGAGACTGAAGAAATATCAAAGACTGAAGAGATATTACTGGATAAAAGACCGGTAACAATGTTTCGCATTCCAGAAGATTCACCAAATCCGTTTATCCAGTTTTCAGGGTCAATGCAAGAGACGCATTTTGCAGATTGGACTTATCGTGGACAACCAATTCAAGAGATTCAGATACAATCACGGACGAAAACTGAGGGCATCAACCATAAAGAGAGAGTGAATGCGGTAAAAGACGTTTTTTTCGGAAATATCACACCTAAAGAAGGTTCAGAAGACCTGACGGTATTGTTGAAAAAATTATCCAATTCAGATGTGGCGAAATTTGTGCAAAAAGTTACCGTGAATACGGGTGAAAAGTGGGTAAAAATACATCTGGATGATATACCAGATGAAGACGGTCTAATACCGCTTTCAAAGAGGTATCTAACCCACGACGGAGACGTTATTGACGAGATTCAGGTTGAGGGGAATCGGTCCACTGAAACAGATCAGATTATAATGGCACTTGAAAGTGGACCTATAGAAATTGAAGAGACTACACAGAAACTATCTAAGTCTATCCCGGAATTTGAAGACGCTCACGTTGAAATTAAAGAATCTGGTCAACAACGGATTGCAGTAATTTCTGTTGATGAGAAACCACTATCTTTTAGGGGGTATACAACTGCGATTCCACGAATAGGGTTTAATCGTGTTACTGGCTGGGAACTTGGTGCTCGTGTTGAAACCGGATCGCGCTTTCAAAATAGGAGAGATATAAACCCATTTGAATTCGACTGGTATTCTAACATTCCGATTGAAAAAGATCACTCAAAACTCTTTGCCCAGTTTGGCTACGGATTCGGGAATAAACAACTCTATTACCGTGTTGGTGGTAACCGAATTTGGGGTAGACACAACAACTGGAACTTAGGATTAACCGCGCAGTTCCAGCGTGCAACAACTACAATTGCACCGGATCTTTACGCTGGCTATAATGAGACAGGGGCATTGTTTCTACGCCTATTTGGCGTGCCAGATCATCAAGACTACTATTTGAGAAAGGGCGCAGAGATAGCGTTGCATGGGCAACTGAATAGATCAATTTATTCGGCTGTCTCACTGGTTTGGGAAACACACGACAGCCTCCAAAAAACGACTGATTGGCATCTTTTAAACTGGCGGTCATCATCAAAAACACGGGAAAACCTTGTGATAACACCTTGTAACATACGGAGCATCAATTTTAGGGTTGATGCCAACAACCGAAACAATTACCTCGGTTGGCACAATACTTTCCTCGTTGAACATAGCAGCCGCAACTTCGGTTCTGATTTTGACTGGACTCGTTTTCAAACACACCTGCGAAATGCTTATCCCTTCGGCAATAACCAGCTCCGCACCCGATTAGTACTGAGCTCAGTTGCTGGCAAACCTGCTGAAGATCATATCGGTACAGCACTCCTACCGATCCAACGCCAGTTAATTATTGGTGGAATTGGCACACTGAACGGATATCCGTTATATACCTTCGCTGGAGATGAGGGGTATTTATTTAATATCGAATTACTTTTAGGTTTACCCAGTATTGATATTAACAACATTAATATTCTGAAAAACTGGCATTTGGTATTCCTCTATGATCAGGCACAGGTATGGAATGAATTGGACAGTGGTTGGAAGTTTAAACCGAAAGCAAGTGCCGGTATCGGTCTACAGATTGCATCAGAGGTTGATATTTTAAGATTCAATGTTGCAAAAGCATTTGAATCTGAGCAAGGTATTCAATTCAATTTTATGTTTTTCTACAGTTTTTAGGATTTGTTCTAAATTCAGTTGTTTCTGTAACACAATAATGGGTAGATTGATCTATGAAAAAAGAGAAAAACAAAATTTCTCTTCTAATTTCTTTAGGGATACATTTCGTTTTGCTGTTAACTATATCACCGTTTTTGGTAACACATTTCAATGAAACAGATGATAAGATAACACTTACGTTTTTTAAGGCGAATACTCCGGAGCAGGTGGAACGGCGTATCATGCGTCAACACAAAGCAGTGCAGCCGGAACGGAGTATTGATAGTGGTTCTCCAGCCCTTTCGCGCGCAGCACCAAAGTATGACCCAGAGATGAACCCTCCCAAAGCACCGATTTTTGATGATGTCGCACCCGAAATAGTTACTTTCGCTGATATACCACAGACGGATACTTCTTCACTACCAAACGCGAGTTTCGGAAAAGACGCTGAAGCAGCGGGACCTGTTGTCGTGCCAGAATATCGCGGGGCAGGTGGGAACGCCCGTGGTCCTGGACGGGGTGGATCAGGCACTGGGCTTGGCGGCGGCATGGGAAAAGGCTTGTCGCGTGTAACAGGTGTGGGTGACCTCGCTTCAATAGATTTGGATGAGGGCATCATGGGACTCGGTATCTTTGACTCTGATGTAATGCCTGGCCACGGATTAATTGGTCAAGTCTACATTCCCGGTGGTCCAATTCATAAAATGCCTGATTTTAAACGGATAACTCCCCTTTATACTTTTGCAGCAGCTAATTTGGATGTGCCTCCCAGACATTATACAGAGGGTTTTCCTACACCGCAGCAACAGACTGTAGTTGAGAATTTCGCAATACATTTCCGTGGAAAATTAGCAATTGATACACCTGGAACTTATATGTTTGAACTGCTTTCTGATGATGGGTCAAAATTATTTATAAATGGAAAATTGGTTGTAGATAACGACGGTGTTCACGGTACTCAAAGTAGAAACTCTCACATCACACTTACCACAGGATTTCATCCTGTTGAGATACACTATTTCCAAGGACCCCGATTTCAGATTGCTCTGCAATGGTTTTACAAACCACCAAACCGTTCGAAACGGATTGTCCCACCCGAAGTCATCTTCCATCCCGGCAAACCGGACGTACCAGATGCGCTGAAAAAATTAAAACAACAGTTGAAGAAAATAGAAAAATGAAAAAAAATATTAGGAACCTGTTAAAAAACGTTATAATTGTAATGTGTTTTCTGTTTCTCTGCGGGACGGCAAGTGCACAAAAAGGTAGAGGTAAAGTATCCTTCAATTGGCCTAATGCGCCATCTGCTCAATTTAAATTTGATTTGGATCGCCGCATCATCACGCAGATAATGGAAAATCCGAATGCTGAAATCGCTTCATTGTATAAGACGGTGGACAACCTATATCTTCGCAATTACCATAGAAAAGGTTTAAATTATCAGCAGATGCTGCAGTATTATACGGAAAGACTATCAGCACGCGGATGGAGCGCATATCAGAAGAGTGAGAAATTTTACCTTTACACGTTTAGGCATGAGGAATTTGTTGTCGGAATCTTTGTTATCGTCCACAGCGGAGAGAGCGTATATCTTATAAATATAACAGGTGAGATTCCACCGCAACGGGTTGAAGATTTGTTACGACATCTAAATCAACTCGGTATTGATATACCGGAATTGAAAAAACTTGGTAGGTTGCCGGACTCAATTGTCGCACCTCCAAAGTCATCTGAAACTGCGGTGCCTGTACCTAAACCTTCAACTACAGAAACGAAAACCCCTCAAAGACCTGTCCAAGGAAAGAAAAGTCTTAATATTTTGGATGTAGATTCACAAACACCCTTAGTTCCATCATCTTGGAAATTTGAAGGGATTCAGATTCATGATTTCGTAATTCAGAACACGAAAAATTCAGAAAGGACCAATATCTTTAAGTTTCTGGAAAGCGGATCAGGTGACTTAGAAAATGTGCTGCCAATGATTATAAAATCGCTTGGTAATCGTCGGAAAATATCTGTTCGCATCACAGACGAGAAAGGAAAAAGCATTGCTATCCTTACTGTTGAGAACCGTCAGAGATCAAAATCTCTATCAATACTAAAGTCTCTAACAATAACAGAATCCGGCGCAAATAGAAATATAAAAAAGACTATTTCTCGCCTTGAGACCGATGAATTATTTACCCACGCAGCGACACGATTCAGGGCAGGAGACGCACCTATTCATGAAATACGTATTCAAGGAAATCAGCAAATTTCAGAAGAACGTATCAACCAGACACTTAATAACGGTTCTGAAAATATTGAACAGGCACTGAAAACGCTGTTTAAAGTGATGCCTTATTTTAAAAAGATCAACCTAAAAGTCACCGAAGAGAACTTTACACGTGTTGCAACGATTACTGTTGATGAAAAACGTCTCTCATCAAATGCCTATCTTGGACTCCGTCCACCGCTGTTTTTGGGATTTAACCGTGTGACCAATTGGGAAATTGGGACAGGTTTTCAGATGGGAAAACCAACCGATGTCGGTCCTTTGTGGATGTGGAACGTGCAGGATTCGCTGAACACGCAAACCTATAACCTATTTGGAAAGATTAGTTACACCTTTGGAAATCCACATTTTCACTATCGTTTTGGGGCGAGAGCAAACTGGGGGAAACCTTATATCTGGGATTTAGGCTTGACTGCGCAACTGCACAGACAAACGAGTGCGATGGCACCTGAACTTTTTCCTAACTATAACCATGGTCTATCTGTCTTTCAACGTATTTTAGGATATCCCGACCTTCAAAATTACTATTTAAGACAAGGGGGAGAGGTTGCATTACGGTGGAGTCCTGCAATGCCGGTCCATTCCTTCAAATTGGGAATGCTTGTAGAATCACATACAAGCTTGGATAAAAGCACAGACTGGAACACATTAAAATGGTTAGTAAAAGAATTAGAAGCCAGAGAGAATCCTTTAATTAACTCTGGTCAAATGCGAAGTCTAACTTTTCAATATGATTTTGATACACGTGAAGATTTCCTCGGATGGCATAATACGCTTCTCGTTGAGCATAGCAACTCAGTTGTCGGTTCTGATTTCGATTTTACACGGGTTCAATTGCACTTTCGCTACGCCTTTCCTTTAGACGACAACCGTATCCGTACGCGGTTGTTTTTCGGTTTTGCTGATACATTCTTACCAATTCAAAGAAAGTTTGTTATAAGCGGTCTTGGTGGGTTGAGAGGTTATCCACTATATGTTCCCACCAACAATAGTGAGAAAAGAGCTTCTAAGCAGTCATGGTACGGTTACTCACAATATGCGTTTATGGGTGATCGTGGATTTTTGCTGAACGTTGAATATCATTACCGTTTGGCAAACCTGTCAAAATGGAGGATTTTCAGAAACGCTTTTCTTGTCTTTTTCCTTGACGAAGGACAAGTTTGGAATATATCAGATGCAAAGTTCACATTCAATCCGAAAGCAGATGTAGGTATCGGTTTACAATTTCAAGAAGCGGGTTCATTTAGAATTAATATAGCAAAGACATTAGATTCATGGGAAGATTTCCAGACTTCTTTTGCTTGGTATCACGGTTTCTAAAGAAATATGCGAATTATAATCTCATTAACTGTTCTCATTACGGCGTTCTTGCCTAACACACTTCGGGATTCGCAGGCAAACCGAGAGCCTGAATTTACCTTTGTTCGTCTGCAATATCGGGGTAAACTCACCCAGTTGAGTAATTGGGAGGTAGATTTCCCTGCTTCTGACCGAAATTTTATCTACCAACTCCGAAAACAAACCAGCATTGATGCTGCACCTGATGGGAAAATTGTGCCAGTTTGGTCAGAGGAACTATTTGATTATCCTTTTGCCTATTTATTAGAAGTGGGGAGTATGAGGCTTAGCAAAACAGATGCTAAAAACTTGCGTGAATATCTCTTACGTGGTGGGTTCATCTTTGTTGATGACTTTCACGGGGGATTGGAATGGAAGCGGTTTTATACCGAATTCAAAAAAATATTTCCGAACCGTGAGCCGGTAGATATCCCCGTTTCACATCCGATTTTCCGATGTTTCTTTAAAATCGAAAAACTGATACAGATTCCTGGACTTCGTGCGCTTTTCAGTGGACAGACTTATGAACGCTATGATGGACATCCGGCAAAATATCTGGGCGTATTTGACGACAAAAGACGACTCATGATGTTGATATGTTTTAATTCAGACCTCGGTGATGCGTGGGAACACGCCGCAGAAGATTATTATCCGAAGGAGTACTCCAATATAGCATTGAAAATAGGTATCAATGCTGTCATCTATTCGCTTACGCATTAATGTTTTTGACTGTCTCCTGAAGAATTTTATCGCTTCAACTCACCCCATTTAGTAGTCAGTTTCCCTTGTGCTTCGACTGACATTGAGTCACCTCTCCATAGTTCATAACTGTTTTCAGATTCATCTTTGAAACGGCCTAACCAAGGTGCTTCGTCAAAGTGCCATAATGAAATAGTATGTTCATCTACTCTGAATTTTCTTTCTGGAATTTTCCAATTCCTATCCGGATATCGGAGGATACTTGAAATTCGCACTTCATCAATAAAGCCTCTAAATTTCACATTTTCCCCAACAAAACGAGGCGGTTTCTGATCTTGCGGGACAACAATTCCACCAATACGTAGCGGTTTATCTGATTTAACGAGATGCCCACCCGGACAGCACTTAATGCCGCCATTGCCGTTAATTCCCATGCCTGCTCTGGCATAGTACATCCCAACGACATGCACCCACTGCTTTATGGGTAGTGGTTTTGTATGAATAGTTATTGAGATGTCTTGTGCTGCGTCATTGTGAGAGGCCCATGATCCTAAGACCCCCTTACTGCCAGCAATCACCAAATTGAATCGTCCTTCCTGTCCAACAATTGACCAAAATTTTGATGGTCCTGGTGGTTCTTCAAAGTAGACCCAGGCTTCAACAGTCAACTGTTCAAACTGTTCATCAGGAAACCACGAATCGACGGTTCCAACATAATCATGTTTTTCATCCAGCCGCAACATCCTCCCATCTTGAGGTGATGGCGGTGGCACTGCTTGGGCACTTAGCAAAATACATATTAACAAAAGAAAACTTGGAATGAGTAATTGGTATACCATCTTTTACCTTGAGGTATGAAACCTCGCTTGTTTACAGTGTCTAATTAATTCTAAAATCGACTATAAAATTTAGCGCTTAAGCTCTCCCCACAGAACGCTAAGTTTCTTCTGTGCAGAGATTGGCAACAGGTCACTTCTCCAGAGATCGTAGCCGTTTCCAGATTCATCTTTATAACGGCTGGAAAAAGGTTCTTCATCAAAACGCCATAGTGAAATAGTATGTTCATCTTCACTGAATTTTCTTTGGGGAATTTCCCAATTCCTATCTGGATATCGGAGGATATTTGAAATTCGCACTTCATCAATAAAGCCCTTAAATTTCACATTTTCTCCACCGAAATGACGCCCTTCTTGATTTTTGGGAATGATACCGCCAATACGTAAGGGCTTATACGATTTGACGAAATGTCCTCCCGGACAACACCAAATGCCGCCTTTGCCGTTAATTCCCATGCCCGCTTTAGCATAGTACATCCCAACGACATGCACCCATTCCTCTGTAGGCAACGGTAAAGCTTTAACAGTCATTGAAGTGTTTTCTTCTGCGTCCTTATGAGCCGCCCAAGACCCTAAGGAACCCCCACCGGTCACAATCAAATTGAATCGTCCTTCCTGACCAATGACTGACCAAAATTTCGATGGTCCTGGAGGTTCTTCAAAGTAGACCCAGGCTTCAACAGTTAATTCCTCAAACTGTTCATCAGGAAACCATGCCTCACCCGTTCCAACATAATCGTGAGTTTTATCCAAGTGCAGCATTTTTCCTCCCGCGGGGGATGCTGGCGGTAGTGCTTGGGCACTCAACGAAATCAATGATAACAAAAGAGAACCTATGATGAGTTGACGGAATATCATTTTTATGTCCTTTAGGAACAAATTTACACATTAATTCCATTGATGTTTTGAACTATCACAAATATCATATACTAACTGTTCCAGCAAAACTTCTCCATCACTTTGGGTTGTTTTCAATTGAATCTCCACTTCTAAGGTTTTTTCTAAGGCAGTCATCAATTCTGCAGTGGTGAAAGCATGTAACGTCTGAAAAATCTTGAATGCAATATAAGGATTACGTTTCATGATGTTATACGAAGCTGAATTAGGCAAGCTATCTCCTATTTCATCAGCGAGCGGTTGAAAAATTTTTGCAGTAAAATCAGGATAGCGCATCTGATTACTTATCGGTTTCATGCCTTTTTTGCCAACGATTAATTTCGCTTGAAGAGTTAAACGAAGATGGCTTGCTATTGAGGCGGTAAGTGGGATCGGTTCCTGACCACTTGCTAACACTTCGCGGAGGCTTTTCAATGCTTGTCGAGTTGAACGTTTTCCAATAGCATCGGTCAGATCAAAAATTCTGTCAAAAGTGGTCTGTGTTACCAAATTACGGATATCAAGTTCATCTATTTGCTTTTTATCATCAACAAAGTTGATGATTTTATCAATTGCCTCAGCGATTGTGTGCATGTCGCCACCCGTTCGGCTACGGAGTTGTTCAAAAGCGCGTGGCGTAATTTTCTTATTGTATGTAGCGAACTTTTCCACAACCTTTTTATAGAGCGGATCTCGATTGAGCGATGGTCCTTTTTCTAATGGATCAAAAGAGACATATCTACCCACTTCTTGAATTGCTTTAGCGATTCGGTTTCTCTCACTTACTTCATCCTTTACTGTAAAAATAAGCACACTCGTATCAGGAAGGTCGCCTTGTAGCCATTCCAATAACGTATCCGCATCGCCTTCATTGCTACTATTCTCCGAATGGACTTCCAGTTGTGCAGCAAGTTCAGGTAAACGTCCGAAAAAGGTCTTTACATCTTCAGTTAATCCACCCCCCAGTGTTTCACTCATCTCTTCCACAGCACTGTGGAAATCTGCATGCTGATCGGTAATTTGCTGTGTAGAAACACCGAGAAGTTTAGCAATGTCTGTAACACACTTGTCCACATCTTCGGTTTCAATCTGCATCGCATTACGAATAGCATTTAGCGGTGAGGTACTTCGTTTCTGAGCCTTAAATGCCGAAAATTCCTCAACTACAATAACCCGCCATTTTGACATCATCGGGTAGGTCTCAGCATTACTGAGAATCTCTCTGACAGTGACGGTGTTTCCATCAAAAAAAGTTAAGTTGAAATCACGGGTATCGGAAGGCAGAAGTTTTTCCAGCATCTGTTTGAGCGTCCCTTCAATAAGAAAGGTCTCTTTACCACAGAGCAGATAAACGGGGGCGATTTTGTTCCCTTCGATTTCACGAAGGATATTTACAGGTTTTGCTTCAGGCTTTTGTTTCATGAGGACAAACTGTCACTAATTGGGAAGTGCTCAGGTATCAGTATCTTTAGTAGTTCCCTTTTGAGTTCCCATAGCTGCAAACGCTGAAAAACGTCTTTTCGCATCTTGTGTGCCACAGTGAGGACATTTCAGGGTTTTCTTTGTATCATTTGTGCGTTGCAGCACTTCAAACTTAGTCTTACATGCATTACAATGATATTCAAAAATAGGCATTGTACCCTTCCGATAACTATTGCGTGCCATTACCGCAGGTTTCTAAGGCGTGGAAAAAATCCTCTAAATGTTCTGCCTCCGACGCTTCCTGAAGCAGCACTTTTATATTTTCTAAATCGTCAATTGCATCTAACGCGGGAGTCACAGTCGCTGCTACATTGACTTGAAAACGGTTTTTGAGCACATCCAATATGTGCTCAATTGCAAACTCTTTTGCTCCCAATTGTTTTCCTTGTTCAATACCTTGTTCAATACCTTGTTCAATACCTTGTTCGAATCCGCGTTCAATAATCATTTGGTAAACAGATGAATCTTTCACAATGTCCTCCGGTATTACAGTTAATATGTTTTTACGGTCATGTGCTAAACCACTCATAACCCATAATTCTACCAATAAATTATTCCGCACTGACGCATCCACTGATAACGACTGTGTCACCTCAGCACAATGTGTTGTCCATTCAACAGACGACATATGGGAAGGGTGTTTCATTAACGGTGTAAACGGCATCAAACCCGGTTGACGCGCTTCAAGAACAGTCTCACCGTCAACCTCATTCAAACGAACTATTTGATATTCAACGATAAAACGGTGGTTTGGTACTTCCTGAAAATATCCGCCCGGATCGCTATGACCGGCAGTTGACCGCAGATAAAGTACAAACGAATAAATAGGCAAGCCATATCTCTCATAACATCTCCCAAGGTATCCGACATTACGCCGCACCATGTTCAAATGCACACTATCGTCTGTCTGGATTTCGCAATGTACCAAAACCTCTTCCTCATTAAGCAGCACTTTTGTCAAGATGTCCATGTGTCTGACTTCGACTGTGGTTAGGTTGCTATCAACATGTTCAATGAACTCAAAGTCAAACCTATCCATGAGGAATTGTAGCATATCCTTTGGAAAAGTGTAGAACGGATCTTTTGCGACAATATCAAATTGTTGATGTGGTAAGTTAATCTCGTTTAGTATAGATTGTTCTCCCTCACTATCGTTTTACCTTAATATCAATTTTATGTTAAATTGCCAAAACAAACGTATTATCGCATTAAGAGATTCGTAAAAGGCAACTTTATTTGATTATATAGGACGAATAATAACCTTAACTTTTGTGCCTTTAGGTGGTACTACATCGGTGTTAACAAGATAAGTGCGATCATCAGTAGCGCCGGGTAATGGGTTGTTGATTAGTGAATCCGGATCGCGGTATACCGCAATGATATTATGCGTAAGTTGAGAGGTTAGTTGGTTATTTTTCAGTCGTCCGCCGGTAAAGACCCAATGTGTTTTTTGCATCGGTTGCCCAGACATTGTATTCCACACCAACTCGCGTGCTGGATGCGAAACAACTTTTTCACCTTGTTTCCATTCAACCCATATTTGTACGTGAGATCCCTTAGGATCGCGTGGATCACCCTGGACCTCAAGATTCATGCCGAATTCAAGATCCAATAAACCGAGGGCAGTAAAAACATGAATTGGTTCCGCCTCAAGCATCAAGATGCTCTCATGGGAGGGTCCGAGTGTTCCACATGCAAAGAATTCAATTATTGCATCATCGCTTGCGATGTTAACCTCGCCCGGGACAACAATTTCCTTTTTTTCTATATCAACTACAACAACACCCATCTGAAAGACGTTTTCAGATATTTTCTTGATCTTTGCCAACTGTGTGTCTGTTGCAGACGTAGATTTTGGATAGACATTGAGAAGGACTGAATCGGAATTGTCGCTTTTATCAAAATCATCAAAGTCTATTTGGACAGAAATCTCTATTTCACCTTCTTGTTTTGGTACCCAGTCAACTGAAATAACGGACTCATTGAGGGAGGATGTCCAGAAAACCTCTGCTGTTTGTATCTCAGTGTCATCAGCATAAAACTTGGCATTCAACGTTTTATCAAAAGGAGTGCCGGTATTTCTAAGTGTCGCACTCAGTTTAACTGCTTCGCCAACGCGTGGAGATGGCGGAGAATACCGCAAACTTTGTGGAACTACACCAATATTTGGTGCTGTTGGACCAACAAGCGCGCGACTCAGAAACATGACTGCAAAACAAGTTGACATAAAATCAGTCGCTGCCCCAGGACTATCCCAACTACCGTCCGATTTTTGTTCTGTGACCATCATGTTTGCTATTTCATTGTACCAGTCATGCCCCGCTAACTTATTAACCTTTGGCGGAATATCACTAAAACGCTGTAGGGAAAGAAGATAATAGTAAAGCCAAGAAGTCGATCCTGGATTTCGTGTAAGCGACCAGTGCTTTGCTAACCAGTTAATACCTTTCCGCACTTGGGGATCATCAATGGAAACACCACATGCACGAAGTGCCCACAAACCTGTCGCAGTCATGCTACCGTAAACGCCAATTCCCCAAAGTGAACCCTCTTCAACCAAATTATAGAGCCATCCGCCCGTGTCAGTCTGATTTCCACGAATCCACCTCTCTGCACGTGTCCATGTATCCTGTGGAATTTCAAGACCCCACTGCTTTGCAGCATAAAGCGCGTAGATAACCATGTTCATGTGTGCACCATCCGCTGAGTAACCATAACCCCACCCACCATCATCCCTCGGATCAGCGAACTCACTACCTGGGATAGGAAGTTGTTTTTTTACAAGGTGGTTCACAGCGATTTGCGCGCGTTCACGATATTCTGGATTCTGTATTGCAACTAATACCGGAATGAGTACTGCATATTGGTACACATCAAGGTCATTCCAATCCCGTTCAAGCAGGTCCGCAAGACCTTTCTGCACAGATGGGTCAGATGGGGTGCGTCCTACCGCAAGCAACGCCTGCAATGCCAATGATGTTTCTTGTAGCGGGTCTTCACCAAAATTCCAGACAGAACCCGGTATAAAATTTTCTGCTAAACCTTTCAGGCTTGCGCCACAGATAACGCAGGTTAAAATCATCTGGTTTTCAACACCACATTGCAAACAGGTGCGACTACTTTTTCCCTGTTGTGCTTCTATCCACGCAACGCCCTGGTCTATTGAGGCTTGAATTTGTTCTGGGATTACTTCAGGGAAAGTTCTCGCGGTAGCGACTATCGCAGCAGATGCTCTGTTATTAGCATAGTTAGATTCTACAATATGTTTATCACCTGTTGGGTTGACGTGGGCATAAATTTCAGTTGTACCAGCAGGCGGCTGCCACTGTATCTCCACACGATCAGTTTTTCCGGGTTTCAAATCTAAAATGACATCATTGCTTAATATTTGGAGTGGATCTGTGGCTGGATCACCTTCATAAAGATCAACTGCCAAATCTTCGTTCATTGTCGGCGTTGCGGCTCCAACATTTTTCACCTCAACCCAAATCGTAATCTCTTCGCCTTCAACGGGGTTAGGATTAGAGAAGATGATACTTTCGGAATCAATCTGAAAATCTGGGAGTTGTGCGTCTGCATTTCCGAGAATAGCAGGCACAAAAAACATTCCGATTGCAAAAGCCAAAAATCTTTTCATAACACACCTCCATATCATTCACAGGCAGTCTTGTAGGTGAGATTTGTAAATCCGATTTATAACGACTTCTCGTTCCCAATCATCGCCAACGCCAAAATCAATTTGCTTCCCAAAATCCGATTGAAACAGTGGTAGGCTGCGGAATAGCATTTGCAAAACGCATATTGCCATTTGCTGTCCATTTGCTAACTTGACCCGTGAATGTTGCGCCAAGCATATCGGCAATCCAGATTTCACCATCTGCGGGTGAATAGGTTACCGCGACAATAGCTGCACCAACCTCAAATTCTTTAAGTTTTGTACCAGTCGGTGATAACTTTATCAGTGAAGTGTTATTTCCTGCAAGCCACACACTCCCATCTTTTGGATTAACACTCGGTGAAACAGGATTAGGAATATCGGTTATCTTTACCAATTCTTCGCCATTAGGAGAGTAACGGACAACGGTGTCCCCCTGCGTATCTGCTATCCAAACATTCCCTTGGTAGTCTACAGACAAACCACCTTTCGGTTCGTTCAGCGGTGGTGCATTTACAAGCAGATTCCCATTTGCATCGTAGCGTGCAATTGGACCCTTTCCATCCGTTATCCAACAACTGCCATCCTTTGGATTGACAGCGACGTTGAACCTACCGCTGTCTAAATTCGCGGGTCCGTCGGGGGGAATTACTTGAGCAAGAATATCTTTTCCATCTGCAGAGATTTTTCGGACACCATCAAGTCCAGCAATCCAAACGGTTCCATCAGCAGGGTTAACAGATATGCCTGTAGGTGCTTTAATCTGAGGGGTTTGTGCAAAATCGCCTGTCGCTGGATCGTATCTGAAAACAACATTATTTGCAGGAACAGCAATCCAAACAATCCCCGTAACTGGATTGACTTGTACAGTGCTTGCATTTGTTAAACCTTCAATAGCGGATGGATCTGCTGCACCATTTGCATGTAACTTATAAACGGTATCTCCGCCACTAACAACCCAAACTTCTCCATTGTATTCAGCGTAACCGGTAGCAACACACATCAGAAACAGCATCGCTACCCATATCATTTTTTCCTTCACTTGTATATCCTCTTTCCCTTTATATAGGTTTGACAAAACTGATACATAAATTAAACTTTTACTGTAGATTTTAGCATTTTTCAATGTAAATTTCAAGGTATTTGTGGAAATAAAAAGGGTAGTGATTTCGTTCCTGATTATCCAAAATAAATAGTAGCAAATACGATGCCAATTACAGTAAACGGTTGCAGTTTGGAATCATACGGATTTATGCCTGCCATAGCGGAAAATATAGTTATAATATGGACATTGCTGTCTATAATATGAACATTTAACCTAATTCTTGAAAATATAGGATCGTTTTTTAAGAATCATACGCAACGATTACTTTAGCACTATAGACGGGTGTGTAAAGTTTTGGTACAAAGCATATTGTTGGTTGAGTTTCGGTTCTCCTTCCGGATGGACACCTTCAATTAGGACGTTTGCACGTCACATTTAGGACGTTTTGCACGTCACATTTAGGACGTTACACGTCACATTTAGGACGTTTTGCACGTCACTGTGACGTGCGAAAACCCAGTCAGGACAAGGAATGTGACGTGATTTTTCAGCTTTTTTGTTTTTCTTCTCTTTATTCATTAGAAATTTTGAGTGTATTGAGAATATTATTTAATTACGTGATAATAATATTAACATAAATATATTGCTTTGTCAAGTTAATTTTCCAAAAATAATTAGTAACAAAAACTTTACACACCCACTATAGACATTTTATTTGCAACTTTTCTGTGAAATAGTGTATAATCTAAATAACGGTTGTTAATTAAAAACTCAAGGGGGAACACATTATGAAACGCGCGTATTTCAGCAGTATTATCTGTGTAACCATTTTTCTGTTTCTGCTTAGTGGGATTAGCACGCAAAGTGTAGCAGAATTACAAACCCTGAAGATAGAAATTACCGATGTTGTTAGTAATGCGGATGCCATCAAAATCCGCAGGTTGTTGTCGCCATGGGCAGACGCAAAAGATGTTACCTTCCATACACCCGTTGACAAGAACGGCAGAACAAGACATTTCACAACTGTTGTAGAAGTAAAACCGAGACAAGGTGATACAAAGTACAACCGAACACATACTTTTGATGCTTATGATATTATGCGACAGTTGAAGGATACACGCTATCGTGGAAGACATGGACTCGGGCAGGTCCGCATCCTTAAAACCGAAGCCACGATTACAGGTAGAATGTTTTCACACCCCGGCTTCACACGTAGTAGTATCCGAGATATTCCCGGGTGGGCACGTTGGAGACCTCAAACTTCTGAAGTGCGTCAAGCACTCGACGCAGGCAACGGTGGTCAGAAGTTTGTTTTCAAACCATCATCAGAATTCGATGATCTACGAATTGATGCAACAAGAAATAATAGTGAAGTAGAAGTGCAAGGGAAGATCGTCGGGTTTGACGGTCCATATCCGATAGTAAAAGTTCACAGTTATAAGTTCGGTCCTCGTGTTAACCGAAGAAACACGCCTCAACCACCAGAACAGATGGAAGGTGAAAATTCTAATCAGAGGGAGAATCCCAGATACGATTACATTGAACGCGATCGATAAAATATCATTTTTTATGGGTGCGTTTGTCCAACGCGCCCATGAAAACACTACTTAGTTTTAATCTGTCCTATGCCTGATAACCGCCAGTGTTAAAAAGCACAACTTGTTCGGATGGCTTAATAATTCCATTCGCTATGAGTGGTTTTAATGCAGCGACTGTTGCAGCACCTTCAGGACATGTCAAAATTCCCTCAGTCGTTGGCAATAACTGCATCGCCTCACGAATTGCGTCATCAGTAACAGCAACTGCAGCACCTTCGCTTTTGTAAATAGCCTCTAAAATCAGAAAATCACCAATTGCTTGCGGCACCCGCAATCCGCCTGCAACTGTGTGTGCATCTTGCCACGGTTCAGCATTTGATTTACCTTCCTCCCACGCTTTGACAATTGGCGCGCAACCTGCCGCCTGAACAGAGATAAATCGCGGTCTTTTCTTACCGATCCAACCGATTGCCTCCAATTCAGCGAAACCTTTCCACATCCCCACAATACCTGTCCCACCACCAGTAGGATAAATTATTACATCCGGCAGTTTCCAACCGAATTGTTCAGCAAGTTCAAAACCCATCGTTTTTTTGCCTTCCACGCGGTAAGGTTCTTTAAGAGTTGAAACATCAAACCATCCTGCATCTTTTTTTCGATCAGCAACTATTTTGCCTGCATCTGTAATCAAGCCATCAATCAGTGTAACATTAGCACCTGCAAGTCGACAGGTTTCTTGATTAAAGACAGGGGTATCTTTTGGCATAAAAATGTGAGCGGGGATGCCAGCGCACGCAGCATATACCGACAACGCCGTGGCTGCATTTCCTGCAGACGGAATAGCTAATTTGCTAATGTCAAGTTCCTTCGCTTTAGAAATCGCCATCGCCAAACCGCGCGCTTTGAAACTTCCAGTTGGCAAACGGGATTCGTCTTTGATCCAGAGTTCCGACAAACCGAGCTGAGCACCAAGTCTTTTGGCATGAATTAAAGGTGTGATGGTCTCTCCAAGTGATACGATATGTTCATCAGCGCAAATGGGTAGAAGTTCTCTATATCGCCATAATGATGGAGGTCTTGTCTGAAGGTGTTCAGGTTTCCAAGTATCAACTAATTGTTCAAGCGCGTAGCGCGCAAACAACGGTTTTCCACACGAATGACATACATTCTGAGGTATTTCGTGTGGGTAGATTTCACCGCAGCTGCTACATTCAAGATGTAGTAGATAGTTTTCCATGCTTTACTTTTTATGAACGTCCAAGCAACTTAAGGATAATGGCTTTCATGCTGTGTAGACGGTTTTCGGATTGTTCAAAGATAATTGCCCGTGGATCGTCAAGGAGTTCACCCGAAATTTCATACCCGCGATGTGCAGGCAGGCAGTGCATAATTTTACAATCAAGTCCCTTAAGAAGTGTAAGATTTAACTGGTAAGGCATCATCTTTTTCATACGCCGTTCTCGCTCCTCAGCAAAATCAGGATCTGTAAAGAATTCCATATCTATCCACGTATCTGTGTAGACAACATCATTTTGGGCGATAACTTCCTGCAGTTCTATGGTGCTGTCAATCGAATCCGTTGAAACCGGTTTATAGCAACCTTTTTGTGCCGCTTCAGACCATAACTCTTTATCTACTGCTGCAGGGTTTATTTCTGGTGCAATGACAGTCACTTCCAACCCTACCTTCATTCCCGCGGCAATCAACGAATTACAAACGTTGTTATGAACACCGATAAAGCAAACTTTTATACCCTCTAACTCTCCGAGGTGTTCTTTTATTGTCATAAGGTCACCGATTGCTTGTGTTGGGTGGTATCTGTCGCAACATCCGTTAATTATCGGAACAGATGATGCTGTTCCAGACTTGCATATATCGTCATGTTTCAGAAAACGCGCCAAAATAATATCAACATACGCTGAAAGTACGCGAATTTCATCATCAAGGTCCGCCAAGCCAAAGTTGGTTGTTCGCCAGTCTAAATAGTGCGCGTGTCCACCAAGCTGCACGATGCCAATTTCTCCGGCACATCGTGTACGGGTAGAGGTCTTTTGGAATAGTAAGGCAAGACTCAACCCACCAGCAGCATGTCTATATTTTTCAGGATAATTTTTGATCTTCAGACAGTTTTCTATAGTTTCAAGGATATCCGATTCTGACCAGTCTTTCAGTGTAATTAGGTGCATAATTGCCTCCGAGTAACCATATCCGCTGATTCTATTTAGGTTCCCATTAAAAAAGAAATGATTATTATAACAGGTTTTCTATCGGATGTCAAATGTTTTTCTATCTAAACGTAAACCTACTTTTTGCTTCTCCGTTACAATACTATCATATAGCAATAAACATTGACGGAGCATATTCTTTTGAAGCCGAACCCCTCACATAGATATAGATTCTTGATTCTCCTTGCGTTCAGTTTTCTTGTTTTTGCACAACCTGCCTTAACTGCGGAAAAAGACGAACCCACTCCACCTCCTCAAGAGGAAATTACCACCTCGACTCCAGTAGAGAATCCGTTTATCAAAAAGCCAAAAAAAGAAGAAAGTACGTGGCTTCAGAGCGAATCAAAAACGAAAACAACAGACGACCCAACATCAACGGAAGATACAGATTCAGATATATCTTTGCGTCGTCAGATGCTGATGCCATATTTAGAAACACTACGTCGCTGGAAATATCCACCTGATCTTGGTGACCTTTCCGAACTTTACGATTGGAAACCGCGCCCCAAAACGGATACCAAAGGTATAGATCTTCCTATGGATTCAAATTTACAAGTAAAAATTGACCAGTCCGTGACAGTTGAGGTCAACAAAACACACTATTTTGGTGAAGGGGATTTGAACCGTTACGGCGGTTATAGTTATGGAAGCTACGGGGACTACGGTTCAGGACTTGACCTTGGACTAACTTCTTCTTACGGTTATGAAGATTTCGGTTACAGCAGCGGGTTTGGCGGAGGATATGACAGTTTCGGTTCAAGTTATGGGAGTGGCTACAGTAGTTATGGTGGCTACAGCAGCTTTGGCAGAGGCGGCATTCCTCGTTCTACCGGTGTTAATATACGGCAAAGACAAATTATTGGATTACATGGTCGTGTCGGAGAACGAGTGCACATCGCGGTGGATTATAATGCAGGTGATACTTATGGCGGTGGGTATGGTGGTTATGGTAGCAGCTACGGGGGATATGGACTTGGAGGCTCTAAAGAACAGAAGATTAAAATTTGGTATGAAGGTAAACCTGAGAGTTTAATAAAAACCATCTCTTTTGGTGACATTACACTTAGTCTGCCGAACACTCGTTTCTTGAACATTAACCGTAATCTGTTTGGACTTGAAGGCGTGTTTGAATATAAAAACACCCGAATGACTCTTTTCGGTTCGCGAAGTAAGGGTGTTCGTGAAGTGCGAACGTTCCGTGGACAGTCTCGGAGAGCGAGTTTCGGTTACGGCCCGCGCGGTATTCAGATTGCGGATGCAAATTATGTCAAAAATAGGTACTACTTAATCCATCAAGGCGAGGATGGTTTGCTCCATGACGCATATCTGCCCATAAAACAGGGGAGTGTGGAAATCTATATAGATGATAGTGTCGTGGGCAATAACCAAGGAGGTCAACGGACGAGTCAAGGCTACTTCAATCAACAGTTTCCCGGACAGGACTACAACATAAACTATGAAACTGGTGAAATTGAGTTCTTGTCTTCTATCTCCCCCAGTTACACTATTGTTGTCGCTTATGAATATCTGGGAGACGGTGGTGGCAGCGTTGGAAATCCTGGGAATGCCTTTGCTGACGAAAACGGGGATGGAATTATTGATGAAGAGGGCGAAGAGGTTGGCTATGTTGTGTTGAAAGAGAAAGGAATTCGTGGATCAGTGGCAGATAACGTCTACTTTCTTAGCAACCGAAACATCAATCCTCGTGATTTTCATTTGACAATTATCCGACAGGGAGAAAGTGAAACATTCCAAACTGATGCAGGACTTGTGCCATACATAGAAATATTTGGATTAGATCAGAACGGAGACGGCATTGTAGATCCTGAGTTCATAGACTACGACAGAGGATTACTGCGTTTTCCAAATTTACATCCCTTTCAAATCAGCGATCCGCAACATCCCTACTATCGTTACAGAGATTCTTTGAATAACGAAGCGATTTATCTCGAATCCCTCCGTAGCACTGACCAGGTTTATACAATTGTTGCTGACTATTCTTATCAATCTGAAACCTATAATGTTGGTCTATTTGTGATTCCAAATAGCGAAACTGTCCGATTAAACGGGAGAGTCCTCACACGCGATACGGACTATATGATGGTTTATGAAGTCGGGTCAATTCGGTTTTTTACAGAACTTGATGAATTTGATGAAATCGTCGTGGAATTTGAAAAGACACCTTTCGGCGGTTCACAGCAAGCAGTTGTTGGTGTATGGTTAGAATATACACATAAACCGAAACCGAAATCAGCGCGAGAGCAGAATCTTGAAGATAGGTTCAATCGTCTGGGTGGCATGCAAATGACACAAACAGGTTTGGACAGTAATCTTATGAATGATCCATTTTCAGGTGGGTTTCCTCGGAGCAACACGTTTTCTGGTGGGGGATTTAATAATACCGGCTTTGGTCGTAGTGGTTTTGGTGGGGGTGGATACAGTAGTTTTGGTAGTTTTGGAGGTCGTTCGAGAATTGGACCGAGTTACTTAGGCGGTTACGGAACAGGCATGAATTATTTTAATCCTGTTTTCCAAAAAGGTTTTAATGTATCAACAGGCTATATCTTAACAACCGGACAGAAACCGGCTCTCATACCAGATGTCAACGAAGTCCCCAACCGTTTGCAAGCATTTAATATCAACACCAGTTTTGGCAGAGAGTTCAACCTGGCGTGGTTGTTAAACCCGTTGCCTTTTGTTAATGTCCAAAATTTTCCACTCTCAATTGATTTTAGTGGGGAGTCGGCTTACTCACATAATAATCCCAATAGTGTTGGAGTCGCCCTTATTGATAGTATGGAAGGTGTAAAAGAAACCACCACTATCCCAACGATCAAATACAGCTGGAAACCGAGTAGTGTGCCATACATCCCGGAATCGACTCAAACAGGTACACCGATACACAATTATACCGTGTTACCCACACAGGAAAATAGAGCACTTTTTAATGTCGTTTTGAAAGATAGGGAAGAAGCGGAGGCAGTTGGCAACTATATGCGCAACCAAGATGTACCTGCCTCGTCAATTCAGCCGCTCTCTCTTTCTACGGAAGAACGGTTGATTATGGAAATTGGATACGATTTTACGGATGTCGTTGAAGAATGGGGTGGTTTCTCAAACGGCATTTCAAAATCTGGCGTTGATTACTCAGAGCGTGGGTTTGTTGAAATGTGGTTACGCGTGCAAGGTGACGACGATATAACGCTCTATCTTAATCTTGGTGCTGTGGATGAAGATGCGGATGCTGATGGTCGCCTTGACAGTGAAGACCTTCCACAAACATTAGAGGATACCAACGGAGACGGTATTGTTGACGCGCTTGATCTTGACCTTGAAAATCTACCAGATGTGCATCGATACCGTGGGAACGGAGCACTTGATACAGGTGAAGACGTTGGTTGGAGTTTTGATGGACCATTTGCACCAAAGTCTTTTGGGGCAAATAATCAAATTTTGGATAGCGAGGATTTAAATGGAGACGGCGTGCTCGATAGCGTTGATGCATATTTTCAAATTGCTATCCCACTTAATGAGATTCCAAACGAATGGGTTAAAGGAAAAAATAAGAACGGGTGGACGTTCCTTAGTATCCCCCTCTCTAAATTCTTACCGGAGGGCTCTCGCCTCCCCAGTCTCGTATTCGTTCAGCACTTCCGTTTTTGGCTCATGAAAAACCGGCCCGGCAACGTTACGGGAAAATTTCAATGGGCATCTATTGAAATCGTTGGGAATAAGTGGGAACAGGGTGTAGTCACAAAATCTTTTGCAGAGACAAGCGCCGGACTTTCCGACCGTCAAGTTGTTGAAGATACACTCGAAAAGTTCATCGTTGGCACAAAAGATAACTTTAGTTTTGACGACTATCAGAGTGCATATATTGAAATTGAAGATGACGAACTTTTTAGAAAACTGCACCCGTTTACGGCTACCTCGCTCGGTTTTCAAACACAGCAACAACGCGAACAAACACTTAGCCTCGAATATTATCTCTACCCTGATTCCTACGGTATTACCTCCAAGCAACTAAGGGGTTTTAGCCAGAGCGAAGGACAAGATTTTAGTAGGCACGATACACTCCGATTATGGTTATACGGTGATAAAAGCTACACTACCTTTGTCTTGCAACTTGCACCCAGTGTGCGCACAGGTTACCGGAGTTCATTCTACAGTTCCGATCCATTTCTTAACCGACCACAAGAAGAGGATGTGAATATATTTGAGAATCTAACGGACTATTATGAATATACCGTACCGATTGACTTTGAAGGATGGAAACTGATTGAGATTGACTTGCGAGACCACGTTAGGAACGAGTATCCAGATCGTGTTGCAGATCAGAATGTAGATACAGAAACATCAAATCAGGAACTACAACCATCTCCCAACGAAAATGCACCTGACGGACATCCAGACGGTTTTAGTGTTAGAGGTTCAGAAACAGGGGTAAGTAGAACACAACTGTCCATTAAAAATATTGGAGGTATACTGCTCGGTATCCGAAACGACACGGACAGAGAAATTAGTGGTGAGGTATGGGTAAATGAGATACATCTGGGTGATCCGCTTGTCCGTTCTGGATGGGCACGACGCGGTAATATGTCTGTTTCGCTTGGTAGTATTATTAGTCTCCGTGGTGGCTATGCCAGCCAAGACAAAGATTTTGAGAGCGGGGCTGGTGAAATCGGACGGCAACGTTTATCATCCCGTGGCTATAGTACTACAAATAACGACTACAATATTGATGCGGATGTCACGATTTTTTCATGGCTTCCAATACGCTATTCTATCCGAGAACAGGAATCTGAAACTGAGGCACTGCGAGGAAGTTACAGCTCATTTGTTAGTGGAAAGAGTGAAACTTTAAACCGAGATGTTTCGGTGCAATTCAACCGCAATCCCTATCCCAACCTTGGATTTTCTTACAATTATCAGGACTTTTGGAATGAACGGCAAGGCACACAAATTAGCCACCTATACACAGGTACTTTTCGCTATAATCTCGGTTCAAAACTTGGGTTCAACTTACAGTATCGGCATGAGGATATTCTTGCTAAACCTGAAACTGCAACAGATACGACTACAACATCAACCTCCTATTACGGCTATCGTCGGAATCGGGATGAGAAAACAGATAGCGGCTCCATAACGCTTAACATTAGTCCGATAACTGTCTTCAGTCTCAGTCCGAGTTATGATGTGCGGCGAACACTTGAGAAACGTGATCCGAATCGTTATAGAACATCGTTTTTCGCGGGAGGTGTAACGAACATGACTTCTTCTGTGGAAGAGGATACCAATGAAGAAATTCAGCCAGATTTTACAATTGCTGAACGTGAACACCGACTTTCACTCACACCACGTCTCAATCGTGATCTGATTGGATTGCGTCCCACAGTCACAAGTCGTGTAAGTTTCAGAGAAAACTGGTTTAATGTAAAGAAAGACGCTTCACTCATCGGAAACATTAATCTTGGTTTGAGTTTTCGTATTCAAAAATGGTTCGGGTGGCTGTTTAATAAGGAAAAACCGGAAACTGAAGCCATAGAAGAGAATCAGGACGGAATGATTGAGAAGTCAGATCACCAAACCCCGATTGAACAGCGGGTTGAAAAGTTACGTGATAATGGCGTTGATGAAACGCAAATCCAAAAAATAGTTGAAGATCAAAATGACTGGATTAACCGTGATAAAGCGGAAATGGAACAAAAACAACGTTCCGGTCCAGTAACAACAGGTTCTCTTGGCACGCAACAACCTAAACCGGAAGGTTTTTTACTGCGAATAATCAATACATTTACAATAAACACTAATGCAACCTTTACTGCTTCTGAATCCTTTCGCCAACTTGAGTCTAATCAGTCTCTGATAGAAATCTGGGAACTTGATAGAGAAGCAGAGGAACGTACTAATTCGCGTAACAGTAATCGCTACACACTCCGTACTTCTGTGGATCCGTGGAAATGGCTCTCCTTCGGAACAAATCTCAGTACATCTGATAGTTTTCGGAAAAGTTACAGCAGCACATTTATATCACACGCAGAAACCTACGAAGGAGATGTTAAGCTGAATGCACAACAAGCTACAAGTTTTCAACTTCGGTATAGTTATACGATACGGAAAAGTGATAACCTTGAAGTCACACTTAGTGACAGCGCTGCACACACCCCATCGCTGAGTTGGCTGCACAAATGGAGTGAAGAAACAAGGACTTCATTAGGTATTCGCACGACTCTTCGCGACCATCTACGAAGTGGAATTGAAAGCAAAGCTTTCATCGTCACACCTAATTTTAGTATTGACTACCGTTACCGGACCGAAGGCGGCATACGCTTGCCATTGATCGGCAAAATACAACTTAAGCACGACATTGATCTGACAAATACATTTTCTTTGGCGATTCGCAGAGAGAACTACGGTGCTAATAAAGAGGAGCGGTCTGAACGTTATGAGACAACGTTACGAGCAGGCTACAGACTCAGCGACCATCTAACAGCAAATTTACATTTGGGACTTAGCTACAACCACGATAGGGTTGAAGAGGGAAGGGACTACCTCTCTGTTGCAAGTGCACTTACAGTGAGAGGTCAATTTGAATAATGCTATGGATTGCCAACATACTCAGAAATAATTGGATGAATCCCTAAATCTACCCGTTTTGGGATACCTGACGAAATAGGTAGAGCCAAACGTCTACTTCCAAGTAACAACTTCACACCTTCAATTGTCCCTATATATTCTCTGTATCTTTGGTTCTTTCCATATTTCACATTAATCCATAGATAGCATCCAACTGGCACATTACGATCAAAACGGTATTCCCCCATATCATTTGTCAAAACAGGTTTACATTTCTTGTTACTACCAATTACATCCAATGAAATCTCAATTCCTTCAAGATTCTGCTGAGAAGTATTCCCATTTTCTATAAATACTTTTCCGTATATTGTTCCTTCAAAGAATCCGCGCCATATATTTGCTGCTACATTCAAAAACATAAGAATCAGTAAAGCCGCTATCCATTCAAAGAAGGGACTCCAGCGGTTGTTGAAGATGGGATGAATTGGTTTATGTATCGGCATTGTGTTTTTCCTTCAGATGTGAAAGGGTATCTTGAGAAGAGATACCCTTCAACACAAAGGTGTTAACTTAATCCTGAACTTTTGACAAACCGCTAAACACTGCATGCACATTCAACGTTGATTCTGCAGATAAAATAACACGTTTTGCGATAACGACCTGAACGTTTCACTACGACTCTGAAGAAACCTTTTTAGTTTTCCCCACTGCGTTTGCATCTTACCTTTAGGGGAAACAGGCAGCACATCATCGCTGATCCAATCCAACGCTCCATCCTTGCCCGGATGGTCTGTTAGCTGCGTAATCTCGGTTGTCGGGATATGATACTTATAGATATTTCTCGGTGGATACTGACCGGGACGTGGCAGCAGTTCGTCTAAAGGTATCCCGACATACGCACTGAAAACAACCGATTTTCCATCATCCATCCAGTCAATTTGTGATGGGAACCAGTCTTTCGGTATCTGGAGTTGTTTGATGTTTTTTCCGTTGCGATCACAAATCAGATACCGATGTGCCTTGTAGATAATCGCAAGCGCGAATCCGCCTCGTGGTTCCCACACATACTGGTCATGGAGAAAGACAATCTGTTTGCCATCGGGCGACCAGCGCGGGGCTTTGAAGCGTCCCTGTGCGGGCGAAGGCAGTAGTTTTCGTGGTCTATTACCATCGGCTCCCATTATCCAAAGCGCGCCACCTACTTCACCGACCACCCCCGACTCTGAGAACACAATAGACTTGCCATCAGGCGACCAATCACAAAAGATTGCACTCACATCTGCTATCTCTTTTACCGCCCCCGTTTCTATATTCAGCACGTTGACGGTCTTTATCTCTTTGCCATCTATTGTCACTCTCATGTTAAAAACAAGAGATTTGCCATCCGGGGAAAATGACGTTCTACCGATATATGCTTTATCGGGGAATATGAGTTTCCAGATGTTTGTGCCATCTGGATCCATCAAGTATTCACCAGCGCGTGACCTAAACATTATCTGTTTACCGTCTGGTGACCAGCAACGTGGAGTAGGTCTTAACTTTTCATCTTCAATGAGAAGCGTCTGGTTGCTGCCATCATCGTCCATCACGTAGACACCTTCCACACCGTCGCGTATGGAACTAAAAACGATTTTCGCATCTGCTACCACACCGAATAGCAGGAGCAGCAAACAAAGCAAACTAACTTTTTGTAGGTACATGGTTATGCTCCTTAAAAAGAATGGCAGGGGTACGTGTCCCCTGCCTTATGAATCGGGTTATCAATCGTCTTCATCAAATGTATTCGTATCTTCCGCCAACCAGTCGTCTGTCACCCCCTTATGTACTTGGAGCCGAAGATACGCATTACACACCCACGTGTCACCGCCATCGAGTTCCCCAGCGTCAAAATTGAAGAAAGTGCCAAAATCACTCGTGCTATAGCTGTAGCTGGATAAAAAGTTTTTGCTCGGCAAGTCTTTTTCTAACTCATCCAACGGTTTGTTTTGGGCTGTATGTCTGAACCTGCCGGACCCTGTCGCATTTTCACCAAGTTCGTTATAGGCATAGACATACCCATCCATGATGATAGACGAGCCATCATAGTAGTGAGCGGTGAGTTCTGCGGATCCGTAGATACCGTTCGTTTTGGAACCTGAATCGTAAACGGGTTTATAGATAGATGCCGTGGTCGTGCTGGAGTCAGAGCCATCTGAAAACGTAACCTCTGCCTTTATATCATATTCGGCGATCTTTATGTGCCCCTCATACGAACCCAGGTCTACAGAGACACTTCTCGTGCCACTATTATGCATACTGGTATGTACATGTTCATAGTCACTATCTGCCTCATCTGTGGGATACGTCTGTTTGACATACCAGTCGATGTAACTGATGTCTTCATCCGCTGTCAGAGACGCTGAGACGGCCGCGTCTGATCCATAATCCGTATTCGCAGAGGCAGATAGATACGTTATAGAAGCTGCCTCACTACTATTAAAACCTATAAGCAATAAAGAAGCGATTACCGCTGCAATTGCGATTGTCTTGAACTTCAACTTAAACATTTGTAATCTCCTTTTACACCCACACAGGTGTCGGTATTTTAAAATCAACGTCAGAGACGTTGGTTTTTTCACTCTCAATCCAATATTGATAGGTGATTTGAAGGAGATGTACTATATTTTAACACATCTCCGTTTCTATGTACTTAATATCCGTTTCGTCTGAAAAAGCTTAGTACTTTTTTCAGTTTTGCCGGACAACATATAATAGCCACTATTATTGCTGCCCTCATGCGAAGGCAATATGCAAGAAAAAAGCATCGCTTTTAACCTTATATATGTCTTAAATAGAAAAAGTTAATAGCAAATTGCAGATTTTTCTCTAATTTTTGCAAGTTTTTCAGGAAATTGTGGAAATTTAGGGTATTTTACTTATAGCAAACTTATAATTATTGATACACGACTGTAGTGCTAACTGTCAGCTTGTGCTACAGCACAGGCGATAGGCAAGATTAGGAAACCTCGCCAGCATAAAGTGTATAAATAATTCTAAAATCTACTATAAAAAGGAGATAATGGGTAATGAAGTAGTTGAAATAAGATATACTGTTAATTTTATTCCTCCAAAAGTCAGATTTAATGATTTACCTAATTTTATCAGAACGCAATCACAGTTATCTTCACGCGGTAGGTGGGCGTTTCTCGTAAGCAATGGGGCGTACTGGATTTGAACCAGTGACTTCTACCGTGTGAAGGTAGCGCTCGTACCCCTGAGCTAACGCCCCATGAGAGGAGATGGGCCCACTAGGACTCGAACCTAGGACCAGCCGGTTATGAGCCGGCGGCTCTGACCACTGAGCTATGGACCCATAATGTTTTTTAATTATACCTTGTTTCTATTGAAAAATCAAGTATTTATATTTCTCTGGTAGAGCCATTCAGTTTTCAAATTTTCTGAACATTTTGGACATGGTCGCGAGCTGGAGCTCGCTCCTACAGGAAGAGGTCTTAGATAGAAGGTGGAAATTATTGGAGAATTGAATGGCTCTGATTTCTCTGGAGGGTTGGAATTCTTATGTGGTAATCATTATTCTTCTATGAAACCACGCAGGCGATGGCTTCGGACAGGGTGGCGAAGTTTGCGGAGAGCTTTCGCCTCAATTTGGCGGATACGTTCTCGTGTGACATCAAAAACAACACCGACCTCTTCAAGCGTTTTTGGGTAACCGGTCGTAATGCAAAGTGCCTCAATCCGATCGCGTGTTGCTTCAGACAACAAAGGGGTAGCAGTATCGTCTTCAATCCCGAAGCGGAGGATGATTACCTCTCGTTCCCGTTCAGACAGATCTGCAAGTGCCTCTTGGATACGTTCTTTGAGAATGCTAAGCTCAGCTTCTGTGGCTGGCGACAGCACACTCGCATCTTCAATAAAATCCCCTAATTGGCTGTCATCATCATCGTCTCCGATAGGGGTTTCCAATGAGACAGTTTCTGGTACAATCCTCAAAACTTCTCTGACTTTTTCTGCTGGAATTCCCATATCTTCAGCGATCTCTTCTGGTGTTGGTCGGCGACCTAAATCTTGGATGAGTGAACGCTCTGCTCGCCTAAGTTTATTGATTCTTTCATGCATGTGGACTGGAATACGGATGGTACGACCTTGGTCAGCAATGGCGCGGGTAATACTTTGACGTATCCACCACGTAGCATACGTGCTAAACTTAAAACCACGTTGATAATCAAACTTGTCTACTGCTCTCATCAATCCTATATTACCTTCCTGAATAAGATCAAGGAATTCAAGTCCCGGTGCTTGGTATCTGTACTTCTTTGCGATACTGACAACTAACCTGAGATTGGCTTCAACAATCGCCATTTTTGCATCTTGGGCATTGGTTTCGCCGGCACAAATCTGATTGGTAATAGCTTGGAGAGAATCGCGAGAGATACCAATTGTATTGAGGTATTGTTGAATCTCGCGTTGATAGCGGACGATGTTAATATATGCCTCTTTTGCAGCAACCGTTTTGAAATTATGGGTTTTGGAGTTTAGCCTTCCGTTGAACCACTCTTGCGGGAGTTTATGTCGTTTTTGGAGGCGTGCAATTTCTTGTTCCCGGTCAGCAATATTCCGTTCAACCTCTTTAACCTGTCCTGATATTTTGCTAATTTCTTCGCGGTCAATCCTCAATTGCTCAAGGTGTTTAACGAAGTTTGCATAACTTCCGACTGTTTCAAATTCCACAACTGAATTATTCTTAGCCGCTTCTTTGGCAGCAAGCAGATATTCTAATTCTAAAGTTTCGATGACTCGCATCGTCTTTTCAACTTTTTCGCGAAGTTTACGCTCCTTATCACGAGTTGAGCTGCTTGAAACTTGCATATCAATAATATCAGATGCTCGTTTTTTAGCAATAATGATTTTATAGAGAAGTTTTCGCACCTCTGCTACCGCAAGTCGCGTAGTAAAAGTTGCAGCCTGTGCCTGGCGGAGTCCCATCTCAATTTGCTGAGATAATTCTATCTCTTTTTCTTTATCTATCAACGGGACTTTCCCCATGTCACGTAAATAAACTTTAATCAGATCTTCACGTTCACTGATTTCCCCTGGAACGAATTCCATAAAGTCATCAAATTCAACTTGATCCGCGTTTTCGGATTCATTAAAATCAAGTGGGTATGTATTGTCTAATTCCACCAGTCAGTTCTCCTTTTCATGTTGTGAATTCTTTGGGCTATTCTCTTTCTTTACACTTTTGTGCTTGTACTTAAATTTACTGAGCAAGCAGTACCATCAATTTGACAATTATACAAGTTCCCTAAGTGTTGAGATCGTCGTTTCCTTCTGCTGAAGCGATAGCACGGGAAATACTTTGACGTACCCACCAAGTAACGTAAGTGTTAAACTGAAAACCGCCTTGATAATCAAAGTTATCAATAGCTTTCATTAAACCGATGTTGGCTTCCTGAATCAGATCGAAAAATTCACGACCTTGAGCTTCTTTCCCATATTTCTTAACGATGCTAACGACCAGCCTCAGATTTGCTTTTACAATCGCCATTTTGGCATCTTGGGCATTATTAATTATGCTGGAATCTATCTGTTTCGTAATATTTTGTAGCTTGTCGCGAGAGATGCAGAAAGTATTAATGTGTTGTTTAATTTCGTTCTGATTGCGAGCAATCTTGAGATATGCTTGCTTAACAGCATCTGTTTCAAATTCGTGGGTTTCAGCGTTAAATTCCCTATCAAACCATTCTGCAGGAATGTTATGTTCCTTCACAAGACGTGAAATTTCCTCTTCGCGTTCATTAATATTACGTTCAACTTCTTTAAACTGAAAATCAAGCGGATGTGCATTTCCCAAATCCATCATTAGTTCTCCTTCTCAATATTTTCAGTAATTTGAGGGGTATCCGTATCTTCGTCAGACTGTGAAGAATTTCCTGTCTGTTCAAGGAGGTCTTTTTGTACAAAAGCACGCCTTTGGTTTGATAAGTCTACAAGTTCTTTTAGTTTTTCAATATCATCCTCTCCCTCTGCAAGAGCGTTTGATCGGATACGTTGTTCAACTTCTTGTAATATGAAACTTTTTAGTTTCCTGAGACATCCTTCAATTCTGGCATGGGGGTTAGGAATGTTCTTTTTCCTGATAAGTGCGTTGGAAATTATGTTCTTAAGGGTTTCGTCCTCACAGGTGTTAAGGATGTGTTGTATATCAACGTTTTCTTCGTTCTCACTGGCATCCCAAAGCAGTTGCATAACGTTTGCGAGGCGTGGATTTGTTATTTCTTGGTAGTGTAGCAATGTTTTAACTTTGGAAATCAGTTCGGGAACTTGGATTAAAACTTGGACTAATTGCCATTCAATTTGTTCGCGTGGGGACAACTTCTTTGAGGTTGTTTTTTGACTCGGTGCGTTACGATGTGTTGTGTTTTCTTTCAACCCTAAATCTCGCAATTCCCGCCAAAGTAATCCTTCCTCAATTTCAAGTTCCTTTACAGCGTATTTTACGTATTCTGTTCGTTCGACTCGGTTTTTGATATTCACAAGTATCGCACTAATATCTTTGACAACCTGCGTTTTGACATCAGGACGTCGGATATTCTTTTCTTGTATTGCGGATTGTATTTGAAATTCAATTAGGTTTATCGCTTTATCGATTAGTTCACTAAAAGCATCCGCGCCGTTCTGCTTGACATAGGAATCTGGATCATCACCTTTCGGCATGAGGGCAATCCGCACACGAATCTCTTCACCGATGAGTCTATGCAACCCACGTTGTGCTGCTTGCAATCCAGATGCGTCACCATCAAAAACGATGACAACTTCAGGCGTATACCTTTTCAGTAACGCTGCATGTTCCTCGCTTAAAGATGTGCCTGATGAGGCTATGACGTTTTCAATCCCATGTTGATGTAGCATCAAGACATCCATATACCCTTCTACAAGAATGGCAGACTGCTTTCTGGATATAGATTGTCTCGCTTTATCAAGATTGAAAAGAATTCTGCTTTTGTCGTATAGTACCGTTGTGGGGGAATTTAGATATTTCGGTTGATGTTCATCAGACAACGCACGACCACCAAATCCGACTGGCCCGCCTTGTGCATTGTAAATTGGAAATAGTATTCGATTCCAAAAACGGTCTTGAGGACCTTGATCTTCATTTTTAATCAATCCAGCATCAACCAATTGCTGCACTGTCCAACCTTCATGAGTTGCTGCTTTTACCAAATCGCGCCTCTGTTGTTTCGCGTAACCGAGTTGGAACAGTTGATTAGTTTGTGAATTCACACCGCGGTTTTTGAGATACTCACGAGCGTGTTGGCTGTGTTGACCTGTGCGCAGTAGTTCGTGGTAGTATTTCACTGCAAACCTATTAAGTTCACTTAAGTCATTGATTAGTTTTTGTCGGGCACTGGATTTTGCATCTCGTGTCGGCAACGAAACATTCGCCCGATCTGCGAGCCATTCAATCGCCTCAATAAAAGTTTTCCCTTCATGTTTTTGCAGGAAATGAATGACATTACCACCTGTTTGGCATCCAAAACAGTAGAATATCTGTTTTTCTGGTGACACTGAAAAAGAAGGCGTCTTTTCTTCGTGAAATGGACAGAGTGCTTGGTAGTTTCGTCCAGCTTGTTTGAGTGCAACACCAGATTCAGAAATTACGTCTACGATATTATTCTGTGTCCGAATTTCCTCAATCGTTTCGGGTGGTATATAGTTTCTTGTTGCCATGAGAAGACCTCTAAATCAACATGTTGACTATTTCAGAAGAAAACTATCAAGTTATTCTTTGAATTTAACGACAGTAACACCCTCTCCACCTTCACTATGGGGAGCGTATTGATAATTAGCGACGTGTGGATTCGTGTCTAATACCTCGTGAACCGCGCTACGTAATGCCCCAGTACCCTTTCCGTGCAGAATTCTCACAGTTAATAATCCTGCAAGGTAGGCATCGTCCAGATATTTGTCCGTAATGTCTAATCCTTCTTTAACAAGCATGCCATGTATACACAACTCCTCTTGAACTGAATTTGCTTTGTTATACTGCATTTCCAGAACAGAAGCAGTGAGATTTTGCGACTCTTTTTTCGGCACAACATTGTCAATATCGTTATAAGAAAGATTCATCTGCATACTGCCAACTCGGACCTGTAAAGGCGTACTACCATGTTTGTCAATAGCGGTAACCTGCCCAAATCGATTCAACTTTATTATTCGGACTTTGTCACCAACCTTGACAGAGAGTTTGTTTTTCTTGGTTTGTTTTTCGGGCGGGTCGGGTTTGAGTTGTTTTTTGGCGGTTTCAATTTTTGTGAATGCTTCGCGGATACTGGCTTTAGAGGCTTGCTCACGACGGATGTCTGCTACTACGTTGTCTACTGTTCGGCGAGCTGTAGATACTATTTCCAGCGCTTCTTTTTCAGCGTCTTGTAGACGGGTTTGTTGTTCTTTTTCAAATGTATCAATTAACTCTTTATGTTTCTGATATTCTGTTTCAGCGAGACGAATTTTTTCATGGAGTTGTTCACGTTCGGTATCCAATTCCCGTTGTGTTTGTTGTAGTTGGATGAGTAGGTCTTCCACAGCGATGTTATTATTTCCCAAGTTGCTTTCTGCGTCAGCGAGGATACGGGAAGGGAGTCCTAATTGTTCGGCGATTTTCAGTGCATTACTACTTCCAGGAACACCTATCTTCAAACGGTAAGTCGGTTTTAATGTGCTCCAATCAAATTCCATTGAAGCGTTTTCCATGTTATTTTGTGTGTGGGTATAAGCCTTAAGCGCACCATAATGTGTCGTAACGATCGTACTAACATTCCGTTCGCTCAACCAAGCCAAGATCGCCATACCGAGTGCCGTTCCTTCAGTCGGGTCGGTGCCCGCTCCGATCTCGTCCAATAGAACAAGAGTATGTGCGGATCCAGAGTCCTCAATTGCGTTCAGCATTTCAGCAATCTTCGTGATATGTGAGGAAAAGGTGCTAAGACTCTGTTCTATGTTCTGATCGTCACCTATATCGGCAAATATGTGATTAAAAATCGGGAGTTTGCTACCACTTGCTGCTGGAATATGTAACCCAGATTGTGCCATCAAACACAATAGCCCTACCGTTTTTAACACAACAGTTTTTCCACCCGTATTCGGACCTGTGATGACAAGTGTCCTGAAACTTTTGCCAACGCGTACATCTGTCGGAACAACCCGTGTAGGTTGTCTATGTTTTGGTTTGGCTGGTTCTGATATTTTTTGTTTTTGGGACTGAGAATTCGCTCGGACTTGGAATTCCAGGAGAGGGTGTCGCGCTTCAGAAAGGTTCACAACACCGTTCGCATTCAATTTAGGTTCAACGGCATTCAATTCATGGCTAAATCGAGCTTTGGCATTTAGGAAGTCAAGTTCAGCAAGGAGATTAAGAGCAGATTCAAAATCATCTATCCGTTCACGTATTCGGTCAGTTAGATCCAACAGAATCTTACGAATCTCTCGATTTTCAGCTTCAACTGCCTCATGAAGGGCATTGTTCATTTCAACTATTGACAAAGGTTCCATAAAATAGGTCGCACCACTGGTGGATTGACCTTGAACAACGCCGCTAAAAAAAGGCCTCGCATCTTGTTTGATAGGTATTACATAACGATTGTTTCTAAAGGTAATGACCGATTCCTGAATTGATTTTTGATGGTCGGGGGAGCGGAGGATCGCTTCTAATTTTTGATGAATGTTTTCACGGGATTTGATAAGTTTACGACGAATAGCACGTAACTCGGAACTTGCACGGTCTAAGACAGTTCCTTCAGGACTAATACAATACGATATAATTTTAACGATTTCGTCAAAGACAGGCAGCGAATCTACTATATACAATAGTCGTGGAAAGTCTTCACGATCCTGATTATTAAATTTCTTTTTTATTTGGGATGGTAGTTCTGCTACCTTTACAACATTTAAGAACGCCTCCGGTTCTAAGATAGCACCAGAAATAGAGGCTTGTCGAAGTATCTGACCAATATCTGTTAATCCATTCAGCGGAATATCACCGGACTGTTGCTGAAAAGTTTTCACTTCAGTACATAATTTCAATAAATTACGTACTATGTCCAGTGAATCAGAGGGAGCAAGTTTATCTACCCGCGCATTTCCTAACTCAGAAACCGTATACCTTTTTAATAGGTTTTTGAGTTTATCGAATTCTAAGGCTGTTTCCACGTTGGGCAGCATTGGTCTAACCTTCTTTCTCTTGCTATGATGGTCTAAATAAAAGTTATCTCATAAGTGAAGCTGCGAGGCTTACAAACCCTGCTTCAATATATCAGGAGTTCTGTCAAATAAATATGAGATAGAATTAAGAATAGAAAGGAAAATATAAAGATCCTGCGGCTTCAGAAGTGCCGCATAAATATGTTATCTCAAAGTACGTTTGACATCCCCCCAAGTTGTAGTTAATTTCTGTTTGGGTTCAACAGGAAGCACTTCATGTTTCCACCAGGAAATTGCAAAAATGCTTCCTTCCACTTCAAATAATTGTTCTGTTTTTCCGGTAAGAAGATCGTGCAAATAGAACGCTCCCCACCGAGAGAAGATAATCGATTGACCATCAAATGACCAATCTGTCCACATGCCGGTCTGCTTATCAACATCAAAGAGGGGTTTTATGGCTCGCGTTTCAACATCAATTGTAGACATTGTGTCAAATTCTCTGTTCCATCTACGGAACAAAATTTTCGTGCCATCAGGCGACCAAACAGGGTACAAATCAATATTTAATTCAGTTAATATTTCTATCTCTTTTGTTTCAAGGTCTAACAGGTAGAGTTGATCTAATCCACCGGGTCTTTCAAGTGAAAACGCAAGTTGTCTACTGTTCGGTGCCCAAGAGATTCCCCAGAAAAAGAAGGACCTACCAATGTGTGGTATCGCGGTCACTGCTTCCATTTCACCTGTTTCAATATCAAGTACCCAAACCTGATTTTCTTGTTGTTGCTGTTCGCGCGTCCATCCGTTAAAAGCAAGTTTCTTTCCATTCGGTGAAACAGCTAAAAATCTATAAGTGCCGCTAATCTCTGTAAGTAGTGTTTTATTTTTAGGGTTGTTAATATCAATTGAAAAGATATGTGATTGTGTGTCGGCACGTTGAATAAAATAGAGCGTGTCGCCTTCTGGTCCCCATGCAGGATACATTCCAGATTGATTCAAAGGCGTTGTCTTGAAGTCCCCATTTTCGGTGAAGGTCGTCATGTGGAGATTGAAATCTAATCTTCCAAGTTTGTTGTTAAACCCAGAAACAGCATAAGCAATACGTCCCGTGGGTGCTGCATCTACTGTGATAGGCAAACAGAGAAAGACTAAAATTAGTCCAAAACTTATCCGTTTTCCTATTTCAATAGTCCTAACAAGCAAATGACGTTTTCTATCTTTCATTTTATTCCTCTTTTCCAGCAATCGTGAGACGGTCATAATTGAGGCGAGCACGTTCATACAGTTCACGATTTAAGCCGTATGCATCGAATTCCAAAATTCGGTCATAGGTATTTAATGCCGCACTTTGGTATCCAGATTTTTCAGTTTTACGTGCTGATTCGACACCATTAATAAATGTAGTTGCGGCTTCCTCAAAATTTCGTATGCGTTTTCGCACATCCGACAACAACCCGCCTCCCGTATCTTTTTCGACCTTATATGCTCGAATTGTATCAGTATATGTGACAAGCGATTGAAAATAGAGTTCTTCCGATTCCATGTGCTCCGCTTTTGTGAGTTCTAAAGGTTCCTCAATAACTGTGATTACCTCTTTTGCTTCATTTATCAGTTCAGTACTTCTCTGCTCAATTCCGGCATTAAGCGTTTGCTGAAATTCGTCTATAATCGTCATATAAGATGTCTTTGCATCTTCTACTGCGTTTAATTTTTCATGACAAAGTGCTTGATTGTACTTGGCACTGGTAAGAACAAACTGGCGAATTTCAGGTGCAAGTTCGGGGGTGTTTGGAAACGCTCTCGCCTCATAAGCTGAAATCGCGTTTGCGTAGTCTCCTTCTTGTTCGAAACAGTTGCCTACTGCCTTTTGCGCATACATTGCATAAATCTGATTTTCAGATTTATGCGTTTCTACAATTTCTTCAAATTGTGCACGTGCTTCGGCATATTTGCCTTGATAATAGAGACTTTTAGCGTAATTATACCGTGCTTTGTCAGCTAAGGGCGTATTCGGATATTTCTCAAAAACTAACTGTAATTTTTCTTCAGCATTTTCAAAGGTGACTTTTTCAGACTTTGCTTCGTCTTCAGTGTCATCTTCACTTTCGCTCGGTGCAGAAACATCTAAGAAACTTTTTTCAGCTTCTTTATACGTTTCCGTAGCATTAGAAAGGTTCGCAGCAGCTTCAGCGTATGTTTTCTCCTGATTTTGGGTGTAGACTAAATAACCTACCACCCCAATAATGACAATTGCAAGCGTTATGCTAATGCTTAAGACATTATTCTTCAGAAAAGAGTAACAGTTTAGAACTAAGTCAATAAACTTATCTTCTTGGATTTCTTCTTTTCTCAATCGAGTATTTTGCGCCATGATTTCCTCGGTGTTTTCTTCGCATTCAAGCGGGTGACGGGAATTGAACCCGCGACCCTCAGCTTGGGAAGCTGACGCTCTACCGCTGAGCTACACCCGCGCCCTTTAGACAATTATATCATATTTAAAAGGGAATTGTCAAGACAAAGATATGAAAACAAATATACAACGATATTCGTCCGCTTCTGACAATTGAATTCTTACTACGTGTTGGGTCTAATCAAATTTTTGGTTTTCATAACATTATTGCCAAGACAACACAATATTTTAAGACAACGAAAGACGGGCAATCTATTTACCCGCCTTCGTAGTTGTTAGATACAGAATTGTTGCTCATAGTTTGTCAAGTTCGTTTAGGACTTGTTCTGCGGTCAGTGTATTATCTGGTGGTGCATCTTCAATGTGTCTGAAGGCAATTTTACCTGTTTCATCAACGATAAAAACACCGCGGGTCGTTATACCGACTTCTTCAAGTGCCATGCCATATTGTTTTGAGACTTCAAGATTCATGTCTGAGAGGAGTGGAAAACTGACGCCACCGAGTGCTTCACTCCATGCTTTGTGGGCAAACGTTGAGTCGCGATTGATAGCAATCACATCTGCACCTTTAGCGCGAATAGCGTCTAAGTTCTCATTAAAATCTGGAACTTGTTCTGAACACACAGGCGAAAAATCAAGCGGATAAAAAAGAATTACCAACTTTTTCCCCTCAAAATCAGCCAAATTAACATCTGTATCTTCCTGACCTGTAGACCCTGATAAACTAAAATCTGGAGCAGCTTTTCCTATTTCTGCCATTAAATACCTCCTACAGTAACTCGTGAAATGGTAACGTTTCTCTCCTTAAATGATACCACAAATTATGACGAAAACCAAATTAAAATTGGTGAAAAAACATTGTCAAAAGTGTAATTTCAGATAGCTCCAATCATAAAATATGGTGAACTATAAAATATCGCCCTTAAAAAACTAATGTTCAACGCATAATGACCACTTCCTTGCATAAATGAACACAATTGGCACAATAATTGCGCATCATTCTATATGCTGATAGCTGCTAACAAATCGGGATTCTTAATCTATTAGGATATATTACTACAAATCAGCGATGCGAAACAAAGTCTGAGGTTATTGTTAGGTCTCAAAAAAATTATCTGATTTGTTATGTTAGCATTGGAAAAATAAACACAACAATATACACATGTGGCTAATTTTCACTGTTTTGAAAAAATAGCAGTTGGCATAGATTAGCCAGATCGTAGTACATGCTAAAAAAGCATGGCACGACAAATATGGAGATTTCAAAATGAAAAACCGAAGCGGAATATACAACGGACTAACCATTTGCATATTGGTCTTAATTGGTATTTACCCTTGTAAAGCAAATCCTCCTGAAAATATGGTGTTGATCCCAGCAGGAGATGGGATTGCGTCATTCTATATGGACAAATACGAAGTCACCAACGCACAATATAAAAAGTTTATTGATGCCAAACCACTGTGGCAGAAAGACAAAGCTTTAACCTCAATTGTAGGGGATACATATTTATGGGGTTGGAAAGGTAATATGTACCCAAAGGGAAGAGCAAATCATCCTGTAGTAGGTATTAGCTGGTTTGCCGCTAAAGCTTACGTAGAATGGGTTGGCAAAGAACTCCCTACACAAGCACAGTGGGAAAAAGCTGCGCGTGGGGCTTTAATTGGAAAGAAATATCCATGGGGAGATACTGAACCTGACAATAAAGCTAACTATGATCGCTATACACCAAGGGTCAGTTTCAGTCGACCTCCGACAAAAGAGGTAGGTAGTTATCCTCCCAATGAATACGGTCTATACGACATGGCAGGTAATGTTGAAGAATGGTGTTTTGATAGGTTAGATGTTGACGATATTCATGGAAGGTATCACAGATTGCGTGGCGGTTCTTGGTTTAGTAGTGCCAAAGAACTACAGATTTCAAGGATAAGTCAACATCCTGCTGATGATGGTATGGGAACCGTCGGTTTTAGATGTGTGTCGGCAATAAATGGTGCGAAGTCAAAAAATGTGAAGACTGATATGTCTTCTTGGTTATATGAAAACATGCAGAACGGGTTTGATAGCGCACTCTATAGTGTGTCTGAGGGTTTTACACCACACTCTGGGCTTGAAGCAAGATTTGATAGAATCGTGCAATACTATACTGGACATCCTCGTACGTTTGAAAAGGAACTCATGCGTATGTTCACGGAGGTAATAGCAGAACAAAATTCGGAATCCCAATCTGAAGAAGTTAGTATCAGTCGGGACACGACTCTGCTGTTGTGGAAGTTCTATCTTGAGATACATTTTGAGCATATTGAAAAAAGTGTTGAGGAGAAGCTACGTCTTTTCAAAGGATGTGTACTTGAAAAAATAGACAACCTTTTATAGTAGATTTTAGAATTTCTTGAACACTTTTAAGCTGTAGGAGGGAACTCCGATTCCCGACTATCAGTGAGGTTCGTCGTGATTCGGAGATCGCTCCTACAAGATGCGTGTAAACTTATTTTTCGACTTTACTATAATGGAAGAAGGTTGTTGAGAATCGTGAGTAGAGATAGCGCGAGGAAAGATTTTCCTTCGTGCTATCTCCTAAGAATCTCATCAAGAGCATTTTTATGGATCAGATTTTTCTTTTAGGACTGATTAATCCTACACGCATTCATATTGTTAGGGCGGGTCTCTGGACCTGCCTATTGTTTTTTTAGAAATAATGCGAATTATATTCGTAACATGAAAACAGAATAGCTCTACAAAATCCTTGACAAATTCCTAACACCATGTAATACTTTACTGTGGGTTATAATTGAACAACAATTGATACTCTCTGCCTAAAAAGTTGGCAATTGGCAAAAGGGACCTTTCAATTCCAAAAACATCTTAAGCTGTTGCCTTACCTATACAACTAAAGCGGGCAACTAATCCTTACACTTAGAGATATTGGTATACGTATTGCATCACACCTTGGTATAGGGCAGGCGTAATCATTATAGTGGATTTTACAATTAACTTTACATTGTCACTCAGCATTTACAAAGTGTTCTACAGTTTTTAAAGTCGCGACCAGGAGGTCGCTCCTACAGGAAGAGGCACAATGAATTGCGCTTGGTGAATGTGTGTATGACATTCACATTAAACGCATCAAACCTATAAAAAACTGTAAGAGTAGTTTTAGATTTCACTATAAAAGCGTTGCCCTAAGCATCTTTACATTTTAGTTTCGGAATATAAATTTTGACAGCGGACAAGTAGGGAGGCTCATTGCAATGGCAAGATTTGATGGATACAACACCGACGGATTTTATGATGAGATGTTTTTTTCTGACGGGAGTGCGCGCCCTGCTGTCCAGATGCTCGTTGAACGGATTGCAAACTTTCCAAATGGGGAATTAATACGCCGCCAAATTACCGCTGAATATGCCTTGCTCCGAATGGGAATAACTTTCAACGTCTACGCTGACGAACAAGGGGTTGAAAAAATCTTTCCATTTGACCTTATCCCTCGTATAATAGATGCTACTGAATGGGAATGGATAGAACGTGGACTCAAACAGCGAATTCATGCCCTCAATCTATTCATTGATGATGTTTACCACGAGCAGAAAATAATAAAAGACGGAATCGTTCCTGCTGAGGTTGTGCTTTCATCGGATCGTTACCTTGAACAGTGCATCGGGTTAGACCCGCCCCGCGGTATCTGGTGCCACATCACGGGAACGGATCTGGTGCGAGATGGTGACGGACAGATTTATGTATTAGAAGATAATCTCGGTTGTCCGTCAGGTGTGTCCTATGTTGTGGAAAATCGTCAGTTGATGAAACGAACATTTCCGCAGATGTTTGGCACATCCCAGATTCAACCTGTGGAAGATTATCCAAGTCACTTGCTGGATATGCTGCAATTCCTCGTAAGTGACAGAGTAATGTCCCCCGAAGTTGCGTTGCTTACCCCTGGTATTTACAACTCCGCCTATTTTGAGCATTCATTTCTTGCACAGCAGATGGGAGTCGAATTGGTTGAGGGACGGGATTTAGTGGTTATGGACGGGTATGTCCACATGCGAACGACCAAAGGCTTTGAACGTGTTGATGTCATTTACCGCCGAATTAACGATGATTTCCTTGATCCAGAAGTACTCAACCCAGAATCGCTATTAGGTGTACCTGGACTCATGGAGGTCTACAAATCAGGCCGACTTGCACTAATCAATGCCCCCGGGACCTGCGTTGCTGATGACAAAGTTGTGTGTGCTTATGTACCACAGATTATCAAATACTATCTTGATGAAGACATAATTGTTCCAAACGTCCCAACTTATATGTGTTGGGAAGATGATGATCGAAAGTACGTTTTGGAACATATTGGTGAGCTTGTTGTGAAAGAAGCAAACCAGTCTGGTGGATACGGCATGTTAATTGGTCCACACGCAACAAAAGCTGAACATGAAGATTTTGCTGAAAGAATCAAAGCGAATCCACGCAACTATATTGCCCAACCAACGCTTGCACTTTCGCGAGTGCCTGTGTTAATTGACGACCATTTTGAAGGTCGACATGTTGATCTACGCCCGTTCATCCTTTATGGTGAGGAAATCTATGTCCTACCCGGTGGGTTGACACGGGTAGCACTCAAAAAAGGGTCGCTCGTAGTTAATTCTTCACAGGGTGGTGGTAGCAAGGATACTTGGGTATTGTCAGGTTAGACGTAGGTGAAAGTCATGCTCAGTCGCGTTGCAGAATCAATTTACTGGATGAGTCGCTACATTGAACGCGCGGAAAATGTTGCGCGTTTTGTTGATGTCAACCTGCAGCTTATTCTTGACCAACCGGTCGGCATGCAGGCACAGTGGGAACCTTTAGTTGCCACTACTGGCGATGACGAGGAATTTGAGGAACGATACGGCGAAGCGTCACGGGAAGCAGTCCTCAAATTTTTGACCTTTGACACTGAAAATCCAAATTCTATCATATCCTGCTTACGCGCTGCCCGCGAAAACGCGCGTTCAATTCGTGAAAATATCTCCTCCGAGATGTGGGAAAAGTTAAACGATGCATATTTGATGGTGACAGAAACCCCTGAAGAATGGGCGATGACAGAACCACATCAATTCTTCACGGACATCAAAGTCGCATCACATCTGTTCATGGGACTAACAGATAACATTATGTCTCACAGCGAAGCATGGCATTTCTGTCAGTTAGGTCGTCTCATAGAACGCGCTGACAAAACATCTCGAATTGTTGATGTAAAATACTTCATTCTGCTTCCCTCTGTCTCGGATGTGAATACGCCATTTGATGATATTCAATGGGGGGCATTGCTCCATTCTGCAAGTGCATTTGAGATGTACCGCCGAACACACGGACTCATCTCTCCTAACAATGTTGTTGCTTTTCTACTTCTTGACCGAGAATTTCCACGGTCAGTGCTTTACTGTCTTTCCAAGGCTGAAGAATCGCTTCACGCTATTTCTGGCACACCTTTAGAAACGTTTTCAAACTCAGCTGAACAGGGTTTAGGACAACTCCGTTCCGAATTTGCTTATGCGCAAGTTGATCAGGTTCTCCATAGCGGTTTACATGAGTTTCTGGACGCATTTCAAACTAAACTCAACGATGTCGGTGAAGATATTTACAAAACTTTTTTCGCTTTGCGTCCTGTAAATGGAGAAGACACACAATCACAATTTCAAATGCAGTAGGTCGGGTTGAGTTTGGGAACCCAACAATTTATGGTGTCTATAGGTGTTTTTTGTCGGGTTTCGCAAACTCTACCCGACCTACAAGAGGCTGCTAATCTGTTATGCAGAAAAGGAAAACAGATATGGCAATTCGTGTTGCAATCAATCATAAATCTCTTTATCAATATGATCGCTTGGTTTCGCTCTCTCCCCATATCTTCCGATTGAAACCAGCTGTGCATTGCCGAACCCCGATTGAAGCGTATTCACTCAAAATTGAGCCAAAGAACCACTTCATCAATTGGCAACAAGATCCATTCGGTAATTATCAAGCGCGCGTCGTTTTCCCTGAACCCACCCAAGCATTGTCTCTTGAAGTGGATCTGGTTGCAAATATGACGGTTATCAATCCGTTTGACTTTTTTCTTGAGGAAAGTGCAGAACACTTTCCGTTTAGCTACGAACCGCAGCTCAAAAAAGAGTTGATGCCGTTCATGGAAGTGAAAGAAAATAGTCCTCTACTAACTGAATGGTTGATAGGTGTTGATAAGTCCAAGCAAAAATTAATTGATTTTCTTGTAGGTATCAATCGTCGTCTGCGGGAAGATATAAAATATACAATTCGAATGGAACCAGGAGTACTAACCTGCAATGAAACCTTGGAAAAGCGAATAGGTTCATGTCGTGATAGCGGTTGGTTGCTCGTACAAATTCTACGACATCTTGGATTAGCGGCGCGTTTTGTCTCGGGCTATCTTGTTCAACTCGTTGCAGATCAGAAACCTGTAGAAGGTCCTGCCGGTCCACCGCAGGATTTCACCGATTTACATGCATGGTGTGAGGTGTATGCACCAGGGGCAGGCTGGATAGGACTTGATCCAACTTCAGGGTTATTCGCTGGTGAAGGGCATATTCCGTTGGCTTGCGTACCAGACCCAGTGAGTGCGGCACCCGTCACCGGCCATACAGACATCTGTGAAACAGAATTCACGTACAGCAATACCGTCCAACGTATCCACGAAGACCCGCGCGTAACTAAACCTTATACTGATATACAGTGGGAAGCGATTAATGCCCTCGGTCAGCAGGTAGACGAAGATATAATCCACAACGATGTTCGACTTACAATGGGTGGAGAACCCACCTTTGTATCCGTTGACGACACAGAAGGTCCTGAATGGAACACAGAGGCTGATAGCCCGGAAAAGCGCCGTTTAGCGGCGGATCTACTAAAACGATTACGCGACAGCTTTGGTCCTGGTGGTGTTTTGTCTTACGGTCAAGGTAAATGGTATCCGGGTGAACCACTACCACGTTGGAAATTTGGATGTTTTTGGCGAAAAGACGGTATCCAAGTCTGGCGAAATGACACACTACTCGCTGAACCTAATAAAGATTATGGGTTTGACGTTGAACATGCAGAGAAATTTTTACGTCATCTGGCAAATCGGTTAAATGTTTCATCAGACTATATCAGATCCGCCTATGAAGATATAGTCTTTTTCCTTTGGACTGAGGGGAAACTGCCTATAAACATTGACCCAGATGAAATTGATTTCAAAGAAATATCAGAGCGACAAAAATTGATACAATTACTTCAAACGGATAAAATCGGTGAGCCAGTAGGTTATGTGCTGCCTTTAGGATGGAATTTTGAAAACAAATCATGGGAAAGTTGTGCTTGGAACTTTAGAGGTGGGCATATGTTCCTACTCCCCGGCGATTCAGCAATGGGATACCGTCTTCCGCTTGAGTCCTTGCCGTGGGTTGACCCTGAACAAGAAGAACCTTTTTTTGAACGTGATCCGTTTGAGCCTCGTGACGCTAATATCAGTCATAGTGATGCCACAGAAACGCGAGAAAAAACAAGTAAAGAAATAAATCAACAAGAATCAGTTATCCGGACTGCTCTCTGTATTGAACCTCGTGATGGTCGGTTGCACATTTTCATGCCGCCTTTGTCCCATTTAGAACATTATCTGTCGCTGCTTGAAGTAATCGAAGCAACTGCCGAAGCATTAGAAATGCCCATAATTTTTGAAGGGTATGAAGTGCCACACGATTGGCGAATTCAATCGTTGAGTGTAACGCCGGATCCAGGTGTGATTGAGGTTAACATCCATCCAGCAGAAAATTGGGACGAAGTTGTACATAATATCACAACCCTCTATGAACAAGCACGGTTATCAGGTCTCAGTGCTGAAAAATTTATGTTAGATGGTCGGCACACAGGAACGGGCGGAGGAAATCATATTATTATCGGAGGACCGACACCTGCCGACAGTCCGCTTTTACGACAACCACATTTATTGCGCAGCCTCATCACCTATTGGCAGCACCACCCTGGTTTGTCGTATCTTTTTTCCAGTGCCTTCATCGGTCCGACAAGTCAAGCACCTCGTGTAGACGAAGGCCGTGATGAACAACTCTATGAACTTGAGGTGGCATTTCAGCAGATTCCTGATACTGTATCAACGGAAACGAAAGACGATGCCGAAGAATCGCCGCTTTGGCTGGTAGACCGGTTGTTAAGGCATCTTTTGACTGATTTAACAGGAAACACGCATCGCGCAGAATTTTGCATTGATAAACTTTATTCCCCAGATTCAGCCAGTGGCAGACTCGGATTACTGGAAATGCGTGCCTTTGAAATGCCACCGCATGCACAGATGAGTATTGTGCAGATGTTACTTATTCGTGCGTTGATTGCTAAATTTTGGCTTAGCCCCTATAAAGGTAAGCTGGTGCGTTGGGGAACAGAATTACATGACCGATTTATGCTTCACCACTATGTGCGTTCGGACATACAGGAAGTCATATCAGAACTACAAGATGCGGGGTATCCATTTGAAGGGGCATGGCTTGAACCATTTTTTGAGTTCCGATTTCCACTACTCGGCACTGTAAACGTCCAAGACATTGAACTGGAATTGCGAATGGCGATTGAACCTTGGCATGTGCTTGGAGAAGAGGTCACGCGGACAGGAACATCGCGTTTCGTGGATTCCTCTGTTGAGAGAGTACAGGTCAAACTACGTGGTTTGGTAGACTCTCGTTATGTCGTAACTTGCAACGGTCGTCGCTTGATTCTGCATAGTACAGGCACACATGGTGAATATGTGGGTGGGGTTCGCTACCGTGCTTGGCAACCACCATCAGCGTTGCATCCTACAATTGGCGTTCATTCACCGCTTGTTTTTGACATCATAGACACTTGGAATGGACGCGCAATCGGAGGTTGTACTTACCGCGTGTCACACCCGGGTGGACGACACTACGATACCTTCCCAGTCAATGCCTACGAGGCTGAATCCCGCCGCGTGAGCCGCTTCGCGACGGAAGGACATACGCCAGGTGTAAGTCAACCGCGACCTCTTCGTGCAGCACCTGGGACTTTCCTCTCAGAAGGACGCACTCCAGGTCCAATAGATGTCCCTCCTGAAGAGATAAATGCAGAGTATCCCTATACTTTGGACCTCCGAAGACAGTCCTAATCAATAACTAACTTAATACTTTTGATCTCTTAATACGTCACTATAAACATGCAACGCACAGATAAAACAAATAGAGACATAGTTGACGATAGTTTTGCCGAGGCATACTTTTTTGATACTGAACAGACTGATGAGATGCTGAGCAGGTCTGGAGAGATCGCCTCACACTGGCAACCTTTCATTCAAGCACTGAATACGCTCGGTCTTGAAGAGATGGTCGCTCGGCACAAGGATGCAGTACGCCTACTTCGGGAAAACGGTGTCACTTATGTTGTTCATGGGGAAAAGCACGGGCATCGCCTATGGGAATTAGACCCTATTCCGCTGATTATTTCAAACTCAGACTGGGAATCCATCTCAACAGGACTTATACAACGCGCTGAACTTTTAAATCTGATTTTGAAGGACCTGTACGGCGAGAAAAGGTTAATCAAAGAAGGGTTGATACCGCCAGAAGTTGTCTATGCACACGCAGGATTCTTGCGTCCTTGTAACGAGTTATTATCCGCAAATACCAATCTTCTATTAACATACGCTGCAGATTTGGCTAAAGATTCCAGCGGAAATATATGGGTGCTGAGTGATCGCACGCAAACACCGTCAGGAGCAGGGTACGCCCTTGAAAATCGCACTGTTTTGGCGCGAACATTGCCGCACCTCTTTGGCGAAGCTGGTGTTCATCGGTTATCTTTCTTCTTTCGAGCGATGCAAAATAGTATTGCGGAACTTGCACCACACCAAAAAGACAATCCCAATGTCGTTGTACTAACACCCGGTCCTTACAATGAAACCTACTTTGAGCACGCTTACTTAGCGAGTTATCTCGGTTACACACTGGCTCAAGGCGATGACCTGACAGTGTTAGATGGACATGTATGGTTGAAATCACTGGATGGACTTCAGCCAGTAGACATCATTTTGCGGCGCGTGGACGATATTTTCTGTGACCCGTTGGAACTACGGCAGGACTCACGGCTCGGCGTGGCAGGTCTGTTGGAGGCAATCCGTCAAGGCAACGTTGTTGTCATAAATCCTCCTGGTAGCAGCGTTCTGGAAAACCCCGCCCTGATACCTTTTCTGCCAGACATTGCAAAACAATTGATCGGTGAAGATTTATGCCTCCCCTCCGTAACAACTTGGTGGTGCGGACAACCGAAACATCAAGACTATGTACTGACAAATCTTAAAGAGTTAGTCATCAAACCTATTTATCGCCAACCGAACACGAGACCACTATTCGGTACAGAACTTAGCTCCACTGAAGTTGACACACTTCGCGCGCAGATTAATGCGCAACCGCATCTCTATGTTGGACAGGAGTATATTTCCTTTTCTACAACACCATCTCTTATAGAGGGAAAACTTGAACCACGCCGTGCAATTCTGCGCAGCTTCTTATTTGCGGAAAAAGGAGGTTATGCTGTAATGCCAGGTGGACTAACTCGCTGTGAAGGTGAAGCAGGCGAATTAACAGTTACTATTCAAGGCGGTGGTATCAGTAAAGATACTTGGATTTTAGCACCTGAACCAGAACCACATATCAGTTTGTGGCAGCATTCGAAAAGCGGCCCCATCATCTCTGAAGACTCCCAAGGTTTATCAAGTCGTTCTGCAGAAAATCTCTACTGGGTAGGGCGCTATGCGGAACGTGCAGAGGGACACGCACGTCTTCTTCGGATAACATTAGACAAAATTAAAATGGGTTTAGAAGTTTTACCTTTGGGGCAACCTCTCCCTTCAGCAGTTTTCACAGAAACACACGGGGAAGACTCAAGGGACGTATCTGAACTCGCGTATCTCCGCAGTATGCTCCGTTCACTAACCGGTTTAACTTCATCTCATCCAGGATTTGTTAGTAAAGACGGACAAGGATTAGAAAACGAACTGCTTTCCATTATGCTTGATACAGCAAACAGTGGAAGTCTTGTGTCAACACTTCAATCGCTGGTGAGTGCTGCGTATGCTGTCCGTGATCGTTGGTCAACAGATACATGGCGTGTTATGAACAGCATTGAGAACTTATGTAGCACACTTGAAAAGTACAGCACTAACGATAAGAACTTGCAAATACAATCCTCCTCAAGTGAATCTGATAAACGCACACTACAACACATCCAAACCGAACTTGATCAACTCATGATTTTTCTTGCAGCACTGAGTGGACTCAACGCGGAGAGCATGACTCAGACAATCGGTTGGGTCAGTCTTGATATGGGGCGGCGCGTTGAACGGGCATTACTTCTCATTGTGCTGTGTCGGTCAAGCCTTGTCGCCGTTCAGGAAGAGTGGATTGAACATCTGCTGCTTGAGTCTATACTTGCCGCTGCAGAAAGCCTAATTACCTATCGGAGTCGTTATCGGTCAGCATTACACCTGCCAACAGCACTTGAAATGTTACTGCTTGACGAAACGAATCCACGTTCGTTGGTCTACCAGTTAAAACGACTCCAAGAGCAAATACGTGATCTTCCTCGGGAAAAGTCGGGCTATCGTCTTAGTGAAGAAGAACAACTAATTTTAGAAGGATTAACGCAGCTGCAACTCTCAAATACATTCCAGCTTGCACAACGGTCTGAACAAAGTACGCAACGTCAAGGATTAGAGAAGCTTTTGGTTCGACTTGCACAAATTTTGATAGAATTATCCGATGTTCTCACGCAAACCTATTTCAGTCATGTACAGGGACCTCAACAGTTGGTTACAACCGATCCTTCATAGGTTTATACAATGCCAATAAACTATAAAATTACCCATAACACTCAATACAGTTATAACAGTCTTGTCAACCTTTGTCATAACGAAGCACGGCTGACTCCCCGAAGTTCCGCTCAACAAGTCTGTACACAAAGTGAATTTATTGTTGAGCCGGAGCCAACAAGTTACCGTGAACGAAAGGATTTCTTCGGAAATACTGTTTATTATTTCTCTATTCAACGTCCGCATCAAGATTTGAGCGTTACGGTTACAAGCCATGTGGAGATGAAAGAGTCCCGAATACAAACGGATGCTGTGAAGGATATAGTCTGGGAAACTGTTCAAGAGCAGTTAAAGATTGATCAGGATGCGGAGATTTTAGAAGTACGGCAATACATGCTTGACTCTCCAATGATCCAAGAGATGCCCGAACTTCGTACTTACGCGGATAGTTCATTCACCAAAAGACGTTCCTTGCTGGAAGCGGTAGAAGATTTAATTAAGCGTTTTTATGAAGATTTTACCTACGATCCAGGTTTTACTACCGTTGCTACACCTCTGGCAGAGGTGATAGAACATCGCAGGGGTGTGTGTCAGGACTTCGCACATCTTGGAATTGGTTGTTTGCGCGCAATGGGTTTGGCAGCGCGGTACGTCAGTGGATATATTGAAACGGTAGCACAGCCAGACCAAGAACAGTTAGTAGGAACAAGTGCGTCGCACGCGTGGTTTTCAGTTTATCTGCCGGACATTGGCTGGATAGATTTTGACCCGACCAACAACCAAATTCCGACTAACCGACATATCACGGTTGCTTGGGGTAGAGACTACTCAGACGTAACCCCGCTCAAAGGGGTTGTTTTTGGAAGCGGCACACACGAATTGTCAGTTTCGGTGGATTGCAGAGTGGTTTAGGTTTCGGATAGTTGTAAGCGTGCAGCAATTGGTAGTTGAAATAGTTCTTCCCGTAATAAACGCGTAGAGAAAAATAAAACTTCAAGATTTTCTATTTCACCTGTATCCGGATTAAAACGCGCAATAATTTCGTCATCAAGTTCTTCGCTCTCCTGTTCAGGATAAGGTTCACAAGTGTTTATATACAAAATATCAACATCTCGATCATACTGAAATGTTAGTTTCGTTTCCATTCAATTTTTCCTTTCCTCGACAGTCTTCTTGTGATATAAGCCGTAATAATCCAATGACGTACTAACGGAATTGAATCACTGACTACAACGACAACAACATGCTTACCTCCAAGTAATTCTTCAAACCAACGACTGAATAATCGTGCGTTCCCAAAACGAGGACTGCTACGAATTTCATCTGGTAAAGCCAATGTATCACTGATACATTGCCGATGTTCTGGCAGTAGATCGGGATGACGAAGGGTAATATGGTACTCTCGCTCGTCAGTTAGTTCAACATCATTACCCAGATAAGGACATATAAAATATGCCATAAACGAATTCGATCTTTCTAATGCTCATCTAAGGAATGTCAATCAATAATCAATTCGAGAATAAAAGAGGTTAAGTTTATATCATTCCCTGATAGAAAGCACGCCATCTCTGCTTACACTGACAAGCTGCTGTTTATCGGTTTGATCGCTGCCCCAGAACGCTAATTCCCATACAAAGCCTTCTGGTGCTGGAATAGTGGACATGAGACCTTGTGCTTTCACGTTCCACAACCGTATTTCTGGATCTCTACCTCCACTTGCGAGTATTTTCCCATCAAGAGAGAACGCTAACGCATTTGCCGAATCTGAATGCGCAGTGAAGGTTGAAAGAAGATGTTTACTGTCTAATTCCCACAACCGAACGGTAGTATCTGAACCTCCACTTGCGAGTATTTTCCCATCAGGGGAAAACGCCAAAGTTAACACTAATCCATCATGCGCTGCAATAGAAGACAATTGACGACCTGTTTCTACTTCCCATACTCTTATCTTGCCGTCCGCACCACCACTGACAACCGTATTTCCATCTGATGAGAAGGTTAACGCTCTAATTCTGGCGGGGTCAGCAGTTGAGCCGCTCAACATACGCGCTGTTTCTTCATTCCACGCGGTCAGCGGCACACCGTCCGGAGATGACGCTAACGCACTGACTAAGCTTGAAGATTCACCCGCCAGTGTTGCTATTTCGTTAGCAGTGTCTGCGTCCCATAGTCGAAGGGTACTGTCCTCACTTGCACTGGCGACGGTGTGATTATCTGGCGCGAATGCTATTGCCCGGATTCTATCTGTGTGTCCTGAAAGCACAGCAGATTGCGCTCCGCTGGCTAAATCGTATACCCAGATTCGTTCGGCACCGCCCGCAGCAAGTCGAGAACCATCTGCTGAAAACGCGATCTCGTTTATCTGCTTTCTATCAAGTCTTTCCCGAAAACCTTGCGGCAATTCGGCTTGGGTGTAGTTGTTGAACAATTCATTGTTATCCATCTTATTTCTTCAAATTTCCGTATGAGTATTCACATGTAAATCAATCATTAGTGTTTGCGCGAAACCTTTCAAGTTCGGCTAAAGCTTTTGCGAGTTCAGCTTCAGCATGTTTCCGAGCAATGGATTCCTGTTCTGCACGTTGTTCAGGGGGTTGCAGCCACTCTTGTGTATTCGGGTTGTACAAACCCAACACATCATCACGTTCACCAAGTTCCAAACCAAGCACATGGGAAGGAAGCCGTTCATTAACAAACTCAATCTCTTGATACGCGCCTTCTACCAAGCGATAACCTATGAAGTTCGGATTTATCTCACCATACGGATCGTAAATATAATACTCCTCAACCTTAAGCACTGATGCATAAAGGTCCTTCTTATGCCCGATGTCATTTTGATGTGTGCTTGTACTTGCCACCTCTAACACAAAGTCTGGGGTTTGCCCCTCTTCCCATGTCAAAAAGGTACGGCGTGGTTTTTCTGATACGCCGAAGACGACGAACACATCTGGTGCTACAGCCTTTTTGGGGTTACCCTCCTCATAGTATATCAGCAGATTGCCCGAAACATAAACGTCATTTCTGTTTTCAAAATAGTGTGTTAACATTTTGATGATATCAAACATCAAATTTCGATGTAAATCGGTCTCTGCCATAGGTTTACCGTCCGATTCGGGATAGACGATTGCTGGGGCTGAGTGTATTTTCGGTTGCATCGTACCATCTCCTGAATAATAACTGGGCGAAGATAGATTCGGTTTCTACTATTAACGTGAGTTTGAAAAAGTTTTCACCCGCAGCATTCTCTGTTATTTTTCGCAAAAACGGCACAACCTAACAGGTTATGCTACAAAATACTGCTTTTTTAGGCATGAAAAGTGTTTAGAGCAAACTCACATTTTATTATCAAACTCACGTTACTATTAATTGGGTCTTTCTTGTAAGTATATCAGATAAGTTATGGAAAGTCAATCAATTTGTAAGTGGTAACCAGGGTTTTTTAGTTTTAGGTTTTCTGGTATATTTTTTCACATTTCTATGAACTATCTGTAGGTCGGGTAGAGCGAAGTGAAACCCATAAATCAACGGTATGAATGCCATTAGGCATTCCCCGGGCATCAATTTAGTGAATAACGTTTGTGTATCTGATACACCTTTCGCCCCTCTGGGGCTTGCTCCTGGTGGGATCAACGTTTCCTATACACCTTTCGCCTCTCCGAGGCTATGGTCAATCACATCTCAGCGCCAGCGGTGCGGAAGGTATATAGAAAAGATATCGAACAACAACGAACCACCAGCGGTGCGAAAGGTATCTGGTATAAGATCGGATTTCCAAAGGTATCAAACAAGAAACATGTTCTTAAATTGACACTTATGGGTTTCGCTTGCGACACCCGACATGAACGCAACGTGTCGGGTGTCGCAAGCGAAACCCGACCTACGAAATAAACTATTAGTAACATCCATCAACTGATAATTCTTAAAACTAAATAACTCTGAAGTGGTAAGGGTAGTGCTTTGTCACATATTATTGTATGTCGCGATTCGGAGATCGCTCCTACAGTGATTTTGTCGCGATTCGGAGATCGCTCCTACTGAGATGTATTTTCTTGTAGGAGGAACTCCGATTCCAGACTACATTCAAGAACCATCAATTAACACTTGACTAAGCAGTAGATTAGGATCGGTTAGTCAGATGTATTATTTATGAAGAGCATTAAATGCGCTTGATGCGATGAGACTTTCAAAGGCCCGTTCGTTCATCTCTGTTGAATCAAAACGATCACGGAAGTCTTGAATAGATGTGAATATGCCGCTTTGATTTCTTTCCGCAAGAAGTAAATCTATCACTTCATCACCCACGCCTTTGAGGGCAACAAACCCAAAACGGATATCGTTTCCATCTACCATAAAGTTCTTTTCACTCGCGTTGATATCAAGCGGGAACAGATTTATTTCTACATCCAAGAAATCAGCGAGTTTTGGACATTCAGCTTGGTAACGCTTGATTTTTTCCTTATCTGCCGCCTCTCCAGTCATCATTGCTGCCATAAATTCATGTGGATAGTGCGTTTTCAGATATGCCATACGGTAGGCTAATAGAGCATAAGTAACAGAGTGCGATTTGTTGAAAGCGTATCTCCCAAACTGTTCAAGGTGGTCGTATATCTCCTCTGCTTCTTTGGTGGAGACTCCCTTTTCAATTGCGCCATTGATGAATTTGGCACGCTGCTCTTTAAGCACATCTACTTTCCTTTTTCCCATGGCATCTCGGAGGATGTCTGCCTCACCAAGTGTGTAGCCAGCTACATCGCATGCAATCTGCATTATCTGTTCTTGATAGATACAGACACCGAAAGTGCTTTTGAGCGCATTTTCAAATGATGGGTGTGTATACTCTACCGATTGTACCCCGTTTTTTCGATCAATGAACTGCTGCATCATGCCGCTTTCAATAGGACCAGGACGATAGAGCGCAGGAATCGCGGAAAACACCTCAAAGTTTTCCGCCTTGAGTTCGGTGACTACCTTAAACATACCAGCAGACGTTTCTAATTGGAACAACCCTGCAATCAATCCTTCACTAATGAGTGAATATGTCTGTTTATCGTCGAATGGAATGTTTTCAAGTGTAATCTTGTGGTCGTGGTTCTCCCAAATCATATTGAGGCAGTCCGCAACCTCTGAAAGACTTCGGACACCAAGCGTATCAAATTTAATGATGCCGACATCTTCAACGGTTTTTCTTTCAAACTGCGTTGCGACTTGTCCATGTCTATCCTTAAAGAGTGGGGCGTAATTGCTAAGAGGCCCGTCTGAAATGATAATAGCAGAAGCATGGCAGAAGACATGCCGTTTTATGCCTTCTACTCCTTTACTTATTTCGATTAACTCTCTATTTTCAGCGAGTTCAGCAAGCGTCAGAAATTCAGGCACTTGTTCTAACGTCTCATCAAGAGTGACACCCGGACGGCTTGGAATTAGTCTTGTCAAAGTTTCTATGTTATCAAGAGGGATTTCAAGGGCACGTCCAACATCTTTGATAGCAGTTTTTGCCCTTAACGTAGTAAAGACAGCAACTTTACCGACAGAATCATGACCGTATTTTCTCACAAGGTAATCAATCACATCGTCACGGGCATGATCAGCGAAATCTATATCAATGTCCGGCGGATTCATTCTATCAGGGTTTAAAAACCTTTCAAACAAACATCCGTGGTCCATCGGATTGAAATTGATTACACCGAGTGCATACAGTACAAGACTACCGGCAGCAGAGCCGCGAGCAGAGGGTAAATATCCCTGTTGATTCCCGTAGCCAACGTAATCCCCAACAATCAGGAAATAGTTAGCGTAGCCGGTTTGTTGAATAATGTCCAATTCGTATTCCAATCGTTTTCGAATTGGCTCGGAGAGATGTCCTCCAATTTTTTCACGCAAACCTTCGTAGCACTGTTCTTTCAGATAACTGTCCTGTGTATATCCTTCGGGAATCTCAAATATCGGCTTAGCGCTTTCGTTGTAGTCCAGTTGCAGATTACACCGATTGGCAATTTCAAATGTATTGATAATTGCTTCAGATGGATAATCTTTCAGTGCTTCCTGCATTTCGTCAACATTTTTAAAGTAAAAGTGATTGTTAAATCTTATCCGTTTAGGGTCGTTAACGGTCTTCTTTGTCTGAATACAGAGCAGGATGTCATGCATGCGATGGTCAGATTTTCGGAGGTAGTGGCAATCGTTTGTTCCAACAATAGGGAGATTAAACTCATTTGCGAGTTCCACCATCATTGGATATGCTGCTAACTCCTTATCAATATAGTGGTTTTGAAGTTCAACAAAGAGGTTGTCTTCTCCCATGATATCTTTCAATTCTAACAAGCTTCGTACCGCTTCGTCTTTTTGATTAGAACAAATTAACTTTGGCACTATTCCATTAATGCATCCTGTCAGTGCGATAATACCAGCATGATATTCACGTAGCATTTCCATATTGATGCATGGTTTTCTATGGAAACCTTGTGTATATCCCAGTGATGTTAATTCTAAAAGATTGTGATATCCTTCAACGTCTTCTGCAAGGAGCGTGAGATGGGACGGTGAATATTGGGAATTGGCATCTGACTTTTCTTTTTCTGTTTCGACATATACCTCACATCCGACAATGGGATTAACTCCGGCTGCTTTTGCAGTGTTGTAAAATTCCCATGCACCGAACATGTTCCCGTGGTCTGTAAGTGCAACAGCAGGCGAACTGTTCTCAATTGCCCACTGCACCATATCTGGTATCCGACACGCACCGTCCAACAGACTATATTCACTGTGATTATGTAGATGAACAAATTCTGAATCACTTGAAGGTGAAATACCACTGTCTTGTGTTGTAGTGCCGCTGACTTTGTTGGAAGAAATCGGTGGAGTCTGATCACTTTGTGAATCAATCCCGCTTGCCATTATAGTTACCAACACTTCATCGTTTACCTCCAGCTCATTCTTGTAGACTAATCCGAAGATAGGATGTGCATTCTCACATGTTTCTCCAATGACTTTCATGACTTGATCCAATTCGTGCATCGTAAAATTTGGTGGAGAAGCGATATCAATTATCATCCCAATTGCCCCTTCAATGTGGTTTTCTTCAAGTAAGGGCGAGGATATAGCATTCTGTGCAGCGATTTTCGCGCGATTCTCGCCATTTGCTTTTCCTATGCTCATTAGGACACGACCTTGGTCACCCAATACTTCTCGAATATCATCAAAGTCAATGTTAATTTCGCGATCTTCTGCAAGGATGTCTGTTATGACTTTTACGCCTTGTATCAGGATTTCATCACTTTCCAAGATCGCCTCGCGCATCGGTAATTCTTGACCGATTGAATCAAGCACTTGTTGGTTCGGCACAACAATGACAGCATCTGCCCGTCGTTGTGTATCGCTTTGAAGTTCCCGCACTCCGAATTCTGCTTGTTCGGACCGGAGGCTTCCTTCACTATCAAATGGACGCGTTGCAAAACAGAGAGTTAATGCACCTTGCTCTCGTGCAAGAGATGCGATCATAGGCACAATAACTGTTCCTGTTCCACCTCCCATACCACCGGTAATGAAAACAATTTTTGCATCTAATACAATAGAGCGGAGTTCATCCATGTTTTCCGCAGCCGCTCTTTTTCCGATTTCCAAATTGCCATCTGTGCTACTTCCTTGAGTAGTGTTAACGCCAATTTGCACCTGTGTTGCCCCATTGCAAGTAGCAAGCGCTTCATAGTCTGTATCAACAACAAAAAATTCAACCCCTGTCATACCTATTTCAATCATGCGTTTAACAACACTACAACCCGCTCCACCAACTCCTATAACTTTAATCTTCGTTTGTAAACTTTCATGTTGTTCCTGTTCAAGTGACATAGTTCCCCTCCTTATAGGTTCTACATCTACCTCAAATTCCTTGCGGAGAAGTTGTCGCACTTCGCTTAGTCTCGTCTTGACTGTGCCAATTGCTAAGTTGAGTTCATCTGCAATCTCTTTAATACTCCACAATTCAAGGTAGTACAATATTGCTATAGAACGCACTTTCTGTGGCAAATGATGTACAGCCTCTCTTGCATCTGCCCTAAGTCTTGCTTCATTAAAACGTTGTTCTGCTTCTCTATCAATCTGCAAAGCTAACTCTTCATAACTGAGCATAATCTCGTTTTGCCGATGTAAGTTGGCGGCATAATATCTATTGCAAGCGGTGAAAGCAATCCGCCTTAACCATCCACCAAAACTTTCAGCTTTTCGTAGACCGATGATGTTTTCCCAAACAGCCATCCAGATGTCCATAAGAATTTCTTCGGCATCCCGTCTTTGTCTTGAATTTTCGACAATGATGTTCCAAATTCGTGGACTATATCTGGACATTAATTCAGTGAATGCTGGTTCATCACGCGCTTGAACAAGTCGAACCAGTTCTGCATCTGTTAAATTGTTTGGGTTGACAAAATTGTAGTTCATAAACAGAACTCCCAATTAGATTTCGGTTATAAAGAGGGGAATATTTTGGGAAACGGTTTAAAAAAATGCGAAAAAGTTTTGACACCGTTTTCTATACACCTTTCACCTCTCCGAGGCTAAGGTTAATCATATCTTATAGTAAATCCATAATTACTTTTACATTAGCGAGGTTAGGAAGAAATCAACGGTATGAATGCCGTTTAGGCATTCCCCGTATGACATTCACATTGAACGGTCTATTTCTTAAAAGGACGTTATTTTTAGAAATGGTATAATACCATTTCTAAATGATTACTTGGCATTATTTCGTAGGTCGGGTAGAGCGAAGCGAAACCCGCCAAATGCCAAAAAGCGCATTTGGCGTTGATTTGGACACGTAGGATTAGATAGGGTTTCCATGTCGGGTGTCGCTTCGCTCTACCCGACCTACAGTTTATTTATGACAATTTGTCAATTAGAATGGTATAAGAATGTTAGTCTTATGTATCTGTTAGTGCTTTTGTATCCTGAGGTTTTATATCTTCAATTTGTTCGTTTTGTTTGAGTAGATTGTGGGTTGCGATTGTTTGAGGATATTGTGTGCGAGTCGGACATTAGCGAATTCTTCGAGAAATGCGTCTGTGACTTCTGTTCGTGTCATGAATTGTGCGAAACATTTGACAGCAAATTGTTTGTGTTTTCCTTCAAATTTCATTGGGTTCTCCTTCTTAAAAATATACCGTACGGTATATTTTTTTATACCACGGTATACTTTTGAAATTCGCTCTAAACCCAGTCTATGTATGGGTTTAGAGCAGTTTTTCTCTTATGGAATTAATTTTGATTTTCTCATTGTTTTCAGGTATCAAGGTTTTCTTGTTACTGTCCATATTTATTTGGACAAGTTTTGCGAAATCGTTTATGCATTTGGGTGATTTTTGGATAAGGGATCGGTTTTGTTTTTTCATACTGATATTTTAACAGATTATGGGTGGTGATGAGAAGTTTCTGCGGTGTTTGGAATAATAGATATCCAATATATTTCCAATAAGTTTGCAGAATATAGTTGTCAGTTGTCGGTTTTCAGTTTTCAGTTGGTAGGTGGGTCAGTATTTGTCTGAACCAGGATATGCCAAATCAAGAAATCAACGCCAAATGCGCCTTTGGCATTTGGCGGGGACGATGTGTTTATAACAGCACCGACGACTGTAGGGACGATATGTTTCAAAACACATCAAGAATAAATATGCCGTTCCTACGGAACTCAATTAAGGTGGTGTTAACGTTTTCTATAAACATTCCGTCCCTATGGGACTAAAGAAATTACCGAAATATTTGTTTAATCTTCATAAAGTTTGTGCTACATAGGTGGCAACTTGGTTTATTTACGGAGATAAAAGTCATTTTCGCGATGCCATGTCAAATCCAACTGCTGCAACAAGGACAACGCCTTTGATAATATCTTGCCCTGCAGTGCCCATGTTTGCCATTTCCATTCCGTTGCTGAGACTTGCCATGACAAAAGCACCTAAGATAGCACCGAGAATGCTTCCACGTCCACCCATTAAACTGGCACCACCGATAACACAAGCAGCAATTGCATCTAACTCACGTAATCTGCCTGCATCTGGCCCGGCACTTCCGAGGCGAGCTGTCATGACAATACCTGCGATTGCCATTAATGCCCCCATTATTGCAAATACCCGTAATGTGATGCTCCGCACGTTAATTCCGGAGAGATAGGCTGCTTCGGCATTTCCACCAACAGCATAAACATATCTTCCAAAACGGGTGTGGTTTGCGATGAAGTGGAACACAAATACTAATCCGAACAAAATGCATGCTGAAATCGGAATCCCTTTGTAAGCATTCATTACAACAACAAATGCTATAATACAACTCCACGTGCCAAATATTTTTAAAATCGTAGGTGCGTATGCTTTTTCAGTATGCGTAGACTGTGAAGTTGAGAATTGGCGGTAAAACACATATACACTTATGCCGAGTCCAATAAGCATAAGTCCCCATCCAATAGAACGTGGAAGGTAGGCGTTGCCAATAGCTTTTAACCAATTATCATGCAAAAGGATCGTTTTACCTTTTGTAAATGCTAACATTAGTCCGCGAAATACTAAAAATCCACCAAGTGTAACAATAAATGCTGGTATGTGTTGATATGCTACGAGGTAGCCCTGCATCAATCCTATCAGAATTCCGAGACAGATAACGATGAGGAGTGTCAGGATTATCGGTAACTCCAATTGAATATGCAGAATAGCAGTGATTGCACCGAGCAAGCCAGCACCGTAACCCACAGACAGGTCAATGTTAGCAGAGACGATGACTAACGTCATTCCGATAGCAAGAATGGCTGTTACTGCTGTTCGACGGGAGAGATTAGAGAGGTTTCGTGTACTGAGGAATGTACCACCTGTTAGCCATGTGAAGATGAGCCAGATAAAGACGAGTGCAATCACCATCGCGTACATGCGAAGATTTAGATGCTTCATATATGATAGCCTTGTGATTCTGCTTAATCAGCTATGAACAGTCTATTGAAATTTTGTGTCGTTATTTCACCGATTGTCTCTATGGCAATCTCACGGAGTACAGCTATTTTTTCTGCCACAGCCCGTACATAAGCGGGTTCATTCCGTTTACCCCGCCTGAATTGTGGTGCTAACCACGGACAATCGGTTTCTATCAATAGCCGTTCTAATGGAATTTCCTTCGCCACGGCTTGCACATCTTTTGCATTTGGGTATGTAACTATACCACCGATACCGATATGGAATCCGATTTCAAGACTTCTGTGCATTAATTCAACATCGCCCGTAAAGCAGTGTAGGACACCATGGATTTTTCGAGAACGCGCTTCCAAAATAGGAAGGATGTCCACATAAGCGTCGCGATTATGAACGATAATCGGCATCTCCATCTCTTCGGCGAGGTCTAATTGCTTTGCAAAAGCCTCTTTTTGCACGGCAGGCGGCGAGAGGTTTCGGTAGTAATCCAAACCTATTTCACCGAGAGCAATTACCTTCGGATGATGTAAAAGTTCACGAAAAGTTTTTAGTACATCGGGGGTCAATTTTTGGGCATCGTGCGGGTGCATGCCAACTGTTGCGTAGAGGTTTTTATGTTTATCTGCAAGTTCAATCGCACCAAGACTGGTTTCTACGTCAAATCCAATAATAAGGATTGTGGAAACCGCAGCTTCGTTTGCACGTTTTAGGACAGCATCTCGATCACGATCAAATTGTGAGATCTGAATATGTGCGTGTGAATCGATAAACATGTTTTGTATATGCTAAACAAGTTACATTAACGGGGTTCGAATGACAGTTTCAAGAGTATGCGCGCGAGGTGATTGCGATACAAGGAAAAGGATCAAGTCCGCTACATCTTCTGGAAGTGTGAGATGCTCAATTACATCGTCGGGGTGATTATCGCGGCGCATCTTCGTATCGACTGGACCGGGGCAAACGACAGAAGATTTTACCCCATGCGGTCTGCCTTCATTGTTCGTTGTTTCTGTGAAACCGACAACAGCAAATTTAGAAGCACAATACGCTCCTCCGTTCACATGACCATATTTGCCCGATACTGAGGAAACATTAACAATATGACCATACTTCTGTTCACACATGTGGCTGAAAACGGCTTGTGTACACAGAAATACACCTTTCAGGTTCACTGCCATCGTCAAATCCCAATCCTCTTCCCGTATCTTGGAAATAGGGTTGTGGATAGCCACGCCTGCGTTATTGACGAGAATATCCACCTTACCAAAGGTGTCAAGCGTTTGTGCCACCATTGCATCCACTTCGGTTTTAAGTTGTACATCGGTTTTGATAGGGAGTGCACGTCTACCGAGTTGTTTCACCTCATCGGCAACTGCAGCTATCTCATCTTCAGTTCGTGCGGCGAGAACGATGTCTGCACCTTCTTTGGCAAACGCCAAGGCAGTTGCACGACCAATACCACGTCCACCACCTGTAACAATTGCAATACGGTTTTCAAGTTTCACGTGTTGTTCCTCAAAAGTTAATCGGGCTTCCAAAGCCCTCCAACAAGAAGGGTATAGGGTTTACGATATTTGAAACTGTGTTAATTTCTGTTTATCAAAAAGGATACCGTGTCCTGGGCGATCAGGCGGAGAAAAATGTCCATCTTTGAGTGTCAAGGTATCGCTAAGTACCGGGTCAAGTGATGGGATATACTCCACAAAGAGTGAATGCGGCACCGCAGCAGAGAGATGCACGTGCAAATCCATCAGAAAGTGTGGTGATACCGAAAGACCAAAACATTCGGCTGTATGTGCTACCTTCATCCATTCGGAAATACCACCGACACGCACAGCATCAGGTTGTAGAATATCCGCTGCACCTTGCGCGATGTATTCTTGAAAGACAAATTTATTGTAGATTGTTTCCCCAATAGCGATCGGAATTGTCGTTTTTTCACGCAGTTCCACGTGGCTATCAACATCATCAGCTTCAATCGGTTCTTCAAACCAGAAAAGGTCTGCTTCTTCCACACGACAAGCGAGTTGAATGGCTTCGCGTGTATTCCACTTCATGTTAGCATCAATCATCAGGTAAGGGTCTTGACCGATTGCTTTTCTAACAGCGAATATGCGTGCAATGTCTTCATGCAGGCTATCGCGTCCCACCTTGATCTTGATACCTTTGAAACCTTGCTCCACAAATTCTACGGATTGTCTGACGAGTTCGTCTTCCGATAGGTGTAGCCAACCACCATCTGTGTTGTAAACAGGAACAGAAGCCCTTGCACCACCAAGTAGTTGAAATAATGGCAATTCTGCGCGCTTTGCCATAAGGTCCCACAGAGCGATGTCTACGGCAGCCATTCCCAACCCGACGATTCCACCTCTACCGACCCAGTGTGTCTCCATCCACATGCGATTCCAAATTCGGTCAATATTGGAAGCGTCCTCTTCAAGCAGAATAGGCGTGAGGTAGGCATCTATAATCTGTTTAATTGCTTCTCCACCTTTGCCGATAGTATAGGAGAAGCCAGTGCCTACAACTCCATCTGCATCTTCAATCTCAATGTACGGAAATTCCATAGAGACAAAAGCTTGAATAGCATCAGTGCGTTCAACTTGTGGTGGAATGTCGTAAAGCGAGGTGCGAACAGCTTTAATTTTCATATTCTATTATGCCTTTTTCAACCGCTCTATTTCAGCGCGAAGACACCTGACTTCTGCTTCAGCCTTCTCAGCAGGTGTCTGTAGCCATTCACTTGAAGTCATATCATGAAGTCCAATGTCATCTTCTTGAAGTCTAAACTCTATTCCCAGTGTAGCTGAAGGTATTCCTCCACTGGAAAGTGTTGAAATTGCATCGTATTTTCCATCGTCATTTAGCCGAAAACCTATCAATGAGTCAGGTAAATACGAGCGTTCAGGATCGTAAAGAAAGTATTCCCGAACACCCATGTGAGCGTATCGGGTCTTCTTCTTCCTCAAATCATTTTTATATGTGCTCTTGCTGGTAACTTCCATTACAAAATCCGGTGCTTTCCCTTCCTCCCAAATTTTATAGGTGCGGCGCATCTTTTTTTCTATGCCGAACACAACCATCACATCAGGCGAAATGGAACGCCGCGTTTTGCCGGGAACGTCATAGATCAACAGGTTTCCAGAAACATATACGTCGTCCCTATCTTCATAGTATGCCTCAAGTTTTTGATACGTGTTGACAATAACGATCCGATGTAAGTCTGTTTCCGCAAGCGGTTTTCCATCAGATTCAGGGTAATAGATACCGTCATCATCTGTTGGGGCATACTGGATAGGTTTTTTGGATTTATCGGATGCCATAGTTAACTCCTTTTAGGATTACGGCACACAGAACATGTTTACTACTTTAATTTTTTGATCATTGCCTGCAATTTTTCGATGCAAATGCGTGAGGCTTCCTCACCCGCTTCAGAGAACGCTTTTCCACCCGGTTTATTGAGTAAATCATCGTCAATTTTGAGTGAAGGTCTCCAATGTGTTTCAAGGCAGAGATGTCCTTCATATCCATCGTCAACAAACGCCTGCAGCTGCCCCTGCCAATCAATAATTCCATCACCAACAGGAACTGACTCCATTTCGCCACTATCAGGATTTGGTGCTGCATCCTTGAGATGTGCATGAATCGTTGTCGGTTTCATCTGATTGTATGCATCGGGATACGGTGTCACACCATCCTTTGCGTGTGCTTCATTCGCGGGGTCCCAAATGCCGCGTATGTTTGGAGAGTCTATTTCTTCAATAAATTGCGCAGTGAGTTTGGCAGTACTAAGGGAAGTTGTGGATTCATTCTCCATGCCAAGTACGATGCCTTCACCATCAATTATTCGACGCGGTTCATCGTAAGAAGCGATTATTTCGTCCCAACGCTCTTCTGTTTTACCGGTATCCCAAAAAACGAAAGTGCGAATCAGATTTGTGTCAAACGCTTTTGCAGTACGGATACACCCTTTCAAAATTTCAAGATGTTCTTTACGTTCTTCTGCATTGTCCATATCGCATTTGAAAAACGGGGATGCGACACCTATTATCTCAATGTCTGTACCGTCAAGCAGACGTTTCATTTCGTCAATGTCGGTATCGGTGAGTTGATGTGGAAGTTTGTCCCATACCGAGCGGATTTCAATAGAATCAAGGTTAAATTCTTGGACAAAATTGACTACGGTGGCGAAGTCTTGTGAGACTTCATCTCCGATAACGCCGATTTTAAACATATTTATATCTCCTTTTGAACTTTTATGATATATTAGCATGGGAGGAGATAATTGGCAAGCGGGATTTTTAGGAGGGGTGTGTAAAGTTTTGGCATGTGTTGTCTGAATTGCAGATTTAGCGGATGACGCTGATTACACAGATTTTTGGTGTTGTTATATAAACATATCGTCCCTAATGAAGTTTAAGTAAATATTTCAGTAGGGCGAGGTTAGGAAACCTCGCCAGCAGCAATTGTACATCTCTGCTGGCAAGGCGAGGATACCTAAATGGCATTCACATCGTTGATTACTTCCTAACCTCGCCGAATTACCCAATTTATTTTTTAATCTTCATTAGGCATTTCCCGTATGGTATTCGGTGGGTCGCGATCTGGAGCTCGCTCCTACAAAGAAATCGGGGTTACAAACCCCTCCTACAAGAGCACTACGCGACAATTGAATGCTTCTGCCTTATTCTGATTTTTTACTTGTTTTTGAAATGTAGGCATGTTATTATATTCTTAATGTCTACCATCAAGATGATAAGAGAGTTGAAGGAAACGATATACGAGAAGATGGATTAGGGCATAAGAGTGTTTATTGATTGTAGCCGCAAAAGAATCAATTTGGAATAGATATTTTACATATTAACATCGTCAAAAACTAACACCTATCCCGCAGGTGCATATTGTTTTCACGCTTGTAGCGGGGCAAATTAAGGAGAAGCATTCGCTGGCATAGTTGCTTGCGTTAAAAATGCTGTAAAAGACATGAGATCAGGATTGTGGATACCCGAATATGATACACCAGAATTATGGCATAATGAAATTTCCCGACGTAGTTTTTTTAAATATGGCGTAAGTAGTTTTCTTGGACTCGTTGCGATGCAACACTTTGGTGCCACAGGCAACGCACAACTGGAAAAGGTCATACCACGAGCTAAACACTGCATTGTAATGTTTATGAGTGGTGGACCGAGTCAATTAGATACCTTTGACCCAAAAGACCCCTCAGTAGAAAATAGTGGACCATTCAAGCCAATTCAAACAAGTGTGAAAGGTATTGAGTTTTCAGAACATTTACCGCTTGTCGCTGAACAGGCACACTACCTTTCTGTCATTCGCTCAATGGTCTCTCGCGAAGGCAACCACGAACGAGCACGCTATTTACTGCATACCGGATATGCACCAGGTGGGGCAGTTCGCCATCCAACCTTAGGTTCTTTAACATCATATTACCTTGATGACGATGAATCGCATTTACCCAGTTGCGTTAACATCAACTCGCCGACATATTCAGGCGGATTTCTCGGTGCTTCACACGATCCTTTTGTCGTAAATAACCCATTGGAAAAGGTGGAAGACATTGAATATCCAGCACAAATGGATACACACCGTTTTCGAGAACGTCTCAAAATGCTTAAAAACCTTGAGAAAGAATTTATCTCCAAACGTACTGGACGAGGAACGGAAGCGCATGAAGCTATCTACAAAAAAGCTGATGAACTTATTAACTCGCCTAATATCAAAGCCTTTGAACTTAAAGAAGAACCGAAGGAAATACGTGAAGCCTACGGTATGAACCGATTCGGACAAGGTTGTTTGATGGCAAGACGGTTAATTGAGGCAGGTGTGCAATTTGTAGAAATTACGCTTGATGGCTGGGACACACACGAAAATAACTTTGAAAGAACCAAAGAACTTCTTAATGTTGTTGACCCTGCGTATGCGATGCTCATCAAAGACCTCAGTGAACGCGACCTGCTTGACGAAACTGTTGTCTTATGGCTTGGTGAGTTCGGACGTACTCCGAGAATAAACGCAACCGATGGACGCGACCATCATCCGAACGGTTGGTCTGCTGTGATTGCAGGTGGAGGCACACGAGGGGGACAAGTCATTGGAAGCACTAACGAAGATGGGACAGAAGTGATTACTGATCCTATAGGTGTGTCAGACTTGTTTGCGTCGCTCTGCTTCACATTAGGGATCAATTATGATGAGGAGAATTACTCTCGTTCTGGTCGTCCAATACGGGTTGTCAATGAGGGTACAGTAATTAAGGACTTGTTTGTTTAGAAATCGTATTAGCCAGCTGTCTGCCAGCAAATTTGCCGTTTGGAACAAATCAGATTGTAGATTGTCACATAGGTGTTTTAATGCGAATTATCGCAGGCAAATTTAAGAGCAGGCGCTTGACCACATCAAAAAACATGACTGTCCGGCCCACAACTGATAGGGTTAAAGAGTCTGCTTTTAGCATTTTAAATAAAAAAGTGATTAATGCCAGATTTCTTGACTTGTGTGCAGGCACGGGCAATATCGGTATTGAGGCACTCAGTCGTGGAGCGAAACAGGTAACCTTTTTGGAACAGAACCTGAAGTGTTTTAGATTGATTGAACAGAATCTCCAAGCATGTGGTTACGATACCAACGATCCACAGGTTCAGTTGATTCGATCAGATGTTTCAAAAGGGATTACAATGCTGCACACACGGTCAGAGGCGTTTGAACTTATTTATTTTGATCCGCCTTACGATGCAGAACTTTACGATAAATGCCTTTCACACATTTCAGACACATGCATACTTGAATCTACAGGAATACTTCTGGTAGAACATTGGAAAAATAACATCCTACCATCTAACTTTGGACAATTAACATGTGATAGACAAAAGCATTACGGAGACACATGTTTAAGTTTCTACCGTTATCTGTAGGTCCGATATATTCTGCATGGTGATATATTAAAGTCGTGTTTACTTGCTTGGAAAAGGAAACGTGCATGAAACTTGAGGACCTAGCCATTTCGCGGCGTGGAAAACTCGTCGTGATCGATCATCAAAAATACCAAATTGAATTTAATTTATCAAAAGGAACATGGAACTATAGCAATAAAAACGGCAAGACAATTATCAAGAACGCATTCACACAGATAGGATTGAAAGATGATACGACGTTGAAAACTTTGGATGCTGGGTTTCGGGAATTTCACACAGAACCTTTGAAAACAGATTCGTTTGGGGCGTATCAAACGCTAAGGTTTTCTTATGAAACCGCAGTTACCAATGAACTGCGTTTGAAGGACACTGTTGGCAGTTCGGACAGTAATTCAAACGATTCGCAACAGTCATCAAAAGATTCTCCGGTTGAAAAAGATGGGACACCTGACGGAACCGGTATACGTATACATACCTACCTTACCTGCTACACCGATCACCCCTATATTTTATTAAAAGCTGGTGTTGAAAACTTAAACCAAACCCCAATTTGCTTAAAAAATATCACACTCATTGATATTTCTGCACAGCATGGTGGAATCCAATTAGGTGGACATCCATCGCAATATCACCTCCTTTTAAAGACGCCCCCGATAGCCCTTACGCAAGGGACCCATCGAAAAATCTATGACGGATTTAATTTAAAACAAGATAACACTTCACAACCTTGTCAAGATGGCATCTTACACGATACTGATAGCAAAGGATCGTTCGTGTTCGGGTTTATCACTACAAACAGATGGTGGCCTCGGATGCAAATTGGCTACCAAGTCAAAAAACGGAAGCCTCCACAAGGTTTAACAACTTGGTCTCTTTACCATGACTGTGAAAATAAAGAATGTCAAACGGGTGAAGAGGTCACATCGGAGGTTGGTTATCTTGATTTTTCAGAAGACGTATCCGCATCTTATACGCGTTACACAGAACGTCTCGCTGCTCAAAATGGTGCGCAAACACTTTCAGTTTCATCAGGAAACATTTCCGACAATAAAGGATTGACAAATCCTATTGTTCAGAAAACTTTTTCCGGATGGACTTTATCTTCGGAAAATATTGAAGAGGATATGGGGGCAGATGCTATTGTTGAACAAACTCGATCAATAGCCAAAAATCCATTATTTAAACCTTCAGTCACTGGTGGAATAGACTACATTCAACTGGAATCAGGATGGCAAGAAAGTCCAGGGAATTTATCAATAAATCGGGATCGTTTCCCTGGAGGTATGACCTCCGTGGTTGAGCAAATTCACGCAAATGGGTTTAAAGCAGGTATCTGTATAGACCCATTTAGTATTGAACCGAATTCTGAATTAATTCAAAAGCATCCTGAAGTGTGTTTGCGGTCTATAAACAGAGAAAAAACACCATCAGAAGATGGTGAACCACAAACTGGTGTTTTCAATGACCTCGTAGAAGTTCATCTCCCAGGTAGAGGAGTGCCTCTTGCCATATTAGATGTATCACATCCACAAACACAGGCACACGTCAAGAAAGTTATTAAACAGTTAGTAGATGAATGGGGATACGAGTTAATTAAAGCAGATTTGTCAAGTTATACAAGTGGCATGATGTCCATTGCACCGAATGTGACGTGGCATGATAGTTCCTTGACTTCAGCAGAATTGTACCGCTTAGCCGTTCGTTTACTTACAGAAGCAGTTGATGCCGTTAAAAGCGAGGTGATTCTTGCTGGTTATAACGTAATTGAGTGTGTCGGTATCGGAAATTTTTCTCTTAATTATCCGTTATTACGCCAGAAATATGTAGATAACAGTGATTCATGGCATCAGCAAAATGGGACAAAGCAACGGATTAGCCGATATGCAGGATATCTTAACGCACATAAGACATTATGGAATTACGCGTATGGAGATTTAGTCGTTGATGAACCTCGTCCTATAAATGAGGCAATCGTTGAAATGACCGCTGCTGCATTGAGCGGTGCTACAGTTTCATGTGCGAATAGCCCAACAACCTTTTCTATACCACGTGCTGAATTAGTCGCGAAACTATTTCCACTTTCTGGAGAAGCAGCCACCCCTATTGACCGATATGATGAACCTTTTCCACGGATTTGGCACTTGCCGGTCAAGACACAACGTGAATCTTGGAATCTTGTCGGCATATTCAATTGGAAAGACCATCAAGACGATATCCATCTGAATTTAGGTGCTGTTGATCTTAATCCTGAAAAAGACTATCTTGTCCACGATTTTTGGATGCGGCAATACTTAGGAGTTGTTTCAAAGAATGTCACTTTGATGAACATTGCACCGCGTACAGCCAAATTGCTCTGCTTACGTGAAGAACAGCAGGTACCCCAACTACTTTCCACAGACATGCATTATACCCAAGGCAGTGTTGAGGTTTTGTCAGCAGGATGGGATAGCCATAGCCAAAGTTATCTTCTTATATGTCAACCACCTCGGCATACAGGTGGCACATTTTTCATTCACGTGCCAGATGACTATATACCGATAGGTGTATCTGCTTACGGAAGTGATTATCAATATAGTTGGGACAAACCGATTTATCAGTTGAATTTTGGTGCAACCGAGTCTCTGATCCATGCCAGTATTCAATTTACGAGAACTTCAGGCGGTTCTCAGAAAACTTGATTTATAATGTTTCATGTTGGAAAACACTTCTACTCGCACCTACAGTGAGTTGTAGGTTGGGTAGAGGGAAGAGTTAAACGCATAAATCAACGCTATGAATGCCTTTTGGCATTCAGCGGGTGTTAACTTAGTGCATTTTCTTGTGGGAGCGATCCTCCATGTCGCGACCAGGAGGTCGCTCCTACAGAATGTAAGAGGCACCAGATGCCATACGCGTACTTGGCGTTGATTTGGCAAGGTTTGCCTTGAGACCTTTGATATTGTCCAAATCAACGCAGCATGCGCTTTTGGCATGCTGCGGGTTTCGCTTCGCTCTACCCAACCTACGAACTGTGCAAGCTGAGTTATGGAAAATATCTCGACTCGCCACACTCAAATGCAACGTCTCAAAAAGCGGACCAGTGTTTGTACGGATTGTGATCTGGCAAAAACCCGAGTTAATGTCGTCTGTGGTAGTGGAAATGTCAACGCGAAATTAGTTCTTGTTGGTGAAGGTCCCTCTGCAGCGGATAATCACACAGGATTTCCGTTTTCTGGCCCTGCAGGCAACATGTTAGATGAAGTGCTTGTCGCCAGTGGATTAACGCGTAGTGACATCTGGTTAACAAATATTATTAAATGTCGAGCAGTGGGATTGAAAGATGGGGAGTTGAAAAACCGTCCGCCAAAAACAACTGAAATAAAGGCGTGTTCAAAATGGCTTGATAACGAACTAACCTTGATTCAACCTTCGGTGATTTTATGTTTAGGAGCACCCGCCGCAAAAACACTCCTTAATCCGCGCTTCCGTATTACCGAGGAACGCGGCGTATGGTTTACAGATACCCGTTATGCGCCTTTTGCTATGGCAACGTTTAATCCAGCGTACGTCCTCCGACAGGAAGGTGAGAATTTTACCACTTTACGTGCCATCATTATTGACGATATTAGTGAAGCGAAACTGAAACTACACGAAGCAAAAGATATTCCAAAATCAACGCTCTTTTAAAAGTAGTAGGCACGCTCCGCGTGCCGTAACAAAGAATGAATACCAGAAAACAGATCGCAATAAATGCCGTGCTAAAAGCAGGCGAACTTTGCCAACAAGTTCAGGATGAGATGGTATCAACGGATGCCATTCAAAAAAGCGACCGTAGTCCCGTAACCGTGGCCGATTTTGGGTCGCAGGCACTGATATGTAATGCGATCAGCGATGCGTTCCCTGAAGATATTATTGTTGCTGAAGAAGATGCACAATCTCTGAAACAGAATCCTGTGCTATTGGAACGCGTCACTGAATATGTTAGACGTTTTGCAACGGAGGACACACAGAAGCAAAAAGTTAACTCTGCAAAAAATATTTGTGAATGGATTGACAGAGGTAGTGGTGAAATTAGCAATAGCTTCTGGACGCTTGACCCGATTGATGGCACAAAGGGATTTCTTCGCAATGATCAATATGCTATCGCATTAGCATGGATTGTTGAGGGTGAGGTCCAACTTGGAGTTTTGGGATGTCCGAATTTACCACATCAATTGGACGTTCTTAACCCTGAACGCGGATGCCTCTTTGTTGCTGTTCGAGGTGAAGGTACAACTATCTACACAACAAAAGGTGAACTTTTAGAAAAAGCACACGTTTCTGAAAACGCATCTCGGTTAGCAGAGAGTTTTGAATCCACACACGGTGACAGCAACACACATATTAAAATTGCAAAAGAACTCGGACTTAACAAACCGCCACTTCAAATAGACAGCCAAGCAAAATATGGAATTGTCGCACGTGGTGAAGCATCGCTCTACATCCGTCTCCCGAATCCTGCGTATCCTGACTATCGTGAGTGCATTTGGGACCATGCAGCAGGACTTATTGTAGTTGAAGAGGCTGGCGGAAAAGTAACAGATGCTAACGGAAAATCTTTGAGTTTTCTGAGCGGCAGACGCATGACCGAAAACCGTGGTGTTGTAGCAACCAACGGATCGTTACATGAACAGGTTTTGTCAGTTTTATCTTCTATGTAGAAGTAAGAAGGGTCTTACGGGATAAACATAGTTATAGTAAAATCCAGAATTACCTTTACATTAGCGAGGTTAGGAAGAAATCAACGGTATGAATGCCGTTTAGGCATTCCCCGCCTCGCCAGCGGCGATGCTGTGAGGATTGTTGTTCATTGAAATGTGAACATATTTTCGGATTTTACTATAAAAGTTGAAAAGGAGTTTTTATGAAAGCGGGGCAAATCGTTGCACCACATCATATTGAAATTGTTGATATAGATAAACCGAATTTGGTAGACTATCCTGATGGCACAGTGATGATTAAGACGCTTCATAGTGCTATCTGCGGTAGTGATATGCCTTCTTTTGTACTTGAACACCCTGCTGATCGTTATCCACTTGGGCAGGGGCTTTCTATTCATGAGGCAATTGGTGTTATAACCGACAGCAAATCGGAGAAATTCAAAGTTGGGGACGAAGTGCTTGCACTCCCGCGCCATATCGGAGGTTGTTCAGAATACTTTCTTTCCCATGAGAGTGCTACCTTGCCTTTAGTAGAATATAGCCGTAAAGATTGTATCTTGATGTCTCAACCTTTGGGAACCGTTGTTTGGGCATGTCGGAAGTTGGGAAATCTGCTTGATCTGGATACTGTGGTAGTAGGACAAGGACCGATGGGATTGCTTATTACGCACATGTTGAGCAATCTCGGTGCAAAAACAGTGATAACTACCGATTTGGTTGACTTCCGGCTTGAAGTATCTAAACAGATGCGCGCGACACATACGATCAATTGTGCAAACGAAGACCTTGTCGCGGCAGTTAAAGAGATAACTGATGGTAGAATGGCAGACCTTGTGGTTGAAGTCGTTGGACATCAAACGGAAACAATCAACACGTGCCTGAAGTTATTGAAACGCGGTGCCACACTTCTGGCTTTCGGTGTGCCAGACGATGAGGTATACAATTTCAACTTCTCAGAGTTCTTCAGGAACAATATCCGATTCATCGGATCTGTCGGTCCGAATGTGCCGAATGACTTCCCGTTAGCGATGGATATGATTGCACAGGAACGTATTGATGTGTCACCGATCATTACACATCATCTGCCGTTCACTGAAGCACAAAAAGGTTTTGAAATGGCACTGCATAAAAAGGATGAGGCTATCAAGATAGTATTTGATTATGAGTGAAAGTCCCAGGGAAAGAAGGAATAACAATGAGTACTCCAGAATATCTGACAATTAGCAAGATAAAAGAAGTTGCAGAGTGCTCATGGTGGGAAAAAACTTCACCGAAGCATTTGGCCGAGAAGTTCAACCTCACGGAGGATCAAGTAAACCAACTCCGCTTGACCCCCGAGTATCAGGAGCAAGTCGAGTCCTTAATGCTTGGGCAACGCTCCGCTGAAGATTTTGAGAAGTGGGTCAAGAATTATCATAATATGAACAGTGCCTTTGGGAAACGCATGGGACTAGACCCGAAAGTTGTGACTGTGATGGTTGAGAACGTCCGAAAAGCACATGTTGACATAGCTGCTGGTAAGGCTAAAGCCCCAGAGGGGATTCCGAATCCGAGTAGAAATATAAACTTGAATTCTGAAAAGACTATCGGGACTGGTAGGAATTCAGTCTACCTTTACTACGACCAGCAGAAACGAGAGAGTGCGGAATCTAAAGGAGAAAATGTTTGGGAGTGCAAGATCGGTAGGACTGAACAGGAGCTACATACGAGAATTTATCAACAAGCCAGCACAGCAGAAAGATTCAAACTCGGTCTCCATATTAAAACTGATAAGGAGAAGAAGATAGAGCGAATCATACACGATATTCTGAAAGTACGAGGGAGATACGTAGACAGCGCACCCGGAAGGGAATGGTTTCTGACTTCTCCGAGTGAAGTCAAAGAAATTTACAAGTTCATTGGAGAAAGTCCTTGTGAGAATACTTAGGATGGTTAAATGGGCGGACAAGAATATCCGCCTTGCCCACCGAAAATCTTGATTCCAATGAAATCCGTGTCACAGAGGCAATTCAACAATTCGACCTTCACGACTTGACTGATAGATTGCGAGGATAATTTCAACTGCTTTGCGCCCTTCGCGACCGTCAACCAGATGTGACGCATCGGTTTCAAGTCCGTTAATAAGGTTTTCCATTTGCCGTCTGTGATTTGCATGATTGATTGCACGTGGATCGGATGCACCGCCGCCTGTGTCTGTCTGTTGAGCGAATTTTTCTCGAATCTCAGCATCTTCTGGAAGTTCCGGGTCAAATTCCCATTTCACGATGTCCTCTTCCTCTAAAATGGCAGTGCCTTTTGTGCCACAAATTTCGGTTTTCTTGAACATACCTGGATACGCAGCGGTTGTACCTTCAATAACACCTAACGCACCGTTTTCAAACCGAAGTGCAGCAACAGCGACATCTTCAACTTCAATGCGTTCGTGTGCTAAAGTGTCGGTAAATGCTTGTACAGACTGGACGGGACCCATAAAATACTGGAGGAGATCAATAGCATGGATAGATTGATTCATCAGGGCTCCACCACCGTCAAGGTTCCACGTGCCGCGCCATCCGCCGCTGTCATAGTATTCTTGGGAACGATACCATTTGATGTAGGCATCACCTAATGTTAACTTGCCGAATCTTCCACTCTCAATCGTTGATTTTACAAGTTGAGAACCTTCGGTAAATCGTGAATTGAAAATGGCACATAGTCTCACACCTGTCTCATCGCAGGCTTGGATAATTTCATCGCACCGTTGCAAAGTAATTTCCAGCGGTTTTTCAACAATGACGTGTTTGCCTGCTTCTGCTGCAGCAACAGCAGGCTCAAGATGTGCACCACTCGGCGTGCAAACACAAACTATATCAAGGTCGTCCCGTTTGAGCATATCATTGTAATCGGCATAACCTTCAACATTATATTTGTCAGTGAGACGTTTAGCATTGTCAGCATTGCGGGAACTGACAGCAACCAATTGACCGTGTTCTAACTCGGAAATTGCGGCGGAATGAAAATCAGAAACCATTCCGCACCCTATGATACCAAAACCGTAAGTTTTCATTTATATTTTCCTTCTTTGAGGCTAAGATACCTATTTCAAGATTTAAGATTTAATTCTACTGCTTTGTCAACCTATTATAGGTCGCGATTCGGAGATCGCTCCTACAGAGGAAATGTAGAATTATTTCTATAGTCCACTATAATTCTATATTATAAAATAAATTATGACTGTTAACGAAACTCAAGACCAAGAACATCAACCTATAGAAGAAACTGACACAGATTCCAATGAAAATCAAGATGATGAATCTGCAGAAGATTCTGATGCTGAACAAGTACCTATAAACAAAACATTCAGAATCGGTTGTCTGACGTTTTGCCTTGCAGCGTTTGTGTTATTTCTATGGGTTTGGCATCACCAAACGCAGTTCAATGACAACTACCGAAAAGCATCCTTCCACATGCGGAATGACGAGCCAGAACTGGCAATTGAGGCGTATCAAAAAGCGATCAAAAACAAAAGTCGCACTATTTTTCTCAAAAATGCTCCAACTGCTTACAACAACCTTGGGGATGCCTACATGCATGCCGGGAAATATCCACAAGCCATTGAAACCTTCAAAAAGGTTATTCAGATGTCACCAGATATGGCAGTAGGTTATGTCAATTTAGCAACTGCATACCTCATGCAAAACGAACCTACAAATACTCGTGAGATATGTCTTCATGCACTTCAAACTTTTCCTAATGCAGCCCGGCTCCACTATAATCTTGCATGTGCCTACGCACTAACAAATGAACCCCAAAAAGCCTTAAATTCTCTCGGACAAGCAGTAGACCTTAACCCTGAACTCAAAAATACTGCGCAACAAGTTGATGCACTTAAGCATATTGTGCCTAAACTTCCGTAGAATTATAGTTTATTGTCCGAAAGCATTCGCAACAATCACTAAATCTTGGATATTTACGACACCATCACCATTGACATCAGGTTCTGCTTCGCCAAGAGCATTCGCCACGATAACTAAGTCTTGGATATTCACAACGCCATCACCATTCACATCTGCATTTACCTGAGTTTTCAGATACATTTCACCATCTAAATCGGGGAGCGTGTGCTTGAAACTGGTGATACCACTTGCAACGCCAGTTGTTTGTATCGGGAGGCTAATTTCTTGTGCTTGTCCGCTACGGTTGTAGACTGCCCAACCGTTGGTGAACTCTCGGATGAATACGCCGTCAATGTTATCGTCGTATAGTTTGCCTTTTTCGCCTATCGGTTTGCCGAGGTCAGTATCCCAGAAATCGTACCAGTAGTTGTGTGTATCCATCCAGTCGCGCCATTTATCCAAAACATAGCTCATGCGTATATAACCGTTAGAGTGTGTTAATCCTCTTGCAGTGAAAAGTCGCATACGACGCTGGTTGTTAGGACTATTGGGCGGTTCATTTGGTAAGAAAAACCCTTCTGACCAATTTATAATTGGCTCGCGCAAATTTGCTTCATTCCAAAGTAATGTTTCATCAAGTAACTTTAGTCGTTTGTATGAGCTGCCTGCACCTTGTATAGATTTGAGGGCGGGTTGGTAATCTTCCCCGGGCTCCATAGATGAACCGTTAATATATTCAGCATAACGCGTCGGTTTTGAGTGGTTTGCATTTACAATTATTAGAAAATCGTCTCGTGCATGTTCGCGGACTCCACGTAGGATGCGGAGGTGCGCTTCAATAATTGTTTCAGGCGTTAGTGGGACGTCTGTTAATGTTGGGTAAAAATGACTGCCAGCAGCGCCTATGCCATGATTGAGGAATCCGTCTAAAAGAACACCGTCAAATATACCGCACTGCGAAAATCCAACAATTCGGTCAATCAGCACGTCCTGTAAATCTTGATTTAGAATGTTCATCATATACTCTCCAACAGAGTTACGGATAATGTTTCCATTCCTATCTCGTAAGTAAAAATCTGAGCCTTCAGGAAAAGCAGTCGCGCCATTTGAAGGCAGGTGATTATGAACACGCAGCTGAAGAAGAAAAATCATGTTCGGATTCTTTTGCAGCAGTGCATCACGGAAAGCTTTAGCCTTTTTAATATCACCTGTGATTTGCGTTGCTAAACCGTGGGTAGGTTTATCTACTGTCTTATCCCAATCCGTTCTGATACCAAATAGATGCCCATAGTGTAAATCGTATTTGTGAATGTTCTTTTCGGGCCAGAAACCTGTTATTGATGGAAAATTCCTGTCCTTGATGCGTTCTTCAACAGGTTTGCCCGAAGGAAGCAAGTCACAGAATTCATCGTGCCGAAAATCTGTTAAAGTCAGATTTGATAGCGGGCTAAAGTCGCTACCAAAATTATCGTTGATCCATAGCTGCCAGAGGTTTGTAAGTTCTGATAGCGGGGAAAAATCCACTATGTGATTGTGCGTGAGATGTAAACGTTGGAGGTTCTTTAGGTTCTTCAGTGGGCGAATGTCTTTAATACCGTTCCCCTCAAGTGATAGAAATTCCAACGCTGTCAGATTTGCGAGCGGTTGCAAATCAAGATCGGTTATCTTTGGCGGTATATGCCAAAAGTGAAACGATCTTAATTTTGTTAGATTAGCTAACGGTTTTAGGTCTGTTATCGGGTTTCTGTGTATATGTAACTCTATTAAGTTGGTTGCTGTTTCCAAACCTGTTAGTGTCTCAATTCCTTTGTTGCCTGCATTGAGAAAGACAAGTTGTGCCATGAGTTCTTTCGTCAGAGGTTTTGCTGCAGGGAGTGAGAGTTCATCACGGACAGCGTGCCGTAGGTTTTCGTCAGGTATCCAGTCTTCCTGTGCCGAAACAAGGCACGGAATACTAAAGAAAATAAAAATTAATAAAGAATATCTAAAAACTTGTCTCATAATTTCATCTCACGGAATCACAGCAACATAAACCTGCGAATGCCCCGAAACATCAGAGGTATACACAACAGCCGTCTCATCTGGACTAAATGACGGATGCGGATGCGTCCATTGCGGACCATACACCGTATCAACCTTCATCTCCATCCAACTCAACGATTTCTCTCTGTCCCCTGCTTGCTGTGCCGCAGCCCAATCTTTAGCGACTGCATACCGATCCTTTTTCCATTGGCTACCACTCGACGAACTCTGCGGATAACAGATAGGCACATGTTCACCCGTTTCCACATCAACCAACCGTAATCCAATATCGGGATGGACAGTGTCACACAATACCTTTGTTCCTGTGCGATTACTCGCAATATGCCATGCATTAAAATCTGAGATTGTCTGCATCTCAAGTGTTTCTAAAGATATTCGCCGCAAGGAGTATGGCCAATGCGTTACAATCAATTCGTCTTGTGATCCGAGAAATGTTTCATGGACAAGGAATTCACTATTATCATGTTGATAGAGTGATCGGTTTTCAGTGCCATCACGTTTAATGGTCCACATGCGTGGTGCAGGGTCGCCAGAATAGGCAATCAAATCTGCACGTCTGGGGTGGAACTGTGGATGGATTATGGTTTGTTCAGGAGAAGTATAGATTATCTCACCACCACTGCCATCGGTAGCGGTCACAGTGATGTGCGATTTGTCATCACGTTTCATCGCTGTTACGATAAACTGTTCATCTGCACTTACGCTGCATTCGCCAAGACTGCCCCCCGGAAATTCCGCAAGCACGCGTTCCTCAAAAGTGTCAAGATGAATTGCTTTGATGGAGTCACCTTCTGTGTAAAAGAGTTCAGTGCCGTCTTTGGCGATTACGCCAGAATATCCATGGACTTCATCTCCATTGGTCAACTGCACGATATCTCCATTCGGAAAATCAAGTTTGAAAAAATTGGCTTTCCCTGAACGATAGGAGGTGAAAATCAGATCGCTTTGGTCTGGTGTAAAGGATGGGGTGAGAAAATAGAGGTTATGGTTAATTGTGTTATCGCTTGTGAGTTGATAGATGCGTGCGCCTGTTTGGCTATCTTCAAATTCCTGTAGTTCCGATGGATGAACAGAACCTTTCGCGTATTTTGCCATAATTCCTCCCTAAAAGCAGCACTTTTGTCTTGGCTAAAATGATGTATTTTATTGACGGTTTTTCAGATAGAAATAGTGTAATAATTGTCGTTTATAGTAGCAAATTTACCCTATTTTGACAAGTGTAATTTGTCAGGAAACGATAAAGAATTGGGCAGCATGTTGGCAATATCAATGTTCTTTAGATCCATTTAATTGCTGAGTTTTCCCATTTAATTGTATTGTAGGAGGGAACTCCGATTCCCGACTATTATTGTGTTTTGTCGCGATTCGGAGATCGCTCCTACAAGATAAAACAGATGTAGCCTGTGCGAATATTGGAGAATTGAATGGCTCTGCAATGTTTTCAAATAAATGTGAATAAAGTAGCGTACAATGGTATAATCCTAACAATGGACTGTCCTATTTTACAGCAAAAGTTGATTAGTGAATGTTATCGATTTTGGAATTATAAATCCAATGAAAAACCTTCTGAATGATTACCCGGTTACGGACACAACTATTCAGTTGAGTGACAGAGAGATTCAACTGACGATTGTAGATGACCCTGACCGTTTCTTGGATAAACTAAGTAGAGAAGATAGTGAAGGCAGGCTCTTTCTGCCCTACTGGATTTATCTGTGGGAGTCTGCTATTGGCTTAGCACGCCACATATCAGAGTTAGATAAGGTGCTTTCTGATAAACGTGTCTTAGAGATCGGATGCGGTATTGGGGTGGCGGGGATTACCGCATGTCAAGCGGGTGCAAAAGTTATTTTTACCGATTTTGAGCATGATGCACTTTTATTTGCGAAACACAACGCTCAGCAAAACGGCATTGATTCCGCTATTTTTATCCAAATGGATTGGAACGCGCTCTGTTTTCAAGACAAATTCGACATCATCCTTGCATCAGATGTGATATATGAGGAACAGAATTGGGAACCTATTTTGAGTTTACTTCAGAACCTGTTAAACCCAGACGGTGTCGCTTTCTTCTCAGAACCCAATCGTAAAAATGCAGATGGATTTTTCAAATGCATCCGTGATAACGGATTTACATACAAAAAATCCATCTGCTCAATTTCGTTAAATCAGAAAACGACCCGAATTAATATTTACAAGATTGAACATGCATATAGTAAATTTTAAAATTACTTTCACACTATTGAACTGTAGGAGGGAACTCCGATTCCCGACATTACAAAAGGTCGCGATTCGGAGATCGCTCCTACAAGAGATGTGTAAACTTATTTTATAATCCGCTATAATAAGAAATCATGAGTTTGCCTCACGGTTGCTTGGGCGGATGAATTTCATAACATGTTCCCTTGTGACACACAATTACTTGCTTCCCAATTGCCAGATATTTAGTCAATTCCGGTTCTTTTGCCAACAACTCAAAATACGCGTCGCTTCCAAACTCAATTTTCTTTGTTTTGGTTTCAGGTTTGTGTGTACTATCTACCCAAACTTTATCTTGAAGATGGAAAGTCTTATTCTTGACTTGTTGAACAGTGACAGCCGTTTTCGCTACTTGCGCTTGCGTCTGAAGTTGTTGCAATTGGACGCTTTCTTCAACTTGTTGTGCTACGCTGGGCGCGAGGGGCGCGAGGGGCGCGAGTTTCGGTTTTGGCGAATCGGCTTGAACTGCAGACAGTGGAACTGATTGATCTCTTCTCGCCCTTGATAATTGTCTTCGTTGTGGTCCATCTTCTGTAACAAGAAATGAGGTATACGGAGTCATAATTCCGTATTTTTCACTGAGACGTGTAATTTCTTCAATCAATTCTTTGTTTTCACCGTTGAGCCTGATTTCGTCAACAAGATATGCGACCTTTCGCTGCGCCCACAGCGCTGGCAGGAATTGATGATCCGATTCCTGTTTTGGAAACTTTGCCGAATTGGAAAATTCATGCTTCTTACCGTTGATGTCTCCGCGAAGGACAAGCTTAGTTTTACCGCTACCTGCATATCTCCCAAGCACAGTCAACTGTGAACCGCGAAATAGATGCGGCAGCTTCTGTGGATAGAGATTTTTGGTTCTGATGTTCTTAATATCTAAAGCCAAGTTGACGAGGATAGGTTCGCTTACCTTCGTAAAGAAAGAGGATACAGCAACCTCTAAATTCTCTTTCGGCTTCACATATTGACGGGTGCCACCATTTTTTTCTGCCATTTTATCAAGCAAATTAACGTTTACATCATAGCCAACACCGAACACAAAGATACGCGATTTATCGTTGTTTTCGACAGAAACATTTTTGATAATTCGCGTAGTATCCGTTTCACCGACGGTTGCTTCTCCATCTGTCAAGAAAACTATAATACGTGGTCGTTTCGGATCGGGTTTATCAGACAACGCAGCAAGTAAAGCATCATTGATATTTGTTCCGCCGTTTCCAACAATATCTTCAACAAAAGCGAGTGCGTTTTCACGTTCCTGCTTTACTGAAACCAACTTTTCAGAGAACGGTTCAACATCGGTGTTGAATAAAATTAGGTTAAAACGGTCTCCATCGTTTAAACTGTTCACACAAAAACGGAGTGCCTTTTTCGCTTGTTCTATTTTCGGTCCTTTCATACTCCCAGAGCGGTCAAGAACAAAGATGAAATCTTTTTCAATAATTTCTGTCTTTTTGACCTCATATTTTGGTGAAATCAAGAGCATAAAGAAGCCATCTTCATCAATATCATCGCGATGGGTAATTAGGTCAATGCCAAAATCTTTGTCGGAAAGGGAATAGTAGCAGACAAAATCGCGTTTTACGTGGACGTTTGTGCCTTCATAACTGATTTTAGCACGATGATCATTTTTGCGATTTACAGCAACATTATGTGAAGGCGAATAGATCGTTTTGAGTGCATGTTTGCTTTTCAGGTCAATTGAAACAGCAAGACTTCCTACGGGTTGACGGGTAAATTTGTCTGTTCGGAGAGGATACGTATATTTTGCAAGACCTGAATCTATGCTAATCACTTGTGAGTATTCAAGTTGAATTCGTCTTTCACCGTTAGGTGGAATCGGGAAAACGCGTGCCTGAAAAGCACGCGTTCCAATATACTCCAAAAGTGCAGGGTCTTGCATGGAACGCACAATGCCTTCATAGATACTCCGAGCTCTGGCTTTTGCAAGCAGTTCCGCTTTGACCGGTTTTCCATCAATGTATAACACAAAATCTGAAACTGCCACATCATCTGGTAGCGGAAAGAGATATGTACCTTCCAATTGGAAGTTATTCGGATTAGCGAATATCTGATCGATTTTTGTTGTTGCCAGTTGGTTTTCAATAGATATATTCACATGGTGTTTTTCAACTCTTAAGGTTTCAACTCTCGGGATTTGGCGTTGCTGCGTAACAACAATACCTTGCGCTTGCACAAGCTGGACAAATCCTATAAGGAACAGGATTACTAAAGCTGCGTGGAAATTCAATCTTTTCATCGGAATCTCCTTTAGATTTGTAAATTATTTGCTTCAATAGGTCTTATAGATTCTGATAGGACTATACGTGATGTTTTAAATTTGGGTTTATTGGTTAGTGAATTGAACTATTGAATTATTTGAGGCAAATTTATCTGGCACGGGTTTTCAAATGGTGCCTTTAACAACATATCTTGGAAAGCACTCTACTATATTTTAGACGTTTTCAATGGCGAAAAAGTTGAGAAATGCAACAGATCGTGCAGACCATTCAAAGGTAATCATACTCTCTTGTAGGAGTTGCTAAATCCGATATTCACAGTAAGAGACATATACTATGGAAAGTATGAGCAATTCGCGTGCCAAACTTCAGGAGCACTGAATGTAAGCGTTCTAATACCATTTCTAAATAATGGTATTACATTTTTCATAAATCGGTTGTCCGAATGCGATACCTTTCTTCTGTAGGAGCGACCTCCTGGTCGCGACCAGGAGGTCGCTCCTACAGAAGAAAGGTATCTTCAGCAGACAGTAACAGTTGAATCTCTTAATGAGAAAGTATTTTTAGAATTGGTATAACAGCATTATATATAGAATCTTGCACCAAATGGGGCAAATATCATGTTATGCTGCACGAAAAAGAACAGTTATTCTATTGCTTTTTTGTTTGGGTGTGAAACAGGAATTCTAAAATTTGCAATCTTAGCTGTGTCTCTAATTCTTCCATTTCAGGTAAGCCCGCAAGATTATTTGTTTCATCGGGATCATCTTGTACATTAAATAGGATATACGGTTTTCCATCTGTATTCAATGCTATCTTCCATTCCTGATTTAGCAGCATAATCTCACCTGAGATTTCTGAGATTGCAAATTCACGATGTGTCGCTTCTGTGTCATCAAGGACAGGACACAACGATTTTCCGAATTGGCGATGTTGTAGCTCACCTTCTGCCAGTTCAACAAGCGTAGGACCAATGTCAATCCATTCAACAGGACTTTCGCAGATACTATCAGAAACAGCGTTTTTTAATGTATCAGGGGTACGTACAAGTAAGGGAATTCGGACTGCTCCATTGAGAAAATTGCCTTTGTATATCAATCCGTAATCACCATTCATTTCGCCGTGATCAGAGCAGTGGACGATAACGGTATTTTCTAATTCATTACGATCTTCAATTGCATCAAGAATTTCGCCAATTTGTGCGTCTATTAGCGAGACATTGCCAGCATAATCTGCGCGCAGCCTGCCGACTTCCCCCTCTTCAAATTTCGGGTTCATCCGATTCATCATGTTATCTAAATTTCCCAGAGGGCGATCTCCTGTGGGCGGTTGGGGAATTGGTGGGGGCATATCGTTCGGGTCATACATGCTTGCATAAGGTTCAGGTGTATCCCACGGTTCATGGGGTCCACCGAAACTAACCCAGCAGCACCACGGCTCTTGCCTATCATAGTTTTGCAGATATTGCTTCGCCTGCTGTCCCACGTAGACATCCGCATAGTTTTCAAAACCGAGTGTTGAGGGGCGAACCATGTAAGGTTTTGTGCTGAATCGTTCCTTATAATCAGCACGGTATGCATCCCATAGACCTTTCTCCTCCCACATTGCTGTCATGTGCGACTTCACACGGGCACTTGCTCGCGGACCACCGATCTCATCTACATCATCTAACCCGTATTCGTTCATCAAACCTTCTTTTTCTCGCAAATCTCCGTTGTGTGGGTGAAGATGTGTTTTCCCGAAGAGGCTTGTCCGATAGCCTGCATTCCGCACTGCCTGCATCCATGTTGGCGTTTCTGGCGACATCGTATGCCCCATATTATTCCAAACACCGGTGTTGTGTGGATACAACCCTGTTGCTAAACTGAGGCGTGTGGGAATACAAACTGGAGAAGTCGTAACGCAGTTGGTAAATTGGATACCTTCACTTGCGATGCGATCCAAATTGGGTGTCTGCACCCAGCCGCCGCTGCAGCCCATTGCATCCCAGCGCTGTTGGTCTGTCATGAGAAGAAGTATATTAGGTTTCATGGTTTCTTTTGTTTGTAGTCGTGTGATTTATTGTGCCTTTAGACTTGTGGACGGCACGCGGAGCGTGCCTACTACTTTTAAACCCAAATCTGACAACAGTAATTTATGAAAAATTTCGTTCAATTCCAGCATCAATAAATGCTTTTGACAACGTTTGGTATGATAACGTAGCTGCTGCAAGTGGATCATAGTTTTCACGTGCTTGCACCATAAAACTTACTTCTGCAGTTATAAAACCGTCGTATCCGTGTGCTTGCATCCTTTTAAGATAATCAACATAATCAAAAGTTCCTTCTCCAGGGATAAGAAATTCAAAATCAGGGTGGATACCACGCTGGTCCTTCACATGTGTATGCGCCGAAACTGCTGCTAAAGCCGATACTGTGTCCTCAGTCGGGATTCCAACAATGTCAAAATGACTAATGTCAAAGTTAACTTTGAGGTATGGAGAATTAACGATTTCAAGGAGTTCAAGCACCTTATCAGGCGTGTCAATGATAGCACCGATATGGGGTTCCATCGCAATTGTAACACCGCGAGAAGCACCATAATCAACTAACTCACCAACCCTTTCAGCGAGGAAATCCTTTTTTGTTTCCCACTGATCCGGTTTTCCACCAGGAGTCGTATTTACTGCGGGTAGTTCATCCCCTTGTACGAGTTCAACTGCTAAGTCAACCCCGCCCTTGAGTCGCCACATGTTTTTTGCATGTGCATCCGCATCGGTTTCCAACAGATTGGAATGGGCAGCAATTGCAGGTAACGCTAAGTTATGCTGTTTCAGTAAAGTAGCAATACGTTTCCGTTCAGCTGTATCAAGTGTGCTTAATTCAGTCGTAAAGCGGGGAATGATGGTCAATTCAATCCCATCAAATCCGAGGTTTGCAATATGAGGGATAGCAGTATCTATAGGAACAGTGGGCATGCCCCATGTGCTATATCCGATTTTCATGTGGAATTCTCCTTATGGATTGCGGTGCGTTTCTTGTCTTTGTAGGAGGGAATTCCGATTCCCGACTATAGTAAACTTTAGAATTAATTGGACATTAGGATCGGTTCGGTCAGAAAACCGAAACTACCGCAGACACTGTAGCACAACCTGTTAGGTTGTGTTCCGTTTCTGCACAACCTAAATGAAGATTAAGTAATTAAATCGGTAATTTTCATTATGCATATTTGGTACATTTTAAGTGCTCTTCAGTCCCGTAGGGACGATATGTTTCGAAGCACATCAACAATAAATATGCCGTTCCTACGGAACTAAAGAGGCGGTGGGTAACATTTTTCTATAAACATATCGTCCCTACCAAATCAACGCTATGAATGCCTTTGTGGCATTCAGCGGGACTAAAGAAATTACCGAATTATTTTTTTTATCTTCATACAGGTTGTGCTACAAAATGTCCCTTAATTCTAAATGTCACTATATAAACGGTCGCGATTCGGAGATCGCTCCTACAAGAGTTTGGGTGGTCGCGATTCGGAGATCGCTCCTACAAAGAGTCGCGATTCGGAGATCGCTCCTACAAA
>JAPPIG010000042.1:161837-244343 GCA_028820635.1 Candidatus Poribacteria bacterium
GCGATTCGGAGATCGCTCCTACAAAGAGTCGCGATTCGGAGATCGCTCCTACAAAGAGTCGCGATTCGGAGATCGCTCCTACAAAATTGACGGTTATGCCTTGTCAGAATAGCGCGCCAAAAGAACCGATCCACTCGTTTATGAGGAAACCGACCCGATGAATCATGAGTGCAAGACGCCCCATCACGGTATTTCCAAATGCCGCCCCAAATCCAATCATGAGGAAAGCTATGCCAACCTTTGAAAGCCAATTGATGGGACCGCGGTGTTCCACAGAAAAGAAGAAATAGGTAAGTGTGCAAATTACACCGATAACCATCAAGATTGCCCCGAAAATATCAAGCGCAGATAATCTTGCCTCTGGAGGAACATCAACAAACGGTCCTATAGCACCAAAAGGTTCAATTGTTGCGCGTGTTTGCTCAAAAATGTTCGCCTGCAACATATTTGGGATTGCAATACCTGCGCCAAACCCAATAAGGATAGCAATAGGATACCGAACTAACCAGTTGTGACGAGGAGACAAGCGCGCAAAAAATAGTAAACCAAAAGCGATAGGAATTATTTTAAATAGCCCCCAAAGTGCACTCCGTATTTCTGGAGTTGTTTCCCCTGTTATTTCAGTCCAGAGTGCGGATACGGCTTCAGATAAAGGTTGCCATGCCAACGGTATGACCCCTTGATGGATCGCAATAACAATACCATATCCAACAGAGATACCTACAAAGAGGTGTTCAGCGAAGCGATAGAACGGATTATCTCGATATAGAAAACTATAAATACAGAGTGTCAAGAACGCTGCAACCCAGATTCCAAATAATTCCATCAAATTACGCCTCCCTCTCTTGACGAATGAAAAAAGCGACATTACCCAAAATAACCAAAACGATAATTAGAAGATGGGCAAACGATGCTGTATTTAACCCTACAGTTCCGTCTCCAGGCGCATTCAACAGTTTTTCATACTGAGCGGCTCCTAAATAACCAGGCAACATCCCAACCAACTGTCCTGATTGCAGGTAAGGATACATCTGGGCGATAATCACGGCAGTAACGCCAGCAGCAATCTTCAAGCCGTATCTCGTATTTGCATAAATGATCCATGCTTCGGTTAAACTTCCAGCAGAAAGATCAAGCAACAGATCAATCTGATCATAGTTCGTGATGTTTTCCATTATCGGAATTTCAGTAATAGGTGTTTTCGCATAATCGGTCTCAAAGACATTGGCAATATTAGTTCCCATTCCAAGTATAACCGGTAGTGTGCCAGGACGGTAACCCAAAAATACATAATCTTGACCGTAGACTGCATTGTTTTCATCTGCGATTTTCCGCATGAGTTTATCAGCTAAAGTAGGTGTATTAGGATAAAGTGTCATACCAATGACTCTCACGCCCTTACTAAAGCAGTGCTGCATCACTGCTTTAGCCATCGGTTCCGGTTCTGCAAGGGAGGATGGACCATAATCAAAAGCCATCATAATGGTTGATCCTGATGGAAGTTCCTCAATAAAGTCGTAGAGTTTTTGTGTCGGTTCTGATACCGTAATTGGCAACCTGACAGGGATCAGAGTTGGAATGATTACAACTAAGGCAACTAATATAAAAATTATTCGCCTATCCATATTCATGAATTTTTCAAGCATTGACTAATCTCCTCCTCCAAGATACGAGCGTTCAATTCCCAATATAATACGGATGGATTGTGAGATGACTCCTAAACTTACGCCAAGGATAATACCGCGTCGTGCTGCGCCATTTGGAATATCTAATATCCATTGGCGAAACCTTGATGCACCGTCAGCAAAACTGTTTACCCAACTTTCCGGATTGTCCGATCCTGGGATCAAAGAGAGTAGTTTATTCCAAAACAGATCACCGACTGGAACGTTTCCAAGCATGACAATCATTGCGGCAATAAGAAGTAGGGTTGCTTCAAACGCTCGTGCGCGGAAGGCACGAAACGCTGCTGAAGCGATAAAGAAGGCAAGCAGAGAAAACATCGTCGCATCCATTGGTACTTGGACATTGTCATATAACCATTCAAATACTGAATTTTTTGGTCCAAATGGGACGCCTACACAGACCATTGTGATCATACCTACGAATACAACGATGCTGTACTGCCAATGTTCTGAACGAAATCGAATTCGCGACACATGGGTTTGGGCGAGAGTCGCCACAGCTAATACCAACGCGAAAGGCGATATGATGAGTCCCCAGACAATAACCTCTCTGTAAACTGCTTGAGAATATGAATGTGGACTGAACTGGGTTAAAATCATTGCTATGCCAAAAAGGAAGCAGAGTGCTAAGGGTACTTGTCGCTTCATAAAACCTCCTAACTCACGCGTTGCAAGAGTGTTGTGATCCAGTTGATACCGAAGAACTCAAGTGACACACCGAAAATGATCCCCGCAAATATAACGACTTTACCCCAATCTTGCCCTCTGAGGCTGCCAAGAAACAAGGGATCTTTAGATAGATAAGCTGTCGCAGCATAGAGTTCTTCACCAATCAAGGTATAATCACAAGCAGCGATGAAGAAAGGAAGTTGGTGTTCAGAATCTGTTCCTGCAATCTGGATTGCACCAATTGAATTACCCGTTTCTGCCATAAGAAGCGATTCAGCGTAAAATTGTCCTTGCAAAAATATAGCTGCTGGTTTCTCACGAATCATCATACCGTTTACACCTGCGGCATAAGCAAATTGTTCATTAGTAAGGAAGAAAATATCGTCTTCGTTGTAAGCATCTGGACGTCCTTCGTCAAGATAAGATGTTTTGACCATCTCACGTACTACGTTCAGTACGACTGGGTCCCGACAGGGTACTCGTAAAGGTGTTTCGTAATCAGCAGTTCGACGTGCAACCTGTCCTAAAATTGTCATGCTGGCAATGGTAGCAACATTGTCCACGTCGCCTAACCCTAATATGTAAAGAATAGAGCGTCCCATCTCGGTGGCTCTGCCGATGGCTTCTTCAACTGCTTCTAAACCCGGAATACGGCGGACAAATACCTCTTTTCCACTCCGCGCATGATAGATATTCCATAAAATCGCTGCTGAAAAAAGGAGCATGGCGAGAAAAAGAGCGACTTTTCCTGTATGGAACCACTGTCCTTTTGCTTTTACAGCAGCAGTTTGCGCGGAATACATAGAGGTTTCGTTGTCATAAACAGCACGCACAATATAGGCATGTGTCTTGCCTTTAATTATGGTTTTGTCCTTATATACTGTCACATTGGCATCTAACTGTTTGCCTATTTCCTCAAACTCACCCGCATCACTGTTTCGTAGGATTTTGTAACCTACAACACCACTATCTTCGGATGCAGCATCCCATGTAATAGTGATACTTGAGCCATCATCGTTAGGTGTATCCTTTGCGGTTACGTTTGTCGGAGCCGCTGGCTCTTGGCTGAAAGCGTAAGTGCCGCATAGAAAGAAAACCAAACAAGCGACTACCCATAAGGTTGATTTACTATTTGTCATATATGTCCTCTAAAAAGAGTTATCGTTAAAACTAATAACATTGTGAAATTGCTTGTATAATCTGTGTGTCTGTCACATCGTCTCGGATAACAACTTCGCCAATCCGTGTCGGTAATATAAGGCGGAGTTTTCCACCAAGTGTCTTTTTATCATGGTACATCGCATTGCATATCGCTTTAGCAGATAGGTCATAAGGATAAGCGAGTGGTAATTTCGCACGATTTAAAAGTGCGCGTTGCCGTTCAAAATCTGTTTCAGAGAACATCCCTAAATTAACCGCTAATTGCGCTGCACAATTCATGCCGATAGAAACTGCTTCTCCGTGTCTATATTTCTTGTAATGTGTCAACGCCTCAAGTGCATGACCAAAGGTGTGTCCATAGTTTAGCACCATCCGCAATTGGCTCTCTTTTTCATCTTTTGCGACTATGTCTGCTTTATTGACACATGCACGGGCAATCATTTCAATTAACGTCTCCGCATCTAAATTTAATATCTCATCAAGGTTCTCTTCTACCATTTGAAACAACGGTTCGTCACGAATGACTCCCATTTTGATTACTTCAATCAATCCAGCTCGGATATCGCGTTTCGGTAAGGTTTTGAGCGTATCAACGTCAAGTAATACCAATTTCGGTTGATGAAAAGCACCGATAAGGTTTTTACCTTTTGGATGATTTATCGCTGTTTTACCACCAACGCTTGCGTCAACTTGTGCCTGCAAAGTTGTAGGAATTTGCACATACGCAATACCTCGCATGTAGACTGCTGCCGCAAACCCTGCTAAATCCCCGACAACACCACCACCAAGGGCAATCAAGGTTGAACCTCTATCAAGTTGATTTTCAACTAAACTATCTTGTATCCGAGCAAACTGTTCTAACGATTTACTCTCCTCTCCGACAGGAACATCAATAATAGCAACATCAAACCCTGCATTCTTTAAACTTTCCAAGACCAATGGAGCATAACGATGATGGACGAAGGTATCTGTAACAAGCAGTGCTTTTGTTGATTTTGCGTAAGATTTCAGAAATTCACCAATTCGCTTGAGAATCCCTGCCCCAACGAGAAGCGGATAACTGTTTTCGTTGAGTTCAACGTGTAAAGTTTTTACCATTTTGCTGTGGTGTATGTTTTTTCTTTTGTGTTCTCACGGTATTTAAATAGATTCTTTTTATATCAGCGATAATTTCTTCAAATGATCTTTCGGTTGTTTCTACTGTATGATCTGCTTGTGCATAAAAAGGCGCGCGTTCTGTTAACATGGATCGGATTGTTTCCAGTGGATCCGGGGTTTGAAGCAGGGGACGGTGTGTTTGATGGCCAACACGGCGATAGATTTCTTCGGGTGTAGCAATTAGACAGAAAACAATTCCGTTTTCTTTTAATTTAGCGATATTTGCTTCCCTCAAAACAACGCCGCCTCCGGTGGATATTACATGGTTGTCCAGTTTTGAAACTTTGTTAACCGCCTCGCTCTCAAGTTGACGGAAAACGGTTTCACCATCTTGTTCAAAAATATCACTAATACACCGTTGACTATCCTTCTCTATCACACTGTCAGTATCAACATATCGCATACGAAGTTGTGAGGAAAGTCGTTTGCTAATTGAGGTCTTTCCAGTACCCATAAATCCGACAAGAACGATATTTGCGTTTCTTTTAAGCAATCGGTTCACCTGTTTTACGCCTTTCTTAATTGTGCAAACGAAGGATATCTATTTACGAACATTGCATAATGTCTTTCAATTATAGCATCTTTCAAAAACAATGTAAAGGTTTGGAGTGATTTTTATTTTGTATCCCTTGACACCAACACCATTTTATAATATACTTAAAACAACACGCAAAATACTTAAACCTTGATGCTGGGAGATGACACGATGCAGAAAAAAATACAGTCTGCGCCGACAATAGTCTATCCGGAATCGGACGGGAAGCCTATGGCAGAAACAGATGTTCACCGAAAATTGATGATGAATTTTATTCTAATGCTTGAGGACCATTTCAAAAGTGATAATGATGTTTATGTATCTGGGAACCTTTTAATGTATTACGAAGAAGGAAACCCACGGAAGTCCATATCTCCTGATGTGTTTGTCGTTTTTGGAGTAGAAAAGAAACTGCGGAACACCTATCTAACGTGGGCAGAGGCAAACACACCAGATTTTGTGCTGGAAGTTGCAAGTCCGAGTACTTTTAGTAATGATATAGGAAAGAAGAAGGAACTCTATGCATCTGTGCTTGAAGTAAAAGAATACTATATTTACGATCCGCTTGGTCAGATTGTGCCGAGTTTTATCGGATACCGGCTCACTGGTGCTGCATATCAAGAGATTGATTTTGTGAATGAACGTTTACCTTCGGATGTGTTAGGTTTGGAGCTGGGGGAACATGATGGTGTATTAAGGCTCTATAACCCCAACACAGGAAATTGGTTGCAAACACCACCTGAACGTGCTGAAAAGGCTGAAGCACTCGCACAACAAGAAGCTAACGCACGACAAAACGCTGAAATACGCGCTGAAAACGCTGAAGCAGAACTTGAGAAGGCTCTTGCAGAAATTGAACGTCTTCGCTCAATGAAAAATGACTCAATTTGAGTTTTTTACATAATATCAAAAACTTTTACCCTTTATCTCTCCTATTTTTTGACGTTTCCCTTATCCTTACCACACCTATTCACAGTGTATCAACAGGAATTAGCAGATGGCACGACAATTGAGAATGGTCAGACCTAATCTTGATAATTTACCGAAATTAGAACTCCCCGAAGGCTACGGTTTACGGAGTTACCAAGAAGGTGATGAGGGACATTGGGCGAACATCATCAGCGATTCATTCGGTGGGAGGGAACGTACTGCAGAAGATACGCGTAATGAAATTACCGGACGAGATGTCTTTGTGCCGGATGGTCTCTATTTCGTAACACATCAAGATATCCCTGTTGGCACTGCATGTGCATGGCGGCAATCCGTTGAGGAGACAGATGTCGGATACGTGCACATGGTTGGCGTTTTAGGTGAACATACAGGACATAAACTCGGCAAATGGGTATCGCTTGCTGTTCTCTACTATTTTCGCGATAATGGATTTTCATGTTCTATGCTTGACACAGATGATTTTCGCATCCCTGCCATTAAAACCTATCTCAATCTTGGATTTGTGCCTGTCTATGTTGACGACACCCAACCTGAGAGATGGGTAGAAATTTTAAACAAATTAAAACTCCCACTTATGGCCACACAGATTTCACAAGTGCAAGTATCCCTTCCTACTGAATTGTGGGCAAAAGTATCATATTAGCGTCTAAAATGAAATTACCGATCGCGCTAAGAAATAGCACATATTATCTCAATATATTGATAATGCCTGCTATTCTTGTAATCGGTTTCGGACTTCGTATTATCGGCATAGGCGTAGGTCTACCCGATACACCTGATCCCCGCGAAACCCTAATAGCCCAAGACATCCTAAACCTCATCAATTTCACAGCCCCTCCTGAAATCTATAACTGGCCGGGAACAGCATGGTTCTATCTGATTGCACTGATAGGGAAAGTTCTTTCTATCTGCGGTTTGGATATGACCGAAGTACGTATTATCTGGTTGGCACGGTTTATAAATGTATTGTTGTCCACAAGCACGATATGGTTAACCTATTGTCTTGGAACACAGGTTTATAACAAACGGGTAGGACAGATTGCTGCAGGTTTCCTTGCAGTCGTGATGTTACATGCCACTAATGAATCGCGTTTCGCACTTGTTGATATTCCTGCTACATTTTGTGTAATCTTATTCCTTTGGTTAGCTGCACGAGATACTCATCTCTCGCTCCGAACTTGCCTATGGTTAGGTATTATCGCTGGAATCGGTATTGCGGTAAAGTTCCCAACGGTATTTGTTGGATTCTCTCTTTTGATTTTCATTAGGACAGAAAACTTTTACCGGAAGTTTGTCACGGTATTTGGTGTTGCTGCTATTACCTTTACACTAATTTGTCCGTATTGGTTTATTGATTTGCTGTCATCAGAGTGGAATCATTTCTTTGATGATTTCTGGTATGAAACAAGACATTACCATAAGGGGCACTTCGGACTATTCGCAACCGGGGATACTGGTTGGCTGAGTCGGTTTCTATATTTATGGATACTCTTGAAGTGGGGGATGGGATTGCCACTTGCTTTACTGGTGAGTTTGGGTGCAATCTATGTACTTGGTAAATCAACTCTATCTTTGAGAAAATCTGCGACTACAAATCCACTTACTGATGAAAAAATACTGAAGGGATTGATAATACTGGCTTTTGTCATTCCGTATCTACTGTTTATCGGGACGTTCAAGGTGTCTTTCACGCGCCACCTATTGATTCTCTATCCAGCCCTTACAGTGCTTGCTGCTATTTTTCTCGTCTCACTTGACAAGAGAATTGGAGTTGTAATCGGAAGTGTCGTATGGCTTTATTCATTCGTTTACACTGCCGCATTTGCTTCTGTTATGCTATCTCAACCTACTACCCAGGAAGTATCAGAATGGGTATCAATGAATATACCACACGAGAGTTCAATTTCACGTGCTCCAGATATTCTATTTGATTGGCTAATACCAGAATTGGATAGAGATATGGTGTATCCAGATGAGGAATTTGAATGGGCTTTAATAATCCAACCTAACAGGGAAGTCTTTGATAAATATGAACAGAATCCACAAGACTATGAAAAGGTCGATTGGTATCCACTGGAAGGGATTGAAATCGAGGAGACACAGGAATTTTCCGAAAGGATTTTAGGTGAGAGCAGCCACTATGAATTGCATAAGACATTCAAACGTAGTCCGCACTTCTTAGGTATAGGAATCTCAGATAACGATGCACCATTTCCAATGCGTGCGTTGGTTCATCCAGAAATACGTCTATATCGCCGCATAGAATAGCGGTGGACCTTTATTTGCTTGTAAGAAATGATGAATGGGTTATAGGAGTGGAGGGGAAAAACATTTCTTCTGAATTGGAACTAAAACAGCTAAAATTTTATGCAATACTTCAGCTGGAATTGCATCAGCGTCAATAATCCTAACCATTCCTTGAGGATAATAATCTATCATCGGTTCGGTTAGCTGTTTATAAATATCCCATCGGTCACGAACAACTAATTGGTCAGCATCATCATGGCGATTTTCTTTAAGTGCCCGTCCACGTATACGTTCAAACATTACTTCCCGATCCTCACAAACCATAAATAGAATCTGAATAACATTAATATACGGAGATAATAATTCGGCTTGCGCAATGCTGCGAGGGATACCGTCAAGAACAAGCAGGTCAGTTTCTGGATTATAAACCTTTTCTTCTATTTTAGACCAGACATACTCCTTCCATATTCTAATTGTCGCTTCGTCTGGAACAAACTTACCTTTTGTTGCATATTTATGAAAGAGTTGTCCGTATTCAGAATTTTCATCAAGTTCCCGTAACATATCCCCGCTTGAAATGTGAAAAATTCCGGGAACATGTGATAGTAATTTTCCCTGTGTTCCTTTACCGACTCCTGGAGGACCAACCAGTAGAACAGATTGAAAACAGGGGCCTGTCTCCTCAAATAGCGGTTTGTCAGGGAATAGTAACTTCTTCTCCATTGTCATGTTCGTTTTTTCCTCAATCGACCTATAAATTTTGTGAGATGGGGTTGAGTTTATGCAAGGTAGGTGATATATCAGGGTGCTGGATAGCTATACCCCGAGTAAGTGTTCAAGTATGTAAAAATCTAAACCTTCGTAATCTCTCGCTGTAATAAACTCCTGCTCCACTTTTCTGTCAAACGTCCGCACCTTTTCAAGTAAGTTGAGAAACGTCTTGCGGCTACTCAATAAATGTTTTGTGGAAATTGCGCGCGGCTGTGTCCGCATTACTTTGACATCTAATCCTACAAATTCTCCATTTCTGCTGTACCCATTTTCTTCAAGCACTCGTACCTGATTAAATGCGCGACGTAAATTGGCTGAACCGAACGCTTTATCCTGATCAAATTTTAGCCCGTTCTGATCGTTCAGATGCACACTCCACAGTTTGTTATGATGAAGTGCATAACCCATTTCATCTGATGGTTCTAAACCTGCAAGTATCGCATGGGCGCTTTCAATGAGTCCACCTACGCGATCAGGGTCTGTGCTTGCATAAGCCAAACCAATTGCATGTCCAATCGTCGGGATATAAGCAATGTCCATCGGCTCATTGGGTTTCGGTTCAATCAAAATCCGAATCTCAGGATCATAATCAAGCAACACATTAATTGCATCCAGAATCTGACCGACAGCATCTGCTGAACTTTTTGTTTCACGGATATAAGTGCCTTCACGGGCAAGCCACAATACAAAATTTTTACATTCAAGTTCATTGGCAATATCAACACAACGTTTTGAACGTTCAATAGCGTACTGCCTCTCTTTAGCAGAATTTGAGGTAAAAGCCCCATCAATCGTCAGGGGAGATTCCCACAATCGTGGTGCTATCACTTCAGCGGTCAAACCGTGGTTATCAATTTGTGTTTTCACACTTTTTGCGCGAGATATGAGCTGCGTATGCGTTTTTTCGTCAATATCAGGAACAACATCATCATCATGAAACTGGATTCCAACAAAGCCGAGGTCTCGGTAAAATTCAACTTTTTCATCAAAACTGAACGACTCCCGCACAGGAGGTCCAAAAGGATCAACCCCCTCGTGTATATTCCAGGGACCAAAAGAAAAACGATATTCTGTAAGCGAATTGGACATCAAATTACTCCGATGATAACTGGTTTGTGTGCGGCAACCCTACTATATGTTTTGTTATTTATCTATATGGTAACGATTATATTTATATTGGGTTACCTATGCAATAAACTGCTTGACTTTAATAATAAGTATAAAGTATTATTTTAATACTGTCAAGTCATTTTAATCAAATTTAATGAGGAATTTTGGCATGTTGTCTGCAACTTATACGATTGCCTCTAATACAATACTAAACAATTTTGCAGATTTATATCCTCATACCTCTAATCGCCTCAATATTATTCTACGTTTTCTGATTAAGTTAAAATATATTCTCTTAGTGTTCTCTTTTATCCTCTTTGGAACGTGTCTCTCCGCGCAACCTATAAAAGCAGCCGAAGATGGAACAACAGACACACCAAATTCTACATTTTTCAGACAGCAACCACAAAATCCTCTTCCAACTTCTTACGAAACTTTCAGTTTTGACGATGTCTTTCAAATTGAACTCGACTTAGATATACCAGGGAACATTAGAATAATCGCTATAGACAGCAAGGAAGAAGACAAAGATCAAATCAGTGTTACACTTGAAAAAAGTGTGCGAGAACATAATCCGCTCCTCACAGTCCTCACGAAAACCTTTCTGGACAATATCTCCATAATCGGCACCAAAAAAGATGGTACACTTCAGATGAATTCACTACTACCTGCAGAAGTATCCAAGGCAGAATTTGAAAACCGAAGTGAATCTGACATAAAACAACACCTCCATTTAAGTTATGTGATTAACACCCCACCAGATGTATCAGTTCAACTCAAAGTAAAAGAGGGTGATGTATATATCCATCATATACGCGGAAAGATAGAAATCACAAATGAGATGGGGCGGGTGCATCTTGATGAAACATTGGGAAACTATCATGTTGAGGTAAAGCAAGGAGGCATTCACGGCAAAATTTTGTTGGCTCCAGGACAAAATAAATTAAAAACGGACAACGGTTCAATTGACCTTACGATACTTGATGATCTCGCTGCGCCGCTGGATTTAACTGCGTTAAAAGGAAATATAGGATTACTCCTTCCCAATAATTATCCAGCTGATGTCAAATTAAATAGCGAAAAACGGCAATATATTATTAATCTTCCCGCAGAAATTGACGATAACGAAGGTATTATTAACGGTGGAGGCCCATTACTCCGTTTAACAGCGACTAATACGATTTCAGTTTTACGAAATCCAAGATTGCGCAGCCGACCTAAAAATCCTGAATCTACAGAATCGGAAGAGACATTTCCCTCTGAATTGGTACAACCTATCCCGTTAACTTTACAATCTCCCACTATTGACGGAAATTTATCTGAAAAAGTGTGGTTAGATGCCGTGCATCTGTCTCCTTTTCAGAATCCGACTGGTACCGAAACAGCAGAAAATTTGACAGATGTTTATTTACTATGGGATGCACAAAATCTTTATATTGGTGGTAGGGCATACTTCGCCAATTACCGAGTGCCACGTGTTTCGCAAACACAACATGACTCACCTATATGGGAAGATGATTCCGTTGAAATTTTGCTTGATATGAACCCAGAAACTGATGGTTATCCACATCTTATTATAAACCCGATTGGAGGCTCTTTTGATCAGTGGGTACAAAAAGTTGGATTCCCTAACTTTCGATTCGCTCCACCTGAGGTGGAACGAGAGATAATTGATAAATCGATAGAAAAGTTCAAAGCAGACAGTTCATGGAATTCGGATGCTAAAGTTGCGACCCAAATTAATGCCAATTTCTGGAGTTTTGAAGTTGCTTTTCCACGCAGTTCGACGGGCAAAAAAGATAAAAATACGTGGCTCTTTAATGTGCACCGTAAAGCACAAGGAAACCTGGGCAGCGTTGAAGATTTTAAACGGACTGTTCATCGTGAGTACAGTTATTGGTTACCGATTTATGATGAAGAGTATCCATGGTGGCCCCATTGGAAAGAAGGGATGGGTGCCTTAAAATTGGTTAAAGACCAACCGTCTGTCTCAGAGACATTTGAGATTTCGGAAAATTTCAAAGTTACAGCAGTTGAAATTGAAGGGAACAAAACGATTCCAACTGAAGTTGTGTTAAAAAGAATTCCAATAGCACCTGGGAATACTTTTACAAATGAACAACTGTCTCGACTGATTGCAGAGTTAGAATACTTTGATTGGTTCCAAGAGGTGCAATTAAAAACAACTATCATGGAAACTGATGAAGCAGAATCCCCACCAATCAGTCCGTCCAGTTCCTCTCTCAGAGATGTAGATGCTGAAGACTCTGAGAGCACTAAAACTGAAGATTTTACAAACAACGAACCTTTGGCAGTAACTGTGCAAATTGTCGTAATTGAGGCACCAGTAAAGTTTGCAAGGCAAATAAGAATCAAAGGAAATAAAAGTTTTCCAGCACTTTTCATCAAGAATTGGTTTGACTTACACTCAAACTATTTGAGTGTAGCAAACCTAAAGTTGAAAGAGCAAATGATAGCCGATTTTTATGTGAATCGCGGCTTTCCATTTGCAAAAGTTACACACGAATTTATAAATGGTGTGCTACAGTATAATGTTAACGAAGGTTACTTAGATGAAATCCGATTTATTGGAAACCGTCGAATCTCACGTTCTGAACTCATATCAGCACTCAATATAAATACAGAAAGTGTGTATTTTCACTCACTGGGGCAAGCCAGGATCAATGAATTGCGTAAAAAACTCAGTAAGAGTAACGAAGCTTTTAAATCAATTCGTGATTGGCGTGTACAACGTGAAGGTGGGAAAAATATACTAATTGTTGATATTGAAGAACAACCGTTTCTTCGACCCGGGTGGTATCCGATTCTTGGTTTCAACCGTGTTCACGGGATGGTTCTTGGTGCGGGGGCAACTCTTACGACACATTTTACAGGTGAGGAACAACTCTTCGGATCTGTTAGTGGCGGATTTTCCAGCAATATTTGGAACTATAGTTTTGGAATTGAAAAAAGTTTTTTTAGGCGTTTCCCATTGACAATGGGGATTGGTCTGTTCAAAGTAACAGATAGCAGTTCTAATGCGTTTCGCCTTTTACCTTATGATAGTAGTCTGAGTGCTGCGGTTTATGGCACTACTTTTGATAATTATTATGAACGTAACGGGGAACAAACTTGGATCGCCCAAACGTTTGGAACATCTTCGCTACTAAGGCTTGACTTCACACAAGAAGACCACGATAATTTGTTCAAATCAACTGACTGGAGTTATTTTGACCGTACACGCCCTAAGAATGACAATGCCCGAATTGATCGTGGACATCTAAAGGTGATTTCTCTTGGATATACTTTTGATACACGAGACCGAAAATCCACTATTAAACGCCCGCAATATGTTGGAAGTCATCTATTATCTTGGCCAAATGAACGAACAAGACGTGGATGGCGCGGACATTTCGGGGTTGAAATGGCAGGAAGTTTTCTTGGCGGCGAATGGACATTTAACCTATACAAATTTAAATTAGTTCGCTACACAAGGTTGTATGGACCACATCAATTGAATTTTCGGCTTTCCGGTGATTTTTCAGACGCGCCTTTGCCAAGACAGCGGCTTCTTTATCTTGGTGGCGCGACTACGGTACGCGGGTACGGTTTCAACACATTTGCAGGAGATAAGCGAATTCTTCTCAATATTGAATATCGATTTTTTGAAGAGACCCGTATAAATATTGACACAGATGCAGCATTTGGATGGGCATTTATCGCTTTCCTGGATACAGGACAGGTGTGGCAGTATGATGAAAACCCTTTTTCTAATTTTTCTCCAAATCATTTGAAAACTGCAATAGGTGTTGGAATGTCGTTTATTATCAGTCCACCCGGAGATTTTCAACCTTTGAGCACCGCTGTTGAAATCGCGTATCCTATTAATATAGAATCCTCGTTACGTACACCAAAGTTAATTTGGCGTTTAACACGAATGTTTTAATTTCGGAAATATCTGAAAGTATATCAGAGATGCACAATCAGCAATATAAAAATACGCAATTAGTAGTTTTGGACTGGGGAATTACTGAAAACATCTAAAAATTAGGAGGTTCATAAAGAATGGCAAAAGATGTATTAACACGAGTTTATGAAATGACTGGGAAAGCAGGGACAATCTGTCCGAATTTGCCTAAGAATCCAAACCCATCACCTCATAAACTCTGTAGGGGCAATGTTGGTAATGATGATGAAGCAAGAAAGAGGTATCTCACAATGTCCCAAGAGGATTTAGATAACCTTGAAGGTAATAATTACACAGGTATTGATATTACCGAAGAAGACATTCTTCCCATAAACAAAATAACAAATTGGCATGATTACATCGTGTATTATGAAGAAATGTATGAGATTCCAGCGGGAAGTATGAAAAACCCCCGATACAAACAATACCTACGTTCTCCGGCTTGGAAACGGAAAAAGTCTATGGTAATAAAACTTGCGGAACGCTCAGAGCTGCCCACCTCTCCAAAATGGTCTATTGCCTATGATAGCTATGGCAGGCGTATTGCATCTATAAAAATGGAGCGGAGACCCGTTTGTAAAAAAGAAGGTTGCTCAAACACAGCTGAAGTTGTGCATCATCTCACTTATAAGAATGTGGGGAAGGAAAATCTTGAGGATTTACAAGCTCTTTGCAAAGTTTGCCACTATTTAGAACATAATAAAGGCAGGAAACGCAGGGAGTTTGTAACGTTAGATGACCGAACGGTCACGTTTTAAGGTAAAATTTTCAAGTCCAAAACTACTAATTGTGAAAAAATAAAAATGAAAACAACTCCGCTATATGAAATCCATCGTAAGCTTGGTGCTACCTTCGCAGAAAGACATGGAGGTTGGAACTTAGCCACTCATTTTACCGATGCTGTTTCTGAACACGAGGCCGTTAGAAACGATGTCGGCATTGCTGATATTTCATACCACGGCACTCTTATTTTAACTGGAGAGGATCGGGCAAAATTTTTGCATCGTCTTATCTCTAATGATGTTGAAAACCTCTCAAATGGGGAAGGGAATTACGCTACACTTTTAACAAATCGTGGTAAAATTATCGCTGATATGAACGTATATATCCTTGAAGATGCGATCTACATCAGCACTGCTCCTGAAAGTGCTGAAAATGCTTTTACAGAATTGGATAAGTACCTTATTGCAGATGATGTAGAACTTTCTCTGGAAACAGACAAGATAGGGGCAATTGCTGTTTACGGACCGAAATCGCCAGAACTCGTTCAATCTGTTTTAAATACGGAGGATCTCAGCAATTTATCAGAGTATCATTCTCGATCTTACGTTTTTGATAAACAACGGATTGTTTGTGTGGGATCGAATACTGTCGGAGAATATGGATACCATCTTTATACTCCAGCTAATGCGTTGGAAGCACTATGGGAAAGGTTAATGGCTGAAAGACCGAATGTTGTCCCTATTGGGTGGGATGCGCTTGAATCTCTACGGATTGAAGCAGGCACACCAAGATATGGGACTGAATTAACCGATGCAATTATTCCGCTTGAAGCGGAATTAGAACACGCAATTGATTTTGAGAAAGGATGTTATATCGGTCAAGAGATAGTGGCACGTATGAAGTATCGTGGACATCCCAACCGTCTATTGCGTGGGATTGAAATTGACGCAGAAAATGCTATGCAACAGAACTCAAAAATTTTCAATGGGGACAAAGAAGTCGGATGGGTAACAAGTTCAGTCTATTCTCCAACATTTGGAAAACTGGTTGCTTTAGGATACGTACGTATGGCATTTACAGAGCAGGGTAGTCAGATTCAAATTGAGACTGAAGAGGGGCGAGTCAGCGGTAAAGTTGTCGATCTTCCGTTTTTATTCAATGAAATATAAAATGTAATATTGAGACATTGACTATAGAAGCAGTAGACATGGGACTTGGAATCACATGTCTGTAAGAACAGATATACCGCTTTTCCTTTACCATTAGTGAAATTATGAATATCGTATTTTGGGATTAAAAACTGCGTCTACAATTGGACGTACAACACTGATAGGGGGTAAATTCGATAAATGATATACCACAAGTTTTTTCTTAGAATTGGTTTTTTACTTCTTCTACCTATTCTCGTAGGTGGATGTGGTCTAAGTAAGTTATCTAAAATTCAACAAGAGGGCGATTTAGCGGTGGTAGAAACCACCCTTGAGAAAAATCTCAAGACACTTGAGCGTTTAGCTAAGTTAGGCAATAAGTCGCTGGTTGTTAAAACTGCCCGCGCTTTTTCATCTTACAGCGGATTTCTTGAAGATAGGATGGAAGAAGCGGAAATAGCAGGTGACTTTGAGACAGCAGCGGAGATGCGCGCCCAAGCAATTGAACACTACGTACGTTCTGAGATGTATGCGTTCAAGGCACTTGCAAAATCAAATAAAACTTTCCTCAAAGCAAGAACTATTGGGATGGAAGTGTTTGAAAATTTGCTTAAGAAGGTGAAAAAGGATGATGTAGAACCGTTGTTCTGGGCAGCTTATGCTGTCGGACGCGGTATTAGCCTGCAGAAAGATGACCCGATGCAAGTGATTGATCTCGCTCGTGTTGAACTGATGATGCGGCGTGTGCTTGAATTAGACGAAACTTTCTATTTCGGTAGTGCGCATCTGTTCTATGCTGTCTACTACGGTGACCGATCACCGGCAATCGGTGGTGATCCTGAAAGGGCAAAGGAACACATTGATAAGGTTGATGAAATTAATGATGGCAAATTCCTGATGAGTAAGTTCTATCTGGCGCGATACTACGCCTATCCCAAAATGGATGTGGAACTTTACAAAAAATCGTTACAGGAAGTTCTTGATGCGCCGTCCGACATATTTCCTGGCGAAGCAGCAGCAACATCGTTAGCAAAGTCGCGGTCAAAACGTTGGCTCTCTCAAATTGATGAACTCTTTGATTTAGAAATGGAAGAAGGAGAAACTGAATAATGAGGAATAAAAAAATAAGCAACCAAATCCACTCCGCGAGTATTGCGAGTGTGATTTTAATAATTTTGAGCATGATCTGTTTACCAGCATCCCTTCACGCTGTAGAGTCTATTAAATTCGCTACACTGGCACCGAAAGGTTCTACTTGGATGAACAATTTTGATGCGATGGGAAAAGAAATACGAGCCAAAACCGATGGTGATATTAAGTTCAGATTCTACGCGAATGGGGTAATGGGGGACGAACTTGACGTTATCAGTAAGATGCGAAATGGACTCATTCATGCGGGTGCGATGACTGCTACGGGACTCGGTGAAATAAAAGAAGATGTCCTGATTTTTCAACTGCCTCGAATGTTCAAGACTTACGAAGAACTTGACTATGTGCGCGACTTTCTCTATGAAGACTTACAAAAATCCTTTTTGGAGGCAGGTTATGTTTTAATCGGAATGGGAGACATCGGTTTCTATTATATTTTCAGTAATCATCCGATTAGGACTATTGCTGATCTCCAGTCACCAAACGTCAAGATGTGGGCAAGAACAAGTGATAGGATTGCACTTGAATTTTATAAAAAAGCAAAAATCGCAACTGTCCCCAGAGAAGTTACACAGGTGTTACCTTCCCTCTATTCAGGACAACTCAATGCGCTAACTGCTTCACCTTACGTCATTGTAGCACTACAGTGGGGCAATAAATTAAAATACATGACAAACCTTCCGGTCAATGTCGGTGTTGGTGCTACAGTGATTACGAAAGAGAAGTTCGATCAACTTACCTCTGCACAACAGAAAGTCTTACGTGACGCAGGGGATAAATACCAGAGCAAGTTGATTGAGGATATTCGGAGAGATAACGAAAAATCTATTGAAGCGCTAACAACGAAAGCAGGGATTAAGATAGTTGAGTTTCAGGAAAGTTCACTTGAGGCTTGGGATGCTATCGCAGTCGAAACCCACAACGCGCTTGTTGGTCAAATATACTCACAAGAGTTTCTTGATAAGATTAACGCGCTATTGCGTGAGTATCGGGAAAAGAAATAGGTTAGGTACAACTTCAGTAGGCGGGTTCTCTTGAACTCGTCTACTTTTATAATTGTTATCTTACAAGGTTGTGAGGGAAGTCTGTTATATATTTGAATTTACCAACTTTCTATCTGTAGAGATTCGATCTCATCAAAATGTGAGTCTCGTGTAACGAGGATTAAGTTGTGCTGCATAACAATTGCTGCGATCCAAATATCATTGTTCGGGATAGGACGACCTTTCCTTCGCAACTGGTTCTTGATGATTCCGTACCACCGCGCGGTTTCTAAATCACAGGAGAAAACGCGACTTTGTTCCACTAAAATGTCAATTTTCTGTAGATTCTCCGACACTTTATTGGATTTTTGTGCCCCAAAACAGAGTTCACCAATAATAGGAGGGGCTACGGCTACATAGTCAGAATCTCTTACTTTTTCTTGGACTATGGGATTACCTGCAAACAATGCAATTGCAATATTGGTATCAAGCAGATATCTACCACTCTGATTCATCTATCTGCTCACATCCTTCTTCAATCGTCTGCTTCATAATTTCCAAATCCTCTTTTGAAATTGTTCCTACAAGCTGAAGAAGATTTTTGCCGGGGTATTGTTTTAGTGGCTCAGCTGACAACTCTAATATGAAATCCAACACTTGCCTTTGTTGCTCAAGTGAAAGACTTTTGAGTTGCTGGACAATCTCTTGGGTAGTTGTCAAATTTTTCATTGTGTTGCCTCCTTTTCATTTCAATAACGATAAGGATTTTATCGCGCCAAAATACTGATAAATAGTTTACCCATAAATTGTATTCAGAATCAACGCTATTGAAACCGGACATATTCAGCAATTTCGAGTATTTCCTCTGCTGCCCACCTTTCTAAAAGGTATTTTTCTGCCAGCGTTGGTAGCCGATTCCGCTTTCCGCGAACTTGACGGATGAGGTTATCGGGGCGTGAAACTTCAACTGTCAAAGCCTTGTGTCTTCCATTTTCATCCTCCGATTCCACTGTCCAAATTGACTTTTTTCCAGAGTAGCATGACCTTGCATAACTACTAACACAGTGATTCATTTTTCTACTTTCATAAATAAGCTCGTCTGTGCTGAGAAGTTCCCGAATATGCCAGTATCTCAAGTTCCCCTTCTTCTCACTTCCTACTCGGAAATGGAATTCACCGATTTCTGATCGAGGCCACTGATAGTGTCCACCTCTCGTTGCCTTACCGAGTTGTTTATGCCATTCATTAACTTGACGAAGCAAAGTATTAGGTGTTCTCCCATTCATACTAAAGTTCGGTTGAGGCGGATCTATTTCCTCAGCGACTCCTCTTTCAACAAACACACGCTGATTTTCGAATTTCTGGTTCCAAATATAATCAATAATCGGATGCACATGACTAACGTCTAACATCGGATTCGCTATAAAGAAGCGGATTACATTCAACCAAAAATCATCGTTTTTGAAATTCCCTAACATGCGCGTTCCACGGAGTGCATCCATTAACCGTTTATCCCCACCGAGTGCATGCACCTGTCCCCATCGAATTGCCTCCTCAACGCTATATTGCTTGGGTGCTCTAAGAAAATGGTGTGCCATCTTTTTGGTCAACGCAACCGGTATCCCTGGAGCAGTTCTGATATTTTGCCCTGCCCCGATATGTATATACCAATTCTGATACATCCCGTTTTCAGTTAACCAAACACTATCCATAAAGGATGGGACATCATAGGCTACAAAAAGGTGGTGCAGAAGTTCTCCAAACTGCCGATCGCGGTTATGTCTTTTGACCTGCCACGTATCAAGAGGACGAATCCAACTTTCAGAATGGTTCGCTATTGCTTCAATTCCCTTAATATAGGTAGGATCTTCTAAGAGATCGGAGTTTTGTTCAAGGCACATTAGAAGTTTCAAAATCACTTTTGGATAATAACTTCTTTCAAAAGCAAGTGCAATTTCCTTAGCCGTTCCATTCCTTAGTTCTTGGCTCTGCAATTCACCGTTATATATTTTCGGGATAATTTCATTCAAGTTACGCGCTTTCTTCTTCTCTGTCATTATCTCGGATGCTTTAATTGCGGTTACTATGTTTTGTTCATTTCTCAGTTGCCGAGTATTTTTATCTAAACCCCGACTGAAATTATGCTGCTGACACCATGTTTTATAATCTTCAACTGTAGATAAACCAAGTTGATGGATATGTGCTTGCATTTTGAGCGTACATTCTTCTATAGAGATTTTGGGTGGTTTCACTTTACTCTTTTTCGCCATCTGATTCCTCCGATAATACCAATTTGGAATGATATTTACAAAAGTAAACTACAAGAAAAATATTAGGGAATTACTTAATATTAATTAGATGTGCGTTTAAAGGTAGTAGGCACGTTCCGCGTGCCGTAAGCGCCATTAATGGTAATTTAACGCGCATTGCCGTGAGTGGATTGGCATTGATATGCGGTTAGAACTTACGCTTGATAGGGTATTGGAATTTTTAAAATTTTACCATGAAAAAACGGTAGAATCAACTATTTTTTTACTGCACCAAAGGTGACGCCACGCAACAAATGACTCCGCATCAAAAAAGTGAAAATTGCGACTGGAAGTAGGAAGACGAATGTTGATGCGGCAATTTTTCCCCAGTCTATGCCTGCCGACCCGGTAGCACTTGTAATAGATGGTGGTGCTGTTACCGCATTACCACCTGTTGATGTTAAAACAAGTGCAAATGCAAACTCGTTCCATGCTGTAATCAGACAGAATACAGCAGTTGCAGCAATTCCTGTGACGGATTGTGGTAAAACAACTTTCAAGAAAGTTTGAAAGCGGGTATATCCATCTACAAGTGCAGCATCTTCGTATTCTCTTGGGATTTCATCAATAAAACCCTTCATAAGCCAAACAGCGAACGAAACATTGAAAGTGGTGTAGAGCAGTATCATGCCGAAATGCGTATCTCGCAGTCCAAGCGCGTTATACATTAAAAAGATCGGGATTACGACAACAACGGGTGGGAGCATGCGGGTACTTAAAATAAAAAAGAGGAGGTCATCCTTGCCAGCGATCTTGAACCGAGAGAAGGCATACGCTGAGAGTGTGCCTAACCCAACAGCGAGAACAGTACTGCCAACACCGATAATTATACTATTGAGCAACTGATAGAAATACTTTGATCCACCATTTGCAAAAGCAATACAAACACCGATTGTTGCGAAAATGACTGGAATGACAAATGCAAATAACTCTTTTTTATCAACAAGTAACTCGACACCAGAACTGTTGCTTGTTGTAGAGATCTTTTTTCTCCAAGGAACAAATAGGAGATAGGCTACTATGTTACAAAAAATCAGCGTGAAAAAGTGGAAACGGACATCTACCTGCGATCGGCTGACAAGTGGCTGCGTGTTGAAAAAACTATAGATGCATGTTAATACAAAGATTATATTACATATCAATCCGATGTTTCTTATCAGTACGGCACGTGACATTATAGACTTCACCAGGGAAAATAAGGCAAACAGGAATAATCCGCCCAGAGTCTGTGCAATAAAGAGATAAGTTACGCTCGGTACATTCTCTTCGGGTAGCAACTTTTGATAATTTTCCAACGAAATGCTGAAGAAAAACTTAGGAACTATTGTGTTAATATCTCCCGGCGATTTCAGCGACGTTACTACTATCCAGTAAATAGGAAGGATGTAGAGGATAACCGCGAAGACTATTAATACCATTAGAAGGTAATATCCAAATGTCTTTCTTTCTACTGACGGGTTTGCCATAACGTATTATGCTTCTCCCTTTACACGATTTAGGTACTTTACATAGATATTACTCAGTGCCACAATAATAATCAGCAGAATATATGCCATAGCACATGCTTTGCCAGTATTAAAGTTCCGAAATGCAAGTTTATATAAGTTCATTGACACAGTTTCAGTGACAGTACCAGGACCGCCTTCACGTGTTAGTACATAAACAATATCAAACATCTTAAAAGCATCCATAGTCCTGAATAACAATGCAATAAGTAAAAGAGGAGAAACTAACGGCAGTGTAATCCATCTAAACTTGAACCAGGTTGAGGCTCTGTCCACATCAGCGGCTTCATAGAGGGATTTCGGTACCGCGCTTAATCCGGCAAGTGCAATCAACATCATAAATGGTGACCACATCCACGTATCAACAATGACAACAGCAAACATTGCAATTTTTGGGTCTGTCGTCCATCCGATAGGAGATTTGAGGATAGGACTAAGAAAATAATTTAGCAATCCCGCATTATCCGAGGCAAGAATAAACCGCCAAAAGAGACCGACCACCACTGGAGATAGCATCATCGGAAGTAGCAGCAGTGTTGTGACGAATCCTTTTGCACGGAATTGGCGATTCAGCAAAAGGGCGAGACCAAACCCGATTAGAAACTGGGCAGTTACTGCTAAAATCACAAAGTAGGCAGTCGTACGAAAATAACCCCATATTTCAGGATCGGTAAGTAGCCGTGCGTAGTTACGTGCACCAATAAATTTCGGTGCTGTTGGCATAGAGGCTTTGTAACGATGAAAACTCAAATAGAGCGACCACAAGAGGGGAAAGATGTTCATCAAGATAAGCAAAATCATCGTTGGCATGATGAATGCCATCTTAAGTTGGTAATCGCTCATTCCACGAGAGAAGCGGTTGGTCTGCATATTTTTGTTGTTAGTCTGTAACACCAGCAGGCACTATAGCAGGAAAAGCGCGCTTATATAGCGCGCCCATCCAAAAATCCAATAAGTTATATTCCTACAATCAACTTAATCGTCGTAGTATCCTGCGTCCTCAAAGATTTCCTCATGTTTGCGGGCAATAGAATTGAGAGCATCTTTTGCAGATTTGATCTTAGTGATCGCCTCATTCCAGTTTGTCTGACAAACTTCTAATAGTTCAGCATATTCCGGCACTGCCCAGAAATCACGAAGATACGGGAAACTTGCTGCAAACGCTTCGTTAAACGGCGTAGCCTTTTTGAAAGTATCGGATTGTAGAACCTCTTTATGAGGTGTAAATCCACCCAATTTTGCCCACTTCTCTTGCACAGGTTTCTGCATGAACCATTTCATATATTGCTTAGCGATATCCTGTTTTTCAGAATAAGCTGAGACAGACATGCCTTGTCCACCGATACTAATATAGTGTCCTTTTGGACCTTTAGGTGCAATAAAAAAACCACTTTTATCATAAGAAAGCGGGTTAGTTTCAGCATTGACTACCCCAGGGAAAAATGCAAAATAGTTCATCCCCATCGCTACTTTACCAGAAATATACGCATTAAGAGTTTCTTGCCAATAGTAGTTCGGAGCATCTGGCGGAGCAAATTTGAGCAAATCTGTGTAAAATTCGAGTGCTTTGACTGCATCTTTATTATTGACGTGTCCTTTCACTTTAAAGCTATTTGGATCTCCATAAGAGCCACCAAAACTCCACATCACTTGCTGAAATCCCATCGTAATGCCGTCATATTCTTTGCTGTACCAGGTTGCAATTCCATATAGTTGCTGCTCTGGGCGTGTAAAGAATTCAGCAATATCTCGGAGTTGAGTATACGTTTTCGGTGGGGCGAGAGGATACCCATATTTTGCTTGGAAATTCTTCATTTCTGTCGGGTCTTCAAAGAGGTCTTTCCGATAGACATAACCTGCTGCATCCACTTCAGCTGGAAGTGCCCAATACTTTTTACTCCCCTTCGGATATTCTGCAAAGGCGGTCATAGCAGGTCCATAGATTGAATCAACATCTATATTTTCATTTATCCAATCTGTTAGATCAATATAATGTCCACCGACAGAATTCCTACCTAACCATTGACTGTCTCCAATTACAATATCATACAGATCACTCTTTCCAACAAATTCAGTGAAAACTTTATCCTGAAAATTCGGCCATGGAATTTGTACTACATCAACAGCAATTCCTGTCTCTGCGGTGAAGTCCTTAGAAAGTTCTTGTAAATAGTTTGCAGGATCCCATTCTGCCCAGACAATAGTTAAGGATTCTTGTGCGTCAGCCTGGAAGGGTGTCCAAATCATTACAGCCATCAGAATCAGGACTGCACTTATACATAAGCGTTTCATTTCTATAACTACTCCTTTTGAATAGTGCTTTATGCACTGTTTTACGATATGTTGGTGGTCTGCTGCACCAAATTTCTAAATAAGGATTGTAGCAAATTACATAAATTTTGGCAAGGGAATTTAAAAGTAAAAGGATGGGTGTGCAATTAATGGGACAGAGATTCAATTTGTGGAGAGTATATCACATTTTTACTGTTAGGAGGAACTCCGATTCCCGACAATAATCAAAATGGTCGCGATTCGGAGATCGCTTCTACCATCGAGGTGTAGGTCGGGTAAAGCGAAGCGAAACCCATAACTGTCAACTTAAGGAATCTATATATTTTTCTCACACTGCTCAACACCGACTATGATTGAAACTGTCCCATATTTAGTCCCGTAGGGACGATATGTTTATAGAAAAATGTTACCCACCACCTCTTGAGTTCCGTAGGAACGGCATAGAAAGATAAACATATCGTCCCTACGGGACTAAAGAAGTTAATTGCCACGTTTTCTATAAACATATCGTCCCTACGGGACTGAAGATCCCTTAAAATGTTCCGAATATGCATAATGAGAAATTACCCGAATAATAAATTAATCTTCATACGGGACTGAAGAAAGAATCAACTAACGATAAAATTAAAAAACGTCATGTAATTGTGAAACAATATTTTACAATTAGTTATTTAGCACAACTCGTTATTTCTACATTTGATTATGTATCTTACTGCGTATCGTCGTCCACATTCCTACATTTTAAATTTATATCGCCTCCAACGCTACGGAATTTTAATAGAGGACCATCACCGTTAATGATCCCTTGCAATTGCCATTCCTTTGGAGTTTCTTGACCGACTCTAATGACCGGAAGTTCGGATTTAATGTCGCCACCAATACTTCTGGCATCAAGTTTTGCTAAAATCTCCGACATCAGTGAAACAGTAATATCGCCACCGGCTGATTCTAAGGTCCAATCATCTTGGGGTTGTCCCAACATATTGGCAACGATAGAACCGCCAGCAGTTTTGGCTGTAACAGGACCATCGTTATCCAAACTTATACTTCCACCTGAAGTTTCAACAGTTGCCCCACCCTTGCAGCGGATCAGCTTGACTGTGCCACCAGATGTTTCTGCAGAAATAGCACCGACTATATCAGTACATCGCACATTCCCACCAGATGTGATCGCGTCAACTCTACCAATGTTCTCTAATATCTCAATGTTGCTTCCAAAGGATTCGACACGAATATCACTTTTACATTTTGTCAATTTGACCTTCCCAAAACCGGTGTGTCCAAAAACAGCACCTGTAACATTCTCAAATTGAAGTTTGCCCTTACCTGTTCTACTCTGTACTATTCCGTTCGTATCAACGACAGATATATCGCCGCTTGCGGTTTTTAAATAAACGTCGTAATTGGTTTTTGGAATCGTAATCTCAAAATGAATGTTCATCCGATCTGCAATTTTTTTCCAGTCCTGTTTCTCCTCATTGAACTTTCCGTTGATCTGAAGTTCCTGTCCCTGTTCGTTAAAGTTTACCTGAAAGTCTTTGAGAATTTCAGTGGCATTTCTATCCGCCTTTAACTGTGCGGAGCGTCGGACGATGATGTTGACGACTTCACTCTCTGCTGTTCGAACGTCGATTGCCCCCAGATCTGTATCAAGCACGAGTTTTCCATTGGTACCCACATTGAACGATTCATTGATGTCATCTAAAGTTTCCACGGACAAAAATTCAGGCATAGATTTGCGAATTAAATCACCTATCTTACCCTCCCTCAATTCTTCGCCGATATTTTCAACAAATTTCTTACCAAGAATGTTGGTCATCATACTTTTTAAATCAGATGATATGCTCATTCCCTCACTCAGGTAAGCCGCGAGATGACTACAGGCAATACTGATTTCACTAAAAGTGGCATCCTCTGGCAATGGATCAAAAAGCCCCTCAGGCACCGCACTGATCTCAGTCAGTCTATTCAAAACCTTATTAAATTGGGAGATGCACCGATTTTCTCCATCCTTATGTGCTTCAGTCAATATAGAATCTTCTGCGATTTCTGCTGTCTGTTCTAATATCTGAAAGAGTCCGCGAATTTCTTGTTGTCGTTCTTGTTGCATTTGAAATACCTCTGAATGTAAACGCTAAATTTGTCAATTCGTCCTGATCAACTTCAAATCACTGAACAATTCAAACCTACAATAACGCGTTGTGCGAGTTAACATTTGGTATGTTTATATTTCACATGTCCGTCTCGTTTGGGTTGAATTCCATAACTTTTCCGATTCCTGCCGCCCTCAAAGGTAGGAGGGAACTCTGATGCCCGACTACAACGGGTCGCGATTCGGAGATCGCTCCTACAGAAGATGAACAGTTGTGAAAAAACAACAAAACTGTCACTTAACTAGTGGTCTGTCTACTCTAAAATTGCGGGTATAGGTCGCGATTCGGAGATCGCTCCTACAGAAGATGGTCCGTCTTTGTAGGAGGGAACTCCGATTCCCGACTATTACTGATACCTATAATTTTAGAATGGATACTCCACTAGCACAAGTCGTTACAATACATCCCCATATCCTCGTTTTTCTAAAAGCGATTTTAACAATTCTTTTGCTTTGTGGAGTCGCCATTTCACCGTTGTTAACGGAAGCGATAAAAATTCTGCGATTCGTTTCTGTGGCATATCTGCCCAATAATAAAGTTTAATAACCTCCTGAAATTCAGCGGGTAAGGAGTTAATTGTATCTCTGACTGCTTCATGAGTGGATTCCTGAACCAAAATTTGTGCAGGATCAGAAGAAGCAGGATCCGCCTCAATTCGCAATTCAGCATCTTCATCTTCATGAAGTTGAAATTTGCTTGCTCGTTTTACGAATCGCAGTGCGCGGTTACGTGTAATTGAATAGAGCCACGAACCAAATCTGTTTAAATTATCCAGTTGCGGAAGTGCCTCAAAAGCAAGCAGAAAAGCATCTTGGACGATATCTTCTGCCTCGGTAGGGTCTCGGACAATTTGTTGAGCCACCGTTAGCATTGCTCGTTGATACCGTAAAACCAATTCATCAAATGCTTTGAGATTGCCTGCAAGCACTGCAATTATCAGTTCCGCATCTTCGGTATCTTTCAATTCTTCTGTGCTCATCAAACAATTTCTCCTTTTCCTACATATTAGAGACATTATTGTCCGAAAAGGATAGTATTTGCTGTATTTACTGCAAGATGCGATACTAAAAAAATAAAAAATTTGCAGGATTTCAGGTATTCCTATCAATCCTGCAAACATCATCTGGACAACACTTCTTAACCAGATAATTGGCGTGAAATCATCTGGTTAAGCGAGATATTTTATTTTCGCGCTAAGAGCCAGGTTTAAAAAATGTTACTAAGCATCCACCAGCCGCTGCAAGCAAAATCCCAAGTACAAATTGCCAGCGGATAGCACCCCAACCCCCTTCAGGTGGATGTGACAGCGTCGCAACGATAGCATTCACAATTGGTGCTCCCGCAAAGACAATAGACATAACTACCGCTGGTCTGCCTTTCGCACCGAATGCAAGCAACACACCAAAAGCACCGACAGCACCGACGACCCCCGCAAGAAAAGACCAAGATACCCCCTTCCCTGTGAAAGACCATTCTGCGCCATTTACCATAAGCATTACTGCAGAACCGATCACGGCTACCAAAAGATACGCAAGACCGACAAAGAGAAATGCTTTATAACGTCCATGCACAGCATCAGCCATAGACAATTGACCTTTATGAAGAAAAACTCCGTAGAGTCCCCAGGATGCTACGGTCATCACAACGAAAATTATCCACGTTTTTACCATTATTATCTCCTTTCATCAGCAGAAATTCTTATACCATTTCTAATTGACAAAGTATCATTCCGATTTTGAGTTTCTTTGTAGGAGCGACCTCCTGATCGCGACCGGGAGGTCGCTCCTACAGAAGAGGGTGTTGCATTCGGACTACCGATTAATGAAATAATGTAATATCATTATTTAGAAATGGTATTACAGTAAATCTATAAATATGTAATACCAAATTAACAGGATTCATCTTGTTTTATTAGGATCGGGTGCGGTTAGGAAACCGCACCTACCGAGACGAATCGAGTTAATTTGGTATAAACACCTCTTCGTAGGTGCGGTTTTATAACCGCATCATAAAGGACAATTTAGTGAGGAGCGTTAGTGCATCTCATACACTTGTCGCCCCGCTGGGGCTTTGTTATTGACGGGATCAACGTTTACTATACACCTATCGCCTCTCCGAGGCTTAGCAAAGCATATCTCAGTACCAGCGGTGCGGAAGGTGTATAGGACCTGATACAACAAAGACCCAAGCACCAGCGGTGCGAAATGTGTACAGCGCAATATCGGTTTACAAAACCCTCCTACAAGAGACATGATCTTAAATTGATGTTTATGGTGCGGTTTTATAACCGCACCAATTCTCCAACATTGCTTCTACTCAGTTCACGTAATTTAACTATGAAAAACAAGAAAACGCTTGGCATATAGGACAAGCTAAAGATACTTTTCAAACACTTTCATAAGCTGCTGTGCCGTAATAACGTCACTGAATTTCTGATGCACATTAGACTTCCCGACTATTCCTAATTGCTTCCGTTTTGATGGGTCTCGAAATAGTTGAAATATGCCTTCAGCGAGTGCCTCTGAAGATTCAGGTTCTACCAAGAGTCCCCCTTCGGTTGCCTTAACCATCTCTGGAAATGATCCGTGTTGTGGTTGAACGACTGGCACTCCATTCGCAAGTGCTTCCAAGATAGATAAACCTTTTGATTCACGGTAAACTGTCGGAACAGAGAAAACATGTAGACGATTCAAAAAATCTATCTTTTGTGAACGCGTCACTTCTCCGTAATGCACAAAACTATCTTGCAATCCCCAAGCATGAATTTGATTAACTAACTCCTCAAAATACGGTTCATCTTTTTTGCCGAGATACCCCGCGACATGCAGTTCTATGTTATTCGCCCCCAACTCTTTTGTCAGGGTGTAGAATGCGCTGACTAAGAGGTGTAATCCTTTTTCAGGACAAATGCGTGCTAAATAGCCAATTTTAAGGGGTGGAGGTCCTGCTTTCTCAACCAAATTTCCGTGTCCATCCAAGTTCAAACCGAGTGGCACGACATCAATTTTATCAACAGGTACTTTTAGATATTCCTCTGCCATAAATTGTGCATAGTAGTTACAGGGTGCTACAAATCCATCAACATCTGCGGCACGTTCTGCAAGCAAGCTTAAAGCCTTAGTTTTGTAGGGATCAATCAAATCACGAAGAAAGATATCTTCACCTTGAAGTCCACACACAACCGGCACATCTAAGGCATTTTTAATTTCTCTTGTAAAACCTACAAACATAGAGTTAGTCAAATAGATGATGTCCGGTTTATCGTCTTCCTGAAGCCATTTGACCAATTTTTCCAACTCTTTCCTTTGATACCCTTGTTCAGCACTGAGCATAGATACCGTCAACATACCCAAATCTCGTGCATCTGTAGAAGCACTGAATCGCGACAATCCGTTTAATAATGATGAATTATCAAGAAGTTTATCAAATATCCATGGTGTATGCCGAAAGAAAGATAGTTTTTGTTGAAGGTATACGTTAATTCCCCCAAAAAAGACGCGATTCAAACTTACGTTCACTTCATCTGTTCGAGTAGGCGTATAAGTCGGAATCAATGAAACGTTATGTCCCTGTTTCTGTAGCACCGTTGCTACAGTATTGTCATGGATGCAGGTACCACAATACATACCTGCAGCGCCTGCTGTGATATAAGCAACTTTCATCTTTTAACTTTTCAACAAGTTCAATAAATGTTAACTTGCAAATCTCCCCTAAAGTTATCCATTACTGAAATACCTTTTAATAGTTTCTGATGATGGCGGTTTTGTAAATAAAGAAACAATTATCAAGGTCAATGAAGATACAAGGATAATTACTGCTACAGGCATAATTCCTGTTCCACCAACAGTATATCCGGGTGTTTTCCAATTGTTGAGAAAGAAATATAACCATAATAGTATTACACTAATGATGGATGCAAGAACACCATACTTTGTGCTACGTTTCCAAAACAGTGCTGCAACTACTATCGGAAATAGTCCAGAAAAACCTGTGAAAGACCAAATTGCGAGCTTAAAAATACTCGGTGTAGCAATTAGAGAAATGATATAGGTAATGCATAGGACACAAACCACAAATAATCGTCCAAACCAAACCTGTTGATTTTCTGACATCTGTTCTCGTCCATGTTTTCTAAGGTAAGGACGAATGATGTCGTGTGTAAACATGCTTCCAAGAGAAAGTGATTGCGAATCTAATGAAGACATGATTGCTGCAAACACACCCGCTGCTAAAAAGCCTGATAGAATACCTGGGGCGTATTCACGAATCATCTGAATTAGCACATTGTTAACTTGTGGTCCTTCTAAACTCGGAAACCCCACATTGCCCAATATCCCAAGAAGCACACTTGGAATCCAAACAATTGCGATACAAATCGGATAGAAAATAATTGGATAGCGAAACGTGCTAACATCTTTTGCGGTCAGGCAATGCGAGAAAATATGCGGAAACATGCCAACAGAAAGTGGAATACAAGTGTATGTCAAAAGTTCTAACGGTTTAATGTGGTTAGCCTGCATCAACAAATTTGTATCGACTTTAGAAAGCGCGTTGGAAAATCCTCCCATACGATGTATGATTACTACAAAGGCAATTCCTCCGAGTGTCATGAAAACAAGCGTTTGAAACGTATTAACCCATGCAGTGCCACGCATTCCGCTATAGGTTACGTAACACAAAACAACTGCACACACCAACAATCCACCTAACCACTCTGGAATCGTGTCCTCTGTAATTGTTGCTAATGTTCCACCCCCTCCCATTACCCCGATAAGCAGATAAGGGATAAGAAGCAGTACGAGGACGGTAAAAAGAAGTAAACCTACCCCATACGATTCCCACCGGTCGCGGAAGTATTGTACCTGAGTCATATATCCAAAACGTTTCCCAAGCTTCCATAAACGGGTTCCAATAAAGAAGAACACACATGGCACAATAATTGCTGAAGAAGATGCCATCAGTGCAAAAACGCCAATACCTCTGTGGTAAGCCTCCCCAGAAGCGCCGAGGATAGAAAACGCTGTCATGTTTGTGCCGAAAAGCGTCATCAATAACACAAACCAATTTATGTTACGGCTTGCCACAAAATAGTCTTCGCCAGTTTTTTGGAAAAACTTATGACTTAGAATACCTATGCTCAGCACCAAAGCCAAATAGATAATGATGACCGCAAGGATCATTTTTCCCTCCATACAAATTTGACTATAAAGAACATAAGCAGAGATGCCGCAAGGCAAAACACAATGTGATATAGCAAGCCTACTGGTAGTCCTAAAACAAGTTGAGGTGTCCCCCATAACCAAAAATCGTTGTGGAGAATGAATAGCAACACCAGCAAACTGTAAAGAACCCACCTAAGTGTAGATTTCATGGTTTAACTTTCCCTTACGCCAATTATAGTAAAAGATAAGAGTACCCGCAACTATTGCTATGACATGGATCCAAATGAACCCTATTTCTGTAGGTGCAAAAAAGAGGATTGCTGCCGTAATAAACATTATTCCGCGCTCCCATAAAGATATTTCCTTGAAGGCGTACCCTGCTATACTTGCTGCAAGAATCACTGTCCCAACTAATGTAAATGACAGATTAATTATAAAAGCCCATAATTCTGGACTACCACCATCAATGTTGAGCCACAGAAGTTCGGGACGTAGCACAAAGGCATAGGGTAACGCAAAGCCTACGAGTGCAAAACGAAAAGCAGCGAATGCTGTTTGCATTATGCTGGCATTGGCAATTGCCGCAGCGGTATAGGCAGCTAAAGCTACTGGAGGTGTGACCATTGACATCATTCCAAAATAAAAAATGAAAAAGTGTGCTGCAAGTAGAACCACTCCTAAATCTACAAGCACTGGTCCTACCATAATCGCTACCAGTAGATAACAAACTGAGGACGGAAGGCCCATCCCCAATATAATTGTGGAGACCATCAACAAAAAAAGTGCAAATATCAGATTGGTTTCCGCGAGTGACAACAAGGCTGATGCCATTTCGGAACCTACGCCTGTCAGGTCAACTACCCCCAAGATGATTCCAACACAAGCAGCGGCAGCTATCAGTGACACACCGCTATGTGCAGCGTTTTCCATGGATTTCAAAATTCCAGAAATACCGACACGGGTTTTGGCGTGAAACAGACTTACAATCAATATGGCGAGAAGACTCCAACTGACAGCGCGAAACGGCGTAGAACCCATCAATAGAAACAAAATTAAAGTAATAAACGCGGCGAAGAAAACCACACCCTGCATCTTTGAAAGTTTTTCTATAGGTGGGTCATCTTGGACAGTGTCTTCATCTGTGGCTGTACCTTGTGGAGAATGATCCACTACTGTGTTGCTGATTCGTTTGGCATAAAAATGAACGATGAGTAACAGCGCGGTATAGTAGAGAATCGCAGGAAGCAAGGCTGCTTTGATTATTTCAAGATAAGTAACAGATGGCTCCACAATTTCTAACATCATGTAAGCTGCTGCACCCATGATTGGTGGTACTAATGCACCGCCTGAACTTGCGGCAGCTTCGATCCCGCCTGCAATAGTTGGTTGAAAACCTACACTCCGCATCAACGGGATCGTAAATGTGCCGGTTGTTGCTGTGTTTGCAACTGCTGACCCAGAAAGTGAACCCATCAGACCGCTTCCAATCACTGCCACTTTTGCTGGACTACCGACGCTTTTGCCAAAAATACGTCTGGTTAACTTTAAAATATAGGCTGTAGCCCCTGTCCTTTCAAGAAAAGTGCCAAACAAGACAAACAGAAACACATAAATGAACATTACGCGAAGGGCAATACCGAATACACCGCCATGCAAGTACGTTTTACTTATAATCCGTTGTAAGGCATACCCGCGATGTTGAAATAACCATTTAGGCATGAACTGACCAAAACTTGCATAGAGGAGGAAAGCAATAGCGAGAAGTGGCAATGTTATCCCAATTGAGCGGCGGGCAGCTTCAAGAATTAAAATGAGACCGAACCCACCGATGAAGTAGTCCAACATGTGTTCTGCGGAAGCACGTTCTCCGAGAAATACGCCGTTCAACCAAAGTTTTTCAAAAATGGGTTCTGTTTGGATTGCAATATAACCGAAACAGATAATTACACTGCCTACGAGCACGAAATCAAGTATTTGACAAAATCGGTTTTCAGCAAAACGGGAATGAAGTGGATACTTCAAGAATACGACTATTAATCCCAACATTGCGAAAATCGCTAACTGAGATTGAGGTTTTAGAAATGGATAGTTGACTTCGGCTAAGATAAAGAGGCTCAGCAGGACTGCAACTGGAAGAATAAGGGTCTGTTTTATCTGTTTCAAAAGATTAAGCGAACCTGCCCTTTCGCTGACGCATTTCGTTATCGCAAGGTTAACACAAAACGCTTGTAGGACTGACTGTTGGCGCTATCACGCCTACTTTCTATGCTGGACTTGTTTTATAGTTTAACAAATAATAGGAGGGGTGTCAAATAAAATGTAGGTTAGAGGTGTATAAATATCTGACATTAACCACGTCATCTTTCGTGTTGGAGGGCTTTGTAAACCCGATTTATTACCCAAAGGTAGGCGGGGAATGCCTAAATGGCATTCATACCCGGGGAACGCCTATAGGCGTTCATACCGTTGATTTCTTGATTTGGCGTTTTGTAAAAGCGCCGTTTATAGCGTCTGATGTCTGGACTCGGCGCGTTTACAAAACGCGCCTACCGGGCATGCGCCCGCTAAATTGACGCCTATAGTGCGGTTGGGAAACCGCACCTACCAAAGTGTAAAAGTAATTATAGATTTAACTATAAGCAGAGTATCTAACTTGTTCTGGATGTGCCTTTGAACACAGCATATAGATACCAAAATGCAGGCACTAACATAACACCACCTATGATAACCACAATTAACACAGGTCGCAGCACAGAGTCCGGTGCAGCAGTGTTTGAAAAGGTGAGATTTGGGGCAACAATGTAGGGAAACTGTGCCAATCCCCAACCGAAAATAATCAATACGACCTGTATCGGAACGAGCACACGGGCAAGTTGAAAGTAACGCCGCCAAATCGACCAGATCGCACAAACTGCAACAGCACCGGTTAAGATATGAAATGGTATTGACCAAACGCTATTGCCCAGTCCTTGTCGGATTGAAGGTGCACCTTTGGCAGATAAAAGAAAGCTGATTCCTGCCATTGCACCTACACTGACTGCTGCGATGAGTGCACGTACTCGAAAATCCTTCTGCAATTCTGAATTGTCAGTTTCGAGAGTAAGGTAAACGGCAGCGAGCAATGCACAGAGCGTCAAGGTGAAAAAGCCGATTGCGAACGGAAAGGGGGCAAACCACGATGAGAAAAAATCGGTGTCTACGGTGCCGGTTTCTACATCCACATGAATTGTTCCTGATGCTACCGCCCCTAAGGTAACACCTAACATAATAGGCGTTATAATACTTGCAATTGCGAATACACGACTCCATCTAAGGTGTGTTTTGTCAGATTGATCGTCGTAGGTACGGAAGACAAAGGCAGTGCCGCGAAGTACAATTCCGATGAGCATTAAGGTGAGTGGAATGTGCAGAGCTGTGCCGATTGTTGCAAATGCCACTGGAAACGCGACAAAGAGTAGAACAACAATGACAATCAACCAGACGTGATTTGCCTCCCAGATTGGCGCGAGTGCATTTGTGATAAGGTTACGTTGTGTTTTTGCCCTGCTACCAGTCGCAAATAGATCCCAGACACCGCCGCCAAAGTCAGCACCACCTGTCAGCATGTAGATAATCAGTGAGATTAACATCACACCTGCAATCCAGATTTCAAGATTCAACATTAGACCTTGCTCCACATGACAGGAAGTACTTTGCAAGATTCAACTTCAATCAGTTCATCGCAGCAATCTATTCAACTATCCCTGTCTTTAGACGTAGGATTGTAAACAGATTCGTGAATTCCGTAAATGGAATTTTTAGCTAACCCGACCTATGTACAAGATGTGCGCTGCCATGTCTACTACGGCGGGCTCTGTTGCTGTTTCCAAGACTAACTCGACCCAACGTTCCCACTTTGTTGGTTCTTCTGCCACCGTGTTCGTCGCTGCAGATAATCCTGTTGAAAGCCCTTCACAACCGACCATTTCCAGTGTGGTTAATCCACAAGATTCAGCGAGTTGCTGAAGTTCGCAAGACCGAAAAAAATGCCATAAGCTATCTTGAACGAGGTTATTGCCTTTTCCTTCTTTTATTAATTCCCAGTACTTGGGTATTATCAGTTCCTCACTCACACGACTGAGAACGGTCCGCAGCATTGCCAGATAACCCATAACACTAATGCTTACGATCGCCCCAGATTTAGCGACCCGAACCAATTCTGAAGTTGCTTGGACCCGCTCGGCTTCATCACTGATATGTGTTAACGGACCCCCGAGGCACAGCACCGCATCAAAGTCATTTGTATTAAAACGCGAAAGATCTCTTATATCTCCGACAACGGACGCTTTTAGTCGACTCGCAACGGGTTTCGGTTCTAATTTGATTTTTTCTTCAGCAAAAGCCGTATAAGTTGCGTTAATATCCAAGAGAACCACATCATAGCCTGCTCGACAAAGTTCGAGAGTATAACGCCCTGGTCCGCCACCCGCGTCTAAAATCCTACCTGTCTCAGGCAGGTGTTTCCGAAGGTGGTGCATTGTCAGCAAAAACTCCAGTGAGTTATAAGCATCCTTCACCAACCGATTCCATTCTCCGATTTCAACTTCATTTTCTTGCAGCATTAATTCTATCTCCGAGGCATCAATGTTTAGTAACCAAGTTCAGTAAATTGGTAACGGTCATGGTTAGTTTAAAAAGATTTGACGACGCAGCAAGATAACAACAATTACTGATAGAAATATATAAAGCACAGTAAATCCAATGAAAGGAATAACAAGATTTGGCATAGGTGTTACAGCGTCTGCCGTCCGCATAATGTCATAGATTACCCACGGTTGTCTACCAACTTCGGTAACTGTCCATCCTGCTTCTATAGCAATAAACCCAAGCGGCGTGCAGTATGTGACAAACCTGAGATACCAACTATTGACAGGCAAACCTTTCTGTCTCCATGCTAACCATCCGCCGAGGATTCCCGCGACAATCATCACTATCCCGCATGCAACCATAATCTGAAAAGCGAAATGCACTATTGCAACAGGCGGACGATTTTCAGGTGGAACGTCTTTGAGTCCCATAATTTCGGCATTGAAGTCAAAGTGTGCAAGGAAACTAAGTGCCTTCGGAATTTCTATGGCGTATCGGGTTACTTCATCTTCTTCGTCTGGAATACCGCCTATCCGCAAAGGCGCACCGCGTTCTGTTTCCCATTGTCCTTCCATCGCTGCGAGTTTGACGGGTTGATGTTTTGCAAGCCGTTTAGCACTAATGTCCCCAGAAATCGGTTGAAGGAGGGCAACTACACCACCGACACACAATGCAATTGCAAATGCTTTTCTATGAAATGGGTTATCTGGATCGCGTCTCAGAAAATAGGCATGGATACCGGCAACAGCAAATCCGACAGCAAGGAAGGCAGCTAAAGTCATGTGAAGTGCTTGACTGAATGAAGAGGGATTTAGCATTGCTGCAATGGGGTCAATGTTAGTAACTTTACCTTCAACGATTGAAAAACCAGTTGGCGTGTTCATCCAAGCATTAGCGGTTACAACAAAGATACCTGACAGCATGCCACCTACTAACACCATTACACCAGCGAACCAGTGGACAGTCTTTGGCACGCGTTCCCATCCATACAAATAGATGCCGAGAAAGATTGCCTCTACAAAGAACGCTAATCCTTCCAGCGAAAACGGCATTCCAATAATAGGACCGGCGTAAGCCATAAAACCTGGCCACAATAAACCGAGTTCAAAGGATAATACAGTCCCTGAAACCGCCCCCACAGCAAACATAATGGCAGTGCCTTTCGACCAACGTTTTGCGAGTGTGAGATAGGTTTCGTCCTTTGTTTTCAGCCACATCCCCTCAGCAATCACCATGAGTAGCGGCATTGCTATGCCGATAGAAGCGAAGATAATATGGAATGCAAGAGACATTGCCATTTGTGCGCGTGCTGCCAATAGATCTTCCATGCGATTTTACCTAAAACAAAAATAGGCGGGTACAACGACCCGCCTTTCAAATATCATAATGATTTACGCAACCCACGGATCAAGACCGAGCAGTTTTTTGCCTAAAGGTGTCAACTCAGCAGTTTTTCCTTTATTATGCTCTTTCTCTTTCTGATTTTTACCGAGTCCAGTTAGCCGTTCTCGCCATCCTGTAACCCTGCCTTCGCTTGTATCTTTGCCATCATTTGGTGCTGGTGACATTGTGATGTATTGCGCCATCCGAGGACGCACAGCAGAGTTTGGACTGCTGCCATGCGGCAACGCACTATGCCAAATAACCAAATCACCCGCCTTACCTGCGACAGGCACTGCTTCATCCTGATATTCACGAACCACTTGTCCTGGATTAGCATTTTCCGGTAGGCTTTTTAACCATTCTTCTAATTTACGGTGAAAACCGGGAATACAGGTAAACGCACCTTGATTGCCGGGGGTATCTGCCAGATATAGCACACCTTGCACCCTTAAGCGCACGGGCATATCGTTTAGATTCATATCCCAATGCAAATAGGGACCTGGGAACTTCCAATCATCGCGTTCAGGCGGATTCATACTGGCACGGTCAAAGCTGACCCATAGTTTTTCATTACTCCAGATTTCTGAGAATGCTTGATGCACACGTGGATATTGCCGGTTATCCCATAAAGCTTGATGCTGATAGATTTCTACCATGATGCCGCGGCGTGGCGGATCAGTAGGATACCAACTATCCGGATTTTCGCCATCCATTTCAAGGAAGTCCCATACAGCTTGTTCAGCAGCACGGCAATTTTCAAGGGGAACAGCCTCACGGACAACGACATAGCCATTTTCTTCCCAAAATTCTAAGTCTTCTTTACTAAAAACAGGCATGAGTTTCTCCAATATTGTACTTACAATATATTACAGCGCGCTTACAAAGCGCCCCTACAACCTGAGAAATGGTTGCTGTAAATCAACTTTTGTTCCAATGATACTAACTATCCATAAAGAAATATCCGAACTATTTACACAACAAAAACCAACACTCATAACGTGAAATGTTGCCGGGCGTATTCAAGACGTTCCGGCACGCCAATATCAATCCATTCAGTTTCTACTTTGTGGACATAAAGTTGGGATAGGTAAGGAAAGACATCCCGTTCAATTGAAAAGACTTCCTTTTGTGGAAAACCGTTAATGATAGAACTATTAAAAAGAAAAACGGCACCGTTTGCACAACCGGGACGCACTACCTCCTGTTTTTCTCTGAATTCAGTAATTCGCCCCTCTGTGTCAGCAACGATTTCACCATAAGATGTCAGATCGGGTACCGAAATACCAAGCAATAATCCTTCCATTTCTGGACGCAAACAAGACAACATGTCAGCTAAGGAGAAGTTTCTCAACAGAATATCGCCGTGTAACACAAAGACTGGAAAATCGTCAACGAAGCGAAATGCGTTTTTAATAGCACCACCGGTTCCAAGCGGTTTGTCTTCTTCGGCATATCTGATCTTAACACCTGCATGCCTTTTTCCAACATGTTTATACAACACGTCGTGCAGATGCCCAGAAGCAAGAATTACCTCATTTACGCCAGCTTCAGATAAAAGTTTTAACTGCCATTCTAAAACGGTGCGATCACCAATTTTCAGAAGTATCTTCGGCAGTTTTTCTGTTGTTTTGCCAAGTCTTGTGGAAAGCCCACCACAGAGAATAATCGCTTGCATGAAGTAATTTCCTTAGTGGACTGTGAACATTTTCTAACATCAATTCAGGTTAGAGACATAAAAATTTATCGACATTTCACGGATAATGACCAAGTTTCTCAGGAGTCAGCATTTACTTGAATTTGACCTGTATATGTACTTGCTTTCTATGTCCTCAAAGCATTTAGGAATGCCTCAACACTCGGAGTTTGTAATGCGAGAACAACCAGCTGCTTCAGTTGTTCGAGATCAGAAATTGATTTAAGTGCTTGTTCTATGTTATGTAAGTCACTTTTAGGGAACTGTGTTGTAAGTATTGAGAGTATATTTTCCACGGTGGTTTCGCGCGCCCCTTGTTCAATACCTTGTTCAATACCTTGTTCAATACCTTGTTCAATACCTTGTTCAATACCTTGTTCAATTAGCACTTGTGCCATTGATTCTGCCATGGGAGTCACCTCCATTTGTTGTGTGTTTTGGTCTATGAGTTGGACGAGTTCTTCATGTTCTTCTGCGGGTCTGCGATGTAGTATCAATGAAATAAGATACTTTATCGCCTCTTCCATTTGTCCCTTCTGGCCCGGACCAAGTGTATCAAGATAGTCAACGGCATCAACTAAAGCGCGACTGATCGCTTCCTTATCTGCGTGTTCCTGCTGAAGCACTGTCATCAACCATCCGAAAGGATGATCGGTTTTCGTCAATGTTTCCGTATCTGTTTCCTTGACGCTAAGAAAAAGTATCTCACAATGTGGCACAAACCGTGTGAGTTCATCTGGGATATCCATAATAGCGTCAAGCTGCAGTGGCGTTTTCCAAGTACGATCACCCGTATAAAACACTATAGGGAGTATCGGTGTTAACCGCCGTTCTGCTTTCGGCACATTGTTTTGCTCCCATGTTCTGCGTTCTGTGTCCCATATCATCAGCATGTAAAACAACATTCGAAATCCCATTGTTTCATCCACCGTGGACTGGTGTTCAATGAGAATATAGATAACGATCTCACCGGTTTGTTCTTCACTTTTAAACGGCACACGATAGACGAGGTCCGATTCCTGCGCTCTGAATATCTCCAGTACAAAACTCCTCTCAATCTGGTCAATCCGTTCAAAATCCATCTTTTCCGATAGGTTGCCAGCGATGATCTGGACTAAGCATCGCAAGTTTTCTATGTTTTGGAGCAACCATCTTGCGCTCTGATCAGGATAATGTTCAGTCTGTATCCTCCAAAAATCAACGATTTGTTGTTCGTTTCTATTTTCCATGAAATCTTAAATATATGCTGCCAAATACTGAACTTATGGTTTCTCTTCAAATAGTTTCAGGAAGAAAATCAAATGCGTTTTCAATCTGTTCAAGTCGTAGCAATTCAAATTGTGGCGATAGATGGATTGCAATTACATCAAAACGGCAGGGGACATCTAACATGTTTTGTGTTTGTAAATATGCCAATGCGATTTTAGAAATTTGCCGCTGCTTCTGCTCTGTAACCGCGTATTGTGGCAAGCCATATTTTAAACTACGCCGTGTTTTAACCTCTACAAAAACGATTCTCTTATCTTGCTGGGCGATAAGATCAATTTCACCACGTTGGAAACGGTAATTTTGCACAAGAATCTGATAACCTTGTGCTTTAAGATGTTCAGCTGCGAATGTTTCACCGATTTTGGCAATGTTTGGCAGTGAACGTCGCATTTGAACTTTCCTCAGCTCCACCGCAAATTAAAAAAGCACCTATGGATAGGTTTTAACTAATCTGATAGTAATTTGAAAGTATTCCTATGAATTGCTGAAGCACCAAACTGTGCAATCGCTTGACGATGTTGTGCTGTAGGATATCCCTTATGTTGCTCAAATCCGTAATTTGGATATGTTTGATGGAATTCAATCATCAGTCTGTCGCGCGTCGTTTTGGCAATAACTGAAGCCGCAGCGATGGATAAACTTAGGTTATCCCCTTTGGGAATTGCTTGTCCCGGAATGTTTGTTTTCGGCAGCTTAGAACCATCTACAAGCAGATAATCAGGTTTGGGTGCAAGTTGTTCTACTGCTTCTGCCATAGCTCGCAGCGCAGCTTGTAAGATGTTAAGTTCCTCAATTAAGCGATTATCTACTGAACCGACACCAACTGAAACAGCAACACTTTGGATTTCATTAGCGAGCAATGAACGCTGTTTTGCAGTCAATTGCTTAGAATCTTTCAAACCTTCAATTTTACAATTGACAGGCAGGATAACAGCAGCAGCTACGACGGGACCTGCCAAAGCACCTCTACCCGCTTCGTCAATCCCAGCAATTCGCTTGTATCCTTTCTGCCGGCAAGCACGCTCAAAAGCGTCCATCTCGTTATCTTCTTTGCTCTCTGACTCGTGCAGATTTACCGGTACGGTTCCTCAAATAATATAACTTTGCACGGCGGACAGCACCGTACCGAACAACCCGAATACTTTCAATATTCGGTGAATGAAGTGGAAAGGTTCTTTCGCTTCCTGTACCAAATGCAACGCGTCGGACGGTAAAAGTAGCACGAGTTCCGCCATGTGCACGGCGAATCACAGTGCCTTCATAAGCCTGAATACGTTCCTTCTGTCCTTCTCGGATACGGGTATTGACTCTAACAACATCTCCAGGACTAAACTCAGGAATATCAGTTTTCTTATATTGGTTTTCTACGGATTCAATCAAATTCATTGTTTTTTCCTCCTTTCTTCATAACTTAACAAGAAGATTTATTTTCTGATGTTTGCAAAAGTGCAAGTTCTTCGTCAGTGAGTTCAAGATTTTGAAGTAAATCTGGGCGGCGTTGTGCTGTACGTTTAATCGCTTCTGCATGCCGCCATTCTTTTATCTTCTCATGATGTCCGCTTAACAGCACTTCTGGGACTTTCATTCCCTCATATTCAGCAGGACGTGTATAGTGCGGATGGTCAAGCAAATCTTGGCTGAAAGAGTCCTCATGTGCAGACTCAAAATCTCCTAACGCCCCCGGCAAAACACGTCCGATAGCATCAATTAGCACAAGTGCTGCAATTTCACCACCACTCAAAACGTAATCACCAATTGAGATTTCAGTTGTGACAATTTTTTGGCGAACCCTTTCATCAATCCCTTTGTAGCGACCACATATAAGGATAAGATGCGACTCCAAAGACAATGCTTCAACGAGGGATTGTGTCAACGGTGTACCCTGCGGTGTTAAATATACAATTTGCGCGTCAGATTCTGTGTTCAACGCTGCGACAGCTGCGAAAAGCGGCTCAGGTTTTAGAATCATACCCGCACCGCCACCATAAGGATAGTCATCAACAGTTTTATGTTTATCTGTTGCCCAATCTCGCAGATTATACACGTTAATACTGAATCGGTCAGCGTCCTGAATACGTCTTAAAATGCCGGTTTGAAGGGCGGGGGCGATTATCTCTGGAAACAGCGCGAGCACATCCATTTTCATCTTGACGCTTGCCTATAATCGCTATTCTTCGGTCCTCGGTTCCTCAAGTAGTTCAAGAATTACCTTTTTGTTGCCATTCAACCCAGCTGTATAAAGCAGTGTTCTGATTGCTTTAAGTGTCCGACCGTATCTACCGATAACTTTACCTAAATCTGCTTCTGCGACACTCAATTCAATAATAACCACTTTTTCGCCAGTCACTTCGCGGACTACTACATCATCAGGATAATCAACAAGTGCTTTTACGATGTATTCAATAAGTTCTTTGAACATAACTAACTTTCTGTGATTATAAAAAACAAAAATATGAGTATGTATGCCAATTCAGCAGGACTTGAAAAACTATTCTTCTTCTGACGATTCAGATGCTTCTGTCGCAAGGACTTCCTGTTCGTTTTCAGACGAGTCTGTATCCTCTGCTTCCATTGCTTCGTCTTCAGGGAGTGGTTTTCCAAGTTTTTCGTAAGTAAATTTCTTCCAGATACCTTCTTGTGAAAGCAATCTTTTGGCTGTATCTGTTGGTTGAGCACCACGTCTTAACCATTTTAAAGCTTTCTCTTCGTCAATTAGGACATCTGCAGGATCCGTTAAAGGATTGTAATGACCGAGACGTTCTAAAAACACACCGTCTCGCTGGGCTCGTGCATCGGCTGCAACGAGCCGATAAAAAGGACGTTTTTTTCTGCCGAGCCGTTGTAATCTAATTCTAACTGCCAAAAAATACCTCCTGGTATACGGTAAATCTATGATTGTTCTTATTTTGTTGCTGTAACGTCTTTATACTTTCCAAGTGAAAAATGTAAGAGGCGCAATGAATTGCGCGACTACAAACGCGTCTATTATGCCGCATTCGTTGGGTTTCACTGCGTTCTACCAACCTACAAATACTGTGTTATTTACGTCGTTTACGTTTTCGTGGCTTTCTCTTTTTTCGCTGTGTTTGGGGAAGCATACCCATTTTGCCACCCATCTTTGGCATTGCCATTGATGCCTGTTGGTTCAGCATGTTATTCATCATTCGGAGTTGGGAAACTAACTGATTAACTTGATTGACCGAGGTGCCACTTCCTTTGGATATGCGAACTTTTCGACTTCTATCTAACAACTGGGGATTCTGTCTTTCCGCAGGTGTCATCGACTGTATCATCGCTTTGGCATATTTGAGATGACTCTCATCGGGTTGTAGGTCTTTGACAGGTAATTGGTTCTTAAAAGGCACGAGGTCCAACAATTGGTCAAGGGGTCCCATATTTTTCAGCTGTTCAAGCTGCGTGAGGAAATCGTTGAAATCTAATCCCTTTCTCTCTGTCAGTTTGCGTTCTAATTCGCGTGCTTGGTCCTCGTTGAAAACAGCTTCGGCTTTTTCCATCAGCGTTTGGAAATCGCCTTGTCCGATGATACGCGATGCCATCCGTTCAGGATGAAATTCCTCAAGTGCAGCTGCCTCAATCTTTTCACCTACACCGATGAATTTGATAGGTTTCTCTGTGACAGAGCGGATAGAGAGCGCAGCACCACCCCGTGCATCCCCATCCATTTTAGTCAAGATAACACCGCTAATATCTAAATCGTTATTGAAGTTTTCAGCAACATTTACAGCGTCCTGACCTGTCATCGCATCAACAACAAGCAGAATCTCAGAAGGATTCACAGCGTCCTTGATCCCCTGCAATTCTCCCATCAACGTTTCATCAATATGTAAACGACCTGCTGTGTCTATGATAATACAATCATAACCGCGTTTCATTGCATCTTGCACGGAATCCTTGGCAATATCAACTGGAGACACATCAGTTCCCTGCGCAAAAACAGGGGTCTCTATTTGTTCCCCAAGCACCTGCAGCTGCTTGATTGCAGCAGGGCGATAAACATCCGCTGCAACGAGCATCGGATTACGACCTTCCTTACGGAATTTGAGTGCCAATTTCGCTGCGACTGTCGTTTTACCAGCACCTTGCAAGCCTGCTAACATCACAATCGTGGGACCGTTGGGTGCAATTTGAATCTTTGCAGATTCAGTCCCCATCAACGTCGTCAATTCCTCTTTGATAATCTTTGCGATTTGGAGCTCCGGTGTGAGGCTACCCATCACTTCCTGACCAAGTGCGCGCACTTTGATGCTTTCAATAAAATCGCGTGTGACCTTGTAGTTAACGTCTGCTTCTAAAAAGGCGCGACGCACTTCGCGCAGAGAATCAGAGATATTATTTTCTGTCAATTTTCCCTGCCCTTTTATTTTTTTGAAGGTGCTTTGTAAACGTTCACTTAAGCTCTCAAACATGGCTACGCATCCTTTATCAAAGGAATTTAGTTATAGAATTATAGCAGATTTTACCGCCTCTGTCAAGTTTTTTTGTGTCTGGTGGGTGTTAGGAATTTTGTCTGAACCAGGATTTTCAGGATTGTAGAGGTTTTGTCTGAATTGCGGAATATTGGTCCTGGATAATGTTCAATCCTTCTTTGATATTTTATTTTTTAAATGTTATTATTGTAATAATTGAATACGTAGTGTCGCACGATTACATAACCGAAGAACACCAACAACCTTGAAATGCCCATCGCTATCTGATATACTATCCACAACCCTTATACGCCATATTGAGGTGATGCCGATGAAATACATATCTACAACAAAAAACAAGCACATTTCAATCTTATTGACACTCATACTCCTTTCAACGTTCTATCTCCCCACTCTTTTTGCCCAAGTCCCTTTACCCGAAGGCGCGAAAGCGCGGCTCGGTAAAGGGCGTATTCTCGATCTGAAGTATTCACCAGACGGCAGGCAACTCGTTGTTGCAACTTCTATTGGGATTTGGATTTACGATGCTACCACCTATCAAGAACTCGACTTACTCACGAAACACGAAATACCTATTGAACGTATGACTCTCAGTCCGAATAGCAGCTTTATCGTTCTCAGTCCGAATGGCAGCTTTCTTGCAAGTAGGGATCAAAAGAACGTAATTCATCTGTGGGATATGGTCACAAGAACACATAAATATAAACTTGCGTATCAGGACAATGTTTTACATATCGCCTTCAGTGCAGATGAAAAAACATTTTTCACGGTGGCTTCAGGCGGAAAGATCTGTTCTTGGCACACAGACACAGGGAACAAAAAGCACGATTTTAAAGAGACACCAGAAATGACCGATCGTGTTTTTCGTCTCGCCTTCAATCCAGATGGTTTCATTCTGGCAACTGGGAATAGGGACAGCACCGTCTCTTTGTGGATGCGACATCAGGCGAACGCAAACATACACTTGAGGGACATGAAAACATTGTTTTGATCCTCATATTCAGTCCAGATGGCAAAACGTTGGTAACCGGGGATTGGCACCAAAGCACCCGTCTGTGGGACACAGAAACAGGAAAACAGAAACAAGCGATTACTGAAGAAGACGGTTTTATGAGCCTCACGTTTAGTCCTGAGGGAAGCCTATTAGCCAATGGAAGTCATATTGGACCTATCCACTTGATGAATGCAGACACAGTCGAACACATAAAAACATTTACAGGGCATAGCGGATATGTTTCGGCTGTCTCGTTCAGTCCGGATATGCGGACGATTGCAAGTGGGGGTATTGATGGCACGCTGCGTATTTGGGATGTCGCTTCCGGTGAAATTAAGCACACATATACCGACCATTACGGTATGTTCTACTGTTTTGACATCAGTCCGGATAACAAGACAATCGTCTCCGTGAGTCCGAACCAACCTATTTTTTTATGGGATACAACATCAGGTAAACTAAAAAAGACATTTAACAAAGAACCGTATTTTTTTGTCGGAGACATTACATTCAGTCCAAACGGAAATGTCATCGCTATAGGGGGGAATAATAAAAAGGACATCACCCTGTGGGATAGGCACACAGGTAAATCCATAAAAACGCTTAATGGACATGAGTCGTTTATATCGGGTATTGCTTTTAGTCCCGATGGCAAGTCAATCGCAAGTTGCAGTATGGATAAGACTGTCCGTCTGTGGAATACCGAAACAGGTGAACATAAGAAGACGCTCGAAGGACATACGGAGTGGGTCACAGGTGTGGCATACAGTCCCGATGGAAATACAATTGCAAGTGTTAGTCCTGATAAAACTTTACGTTTATGGGACGCAAAAATAGGAAAAGAAAAGAGAGTATTTCAACTTCAGAGAGTGGACTCAAGTTTTGCATTTAGTCCTAATGGAGAATCTATTGCCGTTGTGAATGATCTCTTTGCAGTGGATTTGTGGAATGCAAGCACTGGCAAGCAAGAGAGAGTTATTAGGGTGCGTGATAATGCAAGCATCTCAAGTCTCGCGTTCAGTCCCGATGGAAAATTTATTGCCGTTGGTAGTGCGGACGGGGTGTTGATATATTAGATGTAAAGACCCGTCGACGCAGGTTTGTGGGGTATGGGTCGCATGCTATTTCGGATATTGCTTTTGTCAAGGACGGGAAAGCGATTGTGAGTCTGAGTGGTTTTGGCAGCATGTATCTGTGGGATAATCCTGCATCTGAATAGCCGCCTCTTACATTCTGTGAATCAACGCTAAACGCGCTTTTCGGTATTTGGCGGGAATTAGGCATTCCCCGGATTTCGCGGATTATTGGTACTGGATAATGTTAAATCTTTCTTTGATATTTTATTTTTAAATTGTTATTATTGTAATAATTGAATACATAGTGTCGTAGGTTGGGTTGAGGCACGAAACCCAACATCAAACGCTTGGACAAACTGGAATGTTAGGGTTCACCTGCGGTTCAACCCAAAAAAAGTTTTGCTAAATTGACACTTATGGGGTTTTGCTTTTATTGATTGCGCGCGTTCTATAAACATGCTACCCCGCTGGGACTGAAGTAGTTATCAGTCGTCAGTTGTTAGAAATTGTAACCTCCTCTGTAGGAGCGAGCTACGCTCGCGATACCGTATATAAAAACAATCCCTACTTGTAATACTTATAGGAATATGAAATGAAACAAACGCCCACTCAAGGACACCGACAACTCCGCAAAGGCAGACACTCAATACCCGGTACCTACTATTCCCTCACACTCGCCACACTTAACAAAAAACCACTGCTCGCAACGCCTAAAATCGCAGACATCATTTTTCAAGCCTTTGACTGGCTCGAAACAAACGAGCGACTCAGATGGTTTTGTGTGATTGTAATGCCGGATCATATCCACGCCGTTTTCCAACTTGGCAGTAAGCAAATATTGTCGCGGCTTATACAATCCTTCAAAAGCCACACAGCGAAACAGATAAATGCGTGTTTGGGTCGTAGCGGTTCGCTTTGGCAAGGTGCTTACTATGAACACGGTATTCGGCAGTCTGAATCATTGAATACCATTATTCAATATTGTTATCAGAACCCAGTACGGTCAGGATTAGTAAAGGATGCGGGAGATTATCCATTTTGGCGGTGTAAATTCGAGATGGAATGAGGAAGATCGCGGGGAACAAGGGCAGAGATCGTGAGCACAGATCGCTCCTACAAAGGTTAGGAAAAGATTATCGCTTTAAAATCGCGAGCGAAACTCGCTCCTACAAAGGTTAGGAAAAGGTTGTCGCTTTAAAATCGCGAGCGAAGCTCGCTCCTACAGAAGAGAGGTTTGATGTAAAAAATCGCGAGCGAAGCTCGCTCCTACAAAGAAGGCAATGCCGCCACAATCTCAACAGTCTGCAAACTCACAGAAATAACCCGTCCAATCAAATCCACAATATACCGCTGCTGTGGCTCCGCACGATTCGGGTCGTTCACAATACCGCTGCGTTTGTCCACCTTCACGCGATACTGGTCAACAATCCATTCCAACGCAGAACGTGTACCAAGCCGATAATCAAACGCCTCCGCAGGGATACCGTCTATTGTGAGGAAATCGTTGTATATCAACTGCGTTTTGTCTCTGGACAATTTCATTTTCTCCACACGCCAATCCACTGATATGTTAGGCGTTTCAATGTATTTCAGACCGTTATATTTCGGTTGCGATTCATAGTTAACGTGGATGTCTGCTAACTGTGCGCCAGCGTTAGCAAATCCCCAGAAATCTTGTGCAAACGGGATATGCGGCAAATCGCGCTTGAGGTTCGCCTGATATTTTTCACGATACTTATGATGGTGCAGGATACCGTAGTTGTAGTGGAAGATGTCCCATTTGCTAATGGTGTCATCGCTGTAGTGTTTGCGGAATTCTGCCAATGCCCAATCGGTGATGTTCTCTTGGCGGTTTGTGCCATCCTCGTTGTAGGTGTAGAAGGGGAAGCATTGAGAATCCCCATTAAGATGAACATCTGCTAACTGCTGAACCACCAAACAGTGAAACGGCTTTTTACTTCCAAGGGTTGTAAGACAAATCACTCGATTTTCGGTCTCTGTCTTATGTGTTGGGAATATGGAAGGCAAAACATATACACGTTCATTTATCATTCGGTCAAAGTAAAGGTTTGATTTCGTAAATGGACGGTAAAGAGCCAATCTAACATTTTCTCGAGAATAATCAACAGTTTTTCCACTTTGTAAGTTTCGCTTTAGTCCCTCACTCCAACTGATTTTTGTGTTATCAGCCTCAACAAAATCGTCAAGATTTGTTTCGTGATCTGTGCGTTGTGTCCAACGTGCCACTTCTGTGTTATATGTTTCAATCATTCGAGTGACATTTTCAGTAAGGGTGTTTCGGTTGAAGTTGTAAACCCATGCGTCTCGGCTCGTATTGATGCCACGACTATAAGTTTTGAAAAGGACATCTACTGCCGCACCTTTTACTGCTTTCGCTTCCTTCGTTCCTATCGGGATAAAAGTGTCAAACTCAGCGTGAAGTCCTTCGGTAAGCCATGTATACTTTGCGTCAATCGCTACCTGTTTCATCGGAACGTTTGTATAGTTCCCAAAGTTGGTTAACAATTCCTGTTTCTCGCGTGCTTTTAAATAATCATCAACAGAGTAAATCCATACTTCAGCTGGATGGATTGTTACGTCTGCTTTTTTGATAAAGAAAGTGATTCCAACACCAACCCGAATTTGGTCATCAAAAACATTACCTCCCTCTTTTCGGCGGCGTTCTCCAGAGGTGCGTGCATTTCCTTTGAGGTCAATATGGTAAATCTTGGTGAAATCCTGTGCAAGATGTTTCCGCATTCCATCAAACGCAATACCAACAAGAAAGCCATTGTTCGTTACATACGCAACGACTCCCTCTTCTTTTATTCGCCGTGATGCCCACAATATTGCTTTTACATAAGGGTCTGAAAGAGCGTTTTTATTTGTTGCTTTTGAATCTTGCGTATACGTCTCCTGCAACACCTTATCCACCGTTTCATACTTGCGATTTTTGTTATTGTCATTTTCATTAACCTGTCCCATATTATAAGGCGGGTTGCCGATAACGACAAACATATCCGCTTTTTTCTGCCGTTCTACCCGTTCCGTGTTTTCCTGTGTGAAAAGTGTCATCTGCTGGTCTTCAAGCAATTCAAAGGTATCCGCAAGCGTGATGCCCTCAAATGGTAGGTAGGTCTGTGTGCGTTGAAAGAACTCCTGCTCAATGTTCAGACTGGCGATGTAGTAAGGCAGTAGCATCACCTCGTTGCAATGTAACTCGTGCCGATATTTCTCCTCTAACGTTGTGCCTTGAATGTCCTGCATCAGTCGGACGATGAAGTTACCCGTGCCGACAAACGGGTCAATGATATGCACGCCCGTATCCGATAGTGAACGTCCGAACTCAGTTTCAAGGATATGTGATACGCTTTTGACCATAAAATCTACAATCGGTTGTGGCGTATAGACGATGCCGTGTGTATCTGCAACATCTTCCGAGAACCCTTGAAAAAACTTCTCATAGAAGGTGTTGAGGAAGTGCTGTTTTTGTGAAAAATCTCTGCAGTACGTGGCTGCCTGTTCAAGAGCGACATAGAAGCGATCTAAAGGTCTGAGGAACTCCTCGCGACTAAACGCATGACGGATGAGTTCATCAACAACATTTTCTATCTCGCGTGCGATGATGTTTCGGCGAGTGAAGGCGGAGTTGTTAAAGACTGTTCGGAAAATGCGTTCGGTGAGAATGTGCTGGATAAGCATCTCCTCAACAGCGGCACGTGAGAGGTCGGGATTGATAGAGGTGCGGCAGATTTCGTAGAAGTCGGTGAACGCTTTTTTGAACGATGGGTCCCTCTCATACCGTTGCTCAATGAGTTCCATGAGTTTATTTGCGAGGTCAGGGACATGCGCTCTGAAGTCGGTAACGGCGGTTTGCCAATTGTCAAGTGCGGGTGCTGTGTATGCGAACAGATATTTGAGAGACTCAACAAGGTTGGCGGAATCGGATATATCCAAGTCCAGCGCGGTCTGTCCGTTCTGAATCAAGATGCCACGTACTGGCGTTTGAAACAGGATATTGTCAAGTGGATAGCCTGCATCGCGTTTTTGCTGCACGGCTATGTCAAGGTCGTCATCGGTATCCTTTGCTTCCCAATAAGCGAGTGGAATACCGTATTCGTCTATTACGGCACCGTCAATCACGATGCGGTCATCTGTTGCGGTACGCATGGCGTATTGTGGGATGAGCGTTGCGTTTACTTGTCTGGCGCATGTATTGAGCAGTGTTTCAAAAGGCGCACTGACTGCGCCTTCGTGTGTTACGTCGTGCTGTTCGTATTGCTGTAAGGTGGCGTAGTAGTCGCGGACGGGTTTGTGGGTCGGTTTTAGGTTGAGTTGTGGCATGGGGTATGTTAATTGTAAGTTGGGTTCTTAAGTTATCAAAGCAATAAGGGCAATAACCGCAGCACCGACAGCAGTACACAGAGGGAGGACATTTAACACTTTACTGATGCCTTCTTGTTTGCCTTCCAGTTTCCCTTTTATCCATCCTACATCGCGTTCCAAGGTGCCGACGCGGGTATCCAGAGAATCAAGACGTTTTTCAACACGTGCACTGTTTTCTCTTGCTTGTGCCTCAATCCGTGACAAGGATTCAAGGACTCTTTCTTGAAAATCTTGATCAGACCTTTCAATACCTCCGTGTGCAGTGTCCGTACAGGATAGCATACGTGCTTGCAAATATCAAGTTACCCTTGACATTGGGTATGTAAAGTTTTTGTCATTAACCGTTGCTTTTTGTTGTTGAAGGGTTTTCAACCCGATTTCTCAATTGTCACAAGTCTGTTGGGCATTGACTTGGGTCTCTTCTGTAGGAGCGACCTCCTGGTCGCGACCGGGAGGTCGCTCCTACAGAATTCGCGTAATCCGTGAGCAAACAAGTGACAAAAACTTTACACCCCCTTGACATTTGCCTATATCTATGGTAAAACTATGTTATGAAAAACACAACTGTAAACATTATCTATATCTTATGTATAATAGGTTTCTATCTTGGGAGTCAAGGGTGTGCCCTCAATTTTGACACGGATGGTTCCACCTTAGGAATTATTGAAAAATCTGGAGAGTTAACAGAAAATGAGGTTTGGAGTGGACGTATATATGTTACAAGTACCGTTATTGTTCCAGAAGGTGTAACGCTAACGATTCGTGCGGGAACGATTGTTGGTTTTGAACCAGCAGATAATCCCAGTGAATTGATTGTGCATGGTGAACTCTATGCAGAAGGTGCACCTGACCGTATGATAGTCTTTGGCTCTTTAGGCAAACAATCGGAGGCGAAAACTGAAACTAACCTACAGAACGCAACGTCACAAACGTTCACAAGAGATATGCTAAAACAGCAATTTACGATGCCAACTGATTCTTCTACCCAAGCAACAACCGCAGCACCGCCAAAAGCAGGAGATTGGCAGGGCATAAAAATTGAAACAGGGAGTCCAAATAGCCGACTCACGTACTGTCGCATCCAGCATGCCACTTACGCTATAATATGTGAAACAGATACTGTCCAAATAGAAAGATGTCTATTCAGTGAAAACAAAATCGGTGTACTATGTGAGAATACCAATCCTGCTATTACTGCCAACGAATTCAATAGAAATGGCACTGGTGCTCAATTTCGGGGTGCCGCCGCACCAGAAGTAGAATATAACGAATTCAATGCCAACCGAAATGGACTTGTATGTGAAGACGATTCACGCCCGCGTATCCAACATAATAATATCCGATCAAACTATGAGTATGCCATCATCTGTTATTCGACCTCTTCACCAGAGATCGTTTCTAACAATATTACGTTGAACAGTGGATGGGCAGTTTATGACGGTGGGAGACTGCGAGACAATTATATCAGTGGAAACAAACTGGTGGGACCTAACGTCACTGAACTGAGCATCGGCACACAGAGCGAGCAGTTTTATGGTGTTGATGAAGTATTTGATCCGAGAAACTCACCGGTGTCGGAGGCTGGCGTACCAAGCGATAATTTTTAAATAAAATGAGTCATATCAAAGCATATCTTGAACTCATCCGTTATCCGCTTTTTGCAATTCCAATTGTCGCAACACTTCCAGGGGCACTCATCGCAAGTGAAGGACAATTGACGGGGCGCGTTGTAGCTGCACTGATTATAGCGATGTTCGGCTACTTTGCAGGGATGATAAAAAACGACTATTTCCACCGTGAAACAGACGCACTAACAAATCCAGATCGTCCGTTACCTTCGCATCGGCTAACACCTAAGCAAGCTTTAGTGCCTGCAAGCATAATCTATGCCCTCTGTGTTCTCTGCGGATTTTTGCTAAATGTGAAAGCGGGTTTGTTGGTAATGGCGTTAGTTGCAATTTCGCATCTTTATAATGCCATTTTCAAAGCCAAGGGGATTTTAGGAAGTTTGACATTACCTTTGGGAATTGGGTTATTGAACGTTTTCGGTGCATTGGTCGTGAGTGGAAATGTTCCGCGGTTAGTCTGGTATGCTTTTGGAGCGACAACACTTTATGATTTAGGCACGCATATAACAACTACATTTAAAGATATTTCACGTGATAGAGAGCAGGGCATCACAACAACACCCATGCAACTCGGTATTCGTCCAGCACTGTTTTTGGCTGCTGCCGCAACAATATTAGCATTCGTCATTGCACTTTTACCGTACTGGTTGGAAGAACCGCTTGCCCAAAAAACCTATGCTGTTTGGGTAATTCTGGGGATGCTTGCGGCAGTAATAACCCGTATCCCGCTCTATCTGCAACCGAACGAGAAAAACGGGTATTTTGCGTTAAAGGGATCAATGATAGGTTCAATTCTCTTTTTTCCGTGCCTAATTGGAACACAGATTTCTCTTGTTATCTCTATATCTATCATTATACCGTTGTTATTGATTACAGTATTGTTGTTAAGAACATCACAGCAAGAGGTTTGAAGACAAAAAACTAATAAAGGAAAACATGAAAAATATTGTCTTACTAATTACCGATACGTTCCGCTATGACAACCTCGGTGAACGGGCAGAAAAACCTATCCGCACACCGATGCTTGATAAATTTGAGGCGGAACGTGCAACTGCTATAGACAAATTCTATATGAGCAGTTTTCCCACTATTCCACACCGGACCGATGTTGCGACTGGCACATTGGGATGGCCTCATTACGGATGGCAACCAATTGATCAGAGCGGTCCAAATCATATCGCACAACTTTTAGGCGGACAAGGATACGCAACGCAACTTATTTGCGATTGTCCGCATCTGTTCAACGCCCGATTCCAGCAGGGCTTTCAGGCTGCTTTCCAACACCGTGGCCAAGAAGGTGATAAACCGCTGCTTCATCTGAATGATGAAATACAGACTATTATGCCGGATGAAAAGACACGTCCGAATCCTTCTTTTCGTGGGAACACCTTGCCCAATACCCACCGCTGGACAAACCGATACTACCAATACGAAGCAGAGACTTTTTCCGGCAGGACATCACAAACTGCAATACGATTTTTAGAGGAGAACTATCACTCCGAACCTTTCTTCCTTTGGGTTGACTTTTTTGATCCGCATGAGCCGTGGGATCCCCCCGAATACATCGTCAAACGTTACGATCCAACCTATTCTGGACCGCCAATGCTACATCCGAATTATGGGCGATCTTCTATTTATACCGATGCGGAGTTGCATAACCTGTGGGCACACTACGCTGGCGAATCTGAACTTGTGGATCGACACATCGGACAGATTATTCAAAAAGTTGATGACCTTGAAATTTGGGATGATACGCTTGTTGTCGTAATGTCAGACCACGGCATGTCTATCGGTGAACACGAAAGGACAGGAAAATCTAACATTGATTCTGAAGACCCGCGATATTGGCCTACTTATCCGGAGATTAATCATCAAATGTTCATGATTGCTGGTGGTGACGTTCCACAAGGGCAACGTCTTGATATGATTGCACAACCGATGGATATTCTACCAACGTTGTGTGACTTAGCAGGGGTCACCCTTGATCCTCGGAAACCTTTTGAGGGACGTTCCTTTGCAGATGCGCTTCTTTCTGGTGACTCTCAGCACAGAGAATATGCGGTTACAGGTACTCACATCGGTTCGCGCGATGGCACTGTGCCGCGACGAGCGACAACACCCTTCCTTGTCACTGAACGTTGGGGATACGCACCCGTTGGTGAATACGGCACCCCTGAATTGTTTGATTTGACAGTTGACCCAATCGCAACGAATAATTTGGCAGAGGACAATGCAGCGCTTGTTACCGAATTGCATCAACTTTTTATGGCGCACCTATTGGAACATAACGCGCCAGAGAATTTTCTTGCGCTTTGGCAAGAGCCGCCTACAGGTGAAGGCAAAGGTAAATGGTCAATCGATTATCCAGAAGAGGATAAGGAATAGAAGTTTGGATTCTTCGGATCAAAAACTTGTCAATTTTCATAAAGAAATGAAAGTATATGGAAACTTCAAATTCGTTGCATGATCAACTAAGACGTATTGTAGGTGAGTCTGGCATACTGTCAGAGGGACAAGTATCTGACTATACTTATGACAGTTGTATTCCAGAAATAGTTGTCATGCCTGCATCCGTTCAAGCGTTACAAAATGTACTTCGCTTCGCGTCAGTGCAGAATTTGTCCGTTATACCTGCTGGGTCAGGAACAAAACTTGGAATCGGCAACTTAGCTCCAAAAACAGATATTGTCCTTGCTACAACTCGTCTAAACAAGGTGATTGAATACGAACCAGCAGACTTGACGGTAACTGTTGAAGCAGGTATTCGCTTAGCGGATCTACAAACCGAATTGGCAAAAACTCGACAATTTCTTCCGTTGAATCCGCCTTATGCAGACCGATGTACTATTGGTGGAATTGTATCTACGAACGCCAGTGGCCCGCTGCGCCTACGATATGGAACTGCACGAAATTTGGTTTTAGGTATGCATGTTACCCATGCAACTGGTACCGTTGTCAAAAGTGGTGGTAAAGTCGTTAAAAACGTTGCAGGATATGACCTCAACAAACTTTATATCGGTGCTTTCGGAACGCTCGGTATCATAACCGAAGTTACTCTCAAATTAGCACCACTGCCTGCACATGAGGCAATACTCGCCGTACAATCTGAGACAATTCAAGATGCGGTTAATACTGGATTAAATATTGTTAGTTCACAGACACTACCTACCTTTGTAAATCTGTTCGTAAACGTTGAGTTCAATCAATCTCATGAGAAAAAACCGACACTGTTAGTCGGATTTGCCGGAGATCCTGAAACTGTAGCATGGCAACTCAATTCGACTCAAACTCTCGTGGAACAAAACGGCTCGATTGGTGTGCAAAAAACAGAAGGAGAATCGCACGAAAATATCTGCCATATTATTCAGGAATTTTCAGCTGTAGATCGTAAATCCGATACAGTTCTTGTAAAAGTAAATCTCAAACGTACTGATATGGCAGAATTTGCCGAACATGGATTGAAAGATACTTGTCAAATGATGGTACTGTTGGGAAACGGTGTGCTTTACCTTAAAATCCCAATAGATTCTGCCACCGATTTACAACAACTTGCAGACACACTCACGCAACTACGTCAATGTGTTATAGATGTAGGAGGCAATCTAATTATAGAAACTGCTCCGCCTGAACTGAAACAACAGATAGATGTTTGGGGTCCGATAGGTAGCACTCTCAAGTTGATGGAACAGGTTAAGGCAAAATTTGATGCCAAGAGTGTATTAAACCCCGGACGTTTTGTCTCAAGTATTTAGAGCATATCTCATAAATCAGATTATGTTAAAGTACTCTGTTCTACTCAACCTTGAAACTTAGTTCGTAGGTCGGGTAGAGCGAAGCGAAACCCGACAATATTAGGGTTTCAGGGTCAACCTGTCGGGTTTCGCTTCGCTCTACCCGACCTACAATCCGCTACAATGATTTATGAGATACACTATAGTATATTCTCATTTATTAATGATCTCTTGAAATACCATGTCCACATTTTGATAAAACGTTCCGAGTTGTTAAACCCTATCATCAAGTACGCATTGAAAAGGGAGAAGATAACATGGAAAACACAAAGGGGAGGATTCTTTGGATTGATAACGCATTAAGAGTACCGTTGGCAAGTCCATATCTGAAGTCTGAGCAGAAGCTTTATGTGCGATTTTTAGAGTATCACGGATATGATGTCTCGTTAACAGATAGTGGTGATGAGGGAATCGCTTTACTGAAAGATAAGACGTTCCACGGTGTATTATTAAATTATGAAATGCCAACTGGCAACGTTGATTTGCTTTCACGCATCCGGAAAGAGGATGCACATATTCCCATTATTCTGCTGACTAAGTCAGGTGGACAAGAGATAATGGAGAAAGCAAGTCTTCATGGTGTTGACGATGTCTTAATAATGCCGACAAACCCCAGACAGTTGGTTTCATCACTTGCATTTTTACTTGAAAAGCAGAATATTCGAGAAACATATACACCACAAGCGTACGTTGATAACTTTAATAAGCAATATACACTGGAACACAATCAAACACAGACTTTGGAGGATGAACTTCATGATAGCGACTGGCAAGCATGGATAGACACATATATCCGTTTTGTTGAGTGGGATATAAAATTAGATTCGCTTTCTAATGTTGATGAGCTTAAAACAATCCATGCAAGTGAAAAACGTGAAGCCAATTCTGTTTTTGCTGATTATATTCAAAACACTTACAGTTTGTGGCTTGAAAGTGAAGATTCTCCCACTTTGTCTGTGGATGTTTTTTACAAATATGTGATTCCAGAGATACAGATGGGGAAATCCGTGCTGTTTGTCGTAATGGATTGTATGCGGTTGGACCATTGGTTGAAAATTGAACCTCTGCTCTACCGTGATTTCCACATGACAAAGCACTATTACTATTCTATTTTGCCTACGTCAACCCATTATGCTCGTAATGCTATTTTCAGCGGTTTATTTCCACGAGATTTGGCTGAACGATACCCTAATCTGTATGCCGAACCAGATGAAGAACATACAAGTATCAACCGCTATGAAAAAGAACTCATGTATTTGCAACTTGAACGGCATGGGATAGCTTTAAAACCATCACCACATTACTTCAAAATTTTCGATGCACGTGGTGAAATTCAATACCTACAGTGGTTAACAGATGCAAACCGGATTAGTTTGGCAGCAGTAGTCGTCGATTTCCTTGACATGTTGACGCACCTTAGAAGTGAGACGCCCCTATTTCAGCAACTTATTTCAAATGAAGAAGCGTTTAGGGCACTTGTGCAAACGTGGTTTCAGAATTCACGGATTTACAAAATTATCAAGCTTGCGGCTGAACGTGGAATTACGACAATAATTACATCTGATCACGGTTCAGTGCTATGTCAAAACGCAGTCAAAATATCAAGTCCCTACGAACTTTCGAGTGGACTGAGAGCAAAAAAGGGCAAAGACATATCCTGTTCACCTGAAGCAGGTTTGTTGATAAACAATCCTGAAGAATATAGATTGCCACATAGTGCTGCAGACAAGAACTACATTCTCGCTAAAGAAGATTACTATTTTGTATATGAAAGACAGTTTAACGTGTATAAAGAGATATTTCAGAATAGTTTCCAACACGGGGGCATTTCATTTGAAGAGATGATCCTACCATGTGTTGTCCTTGAACCGCGGTGAGGTTGAGTGGTCAGGTAAACTGTCAAATAGATTTTTACGTTATCAGGAACCAAAACTTATACCATTTCTAAATAATGATACTACATTATTTCATAAATCGGTTGTCCGAATGCAACACCTCTTCTGTAGGAGCGACCTCCTGGTCGCGACCAGGAGGTCGCTCCTACAAAGAAACTCAAAAATCGGAATGATATTTTGTCAATTAGAAATGGTATTACTTGAATACTCTCTTCCAAGGAGAAGAAACCTATGCTAAAAAACACCAAACCTAATAAAACTTTACTTTGCGCGCTGTTAACATTTATCACAATAATATTTCCGATTTGCACACAAGCACAGTTTCCTGATTTCGACCTTTCTGATAATCAACCTGTAGAGAAATTAAGTGCTGAAGGGTTTATCTCTTTGGATAAGGTACAACCCGGCAGAGACTTCAAAATTGCTGTTGTAGTGAAGATAGCAAAAGGATGGCATGTCAATGCAAATCCCGCTCGTGAAGGACTTATTCCGACTGAAATAATATTTCCTGAAACGCCGAACTTGACTTTTGGGAAAGTGATATATCCTACAGGTGACACACTCAATCTCGCTTCAATAGGAGAAGCACCAGTCTACCACGATACTATTACGATTGGTATCCCTGCAACTTTGCTTCAAAGCACACCAATTGGACCTACAACTTTAGATATGCAACTTCGTTATCAAGCGTGTAATGATGAACAGTGTCTGTTACCGGAAACGCTAAATGTTACCATACCGATTAATGTTGTCAGTTTAGCTGAAACAGCACAACAGGTTAATGATACTATTTTCGCCAATATCGCATTTGAAAATACGACAAACGACAGTAGTGAAGATCAAGGGGGAATTGCAGGTGCACTTTCTGGGGGCAATTTATGGCTCGCATTTCTACTTGTGTTTGTCGGGGGAATTGTAACGAGTTTAACACCGTGTGTGTATCCCTTAATACCGATAACGGTTTCTATCTTCGGTGCGAATGAATCTACTGGTATCCTCAGATCTTTTCTACTTTCGGTGGTGTATGTATTTGGAATCGTAGTTACCTATTCAATTTTAGGTGTTGCGGTCGCGTCAACGGGGGCAGTATTTGGTCAGATTATGGCAAATCCCTGGGTGATCGGTTTCATCAGTGTGATTCTTGTTACACTTGGTTTGTCTATGTTCGGTGTTTTTGAAATACGCTTGCCTTCTTCAATGCAAAATAGGCTTAATACTGTTGGAGGCGCTGGATTTGTTGGTGCGTTTGGGATGGGAACTGTTGCGGGGGTGATCGCCGCACCATGCACGGGTCCTGCTTTGGCTGCTGTCTTGGCATATATTGCTACAACGAGCAGCTTAGTAATCGGATTCTGGCTAATGTTTACGTATGCTTTGGGCATGGGTTTATTGTTCATTTGCATTGGGACGTTCTCTGGTTTACTTTCTGCCCTACCACGCTCAGGTGGATGGATGTACGTTTTGGAAAATATCTTTGGAATTGCGATTATCACGATGGCACTCTACTTTCTCAAAGATGTTAAATTCTTTGCACCTTTGACAAGTTTTTTACAGAACTCGCTCCCATTTTTTGGCATCGCCGCCGGTTTAATTCTTATAGGACTACTTCTCGGCAAGTTGACGCAACGTTTTAGTGGTATCTCTACGGGGATGAAAGTTCGTAAAGCATCTGGTCTTTTAATGGTTATAGTTGGGGCATTTATGATAGTTGGAGGGCTTCAACAACCGGTTGCTGGGGTACATCTGAACTGGATTGATGATGAACCTACCGCATTAGAAACTGCAAAACAGGAAGACAAATTGGTGATGCTTGATTTTTACGCGACGTGGTGTAGTGCCTGCAATGAACTGGATCATAAGACTTTTTCCGACCAAGCTATTGTTGATAAATTAGAAAATTACATTACGGTCAAACTTGATTTTTCTGTTGAATCTGACAAGGCATTAACAGAAAAGTACCAGATTCGCGGATTACCTGTTGTTATTTTTATGGATGCTCAAGAGAACATTCTTAAGCGGATTGAGAAGTTTGTTGATGCAGAGGAGATGCTAAAGATAATCGAAAATGTTGAAGATGCAGCTAAATCTACTAAAAGTAGTGATTTATAAAGGAGGCACACATGGAATCGAATAACCAGATTGAAAAGAAGTCATTTTTTTCATTTAACCGTTGGCTTTTATATACCGAAATCATAGCAATTATTGGGTTTGTAGTGCTTGCTGTACTCTATACGCAGCGGGGTGGTGCCGAACCTAAATCCCTTCCGTTATCTGAAGTTGAAACCCTAATTGCTGAAGCAGATTCACACTTCGAAAATCAAGACTTAGGTAGAGCAGTGTTCCTGTATTGGCAAGCACTCCAAGCAATGGAAAGTGAAAAAACTGATGACAATAAAATGGATCGCTTGCATGCGAACCTTCGTATTGCAGAGATCTACTCCCAGAGTAATTGGTTAAAAGATGCAAAATCGCGCCTACAACATGCTTCAAATATCCAACCTGATCATGAAGATGTTCTCCTTTTAAGTGGCAGACTTTTTCGCGATGAAGGGGCGCTAAAAGAGGCAACTGAACAATTTTTAGCAGTGTTAGAAAAGAACCCTAAAAATGCTGAGGCACGCTATCTCCTGGGTGTTCTGTATCAAGGGAACAAGCAATATGAAGCGGCATCCGCACATTATCGCGCGGCGATTGAAAGCGATCAAGAGTTCAAACATATCCCTTCTGAAAAAGCACCTATCGGTGTGCTTGCGCGCCTGCAATTATCGCGCACCTACAATAAGATGTTCAATAATTATAGTCTCCTTGATCGAGAACTCACCGATGAAGATTACACAGAAATTTCACGACTTGAAACACAGTCAGTTTCTCTTTTAGAGGAAGCACTTCAAAAACAACCGGATATGCAAGAAATTGTGAATGACCTCATCGGTTTACTTTATAGGCGTGCCATAGCACTTAAACGCGAAGCAGCAACGCGCCCTTATGCAGACGCGTTGGAAGTCTATGAACGCATTGTGGAACTTGAACCGACAGAAGTAAAAGCTTGGCAGGAGATGGCTGAAATTTATGAGAGTTATCTGATGGATAAACTGAAAGCACTTGAAATGTACCGAAAGGTTTACGAACTTGAACCGCATGCAACTTACTTAGCAATTATTAAATCACTTGAAGAAGAAATTACTGCAGAAAATGGGGAATTGGAATAATGACGACTTGATCCCAAAAATGGCATTATTAACGCTGAAATCTCCTAAAAAGATTTGTGCAACACGAGCATTGATATTTATTTAATGTTCTACTAACCTTCTGTTTAACTTCATTTGGAAACTCACTCGTTAGTTTATTTAACCGCCTCCCCTTTTTTCTATACGATGCTTTAGCAATCTCAAGAGCTAACGGTAAAAATTGCAAACAATGCTGTAGTTTCTTCCCCATCTTTTTAGGTAAATACGGAACAGTTTTTACAACTCCTGCTGTTCCTTTTTTTATTTCAATTGAGGTATGCACAGCAAATTTGATCGCCACCTTCCCTATTTTTTGACGATGTTTGAATAAAACCGTGGCAAGTTCTAATGCTAAAGGTAGAAATGGTAACATGCGCGTCAAAGCTGCACCAGCTGCCTTTGGCAGATGCGGAATCACAGCATTCAAAGCCGGTCTTAAGGCTGTCATACTAATCATTGAGATTCCTCCATTAGGCACAAATTGTAAGCTGATTAGGTAACCACGATACATTTCAAAGCGGTAAATGTGGAAAGTTGCAACTTGTAGGTAGGATAGAAAGAAGCCGATGAGAGGATTTGAACCTCCGACCTACTGATTACGAATCAGTTGCTCTTCCACTGAGCTACACCGGCTTGACAGAGCGTTTAAATAGAGAATGCCGAGAGGCAGAATCGAACTGCCGACACATAGATTTTCAGTCTACTGCTCTACCGACTGAGCTATCTCGGCTTCAGATATTTATAATACCATTAATTAAAACGATTGTCAAATCTTTTAGCGATTTTATTCGTTCCAAATTCCGATTTCGCGATAGAAACGGATAGCCCCCGCGTGGAAAGGTGTGCCTACATCCTTGACTGCGTTTTTCTCATTGATGGCTTTGCCCGCTTTATGTGCCTTGACAACTTCAGCACGATGCGTATACAAGGTTTTCGTAAAATGATAAACCATGTCTTCATCTGCATTCGCAGCCGTGATAATATGCATTGAACCAACATTCATGGTATCAAAGGGTTCTGTCAGCACTTTTTCATACGCATCCACGGGGATAGTTATTGGGTTAAAGAAGGGGTACTTTTCAAAGAGTGCTTTTTTCGCTGCTTCCTCAAACGGCACAAAAGTTATATCTTGAGTTGTGCTCACCTGCGTTATTGCAGGAGTTGGAATTGCGCCTCCCATAAAAGCAGCGGCAGCGGAACCGTCCGCCAATAAATCTGCTGCAGCACTGTATTTCGCGTTGAGTGGGGAAAAGTCCTCATACGTTACACCGTGTTCTGCTAATATTGGTTTCAGAAAATACTCAAAACCCGCACCCGCTGGCCCCACAACGACGCGTTTTCCTTTAAAATCAGCAATTGACTGGATACCTGAAGATTTTTGCGTTACAAATATTCCGACATTCGGTGCAAGTGTCATGACTGAATGGATAGGTTGTTCGGTTTTCCACGCCCCTTCACCACGCACCGCAAAATAGGAAATCGCGGCATTGGCAATGGCAAATTCTAAAGTGGCATCTTCTCTAACGATCAATCGTATATTTTCTTGTGTACCATTAGTCCCTTCAGCGGTTACTTCCCAGTCCTTTTCGGTAATATTCCGACTTATAACATCAGCAATTGCGCCACCGACGCGGTGAAAAGCACCCCCTAATGTGCCTGTTCCGATGCTAATAAATCGGCGTTTTTCAGTATTATTCTCTACTTGACCAGATTGATCACTTTTCTCACTTTGTTTTGATGCGTTATCGCACCCAATTCCAAAACTCAAAGCAAAGGCAAGACAAAAAATGGATAAATAAGATATGATGAACTTCATTAATGTTCTCCTATAATGACAAAGCCTGAAGGCTTCAATCAAGATAATGGTTTTATTTCAAATTTTTAGCCTCTATAAAAACTGAATGTTAGGATAAGATTTGTTACACAGTAGATCCGAGCGGCACCTCAGGCGGGAAGTAACACATCTTTGACATTGCAGGAAAGATGTGCGTTACATCACGCCTGTAGACATCTCCACTTAAAATATCAACAATGCCGCCAAGATGTTCTGGATACTCTGATAAAAACCGCGCAAAACTAAATTCCTTCGTATAAAAAGCGTAGACAAGTTTCCGAAACGCTTCCATACCAGCAACAAACGTATGTCCGAAACTCCCTAATTGTGTTTCAGAAAAATCGTTCTCTCGGAACGCTTCAATAATCGCATCCGCTGCCATTTCACCAGATTTGAGTGCTAAAAACAGACCTGTTGAATAGACTGGGTCTAAAAACCCAAACGCGTCACCTATCAATACCCAATTATCTCCTGCGATACGACTCGCACGGTATGAGAAATCTTTTGTTGTCTGGATAGGGAAGAGTTGCTTTGCTCCTTCAAGTCGTTGTTTCAAAGGTTGGCATTTCTCCAGTTCTTCGTCAAAGATTTTCTGTGCGTTGAGTTTACCGTCAGATTCTCTACGATTTTGGAGAAGGTAGTCCAATTCACCGACTACCCCAATACTCGTACGATTGTAGGGTAGTGGAATTGACCAAAACCACGAATCTTTATCTTCGGTATGCAGAATAAGGGTAGCACCTTCATCTATTCCCGTGTCGCGATGCCCACCCTCATAGTGTGTAAAAAGGGATGCTTTCTTCAGGTTTGGTTCTATGGTGTTGAGGTCTAACTGTCTTCCAATTAGAGACCGCTGCCCAGTTGAATCTACTATAACGGTTCCCTGTATCGTTTCAAGATTATTTTTTTCTTGTGATTGACCGTTTTTTCCATTCTGTGAGACAACACCAACTGCTTTATCCCCTTCAAAAAGCACTTTGCGAACACGGACACCTCGTCTTACTTCTACGCCTCTCTCTATTGCATTATCCAAAAGCATCTGGTCAAACTCGCTACGCAGTACCTGCCATGTAACCGCACTTTCATGTGGATTGGTATCAAAGAAATAGAATGGGTTAGTCGCCTTACCCGTGCGCGTAAAAAACTGTACACTGAACTTCTGTGGAAAATGACTCGCTCTTAGTTTTTCAAGCATGCCGAGTCGTTTGAAAGTCCAGTACGTGGCGGGAATGAGAGACTCACCAATCTTGAATGTTGGTTCAGCGTCGCGCTCAAGAAGTAGTACGCGGTAACCTTGCTGCGCTATGAGTGTAGCAGCGGTGCTTCCAGCGGGTCCGCCGCCGATAATGATGGTGTCATAGTTTTTGTGTGTGCTCATAGGATGCTTTTAATAGGGGGAGTTTGTCTGAAGTTTTCTCAAATAGAATTCAATTGTTAATCCGCTGCTTTTTCGTCTGTTGTTTTCGTGGGTTTTGGATCCTCAGATGGCGGATCCACGAATTTGTATTCGCCAGACTTCCGGTATTCTTTTTTTAACTCCCGGTAGTATTCGCCCAGTTTGCTGGCATCGTAATCAAACTTTGCAGAGATTTTCCTTCGAATCTTGTGAATTTCCTCAAGTTCATAGTTCGCCATTTTCGTTCTCTCTGCAAACAATTATAGCCTCTCAAGAATTGAGTTGTCAAGGAAAACGCCTGTTCATCTATAAGGCGCGTTCATCAATAAACCGTTTTGATTTGAGCTCGAATCTCGGCAAAGTTCCAAGCGGGACTGTTTTTACAATTGTGCGTAAACCTAAAGCATTTCGGATTGCTGAACTCACAGCAGTTGCAGTATCAGCAGGTTTGGGGTTTGTAGATTCTACCTGAATTTCAAGCTCATCAAGTGTCTCGGTTCGGTAAGCACGAACAGCAAACTCGCTCACATCTGGAAACTTAAGGATAATATTTTCAATCGTAGCAGGATAGACGTTTAAACCACGAATGATAATAGCATTGTCTAACCTTCCGATAACACCACCATCAAGGACGCTGTGTTGGCTTCCGCATTCACAAGATTCAGTCTTGAGTTTGACATAATCCCCTGTCCGATAACGAATTACGGGCATACCAATTCGACCTAAATTCGTAATGACTAATTCCCCTTCGTCAGATGGATTACCTGTCTCAGGATCAAGTACTTCACAGATAAACTCATCTTCGTTGAGGTGGACTCCTGCTTGCGGCCCACACATCACACCCCATGCGCCGACTTCGGTTGCACCCGCATGGTCATAGGCACGTGCCCCCCAACCGTTCTCAATACGTTGTTTTGTTGCAGATAGACTTGCTCCGGGTTCGCCTGCGTGGATTGTTACTCTAACTTTAGCATCTTTGCTGAGGTTAACTCCCTCTTGTTCTGCGACTTCAGCAAGGCGTAACGCATAAGTTGGTGTACAAATTACCACCGTCACATCATTGCTGAGGATAGCCCGTATCCGTTGTTCGGATGTCATACCGCCATTTGCAATTGTAAGTGCGCCAAGTTGCTGCGCCCCATGATACGCACTCCAGAAACCGATAAACGGACCGAACGAGAATGCCATCATGAGTCGATCTGACGATGTCACCTCCGCAGCACTATAAATATCTCTCCAGCATTTTCCCCACCAGTCCCATGATTCCTGTGTGTCTAACCATCGCAATGGTGCGCCTGTTGTACCTGAGGTTTGATGTATGCAGGTATATTGATCTAATGGAAAGGTGAGATTTGTGCCGTAAGGTGGATGGGACACCTGATCTGCACTGAGTTCGTCTTTTGTTGTAAAGGGTAGTTGCTGGTAATCTGATAGTGTTTGAATGTCGTTTGGATGTGTAATTCCAGCTTCGGTGAGTTTTTGCTTATAAAAGGCGTTTGTTTTTAAAACCTGAGCGAGCATTTCGCGGAGACGGTGTAATTGTGATTTTATATCCATGTATTACGTATACCGCGTATTCTGATATTCAGGGGCATAGAAAGCCGGAAGTAAACTATCAACTTGCAGCAGTCCGCGTTGTGTCAGTTGAATCTCATCTGATTCAGCGTTAACGGACAACATACCATCGTTTTGAAGTTTTTCATACGCATCAGCGTAAAGTGTAAGAATATCCGCGTTGAATTTGGTTTGAAAATAGGAGGGTTTTATCTTGCCAAGTTTGAGTTGCAGAATCATCTCTCGTGTCAATCGTTCTGCTTCTGTAGGATTCAGTGCGCGATAGATAGGTAGCTTATCTTCCTCAAGATTATCAAGATAGTCTCCCCATGAAGGTGCGTTTTGAAAGTGAATCCCGCTGAGATGCGAAAAAGATGCAACACCTGTACCTATCATATCACTCCCTTGCCACACTGCATCGCGGTAGACGAACTGACAAGGCTTGTCTTTTTTGAGTACTGTGTAAGCACTGGATTGTGCGTAACCAACTCGCGCAAATTGTTCAAAAGCGTATTGATGCCATTCTCGTTTCAGTTTCCAATCAGCGACAGGCAATGCATCTCCGCCAAGAATGTCTTTGGAATAAACGGTATTGAACGGCAGTTCAAGTTGGTAAACGGTGATACTGTCAGGATCAAGTTCGACTGTTTTTCTGACTGTCTCGCGCCAACTGTCCCATGTTTCCCCAATCATACCAGAGATGAGGTCAATGTTAACTTGGTCAAATGCCAATTCTTTGATCCAAGGGTCGATCCGATATACTTCTTTTGAGAGATGCGCTCTGCCGTTTTCAGCAAGTATTTCATCATTCAAATTCTCAACACCGAGACTCAATCGGGTTACACCAATAGCCTTGATCGCTTCCAATTTCTTTCGTGTCAGGGTACCGGGTTCACACTCAAAAGCGACCTCTTCAGCAGCATCCCATGGCAACACATTTTTCACTCTGTCTACCAAAGTTGTCAGATGATTGACACTAATATAGGAGGGTGTGCCACCACCAAAATAAACAAAATGCAAAGGTCGCCCTGTAATTGCAGGTTGCTTGCTGTATAGTTCAACCTCTTTTGCCAAAGCGTTTAGGTAAGTGTCAATTTCTGAACTGTTTTTATCGGTATATACCCGAAAGTAGCAGAATTTGCATCGTTTGCGACAAAAGGGAATGTGCAAGTAAAGTCCAAGCGTGGCATCTGGACGCGGTTCTTCACTCAGCGCGCGATGCACTTCGGGAACTGCTGAATCGTTCCAAGTAGAATATGGAGGATAGTTTGAGACAAAAACGCTGCCGACTGTTGTCTTTTTTGATTCTATTCCTGCTGTTGCAGGTTCCGGTTTAGTTGTAGACATTATTTCTTTTCTCCAAAGCAGTAGAGGACCCCATCCTCTGTTCCTATGTATATTTTCCCATCAGAAACGCTGGGTGATGCAACGATAGATGAACCTGTTTCATATTTCCACACCTGTTCCCCGTTGGTAATATCAAGCGCAATAAATACGCCACGAGTTGTACCAAAAAACACGCGTTTTCCAACGATGACCGGAGAAGATTCAATACGGGATTTTGCGGCAAAATTCCATTGCGGTTCACCTTTTTCTGGTGAGAGCGCATGCACCATCTTGTCGCGCCCCCCAATAATTATACGGTCTTTTGTTACGGCGGCAGAAGCAAAAAACGGAAGTTTACGTACCGGATGTTCATACCGCCACTTAATTTCACCAGATGTGAGGTCAACACCTAACACTTCGTTACCATACGTTCCGCAATAAGCGCGAACTTTGGACGTAGTTTGTGCTTCTGTGTTAACGTCTAAAATCGCTGGACTCGCACCAACATACGCACCAAGGTTAACCTGTTGTGTCTGATTCCCATCGTTAATATTAATAATTCGTAAAAAACTATCGCACCCTGTGACAATAACGAAATCTCCGAAAATTGCGGGTGTGCCGTGAACATATCCTTCAGTTTCAAATTTCCATACTAATTCACCATTTTTTATGTTAAGACAGTAGAGAAATCCATCATACGAGCCAAATAGCACATTGTCGCCAGCGAAATTTGCTGATGATATGATTTCGCCCTCTGTAGTAAACTCCCATTTCTTTTTTCGAGTGTCAATATCCACAGCATGAAAAATACCATCTTCATCACCAAAATATATAACGCTCTTGTGAATAGATGGTGATGATTTAATTGGTGCAGTTGCCTCATACTTCCATTTGCTTTTTCCGGTTTGTGCGTTAATGGCATAAAGAAAACCATCTAACGCTCCGATATACAGGGTGCCATCAACAATTGCAGCAGTGGACTCAATCATATCTCCTGCTTTAAAAGCCCAGATTAACTCAAGTTTGTCGGGGAGTTGTGAATCGGCTACACCTGTGAGTTGCGGATTCCCACGAAAGCTTTCCCAATCACCAAAAGCGGAGTGCATTCCGAGAATCAATAAAAAAGTTAATACGTTAGCAATAAGACTCCAATATGGTCGTGTCTTTAACTGCTCAAAAAATGTGTTCATATAGTCTCACAAAATCATGTATCGCCAAAGAACGTGGGTTAAACTGGGCAGTCCATTGTGCTGCGGCTTCCTTTGCCAATGTAGCGATGTCTGTTGATCTTATATTACATTGGACAGAACTATCTTGTAATGAGTTCGGCAAATCGCCTTTCTGCATTAACATTTCAATTCTATCTGCCAAATTTCCGTCCGAGTAAAGCTCACGATACGATTCGTCTGCGATTGTTTTGTTAAATCGAATTACATGTGGTAACATCAGGGCAACAGCAACACCGTGTGTTATGCCGAATCTGGCTGTCAATGGATTTGCACATGCGTGTGCCGCGCCTAACATTGAGTTTTCAATCGCAACGCCAGCAAGATAAGCACCGAATAACATCTTTCCGCGTGCTTTACTGTTTTTCGCATCAAGTGCCAATTCGAAATTAGCATCTAAAAGTTGCCATGCGTGTAGAGAGAACATCTGCGACATTGGGTTGCGTCTGGTTGAAACGAAACTTTCAATTGCATGGGCAATTGCGTCTATTCCTGTGATAGCGGCTACAGATTTCGGTAAGGTTTCTGTTACCGTCGGGTCTAAAATTACTGTTTTAAATTGCGCTTTTTTATCACCACACGCCATTTTGATATGTGTGTCTTCCTGTGCAATTAGGGCAAAAGATTGTGCCTCACTTCCTGTGCCTATTGTTGTCGGAATACCGATTGAAGGGAACATCGGTTGCGATGCTTTGTTCGTTCCCCAGTAATCCTCCATTTTCCCACCGTTGGTTAGTAGAAAATTTGTGCTTTTTGCACAATCCATCGCACTTCCACCACCGAGTCCAATAATCAGGTCAATCGGTGCATTGGCTTTTGCAAATTGAACCGCAGCTTCAACATGTTTCGTGGTTGGGTTAGGGTCAACATCTGTGAAAACGTAACATGGAATCTTCTCAATATTAAGTGCTGAATATGCACGTTTGAGGATACCAGCTTCCTGAATACCAGGGTCTGTTACAATTAGAACACGGCTGCCGCCAAGAGCTATTGTGGATTCAACAAGTTTCTCAATACTGTTTTCGCCAAAGATGACGCGTTGTGCCAAATCAGAATCAAAAGAAATCATGACAACAAGTTTTCTATTTGTTAAATTTCCAAACGGATTGAGCTTATCAATGATTCAAATTATATCAGATTTCGGTTCGTTATTCAAGGAAAGAAAGTAGGTAGGACAGAGCCATTCAATTCTCCAATAATCGAACAGGCTACATCTGTTTCTTCTTGTAGGAGCGATCTCCGAATCGCGACAAAACACAACGATAGTCGGGAATCTAAATCAAGAAATCAACGGTATGAACGCCTGTAGGCGTTCCCCGGGTATGAATGCCATTTAGGCATTTCCCGGAGTTCCCTCCTACAATTAAAGGGAAAACTCGACAATTGAATGACTCTGGTAGGTAGGATTATTTGACCTGAGTCACTTTATTTGTAAATATGTAATTTATTCAAGTCAATTACTGTTAGGATACTCAGCTAAATGTGCTTGTGGCGTGCCATTCCGATAATCGCCATCACGAGCATTCAGCATCCATTTGCTGAGTCGGGTGACAAGGTCGGGATGGTCTGAGGAAATATCGTTCTCTTCGCGGTAGTCGTGAGAGAGGTGGTATAGCTGAAAACTATCCGTTTTGTTGATATATCGTAGTTTCCAACCATCTGACGTTACCAACGCGGGACCAAGTCGAGAGGCGTATACAATCCACTCATGGTTCTGTTGTTGCTCAGGTTGTTCCAGAAGAGTCGGTAAGAATGACACCCCATCTTTGTTTTGCGGCAATTTCACACCGATGATGTCAGCAAGGGTTGGCATCAAATCGTAGTTTGCGAGCATGTGGTTTGATACACGATCAGGTGCTATCGTTCCAGGAAAACGGACAAGATAAGGGATACGCGTGCCGCCTTCCCAACTTGACCACTTCAAACCACCCATTCCATCGTTGCCGTTGAACACGTCGCCCCCTGTTTCCGAATAGAATTTCGTTGTAATTTCGTCAAACGGTTCACCTTCCAAATTCCTCTGTCGACCAGAAGTCCGCCCTTCTTGCCGGTAATACACTTCGTGTCCGTTATCTGAGCAAAAAACGATCATCGTGCGATCATCAATCCCGAGTTGTTGGAGTTCATCCAAAATGATCCCAACGGTCTCATCCAACTTCAGGATCATAGAGGCGTATTCTTTTTCATACGTTGTCAATTCTGATGATTGCCTGACAGACGGATGAATGTCGGGTATGGCAATTGGTCCGTGTGGCAGCTGAGATGGATGGTAGAGGAAGAAAGGTTTATTCTTGTGTTTTCGGAGAAACTCTATGATTTTGTCGTTGAAAATGTCCTGAGAATATACCGCCTTCCCTTGACGATTCCTGCGAATCACCATACTTTCATCCGATTCCGAATTCGGATGCTTCGCACAGTCTGCGTGGGTATTCCCCTGAATATATTTCAATTCCCCATTTTCAAAGAGAAAAGGTGGGTAAAATCCGTGACAACGCTGGTGATCATAATAACCGTAGTGATACTGCCACCCGTGACGACGGATACGTTCTGCTGTTGTGGCAAAACCCCATTCAAGTTTCCCGATCTGTCCCGTTACATAACCCGCTTCCTCCGCGATTTCAGCTAAAAAAACATCATCGGTACCCGCCTGTAATCCAGTGGAATGAATCAGCTCCGAAATTTCATCTGGCATCATTTCACCGGTGCTTATGCTTTGATAGATACCTGCTTTGGTATATGTCCATGTGCCTTGATGGCAATCGTGGATACCTGTCAACATACTGGCACGGGAGGGGGCACAGAATGCGCAACCGTAGGCGTGATTGAACCGCATTCCTTCGTTTGCAAGACGGTCAATATTGGGTGTCTCAAAATGTTGTTGTCCATAGCAGCTTAACATGCCGCGCCCGAGGTCGTCTGCGAAAATAAGAATTACATTGGGGTTTTCGGTCATAACTACAATACCAGTGGTTTTGAACAGCAAGTTATTTCAGAATATCACAAAGTTGAAAAGCACGTTGCCGATAGAGATGTTCAAACAAATTCCCTTCATGCGGACTATCCCAAGAAATTTGGTTTGTCGGGATTGCACCCAAATTTAATCTGTCAACAAAAGATGTTGATAGTAGTTCTTGAGGCAATTCGTCATCTTCAGTAATAACAGTAGCGACCAGCGTTGCTCCAATAGATTCGACGAGTTTTGCTGCTGGCACTTCAACAACACTTACAAATGGGAATGGAAATTCAGTGTTTGCTAATGGATGTTCTGGGTTTTCACACCAAACAACCGTCGGTCTGAGGAAGGTGCAACCATCTAATTCAATTACCCGTTCACCAGATGTTAATTCAATTGCACCAGACTGTTTGAGATGTCGGTCAATCAGTGATGAGATGCTATGGGCAGCTTTTGGATTTGCCCATGCAGCAATTCCTGCCTCAGGATGGTCAAGCGGTTTCGGTTCAATAGCCGCCAAACGTTCCGCTAACGCTTCGGCAATATCATTGCCATGTGCTGTCACCCATACGCCAGAGGCATTAATGCATGATCTACCACCGTTTTTAGCAACCGATTCTACAATGAGATCAAGATGTTGTTTCCAATTTGATTGCTGCCCTTCGTGAATGATGATTTTACTACGCCCCGGTCCATGAATTTCCACGCGTGGATCGTTTAACCATGACTCTACAGTTGAACCACCGCCAAACAGCATAGATCTGCCACATCGAAATAAGATTTCGTTAGCACCAGGATAATCAGTTGGGTAAAAACTGAACGCTTCTGGTAGCACACCTGCTTCCATAAACGCTTGCGCTATCCGATAAGGAGTCCACGGTTCCTCACGCCCCGGTTTCAGTACTAATGGAACTTTTAAAGCAACCGCAGGAATCCACAAAGAGTGAACACCAGGAGAATTGCTTGGCAGCACCGCACCGAGTGCATCTGTTTCACATACGTAACTTAATGTCCGCTCATTTTGAACACCCCACCCTGAGTCTAAGATTCGTAAATCAAGTCCACGTGTTAAACCATCTAAAACGGTCTCTATATTTTCTAAAACACCTTGAATCTTCCCCATGTTTTGTTGACAGAGTGTTTCAGGTAAACCGGTTGTACCAGAAACCTGTTCGACATAATCTGTGGGGGATTGCGTACCACCACCAAGCGGAAGGTCTGCGGTAGTGAATAGACGTGCAGCATCGTTGCACATCCCAATCAACTCTGAAACGGAATGTTGTGAAAGTGTTTGCTTGTGAAGTGGTAAGTCGCGGAGGTCTTTGGCTATCAAACCAGTGTTCGCTTGGCTGACTTCAACCAAAGGTTCACCTGTTTTGATATGTGAGACACTAACGGTTTTCAAACTTCTATAAGAACGACCTGCGCGTAGAATTGGGATGTGTACCATTGTCTTTTCGACTACCTTGTAATCTTTGCGACCCAACCAGAAGAAGCATCGCAATATAAGAAATCATCACCATAGATGGATAAACCGTGCGGTTCTGGACAGTCTTCGGGAACCTCAATCACATCAAGCGGTGTACCGTCTTCAAGATCAAGTCTAACAATGACTCTATCAGAGGTGTGGGTTGACCAAAGCCCATCTTCAACACGAACCATGCCGTGTCCACGTCCATGAGGTAACGGAAGTGTCTTTTGTACAGACCAATCCGAAATTCTGACTTTATGCGTAACCTGATTCTTAAGCGTTTGGACCCACAGATGGCCTTCATCGTAGTGGTCATATTCGATACCGTGTGTGCCACCGCCATCGGGTATCGGGTAGCGTCCAAGGGTTTCGCCAGTAGCAGGATCAACTTGGAAAACCTCACCTGTCTCAGCATCTGTATCCCGGACAGGACGCCAGCGTTCCCCAGTACCATTCGCTGCTAACCAGAGCGAGCCTCCACCATACGTCATTCCACTCGTGTTGGAAGACTCACTCGGAATGTCACGAATGAGCTTCGGCACGGTATAATCCGGGTCTGATGTGATTTCAACCAAGGCGACTCTGTCCGTAATCTGATCAACGATCCATAAACCTTCGTCTGTAACCTGTAAACCGTTCGGGACTGAGTAGGGGGAACGAAAGACTTTTTCGATTTTTGTTATCATATTTGGGTTCCTCTTCAGTGTCTATCTACTTGCGCTAAAGATGACTTTAACCACCTAAAATATTCGGATTTTCGTTCATTACCAGGAAAAGATTTGTGAAACTCATTCGTGGGCAAATGTTGGATAAACTCCAATTCTGGTGTCAAAATCAGAGAGTCCACGGGATATACAAAATGCTCTTGGAGTTTTGTCGCTAACATAGCGGCAGCAACTCCCTTGGTACCGTCCTGTAGTTCGGGCAATTCTCGCAGTAGAACCCAAACATTGACAAAGTGGGTGTTGAGTAACTTGATGACTTTCGATGAAGAGAGCGGACCCGCTCTCAAAATTTTGCCCGACCCTCAGCACGATTCATCATCAAGGGCACCAAACAAAACTAACGCATGGATAGGACGGTTTGTCAGTTTCGCGAGTTCGATGGTATCTTCAATTGGGTCCCACTCAATTTTAGCAAACTTGTAGAACGTAGTCGCTAACTTTTTGCGGGCTTCTTCTTCAGTGATGGCTGTTTCCCATGCTATCTCGCGTCCAGGCGTGCTTGATAAAGTGGAGAGTTCCATGCGAGGAATGAAAGCCACGTCTGCTGCCCTGAACGCATTAACATCTACATTGCTATTGCGTGCCGGAAGAAACAGAGAAAACTCTACAACTGCTCCTTCCTTTCGATTCAGTACCAGTCGTCCTGCAAACTGTGCTGGCAACAAACGGATACCAGACGCGTCCAGCACGAACTGTGCATGAATTCGGAAGACAACTTCGGCGTAATTGGGCGAAATTGCCCGTAAACACGCTTTTGCCCCTTCATATCTATGTGTTCTGCGGGAAAAGACGGTGATCTCCGTTGTTGCTCCCGGGTGAAACTGATAGAGGAAAGGGAGAATTCCTTTCGGGTCAAATTCCCAAATATCCCCTACATTAGCAGTCGAAGACGGTAGAAAAACTTGAAAGTCGGTTTGGCTGTAGTTCTTCAATGGGTGTGCAGGTTTAGGATTGAAAAGTTTCAACGCTTGTTCCCATTCCATATTCGCTAATTCTGGACATTTTGTTTTTGCCCGAGCAAACTGCTCCTCCGTTAATTGATGCAAGTTATAAGTAGCATCTGCGATTGGCTCCCAATGTGCTTGCAACTGCACACTCGCTGTACTGCTAAGAACATTACTAAAGTCCATTATCACCTTATTTTTTCTCCTGTTTGTTAGGACGATTTAGTAAACACCTACTACAACACTCTCTTGCAGTTCAGAAAGCAGACGTAGATTTTCAACGCCATCCCAAGGATATTCAGGAATCGGTTCAGCGCGTTCCGCTTCGTCACGCTCCAGAAAACGAGGTATGAAAAATTCCTTTGTCAAGGTCGTGAGCATCACGCGTCCGGTTTCACCGTAATCAACAAGTTGTTCCGGATTTTCAGGGTTAACCAATTCTATAACTGCACGCGGTTGCGGCGGATAATAGATAATCGCATAGTTGTCAGCAGGATCAAAGGGTTTACAAGTGGCTAATCCCATAAGCGTATTACCGTAGGTCGGCACAAAATCAATTCCCGGCACGAGTTCCTCACGTGCGAAACGGTGGAATTGCGCGTCCATTTCGGTACCGCCACAGAAGATACCTTTTATACCAACTTTTTCTAATGAAATTTTCTCACATAAGGCTTCCAACAGTTTAGGTGTGGTAAATAGACATTGAACGTTCTCATGTGCTTTTAGAACGTTAAGTGCTTGTGAGATAACGTGGCTCTTATACGCATCTAATTCCTGATGTTTCCCGTAACGCACAAGCTGGTTCACCCAGCGCGGATCAAGGTCAACAAGGAAACAGATACCGCCACGATGCTGTGCAAGGTGTTCTACAGCAAGTCTTAATCGACGTGGTCCGGTGGGACCTAACATTAGCCAATCGCTTCCGGGTGGAAAACTTTCATCGGATAATGTTTCACTGAACAACTCGTAATCAATATGGAAATCTCGGATACTGATACGACATTTCGGTATACCTGTTGAGCCACCGGTTTCAAAAACATAGATCGGTTTATCGGCATACGCTTTTGGAACCCACCGTCTCACAGGACCACCACGAAGCCATTCATCTTGGAAATGTCCAAGACATTTGAGATTGGCATAACCATCAATCTCTTTTCGTGGATCAAAATCCAAGTTCTCTGCGAATTCTAACCAGAAAGGACATCCGGTTTCTGGACTAAAGTGCCAGTTAACAATCTCCCGAACATGTGCGTCAAGTGTCATTCGGCCGTTTTCAATTTTTTCGGAAAGGTTCATTTCTGCTCTTCTATTGTGATTAGTTTGTAAAAGGATTCGGTTAGATCTTAGGCTTTTTGTGCTACCATACTTGCAAGGATACCGAGAACTTTGTCGCACCGTTCAATTTGGTAGGGTAGCATGTCAATGTCAAGTTTTTTACCTTCCAATTTTAGGAATCGCCATTCTGTGCCTGAAGTGGTAGCACCATAAACGCATGGAATGTCATTTCCTTCTTCCGCGTTAAAGTATTGGGCAGCAACCATTTCTGCTACACACTGTCCAAGCCCAATTTCAAGGTTATCGTTCTTTGCTTCAACAAGGACAATAATCGGTGCCTCCAAATTAAATTGGACAGGTGAAAGGCTTACCACAAAGTCACAAACACCGGTCAATCCGCTCTCATCATCAACGCTGAAGTCTATCCCAGAAAAAAGACTAATACTATGGTCTAACTGCTCACGGAGTTCGACAAGAACATGGGCAACAATCAGTTCAGACTTTGCCTTCTCAGTTCCAATTGCGGTCGCTAATGGTATGTTTCGAGCTAACAAGGATGTAAGTAACTCGCCGGGAGCGACTGGTTCTGTATCAGAAAAAAGTCCAGCGGTATCAACCTCTTCAAGTTCAAATGCTGCCCGCACAGATGGTAAAGTAAAGTTGCTATATACCATGTAAGTATCCCTTACTTTGGGACATGAAATAGATTCCAAATGAATCGTTGACTTTAGAACCTCTATTCAGAAATTGCAATCAACCGATTACGGGTTACGATGTAAAGCACACCATCCTTTGCCACGGGTGTGGTATAAACTGAACTCCCCATATTGAATTCATCAAGTACCACTTTCGTTTTGCCTGTTTTTAAGATGACAACATCACCATCTTCATCGCCAAGATAGACCTTACCATCAACAACGTAAGGCGAACCCCAGATAGCGGCAAAGGTATCATGCGTCCAGAACAGATCGCCAGTTTTTACATCCAAGCAGTAGAGAAATCCGCTTAAATCAGAGATATAGAGAAGCCCTTCGTGAATAGCAACGGTAGACATTGTTCGATTGAACTGTTCATCTCCAAAGTGCCATACCGCAGCGGTTGAGGTCGTATCACCTTTTTGTGAAGCGTCAATGCACCAGAGGTGTCCAACGCCTTCACCATGCTCTGGATCTTGTCCAACAGCAAGATAAACTTTGTCGTCATGAACGACTGGTGTGGAAATGATGTTGTTCCGTGTGCCACGTCCACCAAGTTCCCATTCAGAATCTTTTGGGTTGCAGTCAAACTTCCAGATTATCTTGCCGGTTTCCGGTTCAAACGAGTAGACCCAACCATCGCCGCCGGGAATAATGACTTGTGGGACACCTTTGATAACACCGTAAGCTGGATTTGACCACTGTCCGTGTAGTATATTTTCTCCAGGGGAGGCATCTTCCCAAACCAATTCACCAGTGTTTTTATTCAATGCGATAAAACTTGGGGCATCGGGAACAGGGATATGGATATGTGTTTCATCAACACCGTTGCTTGTTTCCAAGAAAAGCAGGTCTCCGACAGCAAGCGGAGAACAAGTAGCGAGGTTGTGCGGAAAAACGTCCAACTCATCCATCATATCATAAATCCAGATGATGTCCCCGTCAATTTCACTTGTCTCGGTTTCGTCTTTAAAGGGTCCGTCATTTTCGCCATCAAGAAAGCCTTCTGTATCAACACAAACAACTTCACAGCGGTTAGAGATGTAGTAGAGTCTATCGCCCTCAATATATGGCGTTGAACAGATTCCCTGCAGAGGCCAGTCGTTAACGCGTCCTGAAAGGAGTTTTGTATGTGTGATTTGCCACAGAAATTCGCCATCGGATTCTCGAAACGCCATGAGATTCCCACGGTCACCCGTCAATTTCGGATTTTTCAGGGCATCGTTATTCGTTCCAACAAAAATTTTGCCGCCGCTGATGAGGGGACCCGCGTAACTTTGTGAACCGAGTTCTGCTACCCATTTGATATTTTCACCTGTTTCCAGATTCCATTTTGCTGGAATGTTTTTCTCATCCGAAACCATGTTACGACTTAACGTACCACCCCATAGAGCAATTTCTTTATCAGCAGATTTATGGGAGTCTGCAAAACTGTTTGGCACTTGAAATACACTGAGAAGACCGAATGTCAGAACGAAGAGGACAAACGAATACGAATGCACACCGTAACTATTATTTCTTATAGCGATGCTTTTAGCACCGCTTTTCCATTCAAAAATCATACATCACCATACCTTTAGATTATCATAATAGATTTCAGTCGCGGAATAGGCATAGATACCTGGACTACCTTCTCGATTCGGGAGAGGGTCTTCAGCAGTGATCGTCCATTCATCTGGTTCCGATTCGCTGGTGCGCCATACCTTACCACTAATTACCGCTTTTTCATCAATAACTTCGACCTTCATTTTCATTGTATACCAAACGTCTGCCTCCCATGCGAAGTCAATCGTTTTTGCCATGCGCAAATCGGATGCCCACGACCGGATTTGAAGACGTTGCTGCCTACCTTGCATATCCAACGTATAGCGGTTTGCAATTAAGCCCATATCTGGTAATCGCCGTTTATATCTCGTCCCCAACAGGTCAACTTGAATCTGATAGTCTTTCATTGTTGGAGGGCCGATGTAGACGTTTGACTTGTTCAAACCACGTTGAACAGGTGTCTTGACTAAAACCCTGTTGCCATTTTTTTCACGAACAAAATATTTGTTTGTAGCAGCGATCCAGTGTGAAGGTGTTTTTTCAAGTTCAACGTTTTCAAAGTCTTCTGTCCAAGGTAGTGGCGGAATAACTCTAATCCGAGTAGTTGCTTTTAACTCGCCAGATTGTGCCGTGACTGTGCCTGCATGCGGACCAACACTATTATCAGGTGTGAACTGGTTGTCCTCAAGTGTTCCAGTTAAACCTGTGAGAGACCATTCTATTGTGCCAACTGCACTTGTCTGTCTCCCATTCGCATCAAACGCGATAACGTTGAGTTCAACAGGATCACCTGATGTAATAGTTTCGGCAGGGGTGAGCAGGAGTGCGACTGCAGGGTCAGTGCTCATCGTGGGTGCTTCAATCTCTTTGGTAGCACACCCGACAGCAAAAAGGCAAATTATCAGACTTGCAAAAAGCGTATATTGTCCAAAAACAGAAACTTTCCATCTTGCTATAAAACAAAATTTTTTCATTATTTCCTCCCTACACAGTAGAGACGTTCTTCAGTAGTGAAATAGATTCGTCCATCAGCAATAGCAGGTGAACCGAAGATTTCAACATAGTGATCATCTTCTTCTCGACTTATTTCTTGGACACTGAGCGACTCACAGTCATCCGTACCGGGTTGAAGGATATGGAATTTACCGTTGACTTCAGTAACATACAATTTTCCATCAGCCCATACAGGTGATCCTTTTCCAACGGTACCGATGCTATGCTGCCATAATACTTTTCCGGTTTCTGCATTCAGACAGTGAATATTTGCTGAGTTATCAACGACATAGAGTTGCCCGTTTTTAAGTGTAGGTGAAGCATAACCAACCCCGACCCCATCATATCGCCATACCTCATGGGTAGCGGTAACATCTCCGTTACCAGTTGCATCAATGCAGACAACACGTCCCATAGCCGTAGTGTCAAAATTTTCTTCGCTATGAGAAGCATAAACCTTTGTGCCAGCCACAAGGACAGAGGTATTGATACCGCGCTTACTTAGTTTGAAACCCCACACCATTTCACCAGTGGTCTGTTTCATAGCGTAGATGCCTCCATCAGCATTGCCACCAATAATAAGTGTTTGTCCATTGATTTCGGTGACAACTGGCGTGGAATAGGTTGTGTCAAGCGGTCTGCCGCCGGGTGTTGAGACCCAAATCAGATCACCATTCCGTTTGTCAAATGCAAAGTAGCGGTGCCTTGGGATAGATTGGTTTCCCCATCCCACATTCAGATAACTGATAACAACAAGGTTGCCAGCAATTACAGGAGTGTGAACGCGTCCACCGTAACCAGAAATCCGCCCATATTCCTCTGTGAGTGAACGTGACCACACAATATTTCCATCTTTATCATAGCAAATAAAAAGTCCCTGAACGCCATGTATGTAGATATTACCGGTTTCTGTATCCCCGACAGGATTTGTCCAACCGACACGGTTGAATGTAATAGTGGTATGAAATACGTTAAATTGATGAATCCATAACAGATCACCGGTTTTCGCATCAAAACAAGCAATGCGTTCCTGTTCAGTTATATCCTTGCCAACACGTCCGAGGACATAGACTCTATCGTTGAGCACAACCGGTGTGGACCGTCCTATAAAATCTGCCTGCCAGAGCAGGTTTTCTCCGTCAACTGACCAGTTAGATATTAGTCCAGTTTCTGCAGATGTGCCATCCTGATTAGGTCCTCGCCAACTTGGCCAATCGTCGGCATAAACTAACACAGGCGTAACGATTAAAAGAAAAAAGAAAAAAATCCGATAATATATCGGTATGCATTTATGCAAAGTATTATTCCCCCTATCCATTTATTATGTGATTATGTGAAATTAAGACGACTGTGATGTCTTAATGTTTAAGTTGCGCCTCTAAGATAAAATGAATTGACCAGGTGTATCTGGTAATGTCAACGAATGTAAGCTTGTCTAAAACCTTGTTTTCAAAGTACCCCACATGATTGATAATTTATTAGTAGGTTCAACACTGAGTCCAACTTTAGATTCAAAGTTGCGAGTCACTTCTTCTGCGGTGAGTGCGCGATCATAAATACGGACTTCATCAATCACACCGGGAAAATGTCTTTCTACCTTACCACGATTGTTCGCCGCACCTATATAGACAGGACGCACAAACGGAACAAAGGTATCCAAATTCTTTTTTCCACCAACAATTACTTTTTGTGGTTGACCGTCCATATAGATACTGAGTTTTGCTTCCCCCGCATCCTCTATTATAAAAACGACATGATGCCACTTCCCATCCGAAAGTGCAAACTCAATTTCAACGGCAATGTGATTGCACCCAGCAGCAGATTTCTGTCGAACATAATAGTGAACAATATCCTCTGCGAGCGGAAATCCGGCTTTTGCGCTTCGGTTGACATCAATTGCCCATGCCATATTGCAACCATCATCAAGCACTTTGAAGAGGGAGGTCCAATCTTTCTTGAAGTCTGTTTTGACCCATGCCTCAAATGTTGATGTGCCGACTTTACTGCCGAAATCGCCAAGGTTTGTTAGGTTAACATAATCATCAGAACCGTCAAATTCCAGAGCATCACCTACCTTTCCGGCAACTACTTTTGGATCTCCAACGATTGTCCCACTGTTTTTACCCCAGACATCTTTAACTGTTTTATCTGTAATATCCTGTTCGTCAAACGTCCAATAACTCACCAGACCATCAGTTACGATAGTATCGGCAGCGGTGTTGAAAGATAGCAAAGCAATAACCGCTGTAAATATAAAGAAATAGAGAAGTTTTTTCATGGTTATACTCCTTAAAAATATGAATGGAGGTTGCCCATTTACATGTTATGTTTGACATCAATCATAACATTTTTGATTATTTTAGGCAATATAAATTTTGATAGAGACAGAACTATTCAATTCGCCTATAATTTCTTTTTCCCTAGGTTGTGTTTACATTTGAAAAGTATTGACATTATGCGGACATTTTATTATAT
>JAPPIG010000082.1:0-104634 GCA_028820635.1 Candidatus Poribacteria bacterium
TTGTTTTAAAATATTTTAAAATGGTGCGCCGGGCACCCCCCCCCAAAACCCGACCGGTCGCGGCGCCCGGGGGGGGGGCCCCCCCCACACCCCCACCTACAATACTCTAAAATTGTAGGTATCAGCAATAGTCGGGAATCGGAGTTCCCTCCTACAAAGAGCAGACAACATTGGTAGGAGCGATCTCCGATTCCCGACTATTACTCGCAAAATTTCGGTAAATACTCCAGTAGGTCGGGTAGAGCGCAGCGACACCCGACAATCTTAGTGTGGCAGTGCGGTCATGTCGGGTTTCACGTTGCTCTACCCGACCTACAAGACTATAAGGCTTATGCTGCCTGAATAATACCATTTTCTCTGAGTCTCTCTATCAGTTCTTCCTGTGTGCCGGTGCCTTTGGCAGTGTTGCAGGCGTTACAGAGGAGTTGCAGATTTTCAATGCGGTCGGTGCCACCGTATTTTTGCGAAACGATATGATCAACGGTCATGTTGCGGAATGGGAACAACACTTGACACCCGTTGCATCTGCCTTCCTGTTGTCCATATAGTGTGTGTTTATGCGCTTCGACACGGGGTAACCGTATCTGAATTGCGTCCCGCATATCGTCTGTCCGCTTCGGGGGGTCGGTTCGGACAGTCACCCTTTGTGATGGATTGGGGGCAGTTAAACGAACTTGCTCTGTCTCAGCATCCAAACGCAACTTTGTGATGTCCTCCGCTGATGGCGATATGTCTATGCCAATCCACTGCCGATGAAGTTGTTCTGCTGCCACACAAGCAGTAGCACAGCCGCAGAACGGGTCCAGCACGATGTCGCCTTCATTGGTAGATGCTTCAATAATACGTTTGAGGAGCGCAAGGGGCTTCTGCGTTGGATACCCCGTCCGTTCCTTTGCTATCTGATTTATTATTGAAATATCTGTCCAATGCGATAACACATTTTTCCCCTGCCCGTTGTAATATGCTTTTCTGTTCTGCTTTTTGGAATGCCAATAAAACCTGCCATTCTCGTCGGTATGTGGATATTTCTCTTCTATTTCGTGTTCTGATAGTGCTAAATACTGTCTATTGAATAGGTTTTTAGGCGTTCGCGTGTAGAATAAAATGGTATCGTGCTTTCTTGGATATTGACCTGTCGGTGCTCTCCCTCTATCTGCATATCCCCATATAATCTCATTCCGAAAGTTGTCCTTTCCGAACACATCATCCATCACCATTTTCAGATAATGGCTGGCAGTGGGATCACAGTGTAGATAGATGCTCCCTGTGGGTTTGAGGATACGGTGCATTTCGAACAGACGTACCGTCATCGCCATCAGATATATTTTCATAGATTTATCGTAGATGCGTTCGGACGCTTGAATGATTTGGTAGAGTTCCTCGTGTTCTTCAGCGATTTGTCCGTGCCATTCGTGTTTGATGTCCTCGTCTTCCCAGATGTCTTTGAACTCTGCACCTTCGGCGGGCGAACCGATGGGGGCTTTCCATTTTTTACCAGATTTGAAGGGCGGGTCGAGATAGATAAGGTCTATACATTCGGAGTTGATACCACGCATGACATCAAGGTTATCCGCAACAAAAAGCGATCGGTTGGCTACGTTCATGCTCATATCCTCAGTGCGATAGCGTTTGCGCATATTATGCAATGTTTATCGCTATCGTGTCAAGTGCGTTTCTCTGAATAGCCATCAGCCGTCAGCGTTAGGCGCGTTTCCAAAACGCGCCTACCTTGTATTGTAATTATTCCTTTTGTAACCGCACCACCCACTGATGACTGATGGTTTCCGACTGCTGACTGCCAATTCCCTTTGAGTTTCTGCCTTAGATATGCTATTATCTTAACCATCGCATAAGGAGACTTTACAATGCTGAAATTCATTTATGCCAACCGACTTCTTATAGGCGTATTCACAGGTGTCATTCTCATCGTTATCGGTGGGACATATTATCTCAAACACCTTGATAACGAGAAAACACTTGAAATAGAACGCAACATGCGTTTTAACTATCGGCAATGGCATTTACCGGAAGGTGCAAAAGCACGTATCGGCTCGGGGACAATCCGTGCGATGCAGTATTCACCAGATGGCAATCTGTTAGCCGTTGTGAGTGGTAGTGGTGTCTGGATTCTTGATGCACAAACAGCAGAACCGCAGCATCTACTTGCAGCGCATACCGGTGTTATCAACAGTATCTCATTTAGTTCTGATGGTCGCACCCTTGCCGTAGGCACTGAAAACGGAGAGGCGCAGCTTTGGGATATTGTTACCGGCGAACACCAGAAAACCTTTAAAAAATGGGATTATTATCCTGGTGTTGATACTGTCTTTTTGATGCCCGATGGTCGCACACTGGCAGTTATTCGTACCGCTATGGTTGACCTGTGGGACATAGCCACTGGAAAGAGCAAAAATACACTATCAGCAGTTGAAAATGAGACGGCTGACGATACCGTTAACAACAACCCGATCTTCTATATGAGTTTAGGGGGACACCGCAATTCATTCAATTCGGATGGTAAAACAGTCGCGAGTGACAGTGGAGATGACGGCTTTCGTTTCTGGGATATTGCGACACGAAAAGAGATAAAAACACTGAAAGCGGAACCTTTGGGACGATACGGAGAATTAATATCCTATAGTTCAGATTTACAAACAGTGGCCATCGCAAGTTATAGTGATGAAAAACATGAACAGATTTGGAAGATCAATCTATGGGATGTCAATACCCAAACGCAGCGGACAATAATGGAAAAACAGAGTTATGGGCTTCCGTTTTTAGTGTTCAGCCCTGGTGGAAACTTTGTTGCCAGTTCCGTTAATGGCATCATTCATATATGGGATGTCAACACAGGCAAACAAAAGAAAAAACTAAAAGGATATAGGCGCGCTATTTCGACGGTCGCTTTCAGTCCAGATAACCGAACGCTCGTCAGTGCCAGCTATGACGATACGTTACGTTTTTGGGATGTTGACACCGGCAAAGTAAAGAAAATAGTAGCAGGGTATGGGGCTTTGTTTAGAGATGTATCGCTGAGTCCTGACGCCCAAACGCTTATGAGTTTGTGTTATGGCAGCAGCACCGTTCGTCTATGGAATGCAAACACAGGTCAGCATCAAAAAAACTTTATAGGAGATAATAAATATGTTTGGGGCGCTGCTTTAAGCCCGGATGGAAGAAGGCTTGCGAGTTATTCAGGTAGTGATAATACTATCCATCTTTGGGATGTCAACACCGGTAAGCACAGTAAACTGAAGGGGCCCAAGAGTCACGTTTCTGGTATAGCATTGAGTCGCGATAGTCAAGTGCTTGCGAGTTGGGGGTCGTCGGGTAGAAGCAAATATGTTATCCAGTTCTATGACGCAGATACGGGTAGCAAACAGCGAACCTTGCAGCTAACTTTCGAAAAAAGATTTCGTGTGCCAGCAGAGTTATATTTTGACAAGAAAATGTTCGCGGGTATCGGATTCGACGCGAATCTTTCCGTATGGAATTTGGTTACAGGAGATTACAATATCACAGACTTGGGAGACATGAATATTGGTGTGGCACGGTTGAGTCCGGATGGGCGAGTGGTCGCAATTGTATTTGGTAGATTTGGTCGACAGTCACAGAGAATCGTGCTTCGGGATGTAGAAACAAGAGACCATATCCGCACCCTCATAGAACATACTGATAGCGTTGAGAGTCTTGCTTTTAGTCCGGATAGTAGAACGCTTGCCAGTGGAAGTAGAAGTATAATGAGAGAGAAACCGATCCTTTTATGGGATGTAGAAACAGGCAGCAGCAGAGTTGTCAAGGATCCAAGCTGGGCAGAAACTCCGCACAAATACGATGCCATAACCGCCTCGGCGCTTGCTTTCAGTCCTGATGGACAGACGCTCGCAAGTGGCATGAAGTTGGGTGATATTTACCTCTGGGAAACTGCTACGGGTGGGAAAAAGAAAATGCTTCGCGGACATAGTCTAAGGGTATCGCATCTTTTCTTTAGTGCTGATGGGCAAACGCTTGTCAGCGCGAGCGATGATGGAACGATTCTAATATGGGATTTGACACACCCGTAAATATGGTAAAATCGTAGGTCGGGTAGAGTTTACGACACCCATAAATCAACGGTATGAATGCCATCAGGCATTCCCCGGGTGTCAACTTAAGAAGACATCTACGTTTTGACGAGTGCTTCTCAACCCTTATAGTGATTGAAACTGTCCCATATTTAGTCCCGTAGGGACGCTATGTTTATAGAAATATGTTACCCACCGCCTCTTGAGTTCCGTAGGAACGACATATCTGACTGGTGGACTGAGGCGACAACATACCGCCCCTACGGGGCTCAAGAGAGGGATTATCCGTTTTCTATAAACATACCGCCCCTACGGGGCTCAAGAGGGTTTTCCCTGTTTGAAAATTGCTTAAGTTGACACCTATGGGTAGAGTTTACGACACCAACCTACACGCATTATTCGGAGTAAGTCAATTGTGTTACGTGCGTGGTGCGTCATCCTGTGATATTTTCATTTCAATATCAAATCCTTCACGTTTAACACGCTGGTTAAAATAGATAAGCGTGATAGCGATTGCATGTAAAGGTTTGACAAGGACTCCTATTACTGAATACAAGGATATGAGGATTATATAAGATGTTGAACCTACCTCGAAAGGTGGCGGCTTGCCACTGAAGTATCCAACAGATGACCTCAGCACATATTCTACGATGTCCCACACAGGCGCATCACCCATAAGTCCGAACATGCCCAACAATAGCACAAAAGAGGCAACGAAGATTATACGAATTGCCCGCAGAAGTATTTTGAGTGTAAAGATTGTGCTGAACACACGCCACCACGACTTTCTGATGAGTGCACGACTTCGGCGCATCGGTTTGGGTTTCATGCTACCTTCAACGACGATGACAGGCGCATACAATTGCCAAGTAATTAGAAAATAGGTGCGCACAATCTGAGTTAGCAAAAACAAAGAGATCAGTGTTACCACAGAGAAATATCTTATTCCCGCGAACACAATATCTTGGATAAGTGATAGGATTGATAAAGGGATCAGATAGATAAATACAGGGACAAGATAGCGAGGAGATATGTTTATGAAACGTTGGAGGGTGTCTCTTATTGTGATGTGTCTATTGAAATAGATTTCACTTGTAGCGATAACGAATACAACGATTACTAATTCAGAGAGTAGATAGCTGATAAGTTCTTCTATCAGTCTGTAAGGATTATTTTTCCAGAGAAAATTAAATAATTTATCTTCAACGGAACCTACTATAAAATAGATGATAGAGATACCGATGAAAAGTAGAAAATGTTTCCGATAAAGATGGAATACATTATCTATAATCTCCATCCAATTCATTATGCGAAGGTTCGTATATGTATCGGTACTATTTTCTATTGACATATTCCCCTCAGTTCAGCCAGATTGGTTTATATTTTATAGGTTTCTGATGGAAGTGTCAATGGTATAGGCTACCCAACAGGGCTATTTAGTTTTATGAATTACCAGTTGATAAGTGTTACTGAAAGTTTACACCGTAGGTCGGGTAGAGCGAAGCGACACCCGACACGTTTCGTTCATGTCGGGTGTCGCTTCGCTCTACCCATAGCTGTCAACTTAAGGAATTTCGATTTTGAGTATATCTCTTCAGTCCCGTCGGGACGATATGTTTATCTTTCTATGCCGTTCCTACGGAACTCAAGAGGCGGAGGACAACATTTTTTCTATAAACATTCCGTCCCTACCAAATCAACGCTATGAATGCCTTTATGGCATTCAGCGGGACTAAAGATACTGCATAATACAAATCAAAATTCTTAAATTGACATTTATGGGTGTCGCTTCGCTCTACCCGATGGACGAAGAGGTTAACGCAACTGGACGGCACCGTGAATGACACGCCCACTGCCGATACTTTGCCTATTTTGTAGGCTTAATATAAAATAGGCGGTGCTGTCTATGCCGTGGTTATCGCCTTTGATTGCCTCGTCATCCCTGTTTGTGCCACGCATATTTTCATCATAAGTACAACTCAAGAACTCATCTGTGACTTCAAGCGGACGATATGTGTCCTTCAAATCTTCATCTGGCGGGTGGACAAGTCTATCCCGCAAGAAAAAGATTGCGGGTGCACCCGTTGCGTCTACCTTTAGGCGTTCCTTGATAGCGTCTATCTGTGTGGTACGCGATTTTTTGGGTTGTCGGACACGGAATCCCGCTCGCTGTAGCTGCTCAACTGCATCCTGATCCGCGCTGTCTACCGCTGCGTATCGGATACGGTCTGAAGCATCACAATTCGCTTTTATCATCCGTATGAAATCGGGTTTTGTGAGTTTTGTTTTGTATATCTCTTTGTATGCATAGATGCGGTCGTCTGGTGACCGCGCCCACCAAATACAACACGACGGATTGCGAAATCCCCAGTCGATGCTGATGTAACGTTCCCACTTCGTTGAGATGGTGAAGTTGTCTATGACATGCACTTCAGGCAGAAATGTATCAAATACGAGTCCTTCGCCTGATACCCATTTGCCTTCGTATCCGCGTTTGTATCGTAATCCTTCAAGGTTTTGTAACCTTTGGACGCGTCGCTTGCCTTTTTCGGTTAACTCGCCGGTTTGTTGATTGTATATTTCGGGATTGTCTCTGAATGTCATCTCGAAATATGCAAGTTTTCCGGCTTTTGTCTGCTGTCGTATCCAGTGGTTCGGTGTGCTTGGATTACAATCACCGATTAAGAATGCGATTGGCAGTGTACCTGCGCGTTCTGATACTCTTGCGGTAAGTTCGTCCCATGTATCAAAGGAAACAAGCTCTGCTTGGTTGACGAATGCTGCATCAAAGAAGTCGGATAGCAGGTTTTGCGGTTTGTCTAATCCGTTCATGTAGATGCGTGAACCGTTCCAGTATTCAAAGAAGTCGGGATGTTCGCCGCCGTATCGTGTAATGGGTGTAGGATTCGGGTCGGCGCGACTTCTGGGTCGGAATCCGAGATATTTTTCGTAGGTTGGGACAATGTTTTTGTATACTCTTTTGAGGCTGCGGTGGACGAAGGTGAGTCGTGCACCGGGGTAGTTCCGTGCTAATTGGTCTATGTATGCGACGCAGCTAAATGTTTTGCCTGCGTCATAGGTGCCGCCTGCAACTTTTATATTTGCATGCGATTTGAATAGGTCGCGCATCTGCCCGTGAGGACGGAATCCGTTGGGATTGTATGTGATGCGGGGCGGTTTTTGTTTAGGTGTTGGTTGTTTGCTGGCAGTCGCGATTTGGCGATCGCTTTTCGTAGCGTTTCGGAGATCGCTCCTACCAGTTTTATTCGCGTTTCGGAGATCGCTCCTACCAGTATCGTTTTTATCATCTTGCTTGGGTAGGCAGGATTGATACTGTTCCATTTCGGGATGCAGATGTGTGAGTTCTTGCGGTTCTTCGGCAGGTTGTTCAATTTCGTCGGATTGTTCTGGACGGTCGGATTGTTCTGGTTGCCCGTTCTGTGTGGCGTTGTGTTGTGATGTGTCGGTCTTTTGGTTTTTTGCTGCTTGTTCTTCCTTATATTTTTGTGCTGTGACATAAGCGTTGGTGTCGTATCCGCGACTTTCAATATTTTCGCGTCTGCACATCCTGTCTTTTGATAGCACGAGTCTACTGTGGGCGACAATGCATTGAAACATTTTCTTGGCTCTATCAGCGTTGTCTACCTCTTTCTTGGCTTTCTGAAATTCCACTTTAAGCTCGGATAACATTTCATTATACAAGGCATATTCTTGCTTAAATAGAACATATTCCTGTTCTTTCAGATGGTTATCTTGGATATTTTTGTGAGCGAGCGTTTGATTTTTCATACCGATATTATAACTGATGGTGAGTAGGTATCGGAAGTTTTTGTGGCGTGCGGAACAATAGATTTCCAATAGATATCCAATAGGTTTGCGGGGAGATGGCTATCGGCTATCAGCGGTCAGTTATCAGTTTTTGGTAGTCGGGTTTTTATGGGGGATATGTTCGTTTTCGTAGAGGATGGTGCGATCGCGAACTGGAGCTCGCTCCTACAGAACACTCTACAAAAGGTTACTATCATGACAACAATTGTTATGCTCCATTCAACATATAATTTTGTAGATATTCTTCAATTTTTGCACTGTTTTCTATTATGTCAGTAAAATATGTTTCGCAGACATCATTAAAACGCAAAAGCACATCGCCAGTAGGTTTTTTCTCAAATATACCAAGAGGCTGGCATTTAACATCCCATTCCTTGAATTGATGTAGTGCAAGTGCTGCTGCTTGAGTTTTGTTATCACTGTTTAGGGCAAATACAAAAAGAGGTTTATGCATTCCGTTAATTCTGCAATCCACTTTGTAAAGTCCTTTAGGATCGTGTCGCGGATGTTGCCAATCGAAAGTCATACGGTTTGATTTTACTTTCTGGGACAAAAAGGCGCGAAAATCATCCTTAAACGTGGATTTAACATTTTCTCTTGATAAGTATGTAACGTCAATTATCTTGAGAAGTGCCTGAACAAAGTCAAATAAAGCTTGCCCAAAATCTTCATTCGGAATTTCTATTATCAGTTCCCCGTCATAATCTTCAACATCAAACATGGATCGAGCTTTTAAGATTAGTTTCTGGCGAGTCTCACTCAGTAGTGCCTTTTCGTCCATATAATATGTCAGATGCATAAAGGTATGTGCCTCGTCTGAGAGTACCCACTTATCACCCATCTTTTTCAATACAATTACTAACTGGTCTCCATCATTGAAATGAAACGGAGTTAAAACAAGGAAACGGTCTTTGCCATCTGCGGAAAGTTGTATCTCTGCAGAGACCTTATCAATAAAGTCTTTTTCTATTGTTTTGATTGACACTGTTCTCACCTCCTAAAAAAGCGTCAACTGTGCGGGTAATTCAAAATTACCGTCTTGTATAAGACACTGTAGTGCCCCTTCAAAATCATGATAGCGGTCTGTTTCTTCAGCAAAGGTATCCTCATCAAATCCGATTTTCTGATATCGCTCTGTTGCATAGTGAATATGATAACCGTATATTTTCTGTTTTTCAATCTTATTGTTGTGTGGACGCTTAGGCATGCCGTTATAGCGTCGAAGTCGAAAAAGCACATTTGTTTTAGGTTTTACAACCCCCAAGATCACCGAAAAATCAGAGAGATATTTTCTATTTTGTCTGGTGATGATGCGGAAACGGTTGCCATTTTCTCCAATGAGAGGCAAACTATTATCCTTATCCAGCTGGGATCGCCAATTATCTGGTAAAATTTTACGTTCACTTATTAATTCTGCTATTTGTTCATCGGTATATGTTACATCCATTATTGCTACCTATTGACAAACTTCTAATACGGCAAATCCACATAATGAAAGTATATCATAGTAGCAAAAAATTACCAATGCTTTTCGTTTTTGATGTGCTAAGTTTAGAACCATCTTGACCGAAATAGTAGCACGGAATTAATGTTATATTAATAATAACATATTTATAAATATATTGACAATCTTTTCTTATATAGTGAATTTTACAATTAACTTTACATTATTGAACTGTAGGAGGGAACTCCGATTCCCGACAGATAATAGGTTGAGTCGTAATTCGGAGATCGCTCCTACAAGAAAAGACTTATGATAAAATGTACAAATTACTGCAGAATTGAATGCCTCTGGCTAGAAGAACAGAAACTTTTCCGGCAAACTTATTGTAAATATATTGGATATCTATTGTCAGACGACTTGCAAAAACTTCTGACCATCACCTACAACAAGGTATAATATCAGTATGTAGAACAGACCACTCTTCTGTAGGAGCGATCTCCGAATCGCGACCATAACCATTAGAAACCGGGAATCAGAATTCCATGCTACAGGCGAAAATGTCCAATGAATCCTAAAATCTACGGTAATTAGCCTAATTTTTCAAAAAATAACCAAAGGAGTTTAGTCCTAAATCAAAAATTAATACCATAATAAAAAATCTATCCTAAACCTAATCATAGACTGGGTTTATAGCGGATTTAAAAATATACCGTGGTATGATTTTAGTAGAAAACGCGTAGGTTGGGTTGAGGCACGAAATCCAACATTTACCAGCTATTATAGTGGATTCTACAATTAACTTTACTTATGAAGAACTGTAGGAGGGAACTCCGATTCCCGACTGAAGAAGGGTCGCGATTCGGAGATCGGAATCAACACCAAATGCGCGTTTGGCATTTGGCGCCTACAAAAGATATATTTGAAACATATCTAACTGCTAAATTGACATTTATAGGTGTCGCTGCGCGCTACCCAACCTAAGGTGATTTGGACAGAAGTAACCACTAAGACTAAGGTTACGTATATCTTTACACATTATAGAAGACAGGATTGTAAATTTTTCCGCCAAAATTCTTTTAATTGACACTGTCAGGTTTAGGTGCTACAATTTTAAACGCCTATGCGTTAGCAGGAGGGATTTCAATTATGGACAAAGTGCTGGTTAGCGATCTGCTATCACAGCAGGGATTAGACGTTCTCATCAAAAGCGGCGATTTCAAGGTTGATGTTGCGTTGGAGTTGCCCCATGAGGAATTGCTGGAACGGATTGCCGATTATGATGCCCTACTGATTAGAAGTGAAACCAGAGTAACAGCAGATGTTATTGATGCAGCAAAGCGACTAAAGGTTATCGGGCGTGCAGGGGTTGGCGTAGATAACATTGATGTAGAAGCAGCAACCCAAAACGGCATATTAGTCGTCAATACACCTACCGGAAATACGATTGCAGCAGCGGAACATACGATTGCGCTTTTATTGGCGATGGCACGAAACATTGTCCCTGCTGGCATCTCCCTCAAAAATGGAACTTGGCAGCGAAACGACTTTATCGGCGTTGAACTATACGGCAAGGTTTTCGGCACCGTCGGACTCGGCAGAATTGGACGTGAAGTCACGAAGCGGGCACTCGCTTTCGGTATGGAACTTATCGCTTTTGACCCTTATATCTCTGCTAACGCGGCTGATAAAATGGGAGTCCGCCTCGTTGACCGTGAAACCTTATTCCAAGAATCCGATTATATCTCTGTTCATACCCACCTCAATGCGGAGACATACCACAGCATCGGGGAAACCGAATTCCAACTGATGAAACCCACAGGACGTCTGATTAACTGTGCACGCGGTGGTATTATTGACGAAAAGGCACTCTATCACGCGCTGAAAGATGGGCAGATAGCGGGTGCTGCGCTTGATGTGTTTGAAGATGAACCCGCAACGGATAGTCCACTGCTTGAATTGGATAATTTTCTCGCGCTCCCACACCTCGGTGCATCAACGACCGAAGCACAAGAACATGTTGCTATTGAAGTAGCACAACAAGTAATCAACGCACTCCGAGGAAAACCCGTTGCCAATGCTGTAAATCAACCCAAAATTGACCCAAGAATGTTTGACATTTTGGGTCCTTACCTTCAACTTGCTGAAAAGATTGGAAGTTTCCACTCCCAAATTGTTGAAGGACAAATTTCGGCAATCAAAATCCACTATAGCGGCACCCTTTTTCAGAAAGAGGATGTAACACCCATCACTGTCGCTTTGCAGAAAGGGTTATTATCACCCGTGCTGACAGAGGTCAATTACGTAAACGCACCTTTTTTAATCAAGCAGCGCGGCATTTCGGTGACTGAAACCAAGAGCGACTCACAGGCGGACTTTGCGAACTTGATGACCGTTACCGTCACCACAGATAGAGGCGATACAGTCCTTGCTGGGACAACTTTTGGACGCAAAGATATCCGCATCGTCCGCGTCAACCAACTTCACCTAAACGCTACACCAGAGGGATATATACTTCTCATTTACAACAGTGATCAACCGGGGATGATTGGATTAATCGGCACAATTTTGGGGGAGCATGACATCAACATCGCGGATATGACGGTCGGACGTTCACGCATCGGAGAAGTTGCGTTGACACTTATTAATGTGGATAGTTTAGTGCCACGGAACGTTATAAAAACCATTGCAGCGCAGAAAAAAATTGATTTCGTCAAGCAGGTTATTCTATAGTATATGTCGGATTTCGTAACCTCTATCCATAGGCATCAATTTAGGGATAACCCTTTGTGGCAGTGTCTTCAGTCCCGTAGGGACGATATGTTTATAGAATTATGTTCAACTAACCTCTTTAGTCCCGTAGGGACGGAATGTTTATGGACTCAAGTGGGTGGTGAAGACGTTTCTCTATAAACATATCGTCCCTATGTGACTGAATATGGGACAGTCTCAATGATAATGGGTATTGAACCACGTTCAAAAAATGCAATCGTTTTCTTAAATTGACAGTTATGGGTTTCGTAAACTCTACCCCACCTACGAACTATGGAAAGAATTGCACACCGTAAGGGAGTTTTAGTTTGGATGTAAAACAGATATGTTTGTTTATCAACGATGAGATACCGAAGGAAAAGTTATTTTCCAGCGAGAAACGTGATGTCCATCCTGATTGTAACACGTCATGGCGTATCTCACCAGAACCGTTTTGGATTTCACAAGAGGACTTGAATTGGTTTGAGGAACTCGGTCCTCACCTATTAAGTTTTTATCGCGCCTGCAATTTGCTCTATTCCCAAAGCGCAAGAGGCATTCAACCTACTTGGGTAGCAGAATATTTAGATATTGGCAAGCCGGAGAATGTTATCCAGCAGGGACGGATGAACCGTTTCAAAAGTCAACTTCCCGGCGTTATACGTCCCGATATTTTGCCGACTACCGACAACAGCAAGGCGATAACCGAACTGGATTCTATCCCCGGTTTCATCGGTGCAACGGGTTGTCTTGCGAGGCTATACACGAAACTCGGTTATCCTATCATCGGTGGGAAAGACGGTATGGTGAACGGATACGCTGAGATGATCCGTGCTTTGGCAAAAAAAGACGACCCTACGCTTGCAATTGTCGTTTCTGACGAATCTGAAGATTACCGTCCGGAGATGGTATGGCTCGCGAATGCGTTGTGTGATGCTGGACTCAGAACTGTAGCCGTCAAACCGCACGAGGTAATCTTCACCGAAGAAGGACTTTTGGTTCAGACTGAAGATAGTAAGATAGATATTGATGTCGTTTACCGTTTCTATGAGTTGTTTGATCTTCCCAACATCCCAAAAGCAGAACTCATCTTTTATAGCGCAAAGAAACGCACCGTTGTTTTGACACCCCCACCGAAAGCCTATTTGGAAGAAAAATTGTGTTTGGCACTCTTCCATCACCCATCACTTCAACCGTTTTGGCAACGTCAACTTGGTAAGAAAACCTATCCGTTTCTACAAGAAGCGATCCCACAGACTTGGATACTTGATCCGCGACCTTTACCGCCGCATGCTGTGATTCCAAACTTGGAAATAGATAATATGCCTGTCACAGACTGGCAACAACTCAGTAAGGTGACACAAAAACAGCGGGAATTGGTTATCAAGCCTTCAGGTTTTTCGGAATTTGCATGGGGTAGTCGTGGCGTAAAAATCGGACATGATTTGCCAACGGAAGAGTGGGAAGCTGCGATTGAAAATGGTCTTGCGTCTTTTGAGAAAACACCACACGTGCTACAGCAATTCCACACGGCAGAACGCGTACGGATGCAATACTACGATTTTGAGACAAAGGATATGCAAGAGATGCCAGCCCGTCCGCTGCTCCGTCCATACTATTTTGTTGTAGGTGATACCGTGAAACTCGGTGGAATTCAGGCGGCTGTGTGTCCTGCAGATAAGAAGATATTACACGGCATGGTGGATTCTATTATTGTACCTTGTGCAAAGAGGGAATGACTAATTGCCAATTTTTACTGCTTTGGTAGGCCCGTTTCCAAAACGCGCCTACCAGGAGGATCAAGATAATTTGATATAACACATTAATTCTGAATTTTCATATTTCCCCAGAATGTGAGAAATTTATCCAATGCTGCCACGCTCAGACCACCAAGATTAAATTCCTCTACAGTAGGTAAAATATTGGGACCAAGTCCTTCAACCACACCGCCTACAGCGTAAATTTTGTTGTTGACAGTTCCTGCTCCCAAGAAAACACGCGCAGTTGGCATATCTATACTTTTCTCCCATGTGTCTGTTAACGGATCGTAAAATTCAACTGTAGCCAAACCGGGGCCTTGTACGACAGAGGTTCCACCAATTGCGTAGATTTTTGAATTGACTTTACCAACTGTAAGGGCAGTTCTTGAAGTTGGCATATTTGCTTTTTGTGTCCATCTGTCAGTACTTGGGTCATATTCTTCAACAGTTTTAACTGCGGGTCCTTGCACGTTTTGGACACCACCAATAAGATATATCTTATTTCTAAACACGATTGCAGCCATCCCGGATCGTGTGTTTGGCATATCTGCTTTTTGCGTCCATTTGTTAGTTGTCGGGTCATATTCTTCAACAACCGATAATACAGGTCCAACATTTTGTGCTACCCCACCAAATGTGTAGATTTTACCTGCTACGACGGCAGCAGAAAAGAATGATCGCGGCGTAGGCATATCTGCTTTTTTTGTCCAAGTATCAGTTTTTGGGTCATATTCTTCAACTGTACCGAGAGCGGGATTTTGACCATCCCATCCGCCGATTGCGTATATTTTCCCGTCAACTTCGCAGCTTACAACGCCTGCCCGGGCAGATGGTAAACTGGCTTTCTGAACCCATTTGTCTGTTTCAGGAATGTAAGCCTCAACGTTGTCAATAGGTGTAGCAAGCATTCCACCAATAACATATACCTCTTCACCAACGGTAGAAACTGAGAAAAACAGCCTCGGATTCACCATATTTGCCTTTTGTGTCCATTCTTGTGCGTTAACACTGTTTAAAAAAGTAGATACACTTAATACGCTTAGTAGACAAATCCACTGCACAATTGAAATTGTGTTTTTTTTCATATAATTCTCCTATTTAAATTTTATATTGTATCCATCAACTGCGATAGATGCTAACTTCCATGCCATCGCGCCTTCGTTCCCTTTGATTATCACCCTCGTTTCCGCCACGTCTGCGCCGCCAACTTTCAAACCAATGCGTTTCGGACTCGTAGTTGGAACGGACATGCTCCAGATAATCTGCCATCTGATCCGCTCTACCGACGTTGTCTGCTACGATTGTTGCGGGGTCGGTTAACCGTGATTCAATCGCTTGGAAGCAGGAGAAATAACCATCTTTATTGTTGTCAAGGAATAGGAAATCGACAGGGTCTTGGATAGTCTTTAGGACTTCTGCGGCATCGCCAATATGTGAATCTACAAGGTCTGCCACACCCGCTTGTGCAAAATGCTCACGTGCTCGTTGTGCGCTATCAGGATTTATTTCTACGGTTATCAAACGTCCTGTGCCTAAAGTTTTCAAAACACGTAGAATCCACAATCCAGAATAACCTATTGCAGTGCCACACTCTACAATAAGCGAGGGGTTTACTTTTTCAACACAACTTGCGAGGAGTTTCGCCTTTTCAGGTCCCAGCATTGGTACTCGTTCTGCGCGACATTGTTGCTCAACTTCTTCTAAGACTTTATCAAACATTAATGCTCCTTCTTGTTTTTGCCATCATTCAGATTACCGATGTGATAATCAAATAGTGCATTGCTTAATTTGTGATGATCAGCCATAGCATAGTGTTCCAAAAGTGTTTTGGGACCACCATTCAAGGCAAAGATACCGTAGTCTTTCCCATTGGGAGAACGGGTAATCGTGTGGATATGATTTGTCCCTCTGCCTTCGTCATTGAATTCAATCCAGACTGCGGGGTTGAAGACACGATAATAAATTGAATCGTTTTCAGTCGTACCGCCGATCCAAACGAAACAGGTGTCGTCAAATCCAGCATCAATATCTTTCATCCAGACATCCGCAAACTCGGTCTCAAGATTGTAAACGTAAGTCTTAATCAATTTCCGAAGATTATTTTTTTGCGTATCGTTCATCTCTGATGCCTTTAAACCGACACCCACGAAGTGAGAATAATCGTAATTCAGGAAAGGATCGGTTGTTCTGCCCGGTCCAACTTTTAGACCACGTCGCCCCGTTTGTATTGCCTTGTCTTTCTGGTTCGCGTCAAGATTATTGAGTAAGGCTAAAGCATTACTTCTTTCGCCTTCAAGGATGACAGTGCCGTTGATGGTAGTCGGAGAAGTTCCGAGATGTGTAGGGACGATAGTGACTTCGTCACCATGAACCAAGAAGTTGAGAGACAAATGATGACCATCCAACTGGAATCCCCAAGAACCGTCTGTCTCCGGGTTTCCAAACAGTGCGATAAAATACGGGCGTGAATTCCAAAAACTGTGTCTAATTTTGCGGAGATCTGTTTCAGCTTTCGTGGTAATCAGAGCAACTTTTGTGTAACCTTCATCACTCAAGAACGCATTCAAGACTTTATGGAAACGATCTAATTGATCTTCGGACAGCTTACTGAAACCAATACCGCCACGATCCTCGCCCCTTGCTGGTGGTAAATTGGACCATGAATACAATTCTTTATGTCCAAGTGGATAAGAGGCATCGGCAAGCAGGTCTTCACTCAGTGAGTCGCGAAAACTTTTCATTGCTGTTGCCAATGCTACGATTGAAGGTTTTTCCGAAATTTCTGCGATTTCTGCCGCTTTCTCTGCGTCAACTTCAGCAGAATTAACAATGTTGAGCGTGAGTGTTACAATACATGCTGTTGACATTACAGTAAGTAAGATCAGAATTTTCCGTAACATAAATTCCTTCCAAATTTGGTTTATTGCTTTTAGTGTAAAAGATAGATTTTGTTTCGAGCAAGTTTAATGTATTATGAGGCTTTTTTCTCATTTAGTCAATTCAAATTGGAAAAAGTTCGCGGGTTTTTTGGAAGCATTCGGAAAGACCATGAGCAACTTTATAGATTTTTGCACATCTTTTCCATAAAGCGAGAATTTTAAAACCTGTAGAAAATAAATCTAAAATGTGATATAATTCGTTTCACATATACGAGTTTTGTATCGTGACAATCGGCTTAATTATGAATTCTCCAATCAAATAGAAAGTAGGAAAATAGATTAATATGCAATTAACAGACACACAACTTGCGGACTTTCGAGAAAATGGATACCTCGCAATTGACGGCTTTTTCCCACCTATTGAAGCAGAAGCACTTCGACTTGAATTAGAACGGATATACAACACCGAACTTGAAAAAGGAACAGGTATCAATTGTGCTGTGCAAGAGGATGGCACTAAACGCGATAACGAAGGTGAACGCCAGAACCTGCAAGTTATTCCGCTAAACAACCGCAGCGACTTGCACAAAGCGTTACCTTTCCACCCGAAAGTTGTCTCCACTGTCAAGCAGCTCATCGGTGACGAATTCATGTTGCAATTGGATCAAGCGTTTTGGAAACCGCCGAAAGTCGGCATTGGTACCAGTTGGCATCAAGACAACGCCTATTTCAAAATCGCTGACCCGCTGCGCGGCACTGCCATGTGGATTGCGATTCATGACGCTAACATTGAAAATGGATGTATCCATGTTATTCCCGGGAGTCATCGAGAACCCTATGAACACTACCGCGATCCGTTGAGCGACCACCATATTCGTTGCGATCCACCTGAAGAACGTGCTGTGCCGATTGAGTTACAAGCGGGGGGTGTACTCTTCTTCTGTTATGGGGTTGCTCACTGCACCAGATCGAATCTTTCTGACAAGGAACGCGCTGGGGTTGCCCTGCACTTTATACATAACGACTTTGGTGGTAAGGAACTCTGGGAAGGTGGTAATGCTACGAAACCGATGATTACCGGTCCTTTGGCAACGGGTGGTGAAAAGGAGTTTGGTGAGAAGTTTGAGGGTAGGTGGCAAGAGGTAATGGGCAGTGTGCTTGCATCTGCTTAAGAGAATCTTCTTTTTAAGTATTCTATTTTACTGATGTATTGCATTTGAAAATCTTGTGATTCATAATAACAAATCCTTATTGAGATAATAGAGCGTATCTCAAAAATCGCTTGTAGGGCGAGGTCCCCGCGCCTCGCCATCTCTCATAAAAGAGATAATGGGCGGGCACAGGGACCCGCCCCTACGATAAAAACGGATTCTATGAAAAGAACAACGTTTACGATTTATGAGACAGGTTATAGTATTCTGCCTTTTCCAATTTAGTGGATAGACATATTTCTTTCCGCACTCTCCTATTGCGGCATGGAGGTCTTTAATGCTCAGACACTTACACTTATTGGCTATTGTCTACCTGTTGTGTTTTATTTTTTCCACCCTATATTTCCCATTAACGGCTAATTCCCAAGATGAAGCGAGCGATGAGAAAATCATTGAACGTTATAAGCTGATGCTGAATCGTAAGCCGAAAGAGGGAAGTACATTTGACCGTCTCTATCAGTTCTATCTTGAAGGTGCTGGTTTAGACGCTATGCTCAGTGATTATCAAGCAGATGCACAAGCAAAACCTAACGATTCCAATCTCCAGCTTATCTTAGGACATATATACAAACGGCTTGGCAAAGACACTGAGGCAATTGCAGCATATCAACGCGCTGTTGAACTTGCACCTGAAAATTATTATCCTCATTTTGCACTGGGGAAAATGTATGGGACTTTGCGTCAGCATGAAGAAGCAATCCAAGCGTTGACGCAGGCTGCAGCATTTTCTGAACAAGCACAAGATATACCTCCTGAAGAATTAACAGGAATCTACAAGGCACTTGGACATGCATATTTCCGTCGCGATAGGGTGGACGAGGCAATTCAGGCGTGGCAAAAAATATCTGAACTTGATCCGCAAGACATTTTCGCACGTATTGAACTTGCAGACCTTTTTCGTGAACAGGAATTATACCAACAGGCAATCGCCCAACATGAAGCAATAATTCAACTGAAAAAGGATGACCCTTATAGGATCTGCTTGAGTCACAGGGAGATTGGCAATATTCATGAAGCAAAGGGTGATTATCAGGATGCCATCAAAAGTTTTGATGCTGCACTCGCCCTAACCGCTCCGGGCAACTGGTTACGCAAAGATCTGCAACACCGTATCATCGGTATCTTTGCGGCAGATAGCAATTGGGGTGGTTTAATCGAATACTATCAAGCAAGACTGGAAGCCACACCGAATGAGCCGGAACTGCTCGGATTGCTGGCAGCAGCATATATTGAAAATCAGCAGCTTGAAGAGGGTATTAGCACATACCGAAAAGGACTTGAACTTGCCCCAACCGACACAAATCTACGCCTAAACCTAATTGCTTCCTTGCGAAATGCGGAAAAGTTTGCCGAGGCAGCGGCAGAATACGAAGTCCTTAGTGAACAGGACCCTGACGATTTCGGTATCTATCGGGAACTGGGTGAGTTGTATCTACAACTCGGAAATCAGGATAAGGCTAAGGCGGTATACCAGAAAATGATTGACCGTGATCCAAACAATCCAAGCACACATCTTATTTTAGCAGAGATTTACACCGGACACGAATGGATAGAAGATGCTGTTTCTCAATATGAAAAAGCAATCTCATTAGCACCTCATAATCTTGACTACATTGAGTATTTTGGTGAATTTTATTTTCGTCAAGCGAACCGTGAGAAAGCACTTGAGACATGGAATCGGATGGTTGCTGATGAAAACGCTACCGCAGAAAATTATGACCGCCTTGCCCAACTGCTCAAAACCAAGAATTTCAAAGCTGAGGCGGTTGCTGCAAGCCGAAAAGCGGTTGAGTTGATGCCAAATGAATATCGCTATCGTGAAGCATTGGCAAAACACCTCATGGAAGACCAAGTTTATGATAAGGCACTTACAGAATACACAGCGGCGATGGAACTTGCGCCAAACGAGTTTTTTGCCGAGAAGATGGATGATAAAAGGATTGAACTCTATCGTAGACAAGGCACACTTGTTGATAAAATTGAAGCATTGGAAACTGAACTTAAGAAACCCGGTTTGGCTGATGCAGAGATGTTTGCACATCAAAAGCAACTCGTGAAAATGTACCTGAAGTTGGGGAATATAACCTATGCATTGGAAGTTTTGTTGAGTGCCAAGCAGCGCAAACCTGACGATATATCTATCAACCGATGGATTGCACAGGTTTACACGCGTCAAGGTAGACGCGACGAGGCGAATGCAACCTACATGCACCTGATTGAAGTGGACAGTGCAAATGCTCGTGAATACCACGCGAACATCGCAGAGTCGTATTTGAACGTCATGGACTTTGATGCGGCAACAGCGGCAGCAAAACAGGTAATTGCACACAGTCCGCGCAATCCCGAAGGACACGAACTGCTTGCACAAATTGCGAAACAATCCAGAAACTATGAAACAGCAATAGACAGTTTAAAACAGGCGATCCGCTTACGTCCAGAAGCAATTGACACTCGCTCAGAATTAGCTGCTACTTATAAACTTTCTGGCAAACTTCAACAAGCACTTGCACAGTATTGGCGGTGTTGGGACTTGAGCGATAACGTGAGCGACAAACTGACTTTTGTTAAACCCCTATCAGAAGTATATTACGACCTCGGCAGACGTGGCGATTTTGAAGAAAAATTAAAGCAATTGGCGAAATCAAATACAGGTCAGGTAGCACCCGTTTTAGCACTCGCTGAACTTCATCGAATGGAGGGTGACCTATCGAGTGCACGTTTCCAATTGGCACAAGCATTAAACAAACAACGTGAAAACCCAGAACTCTTAAGCCACTTAGCACAAATTAGTGTGGAACTTGGGGAGATTCAAGAGGCGGTTGCGTATCAGCAGCGGCTTGTCAAAGCAGACCCTAATTTAACTCACCAGCAAAGACTTGGCGAATTGTTGTTTGATGCTGGACGTGAACAAGAGGCGATTCAAGCGTGGACGAAACTGCTGCACGCCAAAAATCAAACGCTTGAGGCTGAAGTCAAACTTGCTTCTTTACTGCTTCGGCACGGGTTGTCGGAAGATGCATTTTTGGTGCTTGACCGTGCAGCGGAAAAAATCACCGGCACCGATGCACATATTCCGCTTTATCGACTGGGTGCAATGTTAGTTGGCATGAATGAATCAGAACGCGCACGTCCTTATTTCCATCGGATTCTTGACATGTCTGAACCGCTTGAAAATATTACGAAACAGTGGACAAAACAATCCTCAATTTATGCTTCCTCTACTATTCCGGGCGTTGACTACAACAAATTTGATCTTTCACGTACTACGATTCGAGAGATTCAGAGTAAACCTACTTTATCGGGTAGTGGCATTGCATGGGTGCCGAAAACATTTGAAGAAGCGCAAGCTGGCGCACTTGTGCATTTGACTACAATTGCACAGCAACATGGCAAACTATCCGAACTTGTTCAACAATTTGAGGCTGATGCCGATGCAAATCCCACAGACATCAAGACACTTGAAACGTTAGCGAGACTCTATACCTTAATCCAACACAACGACAAAGCTAAAAGAACTATTGACAAGCTGATTGAGATTTCACCCAATGATTTGGCATATCAACCGCTACGTTTGCACCGTTCAATACAGGAAAACGCAAATTACGAAACGTTGAAAAAGCTACTTGACGATATACCTGGATTAGTTCCCGAAGCGCGTTACCGATATATCGCAGAATATGCCAAAATGCTGTATCGGGATGAGAAAGAGGAAGATGCGTCAAAACTCCTGAGCGAAGTTGAGGAGGTAAAGGTTGCGGACTTCAACACGGGTTATGCGTTAGTTGATGCGTTTCATCTGATTGAAAAGACAGATATAGCAGAAAGAATCCTCCTTAGTCTGCCGAAACCGCCGCAAGCGCAGCAGTACCAATATAGACAGTTGTTTGAAAAACTTACAGACTCCTACATTGAGCAAGCTGAGCCAGAAAAAGCGATTGAGCTCTTTTGGATTTTCTGTGAAAGAACAAAACCGACGGGTGCGAATCCCAGACGGGTTGATGCACTTGCGCGGTCATCATCATATTATTATGGTTATAGACCCGTTCAGACGACTTATCCCACACCAATCGTCTATTTTAATAGTCAGCGTTTAAACTACCTCAAATCCGTTTTCCGTGAGTTTTGGATAAGGGAACAACAAGGGAAGTTATTCACAAAATTCCAGAAAGAATTAGATGCAGCAGAAGGTAGAGATCGTATTTATCCGAGTTTAGCGATGAGTTACTGCTATTGGTGGGATGAGGAACGCGATAAGGCGCAAGAGATCCTTTCCAGTTTACAGAAGGATTTCCCGGATGACCTGACGCTCAAGCTGAACGCAGCTATTGTCTCAATTCAGACGGGTAAATTTAGGGATGCGTTCATGATGCTTGAGGACCTTGCTGAAGCAGAACCACGAAACCGTCGTCAATATAACGATCTACTCCTGCAGCTTGCCATTCATACAGGGGATACTGTCAAACTACGAGAGTTGATGGCAAAACTTTTGAATTCACCAACGGGTACGCAAGAACTGTATCAGTTTTCGCAAAACCTACAGGATGCAGGTTTCACACAGTATGCGATCGCTGCAGGTAAAAAAGCGATGGTATTGGCAATGACGCAGCGTAATGCCAATTTTCTGATGGAGTTAGGTGAACATCTGAGTGATCTCGGTAGAGGGCAGGACGCAGCGCTGCTTGCGGAACGCGCGCTACGGTTTACAAACCGACCTGACCGCTACGGACGGATGATGTATGCATATAATTTTCGACGGGCGACGAATTTGGTAAGTCGTTCAAAGGATATGCAGGAACGTGAAAACTTGCTCATTGCAGAGGTCGAAAAAAATCCGAAATCATACCAAACCCAAATTAAGTTAGCTATTTTCTATGAAAGTGCGAACAAAATTGAAAAAGCAGCAGAAGCATTTAAGGCAGCATTGGCACTCCGACCGAATGACAGCAGCATACGTCTGCGATATGTCCGTATGCTGGAACGAAATAGTATGGGAGAAGAAGCCTTGCCTGAATATACGATTCTTCTCAAAAACAACTCAACTGCACTTGGTTACGATTATAGAAAAGCGATAGACGCGTTTGTTTCAGCAGGAAAATTAGATGATCTTATTGCACTTACAAAGGACATCATAATGCCTGTTGGACAATACGCAGGGAGCGATCTTACCGTGGAGGTCGGACGTAGATGTCTGGCTGAAAACAGACCTCAACCCGCAATTGAGATATTCCAAAAGATACTTGAAGTTCACCCGAAATGGGATTACGTGCATCGAGATTTAGCATCTGCTTATGTTGCCGCTGGTGAACCGGAAAAGGCGATACAGTATTTGACAGAAAAACATGAAATTGGTAAGACATCGCTGTCGCAAACAGCGTTTCAATTGAAAATCGCTGAATACCATGAGGCTGCTGGTGGTCGTGAAAGTGCGATTCAATATTTGCAAGAAAAAACTGAAACTGGTGACCTCTCTAATACACAATCAACAGTTGTTTTGAAGCTTGCTGAATACTATGAGGTGAGTGGTGAATTAGAACAGTTCATTACAGAATATGAAGCAAAACTCGCGGAAGATCCGTCAAACACAAAACTGCTATATCTATTGGCATCAATGAAGATAAAAGCGAATGATATTGAAGGTGCAAACTTGCATATAAACGCGCTCATTGACGATGCACTCTTGTCTGTAGAGACAAAGTGGCTTTATAACCTTGCGGATGTAAGTGAGAAGGCTGGTGTGCACGATCTTCAATTCCGTCTACTTGAAGCCGTTGCTGAGAAACTTGAAAATCAAAATTCATGGGCACTTGCAACATCTTACGAGAAACTGGGAGAAGCATACATCAAGAAAGAGGAGATGGAGAAAGCACAAAACGCATTCCGTAAAATGGGCACCATCCAAACGATGCGGGATAGTTCAAGAAGTACGTACGAAAAAAGACAACTCGCCTCAAAATACATGCAATACGAAATGTGGGACGATGCTGAAACTCTCTACACAGAAGTCATTAACGACCTTTCAGCTTCTTCGTGGGAACGGGAGTCCGCCCAAGAACAATTCATGGAGATAAAACAGCGGCGTGGTGATCTCAATTCACCCCAATTTGTTGAGAAAATCCAGGAGATGGGTATCAGCATGCAGCGCGCTATCGCACAAGAGTTTGCGCAGCGAAATCAGGTAGAGAAAGCGTTAGAGATATTTGAACGCATCTCAGAAACGATGCCGGAAGACTTAGAATCTCGCGCACAACTTGCTAAACTATATTCACGTAAAAATGAGCATGACAAAGCCTCTGAAACATGGCAAATATTACTTGAATCCGATCCGGAAAACACAAAGTATCAAGACGGTCTGGTAAATAGTTTTCACAATGCTGGCAAACTTGAGCAAGCCCTCGGCGTTGCTCAGCAGTATGTTGAAGCAGAGCCGGAAGTCGGTGTCCATTATGTCCGTCTTGCTAAACTCTATTCCGATGAAGATAGGAAGGATGAAGCAATCGCTGCTTATGAAAAAGCAATTGAACTCGCGCCTGGCGATAGAAATGTTTATCTGAAAGTTGCAGAACTCTATTTTCTTAATGATGACATCGCCGCTACTGAAGAAGCATATAAAAACGCCATTCAATACACGCCAAATGAATGGAATCGTAGAGGTATTGAGCGGCAATTGATGAACCTCTATCGTTATCAAGGCAATTTGGAAGAGATGTTACAGAAGGCTGAGGATGAAGGCACGCTTACACTTGAGATGGAAAAAGAACGAGCGAACTACTATCTCAGTATAGGTGAACTTGAGAAGTCTGCGGAAGCATACAAAACAGCATTTGATATGACTACTGATTCCTATGATAAGAATAGGATCTCCAGTGATTTGTTCAAGGTTTACATAAAACTTGGCAAGACTAACTCGGTCTTAGAGATTTACGAAAAGGCAATCCAAGCGAATCCTACAGGTCGATTGATCAGTTACGGTTCAAGTAGTATTTCAGCCAGACCTTATGCTGATCGTGCACGCGATAATTTAATCAACGCTTACAAGGATCAAGGTAAGCTTGAAGACTTGCAGGCACTTTTTGAAGGTAAACTGCAGGAGAATCCAGAGAATTCCAAAAATCTGAAAATGATGGCTAAGATTTTTTGGAGTAGAGAAGATTTTAATAAGTCGGCTGAAGTCTATCAGACGCTCAGTCTAACACAACCTAACGATGTCCTCAGTCTCTACAATGCAGGTGCAGCATTGAACAGAAGCGGTCAAATAGGATTGGCAAAAGAGATGTTCAACAAAGCATCAACCGCACTTGAATCCAGTAGCGATAAAGATGATATGTGGTTTATTGGAACGCTCGCTACAATCTGCCTTGAGAACAAAATATATGATCAAGCGATTGAACTTGCAGAAGCTGCACTTGTTGAAAGTCGCAGCTACGGCGGTAGTTCAGTTCAGGAGACTTTACACGAAATGCTTGGTAAATCCTACCGTGAGACAAAACGCTATGAAGAGGCTGTCAATGCATATCGGCAAATGGCAAATGTAGCAAGATATGATTGGCCGCGGGAAAGAGCAGAGACTGCCATTGAAGAAATTGCCAGAGAAGGAAAACTCTATGAAAAATGGATTCCTGAACAACTTAAAAAGGTTGAGGCGAATCCCGAAAATGCTAACTTACGTTTGAAACTTGCTCAAAATTACGAAGCGACAAACAGAGTTAAAGAGGCGGTAGAACAATATGAAAAAATCAGTAAACTTCAACCTGAGAACTCACAGTGGTTTAAAAAGCTTGGTGAATTCTATGACAACATGCCAATCAAGAGACACGAGGCAGGCGAGTCGGTTGAAGGCACAGCACTAAACCTAAATGGAAATAGGAGTTTTGTAGAAATCGATGAGAGTGAATCTATAAACCAAATTTCGGGACAGGTGACGGTGTCAGCGTGGATTAAACCGACTAATTTTCCAAATGAGTATTTCCCCATTGTCTCTAAAACTGATGAGTGGGATTCCGATTTCAAAAAACGAAGTTTCTTCCTGAATCTTAAAGGAGATGGATCGATTCAATTTGCGGCATCACCTGATGGAGAGGATGATGCATCTATTTATTCTCCAAAAAGTATCATTGAACTTAACACTTGGCACTATATTGCAGGTGTTGTGGATACGGAGACCGACATCATCAAACTTTTCGTTGATGGAATTCAGGTTAATCAGCGAGATTTTAAAGGGAAGAAAAGGATATATCAAAGCAAATTCCCACTCCGTATTGGGTGGAGCTATGAGGAGGTATCCGCCCATAAATCTTTTGTGGGACAAATTGATGAGGTGCGTGTGTGGAACGTTGCGCGGACTGAACAACAGATTCGCGCCGATATGAACACACAACTCAATGGTGATGAACCCGGTTTAGTCGGATACTGGAAATTTGACGCTGAAAATCAAGGTGTTATTGCTGACGCAACACAAAACAGAAATGATGGTAAACTGATTGGAAATGCTACGTTTGAACCTTATACGCGTCCAATTTTTGAAAGTTCAAGAGAGGAACGATTGGTGCAAGTAATCGCTGCATATCAAAAAGCGATTGAACTTGAACCTACCTCATACCAACATTATGACTTGTTGGCAAAGTTCTACGTGAAAACATCACAGACATCAGATGCCGAAGCGGTATACCGTCAAGCATTAGATGCGTCTCTAACACAGGACAACCATAATTCTGCAATTAAAGCTATCTCCGATCTTTACGCTAAAGATGGGCAAGAGAGCAAGCGCATTGCTATCCTTGAAGAGATAAAACCTGATATGGAGAAAAGCGCGGTACTGCACGAACTTTTGGGTGATCTCTACAAAAAAACAGGGGATTCTGAAAAAACGGATCTTGCCTACGCTGAGTGGTTAAAGATACGGCAGAAAGAGACTGAAGGTCAACAAAGTGCAAGTAATTATCGCAATTTTGCTGAAGAACTTCTTAATAAAGAGCGTTTTCCAGAGATCGCACTGATATTCGCAAAACGTGCATTACAAAGTTATACAGGTTCATATTATTATTACCCCACAACACTTGGCGATGCGTGTATCGCTAACGGACTTTTTGAAGACGCACTCATACACTATAAACACGCGTTAAGCATCGTGCCATCAGGATATTCAACAGAGCAATTTTGGAAACGCGTCGCGGAGGCAGGCAAGAAGGCGAATGACAAAGAGGGTTACAGTCAAATGCTTAGTGCGTTGATAAATACTATTCCCTCAACAGATTCAAGTAATCACGCCAATGCTTACCGTATGTTGGCACAGTTCTATAGTGATACCGAATCGTCTGAGTATGTGGAAAACAATCTGCTATCAAAAACGGGCTTTGTTCCTGAAATTCGTTGGATAACGCTTGGCCCCTTCAAGAGCATAGATTCTTATGGTTATGAAAACTCCTATATTCCTGAGGAGACCACACAAATTGACACAACAGCCAAATACTATGGTAGAGATGGACTCATCAGTTGGAAAAAAACTAAATATAGATCATTAGATGGACATTATGTTTTCGTTGGTGACAACGATGCGAGCGCAGCTTATGTATGGGCAGTTGTTATTTCGCCAGATGAACGCGAAATTACCTTCCGATTCGACAGCGATGACCAAGGTGTTATCTGGTTAAACGGCAAGCGAGTATTTAGTCATGATAGAACAAGTGGGACGAGACTTGATCGTTACACCGTTCCTGTCACCCTGAAGCAGGGAGAAAACACTATCCTTATGAAGATATGCAATTCAACGCAATCTTGGGATTTTTTCCTGCGGCTTACTGACGCTGAAGGTAATCCGTTTGAGGATTTGAAATTTAAGACTGCAGACGAGTTGCTGAATGCGCCGCCACCTGAACCGACTTTCCATGTGAATGTTAATCTCGGCATGGCTGAATATTACAGCAAAAACAACATGCCCGAGAAGGCAATGGAACAGATGCAGCAGAACGGTATCGTTCAAGAAGATGCGTGGTGGGTGCTTGGACCATTTGATAACACCGCGGGAATTGGATACAACACCGCATACATTTCTGAAGACATCACGCAGATTGACACAACGGCAAAATATGAAGGGGTTGGTGGTCAATTAAGTTGGAAAAAATTTACGGATGATGCATTTGACGGTTTTATTGACTTCGGTAGGAACGTCAATTGGCGTGTTGCATATACATTTGCAACTGTCACTTCTCCTGACGAACGGCAAGTGCAATTCAGATTTGGTAGCGATGATCAAGCCAAGTTGTGGTTAAATGGCAAAGAGGTGTTTGCGAGAGCAAATGCTGGATGGGTAGTTCTTGACAGAGACATAATACCGGTTACACTTAAGGCTGGTAAAAACACAATCCTTGTCAAAGTTTGCAATGAAGAATTGAGTTGGGGATTCTATTTTCGGATTACGGATGCTGATGGCAAACCTTTTGAAGATTTACATATTAACAATGCCCAAGTCGATTAGCTCGTAGGTTGGGTTGAGGCACGAAACCCACTGAATTCCTTTTGGCATTCAGCGGGTGTCAACTTAAGGATATATCCGATTGTTGGAGGGCTTTGTAAGCCCGATTTAGATGTCAAAATCTCTCAATATCGGGGTTTTAAACCCCTCCAACAATAGATCGTTTGGTCATGAAGAATTATTATCTTTTATTTATATTGCTCATAGTGATTGTTGGTTGTGCATCAGAACCTGTGGAGATACCTGATCCAAACTTGGCTGCGGCTGTGCGCGAGAAATTGGACATAGCTCCAGACAAACCGATTCGTCTAAAGAAATTGGAAAAGTTGGAGAGTATTAATGCATGGGAAAAAGGTATAAGTGACTTAACGGGATTAGAAAAGATGACGGGTTTAACAAGTTTATATCTTGGCAACAATCAAATCCAAGATATAACACCATTAGCTGGATTGACACAACTGAGAAGTTTGGGTCTTTCCTATAATCCAATTGGCGACATTACACCACTTGCTGGATTGACGCAACTTCAACACTTGGATTGCAGGAATTGTCAAATCAGTGACATTTCAGTCGTTACTGGAATGACGAATCTCAGGAACTTAGACCTTTGGGAAAATCAAGTCCGTGACATTACGCCACTAACGAATTTGACGCAGCTTACGAATTTAGACCTCTATCACAACCAAGTCCGTGACATTACGCCACTGACGAATTTGACACAACTCAAAGAGTTATTGCTTGGGACTAATCAAATAAACGACATAGGAGCACTTGCTAAATTAGATCAATTGACACGTTTGTGGCTTGGAAGTAATCAGATCAGTGACATCACTGCTCTCGCCGGATTAAAGCAGCTGGAAGAAATATCACTTGATTACAATCAGATCAGTGACATTACGCCGCTCGCCAAATTAAAACGGCTTAAAGAGTTACAGCTTGCCAGAAATCAAATTGCGGACATTACGCCGCTTGCAGAATTGACACAACTAACAAAGTTAACGCTTGGGGACAATAAAATTCGAAATGTTGCAGATGTTGTGACACTATTCTCTGGATTGAAGCAGCTTAGAGAGTTAGAACTTGACCAAAATGAAATCAGCGATATCAAACCCCTTACACAATTAAACCAGCTTACCGCGTTAAATCTTGGTGGAAACAAAATTGCGGACATTACGCCGCTCGCTAAATTAACAAAACTTAATGAGTTAAATATCTCCTATAATCAAATTTCGGACATCACACCACTTGCGGGATTAAGACAACTCTCGCGTTTACTTATATGGATCAATAAGGTTGATGACATCACACCCCTCACAGATTTAACTCAGTTGACATGGTTAAATCTCAATAATAATCAAATTTCGGATATTACACCCCTTGCTGGACTAACAAAACTTGAAATCTTAAACCTTGAGCAAAATGAAATCAGCGACATCACACCCCTTGCTGGATTAACAAAACTTATGGCACTATCACTCGGTGAGAATAAAATTTCGGACATCACACCACTCACAGATTTAACACAACTTAGGGAGTTACGTCTCAGTGCTCACCATTCGGATTCTCGCTATAGCCAAAATCAAATTCGAGACATCACACCCCTTGCTGGATTAACGCAGCTGACTTACCTAACCTTAGCGAATAACGAAATCAGCGATATCACACCCTTTAGGGATTTTAAACAACTTCAACATTTAGAGCTTAAGCATAACAAAATCATTGATATAACACCTCTCGCAGATTTGATACATCTGCGTGCCTTATCGCTTAGTGATAATAAAATAAGTGATATAACACCCCTTGCTGGATTGACAGGGTTAACATGGTTAGTCCTTGACCAGAATGAGATTGATAACATCGCACCGCTCGCCGGGTTAACAAAACTCAATATTTTATATCTCGGTGGAAATAAAATTCATGATACCAAACCACTCGCAGGATTAGGTGAACTTAGTATTCTTTCTCTTTATGACAATTCAATAAGTGATATTTCGCCACTGGAGAAATTGACACAATTACCTGATTTACAACTGAGCGGGAATCAAATCACCGGTCTCACGCCTCTGGCAAAATTGATTCAACTCCGCCGCTTAGGACTTGGGAATAATCAAATTGCAGACATCACACCACTCACAGGCTTAAAAAACCTCGATTATCTTACTTTGATCAAGAACCAGGTTAGTGATATTGCCACTCTCTCGCAATTGACACAACTTCAGAGTTTATGGCTAACGGAGAATCAAATTTCGGACATCACACCGCTCACAAACTTAACGCAGCTTGCATATTTGGGGTTGGAGAAAAACCAAATTCGCGACATAAAATCTCTTGAAAACCTTAAGAACCTGAGAGTGTTACACATTAGTGAAAACCCAATTCAAAACATGTCTCCGATTCAAAGACTTCGTAAACAGAATCCAGATTTAAAAGTAAATCCAAAACGAAATCATTGATGAGGATAGTATATGGTGTTCGTAGGAGTTTGATTCACTGTCATTTCTTTCATTTTCTATCCTTGTATCGTATAGTAGATTTTGGAATTACTTTGACACTCCACAGCGAGGTTAGGAAACCTCGCCTACCAGTGTGAATGTAAGCGAGGTTAGGAAGAAATCAACGGTGTGAATGCCATTTAGGTATTCCCCGCCTTGCCAGCAGAGGAATGTAAGAGGCGCAATGAATTGCGCGACTGCAAACGCTGCAAATGCCAATAATGTTCACTTAATTTATATGAGGGTGTTTCATAAATAATAGTTGTCAAAAGTCAGGATAAAAGGTACTCTTTGAATTAATTTTTTAGCAATAAGAAATTAGTTTCAAGGAGATACCCATGAAATATCCTGACATAATAGAGTATACCACATTTCTTTTTTCGGTGTTAGATGAGTTTTTACTGACCCAAGAAAGCGTCTCAAAAAGAGGGAGCCCCGAAACTTATCCGGATGCTTCTCTCATCGTCTTTTCCGCGGTTATGACACTCAAGGGGATTACCGCTATGCGCGCACAACAAGATTACTTATTTCACCATCCGCTCTGGCTCCAAAGATGTCGGCTCCCGGCGTGTCCGTCTCAGGTGACACTCGGACGTAGATACAAAGCGTTGACACCGATATACAGCGACACAAATCGAGACATGCCAAAAGGTACGAAAACTGCGATTGAACCCATCTTTGATTTGTTGAGCAAACTCTTGTCAATCACAGGGAAGCATAAACCTTTACCCGTGCGAAACTTGGCATATGTTTCTACCTTTTTGGGCAAGGTAATACCTCCGCAGTAAACAATTGTGTTAAGAATTAGATTGTTTTTAGATTTGAAACATGGAGTAAAAGATGGATTTGTTACGAGGCATTCTAAGTTAATTCCCTATTGCGTAATTATCTCCAAATCATCATAGGGTTTTCCATCTGTGTCGGTAATTCGCAGATAAAATCCCGAACCTCTGGTCTCTTCACACACCTTGATGAGAATACTATTTTTTCCTGAAGAGAGGGTCACAGGAATAATATCTCTATCAATATCTGTAGCATAGGTTCTTGTGTGTGCATGCATCTCTATACCGTTTAGCCAGACTTTACCTTGGTCATCGGAATCAAAACGGAATTCGACTTCCCGTTCATCTGGAGAATGGACAGTTGCGAATGAATATGCAACACTCCAATTAACGGTGGGTTGGATACGGATATAGCCGTCTATGAAATTATCTTGACATTTTTGCCAACCCACTTGTCCATTTTTTCCATCGTATTTTACGGTGGTATCAATCTGCGGCAAGTTTTCCGGAATGTATTTGGTATTAAAGCCGATTCTATCAACATTGTCAAACGGACCAAGTATTGCCCATGCGTCTTCAGTGATAAATCCTGTTTTTTGGACAAGTGCTTCTGCTTTTTCATGCTGGTTATTGACTGTATAGAATTGGGCTAAAGCCATGATGGTATTTAATTGTGCAGGTAGATCAAAAGTCAAATTATCAATAAGTTGATTCAACATCACAATATATCCATCTTTGTCTTTGACATTTTTTCCTGCCTGAACAATTCGTTCAAACATGCTACGTTCAGTATATTCATAATACCCAGCATTGAGAAAACTGCTAATTTGGTGAAAAGCCTCATCGTAGAACTCATTTACGAGTAATGCATGGGCACAGGTAATCATATATCTTGAGCCAGATATTCTTGCCAATGCAATTTCCGCCAATTCCAACGCAGTATCAGGAAAAAGATTCTTCTTAAGTAGTTCTTCAGCAAGGTTGCGATATTCAGACGCACGAGCTTGCATTTTAACTTCCTTCATTCGGATGTTAAGCCACTGTGTATAGGCAAGATCAGCTTTTTCTTCCTGACCAGCGTTTTTATAGGCATCACCTAATAGTTCGTGTAGAACAGAACTTCCTTGCATTCTTGGTTTCAGTTCTTCAAGTATTGTAAGGAATTCATCTACTGCATCTCTCTCGGTGTAAAGTCTCCAGAGGTCTCTTATTGCATCGTTTTGTTCGCTTTGCGTGAAGTCTACCTTTAATGCACGTAAATAGACCTTTTCAGCATCTGAAAAACGTTCTGTTTTGATATATATTTCGGCAAGATAACGGAACGTTTCATAATAGTTTGTTCCCTGAGAGAGTGCCTTTTCATAAGCAGTTGCTGCTTTTGCCAGTTGTTCCTTACTGGACAAGGCAGTAATTGGACGGATGTATTCTGTCAGTTCTGAATTGCCTACCAATCTACCATCGTTACGATTTGGTGACATATCCGAGATGATACCGTCTGTTACTTCGTTAAATTTCCAATATCCAACTAAGCCGGGTTCATCCCCGTTAAGTGGGTTAATCATATCAGATCGGATATCTGCATTAGTGCGTGCAATGTTCCAGATACGTACATCATCAATTTGCCCGATAAATGAAGATTGAGCAGTCCTATTTTCATGTGACCACCCAATACGTAGCGGGAGCTGACTTCTGTAAATACTTTCTTTCCATTTAAAATCACGGTTGCTGACTTCAATTCCATTAATAAATAGTTTCATGTAATTCTTTTCTGCATCAATAACGCCTGCTATATGTGTCCAGATGTTATGTTTGATGATACTATCTGGGGAATAAAGGGACGCTTCACCTTCACCAACAGGAGACGCTGCAAATTGAATTGAACCACCTTCCTTATAATTCAATATGAAACTTCGATGCATGATACGGTCAACCCATGCATCCGTCTTTGATAGAATCGCTGTGTATCTATTTGGATTACTTGTCGGTCTTATCCACACTGACACTGTCAACTGTTCCGTAATATTGTTTAAAGTTTCACTGTCTACAATTTCTACATAACTCAATTTTCCGTCAAGATCAAGCGCAGTGTCCACAATTTTTCCATCATATTCGGTTGGATTAAGCTTATTGTTCTGGATACCATTCTCTTCATTCGCGGAATCTTGTGCAAAGATGTCATTAGAATAACTGATGTTAAATATGAATACCGATAGGACGCATACAAATATAGGGAAGTTTCGTTGCATGGACATTGAAATACCTCCGAATAAAGCAAATATAACGTGAGTTTGAAAAAGTTTTCACCCACAGCGTTCTCTGTTATTTTTGGCAAAAAACGGCACAACCTAACAGGTTATGCTACAAAAATAGTGCTTTTTTTAGCCCTGAAAAGTGTTTAGAGCGAACTCACATTTTTATTATCAAACTCACGTAAATATAGTAAATTATGTAAATAAGTTTACATATATTCTGTAGGAGCGATCTCCGAATAGCGACGAAACCGCTAATAGTCGGGAATCAGAGTTCCCTCCTACAGCTCAGACGTAAAGTTAATTGTAAAATCTACTATAATACCATTTCTATATGATAATATAACATTATTTTGTAGGTCAAGTAGAAGCGGTAGCCAAACCCGACAAGTAGGATTAGATAGGGTTTCCATGTCGGTTTCGCAAGCTCTACCTATAAGTGTCAACTTAAGCAATTTTCAAACAGGGAAAACCCTCTTCAGCCCCGTAGGGGCGGTATGTTTATAGAAAACGGATAATCCCTCTCTTGAGCCCCGTAGGGGCGGTATGTTGTCGCCTCAGTCCACCAGTTAGATATGTCGTTCCTACGGAACTCAAGAGGCGGTGGGTAACATTTTTTCTATAAACATATCGTCCCTACGGGACTAAATATGGGACAGTTTCAATCACCATAAGGGTTGAAAAGCATTCATCAAAACGTAGACATCTTCTTAAGTTGACGCCTATGGGTTTCGCAAGCTCTACCCGACCTACAGTTTGTTTATGACAATTTGTCAATTATAAATGGTATTAGAACGCACAATGAATTGTGCTACTACAAACTTTGGAACGCTTGAAACTGCAAAGTGCGTAGGTTAGTTTTCGTTTAGGTCAACGATTTTCAAATCATCAAAGGGTTTGCCTTCAGTATCAGTGATCCGAAGATAAAATCCCCATCCCTGTGTTTCTTCACATACTTTGACAAGGATACTGTTTTTACCCGGTTGGAGTGTTACAGGAATAATGTAATTGTCAATTTCAGCGGTAAAAGTTTTTGTATGTGAAAACACTTCAATACCGTTTAACCAGATTTTCCCTTGGTCGTCAGAATCGAATCGGAATTCGACTTCACGTTCATCTGGAGAATTTACAGTTGCAAATGCATAAGCAACACACCAATCTATATCCCCACCAAGATGTATGTGACCATATAGATTATCATCTGTACTTTTTTGCCAACTCACCTTTCCATTTATCCCATCGTATTTTGCGGTGAGGTCAATCTTAGGTAGGTTTTCTGGAATGTACGCTGTATTAAATCCAATCCCTCCGACATTATCAAATGGACCAAGAATCATCCAGGCATCTTCGGTAATAAAGCCGGTTTTTCGGATAAGTTCATTTGCTTCCTCGTCTTGGCCACTTTCTCTATAAAATTGTGCCAAAGCAAGTGTAGTACTTAGTTGTGAACGGGGATTGTCAGACATAGAGTCAATCAGTTGATTTAACATTTCAACGTAACCTTCTTTGTCTTTAACATTTTTTCCAGTTTTGACAACCTGCGATAACAGATCACGCTCAACATACGGTAAAAACATCATGTCAAAGATGCTCTCAATGAGTTGATATGCGTTTTCATACTGTTCATTCACGAGAAATGCCTGCACGAGAGTAATTATGTAATCTGTACTTGATGGCCCTTCTGTTGCTTTAAACGCGAATTCCAAAGCCATTTCAGGAAACATGTTTTTCTCAAGAAGTTCTACAGCAAGATCGTAATATACCGATGCATCATTTTTTCTATCAACTTCTTTTTTCCTGATCTTTAGCCATTGGGAATAGGCGATTTTAGCTTCCTCTTCTTCACCAGCGTTTTTATAGGCATCCCCTAACAGTTGATGTAGAATAGCACTTTCTTCCATTTTTGGTCTCAGTTTTTCAAGTAGAATGATAAACTCCTCTTTTGTGCCATTCACAACGGAAAACTTATGGAGGACTTGAATCGCATCATCATGTTCGGATTGCGTGAGATCAGCCTCTAAAGCACGAAGATAGATCTTTTCGGCATCGGATAGACGTCCTGTTCTGATGTATATTTCTGCCAGAGAACGGTATATTTCATAAGAATTTGTATCACGAGTGAGAGCCTTTTCATAAACGGTAGCTGCTTCCTGCAGTTGTCCTGGGCCGGCAAAGGCTGAGAAAGGACGTATGTATCTGATTAGTTTTACGTCACCGATTAAGAAAGCATCGTTCTGATTTGATGAGATATCAGAGACGATGCCATCTGTTTGTTCATCAAATTTCCAATAACCTACTAAACCTTTTTCATCTCCTACCAACTGCTTTTTCATACAAGTTCGTATCTGATTTTCAGTCAAAGCAATGTTCCAGACACTAACCTCATCAATCTGACCGACAAAGGAGGAGTGGGTTTCTCTGTCATCTTCATGAGAATTCCCTATCCGTAATGGAAGTAAGCTTTCATAAAAACGCTGCTGTCCTCTAAAACTTGTCCTCCCAACTTCAAAACCATCTATGAAGACTTTGATAAAATTTCTTTGTGTATCAACGACACCTGCAATATGATGCCATTTGTTAAGTTTAATTGCCTCAGATGGAGAAAAGATATACTGTTCTTCCAGTCCCCTTGGTGATGACGCGAATTGAATAGCACCGTCGTCCCGTAAAAATATGGCATAACTTCGATTACTTATATCAGAGGTGCTTCTATCTCCTTTGTAGATGATTGCAGCGTATCTGTTGGGAAAATCTGTCGCTTTTATCCATACAGACACAGTAACCTGTTCGCTAAGTGTATTCAACATATCGCTGTCAACAGTTTCAGCATAACTAAAATTGCCATCTAAATCCAAGGCAGTATCTTCAATAGATTCATCAAATTCGGTCTTGGAATCTTGTGCTGATAATTTGATGGAATAACTGAAGTTAAAGACGAATAGTAGTAGAATACATGCAATTATTAAGAAATTCCGTTGCGTGTACATAATATTACCTCCATAATCAAGTAAGCAGCATTTGGTACATAACAGGATTTGAGTACAATCTGGATCGTTCGTATATTTAACCTAAATCGCTAAAAACGCTCAATGAATTGTGCTACAACCGTTGGAAATCTGCAAATAAGCAGAAGTGTCTGTCGTAGTTGGTTTTGTGTTAGGTCGATGATTTTCAAATCCATAACTGTAAACTTAAGGATATATTCTATTGTTGGAGTAAATCAACGGTATGAATGCCTTTTGGCATTCCCCGGGTTTTCAACCCCGATTTTATAGGTTGAGACTCACAATATCGGGCTTACAAAGCCCTCCAACAAGAGATAATCCAGCAACTTTTTCTCAAGTTTACAGTTATGGGTCAGTGATTTTTAAATCATTGAAGGATTTACCTTCAGTATCAGTAATCCGCAGATAAAATCCCCAGGGAAGTGATTCATTACACACTTTAACGAGGATAGTATTTCGTCCAGCAGTAAGCGTCACTGGAATAGTTCGGCGGTCAATTACAGCGCCACGAGTTCTTCTGTGGGCATACACTTTATTACCGTTCAACCACACTTTCCCTTGGTCGTCACTATCAAATCGGATTTGTGCTTTTCGTTCTTCAGGAGAGGTGAAAGTTATCCATGCATACGCGGCGTGCATTTTTTCTTCGGTACCAAAATCGAAGAACCCGTTATAGGTCTCATCAGTTGCTTGTTTCCAACCGACTTGTCCAGTAACTCCATCGTATTTTACTTCAGTATCAATCTGAGTTGTTTCTTCCTGAATGTATGCGGTATTGTAGCCGACTCCCTTCGTATTGTCAAATGGACCGAGGGTCAACCATGCAGTTTCAGGGAAGAAGCCAGTTTTCTGAATATATGTTTTTGCCATTTCTGTCATTCCAAGTTGATGGCAGAATTCGGCTAATGATAGATTAGCATTTAACGGGTTGTCTGGTTGGTCAGGTATGGCATTAACCAAATTACCGATCATCTCAATGTAAAGTGTTTTATCTTTTACATTTTTACCAATTTGAGAAATACGCGTTAGCAAATGTTCAATTCTATCTCCGCTAACTTTTCCAGATTGGTTCATAAGTTGAAGACTGGACTGAAAATTCTCTAATGCTTTATCGTACTGTTCATTAACAAGATAAGCATGCCCTAAGGTTGAATAGTAGGTTGAATCTGGTCGGGTTCCTGCTGCTTGTTTGGCAAGTTCCAACGCAATATCTGGCATGATATTCTGATTTAGAAGACGCTCGGCAAGTTGGAAATATTCTTGTGCGTATTTTCCCTGATTAGGCTCATTTTTAAGAATTTCTAACCATTTTCTGTAGGCAGACGCTGCTTTATCCGTATCACCTGATTCAACATAAGTATCGCCTAACATTTTATGTAGGAATGGGCTTTTTCCCGATTTTGATCCAAGTTCTTCAAGAATAGCAAGTCGCTTATCGGCATGTTCTTTACCTTTGTAAAGTTCCAAGATGGCTTTGACAGCGGAATCATGTTCTGTTGGTTTGAGAGATGCTTGCAACGCTTGACGGTATACAGCTTCTGCTTTGGGAAGATCATTTTGTTTCGTATGAATTTTTGCTACTAAGTTATAGAGTTCATACGAGTTAGGTTCAAACGAGATAGCTTTTTCGTAAGCCGCTGCTGCTTTTTCCAATTGTTCCGCGCTGGCATCGGCAAAAACAGGAAAATTATACTCGATTAGTTTAGCATTGCCGATTATTTTTCCATCGTTCTTATTTGGTGATGCATCTGGAATAGATACTTCTGACTTTCTGTCAAAATCCCAGTGCCCTACTAAACCGGGTTCGTCCCCCGTCAATTTCTTTCTCATATTAGAACGAATTTGCTCTGGTGTCAGTGCGATATTCCAAACACTTACGTTGTCAATTTGTCCAACAAAGGTTGCGTGGGTGGTCACTTCTTCTTCGTGTGAACCACCAATTCGGAAGGGAAGTATACTTTCATAAATATTTGGTACACCACTATAATCTTGTTGCCCAACTTCAATACCATCAATGTAAAGTATTATGTAATTTCTTTGGGTATCAATGACGCCTGCTATATGATACCATGTATTGAGCATAATTGATCCGCGTGGGGAAAAAACTTTGCGTTCGCCGAGTCCCTTAGGCGATGAAGCGAATTGAATAACACCATCATCCCGTAGCCACAATGTGAAACTCCGATTACTAATGTCTGAATTTCGTCTGTCACCTTTAAAAATTATAGGCGTATATCTGTTCCGAAATTCAGTCGGTTTAATCCATGCAGACACAGTAAGATGTTGATTTATGGTGTTTAGTGTGTTGCTTTCAACGACTTCAACAAAACTATAATTTCCGTCTAACTCCACCGCTGTATTCTTCTGAACACCGACCTCTGTCTCGCGTGGCTTTTGATAGAGATCTCCGATTTTTTTGTGCCATTGCGCTTCATCAGGTTGAAGTTCGCTAATCTTTTGGTATTGCACAATTGCTTCTTCAACCTTATCGCTTGACTCATAAGTTTCTGCAAGCGCGAGACGGGCATCTACATCATTAGGATTGTCTTCAACTTTTTTTATCTGATTAGGAATCCTTTTTGCATGAAGGTTTCCATCTCTATATGCTTGTGCGATCGCTTTTTCGGCAGCTTGTTTTTTTCTATCATCACGAGCGATTTTTTTCAACTGCTGGTATGCATCAATGGCTTCTTCATATTGTTTTGTAGCAAGCGCACTTTTTCCGATGAGGTCATATAATATCTCCTCTTCCCATCTGTGCCCACCGTGTCTGTGCGTGTTAACAGCGATAGCGTCTTTAAAGAGTTTGATCGCAGGTGTATACATTTTAGCATCATAACAGATAGAACCGAGAGCACAGAGATACCACATTTCGTTAGGACGGTTGCTGGATTCAAGAGCAGTATTGCCTTGCTTTAACAGTTTTTCAGCGAGTTCCGATTTTCCAGTTTTATTAAGTGCTGCGGCAGCGTAGTAAAAACCACGAACATTACTTGGATCCGCTTTACAGAGTGCTTGGTATGCCTCAGCAGTTTTCTCATGGTTACCAGCTTTTCGATGAATCTCGGCTACAACCTCAAGGAGTATCGGGTTTGCAGGTTCTTTTTCGAGTTTAGCATCAAAAATTGTTTCCAACTGCTCCAATTTTCCTTTGTTTTTGTAGGCATCAATCAAGATTTTGCGTGCTTCATCTCCACCGAAGGTGACAACGAAACCAGACTGGTTATGGGTGATAGAGGTAGTGAGTGAATTTGGCTGAGATATAGAATCGTGAAGTTCAATTGCCAAATCATCTTCACCACGTCGGACGTACTCCTGCATTAATTCGCTATAGACGTTATTTATTCCATAATCTCTGGATGACATGTTGATAGCGTTCTTGTAGGCAGTAATCGCTTTATCGGATTCTCCTTTAGAACGATATTGCCGGGCAAGTTCCACTTGCATGGTAAAAGTAAGGGTGTCATTCTTTTCCGCTTCTTTTAACTTTTCTTCTAATTTTCCTTGCTTTCGATAAATAGTTATAATTTGGCGTTCAATATTACGCTGTTCATATTCATGAGGGGCAACCTGAAGTGCTTTTGTATATGTCTTAGCGGCTTCATCTAACTTACCCTGATTCTGATAGTTGCGTGCAAGTTCCTTCAGCATATCAAAGGAAAGTGCCCCTTGATTTTCCACTTCTTTTAGGTATTCTTCAAGTTTACCTTGACGACGATAGATGTCTATCAATTGTCGTTGAATATTTTGATGTTGGTGTGTCTGTGCAGCATACTGAAGTGCTTCTTTGAATGCTTTCTCTGCATCATCCAGCTGATTACTCCGTAAATAGAGAACCGCCAATTTCTCATAAATATCGGCATTTCCTGGTGAAAGTTCAATTGCTTTTTTGTAGGATGCAATTGCTTCTTCACGTTGTCCCTTGCCGTAGTAAAGATGCGCGAGACGAGCGTGATGAAGACCGTTTTCAGGTTCGTCCTGAATATATTTCAGCGCGAGTGTTATTGCCTCCTCAGATTTTCCTGTGTTCTGATATGCCTCTATGATCCCATCTTGGTATTTGGTGTTTTCAGGATCGGCTTCAAGCAATGCCTTCCAGATTTCTAAAGCCTTTGCATGCTGGTTTTGGCGTGAATAGAGATTAGCGAGTTGAGAGCGGGATTCAAGGTCTTCTGGCATGGCTTTCGTGATTTGCTCATAAATTTTTATCGCTTCAGGGATCTGATTACGACGCTGGAGTTGCTGTGCCATTGATCGTTGCACACCAATATTAATTCTTCCTGTTTTTACGTTTGAGTGTTGGTTTCCTGTAACACCATCTCGTCTCTGTTGGATTGTTACAAGTTGTTCTTGTGCACGTTCTTTATAATACTGTTGTGCTGAAAGATCGTTGATAACTTCGGTTAACAGGATTTCTGCTTCGTCCCACAATTCGTGTTTAATATACGTTTGAGCAACGTTCTCTTTTTCATAATATTGTGGCATACCACGCCGCATAAGTCGGAGTGTTCCCATTTTCTTGATAGCATTCTGTGCCTTTTCTTTTTCACCTTTTTTAGAATATGCCGTTCCAAGTTTCATATAAACATCTGAAAGTTGCCAAGAATTCTGCGGATCAACTTTCTGGGTTGCAGCTTCAAGCATACTGATTTCGCGATTAAGGTCTAATTTTTCTCTGTATGTATTAGCTAAGGAACTTAGCCATTGAAGCCTTGACTGTGAGGGGATGTTTTCAAGGAGTCTATTGACAATTAGGTCAGAGCCTTCTAAGTCTTTTGTCACAATCTTCGTAACAGCGGCAAGATAAAGTGTTGACGGATCAACTTTTTCATCAGTGATCGCTTCGTCGTACTCTGTTACTAAAGTTTTAATCTCATCTTGCGTTTCATCAAATTTTGCAAACTTTAAAACGATACCGACTTTTGATTCTGTATTTTCTGTTTTTAGTTTCTCGCGTAAGAGTTGGATCGCCTTCTCGCGTTGACCAGCGGCTGTATAAGCATCTGCTAATTGGCTATAGACATTCCTTCTACCAGATTCCATCATTTTTTCATAGATTTCAGCAGCAGCCTTTGGATATTTGTTTCTAACACATTCTTGAGCAGCTCTCATTGCGAATTCGTTTCCCATAGAATATTGGTTGCCTTCCCCAATTGCTTCTTTTGCGATTGCGACCAGTTTATCTATTTCTCTGGCATCAGTAAATGTGCGAACAATTTCCCAGTAGTTGTAGAATATAGTTTGAAAATTCTTTTTATCATTCATGAGAATGCTGTATTGTTTTACAGCATTCTTTGATTGTCTATTTCGCTGTAACATTTGCGCATATCGCATGCGGGTAGAATTGTCTTTGGGGCGTAATACAAGTGCTGCATCGTAAGCTGCTGAAGCCTTATGTATCTGATTTTTGCCTTCGTAGTATGACGCTAATCTTAGCTGCGCTTGAAATGAATTTGGATTTTTTTCAGCTGCTTCAATTACTTTTGCTGCACGGTTTCCGCCAGACACAGACGTGGAACGACTGGCGAGACGCGATGCTTGTTGAAGATAATATGATTGTAACGTACGTCCAAAGCGGTCTTGTTGGTTTGCGAATTGTAGGGCGCGTGCTGCTATGCGCGCTGCATCTTGTCCTCTACCAAGCTGGGCCAAGTGTTGGCTTAATTGCACGAGGAAGTTCGCGTCACGTTCACGCATCGCTAAGGTCGCTGTTTTCTTTCCAACAGCTATAGCGTATTGCGTCAGACCGTTCTCCTGAAGTTTTTTAGAAAACTGGAAAAGTTCGCGGACACTACTCGGTGAATTCAGCACTTTTGTGATCAAATCGCGGACAATGAGCGTATCACCTACGTGGACAGCGACTTGTAACGTTAGGTCGAAATATTGACGACGGTTCCTTGGGTCTGCATCCGCAAGGTTTTGAAGGAGTTCTAATGCTGTTTTATGTTCACCTGCCTGAATTGAGACCAGAACAGTATTGAGTTTAAGTGTGAGGTCATCAGCAAATTCCTGCTGCAGACGAGAGAGTATTTCTAAGGCAGTTTCACGTTTATTTTCCCACCAATAACAGTAACACATCGCTAAAGCAGGATAGATTCGGTCTCTACCTTCAGCAGCATCTAACTGTGTCTGTAAAACAGTATACAGTGCTTGATGTTGATCATTTATCCAAAACTGATTGAAAATTTGCTGTAGAGACTGCAACCGGTCTTGGGTGTAATAGGTTGTTGGTGCAGGAAAATTTGCTTGAATCTGGGAGTATCCGCCATAGGAGTAAGAAGTAGATGTGCTGAGCGCCATAGTCCGACGTGGATTCGTAACGCTTGGTTTCGTGCGTTCTAAATATTGCCAATAGATTGTTGCTGCTTTATCATCTTTTCCATTACGGAGATATGTCGTAGCAAGTGTTTGATAGATGCGGACATGTTGTTGGGATAATTGGGGAGTTGTAGCCGAAAATTGCTCAATAAATTTCTCTGCCGTGTCTGTTCTCCCCAACTGTACAAAAGTACCAACTAACATGGTAAAGACATTCGGGTTGATCACTTTTATTTTTTGAAGATCGTCTAAAAGTTTTTCTGCATCTTCTTTCTGATCTTGGTAGCTAAACCTTCTGGCAAAGTCTGCCATATACCATTGCCGATCTTCTGGTGTCAACCACGTCATCAGTTCAAGTTGATTCATTAACGTATCATAATTAAGTTTTTTCTGTGTTTGGAGAAGATTCAACTGCATACCCTGATACGCAGGATTATTTGGAGATGCAGCGACTAACCTTTCGGTAATTTGTTCGGACTTCTCACGGTTTCCAGTCAAAACGTAAAGTTGTGCTAATTGTTCAAGTGTCTGTACATCTTTCGGATTCTCGGTAACATTTTTCTCAAATTGTGCAACAAACTCGTCTATTTTATCCTCTTCTTCCATGATAATTTTCAACTGAACAAGTGCACCAACTTGTGCCTCTTCGAAACTTGTAGGTACCCACGCTTGTCTGCTTGTATAAACATAAGGTTGTCTTTGGATACGATTTAGAACATTTGACGCAAGTGCCAGTTTGTTTTTATTGAGTCCGGGAGGACCGTAATAGGGAGAGGGGACATTTGTTGAGGTATTATTAGATGTAACAGTCGCAGTAGAATCGGTAGCAGGTTCGGGCATTGCTAAAATTCGTTGAAAGTGAGGAATTGCTCTTTCCGCTTCGTTTATTTCAATAAGTTTTGCCCCGATTTGGTATAGTGCAAGATGTGCATCTTTGCCTGAAATCTTTTCAGCTGCGCTATCCAATGCAAAAAGTGCTTCCTCTAACAAACCGTATCGGATCAACAATCTTGCGAGTTTGACTTCAGCTTCAAGGGTTTGGTTTTTAGCGTGGAGTACTTTAGACCATGCTTGAATCGCTTCCTGCTCACGCCCAGCATCAAATAACAGTTCGCCCAGTTTTTGCTGATGTACTGGATCAGGATTTGCCTTGACAAGTCGCTGTTGGTAAGTGAGTGCTTCCTGCATATCGCCAAGGTCCGAACTTATATCTACGAGTTCAGATAGAAGTGCAGCATTTTCGCGTTGTCGGTCTAAGGCACGTGCAAGTTGAAAACGTGCGCTTGAAAGATCACCTTCAAGCCGATAGACTTGTGCAAGACCTAAAACTGCTCCTACACCAGATGTATTGGATTTAGCCATCTGCTTTAGTTTTTCTTCAAGTTCTCCTCGTCTACCTAAGTCGTAATATGCTTCAGATAGCGGTTTAATGAAACTGAGTTTGTCACTTATATTATCGCTTAACTCCCAACATCTCCAGTACTGTGCGATTGCCTGCCGAGAGTTCCCTGAACGATTGTAAAGCGCAGCAAGTTCGACTCGGATGTCAATTGCTTCAGGTCGTAGTCTGATTGCCTGCTTATAACTATCAATTGCCTCTTCGTATTTTGTAGACTGTTTGGCAATTTCAGCAAGCAGCTGATGCCCTTCAGGATTGCGTGGACTGTGCGCAATTACCTGCTTTGCAGCGTCAATGGCAGCTTCAAAATCCATTCCTTTCAGATATGCTTTTGCAATATTCGCATGATATTCCCGGGCATTTGTGCTGTCAATTTCGGTTAAATGCTTGTAAATTACAATCGCTTCGTCACGTCTACCTTGTTTTGTATAGAGATTTGCTGTTTCACGATTAACATCTATGTCATTCGGTTGAAGCACTTTGGCTTTCAAGAGGATTTCGAGGGCATAAGTCGTATTGCTTAACTTTAGATACATCTTTGCGAGTCGCTTCAACTGTGTGAATTTGTCGGTATCAGAGAGTCCGGGTTTTTCAAGTTGTGTTTCAGCATCTTCAACCATTTCAACAAGTGTGCCTTGTTTGCGGTAGAGTTCAATTCGCTGATCATCCATCTGTTCCGCAAAAAATTCATTGGGGGCAAGTTTAATTGCTTCCGTGTATTCTAATAGTGCTTCATCGTATTGTTTGTTGTTCATGAGTCGCTTTGCTAAAGCCTCACGAAAACGGTACGCATCAGGCATCAGTTCCACTGCTTTTTTACTCGCGTCAATTGCTTCGGTGGGAAACTTTTTTGCCTCTAACAATCGCGCTAACCGATCATAATTCTCAGGCGTGTTTTTGCCATCAGCAACCATCTGGTTCCACGTCTCAATCGCCTTTTCACGGTTAGCTTGACGGAAATAGAACTCTCCGAAATACTCAATGTAATCGAGATTTTGCGGCGCGAGGGAGATTGCTTTTTGATACGCTGCGACGGCTTCTTCCATCCATTCGTGTCCGGTGTAAATTTCCGCAAGCGTAAGGTGTGTGCTTGCATTCTGCGGATCACGGTCAATCATCTTTTGATAGACTGCCTTTGCTTTGTCTTCATCTTCAAGCTGCAGATATAATTTGCCGAGTTCACGGTAGATACCGAAATCGTCAGGTTGCTGTTCACTGAGTGCTTCGTATTCAGTTGCTGCCTCTTCAAACTTTTCTGCATTGCGAAGTGCAGTGATAAGACTTAAACGGAGACTGGTATCTGTTGGCGCAAGCTCTAACCCTTTTCTATAGGTGTCTGTGCCTTCATCAAATTGTTGATCTTCAATGTAAGTTGCAGCAAGTAAACCGAGTAATTCAACATCGTTGGGATCAGTTTCAAGTTTTCCTTGATAATAGGTAATTAGGTCTTTCCAATTTGCGTCCGTTGAGTAAATTGCAATGATTCGATGTTGCAGGTCTCTTCTAAGCCAATTACCAGGGGCAGTTAGGTCCAACGCCTTATCGTAATGTTCACGCGCTTTATCATACTCACCTGTATCTTCGTGTATTTTACCGATTTCGCGCAGGCTGAGACATCTACGATACGGGTCGTCTTTTTTAGTATCTATAATCGCTTGGTGTTGTTCAATTGCTTGTGAATAGAGTTCTTTTTCTCGGAAAAGGTCGGCAAGTTCAATGCGTGCAAACACATTCTCTGGATCAAGTTCGGAGATTTTTTCCCATGCCTGTATTGCATCGTCTAATTTATCTCGACTGAAATATGCTTGTCCGAGTGCCTTGTAAATTGCGGTTAATTCTTCAGGCGACACTGCTTGGGATTGCTCTGATAAGGTGACGGATTTGGTTAATTCGCGAATTGCATCTTCATGTTGACGTAGCGTCACGTGTAGTTGCCCGAGTGCAAAATAGGCATAATAATTGTCAGGATCGAGTTCCACTGCGCGTTGATATGCTGTAAGTGCTTCCTTATCCTTACCGAGTCTTTTATAGATATGTCCTAATATGAGTTGGATGTTTGGATCATTAGGTTTGGCTTCTGCTTCCGCCTGATAATCTGTGACCATTGACTCTAAACCATCACCTTCAAGGTAAAACTGATAAAGCCGATCAAATGTGCTACCTTCTTTTGGTTTTTGGTTAAGCATTAACTTGTAACGTTCAATAATTTGGGCATCGTTTATTCCGTCTTGTGCCAGAATGATTGGTGAAAGCAGTAGGGTTGAAAATAAAAGACTTAACACACATAAAGCAATTGCGTATTTTTCACGTCCAAACATGGCAGATCTCCTTTTGGATTAAGCTATAGTAGATTTTACAATTTCGATACATTATTGCTGGCGCGTTTAAGCAAGTTTGAATATTAAATAGGCACATTTTCTGTCAATGGCGGGCGGGGAAACCCCGCCCCTACGGGTTCAGTGCCTGCTGAAAAATTGGAAAACCAACAATTTATTATTTAATATTGCTTACATGAAGATTAAATAAATATTTTGGTAATTTCTTTAGTCCCGTAGGGACGCAATGTTTATAGAAAAATGTTGTCCCTCCCCTCTTGAGTTCCGTAGGAACGGCATATTTATTGTCGATGTGCTGCGAAACATATCGTCCCTACGGGACTAAGAGATGAGTTGCCCGCGCTGCTATAAACATTGCGTCCCTACGGGACTGAAGATCACTTAAAATGTTCTGAATATGCATAATTAAAAATTACCGAATTAAAAAATTAATCTTCATCAAAACTCGCCTACTATTAAAGGACACGTCTACAGACGAATGTCTATATTTTTATATTTCAACATGTCATTTTTCTTCTGAATTATTAAATTTCAGGTCTTTAAAAGGATTTCCGTCTGAGTCAGTAATTCGCAGATAGAATCCCCATGGTAACGTTTCGTTGCAGACTTTGACAAGGATACTGTTTTTTCCTGCCATAAGTGTCACCGGAATAGCACGGCGGTCAATTACAGCGCCTCGATTTCTTCTATGTGCGTACATTTTCTTGCCGTTTAGCCATATTTTACCTTGATCATCGCTATCAAATAGGAATTGTGCTTTTCGTTCATCAGGTGAAAAAATAGTTGTCAAGGCATATCCAGTATGCCAATTATCATCTGCACCGAAATCGATAAAACCATCATAGGTTTCATCAGCAATCTTCTGCCAACTTACCTTTCCGTTTATTCCATCGTATTTTGTAGTAGTGTCAAACTGTTTTTCGTTTTCTGGGATATAAGCTGTATTGTAGCCGACTCCCTTAGTATTGTCAAATGGTCCTAAAAATAGCCAAGCACTTTCAGGAATAAACCCAGTTTTGTCAATATATGTTCTTGCTATTTCGGTTAAACCGTGTTCACGGCAGAATTTAGCCAGAGCTAAGTTGGTTTTTAGTTCATTTGTTGAATTATCGGAGATGGCATTTATCAATTGCGCCACCATTTCAGTAAAACGTTCTTTGTCCTGTGCGTTTTTACCAAATGCGGAGATACGCGACAATAATTGGCGTTCCACATCTTCTGGCTTCATGGTATTAAGATTACTTCTTAACTGTTCCAGAGCCTCATCATACTGCTCATTTGCGAGGTATGCCATTCCAAGCGTTAACCCATATTTTGGATTATCTCCAGTTTTTATCGCACGTTGCGCGTAATCCAACGCCACTTCTGGATATATATTTAGGTTTAGTAGCTGCTCAGCAAGTGTATTAAAGTCTCTATGATATTGTCGCTTGTTCACCTGTTTCTGCCGAATCTCCAACCATTGAGAGCGGGCAAGTTCTGATTTCTCAGTGTTACCGACGTTTTTATATGCATCTGCTAACAACTCATGTAGTGTGGAACTTGTAGGCATTTTAGGTTTCAATTCTTCAAGGACAGCGATTCCTTTTTCCTGTTGCTTTTGCGAATCATAAAGTGCCCAGATTGCACTTACGACCCTATTGTATTCGTACTCATTAAGTTGTGCATCTAAAGCACGACGATAAACAGATTCAGCCTTTTCTAATTCCGATCCTTGTGTATAGATTTGTCCCAATTTTTCGTAAAGTTCATAAGTATTCGGTTCAAGTTTAATTGCTTTTTCATAAGCAGCAGTGACCTTTGCTAATCGTTCTGCCCCATGTGTTTCACGCGACCTTTGGTAGAGGTCGCCAATAGTTTTGTGCCATTCCGAAGTGTCAGGTTGGAGTTCAATAAGTTTTTCATATTGCTTTATTGCCTCGTCAACTTGATCGCTGGATTCATAACTTTTGGCAAGAGAAAGACGGACATCTGGATCATCAGGATTTTCTTCTGCCATTTTTACCAATTTTGGAATTCGCGTTTCGTGAAGATTTCCTTCTCTGTAGGCACGTTGGATAGCCTTTTCCGCTTCTTTTCGTTTCCAATCACTTCTGGTTATGTTTGCCAACTGTTGATACGCGTTTGCAGCTTCTTCATACTGCTTTGTCTCAAAATAGCATCTTCCAAGCAGTCCATAAGCACCGTCTTTGAAAATATCGCCTCCAGAGCCTTTGGTAACCGCTTGTTCAGCATATTTTACTGCTTGTTCAGCCATTTCACCTTCAAGACAAATAATTGCAAGTGCAACATGGACTAACATATCATTTCTATAGTTGCTTGAAGAGAACGCAGCCTCACCTCGATTAAGAAATTGTTTCGCCAATTCTGGTTGCCCGGTTTTATTTAATGCAGCAGCGGCATAATAATAACTGCGGATATTATTGGGTTGTACTTCACTGAGAGTTTGAGATATCTCAGCAGCTTTTTTATAGTTGTGTGCCCTACGATAGATATCACTAAGAACTTGAAGGACAGCAACATCTTTTGGCTTTGACTTGAGCCGTTCTTCAAAGAAGGATTGCAACTTATCAAGTTTTCCTTGGTCTTGATAGGTCTTAATGAGATCATCTCGGACACTGTCGTTTCCGAATCTGATTGCCGTAATAGACATACCACTACTTCTGATTGACTTACCACCCAAAGAAATTGAATTTGGGTTATATGCCGTTTCAAATAGTTCTAATACCGATTTATCCTCACCGAGTTTGGCATATTCCGCCATAAGCTGCAATGAGATATTGCGCCGCTCATGGTCTTGGGTTGCTAAGGTGAGTGCTTTCTGATAAGCAGTAATTGCTTTTTGCGATTCACCTTTATCTTTGTATTGTTTAGCAATTTCGGTTTGCATTTTAAGCGTAAGCGTGCCTTTTTCCTCTGCATCCTTAAGCACTTCTTCAAGTTTTCCTTGGCGACGATAGAGGTCCATCAGTTGCCGTTCAAAGTGCTCCTTATCCCAATCCCGTTCCGCGTATTTAATCGCTTCCTTGTATGTTTTTTCAGCAGCGTCGAATTCATTATTTTGTGTGTAAAGCCGCGCTAAATTCTCATAAATTTGTCTGTCCCCAGGCTTAAGTTCAATTGACTTTTTATAGGCAGCGATGGCTTTTTCAACCTGTCCATCTGAGGAATAGAGTCTTGCGATACGTGCGTGATGGGCACTATTTTGCGGTTCTGCTGTCAGGTAATTCTGTGCCAGTTCAAGTGCTTCACTAATTTTGCCTGATGCACGATATGCATTGATGATACCATCCTGATACCGTGAGTTTTCAGGATCGGCTTTGAGTAACGCTTCCCAAGTTTTAAGTGCTTTATCGTGTTGTCTCTCGCGGGAATAGAGGCTTGCAAGTTGTGAGCGAGATTCAAAGTCTTCGGGCATTGCTTTAGTGATTTGTTCATAAATTTGTATCGCCTCTTTGATTTTATTGTTTCTTGTATGCTGTTGCGCCAATGCTTTTTGCGAACCGATATTCATGTTCTGTGTTTTTTGAGGAGATTGAGTTGTCGCAGTTAATCCTCGCTGCATCTGTTTTATCATCATGAGCTGCCGTTGCGCCTGTTCACGACTGCTTTGGTTTGCTGAAAGATTATTGCTGATGTCGGTGAATAGTGCCTCAGCATCGTCCCACATAGCATATTGCATGAATGTTTGTGCAAGACGTTCTTTTTCCCAATAACCGTGTGTGCCACCTCCCGACATGAGAATCGCGCCCATCTTCCTGAATGTATCTTGTCCCTTGGTTTTTTCGTCCTTCTGCATATAGGCAGTGCCAAGTTTCCTGTAACTTTCGGTAAGTCCCCATGAATTCTGAGGATTAACTTTCTGTGTAGCGATTTCAAGTACATGTATTTCTCGATCACGATCCCCCGCACTTTTATATGCATCCGCAAGAAGGTTTGCCCATTCCAGATTTGCTATCAAAAGTGTATTCTTAAAAAGTTGTTCCACAAGAGGATCTGAACCTTCTAAATCATTTAAACCGATCTTTATCAACGCAACGGGGAAGATTAGTAAAGGGTCATTGGGTTTCTCAGCAAGTTTTACTTCATATTCAGTTGCCAATTCTTTTAGTTTTCCCGATTTCTTATAGAGTTCTATTAGTTTTAAGATGAACTCTACCTGGGCGAAGGGTTGTGTGGCATTAAGTAGATGCGTATTTTCCATACTTTCACGTAAAAGCTGCATTGCTTTTTCTGTTTCACCCACATTTTCGTAGGCAGAGATTAATTGTGTGTACAGGTACACGTTGTTCGGGATAACTTTAATTATTTTTTCATAGATTTCAACTGCAGCTTTTGGATTATTGTGTCTAAGAAGGTGCTGCGCAACCCCTTGTGCGAAACTGAGGGCAGTGCCTTGTCCAAAAGACCCAAAAGACGGAGCAATCATTTCCTTAGAATAAGAAACGAGTTCGTTAATTTTTCCTGCATTTGAGAAAGCATCAATTACGCGGTGAGAATTGTAACCCAATGCACTTGGATTTTCCTTGATCAGAATGTTATATTGGTCAACAGCCTTATTTACGTCTCCGCTCTGCTGGAGCATCTGCGCGTATTGTTGTCGGACTGTGCTGTCTTTAGGTCTGAGTGCGAGTGCTGCCTCATAAGCCTTTGACGCATTTTGGTACTGTTTGTTCCTTTCATAGAAGTTAGCCAAGTTGAGCTGCGCGCGGAACGAGTTTGGATTATTTTCTGCAGCTTCAAGCAACTTTGGTTCACGGTTTTGGACACCTGAAGTATTTCTGATGAGACGTGAAGCATGTTGCATATTCCACTGATGTAAGGTTTGCCCATAACGATCACGTTGATTACCGAATCGTAAGGCACGTTCAGCAAGTTGTGCGGCATCTTGTTGCCTTCCCAACTTTTCTAAATGACGGCTCAGTTGCATCAGAAAATTCGGGTCACGTTCTCCCTTCGACATATCTACCGCTTTTTTTGCTACAGCAAGGGCAAATTGTGTTAGACCAGTATTCTGGAGTTTTTGCGAAAACTGGTAAAGCTCACGCGTTCCACTCGGAGAATTTAGAAGTTTGGTCATTAACTCACGAATAATGACAGTATCACCAGTGTAAACTGCTAACTGGAACATCATCTGATTATATTGACGGCGATTCCGAGGATCTGCCTCTACAAGTTCCTTAAGTAGCGTAAGGGCAGTTTTATGTTCACCAACATTCATAGAAACAAAACAAGTATTCAGTTTAAGTGATAAGTCGTTCGTGAATTCTTTTTGTAGTGCTGAGAGCATCTCTTGCGCTTTGTTACGTTTTGCTGCCCACCAATAACAATAACTTAACGCCAAGCCCGGATACATACGGTCCCTTCCATTAGAAGCATCCAGTTCAGCTTGTAATTTGCTGTATAAAACTTCTTGCTGGTTTTTTATTAACACAGTGTTGAAAAACTGTTGCAGGGAGCGTAACCTATCTTGGTTGTAATATATCGTGGGCGAAGGAAAACTTGATTGAACCGGCGTATATCCCCCGGATGAGTACGATGCGTATGTAAGTGGAGCGACACGTTTGGAATTGGTAGTTTTTGGCTTGGTACGTTCAAGGTGTGTCCAAAAATACTCAATTGCTTTTTCTGTTTGTCCGGCGTTAAGGTAAGCGATTGCAAGAGTAGAATAAATTTGACTGTGGAATCCTTGCTGTTGCATTGGAAAATATGGAACACCAATTGGGGAGGTTTGGGGATTCGCTTGATTCACCGGTATCCGAATTTGAGCAAGCATTTTCTCAGCCTGATCCATTTTTCCCAATTCAGCAAGAATAGGTACTAACATCAACCCCGCGCTGAGGTCTGTAACTTTCATGTGTTCAAGTTCACTCAAGACTTTTTTTGCATTCTCTGTTCTTCCAGTGTAAAATGAAATGGATGCGTAGTTTATAGCAAGCCAGGTTCGCGCGTCAGGAGTCAATGCTGTCATTTTATCGTAATGGGCTTTCCACGTTTCATAATCAATATTTTGTTGTGTTAACTGATTCAACCGCATGCGTTGATACGCTGGATCGTTAGGAGATATAGAAAGCAATTGCTCAGTAATCTCACTTACCCTTTTGGAGTTGTTGAATAAGGTATAGATTTGGAGTAATGTTTCAAGAGTCTTTATATCTTTGGGATTAGCGGCAGCATTCGTCTCATATTGCTCAATTAATTTATTCAATTTACCCTGTTTTTGTGCAATTGTTGTCAATTGTACGAGTGCGCCTGCTTGGGCGTCCTCAAAACTATTTGGCTGCCAAGTTTGCGCACTCCTACCACTATAATAATGAGGTTGTCGTTGAATTTGATTGAGGAGATTTCGCGGGAGGTTAAGTTTACCCATGTTGATAGTGGTAAATGCATAAGGCATATAAGGGGTATAAGGGGTTGCGTGTGGGATGTGAGTCGTTGTAGTTGCTGAAGCGGGTTTAGTTAGCGGTGTAGGCATTTCCAAAATCCGCTGAAAATGTGGTTCAGCGCGTTCTAATTCGTTCATTTCGACCAACATCGCCCCTATTTTATAGATGTCTTTTGCATCAGTTGCCTTTTCTCCAGCGCGATCAAGTGTAAGTAATGCTTCCTCAAGTAGTCCATGTCTTATAAGTAAGTTAGAGAGTTTTATTTCTGCTTCCAGCGTTTGATTTTTGGCGTGTATCAACTTTGTCCATGCCTGAATAGCTTCCTGTTCACGTCCCGCATCGTATAACAATTCACCCAGTTTTTGTTGATGCACAGCATTAGGGTGTGCATCAACAAGCTGCTGTTGGTAGTTTAAGGCATCTTCTATATTACCCAGGTCCGTATTAATTTTTACAAGTTGTTCCAGCAGCTCTTGATTGTCAGGTTGCCGATCTAAAGCCCGCGCAAGTTGGAACTTGGCATTAGACAGATCCCCAATATCCTCGTAGATATTTGCAAGTGCAAGCACAGGTGCAACACTGGAGGTGTCAACTTTAGAAAGTTGTTTCAGTTTTTCTTGAAACTCGTTATGTTGTCCGAGGTCGTAATATAACTCTGAGAGTGGTTTGACAAAGGCAAGTTTATCACTGACACTATCACTCAATTTCCAACACTGCCAATACTGGTCAAGTGCTTGCCGCAGATTTCCTGATAGTTTGTAAATTGACGCAAGTTCCGTGCGAATATCGGTTGCATCTGTGCGAAGTCGTATTGCTTGCTTGAGGCTGGCAATAGCCGTATCATAATTGCCGGATCCTTTTGCGATTTGTGCTAACAGTTGATGTCCTTCTGGGTTCCGTGGACTATGTGCAACGACCTGTTTTGCCGCTTCCGTTGCTGCTTCAAAATCCATGGTATTTAGATGGGCACGCGCGATATTTGCGTAGTATTCGCGTGCATTTGCGGAATCTATCTCAATTAAATGTGTGTAGATAGCGTTTGCATCATCTTGGCGATTCTGCTGAGTATACACTTCTGCAAGCCTTCTGTTGACAACGATGTGATCCGGACGCAATGCTTTTGCTTCCAATAGAACTTCAAGCCCGTAAGTAATGTTCCCCAACTTGAGATACATCTTAGCGAGGCGCATCTGCAATGCGAAAGTTTCCTCAACATTTGCCGTTTGCTTTTTCCGCTGCTCTTCTACTGTTCCAATTTCATCTAAAAGTGTTCCCTGCCGCCGATAGATTTCAATTCTCTGGTCACCCATCTGTTCAGCGAAAAACGCGTTTGGTGCAAGTTTCTCAGCCTCAGCGTATTCTGTAAGGGCATCTTCGTATTCTTGATTCTCCATGAGGCGCTTTGCCAACGCTTCGCGATAGCGATACACATCGGGCATCAATTGTACTGCTTTTCGGCTTGCATCAATCGCTTGAGTAGGAAACTTTTTTGCCCCTAACAATCGCGCTAAACGGTCGTGATTCTCAGCATTGCTTTTATTGTCAGCAACCATTTGATTCCATGTTTGAACTGCCTGTTCACGGTTGCCTTGACGGAAGTAGTACTCTCCGAAATACTCAATGTAATCCAGATTGTCAGGCTCAAGAGAGATTGCATTTTGATATGCTGTAACAGCATCTTCCATCCATTCGTGTCCGGTGTAAATCTCGGCAAGGATAAGATGTGTGCTTGCATTCTGTGCATCGCGGTCAATCATTCTCTGATATACCGCTTTCGCTTTGTCTACATTTGCAAGTTGGACATACAATTTTCCAAGTTCTCTATAAATCCCAAAATCGTCAGGTTGTTGTTCAGTAAGAACTTCATATTCAGTAGCTGCCTCTTCCAACTTTTCGGCGTTGCGAAGTGCAGTAATCAGGTTGAGACGTAGACTGGAGTCTGTTGGGGCAAGTTCCAATCCCTTTCGGTATGTCGTAATACTTTCATCAAGTTGTTGATTTTCAATATATGCTGAGGCAAGTAAACCGAGCAATTCAGGTTCATTTGGCGTTGTTTCAAGTTTGTTTTGATAGTAGGTGATTAATCCTTCCCAATTTCCGTCAGCGGCATAAATACCGATGATGCGTTGCTGTAGGTCTTTTCGGAGCCAATTTCCGGGTGCAGTCAATGCTAACGCCTCATCGTAATGTTTACGTGCTGCTTCATAAGTGCCAGTATCTTCATGGATTTTACCGATTTCTCGCAGGCTGAGACATCTACGATACGGATCGTCTTTTTTGATCTCAAGGATGGCTTGGTGCTGTGCGATTGCTTGTGGATAGAGTTTTTGTTCGTGAAAAAGGTCAGCAAGTTCAATCCGTGCAAATATGTTTTCTGGGTCAAGTTCTGCTATTTTTGACCATGCGTTGATTGCCTCTTCCACTTTGTCACGACTAAAATAGGAGCGTCCAAGGACTTTATAAATTTCAGTTAATTCTTCTGGAGAGGTAGATTGTACTTGTTTCGTCAACTCCACAGCCTTTGTCAATTCAACAATAGCATTCTCATGTTGACGTTGTGCTGCATACATCTTTCCCAAAGCAAAATGCGGATAGTAGTTGTTCCGTGAGAGTTCAACAGCGCGCTGGTAAGCAGTGAGTGCTTGCGTATCTTTCCCAAGTCGTTTATAAAGATGTCCCAAGATAAGTTGGACGTTAGAATCGTTAGGGTTCGCTTGTGCTTCTGCGTTATAATCAGTAACCATAGCATCTAAGCCAGGTCCTTCAAGATAAAACTGATAAAGCCGATCAAAAACGCTCCCCTCTTTCGGCTTTTGTCTGAGCATTAACTTGTAGCGTTCGATGATTTTCGCATCGTTTGTTTCATCTTGTGCAAGGATGATTGAAGAAGTAGATAAAGAAAAAAATAAAATGTATAACACACATAAAGCAATTGAAGATTTTTTACGTCCAAACATCTGAAGACCTCCATCAGAATAGGCGTTGTTGCAAATGACTTGTATTTCAATAATTCCTGTTAAGACCGTTGATGAAATTTTTCGATTACGGTATAGCGTTGATCAGTGGACTTTGTAAGCACGCTTAAACATATTTTCACCTATTTTCTACTTAGTGCAAATGCGGATATTTTCAAAATCAACTCAGATTTTTCAGAGTCGGTTCTCAGAGTTATATAGAAAACTTACGATGAATCCAGTCTCAATAAGGATTCTCAGCGTTTTTGATAAAACAACAATTTCAGAGTGACTCTGAAATTTTCATATATGTTTGTAATGAATCTTTAAATTGTTACAACAACGTAAGTTAGAAACAAAGTCTTTAAAAATTCTCAATTCTTATATCGAATTCATGTTAATTATAATTGAGACACCGCTGTGAAAGAAAATAGTTAATGCTTATTGAATCTTACTTTTCGGTTTGATCTGTGGCGTTAGCAGTTTGACCAAAAGATGCCAACGTGAATGTATCGTGAAACCAACCTGTACAGTTGCTGTGTATATAGGTGATGTCATTTATCACAATACGACGATTGTTAGGAAACTTTTTAAGCAAATCACCACGTAGAAATCGTCCGTCATACCGTCTAAAGAAGACCGTTCGTCCGGTTTCTACTTCAATATAAACTTCCGCGAGTTCATCACCGTGCTCTTTGGTAATATCAGCATCTAAAACACGGAGACAGTGGAAAGTATTTTCGCCTATCGTCACATCATACGTGCCTGCACCAAACCCTTGCCCGTCCGTAAGTTTGTAGGAGCCATCAGGTTGAAGTTCATAGCGTCCATCGTCAACGATGCGGCGTTTGGCATCAGGTCCCCACTGGGCTTCAAACCATTCATCCCCGATTGTATTGAAAATCCGTCTGCCATCAATTGTATTTACGACTGAAATCCACCTTGTGTGAGTTTCATCAATGCCAACGTACATCAAATCTGGTGAGGGTGGCCAGTCCTTCGCAAGCCACTCATTGAATTGGATTTCAACGCAATCAATGTCTCGAATAATAGCAGGAGCGGTGGGAATCATCTCTGTTACAGCGTCTAACTTCTGTGTTTCGCCATCGTATTCTGCCCACATATAACGTTCACCCATCTTGGGGATAGCGAACCACCATTGTAGTTCTTGGCAATCTACCTCAGTTATACGATTTGAACTTTCAACTATCTTGATATCAGGACGGGTCGGCGGAAAAGGGTGATCTATTACTTTGCCCGGGTGTTCTATTGTGAATTTCTGCTCCATCTTTCTATTCTCCTTAACCTTAAAAAACGTATCACTCATCTTTATTTTTAATGATTGCAAACAAATACAAAAGCAAATTTAAATCTTCCTCAATTTTTATTTTTCGTGACAATTACTATTCCCGCCAGTACAGCACCAACTAAGAATATGACAATTGCAAGTTCAACAAAGCCGATACCCATACCCTGCATCTCCTTTATTATTTATTCTTTTGACCTAACAAGAACTTGAGTTTGATAATATGATTCAATAACCACTGTGGGTTGGGTAGAACAGGATACACAATAAAATCCGACATAAAGCGTGATTTATTTTCTATTTAATGCCGAAAGGACAGGGAAGTGAGTGAAACCCAACTCTTAATTACTTCCAAAACGGTTGAATTGTTGGGTTTCGTGCCTCAACCCAACCTACATCTACTCATCTTTATTTTTACTGATTTCAGAACAAATATTAACGCCCATTTACGTTATTTTCAGTTAATGTTTTGGTTTAGCAAGTGCTATTATCGCAAGGACAGCACCTACAAAAAATGATCCGACAACTAATACGATAACAAGTTCTAAAGGACCTATGCCTATCATCATTTTAAGTCTCCTTTTTAGCAAATTCTGTGTAAACTTAATTGTGCTGGGTTAGTTTTCTTTCCAACGTTTGACCGCATCTAATTTCGCCTGCTGCCAATCTGTCCAGTCTTTTTTGCCTTCATATCTCACAACATCGTGAATCGTGGCACGCGGTTGATAGGTAATATAGTTTCCCGTGTGCCATGCAAGATTCCGATAAATCATAAAATCTCCCGGTCCCAAATGCACTTGAATCGCACCCGGAAACTGCTGACAATGTTCTAAGTAAAGCCGTTCTGCCTCAACATTAGACTGTCCTTCAGTAGGTTTGCGCAATGTAGGATCACCAGTTGACTGCTCTTCTCCGGGCATGTCCCACTGCCGAAGGTGGCTGCCGGGAACAAACCAGGTGCAAGAATCCGCGTAGATCGCACAGTTGACCTGATTGAAGTGGCGCAAGTCATGCCACACTTCTGCAAGTTTTGCGTTTACGGTTTCATCACGTGCTTCAGGCGGCACCTCAACCACACCATCACGATGCCAACCAATATGCCAAGGATGTTCAAGAGGCTCCACGAGTAATCCCATAATATCAACATGTCCGTGGGTGTAGTCATCACCAAGTAATTTCTGTACAGCGTCTTGAAGTTCAGGCAGTTCTGTGTAGTCATAAAACGGTTTCAATTCTAAATCGTCACCGTAGTTTGATAACGGTTGAATCCGCTGTGTCTGTGGTCCATTGAGTTTGTGTGCTAAGTGGCGTGCTTTTTCGGCCTCTCTGCGTAAATCGGTAAGCAGGGATGGCGGCACAATCCCTCGAAAAATCAGAAATCCTTGCGAGAGATATTCGTTAACCATATAATCTTGAAATTCAAATGCCATTGTATTTCCTAATATGATTAGTCGTGAGTTTTCAAGCGATTCTTCACATTTTCCTGCGAGCAAATTAGACTATTGTTCTGTCTACACCAAAATTGCAAGTGTTAGTAGTCGGGAATCGGAGTTCCCTCCTACAAAGAGGGATGTTCTGTAGGAGCGATTTCCGAATCGCGACCTTTACCCGCAAAATTCGGTAGACACTCCACTATGTTGCTAATTCATTTCAAATATTATTATTACACATTTTCGGATACATTTTTGTGCCTTCAACAAGCTGATAACTTACGCATTGCAGCAAGATATAACGCTTTGCTTTGATTATCAAACGGTCCTGGCTTGGATCGGTTTTCTGGAAAGTGCGAAAACAGTTTCGCTTCACTGACTTCGTTAGTATCCAATGGGGTGCCTAACTTTTGGATTTCTCCCAAATAAGCGATTCCCCAATATTCAAGGTTGAACATAAAGCAGTGGAGGTGACACAACACTTCAAAATTTTTCAAAGTTGCCCCTGTTTCCTCCATGAGTTCACGATGTAAAGTTTCTTCAACCGTTTCCCCAGATTCAACGCGTCCACCAGGTAAAACCCAAATATTTTCATCACGCCATTTGCAGAAAAGCATCCGATTTTGTTGATATGCAAGACAATTGACGAACTTGATTTGCCCTACATTTTTTGGAGGATTATCAAAATAGAGTAACATGTATCCATCTTGTTCTTCAATTCTTTGGACCATTTTTCCACCTTAAACACATACAAAACATCTGACAAAATAAGTTTAGTTTGAGTATTGTAGACTCACGGTTATAGCCATCTGTAGAGTCAGCAATTTAAGTTGTTGCAGGAGATATTCAGATAGCGTTCTATGTTGACTTGATAAAGTTTGACTGAAACTTAGATGAGGTTTGAAAAACCCTTAATTATTGTACTACAACCCGTATTTCTATGTCAAATAGAAACGTATGTGCTACTATGTTTTTTGTTGACGATAATCTTATGCTATGTATAATGAAATTCAGTACCGTTTACGAGGAGAAAGCATGCACACTGAGCATCCCAATTTGCTATATATTCATTCTGATCAACACGATCCTTATGTCACTGGGTGTTATGGAGACCAGTTGGCGCAAACTCCGAATCTTGACAAACTCGCTGCAGAAGGGATTGTGTTTGAAAATACCTACTGTCCGTCACCAATCTGTGTGCCTTCCCGTATGTCAATGTTGAGTGGTCGATATCCTTATGAAAATGGCGTGTGGACAAATAGCCATATTCTTGATTCTGGGATTCCGACATTTGCACATGCGATGGGTGCTGCTGGGTATGACCCCGTTCTCATCGGGCGAATGCACGCTTTGGGGTCTGATCAGATGCACGGTTATACTGAACGTCTTGTCGGTGACCACGGGCCGAATCATCCGGGTGGACGCGGTGTTGACCACGGTGAACTTTCTGGCACAGCGGGACCGGCACGGGTAAGTTTACAAAAATCTGGGGCAGGACAGAGTGCTTATCAGGTTCACGATGAGGATGTGACAGCAGCAACAGTTGATTATCTCAATCGACTTGGCGTTCAGAAAAGAGCAGGACTGCTTGATAGGTCTTTTTCAATTTCTGTCGGGTTTATGTTACCGCATCAACCTTTTGTTGCGCGTCAGGAGGACTACCAATTATATGAAGGGCGGATGACAATGCCGCAAAACCCTGAGTCTTTTTCTGACAAATTGCATCCCTATTTTCGCTGGTGGCGTGAAAAGTGCGGCATAGTTGAAGTGTCTGATGATGAGATTCTTCGGGCGCGTACGGCATATTGGGCGTTGGTTACACGGATGGATATAATGATAGGGCAGATTTTAACCGCGCTCAGAGAAAACGAATTGGATCAAAACACGATTATACTTTATAGTTCTGATCATGGCGAACAAGTTGGTGAGCATGGACTTTGGTGGAAACAGACATATTATGAACACTCTGTGAAAGTGCCCGCAATCTTATCGTGGCGTGGTAACTTACCAGAAGGGGTCAGATGCGACCGGGTAATTAGTTCTCTTGATTTGAATGCAACAATGCTTGACGCACTCGGGGCACCGCCTTTGCCGAATTCTCGTGGACGGAGTGTCCTACCGCTTTTCCATAATGAAGATACTAAGTGGGAGGGTATTGCATTCTCTGAATATTGCACCGATGAGGGATGCTATCATCGGATGGTTCGTTATGAGGATTGGAAGTTAAATTACTATCACGGGCAGCCGACTCAACTGTTTAACTTAAAGGAAGATCCAAACGAATTACGTGACCGATCAGATGATCCAGCATGCAAAGACATTTTGATGGCGTTGACCGAAAAGGTTTTGGAGGGATGGGATCCTGATGAGATTACTATGCAGATGGAGGCTAAACGTGCCGATACTCGTGTTCTTGGTCAATGGGCACGCAATACACAACCTTCTGACCAGTACCGATGGAATCTTTTACCAGAGATGGATTATTTGGATTGAGAGAATATTGCAACACCCGTTATTGAAATTGTTACATTGAAGTTTAATATGTGGAGAAAACTTGGGAGTGTTTATACATAACTAAAAAGTTTGTTTATAAACAACATGATGATGCATCACTATCTGCGGAGGCAGATGAGGGGAAGATATGGAGAATTATCCGCAATGGAATCTACCAAAAGAAGCGAAAATGCGTTTAGGTAAGGGCGGTATGAGAGGTATTCAGTTTTCGCCAGATGGCACACAACTTGCAGTGCGCAGCTCTATCGGTGTGTGGTTATACGATGTAGAAACGGGCAAGGAGATTTCCTTATTTCCAGATATATCTGGCACGCTTGCATTTTCCTCTGATGGACGATTTCTCACAAGTAAAAAAGGGGTTTGGGAAATCGCTACAGGACTCAGAGTTTCACAGCACGATACCCTTTCCGATGTTGATGTGGCATGGTTTTTGAAAGATCGCAAGACGTTTGTTAGTATGGGTGAAGCCAAAGACACAATTAGCATACTAAATACTGATACAGGACAGATGACTACCACCATAATAGGAGAAAGACCTGGTTATGCACATCTTGAAAATTATGCGCTTACAGAAGATAAAATTGCAATTGGAAGTCGAGATGGTAGGCTTGAGTTGTGGGACATAAGGACAGGCAAGAAGTTATCTACGCTCAGGGAACAAACAGAGAGGACGATTAATTTTCGAATTGGGGTGCCGCAAGAAAATCATTCTGTATCATTGGCATTTACCGCTGATGGTGTAAAACTCGCCAGCGGAAATCTGGATGGAACGGTGCAAATATGGGATACCATCACTGGAGAAGAACGAATTTTCCTAAATAAGTCAATGGACAAAATGAAGATGTTATTTCATTCTCCAGATGGGAATTTGCACACACATGAGCCATGGGAAAAGAGTAGTCCAGGTAGACCTACAGTGTTAGTATTCTCTCCAGATGGAAATATGCTGGCTATAGGAAATATCAATAGTTCTATTCAACTGTGGAATATCGTAACAACTGAATTGATCACCACCTTTACTGGGCACACAAGTAATGTTTCCAGATTGGCATTTTCACCAGATGGTAACACACTCGCAAGTGGAAGTTCAGATGGCACCATCCGGTTTTGGGATATTGAGACGAAAAAACCTCGCCAGACCAGCATTACTGGACATGCGTGGATAAGAAACGCGTCTTTTATAAAAGATAATTCCACACTCGCAAGTGTTTCATCAGATGGAATAGTCACCGCCTGGGATCTGAAGAATCACCATAAAACGACTCACAAAACCAAAAAGACACTTGAGATACCAAGATCATGGGGTTCTTACGTATCCCTTGTGCTTTCACCTGATGGAACAAAACTTCTCACCCGTGGTCTTGTCCACGATTCGTCTGACCCTAATTTTGATAATTACGAACTCCGTCTGACTGATGTTAAAACGGGACGTGAGTTGGCGGCTTTTCCAGACGATAATGAGAAAGTTTTTTCTCCTGACGGGAAAACCATTGCCGGTAGTCGCGGAAACACAATCTACATCTTAAATGCGGAATCGGGTGAAAAACTTAAAATAATAACCTCAGACCACGGTGAGAATTTCGATGATGACGAATCTTTTGTTGAAACTGTAGCATTCTCACCAGATAGTAAAAAGATTGTCAGCGGGAACGAGGGCGGACAGATTCAAATGTGGGACGTAGAAACTGGTGCTGAGTTAAGTTCCTACTATGAAGTGAAACCTCCAAAAGACTACAGTTATAGCGAACCTATCTTAAATTTTGCTTTTTCATCAGACAGCTCTCTACTTGCTGTGGGAAGTACGAAACGCATTCGTATGATAGGAAGAGCGAATCAAACCCACTTTCAGGAAGTGTCCGATGATGACATAAGTTACGAAGGATTACTGTTTTCGCCAGATGATTCTGTGCTTATTTGTGGTCATTTTGATGGTAGAATTCAACTATTGGATGTCACCACGGGAGACATACTCACGACACTTGATGAGCACACCAACATGATAGAAGCGTTGACATTTTCGCCTGATGGCAAAACACTTATTAGTGTTGGGGGAGGTACAATTCTCTTCTGGGACTGGGAGAAAGTTAACACGAGTGCGCGCAATAAGGATCAAAAACGTGAGGATGATGTAGAAATTCACTCAAAGGAACAGACTGCGGAAAATGTGGTACAATTCATTGAAAGTTCATCACCAATAGCGAAAAGTTCAAAACATGCTTTGACTTTAGCAGAGGTATATCTCGCAAACGAATGGTATGAAGAGGCATTAGAACGGTACAAAAGAAACCTATATATTACTACATCAAAGACGTTTCCAACGCCGAAAGGAGACTTAAATGTCATAGCATCGCCAAAGTTAGAACGCAAGTTGTTCAGACAGATTAGCAGAGCCAGCAAAAACGTCAAAGACATAGAAGGTTACGCCAATATGTTGAGTCAATTGATTGACCTTGTACCTGATAGACAGAACATCCAACTGAATTCACACATAATTTTGGCTAAATTTCATGCTGCGAATGGTATGCTTGAGAAGGCAAAGGAACACGTTCAGAAGACTGAATTCATTGTTGAAAATATACCCTCGGATAGTTTGGAAATCCGTATAAATGCCTATATTTCTTTAGGAGAATACCATCGCGAATATGGACAACCTGTAAAAGCAGAAGAGTATATACAGAGGACTGTATTTATTCTTGAAGACCTTCACCCTGATGCGCTGCAAACTAAGTTAAATGCGAACTTCGCTTTAGCAGAATACTATGGGGAGTTTGGACAGTTTGAAAAGGCGGATGAATATGTTCAGAGAACTGGCTTTGTCACTGAAGACGCATGGATGGTGCTTGGTCCATTTGATAATACCGATGGAATTGGTTACGATAGAGCATACATTCCTGAGGACAACACGGAAATAGATTTGACTGCAAAATATGATGGACTAAATGGGAAAGTGAGTTGGAAAAAGTTCTCTGATGATGATTTAGATGGTTACATTCATCTCGGAGAAAACGATGTTGATTGGCATGTCGCTTATGCCTTCGCAACCGTTATCTCCCCCGATGAACGGGAAGTTGAAATCCGATTTGATAGTGATGACCAAGGGAAAGTATGGCTCAATGGCAAAGAGGTTTTTACTCATACGAAAACCTTTATGGCAATAGTAGATACATATACTATTCCTGTGACAATCAAACCTGGCAAAAACAGTATCCTCGTTAAGGTATGTAATGAACAGGGTGGATGGGCATTTTTTATGCGGATTACTGACTCAGAAGGCAACCCTTTTTCTGATTTGAAGTTTAGTAACAATGAAGAGAATTAACTGTGTGGTTTATGAATTAATAAGGATAGTTTAAGAGGAGATACAATATGGAAAACAGTCCAATTCTAAGTGGTGAACCTTTTAGTGAAGAGAAAACAGCGGAGATCGCCCAGCAATTCTTCCGTGATGGATTTGTTCATATTCCGGGTGTGCTGACTGAAGGTGAGGTCACCGCACTACGAAACAAAACAGATGCGTTTTTCGCAGACCCTGAACTTGCCGAGAGAACAAACCCTGACCTTGCAGATGTCCGATATATCCAGATGGGTGCACACGCTGAATCAGGTGATACATTACCTTTCGTTTTACGGAATACGATTGAACTTGATCCGATCTTTCGGGATATGCTACTTCGTGAACCGATTTTGAGTTTGGCTGAGGCAATAGTCGGAGAGAACTGTAAGTTTTGTGGTCAGAATGTACTTCGCAATCTGCCCGGTCTTTCTATTAGCACTTGGCATGTAGACGGTTCGGTGCATTTCCCAGTTACCGATGAGATGCCACGTCACGACGTACGCCTAAGGATGCCTGTGATGTGGTTTACCGTTCAGATGGCATTAAGCGATATAGATACAATTGATGAGGGACCAACACAATATGTCCGTGGCAGCCACTATTCAGGCAGAGGTCCGAACGATCAAGAAAATCCTGAATTTGAAGGAAATAAACCCGTCTCTATTTTTTGCAAAGCGGGTGATATTTATCTACAAGATCCGCAGTGTTGGCACCGCGGCGCACCGAACAATTCCAATAAAACTCGTTATATTATACAATCTCAGTATGCCGCATATTGGGCATATTGGCGGTTTAGTCTGTGTAACGGAGTACCAGTGCCAGAAAATGCGTTACAAGATGCAAGTGATCGCTTGCTGAGTCTGTTGGGACGCAGCCGACCAAGTGCTTAATTGAAAATTGAGGAAGATACACATGTCAGATACACCACTTTACTACAAGACAATTACAGAAGTCGCAGAACTACTATCTTCAAAGAAGTTGTCCCCGGTTGAATTGACAACTATTATGCTTGAACGCATTGAACAACATGATGGTAGACTAAAGAGTTATGCAACAGTCACTGCAGAGCATGCAATGACAGCTGCACAGCAAGCAGAGCAGGAAATTACAACCGGCAACTATCGCGGTCTACTTCACGGAGTTCCAATTGGAGTAAAAGATCTCTGCTTTACAGAAGGTGTCCGCACAATGGGTGGCGCGAAAGTTTTGCAAAACCACGTGCCTGAATACGACAGCACTGTTGTCAAAAAACTCTATGAATCAGGTGCGGTGTTACTTGGAAAACTCAATTTGACAGAAGGGGCAATGGGCGGCTACCATCCAGAATTTGATATACCTATCAATCCGTGGAACCCTGACCGATGGACAGGTTCATCATCCAGTGGTTCTGGTGTAGCTACGGCTGCAGGATTATGTTCTGGTTCAATCGGTAGTGATACGGGTGGTTCCATCCGCTTTCCTTCGGCTGCTTGTGGTATTGTTGGAATAAAACCGACATGGGGTAGAGTGAGTCGATACGGTGTGTTTGCGCTTGCTGAATCAATGGATCATGTCGGTCCAATGACCCGCAGCGTTGCGGATGCGGGGATAATGCTTGCGGCAATTGCTGGATTTGACGCGAATGACCCGACTTCTTTGCCAAATCCTGTACCTGCTATGCTTGATGGGATTGATAAGGGTGTCAAAGGAGTTAGAATAGGGTTTGATGAGAATTACGCAACGAAAGATGTTGACACTGAACTTGCCGAAGCGGTGTGTGCAGGTGTGAAAGTTTTAGAGGAATTGGGTGCTGAAATCGTTGAGGTGCAATTGCCAGACATGGACGAATATGTGTTGGCGTGGCCAACGATCTGTTCAGCGGAAGCGGTAGCAGCACATGCAGCGACCTATCCTTCACAATGGGATGCCTACGGTCCTTGGTTCCAAGGGTGGCTTGATATGGGCGCAAAGGTAACAGGTGCTAAATATGCCGAAGCGAATAACTTGAGAGCCGAATGTACAGGACATCTCAGGCGGGTGTTTCAAGATATTGATGTGTTGGTATGTCCGTCAATGTCCGCACCGCCACACGTCGTTACACCAGAACTGTTATACGGTCCGAAAGAAACCCGAGCCGCGAGATTTCAACGATTTACCGCTCCGTTTGACTACAACGGTGCGCCGACACTTTCTGTGCCGTGCGGTATGAACAGCAAAAGATTACCCTTGAGCATTCAGTTTGTCGGCAAACATCTGAGTGAACCTTTGTTATGTCAAGTCGGTCATGCTTATGAAAGTGCAACGTCATGGCATAATATGCATCCAGACATTTAACCAAAAATAATGCTATTTCTGCGGAAGGTGATACCCATCTTTCGCAACCTGAATTCTAAGGAGACTCCCGCCTGCAGTGATATAAAGCATCTTATTCGCTTCGCCACGCCCAAATGCCACGTTAGTTGGTAATTCAGGTGTCTTGATATACGCCAATTTCTTGCCATCTGGAGTATAAACACATATACCATATCGGGTTGCATCGCGAACTGCAACATAGAGATTACCTTCTACATCAACTTCAAACCCATCAGGCCCGTGTTCTGGCGCATAATCTACAAGCATTTCTCGGAAAGTTGCAGTGCCATCAGACGACAGATCGTAAGCAAGTAACGCCATTCGTCCCATGCAGGTTGGCAACTCATCAGGCATCTCCCTAAACGAACCGCTGTCGTTACTGCCGACATAAAGCGTTTTCTGGTCGGGTGAGACTGCAATTCCGTTCGGTTTGCCAGAATCAGCAACAACGAGATGGACAGAACCATCCGTATCAATCCGATAGACACCCATGACGGGTTGTTCTACCGGTTCATGTCCAACATAGCGAGGGTCGGTGAAATAGATACGCCCTTGTTCATCAATTGTGAGATCGTTAGGTGAATTAAAAGGTTTCCCTTCATATAAACCTGCGATAATATCACTTTTTCCGGTTTTCATGTCGGTTCGGGTAATCCGCCGCCCACCGAAGTCCGCGCCTTCTGCGACAACCAATCGTCCTTGTGCATCAAACTTCATCCCGTTTGACATCCCGCTCGGTGAACGGAAAACAGAGGTTTCGTTTGTCTCAGGGTCGTATCGCATTATGTGTCCGGCTTGCATATCTGCCTGATGTGTGAAGGTGATGTCGCTGAAATAGACTGTGCCATCCGGTGCGACGGTAGGTCCTTCGGTGAAATGTGCATCGCTGAACACCTCCTCAAGTTTAGAATCTGCTGGAAGGATTTCTTCAACATTTGTGGTTTGCGAATTTGGCATATTTTTCTCCTTTTTGCTGTTGAATGAAAGATTATATTACCCCATCGGATACGGACCGTGGGTCGTAACATTTTGTCTGGCGTGTGCATAAACAGCATCCTGAATTTCAAGAATCCTCACCGCATCAGTAATCGAAGGCTCAAAATTTTTTCCATCACGGATAGCGTCAAACGCACTGCTCATAACGCCATTTATTCTTGCACCATGCGAAATGTCTTCGCTGAACTGCACACCTTCAGTTGTGTGAACTTCAATCAACGGTTCGCCATTTTTCCCATACTGCTCAAATACTGATGCTTTTGTGCCGATAAATCGGAAGAAGTGATCACCGCCACGTTTCCCCGATGGATATGTATAACCCGACTCAATAATTCCGGTGATACCGTTTTCTGTTCTTAACACGCCGATACCGCTGTCCTCTACAACACGACTATACATGGCATTGGACATCACCGCGCCAACCACCGTAATCTCCTGATCCCCCACAAACTGAAGGAATGTATCAATACCGTGCGCTGCCTCAACTGCCCAACACCCACCGCCAGATATGCTCGGATCGTTATGCCAATAGGAAGGTGTCGGATCATAACGAGATGGCGGACCGTTGTTCAGTCTGCTGTTGTATAACACAAGGTCACCTAAGCTGTCATCTTCAAGCATCTCTGTGACGACACTCACAATTTTGCTTGCACGGTTCGGTAGTACAAGCGCGCTGAATACACCGTGTTTCTCGGATGCCTCTGCCGCAGGACGCAGCCTGTCTGCACAATCGGCAAACGGTTTATCCAAAAGATAAGGGATACGCCGGTCAACACATGCCTGCACGTGAGATGGTATCTCAGTATGTTTTCCTGCAACGAGTGCTGCGTCTGGTTTAGTGGCATCAAGGCAGTTGCCCGCAGAATCGAATGCTGGCGATTGAAAGTCATTGGCTAACTGTTCGCGCGGTGAATGCTCTGCATCCATGACACCGACAATTTCGTGTCCGAGTGCTTCTGCTGTGCGTGCCATGCTGCGTCCATGGTGGCTGTAGGAGAGAACTGCTATTTTCATTTATTATCCCAAATTAGATTAACCTTGATTAAGAATGGAACGAATATCATTTTCACAAATAAAATCGATTGTCACGCCATTTTGTTTTAACATGTCTCGGTAGTTCCACCATTCACTATCCACTGCTTGCAAAATAGGAGGTTGATCTGAGTGCGCGAGCGCGACAGCAATAAATTTGCGGTCTGCTGGATCAAAATCTTCAAGTTCAGGATCCGTTGGAAATTCATGGAATTCATATTCTGAACCGTCAATAGGTGTAATAGATACAAAGTCACACATCTTGTCTTTGTTCGTCAAGAGCCATCTGAGAAACCTATCACCTACATCTGCACCACTGGAACGAAGATTCCGCATATATTCTTCAAGAATTCTCCTCCCATCATCAAGTACTAATTTCACCTCGCCATCCATAATCTGTTGAAGTCTCTCAACACAAGTAAGTACACAAGTGGCGGAGGCTTGTTGAGATTTACCGTTAGCCACCACAACCACATTCGTATCTACAACAACGGTCACAGACCTTGCTCCTTCTTGCGTTTCATTTCGGCTTTTGTTTTTTCTATTAAATCACCCGTTGCATCTCCGAAGAAGTTTTCTGGCCAATTTTCTATGTTTCCGTAATCATCCATAATAAGTTTATCAATTTCGGAGGTGCCTTCTTTCATTTCACAAAAATAAAAAGCAGTATCCTCTTTTGAAATTTGTTCTTCAGCAATGCGCCGCATTAAGCGCACAATTAGATTCTCGCTGTGGCTCTCAAGGATAATTTGTAACTTTCGATTTTTTACAACCTCAATGAGAAGATCCGCCAATTCTGATTGCACCTTTGGATGGAGATGTGCTTCAGGTTGTTCAAGGATGAGGATGCTCCCTTCAGGCACATAATAACAGAGAACCAGCACTGGTAGCACTTGCGAAACACCAAAACCGACATCTGTAAGGCGCACTTCTGGACCATCTTTATATTTTCTAACAAGAAATTCATAATCCTTTTCTGTGTAAAAGATAGGATTAAGACGATAAGAATGGATTAAATCCAACCGCTCTAACCATCTGGGAATTTCCTCTTCAATGGAACGAAGTTGAATTCGACCAGAAAAGAGTGCTGTGACCATGTCTTCTCCATGTTGACCTACACCTGGCGAATGTTTCCCTTGCCACGCGTAATGACGACGGGGATATTCACGAAGCGGACCCAAATAACGGATACTACGGAACAAATTTTCAAATTGTGTTTGAAGTGTTGAAAAATCTTTTGTTTCGTCAGTATATCTACTTTGAATACCAAAGCATCGGATTAGAGATTTTGCGCTGAAAGACAATCCGGGTATGGAGATTGAACACATTCCATTTACATCTGAAGTAACTTGGTAGTTGTTTCCACCAACTTTATAACTAAAACCTACAGTAATTACTGAATTACCTACTTCATTGATATTTAGATGAAAGGAAATTTTATCTAAACCCTTCATACCCATATTCTCCAATGTTTCAGTCAATTTCCATGAAAAAGAGATTCCTAATGTAGAATTGAGATTGTGTTGATAAATAAGATCTTCAAAGGTTCCTAAGTTGACTTGTGAGTTATCGTCCCCAAAATCAATTATTCCACTCCAATTAGGTGGACGCTCCACGGTCTGCTTTAGCATCAGTAGCGTTTGCAGAATACTCGTTTTACCAGAACTATTAGCACCGAAGAACCCAGTTAACGGAGCCATCTGCAACTTGCCGGTATCTTTCCACGACTTAAAATTTTGTATACCGAGTTCGGTAATCATGACTTCTTACCTCTGTTTCATAGAATACGGTTACTGAAAAATTTGATTAACCCACAGCATAATCATCAGGATTATTCTTGCGCCAATTCGGGAGATACCCCTCCGAATGTCCAAACCCGTAAGACGGTCCAATCTGATTGACACTTGACCAAGGCCACGCTTGCCCACCGATAAGACGAAATTCGTCACCTTTACCACATAACCAGTAAAACATGTGGGCGACATATCGCGCAACACCATGCCCGCCATAAGGTGCCATCTGAAAATCAAAATCCGGTTCATGTATCCAATCGCGTGTCGGTGGCACCGTGCGCCAATAACTGTATTTGAGCATGTGACGTAACCCAGTGGCAGTAGACTCCCCACGCCGATGTAAAATACTTTGTGAGTGTAGAACAAACGAACCTGCAGGACCATCGCTTGCAAAACCTTTCTCTGTTATATCTCTACTGGTAGGTGAGATATGTGAGCCGGGTAATAGTTCTGTCGGTCCCATCTCCAACGGTGTGTCTTGTGGAAAATAGAATACTTCTACAAATTTGGTTTCAGGTCCAAAAACGTGATCTGCATCGTGATGCCAACCTTGTGCTTCCATCGGACATTCAACCCGATGATTACTCACCAACACCGGCAATCCGACATTCTTACCCAGCAAGGAACGTAGCGCACCAGCAAGTTCTTGATTGAGCAGCACATGTTCAATATACCAATCCTCAAGCAGAAGCGAACTCGGTTCATGTGTATCCCGAATTCGTTCTAAATCGGCATGCGTCATGCCATCGGGAATAAAACTCGGATTGATCGGTATATCGCCGTTTAGGTAATCATAGGTGCGTTGGTTTATCTCATCAGGGACAACGCCTTGAAGTTGCAGGTAACCGTCTCGGCAGAATTGTAGCACCTGTGAATCGGTGAGGGTAGGTTCACAATCAAAGGTTCTGTTGACTTTATCGTATAGCATCGTTGGGTACCTCTGGTTTACTGGCATTAGATATAGTTTATCGTGGCAGGTTGCAAACCGAGTTTTTCATAAGATTTAGCAGTCGGAAAAATCTTACCGGGATTACAGAGACCTGTCGGATTAAAAATTTCCTTCACATTTGCCATCACCTGCAAATCGCCAGGACTGAAGATAAGTGGCATATAATCCATCTTTTCAACACCGATGCCATGCTCTCCAGTGATTGTGCCACCGACCTCAGCACACACAGTGAGGATTTCCTTGTTCACATGTTCTACCCGTTCACACTGGTCGGTGTCGCGTTCGTCAAAGAGAACAATCGGATGGATATTGCCATCACCTGCATGGAACACATTGGCAATCGCAATCTGATATTTTTCAGAGATTTCGGAGATACGACGTAGCACTTTCGGCAACCGAGTTCGCGGTACAACGCCATCTTGCGTAATATAGTTTGGTGCGAGTCTGCCGAATGAACCGAACGCACTTTTGCGTGCTTTCCAAAGTTCCTGACGTTCCGCGTCATCTTTGGCGTAGTTCACTTCACGAGCGTTGTGCTGTTTAAAGATTTCCAAGATTTTTTCAGTTTGGTTCTGCATGCCCGCCTCAATACCGTCAAGTTCCACGATAAGTATCGCTTCGGCATCAAGTGGAAAACCGAACTGGAACGCATCTTCCAACGCACGGATGACGAGCGTATCCATCATTTCGAGTGCAGCAGGAATAATGCCAGCACCAATAATCGTTGACACGGCATTTGAGGCATCGTCCATTTTATCAAAAACGGCAAGAGCAGTCTGATACGCTTGCGGATTCCGTGTGAGACGGACTGTTGCTTTCGTTACAATTCCAAACGTGCCTTCAGAACCGATTAGCACACCGCGCAAGTCATAGCCAGGTACTTCTTCAACTTCCCCGCCGAACTCAATGATTTCACCATCCGGCATCACAACTTCCATCCCAAGCACATGGTCAGAAGTGACACCATATTTTAAGGTATGTGGTCCACCTGAGTTCTCAGCGATATTTCCACCGATTGTGCATGCCTTTTGGCTTGATGGGTCTGGGGCATAGTGGTAACCTTGACTCTGCACTGCTTGGGACAAGAGAAGATTAACGACACCCGGTTCAACAACTGCTCGCTCGTTTTCAATATCTATCTCAAGAATCCGATCCATCCGATTGAGCGCAATGATTATACCGCCTTGAACAGAGAGCATCCCACCGCTTAAGCCTGTCCCACCACCGCGAGCAATGAACGGCGCGTTATACTTGTTTGCTAACTTGACAATATCCGACACCTGTTGCGTTGTATCAGCAAAGACGACTACATCTGGCATAGCCTTAAACGAAGGTGCCGCATCACATTCGTATACCGACAAGGCGGTAGCATCTGTTAATACATTTTTTGAACCGAGAAGTTCAGATAGTTCTGCAATAAGTAGTTCTTTTTGGTCCATGACATTTCCTTAATTCGTCAATTTCGTGTTATTTCAGATTACCATATTTTAGATTGTTTGTCCAATTAGAATATTACGAAGTATAATTTTTTTGATATTCTGTGGTAAAAATATTATAATAGTACAAAATGCTGAATTAACAGCGTTCAATTCGGGAAAATTCATTAAATACAAAATCCTATTCATGCGCGTCAACACGCGCAGAAATGAAGGAGATATTATGCGAAAATTAGCTTTGATTTTGGGAATTGTCTGTTCAATTGCATGGTTACTACCGCACATTAGTTCTGCTAAAATTGACCCAGATACGGCAGTCGGTGTTTGGCTGTTTGACGAAGGATCGGGTAAGACGACAAAAGATTCTTCCGGTAAGGGCAATGATGGCGAGATTAATGGTGCAAAGTGGAAAGATGGGAAATTTGGCGATGGGCTTGAATTTGATGGTGCACACTGGGTGTCCATAGAATCAACACCGGATCTACAACTCGGAGATAAACATACCATGATGGCGTGGTTTTTTGCCACGAATATTGCGAGTTGGCGACAACTCATCGCAAAAAACAACGAATATCTTTTACGTATTGACCCACCCGGTGAAGGCAACAAGATGTCGTCATTTGTCCACCTTGGTGGTTGGGAACCGAGAGCCTCTGCCAGTGTTCCTGATACCGATACGTGGATCCACTTCGCTGCAACTTACGACAGTTCAGAAAACAATAATCAACTTGTTGTCTATGTCAACGGTGTTCGGGCAGGTGCAAGCACTCGTCCTGGCAAAGGCACGGGAAATGCTGATCCAGTTACCATCGGAAGATGGAATAACGGATCATATTTCTTTGGTATTATTGATGAAGTGGCTATATTTAAGGATGTACTCACTGAAGATGACTTAAAAACTATCATGGATAATGGATTAGATAAAGCACTCGGTGGTGTCGCAGCTGTTGATGCATCAGAAAAATTGACGACAACATGGGCAAATCTGAAATCTGATAGATAGTTTATCATTGCTGTTTTACTAAAATTGGGTGGATATGAATATATTCACCCTTCCACTCAATCCGTTTGATGACAATTTCAATGCTATTCAAAATCCATTTTCCGACCTGAAATCTTCTCAACTCCTGCCATTCGGAATTTGAACTATAATGTCCTCTCACCCGTAATAGTCTTTCTGTTTATGGGAAGAAAACGTTAAAATGTTCCTTGCTATACCTCCACTTAACATGCTATAATAACTACACACAATAAGGAGGATTGGCGATGAGAAAATTTTTTATTCTTAGTTGTGGAATCTGGATTGTCGGTCTAATCTCCGCTGTTTCTGCCGGTGTTTGGACAGATGATTTTGATGGGAACAAACTTTCTGAAGGTTGGGAATTTCGCGACCATAACGCTAAACAAACGAAGTACGAAGTTAAGGATGGTTTCTTACGAATTACTAATCCCGGTAATTGGGGACACACAACAGCTGATAAACCTATGATTGAACGCGATGTCCCTAAGAGTGCAGCGGAAAACATTACAGTCAGCGGTATTTTTTCATCTGACCCTGACAAACCTGCCGATGCCTGGATCGGCATCTTTATTTACAGTGATGACGATTTAAACTATGCGTGTCTGTTGTTCGGTGGGGAATCCAACCAACCGCAAAAAGCGCTTATAGGGAGTATGATCAAAGCAAATTGGAATGACCATGGACACCCTCAAACAGGTTTTGATGTTCCGGTTCATCTCAAACTTGTAAAAGAGAAGGATGTCTTTTCAGGTTATTTCCGTAAGAGCGAAAAGGACGATTGGACCCTTGCCGGAAACAAAAAGTGGAACCATAAATTTGATGTTGAACAAGTCGGTATAGGTTTCATGAACAATTGGGGAGGTAAAACAGTCACTTTCCTAATAGATCAACTCTCTATTGAGGGTGAGGGAATTAAGCCTTTTGCAGTTGATCCGAAGAGTAAGTTAGCAACAACGTGGGGAACTCTCAAAGCAGCGCAGTAGTCAGGATTACATTTTGTGCTTTGTCAACATATTATTGTAGGTCGCGATTCGGAGATCGCTCCTACTGAAATGTATCTTCTTTGTAGGAGGGAACTCCGATTTCCGACTACATTCAAGACCCATCAATTATCACTTGACTAAGCATTAGTTTAAAATGCGGCGGGTGTGGAAGCATCCGCCTTTGTTATGCTTCATCTTCAAAACACCATTAGATACAAATTAATAGACATCAACTTTATAAACCAATGTATTTGCACTAAAAACACATAGCCCTGCCTAAAAAAACACGAAGGAGAAATTTTACCATCATGTCCATTCCAAAAATATCCGTGAACAACCCTGTTTTAGCAAATATGTTGATGATTCTCATTATTATATTTGGGGTGATTGCATGGATAAACCTACCAAGGGAACTCACCCCGGAAATCGCACTACAAAGTGCTACCGTAACGACACTATACCCAGGCGCATCTCCAGAAGAAGTTGAAAAATTAGTCTCTGCACCAATTGAAGAGGCGATTGAGGAAAACGTCAACAAAATCAATTTAATGTTATCCACCTCTTCAGAGGGAAGATCAGTTATCTCAGTCGATTTTGATGAGATGAGCGATCGAGAATTTGATAAAGAGATGGAAAATCTCCGAACAGCCGTTGAAGGTGTGAACGATCTACCGGAAGAGATTTTAGACGATCCCAGAGTTATGGAATTGGATGTTTCGTCTGGTTTTCCGATGCTGACGGTTGTTGTCGGCGGTAGCATTTCAGAGGCACAGATGCGGGATATTGCTGAGAATCTAAAAGAAGAAATATTAGAGATTAAGAACATCGCATCAGTGCAAATCGCCGGTCTTCGCGAGCGAGAGTTATGGATTGAAATTAACCCAGACCGATTGAAAGCATATAACCTTCCGATTACTGCGATTACCACTGCACTACAAGTCGGAAATCTAAATCTACCTGCTGGCACAATGGAGGTTGGCAATACCGAGTTTATGGTGCGTACAATGGGTGAATTCCCAAACCCAGAATACATTGGTGAGACAATCATCAGCGTACAACCTTCTGGAACACCACTTCGACTTCGCGATATTGCCACAGTTTCTGACACTTATGAGGAAGCACGCACACTTTCGCGTATTGATGGAGAACCGTCAATCAGCCTAAGCGTCCAAAAAAAGAAAGATGGAAATACCATCTCTTTGGTCGCAGAACTTCGTGAACTGGTAAAAAAACGTCAAATCGAACTTCCTGAAGGTGCTGTGTTGACACCCGTCAACGACTATTCCGTGATTTTAAAAGAACGGTTGGGAATACTTGAAACAAACGCTTTTTTTGGACTTATCCTTGTTATATTGATGTTATTCTTATTTATCGGTTGGCGAAATGCGCTGTTTGCAGCCCTCGGTATTCCGGTAGCGTTTATGGCGACGTTTTTGTTCATGTCAATTGCAGGTTATACACTCAGTGGAGTTGCACTGTTTGGTCTCATCTTGGTCGTTGGAATTGTTGTAGATGACGCCATCGTTGTCATAGAGAATACCTATCGGCATATTGAGGCAGGTGAATCCCCGAAAGTTGCTGCGATTCGAGGGGCAGAAGAGGTCGGTTGGCCCGTAGTAGCGGCAAGTTTGACAACTATTGGTGCTTTTGGCCCCTTAATGTTTATGTCCGGTGTTTCAGGGCAGTTTATGCGGATCGTGCCAATAATGGCTATCATTGTACTGGTCGCTTCCCTCTTTGAAGTTTTTGTTATTTTACCTGCACACGTCTCTGAATGGGGAAAAGCCACAACCAGAAGGGGGCGCAGCACACTTGACAACCTCCGAACCCGATCTCCTGGTGCCTTCACCGCAAGTATACGTGTCACCGGATTTTTTGCTTGGTTCACCACGATTTTTGACACTATCCGAAACCGATATGTTAGAATCCTAAAAATAACGATCCGAAGGCGTTATATCTTTGTCGGAAGTGTTCTTTTGATTGGATTGATCGCATGTGTCAGTGCCCTTTTAGTGCTTGACAAAGAACTTTTCCCCGGCGAAGATTTCCCACAATTCTACGTCAAAGCCGAGATGCCGCCATCTTACGGTATACAGGAGACGACAGCTATTATTGCACAACTTGAAGATGCAGCCAAAACTTTGCCAGAAGAGGAAGTTGCCGCTATTGTCAGCAACATCGGTTTACATACGCCTACTTCCGGTCTTTTTGAAGGTGTTACTTATGGTTCTAATTTTGGTGAACTCATCATTGAACTTGTTCCGAAAGATCAACGTACTCGGAATACTGACCAAATCATCGCGACCTTGAGAAACAAAACTACCAATATTAGCGGTATTGAAAAACTTAATATTGTCAAACTTGAAGGCGGTCCACCACAGGGACAAGATGTTGAGGTGAAGGTGAAGGGGCCTCGGTTCGAAACATTGACAGAAATTGCAGATCGGTTAAAAACTACATTAAGCCAGATAGACGGTGTGGAAGATATTCGCGATGATTTCCGTGTGGGCAAATCAGAATTACGTATCTATTTAAAACCAGAAAAAGCATCCCTATTCGGAATGTCTACTCTACAAGTTGCACAAACTGTCCGAACCGCTATTGAAGGTGCAAAAGCAACAACCTACCGTGAGGCAGATGAAGCGATTGATATAATCGTCAAATACGATGAAGATCGTTTACAAACAATCGAAGAACTAAATGACCTATTGATAGCAACGCCTATAGGAACGATTGTCCCTTTAAAAGATGTAGCGAATATCGTTGAAGAGAAAGGCTATTCGGATATTCGCCGCTTCGAAGGTGAACGTGCAATCTCTGTTTATGCAGCGGTTGATAGGACAAAAACTACACCTTTTAATGTGAACCAAGAATTAATTAGTGCCTTCGCGAATGTAGAATCTTTGTATCCAGGCTATCGACTTGATTTCCGTGGGGTCTTCGACGAAATAATGGAATCCTTTTCAGAATTATGGAAACTGTTTTTATATGCTATTGTTGTTATCTATGTGATATTAGGGGCACAATTCAAATCGTTCATACAACCGATTGTAGTTCTGTTTGCCGTGCCGTTTGGAATGATAGGAGCGATGGTTGGGCTACTCTTTTCCAATGCTACACTCAGTATGGTGGCAATGTTCGGCATCGTCGCGCTTGCGGGGATTGTCGTCAACGATTCAATTGTGATGATTGATTTTATCAATAAATACCGAGAACGTGGTCATAACCGATGGTATGCTATTTTGAAAGGCGGCAGCGTACGTTTACGTCCTATTATTTTAACTTCAGTGACGACAATTTTCGGACTAATTCCGATGGCACTGGGACTCGGTGGAAAATCACCTATTTGGCAGCCGATGGCAAATACCATAATCTTCGGACTTGCCTTCGCTACGACTATGACGTTGTTTGTCATGCCCGCGTTATATGCAATCACAACAGACTTACGCGGACTTTTCTTGCGACGATTTTTCTTGCGAGACCCAGAGGACCGCTTCCGCACTGTTTCAGATGATGAATTGTTAGGTGATACCGTTCCTGCAGATGATTAAATCAGAGATGGATTCCAGTTGATCAATCCTGTCTTACCTTTTTCTAATGTAGGCGCGCTTACAAAGCGTGTCTACATTAGTTTCATATCTACTTCAATACATTTCCTTCCAAGTGAACAGCCTTACCTAATACTGACCTCCGGCATATTCCCAAATTAGCCCACGTCCTTGCATTATCCCAAAAATGTTCAGATATATTTTGAATATATGATAAACTAACAAAAGGGAATTTTCCAAACATTACATTTATTGCAAAACTAAAGTATGTGAACATTGTTCAGACGAGAATTACCACCATGTCGATCCCTAAAATGTCTGTAAACAACCCCGTTTTAGCAAATATGTTGATGATTTTAATCATTATATTTGGATTATACGCATGGATTAACCTGCCACGTGAGACACTCCCGGAAGTTACGATAAAAAGTGCTTTTGTTACCACACAGTACCCTGGTGCTTCTTCGGAAGAGGTTGAAAAACTGGTCACCGCCCCTATTGAAGACGCAATTGAAGAAAATATCAGTAAAATAGAAATCATGTCGTCTACTTCATCCGAAGGCAGATCGCGCATCTATGTAAAATTTGAAGAGATGAGTGACAGGGATTTCGATAAAGAACTTGAAAAACTCCGTTCAGTGGTTGAACAGGTAAATGAACTTCCAGAGGGAATTTTGGAAGATCCGACAGTCAAAGATTGGGATGTTTTCACAGGTTTTCCTATATTGACGGTCATAGTCGGAGGACGTATTTCAGAAAAGCAGATGCGAAGTATAGCGGAGGACATCAAGGATGAAATCTTGAGTATCAAAAACATCGCTGCAGTTCGAATAGCCGGTTTTCGTGAAAGAGAGATTTGGATTGAGGTAAATCCTGATAAATTGAAGGCATATCATCTTCCTATGTCCACAATTGTCACTTCACTGGAGGCAAACAATTTGAATCTTCCGGCGGGTACAATGGAACTTGGCAAAACAGAATTCATGGTGCGCACAATGGGAGAATTCAGCACCCTTGAATCTATTAGAGAGACTATCATCAATGTTCAGCCAACAGGTTCAGTCCTGCGGCTCAGCGATGTGGCAACTGTCTCCGATACATACGAAGAAACACGCACGTTGTCTCGTCTTAATGGAGAACCCTCAACAAGTCTAACCGTTCAGAAAAAGAGCAAAGGAAACACGTTAGCTTTAGTTACTCAATTACGAGAATTGGTTGAAAAACGGAAGCGTCAACTTCCACAAGGTGCTGAATTGACAACATTTAGTGATAATTCAGTCATCTTGAAACAACGTTTAAGCATTTTAGAAACAAATGCGCTTTTCGGTTTGATTCTCGTTGTTCTGCTGCTCCTTGCCTTCATCGGATGGCGAAACGCCGTATTCGCTGCACTGGGAATACCTGTTGCATTTATGGCAACTTTCTGGTTTATGTCTATCGGTGGCTACACGCTTAGTCGTGTAGCATTATTTGGGCTAATCTTAGTTGTCGGAATTGTCGTGGATGATGCCATTGTTGTGATAGAAAATATCTACAGGCATATTGAGTCGGGAAAACCCCCTAAAGTTGCTGCGATACGTGGTGCGGAAGAGGTTGGTTGGCCCGTTGTCGCTGCGAGTTTGACGACAATCTGCGCATTTGGTCCTTTAATGTTTATGTCCGGTGTTGCTGGACAGTTTCTGCAGGTTGTGCCAATCTTAGTGATTTTTGTATTGCTGGCTTCCCTCTTTGAAGTATTCATGATTTTGCCAGCGCACGTGTCAGAATGGGGAAGAACGAAGAAGCAAGAAGCACATACAAACAGATGGTTTAACCTAATCCGAAAACGATATGTAAAAATTCTCAAAGGTACGATCCGGCGGCGTTATGTGTTTGTTGGCGGTGTTCTCTTTATAGGTTTGATTGCATGTGTTAGTGCGTTTTTAGTACTTGACCAAGAACTATTTCCTAACGAAGAATTTCCACAATTCTATATTAAAGCCGAAATGCCACCTTCCTTCGGTATACAGGAAACAACCGCAGTGATTGCAGATATTGAAGATGTAACCAGAAGTGTCCCGACAGATGAACGCGTTGCAATCGTCAGTAACATCGGTTTACATACGACCACTTCTGGGATTGTGGATAATACAACTTATGGACCGAATTTCGGAGAGGTTTTAGTTGAACTTACGCCGCAGGAAAAGCGCACCCGAAGTGTAGATGAGATAATGGCATCGCTAAGACCCAAATTAGCGAGAATCAGCGGTATAGAAAAACTGAATTTTGACAAATTGGAAGGCGGCCCTTCTCAAGGACGAGACGTTCAAGTTAAGGTAAAAGGGGCGCGATTTGAACAACTTAGAAAACTTACCGATTTGCTAAAAGAAAAGTTGAATCAAATAGACGGTGTTTACGATATCCAAGACGACTTTGACATTGGAAGTTCTGAACTTCGTGTTTACTTGAAACCTGAAAAGGCACATCAACACGGGGTAAATATCCTCCAAATTGCACAGACGGTGCGAAACGCTATTAAAGGAGTTAAAGCTACAACTTACCGTGAGGCAGACGAAGCCGTTGATGTCATTGTAAAGTATAAAAAGAATAATTTACAGACAGTAACTGATCTCAATAACTTATTGATTGCAACACCTGTCGGTGCTATTATTCCTCTCAAAGATATCGCAGATGTTGTACAAGAAAAAGGATACACCGACATCCGCCGCTTTGATGGTGAACGCGCTATTACGGTATATGCCTCAATTGATAAACAAAAAACGACTGCCGTGAAAGTGAATCAGGCTTTAATCAGTACGTTTACTGATATTGAATCGCTATTTCCTGGATATAGACTTGATTTTCAAGGTGTCTTTAGTGAGATTGTAGAATCTTTTTCTAATTTATGGAAGTTGTTTATCGTAGGGCTGTTATTAATTTATGTTGTGTTAGGGGCGCAATTCAAGTCATTTAGTCAACCGATCATTATTTTGTTTGCTGTGCCGTTTGGTATGATAGGCGCAATGATAGGACTTCTTCTTTCCAATGCAATGCTAAGTATGGTGGCGATGTTCGGTATTGTTGCACTCACAGGAATTGTGGTAAACGATTCTATTGTGCTAATAGATTTTATTAACAAATATCGTGAACGCGGTTATAATAAATGGTATGCAATTCTGAAGGGGAGTACTGTCCGGTTACGTCCGATTATTCTAACTTCGTTAACTACAATTTTCGGGCTAATCCCGATGGCGATAGGGCTTGGTGGAAAATCGCCTATCTGGATGCCGATTGCGAATACAATTATCTTCGGACTTGCATTCGCAACGATTATGACTCTGTTTGTGATGCCCGCACTTTATGCTATCATAACCGACCTACGAAAGTTTTTCTTAAGAGATGCAGAGGCGCGCTTCCGAAATGTTTCAGAAGAGGAATTGCTCAAGAGTGCAGTTCCTGCTGATGATTAAACAAGTTAGGGTGATCTCCTGAGAGTGCCCTATTCAAACTTTTCATAGAAAGGAAATAGAAATGAAAATTGCTTTTATTGGTGTAGGTGGTATTGCAGGAAACTACCGTGGAAGTTTAAAACGACTACAACGTCCGATTGCAGCAGTATGTGATATAAATGCCGATCGCGCAGTAGCAATTGCCTCCGAAGAAAACGCTACGCCATACACAAACCATCAAGAAATGCTGCAGAAAGAAAATCCTGATGTGGTTTTTACCTGTATCCCTCCAGGAGCACACACAACACAAGTAGCAGATGCTGCAAAGTCCGGTGCTGCAGTTTTTGTGGCTAAACCTGTTGCACAAGATTTAGATACTGCTCAAATTGCTCGCGACACCATCAAAGACGCAGGTGTCATAAATCAAGTTGGCTATATGGCACGGTATAGCGACATCGCTGACAAAGCGAAGGAATTGGTTGGCGATCAGAATTTAACCATGGGGATCGGACGGTTTTTAACGAGAATGGGAGCGAGCCATCCGTGGTGGGGAAAATTTGAAGTATCCCGTGGACAGATGGTTGAGCAGACTACGCACGTTTTTGACCTCATCCGCTACTTCCTTGGGGATGTTGAAAATGTCCAAGCTTTTGGTATCAAAGGTGTTTCTGAAGATATAGCCGATTTTGAGGAATGCACTGTTTGCAATCTGAAATTTGAGGGTGGTGCAGTCGGTAGTATAACGAGTACTTGTGTTGCTCGCGCTCACGAAAATTTCGCTACCGAGTTGGTGGGAGATGACATCTATTTGAAACTTACACACGATCTCAGTTTGCGCGGACAGATCGGTGGTGAGGGGATTGACTTTACTGGTACCGAAGCCGGTTATTTCAGACAAGTTGAGCAGTTTGTTAAAGCAGTTGAAACGAATAATCAAAATTTAGTGCGTTCCTCCTACGCAGATGCCGTCAGAACGCTCGCTGTTACACTGGCAGCAAATCGTTCGTTGGAGACAGGACAGATTGAACTGGTTTTGAAAGAGGACACTGATTGATGTTGTGTAGAGGTTCGAAAATCTTGCTAAATTTATGTTGATTTAAGGACGCAAGTTTGGTATAAGAAAAACGCAAGGCTGTGCATTGGATGGCATTCTTAAGTTGCACATTCAATATCTATAAAAGTTCGCAACCACAAGGGGAGTGTCCTTGATAAGAAAAACTCTTTTTCGTTTCATCCTATTTTTATTTGTTTGTTTTTCCATTTCAACGTTATCTAATAATCTTGTTCATGCGCAGCGTGAAGCATCTATTCGTCTTGAAATACCGCGTAATAGAACTGGCGTAAATGTAATAATAAAAGATTTTGCGGCTTCAGCGACACGTTTCTACCTTTTGCGTAGTGGATTGGACCCAGAAAAAAAAGCAGACTCGTATATAGGAAAAGTTTACGTCTTCAACCATGAAGGCACACGCCGACCAGACGAGGAATTTGAAATTGACCCAAAGGGAAGTCCTTACGGCATTGCAGTAACAGACAGACTTGTCTATATTTCGTATTTCAGTTATCCTTATATTAATGCCTATGGTTTTGACGGAACGCGTTTACCTGAAGAGGACATAGATGAGTATGCCGGTAATCGAAACGGTATCGCCGCAACGGAGACACATTTTTACCTCGCGGATATGGGGAGTATTGACATTTACAAGTTTGCGGACATTCAGAGTGATGAAAACGGAAAGAGAGTATCTTATGTAAGAAGATGTAAGGTTACGACAACTGATGCAGAGGGGGGTAGACCTTTTGTCGCCGCAACGGATACTCGCGTCTATCTTCATAATCCTTACGATTCTACAATCTATGTGTACGATGCGCAAGACGGTGGTAGACGCGCTCGCGAAGATTTCAACAACGACTTATGGCACGAAAAAAAAGCCGACACTAACGTCCCATCTCAAATCTTATCAGGTATTGCAACAACACCATTAGGTGGTAAATTATATTTATTGTTGTCTCAAAGTCGGTCTGATGGCAAAAGGGGTTACGAGCCAGTGGTATATAGATATTCAATTCCGGAAGAAATAGCGGAACGTCCAGAGATTCATTTACCGGCAAAGCCGCCTGCCACACCGAGTTATTATTTTCATTCGTCGATAACTGGTTCGGGCGTAGCTGCGACTGATACAAACGTGTATGTTGCAGGAGGTGAAGGGGGACTCTATGGCAAAATATATAGTAATAAATATTCGGATGGAATACCGGGCAGCTTGTACGCTGACTCTGGCAAAAAGGTGACAAATTTCAGTTTATATGACCACTATCTATATTCTGAAGGGATGACTGTTGACTATCACAATCTCTATATACTTAGAAAACATTATTTTACTGTGCTTGACCCAGACTATACAGATAATCTTGGAAGTGCTTACTCCGTGCTTTACTGTTCTCTTAATTCCGAAGCGTCTATTCCCAATGGTGCGACAAAGTTAATAAATCTTAAACTTCCATTTGGCTTGGAGAATTTTGGTGAAGGCATAGGGCTTGCCATTGATTCAGAAGGTATTTTATACGCTATGGATTCTGGTCAAGATGATAAAGGGGCACCACGAATCTATCGCTTTAATTCTTTTACGAAAAATGCGTTACCTGGTAATCCAATTACCCTCCATCCAAACCACAGATATCCGTGTGGTATTACAATTGTTAAAAACCGTGCTTATGTTCTTGATAGAGGTTTTAATTATGATAAAGGGAGACCTGATGTAGTTGCTGAGATCTTTGTCTATGCTTTAGGCGGTCCAGACGTTTTTGAGTATCTACCTGAGGAGAGTTTTAAACTAAATGTTAACACAATCCACCCAAAGGAGTCTGGTATTGCCATAAATGGTGACACATTTTTCATCTCAATGCGTTCAGGTAGTGTTGATAGAGATATTTATGTGTATGGTCCTCCAGCAGCACCGAGTTGGAAGCCTATTCCCGCAGATACAATTCGGCGTAGACAACCGTATCAGAGTGATATTTCCTATATGTCAAGGTTAGCGACAGATGGAGATGACTGGGACAAATATCAAGCGATCGCAGGTATTCCCTGGTTTCTTTCCGTAGGTTCTGATTCTGATTTTTTATTTGGCAATCCTGAACCAACTATTACTTTCGCAGAAGGTTATAGAAAACCGGAGTGGTTAACCTTAAAAGATAACGTCCTATCAGGCACCCCTCCATCAGCAGGGAAGTATATTATTGAACTTACAGCCTCAAACGAACACGGTAGTGCAGACCAATATTTTACGATAGATGTTGCTCCAGCACCTGTTGCAGCGAGTTGGCTTGATTTTTCAGTACCAGAGGCACGGGTATATGATGATTGGTCATTGTCTGTAAAAGATTTTGTTGCTGGCAATCCCAGACCCGCTATTATTTTTTCGGCAGGTTATACGCCGCCTGACTGGTTAAAACTATGGAACGGAGTGCTTTCAGGTACCCCAACAACGGGGGGTATATTTCCTATCCAACTCACGGCGTTTACGGCCCTTGATCGTCCTGAATACAGAACTTGGGTAGACCGCGTGATATATTTGGTTGTTGAAGGTGAAGTATCTTCGAATTGGTTGATTGATACCTTGAATGATACAGCACAAGGTATTGCAGCAGTAGACAACCGAGTCTATGTTACAGATATTATTGATGATAAAATCTATGTCTACGGGCACAATGGAGAGCGATACACCACTGAGGATGTTAGTATCAAAGCGTTTACCGAAAACCCGATTGGCATCGCATCGACAGCGGCAAATATCTATATTGTTGATAACAAGGCAAACAGCGTCTCAATTTTAGGTGTGAATGAAATGGCTTCAGTGGGTAATTTCCAATTGTATTCGGACAATCAGGCTCCCGCAGGTATTGCCGCAACAACAACGCGCCTTTATGTTGTTGACAACGAAGATGACAAAATCTATGTCTACGCACATGACGGAACACATCAACCTACTGAAGATGTGAGTCTCTATAATCATCGTGAACCGACAGGAATTGCTGCAACATCTACACGCCTTTACGTTGTGGATGGTGATGCAGATAAAATCTATGCTTATGATTTTGATGGTAAGTTGCAGAGCAGGGAAGTTGTTGAACTTGTTACTGAAAATAGGAGTCCGACAGGTATTACAGCAACATTATCCCATCTGCTCGTAGTAGATTTTCTTGACCAGAAGGTCTATTCATATCCGATCCCTGGTACTGTTAGCACTGCTACTGTTGTAGGTGCACCGAGTTGGAATCCTGTTTTAATCCCTGAGGCAGAAAAAGGTTCTTATTGGACGCTTTCCTTAGCGGAATTAGCAAAGGGTGATCCGACACCGCAGATCAACTTCACAGAAGGCTATACACCGCCTAACTGGCTTACGCTACAAAACGGAGTGCTTTCAGGCACACCAATGAAGGCAGTCGTTGAGAATATAAAGGTTACAGCAACAAACAGTAAAGGTAGTGCTGATCTAACCATCATGCTTAATGTAACGTTTCCAAACGTTCAGTCTTGGGACCTCGACCCTGGAGATCAGACTGTAAGAAGCATTACTGCCACAGCAACGCACGTTTATATGTTTTATGGTATTTCGGGCTATGTGCCTCACATAAGTGCCTACACGCATGATGGAACTCGACACCCGGACAAGGACATTAAACTTGGAGAGGAACATAAAAAAGACTCAAAACATATTGGTGTCGAAATCTCTGCCACAGAAACCCGTCTTTTTATGTTGGAGCTTTATGACGATTCTCGTAAATCCGATCCGACTTATCGTAGAAAAGTCTATGTGTTTGACCTCACGGGCACAAGGAGCTATGAAACTTTTTCTCTTGGTCAAGATGAAGGTGCACGTGCAACAACGATCACCTCTACTGCAACGCGTTTTTATGCAATAGTTTGGAATGAAAGGAAAGTTTATGTTTACGGATACGATGGAACACCCTACCCACATGAGAGTTTTGAAATCAATATAGATAACCAAAGTCTATACTTTTATGACATGGCGTCAACGAAAACTCGCCTCTATATTTTGTTTGGTGAGAACGTCGTTCGTCACAAAGTTTGTGCGTTTGGGCATGATGGCACACCTTATCCTGACGAAAACTTCGGGTTTGGTCGGATAGGAGCTGCGTATTTAACTGCGACACCAACACAGTTGATGGTATACACCAGTCCCACCTATAATGAGAAAAATGCTGGTAGAATCCATTTATATCCGCTTCCTAACACGGGAGGAATCGTCAGTACGGTTGATGGCGAAGATTCAACACCAGCATGGGATGTCAATCAGGATGGACAGGTCGATGTCCGCGATCTGATTGAGGTTGCCCAATATATTGGAGAAACCGAAAATCCAGACCCACGCGCAGATGTAAACGGAGATGGAATTATTGATATACGGGATCTCCTCATTGTATCACAACATTTCGGAGAATCAACGGAGATTGCAGCACCATTTAGAACACCTTCCGTGAGATTCCCTGCCCTTGTAAAAAGAATTACGGACGACGATGTCACATCGGAGTTAATTCAAACGTGGATAGACTTGGCACAGATTGCAGACGACGGCTCGCTGGCATTTAAACGAGGTATCGCAAATTTAGAACTTCTCTTAGCGGAAATGTTACCCAATAAAACAGAACTGCTCGCAAACTATCCGAATCCGTTTAACCCAGAAACATGGATACCCTACCATCTTGCTAAGGGAACAGACGTTCAGATTACTATTTACGATATAAAAGGTTCTGTTGTAAGACAGTTGGATTTGGGACAGAAACCAGCAGGTAATTATACAGTTCGTTCCCGAGCTGCCCACTGGGATGGTCGCAACAATGATGGTGAAAAGGTGGCAAGCGGGATTTACTTTTATCAACTTCGTGCGGGAGATTACGAGCATACTCGCCGTATGCTCATCGTTAAGTGAAGCGGATGTTATATCAATTCTAATAAATACTCTCTCATTAAGAGATTCAACAGTTATTGTCTGCTGAACGGACCTTTCTTCTGTAGGCGGTGAATGCCTAAATGGCATTCATACCGTTGATTACGACCTCCTGGTCGCGACCAGGAGGTCGCTCCTACAAGGTATTCCCGCAAATGGCACATTATATATTAGAAATGGTATTAGAATCGATTAAAACAAGAGATTTAATAGTCCTACTACAATCTTAGGTTGAATATCAAGATATGTTGATTTAAGGACGCAAGTTTGGTATAAGAAAAACGCAATGCTGTGCATTGGATGGCATTCTTAAGTTGCACAGTCAATACCTATAAAAGTTCACAACCCACCGGAGTGTTCTTGATGAGAAAAACTATTTTTCGTTTTATCCTATTTTTATTCGTTTGTCTTTTCATTTTAACGTTATCTAATAATCTTGTTCATGCACAGCGTGAAGCATCTATGCGACTTGAAATACCAATTGTTAGAACTGACGTAAATGTAATCATAAAAGACTTTGCGGCTTCAGCGACACGTTTCTACCTCTTGTATGTTGGATTAGACCCTGAAAAAAAAGTAAAGTCGTATATCAGAAAAGTTTACGTCTTCGACCATGAAGGCACACGCCGACCAAACGAGGAATTTGAACTTGAACCGGAACGAACTCCCCACGGCATTGCGGTAACAAGCAAACTTGTCTATATTTCGTATTTCACGTACCCTCTTATTGATGCCTACGACTTTGACGGAAACCGTTTACCTGAAGAGGACATTGCTAATGTCTACGGAGGTGGCAAAAAGGGTATAGCCGCAACGGAAACGCATTTTATCACCGCAGAAAAAAACATCTATATTTACAAGTTTCAGGACATCCAGGGTGATGAAAACGGAAAGAGAGTTTCTTATGTAAGAAGATGTAAGGGGACTACAACTGATGCAGAGGGTGGTAGACCTTACGTTGCTGCAACAGATACTCGCGTCTATGTTCATAATCCTTATGATCCTACAATCTATGTGTACGATGCCCAAGACGGCGGCAGACGCGCTCGCGAAGATTTTAACAACGACTTATGGCACGGGAAAAAAGCCTACGTTAACGTACCACGTCAAATCTTATCAGGTATTGCAACAACACCATTAGGCGGTAAATTATTTATATTGTTGTCTCAAAGTCGATCTGATGGCAAAAGAGGTTATGAGCCGGTGGTATATAGATATTCAATTCCGGAGGAAGTTGCGGAACGTCCAGTGATTGATTTGCCCGCAAAACCGCCTGCCACACCAAGTTATTATTTTCGTATACCCTGGTCTGGTTCTGGCATTGCTGCGACTGATACGAACGTGTATGTGGCAGCAGGTGGTGGATTTGGGACGCTCTATGGAAGAATATATGGCAAAAAGTATTCTGATGGTGTGCCGGGCAGCTTGTACGCTGACTCTGGCAAAAAGGCGATAAATTTCAGCCTATATGACCATTATTTATATTCTGAAGGGATGACGGTTGACTATCACAATCTCTATATACTTAGAAAACACTATCTTGCTGCGAGTAGTCCAAGTTTTGCGGACAATCCAGGAAGTGCCTACTCTGTTCGTTATTGTTCCCTTAATTCAGAAGCATCTGTCCCCCAGGGAGCAACTTTATTGATAGATCTTGAGCTACCAATGGGAATGGAGAATTTCGGAAAAGGTATAGGTCTTGCTATTGATTCTGAAGGTATTTTATACGCTATGGATTCTGGTGTAAATGAGAAAGGTGCGCCACGAATCTACCGCTTTAATCCTTCAACTAAAAGTGCGTTACCTGGTAATCCAATTACCCTCCATCCAAACCATAGGTATCCGTGTGGCATAACGATTGTTAAAAACCGTGCTTATGTTCTTGATAGAGGTTTTAATTATGATAAAGGCAGACCTGATGTAGTTGCTGAGATTTTTGTATATGCTTTAGATGGACCTGATGTATTTGAATATTTACCTGAGGAGAGTTTTACACTTGATGTTGGGGGAATCCATCCAGAGGATTCTGGTATTGCCATAAATGGAGATACATTTTTCATCTCAATGATGCCAGCCGGGGTTTCAGGTGGTAGAGATGTTTATGTGTATGGTCCTCCATCTGCACCGAGTTGGAAGCCTATACCCGCAGATACAATTCGGCGTAGACAACCGTATCAGAGTGATATTTCCTATATGTCAAGGTTAGCGACAGATGGAGATGACTGGGACAAATATCAAGCGATCGCAAGTATTCCTTGGACGCTTTCCGTAGGTATTGATTCTGATTTTTTATTTGGCAATCCTGAGCCAACTATAACTTTCGCAGAAGGTTATAGAAAACCTGAGTGGTTAACTCTAAAAGATAACGTCCTATCAGGCACCCCTCCATCAGCAGGTAAGTATACTGTTGAGCTTACAGCCTCAAACGAAAACGGTAATGCAGACACATATTTTACCGTAAATGTTGCTCCAGCACCTGTTGCAGCGAGTTGGCTCGATTTCTCAGTACCAGAGGCAAGGATAAACGATGCGTGGTTATTATCTTTAACTGATTTTGTAACCGGTAATCCGAAACCGAGGATATATTTTACACCAGGATTTGTCCCACCCAAATGGTTAAAACTAAAAGACGGTGTGCTCTCATGCATCCCGTCAACGGGGGGCATATTTCCTATCAAACTCACAGCGGGTACCTATCTCAATCCTCCTAAGAAAAGAAATTGGGCAGATATTGTAATATATTTGGTTGTTAAAGGCACTACATCTCCCAGTTGGCTGCTTGATACCTTGAATGATACTGCCCAAGGTATAGCTGCAACTGATAGTCGGGTTTATGTCGCAGACCTTATTGATGATAAAATCTATGTCTATGGGCAAGATGGGAAACGATACGAGGTCGAGGATGTCAGTATCAAGAAATTTACTAATAACCCGCTCGGTATCACCACAATTAATACAAACATCTATATTGTTGATAACCGAGATTATACTGTCTCAATTTTAGATGCTACAGAAAACGTTTTAGTTGACAATTTTCAATTGCATCCCGATAATCAGTCACCCACAGGTATTACTGCAACAACAATACGCCTTTACGTTGTTGACAACGAAGATGACAAGGTTTATGTCTACACACATGACGGAACACATCAACCGACTGAAGATGTGAGTCTCTATGATCATCGTGAACCGACAGGTATCACCGCAACTTCTACGCGCCTTTACGTTGTGGATGGTGATGCAGACAAAATCTATGCTTATGGTTTTGATGGTAAGTTGCAGAGTAGGGAAGTTGTTGAACTTGTTAGCGAAAATAGGAGTCCGACAGGTATTACAGCGACATCATCTCATCTGTTGGTAGTAGATTTTCTTGACCAGAAAGTCTATTCATATCCCATACCTGCCACCGTTCGTCCGATTGCAAATGTCGGCGCGCCGAGTTGGGACCCAGTTCCAATTCCTGAAGCAGAACAAGGATCTAATTGGATGCTGTCCTTAGCAAAATTTGCGAAAGGAGCCCCGATGCCGCAGATTGACTTCACAGATGGTTATACATCACCTGACTGGCTAACGCTGGAGGATGGTGTGCTTTCGGGCACTCCAACAAAGGCAGAGGTTGCAAGTATCCAAGTCACCGCAACAAACAGTAAAGGCAGTGCCAACTTGATAATAACACTCACAGTAATGCATCCAGAAGTTCCATCGTGGGATCTCAACCCTGGAGAGTTTAATGTCCAGAGCATCGCTGCCACAAAAACGCACGTCTATGTGTTATACGGCATTGATCACCGTTTCTTTCACATTAGTGTATATACACACGATGGGATTCGAGTTCCAGAGATGGATATAGAACTTGGAGAAGAGCATATGAGACCATGGAGTATTACGGCTAATGAAACCGATCTTTATATGGTAATGGAGCCTCGGACGCTTGGAAGTGCTGAACCGGATGTCAGAAGAATCTATAGATTTGATCTAACAGGCTCAGGTGAAACGCAGATTTTGGAACTTGAGCCGGTAGAAGGTTTTAGGATGGGAAACCTTGCCGCTGTAACTGAAACGCGTTTTTATGCTCTCTCTAACAAAAAAATCAGTGTTTTCGGATTAGATGGAACACATTACCCAAACGAGAATTTTCCACTTTATATCAACGCATCCGAAGGTTTATACATCCAAGATATAGCATTGACTCAGACGCGTATTTATATTCTGACCAATTTGATCAGTAGAATAGCTGAACGTAAGAAGATTTATGTCTATGGGCATGATGGCACACCGTATTCTGACGAAAACTTTGTCCTTAGTAAAATAATAACTGGGAATTTGACTGTAACATCAACGCATCTGATGGCGTATTCTGGACCACCATTCCGGGGTATATATACCGGATCAATTTTCTTATTTCCACTTTCTAACATGGAGGGAATTACTGAGATAGCTGCCCAACATCCAGATACCACGCCAGCATGGGATGTCAATCAGGATGGACAGATCGATATCCGTGATCTAATTGAGGTTGCGCAATATATCGGGGAAACCGAAAAGCCTGATCCCCGCGCAGATGTAAACGGAGATGGAACTATTGATATACGGGATCTCCTCATTGTATCACAACATTTAGGAGAATCAACGGAAACAGCTGCACCATTTAGAACACCTTCCGTGAGATTCCCTGCCCTTGTAAAAAATATTGCGGGCGATGATGTCACAGCGGAGTTGATTCAAACGTGGATAGACCTTGCACAGATTGCAGACGACGGCTCGCTTGCATTTAAACGAGGTATCGTAAATTTGAAACGTCTCTTAGATGAGATGCTACCAAAAGAGACAGAACTTCTTGCAAACTATCCGAATCCATTTAACCCAGAGACGTGGATACCCTATCATCTTGCTAAGGAGACAGACGTGCAGATTACTATTTACGATATAAAAGGTTCTGTTGTAAGACAGCTGGATTTGGGACAGAAAGCAGCAGGTAATTATTCCACTAAATCCCGGGCTGCCTATTGGAATGGGCACAATGCTGATGGTGAAAAGGTGGCAAGTGGGATTTACTTTTATCAACTCCGTGCTGGAAACTACGAGCATACCCGCCGAATGCTCATCGTTAAGTGAAGCGGATGTTATATCAATTCTAATAAATACTCTCTCATTAAGAGATTCAACTGTTATTGTCTGCTGAACGGACCTTTCTTCTGTAGGAGCGACCTCCTGGTCGCGACCAGGAGGTCGCTCCTACAAGATATTCCCGCAAATGGCACATTATATATTAGAAATGGTATTAGAATCGATTAAAACAAGAGATTTAATAGTCCTACTACAATCTTAGGTTGAATATCAAGATATGTTGATTTAAGAACGCAAGTTTGGTATAAGAAAAACGCCATGTTATGCATTGGATAGCATTCTTAAGTTGCTCATTCAATATCTATAAAAGCTCGCAACCACACGGGGAGTATCCTTGATGAGAAAAACTATCTTTCGTTTCATCCTATTTTTATTCCTTTGTCTTTCCATTTTGACGTTATCTAATAATCTTGCTCATGCGCAGCGTGAAGCATCTATGCGCCTTGAAATACCAAATATATCCAAAACCGCAACTTTAATAATGAAAGATTTTGCGGCTTCAGCAACGCGCTTTTACCTCTTGTATCATGGCATAGATCCAGAAAAAAAAGTTAGTCCGTGGATTCGTAAAGTCTATGTCTTTGATCATGAAGGTACACGTCGACCAGATGAGGAATTTGAACTTGAAAGCGAACCATCTTCCCCCTATGGCATTGCAATAACAGACAAGCTTGTCTATATTTCTTATTTCAGTAACTTTCTTATTCACGCCTATGGCTTTGACGGAACGCGTTTACCTGAAGAGGACATTCGTCAGTATGCCGATAGTCGAAACGGTATCGCCGCAACGGAGACACATTTTTACCTCGCGGATATGGGGAAAATTAATATTTACAAGTTTCAGAACACAGAGGGTGATGAAAACGAAAAGAGAGTTTCTTATGTAAGAAGTTGTAAAGTTACGACAACTGATGCAGAGGGTCCTAGACCTTTTGTCGCTGCAACGGATACTCGCGTCTATCTTCACAATCCTTACGATTCTACGATCTATGTGTACGATGCGCAAGACGGTGGTAGACGCGCTCGGGAAGATTTCAACAACAAATTTTGGAATGGTAAAATGCGAGACACTAACGTCCCATTGCGTATTGTCTCAGGTATTGCAACAACACCATTAGGAGGTAAATTATACTTATTGTTGTCTCAACTTCGGTCTGATGGCAAGAGAGGTTATGTTCCGGTTGTATATCGCTATTCTATTTCTAAAGAAATTGTCGAGCGTCCTGTGATTAAATTGCCCGCAAAACCGCCCCGAATGGCAAGTTATTATTTCAGAACGGAGGGTGGAAGTATAACTGCGACAGATACAAACGTATATGTTGCAGCTAGTGGACCCAGTGGACTTTATGGTAGCATTTATAGCAGACAACATTCTGATGGAGTGCCGGGCAGTTTGTTCGCTGACTCTGGCAAAAAAGCGATAAATTTCAGCCTATATGACCACTTTTTATATGCTGAAGGGATGACAGTCGACTATCACAATCTCTATATACTGAGAAGGCATTACCTTGCTGCGAGTAGTCCAAGTTTTTCGGACAATCCAGGAAGTGCATACTCTGTGCGTTATTGTTCTCTTAATTCCGAAGCGTCTATTCCCAATGGTGCGACTTTGTTGATAGATCTTGAACTTCCATTTGGCATGGAGAATTTTGGACGAGGCAGAGGACTTGCTATTGATTCAGAAGGTATTCTATACGCTATGGATTCTGGTGAAAATGGAAAAGGTGGCCCACGAATCTTCCGCTTTAATCCTTCAACAAAAAATGCGTTACCTGGTAATCCAATTACCCTCCATCCGAACCATAATAATCCAGGTGGTATAATGATTGTTAAAGACCGTGCTTATGTTCTGGACTATGATTTTAACTTTGACAAAGGGAGACGTAATGAAGTCGCCAAGATTTTTGTATATGCTTTAGGCGGACCGAACCTATTTGAGTATTTACCTGAAGAGAGTTTTACAGTTGATGTTGGGGCAGGCGCCACTAGAATAAGGCCAGGGGGGTCGCGCATTGCTATAAATGGAAACACATTTTTCATCTCATTAGATGAGGGATGGCCTTCAATTGATAACACTGTTTTTGTATATGGTCCTCAAGCAGCACCAAGTTGGATGCCTATAGACAAAGAATCAATTTATAGCATACAACCGTATGCTAATGATATTGAGCAAGTGTCGGAAGACGTAACGGGTGACATTGGTAGCGACAAATACCAAGCAATCGCAGGTGCTTTTTGGACACTTACATTAGATTCTGACTTTCTATTCGGGAATCCTGCACCTACAGTAACATTTGAGCCAAGTTATAAAAGTCCAAAGTGGCTAACTTTAAAGGATGGTGTACTATCAGGCACGCCTCCATCAGAAGGTGAGTTTGTTGTTGAGCTGACTGCTACAAACGAACACGGCAGTGCAGACGTAAGTTTTACTGTAAATGTTGGTCCCGCGTTCACAGCTGTCGGTTGGCGCGATTTCTCGGTCCCAGAGGCGAGGGTAAATGATGCTTGGTCATTATCCTTAAAAGATTTGGTAGTCGGTAATCCACTACCTGAAATTTATTTTACTCCAGGATTTGTCCGACCCAAATGGTTAAGACTAAGAGAAGGTGTGCTCTCGTGCACCCCGCCAACGGCGGGCATATTTCCTATTAAACTCACAGCGGGTACCTATCTCAATCCACCTGACAAAAGAAATTGGGCAGATATTGTAATATATCTGGTTGTTAAAGGCACTACATCTCCCAGTTGGCAACTTGATACCTTAAACGATACTGCCCAAGGTATTGCAGCAACGGATAATCGGGTCTATGTGACCGATCTTATTGATGACAAAATCTATGTCTACGGGCAAGACGGGAAACGATACGACACCGAGGATGTCAGTATCAAGGAATTTACTAAAAACCCGATCGGTATCACCACAACTGATACATACATCTATATTGTTGATAACCGAGATTATACTGTCTCAATTTTAGATGCTATAGAAAAAGTGCCAGTTAACAATTTCAAATTGCATCCCGATAATCAGGGTCCTGCAGGAATTGCTGCGACAGCAACGCGCCTTTATGTTGTTGACAACAAAGATGACAAAATTTATGTCTACACACACGACGGAACACATCACCCTACTGAAGATGTGAATCTCTATAATCATCGTGAACCGACAGGTATCACCGCAACTTCTACGCGCCTTTACGTTGTAGATGGTGATACAGACAAAATCTACGCTTACAGTTTTGATGGCAAGTTGCAGAGCGGGGAAGTTGTTGAACTTGTTAGTGAAAATAGGAGTCCGACAGGTATTACGTCAATATCATCTCATCTATTCGTAGTAGATTTTCTTGACCAGAAGGTCTATTCATATCCGATCCCCGGTACTGCTGTTACTGTTGTAGGCGCACCGGCTTGGGATCCTGTTTTAATCCCTGAGGCGGAACAAGGTTCAAATTGGACACTGTCCTTAGCGAAGTCTGCAAAAGGAGACCCAACGCCGCAGATTGGCTTTACAGAGGGTTATACACCGCCTGACTGGCTCACGCTGCAAGATGGTGTCCTTTCGGGCACACCAACGAAGGCAAAGGTTGCAAGTATCCAAGTCACCGCAACAAACAGTAAAGGCAGTGCCGACTTGATAATAACACTCACAGTAACGCATTCAGAAGTTCCATCGTGGGACCTCAACCCTGGTGAATTTTATGTGTGGAGCATTGCTTCCACAAAAACGCATGTCTATGTGTTATACGGTATTGATTACCACTTTCACATTAGTGTATATACACATGATGGGATTCGAGTTCCAGAGATGGATATAGAACTTGGAGAAGAGCATATGAGACCATGGAGTATTACGGCTAATGAAACCGATCTTTATATGGTGGTGGAACCCCGAACGCGCCGGAATGCTGAACCGGATGTCAGAAAAATCTTTCGGTTTGATCTAACAGGATCAGGCGAAACGGGGATTTTGGAACTTGATCCGGTAGAAGGTATTAAGGCGGGCATTGCCGCTGCAACTGAAACGCGTTTATATACTCTCTGGGGCGAGAAAGTCACTGTTTTCGGATTAGATGGAACACATTACGCAAACGAGGATTTTGCACTTAATATTGCCGCATCCCAAGGTTTATATCCCCAAGACATAGCAATAACTCAAACGCGTATTTATTTTATGACCAATTTGATTAGTAGAAATGCTGGACGTAAGAAGATTTATGTCTATGGGCATGATGGCACACCGTATACTGACGAAAACTTTGTCCTTAGTAAAATAATAACTGGGAATTTGACTGTAACATCAACGCATCTGATGGCGTATTCTGGCCCTCCATTCCGGGGTATATATACCGGATCAATTTTCTTATTTCCAATTCCCAACACGGGAGGAACAATTGAAACGGTTGTTCAACAAGTTACAAAACCAGCATGGGATATCAATCAAGATGGAAAGGTGGATATCCGTGATCTGATTGAGGTTGCGCAATATATTGGAGAAACTGAAAACCCAGATCCCCGCGCGGATGTAAACGGAGATGGAACTGTTGACATACGTGATCTCCTCATTGTATCACAACATTTCGGAGAATCAACGGAGATTGCAGCACCGTTTAGAACACCTTCCGTGAGATTCCCTGCCCTTGTAAAAAATATTGCGGAAGGTGATGTTACATTGGAGTTGATTCAAACGTGGATAGACCTTGCACAGATTGCGGACGACGGCTCGCTGACATTTAAACGAGGTATTGCAAATTTAGAACTTCTTTTAGCGGAGATGCTACCCGATAAAACAGAACTTCTGGCTAACTATCCGAATCCATTTAACCCAGAGACGTGGATACCTTATCATCTTGCTAAGGGTGCAAACGTGCAGATTACTATTTACGATATCAATGGTAATGTTGTGAGACAGTTGGATTTGGGACAGAAACCAGCAGGTAATTATACAGTTCGCTCCCGAGCTGCCCACTGGGATGGTCACAACAATGATGGTGAAAAGGTGGCAAGCGGGATTTACTTCTATCAACTTCGTGCGGGAGATTATGAGCATACTCGCCGTATGCTTATTGTAAAGTAAGCAAAACTAATAAATTCAACGTTTTGTTGATTTTTTTAATGCCTCTGCTATATTACCTTGATAGCCGCATGTTGCCGTGTTAATTGGAATTCTATCACCACGAAACCTGATTCTTGATACTTTAAGTCGTTCAGACTGTGCCTTATGGATTCCATCGTGAATTAAGACTGGTATCAATTCAATTTCAATATTCCTTGTTGTGAAATTGTCTACGATACGAGCACCATCTTGCAGTTGTGCCGCTACCACTGATGCCTTTACATCTCCATTCTTGAGTTCCATCGGAACACCGACGAGTTTACTTTGGGCAGTGTCAATGTAAAAGAGAACAAAATCGCATTGATTAGTCAATGCTCTGTCCGCTGGAAAAGCAAGGTCCACATCCAGTACAACGCGTTCAGAGGGTATATTGTCCATAGAAACTCGGCACCCTTCTTTGGTATAAGATGCAGCTTCGTTATGTCCTACTTGTTGACGAATCACCTCAAGAGCTTCATGTAGATTCACTTCTGCTCTCACCCTTCTGCTTCTCATACTTCTGTTGGAGATTCACTGATCGGTTGTATAGTCCTTCAGCAACATCATGGTAATCCTTGGGAGAAAATCCCCGTCTTGGATGGAACGCGATCTCTTTTACGGGTTTATCCTTTTGAAAATGCCATGCACCTACCTCTTCTGGCAGCAGCCAACTTGCAGGTTCGTCAGTTTTGTCCTCTATTAGTCCTTCCAGAATCAAGTTTCCTATTTCTTGAAGCAACCAATCGCTGTGCGTAGTAATTATTACCTTTACGCCTGCGCGAACCAAACGCGCGAGGATGACCGCCATACCCGCTTGTGCACCAGGGTGAAGGTGTGCCTCAGGTTCCTCAATGATGAGCGTGTCGCCAGGTTTAATGCCACTACGCAAAAACAACACTAATGGAGCAAGTTCAGATACCATTGATGAAGCCTGATTGAGAGACATTTCTTCATCAGCACCTTGTGGCAGGTAACGGAAATCGGGATATCCGCTTGTAGAAGACTTCAAATGTATCTGTCCAGCAAGTACATCCGACTCCAATGTTTTAGCAAGGTACGTTATTTCAGCATTAGGTCTTTTCTTTTCATCGTAAAGGATAATTTTTTGCATAAAATCAGCTATCACGCCTGATAGTGTTGGGATTTCAAACTGTTCCAACCCTACTCTGGTGGAGCGTGTAACGAGTGAACTTGCTATGATGCGGTGACTTTGCATGATACCACTTCGGGCAGCAGGCAAGTAATATTTACCTTTTCTTAGAGGATAAGTATAGCCTCTTATACGAACAGAATTTTCATCAATAAATGATTCGGTGACCGACCATCTCTGTGGAAGAAGGACCATTCCCCGATTTGTTGAAGTATCTAATTTAACCTCAGTATCGGAAACGCTAATTTTGATGTTCCAGTATACTTGGTTTTCATCGCTAACCTTCAACAATATTGGGATTTCATTACGTTGTTCTTCAGTTAAGGATATCAGTTCCGATATGGAATTTAGATCAAAGCAATTTTTTAGTTCTTCATGTAATTCTATTCTAAAAAAATCTCTGTTTCTGATTATGACGAGTAAACGTTTGCGAATCTCCTCAGGAAGATCAGACAATTTAAAGGGCCTCCCTTTAGTTGATAACTTTTTTTGCAGATCCTGAATTTCCCCTTCTGAAATGGAGAGATTTTTTAAAAGTTCCTTAAGTAAGTTCATAGCCTTTTCAGGTTCAAGAAGAGATAGGAGACCTGAACCCGATAAATCGTAAAAGGCACCATGCAAAGCATAAACCAACGTAGCAAAATAGGTCTTCCCCGTATTACTGGGACCAACAAACACCGTCAATGGACGTAGATCAATGTTTGCTTCTGCGATCGGACCAAAATTCTCAACTGATATTTCAACTTTCGGCTGCTCTTGGGTGTCTTTGGCTTCACTCATCGTTATATCCTCAAATACGGTTTGTTGATGTAGATTAGAAAAACGTCAAATACGGTTTGCCAACAATTTCCCGCCACAACAGGACTGCAAGTTCGCGAGCATGATAATCACCCCACATAGATGCCTCTCCACACGGAATCTTCCTACCTTCAGGCACATAATCCCATCCATTCGGACGGTGATACACTGAGTGCAATAACAATCCTTGATGTGTATCAGAAGTAGAAAGATACGGTTCTGAAAAAAGTGTTTTGGCTACCGTTAAACCTGCTTGATAATATGTGTTTCCTGCATCGTGTTCACCATGTTTCTTGAGGTAGTTGCCGAGGCGAATGAGTCCTTGCGCAGCAATCGCGGCAGCGGAACTATCCACCGGTTCAACATCGTTATATGGGTCAGCGGGGGATGACAAAAAATCACCGAGTTTTGATAAACCAGGTGCACCCGTGTCCCAATATGGAATGCCGTCTTGTGCAGTGTTTTCAATGTAGAAATCGGCAGTGGCTTCTGCTGCTTTGCGCATGTGTGTTGTCACCTCTGTATACCCACTAAAAGGTTCAAGATCATCTTCAGTTAGTGTGTCAAAAAACTCAAGTTGTTCAGCGTAACCTGTTAGGATCCATGCTAATCCACGCGTCCACGTAGAAAATGGCGAATAACCTTGTTGTGTGCTTGGGCAACGGTAGTTACCATCGTTTGTATTGAAGATAGATTCATGCACAACCCGTCCACGTACGTCGAAAGCATCACGACCTTCTCCATAATACACATTATATTTTGCAGTGGTTTGAGAATGCTGAATTAGCCGTTCCAATAGGTTGATTGCTACATCGCCTTCACCCATTAACACAGCGCCGAGCGTGTGCCCAACTGCTAAAACACGTAATGAACGAATGGTATCTGAAAAGAGCGAATGCGGTCCATTGAAAGAAGCGATATACCCTGTGCCATCTTTAATCTGTGTCCAGCGACTCGCTTGCACAGCGGCAGAGGCTTTGAGTGCAAGTTCGTAGAAATGCATCTCGCTGTCATTCCACGGAATTACCTCCTCACGCATCAGTCGCCGCAGGTTTCCATAAGTGGAGACGTTGTTAAAACCGTGGTCATGCACACCGATATGTGTGACATGCGGCGCCATCTTTTCAATTGTATTCTTTCTACCGACTTCAAGAAATTGCTCATCGCCAGTGGCATCAAATTGAAGAATAGCAGAGCCGAATTGGAATCCTTGTGTCCACTCGGTCCAGCCTCGCGTTGTATAAGTACCAGCGACGGTGAAGACTGGTGTGCCCTTTTCTGGCGGCCATGTTTCTTCTATAGCCAAAATTTTTTGTCCTGAATATTCAAAAAATCTTTCTATCTGCGGCTTCAGGTCCTGAATTTGTAATGAACTATTTATCTGCATATATCCTCAGTTTTTGTAGGAGAGTTCTGTATATCATGAAAACGCGTATGTTATATCACGAATCACCGTATCGTTCACATATTACTTCTATCAAATTCGTTGTGGATTTCCCGGGCACGTTTAGTCCAACGATGACCTTACCACCGTTTTCCTCAACGACTTCCCTTTCAATCAGTTGTTCTAATTTATAATCGCCGCCTTTAACGTGGATGTTCGGTTTGAGTTCAGAAAGCAATTCAATCGGTGTTGATTCTGGAAAAATCACGACATAATCAACACATTGCAACCCAGCGAGCATTTCAGCGCGTTCATCTTCAGGAACGAGCGGACGGTTTTCACCTTTTAATTCTCTTACCGAACTATCGCTGTTGACTGCTACTACAAGTAGGTCTCCTAATTGCCGTGCTGCTTGAAGGTAACGGAGATGTCCTAAATGTAGCACATCAAAACAACCGTTGGTCGTGACAACAACGTTTCCGTGTGCTTTTGCTTGCTGAAGATGCAATGCCAGTTCGTTGCGATGATAGATTTTTTTGTTTAACATGTTCTCCAGAGTTTTTGACAACCCTATTCCAATTCCCGAAGTGCCTGCTTAATGTTGGCTTTGAGATCAGAAGGTAAGTTTAATTTTAGATTCAAATTTAAGTTATCTGATTCTGCAATTGTTGATTTTGAGATGTCGTGTTCATGATTCAAGAGTTTCAAAGCGGTTTTGAAGTCTTTCCTTGCCTCTGATGTGTCTCCCATGGCAGCATTTGCAACACCTCGGCGGTAATAAAATTCAGCATGATTCGGTTTTAACTGGATAGCTTTATCATAATCTATGATTCCACCTTTGTTGTTTCCTTGAACTGATTTTGCTTTGCCTCGAGCGTAATAAGCTACAGCCAGAGCAATATTACCTGGTTTTAAAGCAATCGCTGCGTTACAGTCTTCAATTATACCTTCTTTATTTCCTAAATCAGACTTTGTACCAGCCCGATTTATGTAAGCAAAAGCGAGAATATTATCCTCAGGTTTTAATCGGATCACAGTATCATAATCTTCAATCGCGCCTTTTTCATTTCCTAAATCAGACTTGGCATTGCCACGATTGAGATAAGCTGCAGCCAGTAGATCATTCTCTGGTTTTAATCGAATCGTTGTATTATAGTCTTCAATTGCTTCTTTCTTATTGCCTAAATTAGATTTTGCATTGCCACGATTGAGGTGAGCAAGAGCCAGTAGATCAGCTTCTGGTTTTAATCGGATCACAGTATCATAATCTTCAATCGCGCCTTTTTCATTTCCTAAATCAGACTTGGTACTTGCACGAGAACCGTAAGCATCAACATACGCTGGGTCGAGATGGATCGCTTTGCCATAATCTTTTATGGCACCTTTCTTATCCCCTATCTTAGCCTTTACATCGCCACGAGAGACATAGACATAGGCGTAATCTGCTCCTTTACGTATCGCGGTATCATAGTCTTTAATAGCACCTTTGAAATCGCCTAACTTTTTCTTGACATATCCACGACGACGGTAGGCATCCGCATAATTTGGTGCGAGTTGAATAACTAAATCACAGTTTTCGATGGCATCCGCGAGTTTCTCAGGCCCCTCTGCATCCACGACACTGTAATGGCGGATGAGGGGTTCTTCACGCCATTTTTCTAAAGATTTCTCTTGTGTTGGCATATCCTTGAGTAGTGTCTTAAGATAATTTGAAGGAATCGCATAACCCGCTCCTATTCTGTGGCCTCCCCACATAATGCCAATTACGTCTCCGTGAACGTTTAAGACGGGTCCTCCACTATATCCTTTCTGATTATTTCGCGCTCTAATGTCAAGGAAATTGGGAGTGCGCCGACTAATTACCCCTGTTGAGACATCCCCTCGCACAATTTTATCTCCTACTCCTGGGTTACCAATAGTTACAATGCTATCACCTCTTTGGACAGTATCACTATCGCCAATCGGAAGAATGTGCGGATCTTCACCTCCTAACTTCACAACCTTTAAGATAACAAGGTCTCGTATTGGATCACTTGCCATAACACCCTTGATAGTGAACCACGTTGGCTTGTTAACCAACCTAACCAAGCTGACAGCTCCAGCAAAGGATTTCTGATTGACAACGTGAATATTAGTGGCTATTAGATCAGGTCCAATAAAAAATCCACTCCCTAATTCCAATTCCGAGGGGTCTTCAACGTTGAGACTCCCTATCTGTACAGTACCAGCTTTCCTTATTTTCGCAATTTGCTCAAGGATTGGTAGTGTGGAAGCTTTTTTGATTTGAGTTGTTTGTTGTTCAATGCTTGAAGCACATGACAAGAAAATCCCTAATACACAGCAGCCTATGAGTGTTATTACTTGTTTTGCAAATTTCATCCGGATATCCTCTTGTCTATTTAGGCAGATCAGTTTTAAGCGTTAACAGTTTAGCACGCGTCGGACTGTTTGACAAGTCTTTCCCAGGGTTATTAGTTTTCTATATTTCTGAGGCATTTTTTACATACGTTAATGTGTTATATTATTACCGTAGGTCGGGTAGAGCGAAGCGAAACTCGACAAAAGCGTGAACGTGTCGGGTTTCGCTTAGCGGGACCCCCCCCACAAATAAAAAATTAAAAAAAAAAAAAAAAAATAAATTTTTAAAAAAAATAAACTTAAATATTTAATGGAGCATTTTTTTTATA
>JAPPIG010000082.1:104644-534655 GCA_028820635.1 Candidatus Poribacteria bacterium
TTTTAAATATTTTATTTTTTTTTATTATAACGTTTGGTGGGTTAGACCTAAGCTAAACTCAAAAAAAGCGTAGAGTTGTCGGGTGTCGTTTCGCTCTACCCGACCTACAATGAAAACTTTCAATAATACTCATAAAATGAATTATTAAAACTAAATAACCTTAAGTCTTTCCTTCAGCTTTTGTATAAGATTGTGTATCAAAACATTGATATATTTTAGATTATGGCGTATACTCAATTAGTATGAAATCAGAAGCAAACCGAGAACGCGGCATTATCGTGGGAATAACAGGCGGCATCGCGTGCGGAAAAACAACCGTCTCTGAACGACTCGCTGAAAAGGGAGCAATTCCTATAAACGCAGACGAAATTGGGCATCAATTGCTCAAAGCAGATAGCCCTGTTATAGACGATCTCGTTAACGCATTTGGTCGGGAAATTCTTGAGGAATCGGGAGATGTCAGCAGAAAAAAACTGGGCGCAATTGTTTTTGAAGATAAATCTGCGCGTGAACGATTAAATGCTATTCTCCACCCGTTGATAATCCAACGTTCTCGTTCCCGTGCGCGTCAGCTTGTTTTGGAAGACCCTTCATGCGTTGTGCTGCTTGACGCGCCGCTCCTCATTGAAGCGGGTGCTTACGATTCTGTTGATCTGATTGTTGTCGTGAGTGCATCGCCTGAAATACAATTGCAACGGATATTAGAACGGAGCCATGCACAGAACCGCCCTCTCACCGAAAGCGAAGCACAAGCACGGATAGACTCCCAGATGCCCGTATCTGAAAAGGTTAAATATGCGGATGTAGTCATAGAGAATAATGGCACACTTCAAGAACTCAATAAACAAGTTGACGAACTTTGGGATCAACTTATGAATCGTGCCACAGCAAATTGATAGCGTTTGCCTTAATAACGCAGTAGACTTCCTTTCCCTTACTCAATTGGAGTTGTTCACGCGCTTCGTGTGTAATTTTCACCGAAAGATGATGCCCTTCGACGTGAATCGACAATAGTGTTTGGTCGTCAACCGCATCAATTGTTCCCTTTAGTATGTTCCGGGCACTAATTGGCAGATTGGGTTCAAGCGATATGATAATGTCTTCTGCCCGAATGGCGATTGGTATTTCTACTCCGATTTTTGTATCTACATAAGGAATAACAAGGCACTGGGACCCAATTTCTAATTCTGTTACGCCTCTGTGCTCATCTGAATTTGCTATGGGCAGTGACAAAATATTTTCTACACCTGTCAAATTTGCAATTGGCAGTGCAGAGGGAGCAGTTAGCAGTTGATAGGGTTCACCGCTTGCCGTAACCTTTCCATCAGAGAGCAGAAAAGCATCATCAGCGAGAGCCATCGCTTCTGATATGGCATGAGTCACATAAACAATAGGTATCTCATAAGTGTTCTTAATGTGATGAAGATATGGAATGATACGGTTTTTCAATCCACTGTCAAGTGAGGCAAGCGGCTCATCCATCAGCAGCAGACGGGGTTCCATTGCAAGCGCGCGTGCAATAGCAACACGTTGGCGTTGTCCACCAGAGAGTTGTTTTGGATAGCGTTGAAGTAACTCAGAGATTTCAAGGATTTCAAGTAGTTGGGAAATGCTGTCGGAGTTTTTACGCAAATTTCGTGGCTGTCCATAGCGGATGTTCTGTGCAACAGTAAGGTGTGGAAAGAGATATCCTTCTTGAAAGATATATCCGAAACGGCGTTTTTCGGGAGGCATATTAACCCTCGAATCAGAGGCGTAAAGTGTCTGATCTCCGATGACAATTTCACCTTTGTCTGGAGAAAGTATTCCGCTAATACAGTTGAGAAGCGTACTTTTCCCACTGCCAGACGCTCCCAAAAAGGCTGTAACCTTCTTTTGGAGTGTGCAATTGAGGTCTAACGTAAAATTCCCAAGAGTTTTACGAAAGTCAAGTGTGATTTTGGTGTAATCTAACATGGTGTTTTTGAACACTCCATTTGCCATTCTACACTAACTAAACGCATACGACAACGGCGTAGATTGGGTAGGATAACGTGGAACCCCATAACTGTCAACTAAGAAAAATGCTATGTTTTCTCTTGTTGGAGGGCTTTGTAAGCCCGATACTGTGAGATTTAAGTAGTTAAATCGGGGTTGAAAACCCCTCCAACAAGAAGAAATATCCTTAAGTTGACACCTATGGGTTTCGCTTCGCTTTACCTATGCTCGAAATTTATAGGCTAATAGTCTGTCCATTCTAAATTGTAGGTATCAGCAATAGTCGGGAATCGGAGTTCCCTCCTACAAAGAGTAGACGGTATAGGTAGGAGCGATCTCCGAATCGCGACCTTTACCCGCAAAATTTCGGTAGACACTCCACTAAGGTGTAAATCTTAAGGATGCGGCTCACCTGCTTTCGGTTTCGCCTTAGGCGCATTCGAATCCTCACCAAAACGGATATGGAGTGCTGCACCAGGTGCATGTGGTTTTCCATAAAGCACATGCTTGATTCCCCAGAAAGCAAATGTTGTCACAATCATTATTACTATACCCCATACGGATACTTTCCACAACCAATCGGAAAACGTGAAAACACTTGCTGTTTGTTTTGGAACAATTTGCGCGCCGATAGCGACTAATATTGTGCAAATAATAGCATTGAGGGTAATCACACCCTCTGTAATTAACCGTCCCGGACTGAAGTTGACTAACGCTCGCTCAAAGTTGAAAATTACTATCCACCACAAGAAAACAAGATATAGAAGTTGTCCCTTCCCTAACCAACTTGTTGAAATTAAAGGAATTGGATCGCGGAGATTGACTGCAAAAATAGCAACAAGCGCGATACTAAGTCCGATATAGAATAGTTCAAACCAGCCTATCCATCCTCTGGAATGACGGAACCAACCAACAATTGGTAAGCCGAACATTCGTTCCGGCAGCGAGTCAAGTATATCCACCCATGTTTGCGCCGCCTTCCGATAATTTAGATATGTCAAAGCGATTATGACGCAAAAAACAGTGAATACCTCTATCCACGGTGGGAAATTTGGATCGGTTTCTAATTGTGGCGTGCGATTGAGAATAAAACTAAACGTGACGGCGATACCAAGTCCAAAAAGCAGACCTTGTAATTGCTCCATTACACTGTGCCAGTTCGTTTGCAGTCCTGTTCTAATACAGAGCAGCTTCAACAATTGTCCGAATGAGAATGCAAAACCGCCTGCAAAACCTGTCATCAGTGTTGCGAAAGCTACACCACTCAATTTGTAATGCCAGCAATATCCCAATATACCAACGACCATCCCTACACATCCAGCCCAATTGTCACCACGTGGTGGAGTCATCCGAAGTTTAAAAACATTTACTAAAAGTAGGAACGCCACAAACCATCCGATGCCCATATAGAGGATAAGCGACGTGCCCATATCTATTCGTCCTCGGAATAGGATGATAATAAGTGCTGCAACAATTGCGACAAGTGCAGCTAACCAGTCAGAATCGTACCAATAGAGTGGATTTTCGTGTCGTTGCATGCGTTTGGTTGCGAAAATGCGATCCATCAAAACTGCTTGCAGCGACCATCCTACGAAAACAGCACAAATCGGCACAAAGAATACAGATAATAACGGAGTAGCTTCGTTTTGGTCGGAACCTATTAGAAACGCTGGCAATGCAGTTCCTGCTCCACCGAGTGCTGCCCACAAGAAACCGATTACAAATAGGTTGGCGAACCCGTAAAGTACTGTCGGTGAATGAGATGAATGCGAGTATCCAACTACCATCATGTAGGACATACTTCCACCGAATGACCACCCAATTGCCCCAAATAGAGCAAAATAGTGAATGTAACGCCACCAGTCTTCACGGCCGGAGAGCAACACAATTGCCATAGCCGCAAGCGCGCCCGCAAGCGCAGCCCCATATTCATGACCGAAATTGCCGCGTATTCCCCAACCAACACAGAGCGATAGCCCGCACAGTAGAATCATTTGCCAAGGGATTGTTGTCATATCCATTTTGATTAACTCCAATTGAATTGTAGATACGTAAAAAGTTGTTTTCAATTATGAAGTATTTTGGTATTGTTGTCAACCATCTAAAAGGACGTTACGGTGTTTAGCCTTCAGTTGGTGATGAATCTTTTGCTCAAGACTCTTCTTGTAGGAGCGATCTCCTGGTCGCGATTTTGCGATACAGATAAAATAATCGTCAACTCCTCACGAACGTGGTATAATGTTCAATAGCGAATTTCTTCTAATCGAAAGTCTGAGATTTTTTTGTTACATCAAAAGCTTTTTATTTGTCCTGCCTTGCCGAATCAAACGAGTATTCCAAACTATGAAAAATGCTACCCAAAACATAACGACTCGTCTATTCCAATTAACGTGTTTTCTATTTCTACTATGGTGTTTTCTGCTGCTTGTTCAAACTGATGTGCATTCAGCAGATTGGCCAAGTTTTCTCGGACCAGAGCAGAACGGCAAATCGCAAGAAAAGATTAAAATAACACCTTGGGGAAGGAATGGTCCAAATGTATTGTGGACTAAAGAGATTGGGACGAGTTACGGTGCACCTACTGTTGCCGATGGGCGAGTGTACATTTTTGCTCGATACGGTGATATGGCACGGTTAAGCTGTTTAGAAAGCGAGACAGGTGAAGAAGTCTGGCAGTATGAATATCCAACTGATTATGAGGATATGTATGGCTATAACAATGGTCCGCGCTGCTGTCCAGTGGTAGATGGGGATCGCGTCTATATTTTGGGGGCAGAAGGAATGCTCCACTGCGTTAGCACACAAAACGGTAAACGTCTGTGGAAAGTAGATACTTTTGCGAAGTTTAATGTCGTTCAAAACTTCTTTGGCGTGGCTTCCGCTCCTGCAATTGAAGGTGAACTGCTAATTGTTCTTGTTGGTGGATCGCCTCCCGGAACGCCAAGGAATATTTGGGCTTCAAACGGCAAACCTAAACCGAACAGTAACGGTATCGTTGCCTTCAACAAACACACGGGTGAAGTCGTCTATCAAATTGCCGATGAACTTGCGAGTTATGCAAGTCCTATCTTTGCAACTATCAATGGAAGACGTTGGGGGTTTGCGTTCCTACGCGGTGGCCTCGTTGGGTTTGAACCTGCCACAGGCAAAATTGATTTCCACTATCCGTGGCGACACCCGAGAATTGAATCCGTCAACGCTTCATGTCCTGTTATCGCTGATGATCTTGTTTTCATTAGCGAATCGTATGGGATTGGCAGCTCGGTCATTCAAGTGCGTCCGGGTGGATACAAAGTCGTATGGAAAGATCGGGCAAACACTCGGAACAAAGCGATGGAATTACACTGGAACACTGCTATCCATCATGAAGGTTACCTCTACGGCAGTAGCGGCAGGCATGCAGGTGGTGCCGATCTTCGATGCGTAGAATTCAAAACGGGTAAGGTGATGTGGCGGCAACGTGTTAACGAACGGGCATCGTTGTTATGGGTGAACGACTACTTTATCTATCTCGGTGAGTATGGACAGTTGATGTTGCTTAAATGCACGCCAGAAAAAACTGAACTTATTTCGCAAGCCGTACCGGTGGACAAAAACGGCAGGCAGTTGATTAATTATCCAGCGTGGGCAGCGCCTGTGTTAACAGATGGTCGTTTGTATATTCGCGGTAAAAATCGACTCATCTGTTTTGCATTAGATTCGGACAAATACTAATACCAAATTAACTTGGTTTGAATCTATTAATACGGTTAGGAAACCACACCATAGGCATCAATTTAGTGAATAATGTTTGTGGTATTTGATACACCTTTCGCCCCTCTGGGGCTTGCTATTAGCGGGATGAATGCTGACTATACACTTGTCGCCTCTCCGAGGCTAAGTCAATCATATATCAGCACCAGCGGTGCGAAAGGTGTATAGAATGTATACCACAAGAAACCAAGCACCAGCGGTGCGAAAGGTGTTGGTATAAAATCGGTTTTCAAAATCATCTAACAAGAAATCAGGCACTAAATTGATGACTATGGTATGTCGTTACGCTCTACCCGACCTACGAACATAATGTATTTTTATCATATTAGGAATGGTATTACTTACGGTTTCCACAACGTAGCCTCAATGAATCGTTCGCCATCAGGCTCTTCATCAAAATAGTAGACTGTTACAATCGTGCCATCAGGACGTTGAACAGTACGAGGATACCCAATATCGTGATCGCCTCCATTATCCCGTAAAACGATCTCGTCACCCCACGTATTGCCGTCATCACTGCTCAACTTTGCACAGATACGGTGCGGCGCATCCCGATAACCGTAAGTTAGACACAATCTACCATCAAGCAGATGGGTTAAGGTTGGCGGGTTTCCACCGCGTCCTGTATCTTCTACAGGTCGATTCATATAACCCCAAGTTTGTCCGTTATCATCTGACTCATATAGATCAATCCAATTTTGTAGGTCTTGCCAATCTTTCTTTCCTTGTCCACGGCATCGGACGGCAACTAAAATCTGAGATTCAGAGAGACGCGCACTTGCAGGCATAATTGCGAAACCTTCTGGCTCAGGTCCAATTTGCGAGCGTAGCGAAAAAGTTTCACCTCCATCAGTGGTATGCGCACAGAATATCAACCCTTCTTCTCCGTTTGCTTTGGACGCTGTGAGAAATAGCAAACACTCATCAGAACAGGAAATAAGGTAATCTGTGCGTGCTGCAATTCCAGTATAATTGAACATCGGTAGTTGAAACGGACCATCCCAACTATGACAACGATCAGTAGAAGTATAAAACCACGAATTTGCACCTGCTCTCAAGCCAGACCTACTACACATCATCGCAAAATCGGGATGTGCAAAGTTGATATTTTGGGGTGTGCAAAACGCTGTATCGCCTTGTAATTTATGTTTACCCGCCACGTGTTCATCTGCAGATAAAGTGCCTGTACCGGGGAGGCGGCACGGTGTCTCTGAGACCTTCCATGTTTCACCACCATCTGTGCTTCGCGCTTGCATTGCTGTAAACGGTTTATCTCTGTCACGGCGATGAAACCCCGCATCTGATTTATGGTATCCAACGGTGAAACCGACAACAATTTCGTTGTCCCACGACCAGATACCGTAGTTCGCTGGCCAGCCCGCATAACGTCCTGCCTCACGATAAATTGTAACCTGCTGCATATTTTGATGCTCCAATAGTAGATTTTTCGGATAGTATAGCAGTACTGTATTGCGTTATCAACCTTCATGTTTTCCTTGACAAAAGCAAGCGTGTCACATAAAATATTGGGCAGATTTACGCAATTTTATCTTAGAACAGACATACTTTTTTAAAGGACAAATATATGGAAAAAACACACCTATTTCACGCGCCTTACCTTCATGCAATCGCCCGTACGATTTTTGTTGCTGCTGGCACTTCTCGCCACATCGCTGACGATGTTGCCGAGATTCTTGTAAAAGCGCATTTAGCGGGTCATGATTCACACGGAGTGCTTCGAATTCCTGCATATATCAGAGGGATTGACTCTGGACACATCAAACCTTCTGCAGAACCTGAAATCGTTGCTGAAACTGACAATACCTTACGCGTTGATGGAAACGGGTCTTTTGGACACTATGTTTCACGCTGGTCAATCCGAAAGGCGATTGAGAAGGCAAAAACATCTGCGTCATGCTGTGTTAGCATTTTCAACACTGGACATATTGGGCGTTTGGGTGAGTATGCAGAAGCAGCAGCGGGAGCAGGTTGTATCGGGCTTATTTCTGTGGGAATGGGTGGCAAGGGCGCGGGGCCGACGGTGCCTTATGGCGGTTCACAAGGCACTTTCAGCACTAACCCTATTGCTATCGGAGTTCCGACAGGAGATGATACTCCGTTTATTGTGGACTATGCGACCAGTGTGATCGCTGAGGGTAAAATCCAGGTAGCGCGTAGCAAAGGCACTGAACTTCCCGAAGGATGCATTTTGGATAAAAACGGCGCACCAAGTGTAAAACCTGCTGATTTCTACGATGGTGGTGCGCTGCTTGCTTTTGGTAAACATAAGGGATACGCGCTCGCGATGTTTACATGTTTGCTCGGTGGTTTAGCTGGAACGTTTGATGCAGAGACCGGACGGATGGGTGGCATCTTCATGCAAACCATTGATGTCAACGCGTTTACACCGGTTGCGGATTATCAGAAAGGTGTGCGTGCGTTTTTAGATGTGATTAAGGCTACGCCGCCTGCAAGCGGATTTGATGAAGTTTTGGCCCCGGGGGATTTTGAATCCCGCTACCGTGCAGAACGCCTAAAGAACGGTATTGAGATACCAGATACGATCGACAATCAACTTCAAGAATGTGCTGATAAATTCAATGTTTCAATCGGTGAAGAGATAATCGAAGCAGAAGATAAAGTGCGTTACCAATAACAATAGGAAACCCTTTTTTCAATCGGTTTTCAACTCGGTGTTTGCTCATTGTTTTTAACAGGATACGACGAGACATAAAGACCTCGCCATACAAGAGATTGACAAGATATACTCTCATTAATCCTCTATTTCCACAGCGGTTCCATTTTCAGCAGATGCGTAGATAGCATCCGTAATTTGCTGAACGACAAGTGCTTGCTCCAAGCCAGTTATTGGTTGGCGGTTTTCACGGATTGCTGCAGCAAAATCCGACAATGGGTTTCCGTGATGTGGGCCTTCAGTATCACCGGTATCCGCAAGCGCATCTGAACTCACTCCATCTGCTGTCGTAGTTTGATTATGGATAATATTGGCAGGATCTCCATCTCCCAACTTAAGTTTTAGAGAACCTTCCGAACCTATTATCTCCCAATCGGAATGTGCATGCATTGTCATGAATTCACCGCGCTCAAGCGTAATCACGGTCCCATCTTCACACCGAACCAGAGCAGTATAATGCGTTTCAGCATCAGAACCGGGTGCAATGTGTGATTCAAATACGGGTGGCACTGTCCACGTCTGTGCAAATACGGTTTTGGGTTTGAGTTCCCATCCTGTAATTCCAAGCAGGAAGTCAATATCGTAACATCCCCAGTTGACAAGGATACCTCCACCGTTAAGTGCTTTTGTCAGCCTCCAATCGGGACGTGGCGTATCAGGTTCTTTTCCGCATCCGCGAATGGCGCGGCAATGCACAGTCCGAAGTTCACCTAAACCACCCGTTGTGATCAGTTGTGTCGCAAGACGCGCGGCTTTATTGAAACGGTTGCGTGATGAACAACAACCTGAAACTAACTCTCCGCGTGCGGAAATCAGTTGCTTAACTTCACCAACGTTCATCGCAATCGGTTTTTCAATCAGGACATGTTTGCCTCTTTCAAAGGCACGCAACGCTACTTCAGTACGATATTGCGTTGGAAAGGCAAGAACGACTGCCTCAACATCATCATTATCAAGAAGATCAATGTCATTCGAATACATTTTCGGGGGATTAAAACGTTCGGTTGCTCGCTCCCTGTTCGCGTCAATTAGATCAGCCGCTGCGACCAACTCTATATTATCGGAATCCGATGCTATACTAAGATGTCTACTTCCGATGACACCACATCCAATTACACCTAATTTTACTGGGTTCATAAAGTCTCCATTTATGTTTTATTTTATTCAGACTAAGCCATAGTTGTATAGTTTTGTGATACGCCTTAAATATAACCCGTAGATCCATCAGGACGGATTGGACATGTTCGCTGCCAATGAACATACTCATTATCTGTCACAGCATCTTCATTGATCTCTACACCCAACCCAGGACGATCTCTCAATTCCAGATACCCTTCTTTGGGCATATACGGTTCATCCACCCATGTGTTCCACGCGCTTTCAGTCGGCAGTAGATATTCAAGAATTTTGAAGTTCGGCGTTGCCGCTGCAAAGTGAACATTAACAGCAGTCGCTAATGGTCCCATCGGATTGTGGGGTGCAATGCTGACGTAGTGTGCCTCAGCGATCGCTGCGATTTTGCGCATCTCTAACAATCCTCCGCAAACACAGATATCTGGCTGAATTATGTCTGCTCCTTGTGCAGCGATAAGGTCAAGGAATTCAAATCGTGTATATAAGGACTCGCCTGTTGCAAGCGGTACCTTCATTTGAGCGCGTAGACGCGACCAAGCAGGTATGTGTTCAGGACGTAAAGGTTCTTCATAAAAATACGGGTCATACGGTGCAAGGGCGTTGGCAAGTTGGAGCGCACGAATCGGTTCAAAGATTTTCGCATGCGGATCGAAAGCGAATTCCCAATCATCCGGTGTGTTGAGTCTCAATTGCTCAAAATAGGTAGCTGCTGCATCACAAACTTTGCCCCATCGGTCCGAATCTGGATTAAGTTGGTAAGGACTTGTTTTGAAAGCGGTGAATCCCCATTCCTCGTTTAGTTTTCGTGCCTGATCGGCAGCTTCTATACCGTCTCTGCCGCCGATACCACGATAAATACGGATGCGGTCCCGGGCGTTCCCACCAAGGAGCATGTAAACAGGCAATCCCGCAGCTTTTCCACTAATGTCCCAGAGCGCATGGTCAACTGCTGAGATAACTGCCAGTCCCGCACCACCCGCAGGAAAACGAAATTGCTGGTGTAGTTTCAGCATAATATATTCTATCCGACGTGGGTCGTCCCCCTGAATCATCTGAAAAATATAATCGGCAATTGGTTCAACAGAGAGGTCTGGTCCCGTGGAATATGCTTCGCCCCATCCGTGGATGCCTTCGTCTGTCTCAACTTTGATAAGACCGCGTGGACGATTACCGAAATTTGCCATGAAAGTATGTATTGCAGTGATCTTCATTGTTTGTAATGCTCCAGTGGTTTTCAAGAGGATTCTGTTACAGCAGATCTTTTGCATTATTGCAGATGCTTTAGATAGTGTCAAGAAATTTGTTAAAAAGAACAAGATTTCTATTGACCAGACTTGGTTTTTTTTGTAAAATATGGAGCAATTGGTAGGTAAAAATTTTACTCGCAATCAAGTAATACCATTTCTAAATAATGATATCACATTACTTCATAAATCGGTTGTCCGAATGCAACACTCTCTTCTGTAGGAGCGACCTCCTGGTCGCGACCAGGAGGTCGCTCCTACAAAGAAACGCAAAAATCGGAATGATACTTTGTCAATTAGAAATGGTTTTATTTTTCTATGCAGGCTATTACTGATCTGAATTCTTACACAGACCTTATACACTGGTTAATTGTAATATAGGAGGTTATATAATGAAATTAGGTTTTATCGTCTCAATTCTCGTTTGTCTAAGTTTTAGTTTTATGGTAATTCAAACCGAAGCAGCATTTGATCCAGAGACACTTACTGGTGCTTGGATGTTTGACGAAGGTAAAGGGGACGTAGCAGGTGATGCCTCTGGTAATGGGTTAGATGGTGCCCTTAATGGCAAGGCAAAATGGGTTGATGGAAAATTTGGTAAAGCACTTGAATTTGATGGAAGTAGCGCGTTTGTTGAAGTGCCCGCTCACGAAAATCCGCGAGAACAGATTACAATTTCAGTTTGGGTCAAAAGCAAGACGGATGCTTGGAATCAGCACGGTTTTTTTGTAGAAAAACGGAATGCGTATGTTCTACATCCCAATGCAAATACGAAAGTAATGGCTTGGGCAATGTGTAACAATGGTTGTTGGAACAAACCCCATGCATGGCACACTAACGCTGTTGGACCCGATAAGATCACCGATTGGCACATGTACACTGTCACATATAACAGCAATACAGGTAAATGGATTATCTATATTGATGCCAAAGAGGAAAGCACTTTGGATCTAAATAAGGATCCAATTGATGCGGATGCAGGACCTGTCTTTATAGGTAGGGATAGCTGCTGTGCTGGCAGGTTTGGGAATGCTATTATTGATGAGGTCGCAATCTTCAGTGTAGCCTTGGAACAAGACGACATTAAGGATCTTATGAATCAAGGTCTTGAACAAAGTGTTCTTGCGGTTGATGCAGCAGGAAAAATGGCAACAACATGGAGTAATGTAAAAACCCGCTATTAAGGGAGTGTTAGCTGAATAACAACTATTTAGACTTTTTTAATAAAAAGCACACATTCTAATTCTGCAATCCAGTAGAATGTGTGCTTTTTAGTTTTCAGATTTCTACCGTGTTGGTTTAATCTCTCCCATTATAGTAAATTATGTAAATAAGTTTACATATATTCCGTAGGAGCGAATCTCCGAATCGCGACTAAGCCATTGGTATTCGGGAATCGGAGTTCCCTCCTACAGCTTAAAAGTGTTCAAGAAATTCTAAAATCTACTATAACTGTACAGGAAGAACCTCAAATATCATTATTTTAAGAAAGTCCAAAAACATTTGACTTAAATTTGTAATTTTTGTAGAATTTCCCTCAATTGGGTAGCATGTAAGCTGCTCAAGACCTTCTATTACTGGTTGAGATTTATACCTGCTTGAATTGCGTCATACGAAAGTTGAAAAGCAGATATTTCTACCATAATTGCAAGGAAAATTAATTGAGGGGAATTACCAAACGAAAACTATTGCAGTTGAACTTATACGGACAGGTTTTCTTATACTTAGATGTCAAGGAATTTCAACAAGAAAATGCTGTGTAAGTTCCTAATTTGTTACTAACTTTTTATTAAGCCTATTGATTTATATAGGAGGTTTACATAATGATGAAATTGTCTGTTTTAGCAACAATTCTTGTATGTCTAAGTTTTGGTTTTATGGCAGTTCAAACCGAAGCAGAAATTGATCCAGCGACAATTGCTGGTGCTTGGCTGTTTGACGAAGGTACAGGTAAAGTTGCCGAGGATCTCTCAGGTAATAAACTGGACGGCACTCTGCAAGGCGACCCAAAATGGGTTGATGGAAAATTTGGCAAAGCACTCGAATTGGATGGTAGTGGGGCGTATGTTGAAGTGCCAGGTCATGAAAACCCGCGAGAACAGATTACAATCTCAATTTGGGTTAAAAGCAAGACGGATGCTTGGAATCAGCACGGATTTTTTGTAGAAAAACGGAATGCGTATGTTCTACATCCCAATGCAAATACGAAAGTGATGGCATGGGCAATGTGTAACAATGGCTGCTGGAACAAACCCCATGCATGGCACACTAACGCTGTTGGACCTGACGATATCACGGAATGGCACATGTACACTGTCACATACAACAGCGAAACCGGTAAATGGATTATCTATATTGATGCCAAAGCAGAAAGTACTTTGGATCTAAACAAGGATCCAATTGATGCGGATACAGGACCTGTCTTTATTGGTAGGGATAGCTGCTGTGCAGGTAGGTTTGGAAATGTTTTAATTGACGAAGTCGCAATCTTCAGTGTAGCCTTGGAACAAGACGATATTCAAACACTGATGGAAAAAGGTCTTGCTACGACGCTTACTGCTGTTGAAGCGGAAGACAAAATGGCAACTACGTGGGGTAATGTAAAAACCCGTTACTAATATTGTTTTATCTGATTAATGTTTTACAATTTCAAATCAAAAGCACATCCTATCTGTATAATACAGTAGAATGTGCTTTCTTTGATTTTACAGAAACATTTGAACTTCTACCGTGCTTTTTTAATTTGTCCCCAACGTGTAGCGAGTTTATCCTCAGGTTGAACTGGGAGACCTTCTGCTGCAAAGAGCTGCTTGACCTCATTTGCTGATAGTGCCCGATTATAGATTACAACTTCATCAATTAACCCAACAAAACCTCCATCACTTGCATTGCCAATTTCATGTTCGGTGCCTCCAGTCTGCATGGGTCCATTATAACCTTCTTCCTTAGCCATTTTGCCGTCAAGATACAGAAATTTTGTTTTACCATCAACGACTCCAACGAGGTGGTGCCACTTACCTTCTGGAACCATAGCAACACCAAATCCGCCATCACCTTGCCAGCCTGGCATAGTAATAAATTCCAATTCGGCTCCGGCATTTCTGCCGTCAAATCTTAATGCCCAACCGTTTACATCACGCTGTGCTACTATGGTACCGCAACATCCAGCGACAACACCAACTACCGGACTGTCGCTGTCGGCATTTATCCATGCAGCAACAGTTATCGCCTCTGCCCCATTGAAGTCTAACGTCTTGGTGCCGGGAATATGGACGAAATTCTGACCATTGAATTCAAGTGCTTTATTTACTTTCCCGTTTACAGATTTGGGATTCCCGTCAAGTTCACCATCGTTATTACCTAACACATCTTGAACAGTGTTGCCATTAATTGTCCCATCGTCAAATGACCAGTATCCCACGACACCATCTTCAGGAAATTGGGCATTTACCAAGGGGATAGCAAGAAAAAGCGCGCAAATTCCGAAAGTGAGAATTAATATAATTTTTTCAGACATCAATTTTCTCCTTTTAAATAAAAGTTAGCCTAATATATTGTTTGTACGATGCATCTTGCAGATGAAGTTCTTATGCTATTTGATTATATCTTAGTACGATTTTAAAATCAATCATTTATCATGTATGCGTCAGAACGATGCAATTGTCACAAAACATCTTTGTTGAAGGGGTTTGTAACCCCGATTTTCACGCTGTGTATCTGATATCCAAATCAACGATGAATGCGCTTTTGGCATTCATCGGGGTTGGAAACCCCTCCAACAATAGCGAAACTCGACAATTGAATGGTTCTGATGTATACATATTATATAAATTGACAATTTTTGTCGGAAATAGTAAAATATGCCAATCCTTAGCAATTGGAGGGGAACAATGGAAAAATTCCCGATTGTAGATACACATGTTCATCTATGGCACCCGAAGCAGCTAAGATACCCTTGGCTAAAGCAAGTTCCAACATTAAACAAACCGTATCTCTTAAATGATTATTCCGCTGCGCACGAGAATCTGGAAATAGAATCTATTGTTTTTGTCCAATGTGATACGCATCCAGATGATGGATTAAAAGAAACTGCTTGGGTTACTTCTCTTGCAGCTGTAGAACCACGTATTCAGGGTATTGTGGCATGGGCACCGCTTGAAGAAGGCAAACAGGTAGAGCCTTTCATTGAAAAATTGGCAGAGGATACACTGGTAAAAGGCATTCGTCGCCTTATTCAAGGGGAAAGTGTTGATTTCTGTATCCAATCCAACTTTGTGAATGGTGTAAAAACGCTTGCGCGCTACGGATTGAGTTTTGATCTCTGTATCTTCCATCCGCAACTCGCTCATGCTATTCGACTTGTAGAACAGTGTCCTAATGTCCAATTTATCTTGGATCACATCGGTAAACCAGACATTAAAAACCAACTGTTTGAACCTTGGAAGCAGGAGATAAAAACACTATCAGAATTCCCGAACGTCTACTGTAAGATATCTGGGTTGGTAACTGAGGCAGACCAGGAGAACTGGACTGCATCTAATCTAAAACCTTATATTGAGCATGTTATTGAGTGTTTCGGATTCGACCGTGTTATTTATGGTAGCGATTGGCCAGTTTCAACGTTAGCATCGGATTATCCACGTTGGGTACAAACTTTGCAGGACGCTGTATCAGGATGTACACCCGAAGAATTAAAAAAACTTTTTCACGACAACGCAATCAAATTTTACAAACTTCACTCGTGAGATAGGAATGTCTCCTCATACCACTCTCTGGTATATCAATCTCTTGCCTTAACCTCGCGCCTGCGTGGATGAAGCACAAATTCTGTATATCCGTTCGGCAATTCACATCCCTTAAATACCAAATCTAAAGATGCTTGAAAAGCAATGCTCTGATCGTAATTGGGTGACATATTCCGATAATTCGGGTCACCCGCGTTCTGTTCGTCAACTACCTTTGCCATCCGTTCAAACGTCTCCGTAACTTGTGCTTTGGTAACAATCCCATGATGCAACCAATTCGCAATATGTTGACTCGAAATACGTAGTGTTGCCCGATCTTCCATCAAACCGACGTTGTTAATATCTGGTATTTTGGAACAGCCGATCCCTTGGTCTACCCATCGCACGACATATCCGAGAATACCTTGTGCATTGTTGTCCATTTCACGCTGGATTTCATCTGAAGACAATTCACGTTCTTTTAGCAAGGGCGGCGTTAATAGGTCTTTTAAACTTGCACGCTCACGCAAAGCCAACTCATTTAACCAATTGGAAACATTCACCTTATGATAGTGTATTGCGTGCAGAGTTGCAGCAGTGGGTGAGGGCACCCACGCGGTTGTTGCTCCTGCCATGGGGTGATTCACTTTTGTCTCAAGCATCTCAGCCATCTCATCAGGTTTTGTCCACATCCCTTTTCCAATTTGCGTAATCCCCGGCAAACCCGTCTCAATCCCAATATCAACGTTCCAATCCTCGTAGGCACGCATCCACGGTTCCTTGCGGATATCCATCTTTGGAATCATAGCACCTGCTTCCATGCTGGTATGGATTTCATCACCTGTTCTGTCCAAGAATCCTGTGTTTATGAACACGAGACGTTGTGATGCTATTCGGAGCACCTCCTTGAGATTGACGGTGGTGCGGCGTTCTTCATCCATAATTCCTATTTTGATTGTATTCGCGGCGAGACCAAGTGCATCTTCTATCTTTCCAAACAACCGAACGGTCATATCAACCTCTTCCGGTCCGTGGAATTTCGGTTTGACGATATAGACACCACCTGTTTTGCTATTGGTAAATTTGCTGTTGCTCTGCAGGTCATGCATAGCAGCGAATGTCGTTATCATCGCATCAAGGAAACCTTCAGGTATTTCTTCTCCGTCTGCAGTAATAACAGCATCTGTATACATGTGGAGTCCAACGTTCCGAATCAGGAGTAAACTTCTGCCCGACAATGTGAAGGTGTTCCCATCTGGTGCAGTGTGCGTTTTGTCTGGCGCTAATCTTCGGGTCATCATCTTGCCATTTTTCTCAAACGTTGTTTCTAACGTGCCTTTCATGATACCGTTCCAATTGCTGTAGACGCGCACCTTATCCTCAGCATCAACCGCAGCGACCGAATCTTCGCAATCTTGAATAGTCGTTATTGCCGACTCAAGGATTACATCTGCAACATCGGCAGGATGTGCTTTGCCAACTGGGTTTTCTGGGTCAATCTGTATTTCTATGTGCAACCCGTGGTTTTGAAACAGTATAGAACTGAGGTCATCGCCAGCTTGTGTAAAACCGACAAATTTACTTGGGTCTTCTAAACCAACTTCATTTCCACCACGAAGGATAGCACGCAGCTGCAACTTTCCATCAATAGTCTTAAGCAAAAATTGCGTAACCTCTGAAAAACTTCCCGATTCAAGGCTTATGACTTCATCTAAAAACTGCTCGGTGTATGCAATAACTTTCGCACCACGAATTGGATTATAAGTATCACCACGAGTAGCACCATCGGTTTCATCAATCACATCGGTACCGTAGAGAGCATCATACAGACTGCCCCATCGCGCATTTGTAGCGTTTAGAGCATAGCGCGCATTATCCACTGGGACAACCAACTGCGGACCAGCAATTAGGGCAATCTCCAGATCAACGTCTTCCGTTGTAACGATAAAATCATCACCTTCAGACACCAGATAACCGATGTCGGTAAGGAATGCAGTATACGCTTCATGGTCTATCGGTTCATTTTTGCGTTCAAGGTGCCACGCGTCAATCTGTTGCTGCAGCGTATCCCGTTTTTCCAAAAGCAACCGATTTTCTGGGGCGAATTCCTCAACAATTTTATCGAATGCATCCCAGAATGAGTCTGCATCTATCCCTGTGCCAGGCGCAATTTCATCTCTGACCAATACATATAAATTTTGATCTATTTTAAGATTGCCGATTCCAATCCGGTTTTCCATGTTGTTTTCTCCATCCCGGGACGTGGTTTCAGGTTACCTTTGCCGTATCGCATACGTTTAGCCGATGTATCGTTACATAAGTCCATAGTTTGTTTCAAGTCTCAATTATCTTACCAACAGTTTCTTCATGTGTCAAACATTTTCTGATTCTGAATTAAAATTTGAGCGTTCTTCACTAACACGCGTAATTGCCAAATTTCGTTGACATTATGACACTAATCGGCTATAGTAACAAAAGCATTTGTTGCCATGTTGAAAAGGAAATTGCAATGTTTTTCGTCTTTTGTATATTTATTTTACCGATTACAGTTTTACTAATTTTGCTCCTTTCTACCCGGCAGAAAACAGACAGTGAATCACCATCAACAGCCCCCATGGAAGTTTGTGCACTCTGCCAAAAAGAATTTCCAATGAACCAATTGGTGGAAAAAGAGATAGGCACTTACGGTAGAGTTTACTGTTTCTGTGGGGAATGTATCGAAACACTATACAACGAATTTAAAGGTAAAACAGATATAAAACAGGAGAATAAATAATGTATGATTTAGTTACGTTTGGTGAAGCGATGATCCGTCTTACTGCACCAGAGTTTATGCGCTTAGAGCAGGTATCATCCTTGGCAATCACAGCAGGTGGCGCGGAGATGAACGTCGCTGTGAATGCTGCACAACTCGGCTTAAAAACAGCCTGGGTCTCACGCCTTGTGGATAATTGGTCAGGTCGCTATATCCGCAACAAAGGGCAGGAACTCGGTGTTGACATGTCCAATATTGTATGGGTGGAATTTGACGGTGTGGGCTTTGAACGGAACGGGTTTTATCATCTTGAAATGGGGGCAGGTCCCCGAGCGAGCAGTGTTACTTATGACCGTGGACATTCGGCTATCTCTAAGGTTCAAACCGGTGAAATTGATTGGGCATCCATTTTTAGTAAGGCGCGATGGTTTCATCTGAGCGGTATTACACCTGCTTTGTCGGAATCTGCAGCTGCTGTTTCTGCAGAAGCACTCAAAGCAGCGCGTGCAGCTGGTGTTACAACAAGTTATGACCTTAACTTTCGTTCTAAATTGTGGAGTGCAGAGCAAGCGCAAGCGGTAAACCGACCGATGATGGAACATGTTTCTGTTCTTATCGGAAACGAAGAGGATTTTGAGAAATCCTTGGGGTTCGCTGCAGAAGGCACAACTGAATCGTATAGCAAACTTGAACCTGAGAGTTATAAAGAGGTCGCACAGCGCGTCAAAGAGGCTTTCCCAAACATTGAAATGATTGGCACAACGTTGCGTGACGCTAAAACCGGCTGGTTAAACGATTGGCGGACACTCCTGTTTGATGGCGAAGAATTTTATCTGTCACGCATCTATGAAGATTTAGAATTGGTGGACCGAGTCGGTGGTGGTGATAGTTTCTCATCTGGATTAATCTTTAGTCTATTGAATGGAAAATCATCTCAGGATGCAGTTGATTTTGCGGGTGGATATTCCGCCTTAGCACATACCTTCCCAGGCGACTTTAACTGGGCAACGGCAGCGGAAGCTGAAAAAGCGATGCAGGCGGGGGGCGTGCGTATCAGTCGTTAAGCAGATAAAACTATTGGATAGTCCATCCTAAACTTATATGTATCATCAATAGTCGGGAATCGGAGTTCCCTCCTACAATGTTCTCGGTAGGAGCGATCTCCGAATCGCGACCTATAATTTTAGAGTAGATAGACCACTATGCAAAAAATTTTACTCTCTCCCATTTTTGAAAATACTGAGTTTGATACCGCGGAACGCCGAGCGGCGTTAGCAGATTTGCAGCAACTGGGTGAGTTAAGCATTCATCCCCGAGAACTGACTGCGGAATACGCTGATGGTGTTGTTGGCGTGATTGCAAGCGGAGTGCCCTTTCATGAAAATTTCTATCAAGCGGCGGAATCCCTCCGAATTATTGCGCGTTGGGGTGTCGGATTCGAAACCGTTAATGTAGACTTGGCGACCAAATACGGGGTCATTGTTACGATTGCTCCTGAACACATGGTGACCGTTGCCGAATATGCGATTGCACAGTGGTTCGCGACCATGAAGCGAGTCTATACGCTAAATAGAACCTCCCACAGCGGAGATTTTGGACTCATCAAAACCCATGAGGTGATGAGTTCCACGCTCGGTTTATACGGATTTGGTCGGATTGGGCAAGAAGTTGCACGGCGTGCGCGTCCACTTCTCGGTGAGCACGGACGACTCTTGGTTTACGATGTTCGTCCGGACATCGCTGAAGTCGCAGCACAATTCGGTGCGGAGGTTGTTGGCACACCGTTGGAACTCTTTGAAGAGAGTGATACTGTCTCGCTACACCTATCGGGAGCGGAGACCGTTGTAGGCTATGAGGAACTCTGCGCTATGAAACCGCATGCGTCTCTCATCAACCCATCGCGCGGAAACCTTGTTGATGACGCTGCAGCCAATCGAGCAGTCAGTGAAAACCGCCTTTGGTATTATGTCGTAGATGATCCAGTGAACGGACCGCGGGCGATCCACAAAGACCACCCGCGCATCATCTGTACGAATCACAACGCCGGCATGACTGTTGAATCTGGTATTCGGTTGGATCTTCGGACGATTGAACAGGTTACAGACGCAATTCAAGGACGTGCACCGGCTTATGTTCTGAATCCAGAAGTGCTGGAGCATCCCAGAGTTAAAGCATTTTGCAAGGATACTTCACAGCCACTTAAACTGTGACCTAATCTTTTTCAAGCAAGAAAAGGAATTCTCGATTCGGTTTTTCGGCAGCGTTCACCCATTCGTTTGTCCATTTCATACCTGCCATGACGTTCCGTTTGTAATTCATTTCAACAACAGCGAGGAGTTTGCCGTTTTTTTCCATGACTTCGTTTAGTTCTTCGGCAGTAGCACGCCCACCAGAACTGTAGGACAAAATAATCCAACGCGCTTGTGTCCCACGAATCAGTTCTGCTATTGCTTCAACAGCAATAAAACGACCGTTTGTGTCACGTCGGAACTCCTCAAATACGGATGCAGAAAGTTGATCGGAAGTGTCCTTCCGCCGTTTTGCCTTACCGAAAAGCGTCGGTTTGTCAAAGAGAATAACACTTTTCCAGAGATGGTAGTATGCTGCATATCTCACACGAGATGGCGGCATTTTTTCATTGTTTGAACCATAGGGTGGATCGAAGTATGCAAGGTCTGCTGAGACGTTTGAGACAAGTTCAAAAATGTCGGTTTGGTAGACTTCGTGGTTTCCTGCTGATGTAAAGACTTTTGGCACTTCAAGCACGAGTTCTTTATAGGAGCGCGGTGACCAATCTTTGAGATAGGCGGAACAATGACCTAAGGTACTATCAACCTTATCAAGAGCAAGAATTAAACTTGTTAAGGCTACCGCTTTATCAACAGTATCAAGGTTGAGATTTTCAATTTCCTGCCGAATCGCATCTAATTTACGGGTATTATGTAACTGCCACGGTTTTTTGAGTCCATCTGTTTGGATTGCGCACCCGTCGTTGACATTTCCGCCATAATGTTCTGTGAACCATCCATCAATCGGTGGAACAGCGTTTAGGTGGTCAATAAGGGGTTGGTATTCAGCTTGCGGTTTTGTGTTGAGAAGGTAGCAAGTCCCAAAAACTTCTGACCACGGGGCAATATCGTTGCATATCACGGAGTAGCCGAGTTTGGCAAATGCTTGTGAGACGCGGGTTGTGCCTGCAAAACCGTCTAAGATTGTTTTGGCGTCAACTTTTTGGGTGAGTTGGAGTATTTGTGGGATGAGTTTTAGTTTGGAGCCAGCGTACTTTATGCCTTCTGTGGTGGGGAGATGAAAACCTGGAAGGTATTGTTGCATGGATTTATGTTGGGTTTTCTGCCACGGATTCTGCTTGGTTAACGTCATCGTTTTCTTTAATTTTATCCTTTTCTGGATCATATAGACGATATTTTCCCCTTGATACCCACCAGTATCTATCTTCACCTATGGGATATTTTCGTCGTTTAGAAAAGTTAACACAAGAACCTCTTATCAGGCGTCTTACTCTACTTAAAAGGAAATCAGGATGCTTATTCTCAACGGTTCGTTCAATGTCTATGGGAGAGAATGTGACATTCAGATCACCATCTGTAAATTCCTGAACTGCTTTCCATACAATCTGTTCTACTGGTTCATCGCTCGGAGGTCGCGGAGAAGAGGAAGACTTTCTCCGGGATTTATTAGGTCCAGCAAACTGCTCATCTCCAACAATTGTTTCTGTACTAACGACAATTTCACCTAACTCTGTCTGGAATATGGAGACAACTATGCAGGTGACATCTATACCGTGTGAAGCTCGGAGGAAACGGCAGACACGTGTGACTCGCTCTGGTATCTCTTCTGCGACTATGAATAGACGCAATGTGCGATTGAGCGGAGGGAATTCGTCTGTCTCAGGCATATCAAATACTGCCCTAAAGACTTCATCAAAAGTTTTGCCTTCAAACTCACCCCGAGTTCGAAAGTAATTTTCAGCTATCTCACGAATCTCTGATTCCGAAAGTTGCTCTGCCCACGCAGCATAGTCAAGCAGTTGTGCCACTACCTCACGTGGAGTCCGCCCTTTTTTTAGTTCAACGATGACGAGGTTCCCTTGAAAGTCAACTCCAAGTAGGTCAGAATACATGGTGTTTTCTTCATCTGTAACACTCGTTTGCCGACCAATCCAAAGAAAATCCTCTTGAGCAAGAGTCTGTCGCGGACTATTCTCAAGCCAATCTTCCAGATGGCTTTCAAGTTCCAAATTGGTTTCTTGTGCAATGACGAGTTCAGCGTTAGAGATATCGTCACCTTCTAATCTAAAAATAGGCATTGTTTTACACTTGTACCTCCATTAGTTCTGGAACGTGTTCATCTTCATAATTCTCAATAAGGATACTAATGAAATCCATCACTGCAGCTAACAAGTGGTTCTCATCTTCACCAACCACATCAATCAGGTCATCTAAGATTTTCACAAGTTCTTGGTAATCACCGTCTGTCAGTGAGGCAAAGAGATGAGTCTCACTTTCACCAACTGCTTCAATCAGATTTTTCACGGCAGTTATTATGGGTAGAGAGACAGACACAGTATTTGGAGTTGATGGTTCAAGTTTTTGTAGTACCGATAGCCCGTTTGAACTCTCTTTAATCTGTTGCTCTTTTATCATGGGTCACTCCTTCCATTTTCCTGCCTCATACTCGGCATGTGTTAGGACATTACGAATGTAGACTTTTTGTCTGTTATAGTGTATAGCAGTGATTAGGCGTGCCGCGGTTTTACCACCAATGTTAAAGACTGTAAACTTACCGACTTGATCCACTGCATGAGATGGAAACATCTGCAGTAGTTCATGAGGTGTACGAAACGTGTTTTGCTTCATTTTTCTGTACCAACGGTCAAGTGCTGGCTTAGCAGTCTTATCTTTTAGTTCAACGAACTCGTTTAGTCGTTTTCGCGTAATAATATGCATCCTATATTTCTATTACCGTAAACGGGAAATCCGACGATAAATCTCTGCCATCTCAGTCTTATTAAATTGCCTGCAGGTTCATCGTACAAAGCAAGAAAGGAATTCATGAGAACGGAGCAGTCCTTCGGATTCTGCTTCCCATGACTGCCAATAACGGTAATCTTCCAACTCAACGCTAAAGATACCGTCAAACCCTTCGTCTTCAAGACGTTGCACGACTTTCAGCCAATCCACAACACCATCGCCGGGAATCGTGTATCGCCACCAATCTTCACCGAACCCACGGGGACCTTGAAAACTCGGCCCCAAATTGCCGTGCAGGTACATCGCTTCCTCATCAAAAGCGGTATCTTTTCCGTGAACGTGTTTCACATAAGAAGCAAATTCATTAAGTGCGCGGATATGGTCAATACCAATTCTAACAAGGTGTGACGGGTCATAGTTGAGACCTAAACCAGAAGAAGGACACTCAGCAAACATCGCACGCCACATTTCAGGTGTACATCCGAGCGCTGGGTACGTAGGTGCGCCGCCGGGCCAGCCTTCAACAGCAATCGTTACACCTTTGGACTCAGCGAATTCTGCAATAGGTGGCACGGTATTTTTCCATATATCAAAGTTTTTTGCCCGTCCGAGGCTTGCGTCTTCAGGGACAAAGACACAAAACATAATGTGCACATCGTTGTCTGCGGCGGCTTGGATAGCTGATTTTGCTTTTTCTGCACCAGATTTCTGTGTAGACTTCTTTGCACTGAGCAGCTCGCGAGTGCCAGGCAAATCTGCTGTCCCAATTTCTAATCCAGCATCCCGTGCAGTTTTTACAACTTCTGGGGTTGCTTCACCAATATCAATTGCTTCAAATCCGTTATCGGCACACCATTTACAGAAATCCGCGAACGGCATTTGGCGGGCTGTGCCGGGAATACGTAGACCTATTTTCATATAAATTTCCTATTGTTTAATGTCTGAACAAGGTTATTTAGTTTTAACCAAAAGTCGCGACCAGCGAATCAACGCCAAATACGCGTGTGGTATTTGGCGGGTCGCTCCTACAGAAGAGGGATACAAGACAAATTAACCTAAAATCCCATTAGTCCACAACAGCGGCGACATACTGGCATCGGTCCATCTGTGCTAATGGACTGACGGAATTTTATTGCTTTCTGGTTATTCCACATATCAACAACCTTATCATCTTTGATGTTGCCGATGATGTAGTCATGGTAATCTCTGCAGAGACTAACGTCGCCATTGCTATCAATTTCCAAAGTCATGAAGATACTAACACATTGGTTGTAACCAAAGGTTTGCTCATGGTCAGTATAATAGCGCTGAATTTCTCCTTTTGAATTTAGACGTGGCATCATCACAGGTGGACATCGCTTCTGCTCTTCAGAGAGATTCTCCATCTCTTCAAACCGATCCAGAATTACACCGTGGTCAAAATCGTGCCATGTACCAATCCATCCATAATGCGTTTGTGGTTTGAAACCGAAACGTTTCTCAAAGTCCTCCGTGTGTTCCTGAGCAGATTCAGCATCTATCCACCATGTCAAATAGAAGATTTGCGCGTCAGCATATTGGCTGGTGAACTTGTAGAGATCAACGACAACATCAATGTTATACATCGTGACACAGCTAAGCGGGATAATATAAGGAAAATTTTGGTTTCTCCTTTCTTTCTCTGCACTGAGGGTTTCCAATGCTGCCTTAACATCCTTGAAGTTGTCATAGTTTTCAGTAACACCGGGGCGCTGTGTATTGTGGATTTCTTCATTTGGTCCATCAACGCTTAGGTAGATAATTTTGCATGTTTCCAAGATGTCATCCGCGCGTCTTGCGATGTTAGTCGCGTTGCTAACAAGAGAAATGGGCATCCCTTTTTCTTTGATGTAGTGCATTAATTCAATGATACCCGGATAAAGCATCGGTTCGCCACCCCAGATGTACCATACAGGCGACCAACCCGCATCCACAACCTGGTCAACGAGGTTTTTATACACTTCTACAGGCACTTCACGTTGTTTTAATTCTTTGAGGGATTTGTCAAGTAGATATCCATTATCTCCCCACTGACCACAGGAATGACAACGCAGATTGCACATATCTGTAATGCGGAGACTAACTAACTGAACATCATCGCCTTTACCATGCTTTGCACCAAATGGGTGACGCAAATTAAATGATTCCTTAGCAAACTGGTAGCGCATGAAATTGCGCGATGTGCGCCAGTCTTCTGATATAGCGGTTGCAAGTTGATTGACCAAGAACCGCGATGAAATTCGACTTCTTAATGCCATTAATACTCCTTTCTGTATTATGTGCAAGATTTTAGAATTACCTGGATTTTCTGCACCAGCGAGGTTAGGAAGAAATCAACGGTATAAACGCCTGTAGGCGTTCCCCGCCTCGCCTACTGGGTGAATGTGTCTTTTTGATTTTTTATTTAGCATAATTAGGATTCGTCATCTGACTGGACAAGCGTAAGTGCTGCCGAATTGAGACAGTAACGTTTGCCTGTTGGTCTGGGCCCATCATTAAAGACGTGTCCCAAATGTGCGTCGCAACGGCTGCAAACGACTTCGGTCCGTGGCATGAAAAAGATGCTGAAATCCGATTTTGTCTCAACAGAATCAGAGGCAACAGGTTCCCAAAAACTGGGCCATCCTGTGCCAGAATCGTATTTAGTTTCAGAGGTAAAAAGTGGACTTCCACAGCAGATACAGTGATAAGTGCCTTGTTCTTTGCAATCATGGTATTTGCCCGTAAAAGCGCGCTCAGTCCCTTTTTTTCGAGTTACTTTATATTCTTCAGGTGAAAGTTGTTCTTTCCACTCTTTATCTGATTTCGTTATTTTTTCTACACCCATTTTTCGCTCCTCAAATTTCTTGATGTATACTATCACATATTTTGGCAAAAAATGCAAGAATGTTTTATAGTTCTAAATTTATAGGTATTAGCAATAGTCGGGAATCCAAATCAAGAAATCAACGGTATGAACGCCTGTAGGCGTTCCCCGGGTATGGATGCCTTTTGGCATTCCCCGGAGTTTCCTCCTACAATGATGCTTTATAAGAATTAGATGGATAAAACCCCTGATACCTAATTTTGATCCTTTACGCGTCCTAAAACTCTACATGTAGTGGCAGAGAGGATTTCATATCGGACACCACCCCAAACGATCTTTCGTTGAAATGCTGCGTACAAAGCGTTGATACCCGCAAGAAAAATGGAAAACGGTGCAGCGTATTTACTGATGCGGAGTGTGTCTTGGACTCTTGGCATATCGCGGAGCCACTGTGGAAGGTTTCGACAACAGAGCTGAAAACCGAGCACTTCCAAAAATGGTATGAAGGCAAGAGGCAGCAGCGCCTGTCGTGAAAAGATAAAAGGGATCGCACCAAAAACCAGCACTGCTTTCGGTAAAAAGAGAATTAAACTGCCGAACCACTGTGCCCATAAACCCATGTGTCGTGTCATAATCATCTGTCGATTTGTAAATTCGAAAATCTGTCCCCATGTGCGGTTTGAGGTGCGAGTAACCGCAACGCAATCCGGAACAAAATGAATTTTACGTTTAACGTCTCGTACCGCGCGAGTCGTGTTGAGGTCTTCAATTGTGGCTTGTTCCCAACGTTGTAGTATCTGTCCTTTTTCAAGGAATTCGCGTCGAAAAGCATTAGAACCACCCCATACCATTGTGAGCCAATGGTCACCTTGTAATGACATTTGAAAGTTGACCCATGTGGCTTCAACAAGCGATGGAAAGTTCCACGTTTGCGGAAAATAGAATCTACCGCCAACAGTCGCGCCGATTTTATTATCTTGAAGTGGTGTAACAAGTAGTCTGAGCCAATCCTTTTGAATTGCTACATCCGCGTCTACAAACGCAATAACCTCAACATCTTCAGGTAAGTTCTCTATCACAGTCATAAGGTTCTGCACTTTTTGTGAACGTGGTAGATTGTTATCAATGATGTTAGGTGCTAAAAGGACATCGGCATGCGGGATATTCTCTACAAGTTCTTGTAGATGTGGGTAAGAAACATCGTATCCTGAATCATCTATTTCGTGGGTTACGAAGTAGATTTGAAAGTCTCCTTCGTAATCCTGATCAAGTAGACTCTTTGCATGCTCCGCTGTTTCGTCATCCCAACCGTAGTGAGGTGCGACTATAGCCACTTTTGGTGTATATGCGAGTCTCTCGGTCTTCCGTTCACGACGCGTATAGAAAAAGGATTGACCAATCAATAACACCTCAAGAATGAAAAAAAAGTAGGTGGTTAGAATAATATATGTGTGCATAACCTTCAATGTAAAACCGAAAAACAAACTTGTAGATATTAGCAAATACTTACAACCATAGGATTTTCGCCCTCCTATCAATTGCAATATATCGGGATTACTCTTCTTCTGAAACACGGAGCCATTCAAGTTTCTTTTTAAGTTTAGGAATTACTTCTGCATTGAGGAGAAAAATTTGATTCGGTTTATTTTGAAGTCTTCCATAGTAACGTCCGGATGAATCTATCTTACCGATTTGCAATGTGAATACTTTCTGTGTCCGCAATTCTAAAGTAATTTGTATTTGTGGCAAATTGAAACCAGTTGTAGCGATTGGTAATTGATTTTTTTCGCCGCCGAAAGGTTCACCTACAAATTCTTCTGCCTTTAAATCAATCAGTCCATAAAGCAGTGTATTAACTTCAGCATTGTTTGCATTTTCTTGAATAGGTGAAGTCAACCGCCAATTTGTCCCAAGACGTTGGCAGGTGAATTGAACACCATCATATTCCTTTGAACCGTCATTGTATTTTACAGTAACTCGAGTTGGATCATCAATACGAAATTTGAAGATTTTTTTATCTCGTAACCATGCTACACCTTTTGCAATTTTTTCAATCAAGTCACGCTTAACTCTGGTAATCTGATCCGAATTATTTGCTTTAACATATACGGTGTTTTCCTTGGTATAGTTGCCAATAAGTAGTACTGCCGGTTTTTCTTCACCTCGGATAGTGAATAAAACTTGCATTTTGGGATGGTCCAAACCGTACAATGTAAGGTTCTTGGGAGAATCAGTAACAAACTCAACAGCCTCCAGTGAATCGACACCAAATAACAGGTCGCTAACCACTTGTGGGTCTGCCAATGTTTTTTCAGCATTTTGTAGCTGCCATGTATCTTTATCCAACTTAATACCAACAATTTTCTGTGTGCCACGTTGGATTTCAAATTTCGTTGTATCTCCTCTCTGAAAATCAAGGACGCGTTTTTCACGCAAGTCAAACATAGATTTGTTGAAAAGTTGGATAATGTCATCGGTAACGGTGTATATTCCGTCTTGATGAACAGATTTTACATATACATTTTGCTTATCCGTATTATTTTGATCAGCAGTGGAGGGCAATGTAGAGCCGATATCAAGTCCATAGATTTTATTTTTATCTTTGAGTGTAAATTGTATACGCGGTTTGTCTAATCCGTATTTTTGTAATAGCGGCGTAACGCTTTCGCCATCTGCTTCAAAGGTAGACACCTGTAAGGCATGCAATTCCGATAATATGTACTCAATTTCCTCCGTATCAGCATTCACAGATAACGGATGCGTCATTTTCCAGATGTTTTCTTCTTTCCGACATGAAAACGCCTCTGGTTTCTGAAACTGAATTTCCGTGATTGTATCAGGATTAAACCGAATGACCGATTTGTCTCGAATATCTGTTGGAGATTTTGACAAATCATCAAGCGCACTGGATTCAATCAAGAAAATATGCGCTTCCGATTGTTCTTTAGTATAAACAGCATAGTTTATCCCTTTTTTTCCTATGAGAAAGGTCTTTGGTGAATCTTCGGGGTCTTTCCATAGTTCAATTTTTATTGTGGGATTTTCTAACCCATACTGGTCATATTCTGATACTTCAAGGGTCTGTCTAATCCGTTTGTTAACAAAATCATCCAACATTTCGTTAAGTTTCGTGCTATCGGCATGTGCCTCAAGAGGTGTTGCTAACTGCCACATGCCATCAGTGTTTTTCACTACGGTTAATGTTTGATATGCTTCATCTGCATAAGAAAGTCTAACTTTCTGAATGTCTTCGCGTGGTAGGTCGTAAGTTTCAGAAATTCTGGGCTTGTCGTCCTTGGAAGTATTCTCAGTGGGCTTATCAAAAAACACAAAATATGTTGCTGCAATTCCCCCCAATATAATTATTATGATGAAGGTTGTTCGGAAACTCACGCGGTCCCTCCTTCACGACGACGCCACCACACAACCATCCCTGCAATAAATATAATTAGAGGGATGAGAAAAATGGATGTAATCTGGACAAGGCGTACTTGATGGGCATTCATTTCGCGTAAATTTTGCTCGCTGGGATCAGGTGGGGCGATAGCGATAAGGTCTTCATCTAAAGTAAGCCAATTGATAATGGAAGGAAAAAGGGGGGCATACGCAGGTATATCAGGATTAACGGTTGCAAAATGGGTGTCTGTTGCAAAATCTGAATCTCCAAATACGACAATACGGGTTGATGCTGATGCTTCTTTTTTTTCTGTGTTCTCATCAATTTTCTGGTCAACTGCCACAGCTATAGAGACAGGTCCAGGAATATCTACTCCTGCAGTATAACCATTGCTACTAAATGTGCCGTCCGCCTCACGTTCTGTCTCTGCCCAACTGATTCCTTTAGGGCCTCTCGTTTTTGCTATCGGTTTAACGGTGAGATGGTTGGGTATATCATCCGAAGGTGTAACCGAACGACAAAAAATAAAGGGAATCTGTTCCTGAAAAAAATAACGGGTAATATCATGCGGTTCAAACTGCAAATGCAGCGCGTTATGACCACCTAACAAAAGGTAAAAATTTACTCGGTCATATACTAAATCATTCCCTATTTTCACCCCCCATTTTTTCATAAGTTGAACAAGTCCATGATTAACATCTTCTGTAGAATTATGGGAAGGATCAAGCAGCAAAAGAAGTTTTCCGTTTTTTGCTAAGTATTTTTCAATTGTATCTATTCCTTTTGGTCCTATAGGTTTTGTTGGACCAGCAACGACAAGAACGTCACAATCTTTTGGGATTTGCGATTCCTTTAATAGAGAATGCGAAAGCACTTCATAATTTTGCTTCTCCAATTCCGTTCTTACCTGCCGATACCTATTATTCGTTGTGTCGCCAATCCCATGTTCGCCATGACCACTTAGGAAATAAACCTTTTTAGTTTTGTTTTGAATGATTTTGAGGAGTGCACTTGTAAATTTTTGTTCGTCAACAATCGTCACCTTTTCTACCCGATCCTTACTCTCAAAGACGATTGTTCCGTCAAATTTCAAATCATACTTTCGGGTAAGTGCTGTTTCAATGTTAGGATTTTTAAATGAAACGTTTATTAATTCAGATTCGTGTTGATACAATCCTAACCTATCCTTGGCGAGGGCTGCTAACTGTGGGATTTCATCGCTGAAAAACGCAATAATATCTACTTTTTTGTTAAGTGTTTTAAGAATTTGCTTCGTTTGTTCAGAAAGCGAATAGAGTCGTAATTCTGTTAAATCTACTCTTTTATCAAACCGCTGCGCTACAATAACGTTGACAAATACCGCTATACCAATAACACCAAGAATACTCAGCGCGACGTTTGTTCCATAACGAAGCTGCCTACTAACAAAAAAATGCACAAATTCTTTAAAGTGCAAGCGAGCAAAAATTGCAAGTGATATTAGGCAGAGAATCAAAAAAATCGTAAAAGCCAACCACGCTTTTAGGAACAGACTTGCGATTGAGACAAAACAGAAAATTAAGGTAAGAAAACCGAACAGAGGTCCGACAACGTTTTTTCCTGCCATATCTTATCTCCATTTTGATGATTCAATTGATTTGAACGTCGCGAAAAGACAAACACCTGTAAAACTCACGTAATAGACAATATTTTTTAACTGGATAATACCATGTGAAAAATCGCTATAGTGCTCATTAAATGATAAGTAGCTTAGAAGTTCCCCAATCGTTCCTGCCCGTGAAGAGAGTGCCCCAATTAACCATAAAATTAAAAAGAATGCAAAACTTGTAAGTGCAGCAACAATTTGATTCTTACTCATTGAGGACATCAGTAAACCAAATGCAAGAAAACATGAACTGAGCAGGATAAGACCGAGGTAACCGCTCAGTATAACGCCGCTATCTAAGGGACCAAAACGCTGTGTCAAGAACGGAAAAAGCAGCGTCAATGCAAGCATAATGAGGAGTAATATCCAACTCGCAAAAAATTTACCTAAGACGACTTGTCCATCTGTAATCGATGAAGTAAGGAGAAGTTCAATTGTTCCAGACTTGCGTTCTTCAGCAAAGAGTTTCATCGTTAATACTGGGGTTAAAAAGAGGAGGATCGTAGCCATTTGCAGGAAGAGAGCCTGCATTGCATCAGCACCAGAACCGTTTCCGCTGCTGCTGGCTATAAGTAAATCAAGAAAAAAAAGAAACCCTGAAATTGCTGAAAATACAATACAGACAAAATAGGCGATCGGTGAAACGAAATAAGTATAAAGTTCTTTCGTGCAAACTGCAAGTATGTTTCTCATTTTCAGTTTATGTTTCAGGTAAATGCTTATTAAACTGCTTCAGGACTTTTCCAACAAAGAAGGGACCAAGCGATTCTATATACTTCGTTGTCTGTTCTGTTTTGCGCATATCCTGTATCAGTCGTGACAACGGATATAATTCTTGCCCCACCAAACCGATAACAAACTCGTTGTCATTTGTATCTAATCCGAAACATGCCAAGCGGATATCACTTGCATAGCCTTCTGAGGCGTAACTTCTGCCGAGCATAGCGTGTTCCCCTAAAATTCTGCCACGATCGCGTGGTTCAAGTTGATAAAATTCCGATTTTCTGCGAAGGGGATACCAAATTGCCCAAGGAAAGTCTGGATTGAGAACATTTTTCCGAGGCTTGTTGATAAGCCACTCTTCCAAATTAGGTTCTCTACCACTTGAATAGGTTCGTCCGATCATTGTTATTTCGGGACGATAAATTAGGTTCAATGTCTCTTGTACATTTTGTAATAAGGAACGCGTTTCTGTAATTAACGTCGCTGGATCTTCCGCCAGAAAAAGCACACCGATACCTGTGGGATGATTCAGATCGTCATACAATACTGCATTTAGACTACCCTTTTCAAGCATTTCAACTATAGATGTTGGGTCGTGGCACTCTTCAAAGACATGGAGTTGCAAGAACAACCGACGTTCGCTATATTGGGGTTCTCCATCAATAGGAGTTCCCATCTCACGAATGTCCAACGGTTCTGGTCGTGCAGGTTTCTCTGTTCTACTTTGCATAATTTGCATTATTCTACGGATTCCTTCCATTCAACGTTTCGTTGTGTATGACTCACGGATCCATTCTTCAAGCACTGGGTCAGGATTTTCCACAACCTCTTTTGGAAAGGTGAATGATGATTGTCCCGTATTCTGCTTAATTAGATTCAATCCGTGCTGATAACTTTTTAGAATATCATCACAAACCTGTGATATAGATTTTTCTTGTGCTGACGCGCGCTCACAAATAGCTTCTGTTGCTGCTGCGTCAAATGCAATCTTCAAATCATGGTCGGCATAGAACCGTGCTTCATATCTGCGAACCTGTTCGTGCATCACCGTGTTGCGGTTGTAATCAGTATATTCTGTAATCTTCTTTAGCTGGCTATCAGGATCATCAACAACCTCTGCGGTAACAACAAATTCCACCACACCTGTAGAGGGAAGTTCAAACTTATAGTTGCGTAAAACCTTTTCACAGACAGTCATCAATGCACGCGCACCAGTTTTCTGTTCAATTGCTTTTTCAGCGATTCGGCGCAATCCACAGTCGGAAAACAGCACGGTAATACCGTAAGCACGGAAAGCATTTTCATATTGCCGAATGATAGAACCTTCTGAATGTTTCAAAATGTAAAAAAGGTCGTCAACTGCCAATTCACTGCAAACAACATGCACAGGCAACCTGCCGATGAACTCTGGTTCAAAACCGAAATCTATGAAGTCTTTTGGGGTAACATGCTCAAGATATTGGGCAGCATCATCTTTTTGGCTTGAAACTTCGGCGTTGAAACCGATTCGACTTTGATGCATGCGTTTTTTGATAATCTTCTCCATACCAGTGAACGCACCACTGATAATAAACAAGATATGGCGGGTATTAATCACCTCTTTTTCTACCTTGCCACTTTTCTGGAATTCCATTGCCGCACGCATTTGAGAGGCGACATCGTTGCCGCCTCTGAGGTCAACTTCGGTTTCTTCCATCAATTTGAGAAGCCCGATTTGCACACCGCGTCCACTGACATCACGCCCAATAATATTCGGTGGTGTGGAAATTTTATCCGCTTCATCAAGATAGATAATCCCATATTGCGCCAATTCAAGGTTATCGTCCGCTTGCGCGACAAGTTCACGAATTAGGTCATCTACATTTGCACCGACATAACCGGTTTCACTAAATCGTGTGGCATCTGCTTTGACAAACGGTACACCGATTAACTTTGCGATATGTCTGATGAGATATGTCTTGCCAACACCGGTCGGACCAAGCATGACAATGTTTTGCTTAGAATAGTCGGCATCCGCAGCATCTGGATTTTCATGGCATTCTCGCACATGGTTATAGTGGTCACAGACAGCAATGGCGAGTGCCTTCTTAGCATCATCCTGCTTGATGACATATCTATCCAAATACTTTTTTATGTCTTTTGGCTTGAGGTCAAACTTTAAATCAAAAGTTTTCTGTGGTTCAGGTGGTTCCTCTTCTGGTTGATCCGGTGAGACATGGGGTCCAGCCACACGACCTAAGCTGACACTTACACCGTCGCCGTACTTTTTTCTAAAAAATTCTTGAAAATCTTTTTCTATTTCTTCTTGAGTTGGTATTTTTTTATTTCTTATCATAACATTCAATTAGCAATTGACTTTCAACTGTTGGTGTTCGGTTGTTGGTATTGAGGTTTTGACAGGGTTGACTGTACTTCTCGTTTTTCGCGCCGAACTGACTCGCTTTGCAAATAAGCAATATAACGACCAATATCATGGTTAAATTTTGCGGATATTTGACGGCGAACCCGTCGGGTATCTTCAACAATAGGGGAGTTTTTAATCATTTGGTCCTCTTATCAGCGGTTTGGGTAGTAATAATAATATGTATCTGACTGATATGAAATTAATCACCTATATTTGCATAAAAGAACGGTGGCATCGTCAAGGCAACCACATCATCTTCACCAGAAATTCCACGTGCCATTGCGAGTGCATCGTCTAAGTTCTTTGCCCACTCAACACCTAACCGCTGAGCAATCCGCGGCTCTTTTGGTCCGACCAAAATCACCTTTGATAGATATTTCAACGGATAAGTTGCCCAATACCACACAGTAAACGGATGAAAACCGTGATGTGCAAATTTGTTCCGATAGCACTCAATTAAATACTCGTCCTTTGCATATTTTTCTTGATACTTCTGTTGCATCTCAAAAGGTTCAGTTGTATCCGCAAGCACCTCATCATAAAACATCTTATAGGCAACGTGATATTCCTCATGGAATATCTCATAAGTCGGATTCATGATGATGACAACCCCATTTTCTTTGATAATCGGTTTGTTATAGAACCAGTTAAATACATATCCCAAGATGTCACTTACGACCAAAACAGGATTGATTCGCGCATCAACAGCATAAGGACTCATATCGGGCAAACCAAACACTAAGGTGCTGTACTGACGAGGAATGTCTATTGCCAATTGATCTTTCATCAATGCCAACGTTTTTGCATGCACAGCATCAATATCACCTGCGTTTACTGCCATCGGTTCGTAATCTGTTCGGACGCTTTTGAGTATATTATATCTGACAGATTCGGGTAAAAGTGATAAAGTTGCGGGTGTAAACGTCTTGATAATCTTCTCAGCAAAGTTGCAGTCTCGGTTAGGTTTTCCAACATAACGGAGATGGAAGGGATATATCGCGCCATTCATCGCCGCTTCCAGTACTAAAATCGGTGTCTCTTTTTGAATGAGACGACTCATCCGTTCAATACAAGCATGCATGTGTGAACCTTCGGGTTGCATCACATGGGGACTCTCCGATGTCATGTGCGGCGAGTGGTGTGGTGCAATTGAGTTGTACGTTCCGAGACCCACTGCAACAGATTTGTGTCCTCCGTTAAGCGGAATCTGAATCATATCAACGTAAATGATTAGATCAGCATCAAGGGCAGCTTTATCCGTCTCAACGATTTCATCATGCTCCGTTTTCCCTACTTCAACAATCTGTTCGCTATCCTCAGCGTCAAAATTTCGGAGTTGGTGTGGATAGAACTCGTCCATAATGTCTTTACCTAACATATAGGCGAGTTCATGTTCTTTCATCTTGCGATGGAGAGCGACTGCACAGATGAGCTGGATATTCTTTTTTTTTACCCCATACTCGTCCAGCATCTTCAGAAGCGTTTCGATCATAATCTGCCGCATATCCGGCTTTTTGGTTAGCGGAAAAGGTTGGCAGTTATCATCAAATAGGATAAGCACCTTTGAATTGCCGTTCACGAGTTCGCGTAGCGGTGGCATCTCAAGCGGGTTCTCAAAGGCGCGCTGCGTATGTTCACTAAGCACATCCCGTTTTATGCCCGGAAGCGGTGGTTTGGCGTAGAATACCTCTGAATTGTCAGGTATTTTCGCATTTACGAGGTGATTTCCGAAGTAGGTAAAGTATTTCATTATAGAAAAAACCTATATTTCAATATGTCTTGTTATTGTTTAGATTCCTCACTTATTTTAGCATAGTTGGAGTGAGATTGCAAGTTTTTTGTTAGATTCCTAATAGAAGCACAAGTAATGAAAATACTGAAACGAAATAGTCAAGTTTCTCGAAAAATAAGGTGACATTCGACTATTTCTATGATATACTTTTAAAGACTAAAAGTTCAAGAAATCATTGCTGGCAAACGAAATTAATTGATATGTTTCGGTATCCTTCAATCCAATTTACTTATTAGAGGTAAAGTTTCGAGTCGTTCGGTTATTTGTATGCCCAGAAAAATACGACAACTTGTTACTGATTTGGAGAAAGCAGGTTTCATCAACAAAGGCGGGAAAGGTAGCCATAGGAACTATAAACACCCAAAAGGCATGAGAGTTACTATTTCTGGAAAATTAGGGGATGACGCCAAACCTTACCAAGAAAAGGAAGTGAAGATAAAAATTGAGGAGTCTCGAGATGAGTGAACGTGTGCAGTATATTAAAATTGTAAAATGGTCAGACGAGGACCAATGTTATATCGGATATTGTCCGGGAGTTATCGGACCTTGTTGTCATGGTGATGATGAAGTCGAAGTTTATCGTGAGTTATGCGAGATTGTTGATGAGTGGATAGAGATCGCGCGTCAAGAGAATGAAGTGCTTCCATCTCCTATTATTGGATTGGAAATAGAAGAGTTGTTAAGGTCTGCTTTGCCCTGAAATGACCCTTCACTATTCTCTATTCTGTCCGCAAATCAAAAACGGTTTTAACTGTGGAAGTTTTTCCTGTATTGAGAGCAGTTTGAATCGCCCGTTTATAGTCTCGTATAGAAAATGGCGTACCGACCAATGGCAGCAATTGCTCTCCATGCTTCTGCAACAGGCGCAACCCGAGTTGAAATGTGTGAATCTGTTCTCCGTTGTGCGTTTCAACTCCATAAGTATATGCACCCTTTACGCGTAACTGCTTATACCAAATAGATGTCCAGTCAATATTTTTCGGAATTCCGGGCATACCGAGTAAGATGACTTCGCCCCCTGCCCGCGTGAAACGGAGCGCGTCGTCTATTGTAACGCTGGAACCGATACAGTCGAAGGTTAAATCGACTCCACCCAGCAAAACTTGTTGCCCAAGTTCAGGTTGATACGACTCAGCATCAGTCAATTCAGAGAAAACAGCATAACGGCCATTATTTACAGGTATCACAGCATTTGCACCGAGATCGCGTGCCAATTCCCGTTGGTGAGGGTGCTTAGCAAAGATGAGGATTCGGTTTTGATATCCGAGCATTCGCAGTGCTGCAACGGTGAGCAACCCGATGGTGCCGCCACCAATAATACAAATATCCTCTTTGTCATGGAATTCAGCCTGCAATACACCGTGTATCGCACAAGCAAACGGTTCAAGTAAGACCGCTAATTCGTCCGACATATTATCCGGGACGAGATGAAGTTGTGAATGATGGGCAAGGACATACTGACTCCACCCACCACCTGTATCCCGACAATAGCCTGTTTGAATGCCAGCGGAGATGCTCCCCCTTGTGATATTTTCACAGTTAGCGAAACGGAGATTTTGGCATTGATGACATGGTGGATCAATCTCTCGGACTGGACACGAAAGCGCGGGTTCAACCACGACTCTCTCACCGATAGACCACCCTTCAACTGCATCGCCTATCTCTACAATTTCTCCAACGATCTCATGCCCAAGAACAAACGGTGTTGATGTGAAGGGAGAAAAATATGGACTTCCCTTTGCAGTAATCGTTGCCAAGTCGGAGCCGCAAACGCCGCTGAGTCGGGTTTTGATTTTGACCCATTGCGGGGTCGGCAATTCTGGTTCCGGTATATCAACGAGGTAGATACAAGAAATAGGGGACGTATAGAGACTGCGCCACCTTTTTCCGAGGTAGCGCATTGCAAGATAACGGGGAATGCTTTTGGTGTATTGGATGGCTTGCACGGTGGTCAACTAATTTACTTCGCTTTGATAATACTCCATCAAAATCTCAGCAACTTCGGGGCGTGCGATTTCTGGTGGGGGTGGTTCGCCAGCGGCGAGCATCTCACGCAATTTTGTCCCAGAGATGCTGAAGTAGTCGTCTGCATCGTGCGGGGAGTCGCTCATCATGACGATTTCATTGCGCTTTTTGCTCCATACGGTGAAATTACCACGGAAGATACCGATTTCGAGTGCATCTTCAGGTATTGTATCAAAAATCTTTTGTGCATCAAACGGCCCATAGAAATCCCCTGCACCAGCATGGTCGCGTCCGACGATGAAGTGCGATGCACCGCAATTCTGACGGAAAACAGCGTGGAGGAGTGCCTCCCGCGGTCCGGCGTAGAGCATATCGAACCCATAACCGGTGATAGAGACGGTATTTTCGGGGAAATAGTGTTCTACCATCGTACGGATGCAAGCATCACGAACAGCAGCGGGAATGTCCCCGGGCTTTAGCTTACCGAGAAGCATATGAATTAGAATACCATCAGCATTGACTGCCTCTTGTGCGATTTTGCAGAGTCCTTCGTGGGCACGGTGCATAGGGTTACGCGTCTGAAAAGCGACAACTGTTTCCCATCCACGTGCAGCAATGTCATCACGAATTTCAACGGCTGTGCGGAATGTGTCAGGGAAATCTTCGGGGAAATAGGAGTAGTTTAGCACTTCAATAGAACCAGAGATTACATTATCTCCAACATCGGCAAAAGCAGGTACGCCAGGGTGTTCGGGGTCGGTTGTGCCAAAGGTCTTTTCAATGATGAGATTTTTCTGTTCAGGAGTGAGACTCTCAATAGCTGAAACCTTCATAATAGCTAACGGAGGGTTACCATTAACATTCGGATCGCGTAAGGCAATTCGGTCAGCATTTTTCACCGCATCTGTGATTTGATCATCAGGAACGATGTTCATGATAGGAACGGGCCAAAAGAGTCCGTTCGGCAGTTTCATATCAGATGCAACGCTTGTTGCCTCAGCGATATTCATGTATCCCGTTAGTGGTGTGAAGTATCCTGATGCAAGCATAACGGCTGATGCAGCTGCCCCCGAAGAGAGCATGACAGACGGAAGTTGTTCTGCTTCCTTCGTGAGTTCGGCGCGTTGTGCATCATCCGATACGTAAAGCGGTGTTAAGGTTTCAGCTCCATGTGGTTTAATCATTCAATTCTCCTTACGACGTTTAATTCTGAAATTATAGGTAATACATTAGTTAGTGTGAATCAGTAATTAAAAATTCAATAAAATCTATAACAATCTACTGCTTTGTCAACATATTATACCATTTCTAATTGAAAAGGCATCATATCGGATTTCTATGTATTTTTGTAGGTCGTGATTCGGAGATCGCTCCTACTCACAGGTGTCTTCTTGTAGGAGGGAACTCCGATTCCCGACTACATTCAAGAACTATCAATTAACACTTGACTAAGCACTACAATGAAATATTAAAAACAAGGTTATTCTTCCTCAGCTGCGATCTGTTCAACGACACATCCGTTCCATATCCAATGGTTATGTTTCTTATCAGTTGGTATCCGTTCTTTGGGTGTATAAATTACAAGAACAAGAGACCCTTTTTCTACCTCAACCGTAGCAACCTTTTCAACTTTTTCGTTGTGAGGTGGCACTATGAGTTTTTTTATAATTGGTTTACCGTTTGCCAACATATTGACTTCATGTGTTGCTTCTTCCGCTGATTGAAAAGTGTTGGTCACACGATATGTGCCATCTGGTAGGTCAAGTCGGAAGGCAGCATCTTCTTTACCAAAAACAGCATCCCTTGTAAGTGGCGTGGAACCCTCTGGCGGTCCGAGATATGCTGCACGAGGTGAAATTCTCCAGTTTGTGGTATTCGTCTGCTCTCTGGGATTCCACTCCGTATCCCAGCCATATTTTCCACTCACATACATTGTTTTTGGACCGACGATATAGTAGTTTTCTTCTACTTCAGCATTGTCTGCCTGCATATCAAAACGGATAATCAGGTTATTCTCCTCTGTCCTATCCCAGAGTTCAAGCATCGGTTCTTGTGTTTTTCTTTTAAATAGTTTAAGGTGCTTCGTTTCATGGATAATATCATAATTAGGTTTAAGATCTGCAAACGGTTCGGTTTCTGGATAGTACCAAGCGACAACATAGTCAGCGGGAATATAACCTATTACTACGCTATCCTTATTATTCCGATTTACCGGAAAATAGTAATAGTTAGCCTCATAGTTTGCCATGTGGACAACATCATCCGCATATACACCATAGAAGGCTTGCGTATGTATAAAGGGAGCAACAGGGTCAACCCGCCCGAGTGCCTCAGATTTGTGCCCATCTGCGGTACGAATGGAAAATGTTGAATGCGGTTCTATCAACTTTGCCCCAGATGCAAGTTCAGCCATCTCTGGTGAGATAGATCCGTGTTCGTAGGCAGTCCTACCAAAATGGATCAAGGCGAAAATGATTAGGCACGTCGTAATACCGTATCGAACGAATTTGTGCATATCTATGATTAACCAGGGTGCTAACATCAGCAAGATGTAAATGTAAATTCTATCGTTAATCCACCCGCCAGGTCCGTAACTCCAAGGTGCCTTGATGAACATATAAGTAAACATGATTGCAATCAGCAAAAACACATCCGTCTGTTTTACCCACTCTTTACGGTAGATTCGGTAACCTAACGAAACAAGTATAGCAATTCCCAGAACAATGAGCAAAAAAGAATTAGCCGAGGCATGCCAAAAGGTGAAATAAACAAGACATCCGATATCAAAGAAATAGTTCCAAATATATTCCATACCTCTGTGGTTGCCGGTAGGATGCAGTTTGAGACTTTTTAGATAGTAATCCATCAATACAAAATAGATCGGCACCATGTAGAGAAGGAAACGGAAAAAAGGCATTAGACTAATAACGAATCGTTTGAGCATCTCACCCATATTTCCCCTTCGCGCTTGCCAAGCTTCTGCTAATGCCTGACATCCCCAAATACATCCGGCTGCCACAGAAATACCTAATACGACGAGTCCATAAGAGGCAATATGGGATAAAAAGGTGAGCAGTAACAGCACATACAACACACAGATATGCTTAACCTGCATGTTGTCCTTGTGCTTCCACCAGTAACCGAAACTGAAGAAGAAAAAAGAGATACTGAGTGTGAAGTTGTAGAATCCCATGTAGAGAAGGTAATTATAGGCAAACGGAAAACCGAGCCAAGCGAACATAAACCTCTCTTTTTTGTCTTTGTGGACAGCATCAATGAAATAGAAAAACGCAATCGGAATCATACCAATTGCGAACGTAAGAAAGACTTTCTCTGACATCACAGGTGGAAAAATATAAAGAAGTGCAGCGAGAAAAATGTGTGATAGCCAGTTTGGAAAGATGGTGATATTGAGTTGCCATGCATCTCGTATCTTATAATTTTCGTGCTTGGAATATTCTTTCAGTACCAATGCGTTGTAAACATGGCTTGGACCATCTTGAGAAGGAAAATAAGCAAAAATCCAGAGCGGCAGGATATATAATATCAACAACACTACAAACAAGTGTTTCCATGTCCAATTTCTCCAATTAAACATCTCTTGTCTCCGATAATATAAGCGCAATCTAAACTTGTAAATTCTCTTTATAGTAAAGACAGTACTGCGTCAAAGGGCACTGTTCGCACAACGGTTTTCGAGCGTTACATATTTGTCTACCGAAATAGATCAGGTTCATGTGAAACGGATAAGATTTTCCTTCCGGGATAATCAATGGTAACTCGTAATGTGCCTTCTCCGCGCTGCAATTCGGTTGAACCAATCCGAGACGTTTAGATATTCGGATAATATGTGTATCAACGGGAAAAACCTCTCTGCCGCAGGCGAAAGAGAGCGTAACAGAGGCAGTTTTGATACCGATACCTTTATGTTGAATGAGGAAGTCTAACGCATCTTCCGTTTTCATATCACGAATAAACTCTAAGGATAATTCACCATATTCCTTTTTTAGCCAAGAGAGAAAGTTTTTGATAGTCTCAGCTTTCTGTTTACCTAATCCAACAATCTTTATTGCAGTCTCAACAGCGTCAGCATCTGCTTGTAGAACATCTTCCCAAGTCGGAAATTTTTCTCTCAGTTGGGCATACCCTTTGTCTCTACTGACATCAGTGGTATTTTGGGACAGAATCGTTAAAATAAGACATTCCAAGACATCTTCCGTGCCATCCCAATTTGGAACACCAAACAAATTCTCAAGTGCCTCTGATATGATTTCTGCTTTCTGATGTAATTTCAATTTTCTGTTTCCGTGTGGTAGTGAATCATCGGTTTTGAGGAAATAGAAATAAACCACACTTGCTCCAGATTCACTCCACGTTTTCGGTCCGTGTCTTGGTGGTCGCGTTAGATGTAATATCCCACAAAAGTACTGTCCCGTCCCTACTCCCACTTGCGATAGTGTTTCCATCCGGACTGAATGAGACGCTATTGACCCAATCCGCATGCCCTGTAAGGATGCGGAGCGTTTTGCCAGTCGCAATATCCCATAGACGCACGGTGCTGTCCCCCCACCCAGTTGCGATAGTGTTTCCATCTGGACTGAACGATACGCTATTGACCCAAGACCAATGCACATAGGTGCGGAAAATCTTGCCAGTCGCAATATCCCATAGACGCACTGTACAGCTGGATTCTTCCTCCGCACCATCATAACTCCCGATTGCGATAGTGTTTCCATCTGGACTGAACGATACGCTATTGACCCTAACCGAATCCGCATGTTTAAGGCTCTGGAGAGGACTGCCCGTCGCGACATCCCACAGAAGAATGGGACCATCAGAACTTCCACTTGCGATAGTGCTTCCATCTGGACTGAACGATAGACTACCGACCAATATTGAACCAGTTTGCTCAAGGGTGCGGAGAGTATTTCCAGATGATACATCCCAAAGATTCACAGTGGCACGACTTCTACTTGCGATAGTGTTACCGTCCGGACTGAACGATACGCCATTGACTAAACCCGCATGCTTAAGGGTGTGAAGAGTTTCACCAGTCGCAATATCCCACAGATACACCTTATCATCTTCGCTTCGGCTTGCAAGAATATTGCCATCCGATCTAATTGATACCGAACCGATATTCCCTGTGAGTGTGTGAAGCGTTTTGCCTGTCAAGACTTCCCAAAGATGTACGGTACTATAACTCCTGCTTACGAGGGTTTTGCCATTTGAACTAAACGATACGCTATTGATCCAAAACGCATGCCCGGCAAGAATGCGGAGCGTTTTACCAGTCACTATTTCCCACAGGCGAATAGTGCCATCCTCACTTCCGCTTGCGAGAGTGTTACCGTCCGGACTAAACGATACGTTATTGACTGAACCCTTATGCTCAAGAGTGCGGAGCGTTTTACCAGTCGCTATTTCCCACAAACGCACGGTGCCATCATAACTTCCACTTGCGATGGTTTTGCCAGCCGGACTGAACGACACGCTATTTACTATTCCCGTATGCCCTGTGAGGGTACGGAGTGTTTTGCCAGTCGCTACTTCCCATAAACGGATAATGCGATCATAACCGCCACTAACGAGAATGAGGCCATCTGGACTAAATGATACGTTTTCAAGGTCAACTGAATACTTACTTCTTTTGATGGTGCGGAGCGTTTTACCAACCATTATATCCCACAGATGCACGGTCTCCCCACTCGCGCTTGCGAGGATGTTGCCATTGGGGTTGAATGACACGCTATTGACTGAATAGCTATGCCCTGCCAGCGTGTGAAGGGGACGGCCCGTTGCTACATCCCACAGACGCACTTTGTCGGGTGCCAATCCTTCCAGTCCTGACATACTACCAGTTGCAAGGGTGTTACCGTCTGGACTGAAAGAGACACACAAGACCTCCTCCGTATGACCTGTCAACGTTCGGACGGTTCTGCCTGTCGCGATATCCCATAAACGCACGGTGCGGTCAGAACTTGCACTTGCAAAAGTATCACCATCCGGGCTGAACGAGACGCTATTGACTACCCCAGTATGTCCAATGAGTAGGTTAAGTTCTTGTCCACTGTTTGCATCATAGAGCCAAATACCAATACCACCCGCCACCGCCAGACGCTTGCCGTCCGGAGAATACTTTATGTCATGTATTGTTCCTTTACCAAGACGTGCTTTCGCACCTTCGGGTAAATTTAACTGTGTGAAGTCATTGGCGAAGGCCGAAGGCACACAGAGTGTGAAAACGAGGATGAACGTGAGAAAAAACGAAAATAGAGTTTCTTTCATCATGAAATTCTCTTTTTTTAGCAATAGGTTCTGAATACTCACATGCAGTGTTGACAATGATAACATATATTGAGAAAAAAATCCATGAAAATGAACTGATTCCTCCTACAAATACAGACTGATTCTACTATAAACAAGATTGCATTGCTTTTTATGAACAAACTAAAACAGGAAGCGGTACATTGGTTGATCAAGTGCTACTGCCAATAAACTCCAAAATGCACCGATAACGAATTCACCCAACACAATTCCGAGGAAAAACGGTATCGCTTTTCGATGTAGACGAATACCACCGTATTTTAATACAAGCCATTTGAGAAACCATCCGACAAAGATGGATCCTATCATCGGGTTAATTGCCCAACTGCCTGAAATAGCATATCCTACTGGATGTAAATTCCACCAGATAAACCGCATCCGCATTGCGGCAAGTAGTAGTGTTACGACGAAGCCAAAAGTTGCAAAGCTGATAGCAGGGACATCAGGAGGGGCAGCATAAGTTAACCATGACTCCAGTCGTCCAAATGATTCCCTACCAAAACCCGGACCGCCACCTTCAGCATAATACATTGAAAGAAATGCCCAGAATGAACCGAGCGCACCTAAAACAGATGCTAACATCATGAGCATGGCGAACCGTCGTATCGGAATGTTCGCACCTTCCGCAAGTTTGAATCCCTCAAGTTGATGTGGCATTGCGTGCGAACGGTGTGCTCTGTTGAGAAAATAGAGATAAGCAAAACCAGTTAAATTGACTGCACCAAGTCTGCGGATACCGACTAATCTTGGTAACATCTCATCAGGTCCGATAAAGTGCAAATCATGCACAGGCGATCCGAGTTCCGCGCGCAGCCTTGTGATTGCTATAGCAATTGCAAACCAGATTGCAAAATAGACTACGATTATCAAAAGACTCATCCCCATCTTGAGACAAAATCCTATAATAAAGATCGAACCAGCAATCAGGGCGAAAAAAATTAGTCGATAGGATATAGGTTCATCACGACTCTGTGAGGCGCGATCACGGCGTTTATAATTCCGTGTGAAAACACTTTCCAAAATTTGTTTCAAATACCGCCGACTCATCCAAATAGCAAGAACACATAGCCCAAGATATGCACCATGAGATTGTTCCGCTTCATAAGGAAAGCGCGGTAGACCTCGCCAACCTGCAATAGTCCCTATTAATCGTTCTGCGCGCCAAATTAGCCAAAATGCCCAACACGAGAAAGATAGATCAAGCGGTATGAAAAACGATAACCCTACTCCGAACGGAAAAACACCTATAGGACTCCATCCAATCCCGTTCCATGGGCGTTCAGTGAAGATTCTGCGTAGATCAAATAGTTTGCCACCGAGGCTGGGCACAGCAGGAAACAGATAGTTTAATCCGTTAATAATATCAATTGACACACCAATTGCCAGACCCATCCACATCCATGGAGATTTGAAAAATCTACCTTTTGATGCTGTCATTTCATACGGCAGCTGGATAATGGGATAGCTGAGTCGTTCGGCTTCAACCCACTGCTTCCGAAATATCAAGCTCAAACATAGCATGACAAGATGGACAGCAACAATAAACAGCGTCCACCAGAAAATTTTGGGTACCCAAGCAATCAGATTCTGTGATTCATAGATACTGGAAAACCCGTAATAGTAGCCTTCAAGGGCGCGTTTATTGCTGACTACTAACCATTCTGGGATATGCAGATGGAATAGGTTTATCCAATCATTTTCTGGTGTGGCAAACCAGTGTGCATGCCCAATGAGCGGCATCAACACGAGAAATCTATCAACGCCAGCAAGTCCAGCGCCGATAGAGATGCATGTGTAAATTACGAGCAACTCACCGCGATTTAGTGCAAGGATACGATTCAACCGACGTAAAAGGAGTCCAATCCCAAATAGAATTAAGATGGTTATAACAGCATTGTAAAAGAGGGAAACTTGTGTTGGACTACCGCCGCCACGCAGAATAGAAGCAGAAACCCACCAACAATTCAGCGGTACCAATACACAGATTAGGAGGATAGAAAATGGACGGATTTTGAGAGTATTTGTTGGAATTTGTTCGCCTTGTTTCATGATTACGGTCTTAATTTTATAACAGTTTTCACAATTAGGCAAACTATTTTGAATTGTCTACTGCACAGGAGATGTGCTATAATCAATGATAATAAACTTGAAGTATGAGCGGGTTTTGAACCTTATGAGAATTTTCAGAAAAAAACTCATCTTCATAATTCTGATTGTCCTGATAGGTATAATTGTTTTGTCCACCGTTATATACCAGCAAACTGCACTTTGGAAACCTGAACAGAGTCTTATCACGCTACTCCCTGAATCCCCAATTTGTTATTTGACACTCAAGGAATTAGAAGGACTTGTTAATGCGTTTAAACGAAGTGAATTGGGAAAACAAGCGGCACAAATGCCGATCCTCAATCATATCAAAAGGCAAATGTGGTGGAGACAACTCGTATATCAGAAGTTAGTGTGGGAATACGAAATGGGTGGCAAACTTGATATGCGGGCAGTCAAGGGACATTTCGGCACAGAAGCCATTCTTGCGGTTTACCAACGTGAAGGTGAACTTTCGTTCTTACTTATCACAGAAGTGGGTGGACCAGAAAAACTTGCTATTGAAGCTCTCACTGCTACGGATGCAATTAACCCTAATTACAAAAGAATCCAGACTGAATACAATGGACTAACTATCAACACCATTATTGGATATCCGCTTGATTTTAGTTATACTTTCATCGGTAAGATAGGCGTTTTAAGTTTGAATCCGTTGCTTTTGGCAGAAGTTATTGACATTTATGCTGAAAAAAATGAAGGCTTCCTTGCCCGACACCCCATAAAAGGGAATATACAAAAGAGTTACAATAACGATGCAAATACGGGATACTTAGACATTTCCCATCTGTCTGCTGTGTTGAAAAGTCTTGGGGACAATTTCGGTTCACTTGCTGAACAGATTTCTACGTTGTTTGGCAAAGGTGAATTCTGGACATTTGGCAATCGGTATGAAGACGGTGTAATTATTTCCAAATATCGTTTTGGAAACTCTGAAAAACCCGTCCCATCTCAATTAGCAACACAACGCAAACCGTCATTTCTTCCTGAACAAACAGCATTAGTTACATTTAATCCACATCACAATTGGGATAAAACGTGGAAAATGTTAAAAGATAACTTGGCGATTCAAGTTGACTCAGATACACACGGTTTTTCTCAACATTTGGACCCAGAAATTACAGTAGCAATGGTCACGCACAGCGAAGGAGAAGTATCTAAATTTCCTTCGTTAGTCCTGCGCGCGCCAATTCAAAACAAGGTCGTATTTACTGAAGATATTGAAAATTTAAAAAACATGAAAATTACCATTGCAGGAACACCGCTTGAATTCCTTGAAACACAAGAATATAAAGGCATCACGGTGCAACCCGTCCAACTACGCCTCAATTTTCTATTGGCCTTTATAGGTGGATACGCCATTGTTGATAACCATTTTTTCTTTAGCACAACGCTTCCAGGATTAAAATCTGTGCTTGATACGAATTCAGGGGACGCGCCAAAATTAAGTGATGTAACATTTTCTGACAACGGTACACAGACGTACATTCAGCCAAATCTGTTGGTGCCAGAAATAAGACGTTTCATCCCGATTGCGACACTACTTGCTTCTCTTTCGGGACAAAAATTGGATGCCGTTTTAATGCAGCATATCAAGAACAATCTGTTTCCGTTGGAGTCTCTCGGTCCGATTACTGCTAATGTCAACTTCGGTGAGGGTGGAGTGGATGCAGAAGTGCAGATTGTTTTAGAAAAGAATGCTTTACATGAAAAATAAGGGAGGATTTTATGATGGAAAATGTTACGCTTGAAAGTGTTGTTGAACGCTTAGATAGATTAGAAAAAATAATTGTGGAGTTAAATCTGCAGCTTTCTTTATTGGTCAAGGAATTAATGTCACACCCCGCTGAGAATTCCAAAGCCAATGCGGAAGAGGTAAAGAGCAACATTTACAGTGACAAACGTGACGCTCACATTGCCAAGAAAATTTTTGCTGAAATATACGAAAAAATGGGTATTTCACCAGATTTTGAACTTAGACCGCTTGAAGAACTCCGTGAAAGCATGCGACAACATGGCATTCGTGCTGAGGATAACGAATTTAGCCGCGCTATTATTGAAGAACGGGAAAATAAAGGGATTTACGATGAAAAAAGAAACACGTAGTCAAGTCGTAGAACGCTTAGATCGACTTGAAAAGAGAATCGCTGAGTTGAATCAACAACTTTCTTTGCTCGTAGATGCTGTAGTAACGAGCAAGCAGAAAAACTTTAAAACAGGGGAAGAGGTGATGGCGTTTTATGGACGTGACAAAAAACAAAATGCTGATATTGTCCAAGAAATGTTTAAAAAAATAGGTATTTCCGGCAAACCAATTCCAGCCGAAGAGCTGCAAGCACGCATGGCAAAAAGCGGTATTCGTGCCGAAGATAATGAGTTTAGTCGCGCTATTATTGAGGAACGCGAGAAATAAGTATGTACTACTTCTATTTTGATGCTAGCGCATTGGTCAAACGGTATACCGATGAAGTTGGAAGTGATGAAATTGATTTCATTTTTGCCAACGTTCCATTAGTGCACATGCAGTGCTTAATACTCGGAGCTGTGGAAGTTCTTTGGATATGTGTACGTAAAAGAAATGATGGTCGCATCACACAGAATCACTTTACTCAGGCAACTCGCTACTTAGAGCAGGAAGTAATGGATACCAATTCAGACTTTAAGACTATTTCCATTCCAGATACGCTTGTTTTGAACTCAATGTCTATAATTGAAACCCACTCGCTCAATTCAGTTGATGCAATTGTCTTGCGCTCTGCGTTGGACATCGCAACAGAGCTTCGCAATACGGGCAATACGTTAATACTGGTTGCATCTGATCAACGTCTGCTCAGAGCGGCACAGGAGGAAGGATTGGTTGTTTTTAATCCAGAAGTTGATCCACAACAGACTCTTACAGATTGGATAATGCATATATGAATACAAAGATTGGTATCGGTATAATAAGTTTCGCACATGGACACGCGAACGCATACTGCAACAAGATGCAGACGTTTGATGATGTCAAACTCGTCGCGTGTTGGGACGATAACGTTGAACGCGGTGAAAACGCCGCAACACAATACGGGATGACCTTTTCACCGCACCTTGAAGATGTGGTGAATCATCCTGAAATTGATGCTGTGATTGTAACGTGTGAAACAAATCGGCACGCGGAGATGGTGGTGGCTGCGGCATCAGAAGGCAAACACATCCTTTGTCAAAAACCGATGGCGCTCACCTTAGCAGATTGTGATAAAATTGCCGATGCAGTACAAAAATCGGGCGTTAAGTTTATGATGGCACACCAGATGCGGCGTGATCCTGCTAATATCGCGATGAAAGAACTCATTGAGAGTGGAGTTTTGGGTAAGATAGGGTTGCTGCGACGGCGGCACTGCATCAACGTTCTCTTTAATGAGGCGTTTGTAACAGGACCAAGTCGTTGGCACATTGATCCGGTGAAGAATATGGGTATGTTTATGGACGATGCATCTCATGCGACTGATTTTATCTATTGGATGCTCGGTAAACCAACAAGTGTCATTGCCGAAATAGACAATGTCTTGACGGATGTCGCGCCTGATGACACAGGGGTTGCAGTCTATCGATTTTCGGATGGCGCTATGGCTATTCTTATTAACACTTCTGTAACACTCGCTGGTGAAAATACGACTGAAATTTATGGTCATGAAGGGGTTGTCATTCAGAACTATGGTGATGGACCTTCGTGTAACATGCCTCGCCCTGAAGATGCAATAGCACTAAAACTATATACACGAGAAGAACCGTCGTGGAAAGACCTTGGTATCGCAATTCCCAACAGCCATGGAGAACGGATTGCAGGCGTCCCCCGTCCGTTTATTGATTGTTTGAAGAGTGATTCTGAACCGGATGTGTCTGTTGAAGCAGGAAGGGTTTCTGTGGAGATGGTTTTGGGTGCATATCGTTCAGCACAAGACGGAAGACGAGTTAAGTTTCCATTATAAAGGAAAGCGTCATTATCTAATATCACTTACAAAACACGGGTTCACGGACTATTTCTTCGCATAATACTCAATATCTGTCCTGTCATACCGCTGTCAGTGGGTTGCGTTGCAAGGAAAAGCGCGGATGGAACAACCTGCTCTGGCTCCTTCCATGGATCACTCTGTCCTCTAAACGTATCAGTACTCTCCCAAGCAGGTTTTGAAAGTTGTGTTTTTACCGGACCGGGTATCAAGACATTGGCAATAATTCCATCTTGCCATACCTCTTCCGCAATTGCTTGTGTTAACCCATGCAAAGCTGCTTTAGATGCACTATAAATGCTAAGGTTCGCGTGACCAACCATGCCTAACCCTGAGCCAATGTTGACGATATTTCCGCTTTTCTGCTGCTGCATAATAGGTAATACTGCACGGCAACAGTGGACAACGCCCAGGACGTTGATCTTCCATACCTCATCCCACTCTTCATCGGTTGTGTCTAAAAACAAACCTCTTGGATTGATACCAGCGTTATTGACAAGGATGTCTATTCTTTCGTACTGATCCATCGTCTTTTCAACAAGATTTTCCACATCAGGACGGTCCCGTAAATCAGTTGGCACTGCAAGAACATTTCCACCACTTGCTGAAATCACATCTGCTACCTCATTCAGTTGGTCCTCGCTTCGTGCTGCAATCACAACGGATGCCCCTTCAGCAGCGTAAGCAATGGCAATTGCTCTACCGATTCCCCGTCCAGCACCAGTGACAATAGCGACTTTGTTAGTGAGTTGCATGGATGATTCCTTCCCAATTTACGTAAAATCAATTATTTGATTGGTTTATGAAATAGTTAAGTGTTTTTTGAACGACTCCACATATTAATCAGACGCGTCAGTTGTGAGCGACTTGACTGAACTTTACGTTTCAAATCACCTGCAAGAGTCGTTAGTAGGTCTTGGCCATTTTTCTCGGCAGTTTCTACTTGTTCTTTCAAACGATAGGTGCGTCCTGCTTTAACCCGATTTATCTCTGACCGCAATTCTGCTGTTGCGCGGTTAAGGCTTCGTAATTCTGACTGCAACTTTTCCCTTTTCACTACTGTCGTATCTTCAGAATCAAGTGAAAAGTCTGTTTCTCCTATACTTAGCCGTTCTAAAATTTGAATATCTTGCTCATTATATGCTCGGTTGATGAGCGGCATTAACTCTTCCCGTCTGTTCCGCTCTTCAGACTCTTCTGATTTATCTGGATGAAACCGCTTGGCAAGTTTACGGTAGAGATTTTGTAGGTACTTCGCCTCCTTGTCTGGAAGTTCATTTTTGGGTGATTTTTGCTCATCCTCTTTCTGCGTTTCAGAAGCATCAATTCGCGCACGGTTTTCCCTAAAACAGGATTCAACCCGTGCTTCAATTTCTTCTTCACTTATATCTTCTCGGCGTAGTTGCAAGCGAAGACGATACTCCTTTGTTTCAAGTTCAACCTTATCAAGTTCAAGATAAACATGCCCAACATGAGCATTATACCTATGCTGAAACAAGTCAACCTCAGCTTTCAGGTGTTCCTTTGCCACAGTGAGTTCTTCAACTTGTTCCCGTTTTTCATCAATAGCCTGAAGCAGTCGATTAATCTCCCTCTGTTCATTGTTATTGATATGGACTAAAGTTGTCGGTTTCATGGCTTACGATATGTGATACGACCTCGTGTCAAATCATAAGGTGAGAGCTCAACAGTTACCTTATCCCCAGGTAATATTTTGATAAAGTATTTTCTCATTCTGCCAGAAATATGTGCAAGAATCTCATGTTTGTTATCTAATTCCACACGAAACATTGCATTTGGTAAAGGTTCAACAACGACACCTTCTACTTCGATTTTATCTTTTTGAGAAGGTTTGCGTTCAGTAACGTCATTATCTAAATCGACATCTACAGCTGAATCATCTTGTTGTTTTTTCGGTTGTTGTTTCCGCTTTGAACCTCTTTGTTTTGCAGATCGCCCCTGCGGCCTCTTCCTATTTCCTGATCGTTTTCGATTCAAAATATAGTACTCCTTTCTGTTTAAAATAATAGAATTTATAAATCAATTTGTAGGAAATAATTATGTTCCTACACATTAAGATTGATCTTCATAACTGAAAGTTTTTCCTGCTTCAAGAACAAGTTCTTGAAAAAAATCTATTGCGAGTTGGAGCTGACTTTCAGACTCCTCTTTATCGCTACTTGTTGAAACAAAATCTACAGGCATCATATTGCCGCCAACGTCACGTAGTGCAACATAAGCCTTTAGATAAACTTCTGGGTGGCGTTCCATCACCTTTTGCATCAGTGGTGAAACTTCCGCCTCAAACATACTTACAAAAACCCGTGCAGTGCTAATCTCGGCACGGTACCGTTCAACGATAAGTGGCTGGATATGTGTCTCAAAAACCGCCTTCATCTCGCGCGGTGGACCGGGCATCATCATGAGAGTGGATTCCTTGTGAGAAACACTGATACACGGTGCCCATCCCGCTGGATTCTGAAGCACTTCCGCTGTTTCTGGCACAGTCGCCATTTTGGTTAGTGCCTCACTCAGCGGATCGTTTTCTGACATCTCGCGGCGCTTGCGGTATTCTGCGATGGTATCTTCGCTCACAACAGGTTTTGTGCCAATCAGCGATGCTACAACAGCCACCGTCATATCGTCCGGTGTCGGACCGAGTCCGCCTGTCATTAGGATCAGTGCTGTTTCACGTTCAATTGCAGCACCCAACGCTTCAGTCATCTCATCAAAATCATCGCGGAGCATAGTAACCCTGCGTAACTCCCCACCGAGTTGGAGTATCTGTTGTGCAATCCAGTGGGCATTCGTATCCTGAATTTGCCCAAGGACTAACTCGGTTCCGATTGAAAACAGTTCTATCGCCACCTAATTCTCCTAACTATAACGACTTGTGCCAGTTAACAATATGTTTTGTTGGTTTTCACATATATTTGCCTTAGTGCTATAAACATATCGTCCCTACCAAATCAACGCTATGAATACCTTTATGGCATTCAGCGGGACTAAAAAGTGCTCGTCCGACCTTTTCTATAAACATATCGTCCCTACGGGACTGAAGACTATATAAATATATGATAATGACTTTCAAAACACCTTCTTTTGTGAAATAGGGTTCTACATATAGTTATTTAGCACAACTCGTTATTATAAAACCTCTTTGAGAAATTCAAATGCACCGACACCGTAAAAACTATGTCCCGCTTCAAATACCTCAAAACCCAATTTATCTTCAGCATGGAAGTGTTTGTAGATTTCTTTAGCACGTTCTACAGATGCACGTGTAGCCTCAATTGGAAAAATTGTGTCTTCTGTACCAGACTCTACAAACATTGCACGCGGTGCTATTAATCCGGCAATATCGTACATCTCCGCATATTGTAGCACATTTGGTATATAATTGTCTACACAATGGCTAATGCTTAAAATACTATCCTTAAATGTATTGAAATATCCGCTTACAACTGCAGCCTTCACACGTTGGTCAATTGCCGCAGTGAAAAATGAGGTTGTTCCACCTCCAGATATGCCCATTATACCGAGTCGATTGATATCCACCTCAGAACGCGTAGCTAAATAATCATACGCACGCATGGCATCGTAAACTCGCCATCCGACCATCGTTTGTCCAAGGAGCAGCGCAGCACCTGCACTCGGTTGACACGAAGAACTACCGCCGCCTCTTTCACGTGCAACCGCATCTCTCCTATGACCAAAACCAAACTGTTCAATGGCAAGCACAGTATAACCGTATGCTAAACATTGGAGCGCAAAATCGTTCTGATACCCACCAAATTCCTCACGCATGCTGCCATCTTCTTCAATGCCAACAATGTCGTCTACGCCGCGCCCATGTCCAGCTAAACAAAGTATTGTCGCGTTTGGTGTAGGAATATCCACGTGTGTTGGTGTGAGGAAATATCCGTAGGTCGTCATATTCGGACGACTCTGAAACAGCACTGTTTGACGGATATAGCCTTCGAATTCGTGTATCTCCAAGGTCTCCGGTTGTAGGTCGCACTTTGTTGATGGAAAACCGCCAATTAATTCAATCAGTTTTTCGCGCAGAACTTGCTGCCATGCTTCCGCTTCAGTGATAGTTGTTGCCCGAAATTCCAATTCGCGTGGTATCTCATCGTATAGCTGATGCGAAAAAGTTAAGGTGTCTAAGTACTGTTCGTTGTGCATCTTTATCACTTCTTTCTAACGGTAAAATCGGGTTTATTGAGCTCTGCTGTCGCTGCCTGCGCGTTTTGGAATACCTTTGATAAATTCAACTTGATTGGATTCTTATATATCAGATGGAGAAACTGCACCGAGCAAATTGTGGTTTTCCATCAGTTCTACTAAAGGTTGACGATAATATTCTTTAGCATTTGGCGACATTACAACCCATTTGATTAATATTTTTAAGTTGGTTGGGACTGAGATTCCTTAATAGATTAATTTCATTCTAGGGAAATCTATGAAATGTTTCCATTTTTCTATTAGAAATTCCATAAATTCTTCAATAGGTAAATTATTGTTTCTTATACTTAAAGATAATTCAGCTCCTATTTTAGTATATTCTATAAAACCTAACCATATAGTTTGATTTTCAGTCAGTTTTTTCATTGCGATATGCGTATTAAAATATGAAACGTCTTTAATTCCACTATTACGTATTCCTCCTGCAACTTTGTTGGTTTTAATTAATTCTATTTCCTCTAAATATTTTAATTTATGTCTATCTATGCCATGTTGAATATAAATATCAGGTATATTCTGATCAAACGGTATACCTAACGCATCAGGAGTATTTTCTATACAAACATTATCTTCATCATAATAATCTTCTAAAATCATAGGTTGATATAAACTATCAGCTATTTGTACTTCAAATTGGCATAATTTACCAAACACTTTTAATTCTGATTTTTCTACTTTTGATAGAAAATCTAATGTTCTTTTACTAATACTTCCTTGAGAATCTACTTCACTATTTAGAATTTTTGCCCATATTTGCTGTGTTTGTTCATCAGATATGAGTTTTGATTTTTCATGCCAATATACAAACCAATCATCATCTATTTTCTCTTCGATTTTATTATAGCCAGATTGTTGTTTTTGTCTTTGGTCTGCATAATGCTTTATAATTTTGACAGTGTTGTTAATTTGCCTTCTATTAGTATTTCCTTCTAAACAAGATATGAGTTTACTGTATAAGTCGTTTCCTATATGTTTTATAAAATCATATCCTATATTACTTAGGGTTGACATTAATATTTCTTCAGGGGTCATATATTATACACCTCTTTTTTAGATTTCTTCACAGTATCAATTATGGGTTTAGAAGTAATCTTACTAATTTGCAAATTTCTGAATCCCAAACTACGAATTGCATTTAGATTGGTAATTTATATTTGCAATAAGTAGTTTCGGTCTTGCAAGAAGTTGATTTATCGTTCTGCCAGCTTTGCGATCAAATATTCTTGTCCGCGGTTTCCTTTGATTCGGTTGCAATTGCCACAAAGCAATTGAAGGTTGCCAATGTGGTCTGTGCCGCCAACTGACTTTGCGATGATATGGTCTATTTCCAGATGTTGAGTTTCAAAATGGGTGTTACATCCGTTGCAGTTACCGCTTTGCTCGCCATATAAGGTTGTTTTGTTAGCAGGTGTGTTGTAAAGTGGTATATTTCCTAAATCCGTACGTTTTGGTATATCAGTGCGATGAATAATGTTCTGAAATAGTCCTTGAGCCTCTTTGATACGATCAACAACTAATTCTACTGCTTTTGGTGATATATCAATACCAATCCAATTACGCTGTAATTTATCTGCTGCGACACACGTTGTTGCACATCCACAAAACGGATCAAAGACAATACTATCTTTGTCACTGGACGCTTTAATGATGCGTTCAAGCAATTTTAAAGGCTTTTGTGTAGGATAACCTGTGCGTTCTTTACCAAGTGCAGGTGGCACATCTAACCACAAATTGTCAGCTCTTTTACCACCCTTTAACCGTTTCTTACGGTAAACTTTTCCATTTACAAATTCAAGATCGCCTTTTGCATCCATCTTTTCTAAAGTAGGACGAGTAACATTCCATCCGCTTGGATGTGGTGGAAAAAAGCCTTTATATTCATAACATTGATTTGGTCTTGCGCCTTGCCCAGGACTATTGAAAGGTGAACGTCGTGCATACATTCCTTTCTCGTCACGATGTTTAAATGACTTTAAATAATCTTCACTATATGGCACTAAATCACTATCAATATCAAATTTACTGTTTGGATATGAATAAAATAGAATATGATCTGTTGTGGGACCGTAACTAATCGGTTTGTGTTGTGTTGTTTTTCCACCCCCATGGAGTCTTTGCCACACAATTTCATTTCTAAAGTTTTTCTTTCCAAATATTGCGTCCATGAGCAGTTTTAGATAGTGTGACATTGTTGAATCACAATGTAGATATATACTCCCATCAGATTTCAGGATACGATGCATTTCAAGCAAACGAGTTGCCATGTAAATTAAGTAAGATTTATCGGAGTCTGTCATTGCTGCTTGAATTACGCGATTAACTGTAGGGTATTTTGTCTCAATTAAAACAAGCCATGCAACATCTAAATCACTAAGTGACCATGTATCTTTAAATTCCGCACCTGCTGCTTGCGATCCGATAGGCGCAGCATAGTTCGCATTGCTATTAAAAGGCGGGTCAAGATATATCAAGTCAATGCATTCAGAATTGATCCCGCGCAGAATGGGCAGATTGTCACCCGTAAATATCGTTTTATTCGCTATATTCATAAAAAAGACCTCAACAAGTTCAAAACAAACCCTGTCGCCATTTTCGGATAGAAATAAGTCGATTTCTGCGGCATCACCGATCCTGCCATTGCCACATCCAAAACCTGCTCAACAGGTGTTGGGTTCATCAATAGTGCTACGCGGTCAGAACCCTCTTTCACATGTGCAACAGCATCATCAGCGTAAGCAGTATAACTGATATGGTCTGCTAATGTCTCAACCTTAAACAACTTGCTAATGATGGTATCTTGAACAAGCGTAACATCTAATTGTTCTGCAGGCGATGAATGCGGAATTAACATACGATATTTTTTATCAGGCGTATGCATCCCAACAGCAGAAGATTTTCCTTTAAACGTATCCAATTTTGCCATCAGGTTTGCGAGGGAATCAATTTCGTGTACCGCAAACACCTCTGGCAATCCAGCAATAGCATGGTTTATCTGTTCAGTCGTGAGATCGCTAAGCAAGCGGTGAATTGCTAAAACCGCTAATCCGTGTGATTCCATACAGACAAGGTTTACCATCATATAACCGTATCCGAGTGATGTTTCACTTTCACCATTCAGCGCCATCTCATCTTTAAATGCCAGAGCGGTCTCATATCTGTGATGTCCATCCGCAATCAGAAGTGGTTTTGATGAGAATAGTTTTTGTATTTCACGATTGGATTCAGCATTATCTAAACACCACAATTGATGCGTGCTCCCAAAAATTTCAGGGCAATCTATCTGAGGCGCGTTTTCATCTGTGAAACCCTGCATGACTTGTTCAATCTCACCGTTTGGGTCTTGATAGAGAAGGAATATCGGACTGAGGTTGGCATGACATGTCCGCATAAGATTGAGTCGGTCAATCTTCGGTCCTGCATGTGTTTTTTCGTGGGGTAGAATAACCTTGTTTTCAAAGGGTTCAAGTTTGACGAGGGCAATTAAAGCGCGGCGTGTATAGTGCTTTCCATCGGGCGCATGAAACGACTGATCGTAAATATAATAGTGGGGCGTGGTATCTCGGACGAAGGTATTATCGGAAATCCATCGGTTCATTAAAGTGGCTGCGCGGGTGTATTGATTATCGTTTTCAGTGTCATCGTCTCGCGGTTGGCTCAATATTAAATGAATGATATTGGCGGCGTGCCGTTTTTCCAAATCAACCCGTTCTTCAGGTTTTATCACATCATAAGGCGGCGCAATCACATCCACGATTTCTCCCACCTTACCCAGATTGTAGCGTAAACCACGAAACGGAATAACTGTTGTTTCCATAGAACTCCTATCTTTTATGTCGTTTGGAATCTTTGTAAAGGATGCGTTAATCCCACAACCTTACGCTAAAATACCTTTCACCAAGGTCATTAAACACTGTAACGATAACACCTTCCTGTATCTGTTGTGCGAGTTTGTATGCACCGTAAAGATACCCGCCAGATGATTGTCCAACAAACCAACCTTGCTGGGCAAGACGAGTACACATTTCATGCGCGTTCTCTATTGAAGCAGGAATTCGGACATCAATTACGGTCTCATCAAGAATTTCTGGCACAATGTCATCAGGGTCTCCAAGGGGTTTTAACCCTTCAATTCCAGGGAACACCTCCGGTGCTATAGAACATACCTGTATATCGGGATTGTATTCTTTTAGCCGTCTTCCTACGCCTGTAATAGTGCCGCCTGTGCCAACGCCCGCGACAAAATGCGTCAGTTTACCATCTGTCTGCTCCAAGATTTCTACACCTGTTGTATCGTAATGGGCACGCCAGTTATTTTCGTTTTCGTATTGGGATTTGAAAAAATACTTATCTGATTGTGCTTCATACCTTCGATCTACTTCTCGTAACGCTTCATCATAGCCAAGGATCGCATCGGTATAGATAATCTGAGCACCGTGTGAACTAATACGTTTTATGCGTTCTTCACTGGCGTTGTCTGGAATCACGAGTTCAACTTTATATCCGAGTGCTGCACCAATCATTGCATAAGCGATCCCCGCATTACCCGATGTAGAATCCAATATAACTTTTTCACGTGTGAGTTCGCCTGAAGCAATCGCCTCAGTTAACATCCGTAAAACTGGTCGGTCTTTGATAGAACCACCAGGGTTGTACGTTTCCACTTTCGCGTAGATTTGGACATTCGGGAATTCATTAGCAAAAATATCAATTTTAGCAAGGGGGGTTTGTCCAATCAGTTGAAGTAGTGGATAGTCTGATAAATTCACTGTTGAACCAGTTTGGGAACTCATGTAGCGTTATGTACCCTACCTTTTTCTTTTATTCCAACTCGCTATCAGGAAGTTGCGAGTCGTTCACATATTAACCGTTTTATGCAAGATTTCGCGGCATCTCCAGTTAATTCTTCATCAAGGATAGGTTTGACCTCAAATTCTGCGAGTCTCACTGTCGGATTAAGTCCGTGTCGTGGTGGCAACCAATCCCGGAACGTATCAAAAAATGCGCGTTGTGCTGCACGACCGTTTACGTAAGGAAAATCTGCGGTAACGCGACGAAATCTATCAGGTCCCTTTGCAAGTGCTTCAGTGTGATATTGCTGACAAAACTTTAAGTATTTTTCTGGTGCATAAGCCAGCGGTATATTCTCTGGATAAAACCTAAATGTCTGTTCTCGGTACCGGGTGAAGTGCTGCAGCTCATCAAACTCAAAGATAAAGTTGTAGGGTTCTGGAAAATAGGCATCCGGTGTTAGAAATCCGTCTGCTTTCGTTGATGTGCCCTCCCAGTCTCCCCCAAATTCATTGTAAAGTTCCATTAGCATATCGTAATAATCGCCAAAATGCTCACGACTCGGTTTGTTACGAAGCCAATCAAACTGCGCGCGTCTTTCTGCTGTTGTCCCTAAAGCCTCTTCCACAAGTGCGATGATACCGACTTCTAACCGCATAAACGGAAAAACCGACTCTGTCTAAACAGATTCGGTTTCTAAATCTTTTAAGGAACGTTCAGCTAAAGGTGCTGTTAAGCTTGCAAGGTAGTCTCTGTCACGTTGTAAAGCCTCTAATTTGTTATCACCGTGCACAAATTCTACCTGAATGTAACCATCATAACCAGCACCGCTGAGAGTCTCAACGACCTTACTATAGTCAACAACACCCTCCGCGATTGCACATGCTTTTCCATTTTCATCAAAGTTTTGCGCATGCACGTTCACAACATGAGGCGCGAGACGTTGTGCAGCCGTATGGGGTTCATCTGCGTCATATCGAGCAAGCGGCTGGTAGTAAGTTTTCAGAGAGGGTTGATTCGTAGTCTCAATTATCTCCAATATACTATCTACTGTGTCTGTCAGATGGTTATTGTGCATCTCCATGCCCAATTTGATGCTTCGGAAATTCGCCCACTGTGCTAAAGTGACCAACCGAAAAAAGATAAGTCGTTTATCAGCGGGAGCAATGGATTTTGAAGGACCGCCACCTGACCAGATTCTAATCAGATCAGTGCCGAGTTGGTGTGCAATTTTAAATGCTTCCTCTAAATGCTTTTGGTGGAAAGTCATCAAAGGATCAACGTAGGACCCAAAAGCAGAAATTTCTAATCTTTTTTGTTGTGCTAAATCGCGGATTTTTTCAATATACGCTTTATCGTATTCCGCTGGCATGTGCGGGGGTTTGCCCCAAACTTCTACGCCATCAAACCCGTTATCTGCCGCGATATCAATAACCTCTTCCAATGGTTTATCTTGAAAAGCGATGGAGCATAAACCTAATTTCATTGTTTTATCCCCATTTGTGTATTTTTATATAGATAGGATACCATGATTAGAGTGAGATTGCAAGCAAAGTTTGTTTCTGATTTACCCCCAGTTTTTCAGAACCCACATTTGTATGTCTTATATCATAATAGTTTTGCCAAAGTGTTTTTTCTGATAAACTGTTTTCCAATCTTATTTTATAGAATCTATTTTAGGGTATTCCACTGAAACACATTGCATTTGAAACTGCCTTACCGAATGTCAAAAGACCGGTCTTAGTGTTTGATAGATACTTTGCGCGCGCAAAGTATCTTATGAAACCTCTAATGGAAAATGGTATTGAGTTTGTCATACGCGTCTGTAAAAATGCTTGCTTTTATCACAAAGGACAACGCATCAAACTACAGACACTGAAAAATACAGAAACTTATCCCAACATATCTTATCACAGCACAGAGAAACTCAGACTGAACCTTTATGTTTTTAGAGACGCAAACCATCAAGAACCGCTTTATCTCGTATCAAATAGTTTACGAAATACGCAACTCTATCTTACCTATAAACATCGGATGCAGATAGAAGAATGTTTTCGGGATATAAAGACACTTTTCGGATTTCGGTATTTACGATTGAAACGACAAGAACTGCTACGGATCGCATTGCTATGGTTTATCGTCTGTGTAAGTTATGGTATCTGTTTCCTCCATTTTGAAAAATCTGGAGAGCGGTGGGTAAAAACCTATAATACTTATCATACAAAAACATATTCGCTCATTTTTGTCATAAAAAGGATACTGGAGATAACTTGGAAACCTGACATTTTCCTTGACCCATATTTTAATCTAAACGATTGTGAGGGATAAAGTTCGTGCCAGTTCAGCATTGACTTCCTCACACAAAGCATCTAAAAAACCTTATGTACATTTGTCTCTACAAAAACTGGGGTAAATCAGATAATGGGAAGAGGAAAACTAACCAAAAACTGCTTGCAATATATCCATTGAAATTGTAAAATACGCACAAGTTTTACTAAATTTAGGAGAACCTCCCAAATGCTTAAAGCAGGATTTATCGGAGCTGGTGGACGTAGTCAAGGCGCGCATTATCCAAGTGTCAATCGCCTTGAAGACGATGTTGAAATGTCCGCTGCATGTGAACTTGACGAGGGTAAGCTCAATCAGGTCGCGCAAAAATATGAATTTCCACATACGTTCACAGACCACCGTAAGATGTTGGATACAATGGATTTAGACGTTGTTTACTGCGTGATGAATGAAAAATGGATTTTGCAACCAGCATTGGACTGTCTCAATGCGGGAAAGCATCTGTTTATAGAAAAACCGCCCGGTGCAACGAGTGATGAGACACAACAATTATTGGAAGCAGCAGTTGCAAATGATGTCTATTGTATGGTCGGTTTTCAACGGAGATTTGCCGCTGTCACACGCGAAGCGATGCGGCGAGTTGCTGAAAAAGGCCCTGTTTCGTTGGCAGTCACAACATTTAACAAGCAGATGATCGGTGGTAATAGAGAATTTACGACAACCCTTTGGAATGATGTCTGTCACGTTGTTGATTTGCTCCGTTATATGGCAGGTGGTGAGCCGGTTGAAGTCACAGCACATCGCGATACTTTCGGCGCTGAACAACGCAACTTCTATACCGCTTATGTCCGTTTTGATAACAATGTGACAGGCGTTGTGTTTGGTAATCGGGCATCGGGTGGACGCGTACTACGGTCTGAATTACACGGTGTTGGTATTGGATGTTACATGAAAATCCCAGAGGAAATCGAAATTCATGAAAATAACCAAATGAATGTAATGGGAGGTTGGGAAGTAGACGGTGTTGACCAACGTGATGGTCCGAGTTACGAAGGTGTGCTTACAATGCATCAACACTTCGTCGACTGTGTGCGAAATAAAAAAGTGCCGCTTACTGACTTACGCGATGTCATACATTCTATCCGTCTTGTTGACCAAATAGAAGGTCCCTTACCTTAGCGATTAATTAGGAGGCTAAATAGATGCTTGATGAACGCCATCTGCAGCATCAAATTACGGATGAACAGCTTTGCGCGTTAAATGCAGATGGATATTTCACCGTTGAAGACGCGTTACCTTTGGAACTTGTTGTCCAATTAGAACAACGCGTTGATGCTATTTACAAAACACATTTAGATGCTGAATATGACCCATACACCAAAAAACGGATGACTTCACACGACAATTTTTTCTATCCGAATTTTCTTGGCAAAGACCAAATCTTTATCAACGTTTTGGATTGGTATAAAACTTTTCCAAAGGTGTGGGGCATTTTGGGATGGAATATCTACTCTTACCATAGTCATTTTATTATCACGCCACCGCGCCCTGAATCTTCACGTGGTAATGGGTCGCCACTCGGTTGGCATCAAGATAGCGGTCGTGTCAACATTGAGATTGAGAGTTCTCCTCGTCCCCGTCTATCAATCAAAGTTGTCTACTGGTTGTCAGACTGCTCAGAGGCAGGACGTGGAAATTTCTATGTTATTCCTGGAAGTCATTTGTGGGACACATTTGAGCGACCAAAAGACAGTTCGCTACCTGAAGGTGCGACAGCAGTCTGTTGTAAACCCGGAGATGCTGTCTTTTTTGATCGACGTATATGGCATGCACGGAGTGAAAACGCCTCCGACATCACGCGGAAAGGACTTTTTTACGGATACGGTTACAGGTGGCTGCGCAGTAAAGACGACATGACAATTCCTTCTGAGATATTTGAACAGAACGATCCAATTCGGCAACAACTTCTTGGCGGCGGCACGAATGCAAATGGTCATTTCTCTCCAAAGGATGCAGATGTTCCTTTGAAAGTCTGGCTTGAGGAGAAAGACGTTATTTCAACATAAGAACTTGACATTACATCAAGTCTGTGGTATGCTTTAATCGTGGCTGGGGGTGGAAAATCTCCCTGCCTACGATGTTTTGCACTTCTTGTGGGATTCAATGTGGTTGAAAATTGCACCTACCGAGTGTTCCAATATTTGATTTACGATAACTAATTTCAGAGGAAATAAAAATGTTTCAAAACCTATCTATCCAATCTATTGGAGTTGCGCTACTAATAACAGCGCTAACGATTCCATTAGCCTTAGCGGAGAATGAAGTGGAAAAACCGAAAGAACTTGAAGTGGGTATGATAGCCCCAGATTTTACATTGAAAGATGAAACTGGCACTGAACGGAGTCTGAGTGAATTCTTAGGCAAGAAAAGTGTTGTTCTCGCCTTTTATCCGAAAGATTTTACCGGTGGCTGAACTGCCGAACTCCAGTCGCTCCGGGATAAATTGAGCGACATAGAAGACACTGAAACTGTCCTGTTTGGTGTCAGTGTAGACAGCGTTGACTCGCATAAAAGATTTAGAGAACAAGAAAAGTTTGGGTTTTCATTGCTGGCAGATACTGAGTTTGAGGTCAGCAACCAGTACAGTGGTGTCACGGAAAGGTTCAACGCTTCAAAACGGGTCACCTTTGTTATTGATAAAGCGGGATATATCCGCGCTATTGATAAAGATGTCAAAGTGCAGACCCATGGCGAAGACGTTGTAAAACTGCTTAAGAAGACACTTCCAAAAATAGAAGTAGGACAGCCAGCGCCGGATTTTATCGCCAAGGATGGTGCAGGAAAATTACATCAACTCAGCAAATTACAGGATAAAAAGAATGTGGTTTTAGCGTTTTATCCGAGAGATTTTGGGCGTGGCTGAACGGCTGAAGTTTGCTCGCTCCGTGATGAGTCAAGTAGTTTTGCTAAACAGGGTGTCCAAGTCTTTGGTATTGCTGGTAATGATGCTGAGTCGCATCAGAAATTTTCAGAAGAAAATAATTTGAACTTTCCACTTTTACTTGATACTAACAAAAATCTCGCCTTGCTCTTTGGCGCTGTAGAAAAGCCAGACGCACAACGTTTCAAACGTTTGACCGTCATTATTGATAAAGCAGGGGAAATTATCAAAATTGACAAAGAAGTTAACCCAAGCACACACGGGGCAGATTTAGTCAATTTTTTCAAAACCGTGGATACACCAAAAAATAATTGATGACACAAAAGACTTTCTCGGCATTTCCAGCTTGGATTGCCTTGGGAACATCGGTTGTTTTTAGCCCGTTCATTGTTCCGATTGTAACGGCTATTTTCGTTATTTACAAACATGCAAGCACAAGTCAAGAAGTTATACTGTGGCTAACGATTGTAGCAATATTTGTAACAGTGCTACCGATATTAGCCATAGCCATGCTTTTTCGGTTTTCAAAGGTAAGTAATTTCCATTTGCCTGCCAAAGAAGAACGACTGATACCGCTTTGCTTGACGTTAGTAAGCATGATTTTAGGAACGATTATACTTTACCAAATTGGGGCAAGTCAGAGAATTATTTGGGTATGTCAAGTTTTCATTGTTAACAGCATCGTATTCTCTGTGATTACGCCATTATGGAAAATAAGTTTCCACACAAGCGTTACGACCAGTTGTATTATTGTCTTAATGTTACTTGTTAACTTAAATTTAGTGTGGTTATTCCTGCTTATCCCGCTGATTGCTTGGGCACGGGTTTACCGAGAACGTCACACACTTCTTCAAACCGTTACGGGAACATTGTTGGCGACTGCGATTACGATGCTCTTTTCCATATTTCAGCCGCCCATGGGATGAGGCGAAGAAAGCATAAGGTGGGAATTCAACACTATTTAATGACGTTTTAAAGGTGGTAAGTTATCCCAATCGCATTCCAGGCAGAAAAAACTTTCATTGATGCGTCTCACCTCACCTTTACATTCCGGGCAGCTTGTGAGATGTTCAACCTCACCAATTTCCGTTTCAGAGGACTGTGGAAACATGAGCAGTTGACCTATTGGCATAGCAGATTCTCGACTGGCTATATCTTGTTGCACTGCCTCAATTACCTCTTGGGCATTTAGTTGAAGTGGCGGCGGCGCATTCCCAGTTAAGTCAATAAATCCGCTTCGATAAAATCGGATAGTTGCAGCATCATTGACGCGTCGCATGAATACCGTATATTTTCCGGGTGCTACCAAATAAGCAGACGAATCGAGTATGTAATGCTTCGCACTTAAAGAAAGTTCATACCCATCATATTCAAAGATAGAATTACCCCGATCCATCCAAATAGTGTCTGGCGTGTTTTGAAACACTTCATGAAGTTCATACGAACGAGTTACAGACAGAATTAAGACGTATCGCTGATATGGGTACTGGGATAGAAGTTCGATTGGGAGAAAAGATTCCGGTTCAGAATTTTGTTGGAGAAATGTTATAAAAGCTTTATAGGCTGCATCCTGAACCCCTCGCAAAACCGATGGATTCTCAATTTGAATATTGTGAGTCTGTCCTGCCGAATGGAAACTGTTGGATTCACTGATATAGAGTTCAGTTCGCACCTCAACGTCTACAGTGCTGTTTTCGCTGCCAAGGAGATGAAGACGTTGTTCCGGTTCTTCAACGGTTTTGAGGACAAAAGGCAACATAAGAATTTGTCTAACTCCATAAAGCTATAGATGTAGCAATTGTAACATATCCCGTTGTTTTTCTTCAACCAATATTCCTCATCTACCAGGGTTATACTATTTCGAAATAATGATATTACATTATTTTATAAATCGGTTGTCCGAATGCAACACTCTCTTCTGTAGGAGCGACCTCCTGGTCGCGACCCGCCAAATGCCAAAAAGCGCATTTGGTTGATTCGAGGTCGCTCCTACAAAGAAACTCAAAATCGGAATAATACTTTGTCAATTAGAAATGGTATTATTTAGTTTTCGGCTTTTCTGAAATTTTTATTACAAACGCGTTTTCCTAAAATTGACGCCTATGGAATAATTGAGTGTAAAAAATCATATACTACACCGAAAGGAAAATCAATGAATTGCCTTGATTATGGACTTTCTTTTATCAACACTGTTGGCAACGGAAATGCCCCTCGCTTTTGGGTCGAATCTCGATGCCGCATCATAGATAACACAGATGGAAGTTTCAGCGATTATTACCAATGTGGTTCGTGTAAGAGTGAACACACCTTTGCGGAGAAAAATCTCTTCATAAATCCAAACTATGACTTCCTCCCTGTTTTTGGCGAAGAACATATAGCGGTATTCAGAAGGCATGCTTACTGTAACGATAACTACGTGGAGTATAGACCGGCACTGGATTATTGGGGAGGTCCTCTGTTTGATGTTCAAGAGGCATTGCAGGTCCGGGTCCTTGATACCAACGCAGCCATTATTGAGGCGACACAAAAATGTCTACCCCTCGTAACGCACACAGAAATATGGGATACCAATACACATCAGTGGGCAATTATCGAGTGTCCGGTTAAAACGATGAACATAGATGAAAACAAGGGCATCTACCAAGTTGATACAGGAATTGTACTATTTCCAGATCTGTCTAAGCGATACGATCGACAGATTGAGACGTTCAGCCTCGCTTACGTTGCTTTCAACGCATCGCACTTCGCTGACTTCGTTATCGAACGCCCCACTGCTATCCTAAAAAATGGAATGGAAGTTACCCAAGTTTACCACTATTCCGAAATTCGGAGTTTAGAAGCAAAGAATACCGTGTTCTGCATCGGTGAGTTTTGACAGACACTCCATAAGCGTCAATTCAGCGGATCTCCACCTGGTAGGCGCGTTTTGGAAACGCGCCGAGCCCAGACATTAGGCACCATAAACGGCGCGTTTACAAAACGCGCCTACCTTAGGGTAATAAATCGGGCTTACAAGCCCTCCAACAAGAAAATCAGGCACTGAATTGAATACCTCTGCAGTTATCTACATTTTATTTGTATCTTCTACGGCTATGTGCTATAATATCTTTAGAAGTTGTGGCTTTGGCACACCCTCAGTTTTTGTATGTCTCTAATACATCCCAAGTTTTTGAACTGAATTAAGAAAGGACACAGATTATGTCAGGACACTCTAAATGGTCAACAATTAAACATAAAAAAGCAGCGAACGATTCCAGGCGTGGCAAACTATTTTCAAAGTTGATTAAAGAAATTACTGCAGCTGCCCGTCTTGGTGGTGGAGATGTTGACATGAATCCGCGTCTCCGAACTGCAATCGCAACTGCGAAATCAAGTAACCTTCCTAACGACAACATCGAAAAAGCAATACTTCGCGGCACCGGTGAACTTGAAGGTGAAACTTTAGAAGAGGTTGTTTATGAAGGATATGGCCCCGGCGGTGTCGCGCTTATCATAGAGGTGATAACCGATAACCGCAATCGCACAATCGCTGCCGTTAGACACACACTTAGCAAGTTTAATGGCAGAATCGGCGAACGCGGATGTGTAGCATGGGGATTTGATAAGTGCGGTCTCATTGTTGTTGATGCGGATAGCATTGATGAGGAAGAGTTGTTTTTGGTTGCCGCAGATGCAGGTGCTGAAGATTTAACACCACTGGAAGATAGTATTGAAATTATAACCCCATTTGAACAGTTTGATAAAGTTGTCACTGCTGTTCAATCTACTGACGCATCCATTCAATTGGCGGAAGTTAGCATGATTCCTCAAAATACCGTTAGACTTGAAGGCAAAGAGGCGGAACGTATGCTAAGGCTCATGGTGGCTTTGGATGAACTGGACGATGTGCAAAAAGTCTACGCTAATTTTGACATTCCTGATGACATTCTTGAGGCAGCAGCGTAGTTATAAAGGACCTATTGTTAATGATTATTCTTGGGATTGACCCTGGCATTGCAAACACAGGTTATGGAATCGTCCAATCTAACGCTGCTCGTGTTCAACCGCTTCACTTCGGAAATATCCAGACCAACCCTAAAACTGCATCTGAGGAACGTCTAAAAATAATATATGACACCATATCTGAATTGATTACACAGTTTGACGTAGAATCAGTAGTACTTGAAGATATTTTCTTTACCAAAAACGTGAACAACGCTTATATTGTCGGCGAAGTGAAAGGTATAGTTAAATTAGCAGCAGCAAACAACAGCGCGCCTGTGACAACCTATTCACCAATGCAAGTTAAACAGACTGTCGCTGGCTACGGAAAAGCGACAAAGCTTCAAGTTCAAAGAATGGTCCAGGCATTACTGAAACTAAAAGAATTGCCCCAACCTGACCACGCTGCTGATGCTTTGAGTTTAGCAATTTGTCACGCTCGTTCTCATAAACTGCTCAAAATTCGGGAAAAATTTAAAAATTAAATATGTTTTAGAAGCCGAAAGGAAACCGCATTAGTATGATTGCTCATCTAAAGGGAACGCTTGCCCATAAAGATACCAAAGGGGTAGTCGTTGATGTAAACGGTATCGGTTATTTAGTTGAAGTTGCAGAGCGAACGATCAACGGATTACCCGCTATCGGTGAATCTATTACGTTTTATACTTACTATAGCCAGAATCGTGATAACGAAATTAAACTTTACGGATTCACTTCACGAGACGCGCTAACAATGTTTGAAATGGCGTTGACTGTCAAAGGGGTTGGCCCTTCACTTGCGCAAAATATCGTTACAAGACTTTCACCTTCACAATTCCAACAAGCTGTCCTAAAAGAGAATATGGCAACTTTAATGCGGGTGCCTCGGTTGGGTAAAGAACTCGCGCAGCTTATCATCATCAAACTAAAAAAAAGCATAGCTAAGGTCAAATTAGAGGAAAAAGTGGAACTTGTCGGAGATGGATCAACGCATCAGGCTGTCATCAACGTACTGGTTAACCTGGGTGCTTCAGAGCTTGAGGCGGAACAGGCGGTAGAACAGGCACAACAAACACTCGGTGATGACGCTGAACGAGATGATCTGGTTAAGGAAGCACTACGATATATCCGAAATTAATCTTTTTTCACGACAACGTATTTGTAGTCGCGCAATTCATTGCGCCTCTTACATTCACAATATTGCTTGAAATCTCAAAGTGAACGAAACGAATCAGAAATTATTGGTTTTACTATAAAGTGGAACTGGTATTACGATCCTTGTGTTAGGGCAACAATATGGATAACTTCGATAATCATGATAATGGTGATGATGATTTTGGATATAGTCTCCGTCCAGAAACTTTAGATGAATTCATCGGACAAGATAAAGCCAAAGAACAACTACGTATCCACATTGATGCAGTAAAAAATAGACGTGCTACAAAAAGTAAACGTGCTGCAAAAAGTAGAGATGATGTGTTAGAACATGTTCTCCTTGTCGGACCTCCCGGACTGGGTAAAACCACACTTGCCAAGATCATCGCCAATGAATTTGATACTAATTTCAAACAAGCTATCGGTCCGGTGATGGAGCGTATTGACCTCGCTTCTACATTAACCAATCTTGAAGAAGGCGATATCCTATTTATTGACGAGATCCACCGAATGAAACCAACAATCCAAGAGTCGCTTTACCCTGTTCTTGAAGATTTTGTACTGGATCTACCTTTGGGCCAAGGCCCCGGTTCTGAAGTTGTACAGATTTCCCTCGCACCTTTTACCTTAGTTGGAGCGACAACGCGTGAAGGCTCGCTTACCGGTCCTTTTCGATCACGGCTCGGGATCAATATTCACCTTGATTACTACACAGCTGAAGATATCCAGAAAGCCATCCGGATCAATAGCGCAAAACTAAACATAAAAATAGAGGAGGAGGCTGAATTTGCTCTGGCATTACGTGCACGCGGTACGATGCGAATCGCAAATAAGCTCCTTGCTAACATCAGAGACTATGCGCAAGTTAAAGGTAGTGGTATTTTAACGCTTGAGGTTGTAGAGGAAGCTTTGAAGTTCTTTGATATTGATGAGAAAGGTTTAAACGCACAAGACTACGCTTATTTCCGAGTACTGATCAATAATTTCAATGGTCGCGCGGGGAAAAAAGCACTCGCCGTTGCACTCAGCGAAGATGAACGGACTATTTCTGAAGTTTATGAACCCCACTATATTAAAGAGGGATTCTTGGCACTTACACCAAGTGGCCGTGTCGCAACTGATGCTGCTTATGAATACTTTGGATATCCTAAATCAAACCAACCGACACTTTTTGATGTATGACTTCTCTTGAATTCATTTCATCCCAATTGTGCAGATATTTGATGTAATGTGTAATGATGATATGAAACTCTCAGATTTTGATTACGATCTACCACCTGATCGTATAGCGCAAGTCCCTTTGAAGCATCGTGACGCATCACGCTTAATGGTGATTGATCGAAGCACAAGAGAATTTCATCATGCACAATTTTCACAAATAGGAGAATTTTTACCGGATCCAGCATTGTTGGTGTTGAACGATACAAAGGTGATACCAGCAAGATTAATCGGAAACAAAAGTGAAACTGGCGGTAAAATTGAACTGCTTCTCGTCCAAGAAAAGGAAACCGACACCTGGGAGGTTTTAGCAAAGCCGCGCAGAATGCTAAGAGTAGGCACACAACTGATATTTGGCAATGGCGTTTTGATAGCTGAAGTCTTAGAAAAACCCGACGATGGAAATTGCATCGTTCGTTTTATATATACAGGTGTTTTTTTCAAAATACTTGCTGAAATAGGAATGATGCCTTTACCGCCTTACATTCGGCGTTCACCTAACGAAGAAGATAAGGTGCGCTATCAGTCGGTTTACGCAACTAACGATGGTGCGATTGCCGCGCCGACAGCGGGACTACACTTTACCCCAGAATTGTTGGAAGAATTACGTAATAATGGAGTAGAAACAGCAATGCTAACGCTACATGTGGGGATCGGAACGTTTCAACCAGTTAAGGTTGAGAATGTTGAAACTCATAATATGCATGCTGAATACATAGACATTCCTGAAACTGAAGCAAATCGAATTTGTAATGCACGCGAAACGGGTTCAAAAACTATCGCAATCGGCACTACGGTTGTGCGTGCCTTAGAAACAGCCGGTGCAACAGGCACCGTTAAACCTTATAACGGGTATAGTGAACTCTTCATCTATCCCGGTTATCAATTTAAAGTTGTAGATGCGTTGCTTACCAATTTCCATCTACCTAAATCAACATTGCTCATGCTCGTAAGTGCCTTTGCTGATAGCGTATTGATACAAAAGGCTTATCAGGAAGCACTTCAACAAAACTATCGGTTTTACAGTTACGGTGATGCAATGCTAATTCTATAAAAACAGAAGGAGAAATTAAATATGGCTGAAAGTCCTTTAATAAGTATGCTTTTTATGTTTATCCCAATGGCTGCTATCATCTATTTTCTGATGATTCGCCCAGAACAAACCAGACGGAAAAAACATCAAGCAATGTTAGAGAATTTAACAAAGGGTGATGAAATTGTAACCAATGGTGGGTTGCACGGTAAAATTCTTGGCGTTGACAATGATAAGAAGATTCTCCTAATCTCTGTCGGGGAAGTGAACAATCAGGAAATGAAGGTGCATATATCGCTGAGTTCTGTTGCTTTTCTGAAAAAAGGCGGTGAGCTTATTGAAGGGGAGTAGAATGTGTTATCAATAATTGGTAACACTTACCTTCATAAGTTATCAGGCGTGCGCGGGTTTTTTCGGACAACACAATCAGATTATTGTTGCTTAGGGCAATTCGCGTTGTTTTATTTTCAGGATCAATAAGTTGTAGTGTTGCCGAACCATTGTCGTCTTGGAATCTAAAGAAACCAATCGCTTCACCAATCCATTCAGTAAAAATGTTGTTTTCTATAATACGCAGTTGATAATCTGTTTGAGTTTCTACTTCACCTGCATCTAAAATGACCGCTGCTGTATCCGAGTATGACGGAATTTTGCAAATTGCTATTTCTACTCCCGCTTTATTTGTTATAACTTCATAAGTAGTATGATGCGGAATATATGCAACGCATGCATCGCCATCAAAAACATCGGCACGCTCACCCAAAATACCATTTGCCTTGTTGCCGTTATGACCAACCAATAAGGTGCATTGTCCACCTAACACAATCAAAGCAACTTCGCAATCATCAGAATGATCAAAGTATGTTGATTCGGAGTCAAGATTGAGGATACCGAAATGCAGATTTGTCGTGCCCAACTCACCAGGATCTACAAGAGGTGTATATCCATCGGTAGTTTTGTATTGCTTAATTACTGACATAGCGAGTAAATTCTGCTAATTGTTCTACAAGGCTTGCTAATGGCAGTCCAACAACATTGAAATAACACCCTTCTATCCGTTTAACAAATGCTGCTCCACGTCCTTGAATCCCGTACGCTCCTGCCTTATCTGTTGCTTCTCCGGTTTCTATGTAAGCATCAATTTCTGCCGGACAAAGTTTTCTAAAATACACCTGTGTTGTTTCTGCCCACGTTATCTCTTTATTGAGTTTGGCATCTATTAGTGCAACGCCAGTTACGACTTCGTGACATGTACCACTAAGACGGGTCAACATCTCCTGAGCGTGTGTCATGTTCTTCGGCTTACCGAGAAGTTCATCTTTTAACGAAACCAACGTATCTGCTCCAATAATAAACCCTTCAGTATGACGTTCAGCAACGGATCGTGCTTTCTGAAGGGCAAGTTCTTGAGTTACAAACTCAGCAGATGTATTATTTTGTGTAATTTCTTGTATATTGCTGGGATATATCTCAAACATTAATCCAATTTGAGATAATAGATCGGCGCGGCGTGGGGAAGCAGATGCTAAAATGAGACGCGGAATTTTCAAAAAAGGCATAGCACTGTTATTTCAAACAATACCATTGATCGCTGTTTCTATCCTGAATCTGCAGTAATTCAGCGTCTATTAATTCCGTAATACCTTTGTCAATTTCTATTTTGGAAAACCCAACCTTTTCAAGGAGTTCATCCCTATTTGGTGTGCGGAACCATTCAGGTTTTTCAAGGGAATCAGTTTCATTCCGAAAAACTTCCAAAGCACTATAGAGACGTAAAGTTTTTGCAGAAAGTCCTACGAGTGGGTTTATATTTGAGTAGAATTCAACCGATTGTGTTTGCATTTTTCTGTCCTCAATATCTATAATTTTCCTTATACATTGATAATAACGCCTTTATTAAAAGAAAGGTTACAAATAACTAATTTTTCAACTATCGCTTGAGTGCATTGACAATTTCTTCGTTGCCCTCACGCAACGCCATGTCGAGAGGTGTCTCACCTTCATAGGGTTGAAACACAACTCTCTTGAATTCACGTAGCGGCCAGACCAGTGAGGTAACTTCATCCGTCCATTCAGTGAACTGTTTCGGATGACACATTCGACTGACCGTTTTCAGCGATGGATCAGCACCGTGGTCCAAAAGTAGCCGAACCGTCCGCAGATTACCCAGTCGGGCGGCAAAATGGAGCGGTGTTTCCTTGCCGTATTCAATAAAATGCTCGTTATCCATGATGGGTTCGTCATCAAGTCCACTGAGCGCTTGCGCATTGACATCCGCGCCTGCTTTAATCAAGATATAGGCTTGTGCAAGATGCGTGTCGTCATCGTGTCGGGATTGCACATGGAGTAAGGTTTCACCGTTGTAAGGCCAAGCGAAGTTCGGATCCAACCCGTTTTCTACCATGAGCAAAAAAGAATCGAAGTTGGTGACACCGACAGCATGAAACCCAAGATAGGATGCTTGATTGATGGCAACTCCCTGACTCATGAGATACCGGTTAATCTCGTAATCACTGCTTGGCCAATGCGTGCCGTGTTCACTACTGTTGTTCACATTCGCGCCTGCCTCTACAAGTGCCTTGACCTTATTGATATCTTTGAGTCTAATGCTCGCACAATGGAGCGGTGATATCCGATTTATTTTCACGTTTATGAGTTCTGGCGCTTCGGCAAGCATTTGTTGAACTGTCTCTATATCTGCTGTTTCAAATTCTGTCTGCCAGCGTTCAATGAGTTCTCGGTTCATGTCATCTCCTTATGATGATCCGCGGGTGCGGTCCCCACTGTCTAATCCGTTGCTACATTTAAAGACGACAAGCGATAATTAAGGTTACATCTTGTAGAACGTATCTCATAAATCTTATGTAGGGCGAGGTCTCTGTGCCTCGCCACCCTGGTAGGCGCGTTTTGTAAACGCGCCGAACCATAAATCAGACGCTATAAACAGCCCGTTTACAAAACGCGCCTACTTTGGTTAATAAATCGGGCTTGGAAAACCCTCCAACAGGAAGATACATCGTTAAATTGACACCTATGCGGCATTCTCCAGGGACCCGTCCCTATGATAGAGTTGAATTTTCTGGCGAGAACCTTGAGCGTTTCTTAAACAAATACACTTCGATTCCCGGTCGCTCCCATAGAATCTACTAATTCGTGAACAAACAATTGACAAAATATTTACACACCCATTTTCAAAATCTAACTTGACAAAATTACCTGCATACTGTAAAGTGTCACAAATCTTGATGTTGGCGGAGAATTATGGAGGAGAAGATGTCAGACCGTTTAGCAGTAGATGGGGGAACACCTGTCATCGCAGAACCGATTCCTGGCGGAATGCATGGACCCAGTGTCATAGATGAACGAGAGATTGATGCTGTGACAGAAGTCCTACGAAGTGGTAAACTTTTTAGATTTGTTGAAAATTCCAATGTAGCAGCTTTTGAGAAAGAAGCTGCAGCACGACTTGGTACCAAACATGCCTTGATGGTGAATTCAGGCACATCGGCGATTATCTGTGCACTTACGGGCGTAGGTATCGGTCCTGGTGATGAGGTGATTTTGCCCGGATACACCTTTATCGCGACGGCTGCGGCTATTGTTGGTGTCGGTGCAATTCCCATTATTGCAGAAATTGACGATTCACTTGGGCTGGACCCCGCAGATGTGGAGCGAAAAATAACTCCACACACCAAAGCAATTATACCTGTTCATATGCAGGGCGTACCGTGCCGACTTGAAGCCATCGTAGAGATTGCAAAAAAGCATAATCTAAAGGTAGTGGAAGATTGTTGTCAATGTGTCGGTGGTCAGTATAAAGGCAAATATGCTGGCACTTGGGGTGACGCAGGCGCATGGAGTTTGAACTACTTCAAAGTAATTACATGTGGAGAAGGTGGCTTAGTCTTTTCTGATGATTACGACACTTATGAACGCGCTGCGTTTGCCTCAGAACCGGGTTTGCCCATGTGGATGAGCGATTCTGAATGGCAAAATGATCCTTTCTCTTGCCAAACCTATCGTCCGGGCGAAATTTTAGGTGCAATTGCACGCGTGCAGCTTTCAAAATTGGATGACATTTTGGGACATACACGTCTGCTTAAAAAGGCGTTCATTGCTGAACTTTCCGACAACCCAAAAGGTTACATAAGACAACATGTAGATGACCCAAGCGGTGAATGTGGTATTAGTGCCGCTATAATTGTGCGAGACTTAGAACTTGCCAAAAAGTATACGGAGGCACTCAGAGCGGAAGGAGTGGGGGCAGGCACTGCCTACAACGAAGGTTTCCCTGACAGACATATTTACACCTATTGGGACTCCATTCTGTTTAAACATTCACCCAACGAGGCAGGTTATCCGTGGAGTGACCCGCGATACAAAGGAAATGTTGAGTATTCGCGTGATATGTGTCCCGAAACGCTTTCTATTCTTGGTCGTGCGCTAAGGTTTGGATTTAACGTGAACATGCAGGAGGAACATGCACGATTAATGGCAGCTGCTATCAATAAAGTTGACGATGCTATTGGGTAGAGCAGCGTTCAAGTTGAGTCTCTAAAACATTATTATCAAGAGGTCGCGACAATGTCAATGCGCCTTGAGACTTCAGTAAATCCTAATTTTTGTGCAGTCCGGAGCGAAGCGATGTTTTCTTCCCCGCAACTCCAGACAGGAACTTTGCCCATAGCCTGGATTTGTTGCGCAACGAGGGATGCAGCTGAGGTGGCATAGCCTTTTCCTCGCCATTCCTCCAATGTGGATACACTTATACCGCCATGTAAATCTGAGCATGCATAGGTGTGGGCAATAGAGACGATACTATCGTTCACAATTACAGCAGCAACTGGACCCGTAGTTATAGTCATTTTAGGCGTTTGATAAGAGTTTATCCGAACTCCTGCAGGAGCATTTGCTATAAGTTCTACATCTGCCAAAGTTAATAATCGAACTATTTCATTGGAATAAGAACGTGCGGGTTCTAAAAGAGCTTGATGGATTTCAACGTAATACTTAGCAGAACTGCCGATTTTCGCTGCTATATGTTGTCCAACGGTTTCGGCGTATATAGGGTCGACGTTTATATTAAGAGATTCCAAATCTGTCTGAAATTCTAACAGATGCCACAAAGCATCTACATCTGTAGCAAAGCAGAATGCATCATCATAAAGCATATCAATAACTAAGGAAGCGGTTATGTCTGGAAGATTACCGAAGACATAAGCACGACACATCCCCTGTTTCAGACAGTCTAAAACATTCAACGTTGTCGGCGTATCACCGATAATATCTGCTAAAACAAGACATTCTTCAGGTGTTAGTTTTTCCATTGTTTTGATGAAAGGATTCTTTGTGAATGAAGATTACGATTTTGGGTTCGGGCACATCAACCGGTGTTCCTGAGTATAAATGTGAGTGCGAAACTTGTCAAGATTCTATGCAGGTTGGCTCAAAAAACTACCGTACACGTTCATCTGTCCATATTCAAAAGGATGGAAAAAATCTACAATTTGACCTCGGTCCAAACTTCATGGATCAAATCAATCGGAATAAGATTGAATGGATAGATGCGGTCATCTTTACACACTGCCATGCCGACCATATCAGCGGAACAAACGACATCGTAATGCCATGCCGCAAACAGCAGATGGACATGCCAGTCTATGGTCCTGAACAAACAATTGAAATTCTGCAACGCAACTTTTACTATATGTTTACCAAAGAAACTTTCCAAGGCGGCGGTGTTGGCCACCTGCTTCCAAACGTTATTGACGGAAGGTTTCAGTTGCACGGTTTTGACATTACACCTATCCCAGTAGAGCATGGTAACGTTGACACTAATGGTTATCGGATTGATAATTTTGGTTACATACCTGATGTAAAACAATTGCCAGAAAATTCGCAAGCACTGCTAAAAGGAATTGAGGTGCTTGTTATTGATGCCTTAAGTTTCAATCCGGGACATCCTACCCATCAATCGGTCGGACAAGCACTGGAGATTAGCGCAGCCTTACAACCCAAAGAAACTTATTTTACACATATCATGCATCGGCTCGATCATCGCTATTTTAAAGATCAGTGTGCGGAGCAGAACATTGATCTTCCTGATAACGCCTACCTCGCCTATGATGGACAAGTGATTATGTTATAATTTGTTATTAGTTCTCGGTTTTCAGTTATCAGTTAAAGAAATCAACACCGAATTCCACAAGTGGATTCGGTGTTGATTTGTTATAACAGAACACTTTTTAGACTACACGCCTCGTTGCTTTATCTTCCCCAACCCATCTGCGGTCTTTGTCGACGCTGTAGAATAACGCGATCGCCTTCAGTTATTCCACTCTTGACGATGACAACAGTTTCGTTTTGCATGCCGGTTTCAATAGCCGTTTCAACCCCTTTGCCATTACTGTCCAACATGACAAATTTCCCTTTTAAAACATTAACTTGCGCTGAAACACCATCAGCCTTCTTTTGATCATTGATTAAGAGTGAAACTGTTGCAGGACCCGGAACAATACCGCGTTGCGCAGGATTTAATTCAATTGTAACGCTGCCATTTCCAACAGATTGAACAGTACCGTTGAATATTTTCTCACTAATGGTCTGCATTTGCACTGATTTGCCTACCTTGAAGGGGGACGTTTTGCCCACTTGAGCGGTAACGGTCGCAGAATTCTTGTTTATTACAGCGTCAATAGGAATCAGCAAGACGTTCTTTTCTTCGTAGGTAATGATGTCAACATCAGCGCTCATACCGGGGCGGATGTCACCCGATGTATCATCAACTTCTATCATCACCTCAAACGAGATGATGTTATCTTGTTGTTGACCACTTTGGGAAATCTCATACACTTGACCTTTAAATCTTTTTGTTTGGAAAGCATCAATCTTGATATCTGCAGATTGTCCCTCTTCAAGACGTTCCATATCAACTTCGTTGATAAAGGTTTTGACAACCATTTTTGACAGATCCGCAATCGTCATAATCGGAGGACTTTGCGAAAAAGCTGAACGTCCAGATGTCACAATCTCACCCTGTTCTATCTCAAGTTGTGTAACAGTGCCGGACATGGGTGCCTTAATAACCGTCCAACCAAGCCGTTCCTCCTGATTCTTCAGACTACTTTGCCGGCGGAGGAGGTTGGCATCAGAACTGACTTTGGATTGTTCCGTTAACAGTTTCTCATTTTCAATTGTTGATTGGAGCTCCTTTAACTGTGTTTCGGCATTATCCAAACGAATTTGGCTCTCTTCTTCTGCTTTCTCACGTGTCTTTTTGAGGTGTTCAAGGTTTAGTTCTTGTAACTTCAACTGTGCTTCACGCGTCTTAATTGCTGTTTTACGTGCCAGAACGGTGCGTTCTTGTGATTTGATGGTCTGTTTCTGCGATTCTACGCGTTTATTGGCATTTTTGTATGATGAGTCTGCACTGGCATGCCGAGATTCTGCGTCTTCCAACGTGCTTTTGGAAACCAGTTCTTCTTCAAAGAGGGATTTATTTCTTTCAAATTCTGATTTGGCAGTATCCAAAGAAACCTTTGAAGAAGTTAGTGACGTTTCGTATTCTGCAAGTGTTAACTTCGCTTGTTCATGTGAGATATTTGCTTGTTCTAAAGAAATCTTATCTTGGTCTAACGAATTCTTTGTGGCTTGAATGTCGGTTTCAGCTGAGCTTATCCGTGTTAACGATTCCGCCTTAGTTGTTTCAAGATTTGCCTCTGCACTTCTAACAGCAGATTGTTTCTGAGTAAGTTCGCTGTCTAAACGTTCTTTCTTTAGTAGAATATTTAATTCCGCCTGATACTGCTGTGCCACAGCAGCCTTAACATCCGCTTCAGCCTGTTTCTGTTCCTCTTCATATATTTTGGGGTCAAGCCTTACTAAAATATCCCCTTCTTCAACGGGTTGACCATCTTTAACAAGGAGTGCAACGACTTCCCCTTCAACGTTAGATTTTACTTCTACGTCAATAAGTGGTTCTAAATTGCCGGTCGCTCTGATGGTCGTTCGGAAATCGCCGAGTTTGACGATCTCAATTTTAGGTGCAAGTGACGGATCAACTCCGTTTTTGCTACGGCTAAGTACAACCCATCCTACCGCCCCAATAAGAACGACGATGATAGCAACAGTAATAATTAACTTTTTCAAAACATATTCCTCCTATAAGGTTTGGAAGGTGTATGACAAACGGACACTTCCTTTAAAAGTAAGCGGTCTGAAATCTATAATCCTATTTGTCCGTGTGTTTAACCATTAATAACGACTTAATCTGTTCGGAGTGCTTCAACAGGTGTAAGTTTTGCAGCCTTGTGTGCAGGATATAGCCCAAAGAAAACACCAATTGCAACAGATACGATCAAGGCAATAAACATCGTTTCAAATGAAATGACTGAAGGCCAATTACTGTCTTCCCACACAAACTTGGATATAAGTGCAGCTGTACCTTGTCCCATGAATACCCCTAAGATTGACCCAAGAACTCCACCCAATAAAGTGAGGACAGATGCCTCAATCAGGAATTGGGTTATGATATCATTGAATGTTGCACCGAGTGCTTTTCGCAATCCAATTTCTTGCGTGCGGTCAGTTACGGATACGAGCATGATATTCATCACACCGATGCCTGCAACCATCAATGCAATCCCAGCGATACCACCCATTAAAGCCTTCATCACTAACCCGACTTTATCGGCAGTAGCCAATTCCTCTTGTGCGGTCCAATAGTTATATTCTTCACCTGTGTTGTTGTGTATTCTGCCTAAAATCTGTTTAGCATCCGCTATTGCAAGCGGAATTGTATCTACATCTACTGCTTCAACGCGAATGCGTTCAACATCATTGCGACCTTTAAAACGTTCTTGGAGTGTTGTAATGGGAATGATGAATCTGTCATCCCAACCGGTGGTGTCCATGGCATCACCCTTCTCTTCCATCACACCAATGACCTTAAGGCGCACCTCATAGAGTCCACTTCTACCCCGCCAATAAGAAGGACGAGAGGCTTTTATCTCTTTCCCAACTGGGTCTTCGTTCAAAAACACCTCTTCCGCAATTTTTGAACCGATCACAGCAACACTACTGGCAGCTTCTACCTCATCCGCGTTGAAAAATCTGCCACTTGAGGTGAACCAGTTATATGAACGGTCGTATCCCGCTGTTGATGCTACAATTCGGGATTCCTTCTTACGTCCCTTGAAACTCACGCTCCAACCGGGCATATCGTCTTCTGCTACAACGTTAACGATACCACGAGCACTCTTCAAGATTTCAAAAGCATCCTCTGTTTCCAAATGCTCAGCGCGGTTTCTACGCCAACGACTCCTACCTCTAACAGCTTCGCCCGCTGCACGACTTAATGTACCAGATTGCCTATCCCAATCGTCTTTATAGATTTCTACCATTTTTGTTCCGCCGGTCCGTTCAATTTCCCGTAACACCATAGACCTGGATCCATCTCCAACAGAGACCATACTGACCACAGAACCAACACCAACGATAATTCCTAAAATTGTCAGACTGGTGCGGAGCGGGTTACGACGCAAACTGGTAATACCTAAAATGATACATTCAAATAGATTCATATAGATTTCCTCCTACTCAGTACGTAAGGCTTCTATTGGGGAGAGCGCTGACGCTTTCAATGCAGGATAAAGCCCAAAAGAGACACCAATCAATGCAGAAAATGAGACAGAGATAATAACCCACTGCATAGAGATAACTGCTGGCCAATCCGGCACCATCTTGACAATCTTCACAGCGATAATTGCCATACCTTCACCCGCGAGATAACCTAACCCGACACCTAAAGCCCCACCTATAATACACATCGCAATGGATTCTATTAGGAACTGTAGCATAATATCAAGACGTTTCGCACCGAGTGCCTTTCTCAGACCGATCTCACGCGTGCGTTCGCTAACTGCTACCAACATCATGTTCATAATGCCGATACCACCGACAAGCAGAGAAAAACCCGCAATGCTACCCAACGCAATTTTTATGACATTACTAATTTTATCTAACTGCGCCATACCTTCTCGCATATCCCTAAGACTGAAGAAATCATCCTGATTCTTATGGCGTGACCTCATTACTTCTTTCACCTCTTCTATTGCTTTCGGAACATCGTCAACGGTGTTGGCGTGAACAGATAACATTACAATGTGATCGTTCCCGGTAAAACGTTCCTGTGTCGTTGTGATGGGGATGAAAACCATATCGTCCAGGTTCCATCCGAATCGGAGACTTCTGCCACGTGCCTCCATTGTTCCGACAACGGTAAAACGTTCAGCAATCCGAACCTGATCCCCTCTGCCATATCTATCAAATCTACCTCCACCTCTACCGATTTTGATTTCCTCGTTTATGGGGGATTTGTTACCGAATAGGTTAAGTGCAACCTCAGTGCCTAAAACGCAAACTTTCGCTTTGTTTTCAATATCCTCATCGGAAATAAAACGTCCTTCCTGAATTCCCCAATCCATTGCTTCCGAAAACGAGGCATTCACACCATTATATCCGCTGCGAGTTTCAGACCCATCTTTAGTTTGAATCTGTACACCCCGCCATTCTGGTATTCGAGGCACAACTACCTTTACGGATGGACATTCTGCTTCTATCGCTAATACATCGTCGTACTTGAAGTATTCGTTGCTACGGTTCGGCATCCACCGGCTACCTACCCGCTTGTAGCTGCTCCGATACATCGTGAATTGGTTGACACCACCGAGCTTCTGTGCGTCCTGCAGCACAATCTCTTTTGCACCATCACCGATTGAAATCATCGCAAGCACAGAGGCAACGCCAATGATAATCCCAAGCATCGTCAGCAATGATCGCAGTTTGTTGCTGCGAATTGCAGAAAGTCCAACGGATAATCCCTCAAATATACGCATTTCGTGTCTCCAAATAACATGAAAAATAATATTCCTATACTTAGTTATTTAGACAGAAAAAAGCAGATAAGGTTCGTAACAATTGATAAAAAAGACGGCAGTACAAACTCCTTCCTTAATTTGCCAAGAGTTTAATGATGTTGTTTGGAATACAATTACGCTATTTTGACGTCAAAATTGGGAAATGGGTTTATTGTAATTTCTACAGCGAACTGTGTTCCTAAGCGGTACAAATCACCTTACAGAAACGTGAGTTTGATAATTAAATCCAAATGTAAATGTAGGTTGGGTAGAGCGAAGCGAAACCTATAAATCAACGGTATGAATGCCATTAGGCATTCCCCGAGTGTAAACTTAAGAAAAAATGCTGTATTTTCTCTTGTTGGAGGGCTTTGTAAGCCCGATATTGTGAGTCTTAACCAATAAAATCGGGGTTGAAAACCCCTCCAACAATGGGAAATATCCTTAAGTTGACACCTATGGGTAGAGCGAAGCGAAACCCAACAACTCAACCGTCTTGGAAGTAATATAGAGTTGGGTTTCACTTACTTTTCGGAAATATCAATCTCAAATGGGCATGTCTCTCTCTTTAGCGTCTACTTCTATTGTTGATTTCCGTTCTACCCAACCTACGGGATTTATCAAACTCACGTTTACAGAAATAGTTTCTCAATGATCTTTCTAATGAACACTAATCAGTACGCAGTGCCTCAATAGGGGAAAGCGATGACGCTTTTATCGCAGGATACAACCCAAACGAGATACCAATCAACGCTGAGAAGGATATAGAAATCAACACCCACTGCGTTGAAACAACTGAAGGCCACTCGGGAACAATTTTGGCAATTTTAACAGCGAGAAGTGCCATACCTTGCCCAGCGAAGACTCCCAAACCTATCCCTATCAATCCCCCCAAACCACACATGAAAACAGCCTCCATCAAGAATTGAATAAGGATGTCAAAACGTGTCGCACCGAGAGCCTTTCGAAGTCCTATCTCGCGCGTCCGCTCAGTAACAGCAACAAGCATCATATTCATAATACCGATACCGCCTACAAGCAGTGAAAAACCGGCGATACTGCCTAATGCAATTTTGATTACCTTACTGATTTTCTCCAACTGCGCCATACCTTCACGCATATCAAATATTCTAATGAAATCATCTTGATTTTTGTGCCGCTTGCGTATGACTGCTTTTACTTCTTCAATTGCTTTCGGAACGTCTTCAACAGTATGTGCATAGACGACAATATCCTGAATTTTATCATCACCCGTGAAACGTTCTTGGGTAGTTGTTAGCGGCATAAACACAAGATTATCATAACTCCAACCAAATCGAAGACTCCTGCCTCTTGGCAACATTGTGCCAACAACTGTAAAGCGTTCTGTGTACCGCTTTTTATCTCTTCGTCCCCATCGGTCATAACGTCCATCGCCTCTTGCAATTTTTATTTCCTGTCCCAGGGGTGATTTGTCACCGAACAGAGATGCCGCCACCTCATCTCCGAGCACACAAACGGACGATGCATTTTCCACATCTTCGTCTGTAATGAACCGACCCTCTTGAATATCCCAGTCCATTGAAGTATGATAAGTAGCGTCTACGCCATTATATCCCGCACGGGTTTGCACACCTCCTGCAGCTTCAATTAATGCGCCTCTCCATTCAGGAATTCTTGGGTTCACTGCTTTCACGGATGGACATTCCGCCTCAATTGCCAACACATCTCCGTACTTCATATACTCATTGCTACGTATTCTTACCCATTGTGTTCCTACCCGTTTATACCACGTGCGATAGATAGTGAATTGATTTGCCCCACCAAGCTTTTGAGCGTCACGTAGCACGATTTCTTTTGCCCCATCACCGATTGAGATCATCGCAAGCACAGAGGCAACACCAATGATAATCCCAAGCATCGTTAGTAACGAGCGCATTTTATTTGAGCGAATGGCAGCAATCCCTACAATAATCGCTTCTATTATACGCATTTTTTCTCTCCAGAGATTTTAGGTTTATTTGGGCAGAATCATAGATAATAAGTAGATAGACGCGCTTTCTAAGCTTACCGATCAACAATGTATCGTATTTTTGAATTTACAATCACAATTTATCTGTTGCAATTTAATCTTGGTTTTCAATTAGACGTTATTAGGGAAATAGGTTTATTGTTTCTTGGGATAAGTGAGAAGTAGAATACAAGTTTTAAATTCTGTTTAAACTAAAATCTTTAATCTTTGCGAAGTGCCTCTATAGGCGATAACATTGACGCTTTTATCGCAGGATATAACCCGAAAGATATACCAATTGCTGCAGAAAATAAGACCGAAATCATAACCCACTGTGCAGAGACAACTGCAGGCCATTCAGGAACAATTTTGGCGATCTTGACTGCCAGAATTGACATGCTTTCTCCCACAAAAATACCTAAACCGATTCCTATAATTCCACCGACAGCGCACATAATAACTGACTCAATAAGAAATTGAAACATTATATCAAGCGGTTTAGCGCCGAGTGCTTTCCGCAAACCGATCTCTCGGGTGCGTTCAGTGACAGCAACTAACATCATATTCATTATCCCGATACCGCCAACAAGTAGTGAAAAACCTGCGATGCTACCAAGTGCAATTTTTATCATCTTACTTATTTTTTCCAACTGTCGTATACCTTTTCGCATCTCATAGATTTTGACGAAATTGTCTTCACCTTTATGTCGGCTGCGGATAACCTCTTTTACCTCCCGAACTGCATTGGGAACATCTTCAACAGAATTGGCGTAGACTAAGATTTCCTGGATGTGATCGTCACCAGTAAAACGTTCTTGGGTGGTTGTTATTGGAAAAAAGACCATGCTATCAAAACTCCAACCGAAACGTAGACTTCTACCCCTTGGCATCATTGTACCTACAACAGTGAACCGTTCGGTTATGCGTCTATTACGTCTCTTTCCACGATGATCGTAATACTTTACACGCCGAGCCATTTTTATCTCCTGTCCAAGAGGTGATTTACTGCCGAATAGGTCGGTTGCTACTTCATCGCCAAGTACACAAATTTTGGCTGCGTCTTTTACGTCTTCATCTGTAATAAATCGTCCATCTTGCACTTTCCAATCCAGTGCTGTTTTAAAGGATGGATCTACACCGTTATATCCGGCACGTGTTTCAGCACCACCGGGTGCTTGGATTAATTGGCCTTTCCAATCTCGTATTCTTGGGGCGACATCACTCACGGCTGGACATTCTGCTTCAATTGCAAGCACATCGTCATAGTTTAGGTATTCCTTCGTCCGGATTGGAATGTTGTGTTTTCCCAACTTTTTAGTGGATCTGCGGTATAAAGTAAACTGATTTGCACCACCAAGTTTCTGTGCATCTCTCAGCACAATCTCTTTTGCCCCGTCTCCAATTGCTATCATTGCAAGCACTGCCGCGATACCGATTATTATGCCAAGCATCGTTAGTAACGAACGCATTTTGTTTGCGCGTATCGCGGCTATCCCTATTGATAGCCCTTCAATTAAACTCATGTAATCTTCTCAACTTTCGCATATCGTAACATAAAAAAACACGTGTTAAACGTCATTGAGAAGAATCCGTTTATTTAAACATAAAAAGATATAGAAATCGGGTAGGAAGAAAAAGGCGGATATAGAAATCCGCCTTGTGAGGTGAAGTTGTATCTTATTTTTCGTTTGGGTAAGCAGTATCAAGTGAGAGAACTGCATAACTGGTTGCCAACACAGGGAGTGCTTCCATCCAGCGACTGTTCTCATTCATCCAGGATCCATCTGGTTTCTGAACTTCAATCAATTTTTCAGCGAGTTCTTGATACCAATCGTGTGAGACACCTTTCGCGTCAATAATGGTATCCTTCCCGTATAGACGCAAAGCCTTTGCCATCGTGTGATAGTTGTAATAGAGACCTTGTGCTCCCATGCCGTAGTTTTCTTCTACCGTGAAGTGTTTTCCTATCCACTGCACAGCAGATTTCACTCGTTCGTCATTTTTATCAACGTTTGCGTAGATAAAACTCAACAATCCAGCATACGTCATACTGGCATAGGATCGTGGACTGCCAGCTGCATCTGTGCCAGCTTTGCTTTCACCGTCTGGCGAATAGATAAATCCACCATCGTTGCCTGCCCACTTCTGGTCGTTGCTCTCACTACGGTTCTGGGTGCGTTCAAGAAACTTTATCGCTTTGTTCCAGACTTCATCATCATCGGAACCGCTCTCTTTCAACGCTTGGATAGCAAGGTTCAGGTTAGAAAGATCGTGTACGGATTCGCGACTTCCATAGCCGATACCACCGTAATATACGCTTTCTTCATCTTGAATTTGAAGGCTTTTTATAAAACCTTGTGCTTTTTTGATAACATCTTCATATTTCTTTGGATTTGCTGTTGAGGAAAGTGCCATCACCGAGATAGAAGTCGTATAATTAGGTAGTGCGGGTTGCTTGTTCACATCGTAAATTGCACCGTTCTCATGCTGCATAGCAATTAATGCATCAATTGCCTTCTGAATAAAGGGATGTTTTTCATCTGAATATTTCTTCTGTGGATGCCGCAAAAATGCCGTGATTGCAAGGGCGGTTATTCCAGGATGCCCCTCTCCAGGACTGCCCTCAAAGAGGCCATCTTCTCTTTGCTGTGTCTTTAGCCACTCTAATCCCTTGTCAATACTGGCGATGACTTGTTTGTTTAATTTTTCATATTTCGCTGCATCTTCTACTGCGTGTGGGTGTGAATCGCTATGTACCGTAACACAGACAAATAGCAATATCAACATTAACCCAATCAAGTTTTTCATTCTCATCTTTTTCTCCTAAAAAGTTGTTTTAGTAATGTTTAAGCAAATACGATGCCAAGACAAAACGGGTGTGGTAGTTCTAATTCACGGAAATTACAATAAGAATTGGTTAAAAAGTGAACACCACTGTCTATAATTTGAACAGTTTTTGGATATGTAGTGGAGTGTCTACCGAAATTTTTTGGGTAAAGGTCGCGATTCGGAGATCGCTCCTACAGAGGAGGTCGCGATTCGGAGATCGCTCCTACAGAATACTTATCCTATTTTTACTGTCTGTCCAGTTTCAGCAGATTGCATGGCGGCATCATACACCTGCATGACCTTACGCATTTCTTCGGGTTTGACAACTAACTCAGCATCTTTGTTCAGGACATCCGCTATGTTCTGATAGTAAGATTTCCATGTGCCACGTACACTTTCAATAACCAGTTCACGATTTTCACCACCTGCGGCTGTCCAGACCTTGGCGTAGTTCGCGGGATCCTCTTCGGCAGCATCAATGTCTCCATCACGCATCGGTCCCTCTTGTGGATCCAAGCCGTATTTGATTAAACCACCTTCATCGCCGACAACATACCAACGTGGCTTCTCTGCTTTAGACAGGTTGCCAATCTCAATTTGATACCGCATATCGTTTTCAAACTTAATGATGAGGTTCGCGTAGTTCCCAATATCTGTGTCCCATTTTGTGTTGTAGTGAATATCGCAATAGACAGATTCAACGGGTGCTTCTCCGAACTGCAGTGCCTGATCTACAAAGTGTGCAGGCCAATCGTAAAGAATGCCGCCACTTTGACTTTTGACGCCTCGCCATCCGCCCGGTGCACCGTAACGCATAATCGCTACTTGAAAAAGATAGGGCGTTCCGAGCAATCCATCAGCGATAACCTTTTTGACGGTGAGATAATCCCAATCCCATCGGCGGTTATGAAAAACGCTGAGCATGACATTATTGCGTTCACTTGCAGCGATCATGGCATCTGCTTCAGCGGTGTTCATCGCCATGATTTTATCTGTGACGAGGTGTTTTCCAGCATCCATCGCTTTAATAGCCAATTCTGCATGCGTGTCGTGCGGGGTTGCTAAAACAACAAGGTCAACGTTATCATCGGCGATAACTTCATCTATTGTTTGATATATCTGTGTGTTTGGGTATGCCTCGCGTGCGGCTTCGCGGCGTTCATCATTCCGCGTTGCAATCGCATATAAATTTAACCCATCTGCTAAACCGACAAGATAGGAGTGAAAAGCACGTCCGGCATATCCATAACCAATAACAGCGGTATTTATCATATTATTTTTAAGTTGGTTTCCGAAGATAACCAACATTCCCTTTCATTTTTTATCGTTCAGTGTCCAATCGTAGTCTAAATAGTGAAATTTAACATCTTTTGTTAACACAAATTCAGCGTCTTCTGATGGCAAGTAATCGGCGAGAAAATCTGGGACACCATCATAGCCTTCCGTAAAATCTTTCTTATACCATTTAAAAATCTTTGAGAGATAGACTCGGCGTTTCGTTCTGTCTAATCGGACCTTTTCTGGATCGGTAACAAATTTGAGTGTGACAGCATCTAATTGATCTTCAATTGTTTCAGGAAGATATACAGTGTTTTCTAAAGGTGGACAACTTTTTGACGCACACACCAACGCAAAATGAACACGCGGATCAACAAATTCTTTGCGGATGATGTCGTGTTCTATCTGATTGAGTGAGTATTTTTCTCCCGCCACCTGAAACTTCAACCGAGAGAAAAACCCTCCGAACAGTTTCACCTTTCGCACACTTTTTGTAGGGTAGTGGTCAATAACGCCTTTTATGATAAGGGCATTGTATGTATTAATCCAAAATGCCATCTGTGCGTTGTAAGGCATCTCTGCAGGGTTTGCAACTGCCAACATATCTAAATATGCTTCCAGTTTTTCTGGGTTCGCTTTCAGCTTTGCGTAGTCAACTTTTCCCTTATCAACGTGTTCTTGTAATACCTGATTAAATAGGTCGTGAGAAAAAGTTGTATCGGTTGCGTTCTGCTCCGTACGTGAATCTGCTTCTACACGGTAGTAATATTGAAAGATTACACTGGCTATAGATAAGAGCAATAGGCAGCCAATCAGAATGCGGTTTTTCATTGTGCTGTGTCCTTAATTTATATCTATTTTAGCATATCTTGATATTTTTTGCAGGGAAAAATGAGTGGTATACAGAGGCATTCAATTGTCACAAAGCATCTTTGTTGAAGTGAATCAACGCAGCATGCGCTTTTGGCATGCTGCGGGTTTCTAACCCCGAATTTTCATGCTGGGTATCTGAAATCCAAATCAACGATGAATGCGCTTTTGGCATTCGTCGGGGTTGGAAACCCCTCCAACAATAGTGAAACTTGACAATTGAATGCCTCTGAGGTGGTATAGAGTTATTTAGTTTTAGGTATTTGACCCGTTTTAGCGAAAAAGTTGCGATTCCGAGATTGCCACTACGGGTCGTGATTTGTAAATCACCTCTACTCAAAATCATACCGTACGGTATGATTTTTCATACCGTGGTATATTTCTTAAATTCGCTATAAATCCAGTCTCAGTATAGGTTTGTCGGTGTTTTTCTCGTTTTTAATAAATTTTAATTTTTTCATTTTTCATCTTTATTGAAGATTCACGGTTTTCCTTGTATTCTGCATGTTTTGCGGTCTGTGTATATTGTATTTGGGGGATCGGTTTTGTTTTTTTCATACTGATATTATACCTCATAGTGGCGTGTGATTAGAGGTTTTTGCGGTGTTTGGGACAATAGATATACAATATATTTCCAATAAGTTTGCAGGAAAAGTTGGAGAATGCAAACCCACATAAGAGGGACATGTGAAATAAAAATATATCGAATGTTAACTGGCACAACGCGTAAAAATAGGATATATCCACTTTTTCTAATAAAAAATCCAGGTGATATTCTAAAGTATTCTGTGATTTTTTGCGTAAAATTAACAATTTTGTGTTTTTTTGAAATATCCTATAGTATAGTTACATATAACTTTATTTTATTTTTGTTGACTGTTGCATCATTGTGTCGTATTATAACCAAAAGAGCGGATGCACTTTGCCTGTTTTCAGGCGTTACGGCGTTTAATGTGAATACTACATGGGGAATCATGGCGAATGGGAATGCCTAAAGCAGCATGCGCGTATGGCATGCTCCATTGTTCATACCGTTGATTTCTTGATTTGACACCTTCACCAAGCACAATTCATTGTGCGTTTTTTAGTGATACATCTCAATTTTGCTGATTGTTTAGGACTTTTGCGTAAGTCCTATTATGTTAAAGGTCAACCAAAATCTTAATCTAACGTTCAATAACACGTTACACCAAAACAGGAGTTTGCGCGCTATATGAAAATATGTTTAATTCTAATTTTGTTTTTGTTGGCTATTGGACCGTTACCACTTTTAGCACAAACAGGAAACGTTGAAGGCACTATCTATCAGCGAAGCACGGGGAAACCGCTTGAAGGCGCGGATGTTCAAATCCTTGAAACAGATCAACACCAAAAAACTGACGCAAATGGAAATTTTCAGTTCACTGGAATCCCTGTAGGCACTTATACCCTATCCGTATCTCATCCAAACTTTAAAACACCTGAAAAGACAACAATTGAAATAAGTGCAGGCAAAACGATTCAAGGCAAAATCTACCTCGGGCCGGCATTTCAAGTAGAAAAAGCGACTGCAACAGGGAACATTGAAGGCACCGTCTATGATCGGGATACCGGTGCACTATTAGCAGGCGCGGAGGTATATATTGTTGAAATCGAAAAACGTCAGTATACCAAGAGAGATGGAAAGTTTCGGTTCACTGACATTCCACCGGGAACTTACAATATTTCAATAAAACACCTTGCTTTCGACACTCCAACACAAACTACTGTCGAGATTAGCGCGGGCGACACAACTCAGATAAGAATCTATTTGGGACCAGTTTTCAAACTTGAAACAGTTATTGTGGAAGGGAAACGGTTACCTCCAACTATTAGTCGACAAGAGATACGCGGATCAGAAATTAGACGTATCGCAGGTATCGGTGCTGATCCGCTCAAAGCGTTGACAACGCTGCCGAGCATCGGTATTCCGAACGATATTTTTGGGATTCTGTATATTCGCGGGAGTGAACCGGGGTCTACCCTCTACTATTTTGACCGCACACCGTTGGGATATCCGTTTCATTTTGGTGGAGTTGTTTCAACCATTTTTTCCGGTGCGATTGATGATATTCACATTTACGCAGGAGGTTACGGTGCCGAATTTGGTTTGGATTCGCAATCGGTTATTGATATATATTCACCAGATTGGATACAAAAAAAGAGAGCTGGCGTAATTAATATGAACCCCTTTTATCCCCAAGCTTATATTCAAACCAGGATTGGTAAGAAAGGGTACGTCTCCGCCGCTGCCCGACGCGCGCTCTTAGGTCTCTTCTTAAACTCCATCTATAACTCTACATTTCCTAACTTGGCAGATTATCAATTCAAGTTTGTTTATCTACTCACCGACAAGCACCAACTTATGCTCAACGCTTTTGGTGCGACAGATCATTTTGATTTCTCTAATTCCATATTATATTCTATAGAAGCAGATAATAATTTGTCTGCGTATTACAAAAATGGCTTTGAAGGTGCAGGCATTCATCTCAAGTCAGAATTTACAGAAAAATTCATATCCTATCTGTCCCTAACCCGTTCTTTTAACTTTCTCAATATACAGTTTGGCACTCCTTTCAATATTGATGAAGGTCCATCGCGGGAAGGAACATTCGATGACATAAAGACTAAGGTGCCAGCATATCAACTTCGAACAGATATTGCCTACAAAATAACAGACAACTTCCAGTTTGAGCCAGGTTTTCTTTTATCCTACAGTCCAGCCGACAGTTTTTCATATAACACCCGTGCATTTATGGATGAAGATTCTGATGACGGTGAACTGGTTGGGAGTAGGTCGGTTGACGAATTTAGGTACCCATTTCGCCGTGCCGAGGGTTATCTCCAAGGACGCTATGACCCGTTTTCATTTCTATCACTCGCACTCGGTGTGCGGTACGACTATCTAAATATGACAGACGAACTCTCAACGCAGCCAAGAGCAAGCATGAGTCTCAAACTACCGATAGGTTCTAACGTCCGCCTTGCTTACGGCCAGTACGAACAAAGCCCTTTAGCATATCAAGTATTAAAGGATGGTGGAAACCGATCATTAAAATCCAGCGAAGCGCAGCATTATATTATGGAATTGGAACACAATTTTTCACCGCATACAGAATTTAAGTTTGCCACCTATTATAAAGACCTCCAGAAATTGGTATCACGGTACATTGATTTGGAAGCGCTTACTGAGTCCCTTGCAGATGCAACTGTAGATATACCTTTTACGAACTATCTCAACGAAGGCGACGGTTTCGTTAGTGGCGTAGAGGCTTTCTTGCGACATCGAATCAAGGACAGATTCTTCGGGTGGATTTCATACACATATACGCATTCAGAACGGCGCAACCATCCAAATGATGCATACAGACCTTATCTCTTTGATAATAGCCATATTGTGAGCGTTGTTGCAAACTATAATCTCAGTCAGAAATATGAGCTCGGAATGAAATGGCAGTTTTTAAGTGGAACGTCTGCAGCACCAATAAGCGCACTTTTCCAAATTCAAGACCCTATTACGCTCGGCATGAATAAGATTATCTCTGATAACCTGGATGCATTACTGGAGACTGAATTACCTCCCTACCATCGATTAGATTTAAGGTTGAGTTGGAAGGGTAGGCGGTTTGGCTTGCCTGTCACCGAATTTATAGAAATATGGAATGGGTATTTCTTTTTGCACCGAAACAGTATGAGGTTAGGCGTTTCCAAGCAGGTCTTAGATGTTGTTATTAAAAATATTGCGCCTGAAGATTTGCCCGAAGATTTCGATCGATCAACCTTAGAGAATATTAAAGCCCCACAAATCCCCTTTGCTATTTCTGGCGGGATTGTCTATGAATTTTAGTTTGGCAATCTTGAGGCAACATATTGTAGAATTATGGTAGGTTTTAGAATTAATTAGACATTATTCACTTGTACTATAGTTTGGACAATTTACCGCTGTTCAAAACTTGCTAAGAAACTGTTAGGTGTATAAAGCAAAATAGTGGACACCTTTCGCCCCTCTGGGGCTTTAGACTGAGACAATTACTTTTCTATACACCTTTCGCCCCGCTGGGGCTGAGGTGTGATCTTATATTATTTATATTTTTCTGCGATTTTCCTGGCTGAAACTATAGTCGCTTGTAGGAGGGAACTCCGATTCCCGACTACGAATGGTTTTGGTCGCGATTCGGAGATCGCTCCTACAAGTGAGGTGTCCAATTATTTCAATAATTCACCATAGTTGATGGAAATTTATCTCTACCCCAATAGGAGTTATTAAATTGAAAAAAAGTCTTTTCTGGTTATTACTAATTTTCACGTTTCCAATATCTGTCTTTTCTCAAACAGGCACGATTGAAGGCACTGTCTATAATCAAAGCACTGGAAAACCGCTCGCAGGTGCAGAAGTCCATATTCTTGAAACGGATGAACGCCAAAAAAGTGATGCCGAAGGTAAAGTTTGGTTCACAGGTGTTCCCCCAGGCACATACATCCTTACAATCACACATCCCTCTTTTACCACACCGACCACAACCTCCGTTGAAGTAACTGCAGGGCATACCACACAAGCAAGAATGTCCCTCGGTGAAGTATTTGAGTTAGAAACAGTTGTCGTTGAAGGGGAACGCGTCCCACCTACGGTAAGCCGTAAGGATATTCGCGGCAGCGAACTTCTCCGCATCCCTGGGGTAATGAATGATGCCCTCAAAGGATTGACCACACTCCCAAGCATCGGTATTCCAAACGATTATTTCGGTGTGCTATATATTCGGGGTAGTGATCCTGGATCAAATCTCTACTATCTTGACCGAACGCAACTTGGCTATCCTTTTCACTGGGGCGGTTTGCTTTCTACTATCAGTTCAGAGACAATAGAAAAAATAGATATTTACGCAGGCGGATATGGGGCAGAATTTGGTTTAGATTCACAAGCAGTACTTGATATCCACGCTCGTGACAGTATTGAAGATCGATTAGATGGGAAATTCAACCTAAATATACTCTATTCTGAAGGGTTGCTTGAAGGAAGGATAGGCGAAAAAGGGTATCTCTCTGCTTCTGGACGGAGAAGTTATTTTGATCTCATCCTTGGACCGATTGCTGAAGCACAGACAGGATCCGAGCAGCAATTCCCATATTTTTCAGATTATCAGTTCAAATTTGCTTATCCGCTAACAGATAACCACCATCTTACACTCAACGCGTTTGCCGCAACAGACCATTTCCATTTTAAAGAGGAAGAAATAGAAGATTCTATAGATGCCCATCTTGAAAGAGGGACTTTCTATTTCAAAAACGGTTTTACCGGACAAGGCATACATCTCCATTCAAACTTTAGGGATAATATAACATCTTATTTTTCATTTACCCGCACTTTCAATTTCCTCAATATTAAATTTGAGGACCCATTAGTAGTCGCCTATGCGTTAGAAGACGGTGAATTCAAATTGGAGGATGGTAAATTAGTTGCAGAGGAGACACTTACCCAAAACTATGACGTTAAAGTCAAGGTGCCAGTCTGGACATTCCGCGAAGATGTATCCTACAGATTAAACCCCGCGCTGCAGTTTGAATCGGGTTTCCTTTTGTCGTTTAGTCCAGCCAATAGTTTTGAAGATTTACAAATTTACGAATACGAACCAGTCGGTGAAGAGATAGACGTTGAACCTCCCGTCCGAATTATTGAAGATGGCGAGGTGGTAGAAGAAATCAGAACGACCCGATACGCACGTTACGAAGTAACAGATTTGGAAAAGAGACACTATGAATTTGGACACGATTTTTATCGTTCCGAAGGCTATTTACAGGCGCGATACGATCCATTACCTTCTGTTTCAATAGCACTCGGCATGCGATTAGATTACCTTGACTTGACAGAACAACTCTCTGTGCAACCGCGAGGGAGTGTAAATTTCAAACTACCGAGTGATTTCAATATTCGGTTTGCTTATGGGCATTATGAACAGAGTCCGAAACCGTATCAACTCCTATCAGAAAACGGAAATCCTGATTTGAAATCCAGTCTTGCACGGCACTATATCATGGAGATAGAACATGATCTTACCTCTCAAACGGAATTCAAGTTTGCAACATATTACAAAGACGATCAAAATTTGGTAACGAAAGAAAAAGGTTCAACAACATCTGAGTTGGAGTCTGCTGTTTCTGAGGGAGGGAGCTTAGCAACGGAAGATGAAGTTTCAAACTACCTCAATCAAGGCGCTGCGTACGTTGGTGGTGTAGAGGCGTTCTTACGTCACCGTGTGCCTGATAAATTCTTCGGATGGATCTCTTATGCGTACACGCACGCTGAACGGCGTGAAAAAGCGGATGTGTATTATCAACCGTACCTATTTGATAATACACATATCGTTAGCATTGTCGCAAACTATAACTTCACGCCAAATTTTGAGATGGGCGTGAAATGGCAGTATTTAAATGGCACCTCTGAAGCCCCGTTTAGTTCTCTTGTCCTGATTCAAGACCCGGTTACGCGCGGGTTGAATCCGCTATTGGCAAGTGTTGACGATGAATTAAAAGCTGAGTTGACACCGTATCACAAGTTAGATTTCAGAATCAGTCGCAAATGGAATGTTAGAGGCATGAAGATTGGTGGATTTCTTGATATCCTGAATCTCTACAACCGAAAAAATACGATTAAATTCTTTTTTAGAGATGCGACGTTTGAAATTCAAGGTGAAGAAATTGAAATTGAAGAATGGGAATCTGAGGAAATATCACAGCTTCCGCGTATTATCTATGTTGGACTTACAATTGAATTTTGATTTATAGTAAGCTTTAGAATTAACGGTACATTTTGAGATGTAGTAGGGAACTCCGGGGAATGCCTAAAGACGAATGCCTTTATGGCATTCATAGCGTTGATTTGGGTAGGGACGATATGTTTATTTTTTATGCCGTTCCTACGGAACTCAAGAGGGATGGACAACATTTTCTATAAACATCGCGTCCCTACGGGACTAAAGAGAACAAAAGTTTGTGCCTCTGTGCCAAAAACTTTACACACCCGACAAAAGTTGATCATTTGACAATTCGGCACCAGAAATTGTATAATTTAACTGTTATATTACCCACTAAATTTCCAATATATATTGCATAGGAGTCCCGATCATGAAATACTTTATCTGCCTGCTAATGGTTCTGATAATCCCTGCTGCTGCTTTTTCCCAAACTGGTGCGATTGAAGGCACAGTTTATAGTAGAGGTACAGATGAACCGTTAGCAGGCGCAGAGGTCTATATAATTGAACTCGACAAACGTTTAAAAACAGACGAAAACGGAAAATTCTCTTTCAAGGAAATCCCCGAAGGTAAATATACTTTATCCATATCTGCTCCTAATTCTGAATCGTCTGAAGAAACGACTATTACCGTTGAGGAAGGTAAAATCCTCACACCTAACATTTTTGTTAGTACCGTAGCGTATGAACTTGAAAAGGTAGAGGTAAAGACAAAACGCGATCCAAAAACTATTATCAAAAAGAGCATTCAATCCGAAGAAATAACCCGTATCCCTGGCACTGCGGGCGATGCACTTCGCGCTTTACCCGCCATCCCTGGAATCGGTGTAGCGAATGATTTTAGTGGGGCACTTTATATCCGTGGTGGTTCTGATGAAGATAACCTCTATTACTTCGACCGTGTCCCTGTCGGTTATCCTTATCACTTTGGTGGACTCGTTTCATCTTTGAGTTCTGAAATCATAGATCGCATTGATGTGTACGCAGGTGGTTACGGTGTTGAATACGGTGTGGATTCTCAGGCAGTGATAGACATCTATTCGCAAGACAGCAGTCCAGAGAGTCTACGTGGAAAATTTAATCTCAATTTACTTTACTCAGAGGGGTTGCTGCAAGGAAAAATCGGTGAAAAAGGGTATTGGTATGCTGCAGGACGGAGAAGTTACATTGACCTAATCCTCGGAAACCTTTCGTTTGCGACAGGAGCATTTACTGCTTTTCCCCGTTTCTGGGATTATCAACTAAAAGCTGGCTACGACTTTAATGAAAAACACCAACTATTTTTTAATTTGTTCGCGTCGGGGGATAAGTTTGCAATCACATTGGACGGCGAGAGTGTAGATGAAGACTTTAGAGGAGATACGAGATTTGAAAGTGGTTTTGAAGGGGGTGGGCTTCACCTGCGTTCCTCACTGACAGAGCGACTCACGTCTTATTTATCACTTACGCGCTCAAATTTCCTATTTGATGTTAATTTCGGTCCTACACTCTCTCTCAATATTGATGCGCCAACTTATACACTACGTGAAGACCTTACTTATGAGATAAACGAAAAACATCAGCTGGAATCCGGACTTATCCTCGGACTTGAACCTGGAGAAGTTAGCGGCACATTTACCCGTATACCAGATGAGGGCGAAGTTGAGTATGACATCCGATTTGAAGAAAAACAAATCATAGATGAAGCTGTTCGTGGACAACGTATAGAAGGTTACTTGCAAGACAGATATAATCTATTACCTTTTTTATCGGTCGTGTATGGATTACGATTTGACTATTTTAACCAAATTGATGAGCTTTCTATTCAACCTCGTGGTAGTCTACGTGTTGAGCTGCCCAACAGTTCTGAACTCCAATTTGCTTACGGAATTTACAATCAAACCCCTATTCCCGCACAACTCTCTACCAGTGTTGGCAACCCAGAATTAAAATCCAGTCAAGCAAGCCATTTCATCGTTGAACTGAAACGTCAACTTTCACAAGATACAGAGATCAAAATAGCTGCTTACTACAAAGACCTTGTAAATTTGGTGACATCAGACGAATTGTCAGTATTTCTTAATCAAGGTGTCGGCTATGCGCAAGGCACGGAGATATTTCTCCGACACCAAAGCAGCGACAGGTTTTTCGGTTGGATTTCCTACGCTTATGCACTTTCAAAACGTCGTGACCGTTTAGGTGAGCCTTATCGCTACTATTCGTTTGACCAAACACATGTAGCGACCCTCGCAGCAAGTTACAACCTTACACCTACCTGGGAGTTTGGGGCAAAATGGCAGTACCGAACTGGTAATCCATATACACCTGTTACTGATGCAAGACCTATATTTGATCCAAGAAACGGAAAGCTTATCTATCTCCCTAATTATGGTGAAAAGAATTCAGAAAGATTACCTCCGTATCACAGATTAGACCTGCGCGTGAGTAAAGTCTTCCGATTTAATAGTTGGGAATTGGGTGTCTTTTTAGAACTACTTAACGCATATAATCGTAAGAATCTACTTGATTATAACTATAATGCTGATTATACAGAGAAAAACCCCATTAATCAATTACCTATTCTTCCCTATTTAGGTATTACAGCGGCATTCTAAATGATCTATTCTTGAGCGGGGTTATTTAGTCTTAGGTTTCGCTGCTATATTTTTTCACATTTCTATATAACTATCTGTAGGTCGGGTAGAGCTTGCGAAACCCGACGTTTCGTTCATGTCGGGTTTCGCAAGCTCTACCCGACCTACGAAATAAACTATCAGTAACACTCGTCAACTGATAATTCTTAAATATAAATAACCCTAATTCTTGAGAGATGAACCTTGAAACACATATTAATTCTTTTAATGTTCCTCATGTCTTTTGCTGCATTTCCGCAGGATGATGACCCGATACAAGATGAACCATCGGAAAATATTATCACCTTGCCGCCCGTAGAAGTCAAAACTGAACGCATTGAAAAGAAACCGAAGTACAGTTTCAAAGGGCCCACAATTAGAAATTCTGTGGGGAGTGGTGGAGATCCGCTACGCGCATTAGATCAACTCCCAAGTGTCGGTGTTCTAAATGATTTTCTCGGAATCCTTTCTGTCCGTGGTGGTGATCGCGAAGATAACCTCTATTATTTTGATCGATTGCCGTTAGGGTATCCTTACCATCTCTACGGGATCGTCTCAACGGTTAATGCAGAGGTAATTGAAAATATTGAAGTGTATCCGGGTGGATACGGGGCAGAATTCGGTTCTGATTCCCAAGCAGTGATTGATATCTATTCTCGGAATATCACAGATACCCGTTTTGGTAGTAAATTCAATCTCAATTATGTGTATTCCGAAGCGTTTCTGGAGGGAAATATCGGTAAACGCGGATATTGGCACGTATTTGGTCGGCGTAGTTTTATGGGACCACTTTTTGAGTTATTAACGCGTTTGGTCAAGGTTGAGGATGATTTGGTGACACAAGTGCCACGTTTCTGGAGCTATCAAGGAAAGTATGTTTACCAATTAACTAAGAACCACAGATTGGTCGTTAATGCTATTGGAGCAGGCGATTCATCTGAATTTCGCCTTGGTCCCAATGAAGTATCCTATAGCGATTTGCGTGGTCTAATGAAGTCGGAAAATCCTTTCGATTCACAAGGGATTCATCTCTATTCTGAAAAAGAGAAATCGTTCAAGTCTATTGTATCATTGACACGGTCGTTTTCTCGTAGATCATTAGAATATGGGGACGGGTACTCCTATCGAAACACGGATAGTGTCTATTCACTACGTGGCGATCTTCAATATTGGCTCAAATTTCCGAAGACATTGATTGAATCAGGTTTTGATCTTTCATACCTACCTTCAAGCATCACAAGTATTGGAGCACGACCGCCTGAAGAAGGTGATTGGGATTTTGACTTTAGGTTAAAGGCACAAGGAGAGAAAATATCTACTTTCACATCTAAAACCCTGCATCGGTTTGAAGGATATACGCAAGCAACGCAAGACCTCGTTTCATCACGTTATGCTGCCCTCTATGCCACCGTAGGAATGCGCGCAAATTACTTTAACCTGATTGACTCGTTTTCGCTGCAGCCGCGCGGGCTACTCGGTGTGACACTTGGACCAGAGCAACCGAGTACTGTAGGATTATCTCTATTTCCAGTAGACTTGCGTTTGATGTATGGAAATTATGTTCAAAACCCACGGCTTTATCAAGTCGTGCTTGGAAACGAGAATCCTGAGATTGCAACGAGTTTAGCAAGGCATTATGTTGTTGCATTGGAAAAAAGATTAACGGCTGAAACAAAAATTGAGGTTGCAGGCTATTACAAAAACCTTAGCGATATGATTACCTTCAATTTATTAGAGAAACGCTACGAAAATCAGAAGAACGGATATGTCAAAGGCATTGAAGTTTCTTTGGAACACGAAATCGGAGAAGCTTTTCGGGGTTGGCTTGCATATTCTTACACCGTTTCCAAACGCCAAGATTCACCGCATGAAAAAGAAAGAGATTTTATGTTTGGTACGCCTCACGTTTTCGCAATTAATCTGAATTACGCTCTTGAGTCGTGGGAATTCGGTGCGAAATGGCAATATAAGAGTGGTGTTTTATATACAACATTGGTTGACAGGGAGATGTATACCAATCCGTTCACAAAAAACCAAACATGGTTGCCTATATGGGGTGTCCAAAAACGCACCACGCCGTATCACCGATTGGATCTACGTATTCATTGGTCTCCCATTCTCTTGGAAGATTTTGACTGGTACTTTGTTCACTTGGACAAGGCGAAGGTAGGATTTACTTTTGAACTCTGGAACGCCTATAACCGAAGAAATATCCTACAAGTTCGATATAGTGAACATTTTAGAAAAGAGGTACAAATTGCCCAATTGCCGATAATCCCATTCTTTGCGCTGACCTTGGAATTTTGATTATAGTGGATTTACAATTAACTGGAGATATGAGCTGTAGTACGGAACTCCGGGGAATGCCTTTGGCAGAATACGCTTTTAGTATTCTGCATGATTCATACCGTTGATTTGGATTCCCGACTACAACGGGTCGCGATTCGGAGATCGCTCCTACAGATGAGGTGTCCAATTATTTCAATAATTCACCATAATTATAAAATAGACATTATAACGTTTTAATTGTGAGTAGTTTATTGGTTTCTGATAAAATCTAAAGTTGTAGGTCGGGTAGAGCGGAGCGAAACCCGACAATATCAAGGTTTCAAGGCAAACCTTGTGGGTTCACAAGGAAATCGCAAGAGCGGCTCAAGCAAGTTTGAAAATAGTCTTTTAGCCCCAACATGTCGGGTTTCGCTGCGCTCTACCCGACCTACAACTACAACTACAGAAGAGCGTGTTGCATTCGGACAACCGATTTATGGATAATGTAATATCATTATTTAAAATGGTATAATTATGGATTTTACGATATTATGTCCATACAGAAAAAAGAAATAGGCAGATACCCAAAAGGACACCTACCTAAAAAAGTCCGTCTCTGTTTTACGGCTTTACTGCTTTATCTTTCCCACGTTACTTTTTTTGTCTTTCGGGGATACAGACAGCACATCATCGTCTACCCAATCTGGTTGGGAATCATCTACAGCAGGCGTGTTTGTTAGGTTGACGATTTTCCCTGTAACAAGGTGATATCGGTAGATCTCTAACTTATCGGGATTGCCATGCCGCCCCTTTGCTGAAATCAAGAGGTGTTTGCTACCCATAAAACATGCACTATTAATTGACCAGTTGTCCGGTGTCTGAACAATCCGACGTTTGCCTGTTTTGATATTGTGAATCACAGCTTTCTTTGAAACAAAATCACCTTGCTGATTGAATGTCACCTCATAGTACACAACAGATTGGCTATCGGGAGACCAGCGCGGAGAATAACGCCAATGAAAACGGTCACCTGGGACAAGCGCGCGTTGGTCGTCTCCGTTGGCACGCATCAGATTGATCGTGAAACCCTCCCGATACGCAATATATTTACCATCAGGGGACCAAGCCACTTGTGCTGTCAATGAAACTGTGCGCGTCAGTCGCCGTAACGCTTTTGTTGCGATATCTATCGTCCAGACATTGTTTACATGCCTTACCTGTTTGGCAAGCCGGTCACTTGTGAATACGAGGTGTTTCCCATCTGGCGACCACGACGCAATCCCTTCGTCATCATCTCCCTCGGTAACCCGAAATTCACCTGTGCCATCGCTATTGATGATAAATATGGCATCCGTAGGCGTTTGCTTTGGTACAATCGGTTGCTGTCGCAAAAAAGCGATCTGCTTCCCGTCCGGAGACCAAACAGGCCACATGAGATACCTCCCGTCTACCTTTTTGACTAACATTTTGGCGTTACGCCCGTCATCGTCCATCACATAAATATCTGAGCCAGACTTAAAAACGATTTTGGCGTGTGCCAGCGTGGGTAATAAACATAGCAGGCAGCAGAAGATGCAGCGTTGTAAGACCATTATTCACCTCCATTGGACGGATGCCTGTAAGGCCTGTCACTGTTTTACGGTTTTACTGCTTTTCCTCTCCCCACGTTACTTTTTTTTTATTTTTCGGGGATACAGATAGCACATCATCGTCTATCCAATCCGGTCCGTAATCATCTACAGCAGGCGTGTTTGTCAGGTTGACGATTTCACCTGTAACGAGATGATACCGGTAAATGTCATGCGTCTCAGCGTTGGGAGGCTTGGCTGAAATCAACAGATATTTGCTGCCCATAAAGCAGGCACTATGGATTATCCAGTTATCAGGTGTATCTACAACTTGCCGTTTGTTAGTTTTTATATTATGAATGACAACTTTTGTTGAAATACCATTCCATTCCCTATACAGAACAGATTTGCTATCAACAGACCAACGCGGAAACCTACGCGTATGTCCCCCGTCACTCTTGACAAGTTCATGTTGACCACTCCCATCGGCACGCATCAGATGGATTGTGGTACCCACTCCGGTTTTGTCACGATACGCAATATATTTCCCATCAGGGGACCAAGCCACTGCTGTTGTCAATGAAACTGTGCGCGTCAGCCGCCGTAACGCTTTAGTTGCGATATTTATCGTCCAGGCATCTCTTTGACCCGTTCCCGGTTTGGCAAGCCGGTCACTTGTGAATACGAGGTATTTCCCATCCTGCGACCACGACGCTATATGTTCGTTATCATCTCCATCGGTAACCAGAAATTCACCTGTGCCATCACTATTAATGATATATATATTGGACTTTTGTGGCGACTTCGGTGCCCTTGGTGGATCTTTCAAAAAAGCGATCTGCTTCCCGTCCGGAGACCAAACAGGCCACCATCCGCCATTTGTTAGCTTTCGGACATTGCGCCCGTCATCGTCCATCACATAAATATCTGAGCCAGACTTAAAAACGATTTTGGCGTGTGCCAGCGTAGGTAGCAAGCAGAGCAGGCAGCAGAAGATGCAGCGTTGTAAGACCATTTTCATCTCCATTTAAGGGTCCCCATCTTGAATCTTCTGTTTTAGCGGTTAGTGGTATTATTCAACAAATTGCAAAGAAAGTCAAATAGAAATTTGTATAATCCAATTCGCTTCCTTTTACGTCTTTATGTTAATGTATCATTTTCTGTGCATAAGGAGGCGACGCTTTTGGACCGACATCTATTTTCTTCTCCGTCCTTCCCAAAAATCAGAATTATATCACTCATTTTTTCATTTTTATTTGTAGTTGCTTCCAATGTGAGTCCCGAAACACCCGTTAGCGAGGTTAAAGCATACCGCACTTATGAGAGTATTGAGATTGATGGTGATCTCACCGAATCGGATTGGCAAAAAGCAGAGCCGATAAAAAGGTTCGTCCAAATTGAGCCGCATGAGGGTGAAGTTAGTTCCGAACCGATGGAAGTGCGAATCCTATACGACGACAAGAATATCTACTTCGGATTTATCTGTTTTGACTCAGATATGTCGAAACTTGTTGCAAACGAAATGCGTAGAGATGCACGCGACATACACGAAAATGATAACGTATTTCTGCTACTGGATACATACAACGACAAACGGAGCGGGTTCTTCTTTCGCGCGAATGCATTGGGCGCAATTCAGGACAGAGCAATAACGAATAACGGAGATACGCTCAACGGTGACTGGGATGCTGTTGTGGCATGTAAATCGAAAATAAACGATACATCATGGACAACGGAGATCAGTATTCCATTTAGCCAACTCCGTTTCAAAAAAAGTGACCCAATGAGTTGGGGTATGAACGTTGGTCGTGAACTCATACGAAATCAGGAAGAGATGATATGGGCACCTGTGCCAGCTTCCTACGGAGGTTTGGCAAAATATAGAACGACAAATCTTGGCACGCTTAGTGGTCTCAAAGGAATTACGCCGTCTCGGAATTTGGAATTTCTACCCTATTTTCTACCCGGTATTACCCAAGAGAACAATGACGCTGCTGCACTTGAAACTACACGCCAATTCAAACTTGGGTTTGATGCGAAATACGGCATCACCTCTAACGTAATCGCTGACATCACCTATAACACTGATTTTGCACAAGTTGAGGCGGATCAGGAACAGGTTAATCTCACTCGTTTTAGCCTCTTCTTCCCGGAAAAACGTCCATTCTTTTTGGAAGGGGCAGGACTCTTCGATTTCGGTGTGCCACGGCAAAGTTTTCGAAGACCTCCGCCGATGCTACTTTTTTATAGTCGGCGTATTGGGTTAGCCGAAGGAAACGCTATTCCGATTATCTTCGGTGGAAAAGCCAGCGGCAAAATCGGTTCTTACGGAGTCGGTTTCCTTAATGTTCTTACAGATGAATTTTATGATGAACCGGCAGAGGACGATCCAATTGACATTCCGCGCACCAATTATTCTGTCATCCGAGTTACAAAGGATGCTGCGGCAGGATCACGTTTCGGTATGATTGCTGTCAATAAAGACGAATTCGGCAATTATAACCGTGCGGGTGGATTCGATTTTGAATTCCGTCCAAGCGATAGACTTGATGTGCGCGGCATGTGGGCACGTACCTTTTCGCCTGATATGTCAGGGAAAAATAATGCATGGTACTTCGGCACGCGGTGGCGGAATGACATCTTGCGACTCGGAGGATCCTACACCGATATAGACGAAGATTTCGACCCTGCGGTAGGATACGTCCGGCAAACAGGAATGCGCCAAATGCGAACTGATCTTCGTTTGACACCGAGACCAAATAAATATGGGATTCGTGAAATTTGGTCGGGACCAGAGGCAAACTATATCCTCACCCAAGATAATGAATTGGAAAGGTGGAACTTATCCTATACCCACTGGACATCATTTGCTACAGGCGACTCTATTATGCTTTTTGCGAGGCGTATGTTTGAACGACTTGACGAAGATTTTGAAATTAGAGAGGATGTAGTCATCCCAATTGGGGATTACCAATACAGCATCGTTGGGGGAAGGTTTTCAACGAGTGATAGCCGTGTTATTAGTACAACGACAGGTTTTGAATTGGGGAACTTTTACAACGGTCAAATTCGCAAATTTTCTGTCGATGGATCTCTGAAACCGAATGGACGAATCAGTCTACATTTAGACTACGAATTTAATCGTGTTAATCTACCCGTAGGTGATTTTGATGCTAACCTTTTCTCAGGTAGGTTCTACTACTCGTTTTCAACAACCCTGTTTGCAAAACTATTTGCACAGTGGAATACGGAGACGAACCTCGTGTCAACTAACTTTCTTGTCAATTATATCTATCGTCCGGGGAGCGATTTCTATTTTGTTTTCAACCAAACTTATGACACTGACAAGTCGACAAAGACAAGATTCCTAAATTCTACGGTGGTCGCGAAAATGACGTTTTGGTGGAATCCGTAATCGAAACTTAATTCTAAGACTTACGCACAAGTTTACACCGTAGGTCGGGTTTCGCTTCGTTCTACCCATAGGCATCAATTTAGTGAATAACGTTTGTGTATCTGATACACCTGTCGCCCCTCTGGGGCTTGCTCCTGGTGGGATCAACGTTTCCTATACACCTTTCGCCTCTCCGAGGCTATGGTCAATCACATCTGAGCACCCGCTGAATGCCATTCGCGCATTCATAGCGTTTATTTCGGTGCGAAAGGTGTCTGGTATAAGATCAGATTTCCAAGTTATCAAACAAGAGACATGTTCTTAAATTGATGCCTATGGGTTTCGCTTCGCTCTACCCGACCTACGATTAGTACAAAAATAAAAAAGTTGACATATACATTTAAATATGCTATAATTTATGCTTAATCAGATCTGTTGAAGGAAAAAATTAGTTTAATCGCTGGAAAATGGCATTGATATCTGTTATACTATGATGTGAAGATAGACATTTTAACGAAATCTTAATTAACGACTCTATCGATTTACAAACTATCTCATAAACTCCGGTAAGTGTGTTGAACGCGCGCTATCGACATCACGAGATAAATTCTGGGAGGAAAGAGATGAGTAGAAGTTCCGATATTGTATACCAAATCCAACATCGTCGGGCAGAACGGAAAAAACCGAAGATTAATGCTCAATTGAAGAAAGTCAGTATTGATGAAAGTCAAAAAGGTGGTATAGTTGCCGCACAAGGGAGTAAACCGCCACCGATAACCGTGCAGAAAACAGGAGGGCGTAATTCAGTTGCTTTAACGTTTTCTGTAGGGCTACACGTTGCCATCGCTTTGTTACTTGGGTTTCTATATATCAAAGACCAAATTGCAGCCGAAAGTCAACAACTTGCAGCTGCGTTCGTTCCTCAAGATCCGCCCCAAAGAGAACGCACCACAATTAAGACACGCCGTCGTCCGAAATTTGATGCTAAGCCACAACAAATAGAGGCACCGATTAAACGGACACCAGTGACGAATCCAAATATTCGACGGACACCAGGTGATTTTGAGCTTCCGACCACACCTGATACAGATTTAGGTCCCATAGGACCATCACTTGAAGGACCAAGAGTCAAAGCAATTCCGAAAGGTTTGAGAGGGCCTGTGCAACCCACACAACCCACAGTAAAACCTACATTTGAGAGACCTGCACAGCAAAACTCTTCGCTTGATGATCTGACTGACACTACCAAATTAGATGGCGGACATACTTTAAAAGTCCCTGAAATTGATACGAAGAAACCAGGGTCTTCACCACCTAAGGCTAAATATGCACCGGAGCCAACTTATCCGAAAAATGCTAAACGTGCCAATAAGGAAGGAACCGTGACGTTAGAAGCAACTATCGGAAAAGATGGAGTTCCCAAAAATATTGTTGCGTTAACAAGCATTGGATTCGGTTTTGAAGAGGCAGCAATTGCAGCTTTGAAAAAGTGGAGATTTATTCCAGCTAAGGAAAAAGATAAAGATGTTGAAAAGAAGGTTAAATTAGATATAGTGTTTACGTTGGACGACTAATGGTGGTTTGCACGGCTGGCAGTAGGGTTTCTATTGTGATCGCGGCAAATTGTCTGAAACTACCACTATATTGGACTTTTCTTCATCTAACGAATTTTTAGTAGTCCTTTAGCTGCAAAATTGCGAATTAAAGTGACTATAGATTGCCGCGCAGTTTCACTGAGTTGTTTTTGCTCAAATGTGAGTTGCGCGGTTTCTGATTCCAAAGTTTCTGCTTGTGTAGTTGACATGTTTTCAGAGAATCTATCCTGAATTGCAGGTGAGGCTTCGTTCAGGGCAAGTGCTAAGGTGTTTGGCTCTAAAACTTGCAGAAGCGTAATAATTGCTTCATCAGACACCTCAGCAAGGTCCTCAAATGTAAATAAGTGATCAGCAACGGTGTTAGTTAATTCAGGTTGACTTTTTTGCAGTGCCTCCATAAGCTGGTTCTGTTTTTCAAAATCAACTTGGGCAAGGAATTTCGCGACGTTTTTTGCTCCGTTACCAAAAAATAGTGTGCTTTTTAGTATACCGTGTATTTCGCCGACGAGATCATCCCAAATCTGTTCTGCCCGTGAGGTGTCAATCATCTCAGTTATCGCTAAATGTTCAGCAATGCGAACCTGTCTCTGAATTGGGAATGCTGCGAAAACTTCTTGGGCAAAAGCGGTAAGTGTTCCTTCTGACTGCTCTTTAGATGTCCCTTCTTCCCCAGTACGAGCGAGTGTTTTCCGAATCTCATCAGAACTCTCTGATGGGACTTTACTGGTTGCAACATCTAACAACAATAAGAATACAGCGATGTCCGCATCGTCTACCTGCTCAAATGCTTGCATAATTACAGGCAACGGTGTTTTCTCAAATAAATCTGTTAGTTCTTGAAGTGAATCTTCATTTAAGAATGCCGCGGACACAACTCAACTCCTTTCTCTCCCGAAACTATATCTCCCAGTAGGAACGCCGACTCATCCGATTCGCTTAACGACTCCAAAGTTGTCGCAACGGAATCAGAGGAGACTACTAAAACTATTCCAACCCCCATATTGAAAACTCGATACATTTCTACTTCTTCTACACTCCCTTTTTGCTGGAGTAAATTGAAAATGGGTGGAACTTCCCAACTTTGCTTCTGGATTACTGCTCTGCACCCTTCAGGTAGAATTCGCTCGACATTTCCGGGCAATCCCCCTCCTGTAATATGCGCAATTCCTTTGACTTCACACACCTCACGGAGTTTCAAGATAGATTTGACATAACTTTTGTGTGGTTTCAACAGTTCGTCTCCTACTGTTGATGAAAGTTCTGGCAGATAATTATCTACGTCGTAGTTACAACGGTCAAATAAAATGCGTCGTGCAAGCGAATACCCGTTTGTATGTAATCCAGTTGAGGTTAAACCGATTAACTTATCTCCAGGTGCAATTCTTTCTCCTGTAATCAGTGCATCTCTTTCTACAGCCCCTACGATTGTTCCTACCAAGTCGTATTCTCCTGGCGCATAAAAACCAGGAAGTTCTGCTGTCTCTCCACCGATTAACGCACAACCAATTTCTCTACAGCCCGAAGCAAGTCCTGTAATAATCTGTTCAAAAACCAGCGGTTCCAGTTTTCCGATGCCGATATAATCCAAAAAGAAAAGTGGCTCGGCACCCTGTACAACTATATCATTGCCGCAATGTGCAACAATATCATACCCTACGGTATCGTGTTTGTCAGCTTGGAAGGCAACCTTCAACTTTGTGCCGACACTATCCGTGCTTGAAACAAGAACAGGTTGCGTATAAGTTCCGAGTGCGAATAAGCCACCGAAACTACCTACGTTGCTGAGAACTTCGGATCGATACGTGGTTTCCATGATTCCCCGTATACGCTGCATAGCCTTGGATTCTGCTTCAAATGAGACACCAGCATCGGCATAGGTCAACGGTTTTTTATCTGTCATCCTATTCACCTTATTTTCTAAGTTTTGGGACCAAGGAGTTTGGTATTTGCATCTTGTGTTTTGGATTTCTCTGATTGTGCCCTATGGCGCTGGATTAACCCTTTCAAAAGACTAACGACTAAAAAGAAAACAGTTATGATGATGGCACCAAGGATTCCATAATACTGTGCATCTTCTTCTGGCATATCAGGTCTCACATTTTGAATTACAATAGGGAGCAGCCAATGCAAAATCATACCGAGAATAGAATATATTAAGACTATTTTTAACGTAGACGTACCTTGCGCCGTCCCGAGCGAACCTCGCAACATTTCACTCATTCCACTTCTTGCCCTTGTAGTGTTGTGGCGACCTTGCAAAGTTCTTCTCGGAGAATTCTTTTTCTTATTTTGGTTTGGTGGCACGTATGGTGGGGGAATTAATACCATAGTATTTTCCTTATTCACAGTGAAAGCGGTTTTGTGTCTTATATTTGTTAATTTTCTCTAAGACTTTTATTTCTTATTCTTTATTTCTACAGGTAAATTGATAAATGTTAATCTATAATTAATGGTAATTGGCGAGGTATACCTTCATTTGTTACAGAATAATTCCCATCAAAACATGCAGTACAAAAATTGTCACGTTCTTTCACTCCCTTTAACATCCCCTCAATACTGACATATCCCAAGCTATCAGCGCGAATATATTTACGAATCTCTTCAGTAGTGTGTTTACTTGCTATCAGTTCTGATCGGGTAGGTGTATCAACCCCGTAAAAACAAGGATATTTATTGGGCGGTGATGCTATACGGACATGAACAGCCGTTGCTCCACCTTGACGGACTATTTTGACGAGTTTTCGGCTGTTTGTTCCACGCATGATTGAATCATCAACCACCACAACCCGTTTTCCATTAAGGACTTCACGAATTGGGTTCAACTTCACCTTCACCATGAGTTCTCTAATATCCTGCGTAGGATTCATAAAGGATCTACCGACATAGGTATTTCTTGACAATCCGAGATCAAAGGTAATGCCAGATTCTTCTGCGTAGCCAAGGGCAGCTATTGTTGCTGAGTCAGGAACAGGAATCACGACATCCGCTTTGACAGGGTGCTCGCGCGCAAGTTGTCTGCCGAACTCACGGCGTGTGCTGTTCACACCTTGTCCAAACATCATGCTGTCTGGCCGCGCAAGATAGATATATTCAAAGATGCATTGAGATAATTTGGGTTGTTGTGGCGAAAAACGGAAAGATTCCACCCCGAGATGTTTGGAACGCATCGTGACCAATTCACCAGGCTCAACCTCACGTATTGGCTCTGCTTCAATTACGTCAAGGGCACATGTCTCAGAGGCTAATACATAAGCCTCTCCAAGTTTTCCGATCCACAAGGGACGAAACCCGTGTGGATCACGCGCACCCATCAGCGTTGTCTTGTCAAGCACAACGAACGAATAAGCACCCTCAACTGCACGAAACGCATCAAAAATCCTATCTTCCAAACTGTCTTGTCGGGAATGTGCTATCAGATGAAAGACTACCTCTGTATCCAAACTTGTGCTGAAAATTGAGCCTATATTCTCAAGATGGTTCCGAATCTGAGATGCATTGATTAAGTTACCGTTATGCCCCAGAGCAAGTTTTCCTTGCTTATAATTACGTACCAAAGGTTGCGCATTTTCAAGCGTGCTTTCACCTGCTGTTGAATATCGGTTATGTCCAATCGCAATATGCCCAGTTAGCTTCGCTAAAACATCGCTGTTAAACACAGCATCAACAAGCCCCATTCCGTGGTGAGACAAAATGTTTTCACCATCAGATGCGACAATTCCGCTGCTCTCCTGTCCTCGATGCTGAAGCGCGCGTAACCCTAAATAGGTTAATTCTACCGCTTTTGGGTGTCCAAAAACACCAAATACGCCGCATTCATCCTTCGGCTTATCATACTGCATTGTCAGGCATACCTCCGCTACGCGAGCGAATCCGTACAGCACATGGATCAGACCTCATTCAAAAACACAATCTTCTTGGTAACTAAAAACAGAATACCATCAGAAACGGATATGTGTAATTATTTACGTTTCTTGGACGTTCACGTCTGCATTTTCTATTTTCGATAGTCGATACCCTAAAATTGCACCAATCGGTATCGCTATGACATATAAAATTTCAACTGGAAATTGGAGCGTTAACCAAGCTCGAATCGGTAAGGATAAAAGGAAAGCAAGCGTTTTAAAAACTGGGAGAATCAATACAAGAATAACATTCTGCGTTCCAAAAATTTCCCATGGAATATTCTGCAGTGCAAGTAGAAATACAATTGCAGGCGCACCCAAAAAAGCACCTGAGCACACCGGTTTGAAGGGAATATCAACTCCGAATTTTCGACTAACAAATCTGATTCCTTCACTCACCCCCACTACAATTACACCGTAAGTGCCTCCTACGGATATTAACAAGAACAATCCTACCCAAAATCCATGCATAATTCGTTCATCAATAAGTGTTTGCCACAAAAACGCTTTGAAAAATAGTAGATATATTAAACTGCCAGCAACCGTTATCACTCCTCCGATAGCGATTTGGCTTAACGTTAGTAGGATGCAATTCTTTCTCGACATTTCATCTCCTTATCCATAAATTCTTATGTTTTAAGTATATCATAGTGTCATAAATATGTCAAGATTTTCGGAAGGTGCAACAAAGCCATTCAATTGTAGAGTTTTCTCATTTAATTATATTGTAGGAGGGAACTCCGATTCCCGACTATCATTGTGTTTTGTCGCGATTCGGAGATCGCTCCTACAAGAAATCTATGTAGCATGTGCGATTATTGGAGAATTGAATGGCTTTGGAGATGTAACGTGTATATCTTGTTCTTAAGTTTTAAGTAAATATTTCATTTTTTCTTGAAGAAAAATGTCTGATTTACAACAAAAATCCTGGAGTAGCAAATCTAAATTTACCTTGCATTGATGCGAATTTAATGATAGTATAATAATCATGTCAACGCCTTGTATGTGATTAGCGTTACACTTGGATATAAATTAGATTTCACGACAGGAGACTAAAAATGTTGACAAAAATAAATGTACTCATAGCACACTTTTTGTGCATACTCCTTGTGGCAACGCTAACCGGATGTTATATTGATGCAGACGATGATAACGACAATATTGACCGTGAACCGCCTGCAATCCCGCGAGGTGTTAGAACTATTACAGGTGATGAATACGTACGCATTGAGTGGTACCCAAACGCTGAATTTGATTTAGAGGGATACACTGTATGGCGTAGTGAAAATAACAATGACTTTGAGGCAATTTCTGATCTGCCTCCTGGCACCTCACATTATACAGATAGAGATGTGCGGAACGGCAGAACCTATTACTATGCTGTTTCTGCTTACGATATAACAGGTAATGAAAGTGAACTTAGCCCTGAAAATGCTTGGGATACACCACGACCAGAAGGTAGAAACGTTACATTAGATGATTTTCAACTTGCACCTGATCGCAGCGGTTTTGATTTCTCACATCCCCGAAAGGGAAGTATCGCATGGGATGACAGAACGACAGATGTCTATTTCGGGTTAGATACAGAGGTAAATATTACCTACCTCTATTCAGACAACGAAACTGCGATGCAAGATTTGGGTTATCAAGAAGATTTTGATGGTGTTGATGTTGTGCCAGAATACGGTTATACAACGTTATTTGTGGAAATCATTGAAGGGCATATTTATGCGATTTATACCCCTGATGGGAACTTCGCTAAAATTCATGTTCGCAAACTGTTTGATGACGCGGTTGTCTTTGATTGGGCATACCAAACTGATCCAGAGAATATACAATTAGCACCTGCATTGCCTGTTAAGTAAAAATAGTGTCTAATTTTGGATCTTTTGAAAATACCATAAAAATAAATTTAAACACCTTGATTGACGCGTTTTGCTTGTAAACGTGCCAATCAAGGTGGATTGCTGTTTTTAAATCTATTATAGACTTCGGAATACTATCAGCGCGTAACTGAAAGGAGTGATTTTGAAAAAATATATAACTCTGTTATTTTTTGCTTTTTTTATCACATTTTATACCCAAATAGAGGTATTGGCAGATGAACAACTGCCTCCTGAAAAGAAGCAGATTTCGAAACTGTGGGAATCACGCGCGAAACAAGATGCCGATACTGAACCGATCTACCCACTATTCCGTTCTCATGGCGACCAATATTATCCTGCGCGAAGTCCGCGAAAAGCAACGTTGTTATCAGCGACTATGCCCGGTTTAGGGCAGGCTTACGCCGAAAGTTACCTCAAAGCCACACTTTTTCTTACGGCAGAGATAGGTGTCTTTTCTCTTGCAAGTTATAATATTGCGCGTGCTTTACATTATAGAAACCATGACACATTTGGTACAGGATTCTATGATGAGAGGACAACCAATTTCTTAACCAAGGACCAGGTCAGATCAAGGATGACAGATCATAGCATCCGTGGGTCTATTTTCCTGATTGTGGGCATCGGATTGCACGCCTGGAATATCCTTGATGCATCAAAAACAGCTGAAGATTATAATAATCGAAGAATTTCCGTGCAAATGCAACAAACTAAGCAGGGAAACGCTCTTATTTTTACTCATAGGTTTTAGTTTGTCTGCGATCAATGTTGTGTTGTTGAGAAAATCAATGATGTCTTATATCTTGGCTGGCACCTATTTTTCTGTTGGGACACCTCGCAAATGAAAATCAGTTCTTGATGTATAAGAGATGGATATATCTCTGGAGTTGTTAATGTGAATCATGCGAAGTGCTTATTAATCATTTTTTTAGTGATAGGGATAAGTCTACCGATATCCGATATACTTTCTGAAGATGCAAAAACAACAAGTGGCAATGCGAACAACAAGAAAAATGGGGAAATCCCACTTGTAGATGTTCAAGACGTTTCTCAAAATCCGCTGAGGGTCGGTGAAAGATTAACATACAATATCAAGGTATCATGGGTTCCAGTTTCTGCCGGAAAACGAGTTGACCATATTGAGAAAAAAATGTCGTTTAACAGGAAAAGCGTATATCACATTACCTCTCAAGTAAAAACAAGTGCTGTCGCCTCCAGAATACACCGTTTTCAGAATCGTCAGTCTACTTTTTTGAACACCGTAGGGTACTTTCCACTTAGTTTCAGAAACCAACTTCAGGATAAAAAATATAGAGCTCGCGTTGAGATCAATTTTCAAGACAGAGAAACGGAATATAAAAAAATCTCGCAGAATAATCCAAAAGCTCCTGAAAAACATGAAAAAAAAATAATAGAGACCCCATTCGGCACACAAGATGAACTTTCTATGATCTACTTTCTTCGGTGTAAAAAATTGGTGCCAGGCGAAACTTACTTCTTCCCGCTAATTAGCAAAGCGAAGGTCGCAAAAGTGAGCATTAGTGTAAGACAGGGCGAGGTGTTAAAGGTCAAGGGTTTGGGTCGTGTCAAAACACTCGTGGTGCGCACCTCACACGGTTATCAACTCTGGTTGACCGACGACCCGCGTCATATCCCTGTCAAAATTGAGGCAGAAGCAAAAATTGGTAAAATGAAAGCAAACCTTGAAAAAATTGAATTTATAAGATAAACAGTTCGGTTATTAGATGTGAAAAGACATCGTTTTTTACTTAAGTTGCTACCTAACAAGATTTTAGACAAACAAACACCGTTTTTTATAGAAAATAATTCATATTTTGCAAGATTTCGTAGCGCAAACTGTCAGTTTGCGTACTAAGATGCACAATCTAACAGATTGTGCTACATAAGTGGCAACTTGGATATTTTTTATAAAAAATAATCCAGTTACCGAACAACAAGGAACAGTTCGTGCAAGAGTTTTTACGAAAAACTAAAAATTACCAGAAACTGATTGAATGCCTTAAGAATGGAGAAAATCCTCCGTGGCTCAGAGGATTACTCAACGCTTCAACTTCTTATTTTTTGGCGACGCTAATAGAAGATTTCCCAAACAAATCTTTCCTCATCGTGTTTCCCTCACACCGAGAAGCAGAACAGGTGTTGGAGGAGGTTCGCGCGTTTCATGATCACAGTTCTCAACACGGGAATCCTGAACCAACTGTTCCACAAATTGACTTACATCTCTTTCCGGCGTGGCAAAATACACTCTTTGAAGGTGTCTCACCAAGCAAAAACATCTGTGTTGATCGGATGCGTTGTCTGCATAGTCTTATTGCAAAGAGTAGTAATCACAAAACTGATGCTTCTCTAACCACCCCACATAGTGTTGTGTTTACCACTGTCAGAGGGTTATCCTACAAACTCCCACTACGTGATACATTAACTTCAGCATGTCGCACCTTTGAAATTGGTGATGAGATAGAATTCTATGATCTTGTTACATTTCTCATTCGCAGCGGATATCGACAAGTTGAATTGGTCGAAGTAAAGGGTGAATTTGCACACAGAGGGGATATTTTAGATGTGTATCCGCTTACCTCCGATGCTCCTGTCCGGCTTGATATTTTTGGAGATGAACTTGATGACATTCGCCTATTCGACCCGACCTCACAAGTTTCAATTGAGCAAAAAAAATCAGTTGTTATCACACCGATGTCTGAAGTTTGCCTCGCTGACATCTCTATGCCGCATTGGAAATCACAAACCGAACAACTGATGAAACAAACAGAAAATTCTCCGGATTTCATAAATACCATTCGGGAGATGACGCAGCTCTTAGAAGATTTTCTTAAACGGGCACAGTCCAAAAGTCTGGATGTAATTGAAGAACTGCCCGTTGAGATTGACGGGATTGAAGCATTTCTACCTATGTTATATCCGCAAACAGAACTATTGACCGATTACATGCCAGATGAAACAATTGTTGTTATGGTGGAACCGCGGTGGCAAACACGAGAAGCAGAACAGATGCACGATCAATTACAGGAAATATATGATCGGAGATTGGCAGAAGGTAAATTGATGCCTACTCTTGAAAATCTGTTGATTTCCGTTGATACGCTTCAGTCTGAATTGGAGAACTACACAAGCATTCCTATCTCTTTAGCGTCTTTAGCATCCGAACAAGAAGCTGATTTTAATCAGTCAACGGATCTCTCAGAAGTAGATTTTGATATGCAATCACTCGGGCTCGGTAGGGGTAACTACCAGATGGTTATTGATTATATCAAAAGGTGGTCAGTTAAAGGGTATTTTGTTAACGTTTTCTGTGAAACGCCGCAGCAGGCAAAACGCGTATTAGAGATGTTAATTGAGCGTGAACTACCACCTGAGCAAATTTCTGTATCTGTCGGTTTTATCTCCGAAGGTTTTCTGAGTGAATCTCTCAAACTTGTTGTCATCTCAGAAAATGAGATTTTTGGTAATCGTCAGCGGCGGGTTGCCTCACCGAAACGCTACAAAAACGGTGCGCCTATTTTAAGCCTTGTAGACATGAAGGTTGGAGACTACGTTGTTCACATTTCTCACGGCATCGCAATTTACGAAGGCATTCGCCGTATGGATATAGACGGTCAATCTCAAGATTTCCTCATTCTTAAGTATAAGGAAGATGACAAACTCTATGTACCAACCTACCAAGTTGACCTTGTTCAGAAGTATATTGGAAACAAAGATGAATCATATCAACCGAACATAGATCATCTCGGTGGTAAATCTTGGCAAACGAAGAAGGGACGTGCGAAGGCTGCTGTTGAAGAAATGGCGGGTGAGCTGCTAAAACTATACGCTGCTCGGCAAGCGAATGAAGGCTACGGTTTTCCAGCAGAAGTGCCGTGGGAAGGTGAATTTGAAGCACTCTTTCCTTTTCAAGAAACAGATGACCAACTCCAAGCCATTGAAGATGTTAAAACTGATATGGAGACTGAAAGACCGATGGATCGGCTCATCTGCGGAGATGTTGGTTACGGTAAGACCGAAGTTGCATTGCGTGCTGCATTCAAAGCGGTAATGGCAGAAAAACAGGTCGCACTACTTGTACCAACGACTATACTTGCACTGCAGCACTACGACACGTTTGAAAAACGTTTCAAATCATTCCCTATCCACGTTGAAATGTTAAATCGTTTCCGCAGCCAAAAGGAGATAAAATCTGTTAAAGAGAGACTTGCAGATGGTACTGTAGACATTGTTATCGGCACGCACTCACTGCTTTCCGATACTGTTTCTTTTGACAATCTCGGACTGCTCATCGTTGATGAAGAGCACCGCTTTGGTGTGAAGCACAAAGAAAAAATCAAGCAGTTTAAAGAAACAGTAGATGTTCTCACGCTTACTGCTACGCCGATTCCGCGTACTTTACACATGTCGCTTGTAGGCATCAGGGATTTCAGTATTATCAACACACCTCCAGCGAACCGTTTACCGATTCAAACGCAGGTTATGCCTTATAATTCTAAGATAATCCGAGATGCTATTATGAATGAGTTAGCAAGAGACGGACAAGTTTTTTTCGTCCACAACCGTGTTCAGAACATTGCAATTATTGCTAAAACCATACAAGAACTTGTTCCCCATGCACGCGTTGCTATCGCTCACGGACAGATGCCTGAACGCGAATTGGAAAACGTCATGTTAGAGTTTGTACGCCACAAACACGATATCCTTGTCTGCACTATGATTATTGAATCCGGATTAGACATTCCTAACGTTAATACCATTATGATAAATAGAGCAGATGCTTTTGGATTAGCGCAGTTATATCAACTCCGTGGTCGGGTTGGACGCGCTGATGAACAGGCTTACGGTTATCTTTTTTACCCACAAGATAAACCGATTACTGAAGGGGCACAGAAACGACTCCGTGTCATAGAAGAATTTACAGATCTCGGCTCTGGTTTCAAAATCGCACTGAGAGATTTAGAAATACGAGGGGCGGGAAACATACTCGGAGCACAACAACATGGACATATTACAAATGTTGGTTATGAACTCTACTGTAAACTACTTGATGAGGCTGTCCGAAAGCTAAAAGGTGAAAAGGTTGAAGAAGAAATAGAAACGAGTATCAATTTACCTATTGAAGCATTTCTCCCTGACGACTATATTCCTGACAGCCGCCAGAAAATATCTATCTACAAGAAAATTTCAGCACTAAAAACTGATACTGATAAGCACGAATTGACCAACGAACTTAAGGACAGGTATGGAGATATACCAGAACCTGTTGAGATGTTACTTGAAATCTCAAGTATCAAACAGCTTTGTCAAAAGCTCGGTATTACAGCCATTGTGGCAGGCGGTAATCGTATTAAAGTAACCTTTGATGAACACAAGCCGCGAATAGATGTGGCACAGTTCGTTGAGACAGTTCAGGAAAATCCACAACTTGAATTACGTCCACCAGCGCAACTGATGGTTGGTATAGAAAATCTAACTGGAAAGAAGTTATTAACCGAATTACAACGAATTTTAAGCATATTTGTTGTATCTGATTGAATATATGGTAAATTTTACAATTAACCTAACATTTTTGAGTTGTGAATCAACGCTGAATGCGCGTATGGCATTCAGCCAAATCAACGCCAAATGCGCGTATGGCATTTGTCGGGAGGGAATTCCGATTCCCGACTATCAAAGCATTTTGTCGCGATTCGGAGATCGCTCCTACAAATATTGAAAGGAGAATTCCAAAGTGAAAAAATTTATTGTTGTTGTCGCAGCAGTTGTTGCAACCTGTCTGCTCACGTGGTCTCTTGTCCGTTCCGACAACCACGAATCTGCACCAGAGGAAATTGACAAGAGCCAGATCATTATTGCTGAATACAAGTGGGATGGTGAACTCCACCAGATATCTCTTGCTGAACTGGAAGAAGCCATTGCTGAATTGCCGACCTACCGCCAGCGAAATTATGCTACGAAAGCGGGTAAAGTGGAATACTTAGAGGATTATATTGATGAAAAACTGAAACTGCACCAAGCAAGGGATGCAGGTTTTCACGAACTTCTCGAACACCTCAAAAAATTGGACGATTATACCCATCAACTTATGGTTGAAAAACTTACCGAAATAGAAGTTGATGAAAAGGTGTCTTACACTGATGATGACCTTAAGCTGTACTATGATATCCACAAGAGTGAATACATTGAATCTGCTAAGGCGCGAGCAACATGTATTTCCCTTGATGACGAAGACTTAGCCAATGAAACTTTAGACCAGATTAAAGCTGGAACGGATATAGTTGAAATGGCAAAGAAACTTTTTGCGGAAAAGAAATTGGCTGACGGCCCTGGCAGCACCAGCGAAGAAGATCCTGGTAATACGTTCTTCTTTACCAAAGACCAATCACCGATTTGGTCTGAATTCATTGACGCAGTTTTTGAAATGGAAATTGGAGAAATGACCGATGCCGTCTTTGAAACAGATGTCAATGAGGAAACATATTACCTCATTTTCCGTAAAGAGGAACATCAGCCAGAACGGCAAAGGGAATTAGAGGAAGTCAGATCCGATATTGAACGAAAAGTTGAACGAGAGATGAAACGATCCCGTATCCTTTCATGGGTTGAAGGAATCACTCTGATGGCAAAACTTAAAACCTACCCTGAGAACATTCCTGAACCTATTCAACCCGAAGCAGTGGAAGAGGAATCCGATACATCTGAGGAGTAGTTTCAATAACATTTATTTTTTAAGGAGATAGTATTAATGAAAAAATATACGAGTATTCCCTTTATTTTCTTATTCGCTCTTCTTGCCACAGTTCCCTTCTTATATAGTTGTGGTGATAAAGCAATTGGGGCAGATGGAACTGTCATCGCCGAATTCGAGTGGAACGGAAAACAACGAATCACACTTGAAGAAATGATGCAGGAAATTAGCGAACTTCCTGAATACAAACAACGTCAATACCAAGACAAAGAGGGGCTTGAAGAATACATGACTCTCATGGCAGAAAGCCGTTTAATTCTCAGTCTTGCCAAAGACCAGAAACTCAACGAGGATGAGGAAATCATCAAGAAGGTCCAAGATTATCTTCATGAGTTAATGGTTGACAGGATCACAGAACAGGAAGTTGATAGTAAACTCTTCTTTTCAGAAGATGATTATTTAGCCTATTATGATGGTCATAAAGAGGATTATGTCCGTCCTGCACAGGTTAAGTTGTTGTGTATCACGCTTATGAACAAAGAGCGTGCAGATGAGGTTTTCGCAGAAATTAAAGCGGGCAAAGATTTTGCTGTCGCAGCACAAGAACTTTCTGACAGAGGTGAATTGGTGGGACCTGGTGCCAACCCAGCCTCGCCTGGTGATACTGATTTCATTAGCAAAAACTCTTATCCTCCCGGAACTGAACCTTTTATGGATGCAGCCTTCGCGGCAGAGATTGACACACTCCATCCATCTGTCATTGAGGTTGAGGTGCAGGGAGAGAAATACTACATGATGTTTGTTAAGAAAGAGGCAAGAGATGCATTTCAGAGACCCTTTGAAGAAGAGGATGTCCGTAAAAACGTCATAAGAAAAGTTGAAAGGGAAGGACGGGATGCTCAAATGCAAGCCTGGATTGACCAACTCCGTGAACGTGCCGAAGTTAAAACCTTCATAGACCGTATCCCGGAAGATGAACCTATTCAAGAGGAATCTGAAAATCCCTCTGAAGAAACAACACCAGAGGAATAGATTCTTATTGAAAGAACTGTTAGATAGTACGGGCGGTACTAAACTATCCGCCCGTCTTACTTTTACAGATTGTCTCACTGTGGAGGTATTCTCATGAAACCTAAGACGATCATTTTTTTATTGCTAATTACGGTGCTAATCTGCAGTAGTTTGACACCTACTCACGCAAGGATATTCGATAAAATTATCGCCTACGTAAACGATGATGTTATTACCAAACGACGACTTGACACATTGGTTAGGGAGTACGCCTTTGAACTTCAGCAAGTACATCGATACACCGAAAGTGAAGCACTAAAAGAAGCTGAAAAACAACGGGCTGAGCTGCTTGATAGACTCATCCGCCAGAAGCTACTGTTAGAAGCAGCCTTAACGCTAAAGATTCAAGTCAGCGATGCTGAAATTGAGAACCATATCCAAGATTTTAGGACAAAATTCCAGATTTCATCAGACGAAGAGTTTAAAAAACTGCTTAACCGTGATGGCTTGACGATCGTAGCATATCGTGAACGAATTCAACGGGATCTGATGGCGGAAAAACTTGTTATGGGCAGAATCTTGCCAAGGCTCCAAGTGCGCGACAGTGAGATTCAGAAATTTTATGAAGAAAACAGGGACCAACTTCCAACTAAAACTGATAGAATTAGTTTGCGTCAAATATTTATTGCTTTCAAACCGACCGAAAAAGACAAAAAAGTAACAGCGGATACGGTGAATCAAGCACTTGAAGAAATACGATCAGATAAAACCCGATTTGTAGATGTTGCACGCCGCATCACTTCAGAGGACAATCCGGATTCCCAAGCAGGATCCCTTATTGAAACCACCCCTGCTGAAATACTCACATATCCGGCGGCATTTTTGAATGTTCTGGCAAAACTCAAAGCAGGAGAAGTCAGCGATCCGATTGAAACAGAAGCAGGCTTCCATGTTTTTATGATTGAAACACGAACTGATGAAAAAATTATGTTTCGTCATTTGATTGTACCATTTCCATTTAGTGAGGAGGCTTTACAGGCTGCGCGCGAACAAGCAGTACAAATTTACAAAAAATTAGATGCTGGGGAAAAGTTCGATGTCTTGGCAAAAGAACATTCAGATGATATGGAAACTCGTGAAAAGGGCGGTGACCTTGGGGTGCGTATCCTTACTGAATTAGATCCTAAAACCCGTAAAGTTATCGAATCTCTTGAGGTTGGAAAACACAGTGAACCATTTGAAACCGAAATTGGTCTCTACATCTATAAAGTTGATGAACGCAAAATGCCTGAATTGACTCAGCAAGAGAAGCAGCAAATTATCGTTATTTTACGTCAACAACTTTTTGAAAAAGAATGGACTACCTATACTGACTCGCTTCTTGAAAATGCCTATATTAAAATCAAGCCTGATGCGGTGTCTACTACTCCAACTCCAGATTCAAAGGACAACTAACACCAAATGAACTCAACCCTATGATTATGTGGCATTATTTCGTAGGTCGGGTAGAGCGCAGCGAAACCCGACAAATCATGCGGAATCATGTAGAATACCATACGCGTATTCTGCCAAGCGCATTCTACCAAGTGCATTCCGCCAAGCGCATTGGTGTCTATTTGGACACGTAGGATTAGATAGGGTTTTCATGTCCAAATCAACGATGAATGCGCGTATGGCATTCATCGGGTTTCGTAAACTCTACCCGACCTACAGTTTATTTATGACAATTTGTCAATTAGAAATAGTATAACATAGCATTGTTTGAGTGAGAAATCTGTGCGGAAAAACGAAGAAAACCTACCTATTAATCACAAAGTACCAACAGTAGCAATTTTGCTCCAGAGATTTTTTTGCAAAGACACATCAATGGAGAAAACCTATCGTACAAGTCGAACTGTTCAGGTCTTGCTGTTAGCAATCGTAGTTTTCCTCAGTCTATTTTTACCGCTACAGTGGAGCATCGCGCAAGATCCACAACCCCTTACCCCCAAACCTCCTGAAGAAACTGATACCCAACCCGCCAAAGATACAGATCAGACTACCAGTGCCGCAAAAGAAGCCTTAAATCCTGAAAAGATGACACCTGAACCAGACACGGTAATCGGTGATGGGGACAAAGTCATTTTCCATGATAATTTCGTTCAGATTCATGGAAATGCTCTTATCAAATATGAAGATGTTATTTTGCGAGCAGACAACGTCTGGGCAGATTTCAACGATAATCTGATGCGTGCTGCAGGAAATGTTTACCTAAAAGTGGGCAATGAGGAGACATTTTCAGATGAACTTGTTTTTAACTTGGAAACAAAAAAGGGAATTGCTCGCAACGGCTACACATTTAGCGATCCGTGGTACTTCGGTGGCAGTGAAATTTTCAAAATTGAGGACAACAAATCTTATATCCGTGGTGGCTCCTTAACGACCTGTTCCTTGAAATATCCACACTACCATTTCAGCGTTTCCGAAGTAATTATCAGGATGAATGAAGAGATGATTGCAAAGAACATCGTCTTACATATTGGTGGCATTCCACTTTTCTATTTCCCCGCTATTCGGCGTGATCTGCGTAAAGGCAAAGTTGCAAAGATCATCGTCAGAGTCGGAACAGATAGTTACCAAGGACCTAACATCAGCATCATTTTACCTGTAGCACGCAAAAGACGTTACGACGGCGCGTTGCTATACGATAGAAGTGCGCGGAGAGGACAAGGTTATGGCTTTGAAGGGAAATATAGATTTAATGATACACAGTTCCGAGAGATACATATCCCGATTCCACCTGATGCTACACCTGCTCAACGCACAAAATTGGAAGAAAAGGCTAAAGAGATATATGATCGGCTTGAAGGTGATTACGATAGATATTGGCTAAAACAACTCTTTCTGGAATATAAAATCACTGATGAAGATACCGAACGCGCAAAAGAGAAAGCTGAAAATATACTCAAACAACTCACTGAAGAAGATGCAGACTTTTCGCAACTCGCTCAAAGTGAATCTGATCATTCAGAAACACGTTATGACGGTGGCGATCTGGGATTCCTGGCACGAGGTGAGAAAGACGAAGATGGTGAGCCAAAACTTGATCCGATTTTGGAAGAAGCAGCATTCGCACTAAAGGAAGGTAAAATCAGCAGCGTTTTAAGAACTGAATCTGCCTTCCATGTTCTCAAAGTTGAGCGTGTGCTTGACATCTATGGCGAGCGCGAAATCAAACTTGCCCGTATTGATATTAAGATCACTGCAAGCACTGAAACACAAGAGACAGTGCGCGAGATAGCAGATAAAATTCATGAGCGAGCTCTTGCTGGCGAAACATTTGAACAACTTGCCACTGAATTTACTGAAGCAAAATTGTCTGAGATTAATGATGGCGATGGGTTGCCCCTTAACGAGATGAATTCTGGATGGCAGTATTCTGTTCGACGCATGGAAAAACCTGGAGATATTACTGAACGTAGTCCTGTTTTTTCACAGGAAGGTCTTTACATCTTCCAATTAATCGAAAAAGAGAAAACACCTACATTTGAGGAACTCGCCGAACAGTTTGAAGCAGAATGGAAGACTTTTGAAGCAGAAATATTAGCAACGCCTGAAAAAGACGAAAAAACAACCGCTCCCGATGATAACCAAGAAAATACAGATACAGATAGTAACCCGCTCCCCGATGTGATTGAAAATACTGAAGATAAAACACCTGCTGAACCAGAAACAGTAGAAGAGGTGACTCCTGAACAGGAAAATCCTGCAGAGGAAGAAGAGGAAGCGTTTGAAGTCTACAAAAAACATGGATTTCGCGGACGGTGGCAAGACCCACGACAGGTGGCATCAGAAGCACAAAGTTTATACGCAGGCGAATATAGCCGAGTAATTAACACAAAAAAATCGTTTCGCCTTATCAAAGTTGATAAGAAACGCGCCTATCGCGGCGATATCTATTTCTACGGCGCTGACGAATACTCTTTTAGCAGACAAGATTCATCCCGTATCGGTAGACGGTGGAATATGCGATGGGGACACAGACAGTCCTTCTATACGCCATGGGACAGCCGACAAGCAGGACGCCGTCCCATTAGTTTTGTCGGACGGACTGCATGGGGCGCTCGTACCTACAAAGAGGATCTGGGGCTTCAAAGTGATTCTGCTCTCAATTCATTTGGCGTAATCACCTACGGTTCCGCTGTGTCCGCAGCGAGTGAGAAAGATGTTGATGAAGATGGAAACCTAACGTACTCACGAGAAACCATTGGTGATATTACCAGTAGACTTGAAGTCCGACACGTCCAAGATTTTACAGGTCAAGGGACAACAGCACTCCAAAAACTACCGCAATTTACGCTACACTTTTCACGCATGCGTTTTAGTAGGCTTCCTGTCTTTGAAACTATTAACGATGGAATGGTATTCGTATCAGAAAAGGTAAAATCCGATAGACCTATTCTCTCACTCCTCGCTTTCCCCACGCTTGAAGATACCAGTTTTGATATGGATATTGAATTTGGAAACTTCTATAGACAGATCTATCGTGGCAAACAGGGAGAAGAAAATAACGTTTTCCTTCAAACCCTTGACTTAGGGTTCGACCTACGCAAGCAAACTAACCTTTTTATCACGCCTTTACGCGAGTTGAAATTAAGTGCGAGCTTAAACACAAACGCTATCTGGCACGCCAAAGACCAAGACAAAAAGAGAAATATTATACGTGGTGTCTATAGTATCAGAACGCAGGCGAATAATACCTTATTCCGTATTTACAATACCAAATTTATACCGGGTGTCCGAAAATTGCGTCATGAACTGCAATCCTCACTAACGTTCGATTTTCAGCCACCTATTGATGCCGATAACAATCTTTATCCGTTTGGACCCAGCACCTATTTCTATGAACGTAAAAGACTAACCTATAACTTCAATACGAATATAGAGATTAAAACCCGGCGCAGTCAATCTGCACACCGCATCTTTTATTTTGATACCCGACTCACTGCGGATTTTACCGAATTTGAATCAGTATTTAGGCGTAAATATGAACCGATTGAAAGTGATTTCACAATCGTTCCGCTTCCCAGTCGCAATCTAAATATGACTGTTCGCCTTACACATGATCCGAATCCGCATCCGGAAGATGGCAAACAGTTCAAAATGGTTGGTGTGCGTACCAATATCAGATATACACGCAAAGATTGGTATGTGAGTATCGGTAATTCTTTTAGCAAACGCCACACCTCTATACGCGCATCGCGCTCAGTGACTGCGAACGGACGCTACCGTTTGAGCAAGGACCTTGAGTTTGATTTTAGCTTCATTTACTATCCGATTGACAAGGATTTTTACTCACAACGAGTCAGTATCAACCGCAATTTACATGATTGGAACTTGCGCATTTCTTGGAGTCGTGTCGGAATCAAACGGGATCCACCGTTTGATAACGTCCGACAAGATTTTACATTCCAAGTTAACTTAATTGGTGAACCCGCAGTTTCCATGGGGGTCGGTTTTGACGCTACTACCGATACTTGGGGACTCCACACCTTACCAGCAGGTATGCCGTATAACGCATTCGGATCAGGGAATTCGCTTGGACGCTCCTTCTTCTAATATGAGTGAGTGTACCAATTAGAGATTATTTCATTTATGATTAAAATATCGTAGGCACTACTGATAAATACTTCCATTTCTGAAAATAACTTCTCTTAAAGAAATAGCCCTTTTGTGGTCGCGCAATTTATTGCCAAATCAACGCTAAATGCGATTTTTGGCATTTGTCACCTCTTACATTTTTTCAAAAGGGAATAAATCATAGAATTGGTATGCGCTTTTCACAGTAGATTATTGATTATAACTTAGCATAATATTACAAGGATTTTGGAAATATAGTATAATGAGGTTAAGGATTGAATTTTGAATGAATCGATCAAAAACGTTAAATGGGTTGGTAATTCCCGTGTTCAAGTCAGGAATTTTCCCAAAGCCGCAAGAAAAACAATCGGTGATGCGTTAAACTTTGCTCAACTTGGATACAAACATCCAAATGCTAAACCAGTGAAGGGGGTAGGTTCAGGAGTTTTAGAAATTACTGCTCGTTTTGATACAAACACGTATCGTGCGGTATATACAGTCAAATTAGGCGAAAACATATACGTACTTCACGCGTTTCAGAAGAAATCTACCCGTGGAATCAGCACACCTAAAAAGGAAATTGATTTGATTAAACAACGGCTGAAAATAGCACTTGCAATGGAGGTTGAAAATGAATGAAGATGTTAAAATTGAGGAAAGTTCTGGAAATGTGTTTATAGACATCGGTTTTTCTGAAGAAGAGGCAGAACGCGAATTACTGCGGTCTAATCTTGCGCTAAAAGTTTATCAACTTCTTGAGGAACGAAAACTTACACCCGTAGAAACCGAAAAGATTTATGGAATTAATCAGTCTGATGTGTCTTGCATACAGAATGGGAATTTTGAGGATTTTAGTGTAGAACTCCTATTTACACTATTGAATAGATTAAACCAAAATATAGAAATTCATATCATACCCTCGGATAAAACAGGTGGATATCAACGAATCGTAGCGTCTTAATTTGTTTTTTTAAAGGGAATACCTTCTAATGCTTCTCAAAGACCGTATCAGCATCGTAACAGGTGGTAGTTCTGGCATCGGACGAGGCATAGCACTTGAATTCGCCCGCGAGGGTGCATGTGTTGTCATCGCTGATAAACAGGAATCCCCTCTTCGCGGTAAATATCACGAGAAGAATGCCACAACGCACACAGTTCAAGAAATACAGAAATTAGGTGCGCAAGGGATATTCATCAAAACCGATGTCTCAGACGAATTGCAGGTTGACCAAATGATCCAGCAAACGGTTGAACGCTTTGGTGGACTTGATATTCTTGTCAATAATGCTGGCATTCATATTCCCGGTGGATCACAAGATATTTCCATTGCCGATTGGGACAAAGTTGTTGGTGTGAACTTGCGCGGTGTTTTCCTGACATCCAAACTCGCTATTCCACACCTCAAAAAGTCGAAATTTGGACGAATTATCCAAATTGCATCTGTTCATGCCTATGGGGGAGGCGCAGGACCAGCCTACACCTCCGCAAAAGCTGCCGTTGTCAACATGGTACGAGATACCGCTTTAGAGGTTGGCGAATTCGGAATTACTGTAAACGCTATCTCCCCAGGCTATATTGAGACTGCAATTCAGGACTACCTAACACCAGAACAGATTGCGGAATCATTGGAGAAAACACCACTGCAACGTTTGGGTCTACCTAAAGACATCGGACGCGCAGCAGTTTTCTTCGCATCAGATAATGCTGAGTGGGTCACTGGTACTTCCCTCCTCGTTGATGGCGGTGCCAGTGCCAAGGCTTAGTAAATACTATGATGGATTTTCTTGTTGGAGGAATTTCCAACTCCGATTGTCCGATAGCCAAATACTGACAATTAATAATCATTAACCAATGCCCGACAAAACATACACCACCGCTGTTGTCCTCATTCCTCCAGAAACGATACAGCCACCTATCCAAGCCATACGCCGTGTCCATGACCGCAATTTTGAGCGATGGATGCCACATATAACACTCCTCTACCCATTTGCTCCGCAACAAGATTTTCAAGATATTTTCCCAGCACTCGCAAAATCAGCAGAAGAGACAAAACCGTTTTCCCTTGCGCTTGCATCTTTCAACGCATTTAAACACCGTAAATCGTGCACGCTTTTCCTCGTCCCCGAACCTAAAAAAGACATCGTGCAACTACATAGTACACTTACTAAATATCTCCCAGACTACGACGACACAGCGCGGTTTACTGGTGGGTTCAACCCACATCTTTCAGTTGGACAATTCCAGCACAGAAACATAAATGGGGCTCAACAACGACTACAAACAGAATGGAAAGCCATTGAATATGAGGTTGAATCTCTTTCACTTATTTACAGATCACCAGAAACGAACGACCAGTTTGTTGTAGCCGAAAACTTTACCTTTCTAAAAAGGAGTCAATAATGAACACAAAAACTATAGTATTTTCCTTTTTAACCTCAGTTTTAATTTTAGGATTTTCTCTTTTAGGTTGTGAAAGGGTAAAGCAGATCACCACACCTGATACAATTGCCACCGTAAAAATCGGGATAATTCAACCCTCCGGGCTTGCTCCAAGTTTTACCAAAGGTGCAGAACTTGCCAAATCCCAAATCAATAATAGCGGAGGTTTACTCGGAATGGAAGTTGAATTTGTTGAAATGGATAATCAGGGGGAGCGAGATTTTCCTGATGCAGACGAAAGTGTCCGAATCGCCAGAATACTGATTGAGGATGAAGGTGTTGTGGCAATTTTAGGTCCACTACTTTCTACAAATTCCACGCAGGTTGGACCTGTTGTCACCGAACTCAAACGTCCTATAATTACCGGTTCATCTGGGCAGAACGTAACTGCTACTGGAGAATACGTATTTATTGCGGTTGCTTCCACATCATTTCAAGGTGCAACAACAGCGCAATTCGCCATAGACCCAAACGAACTTAATGCCAAAACTGCCGCAACAATCCGACAGATGGGCGATGTGTACTCTAATGCTGTGGCAGATGCCTTTGAAGAAAATTTTGAGAAACTTGGTGGAAAAGTTGCCGCGACCGAATATTATCAACGCATGGATAGGGATTTTGATCTCCAACTTAAAAAGATTAGCGACACGTCACCAGATGTCTTCTTAATCGCAGGGTTCATTCCTGAAGTTCCACTCATAGCAGCGCGAGCAAGAGAAATGGGTATAAAAGCAACTTTTATTGGCACAAATGCTTGGGACATTCCCGACGAACTTTTCAACGTTTTAGATGATAACACACCTTTAGAAGGTTCCTTCTTCACCAGAGACTTTAGCGTTGAATCACCCGCCGCAGCACCTTTTGTTGAGGCTTACACTGATATGTATATGGAATCTCCCGGTGGTCCATCCTCGTGGGGATACGATGCAATGTCTTTGCTGGCTATTGCTATCAAAAATGCAGGAACGCTTGATCCCACTGCAATTCGAAATGAATTAGCAAAGATCACTAATTATCAAGGGGCATCCACAATTTCACATTTTGATGAAAATCGGCACCCCGTCAAAAGCCTACTGCTCCACACAATTCGCAATGAGCAAATAGTTCTCTATAAAACGATTGATCCGTAGCGGTGAGCCATTCAATTGTGATAAAACTCTCCCAAATAGAGATGATATGGTTTATGGCAATGCATGTGTATCCATCACCGTGAAAGCAATTGACAAGTCCTGGCATAAAGATGTATAATTTCAACAAGGAGAACATTTATGCTCAAAATCAATCCTCAATATCTCGTTAATGACAAAGGGGAAAAAACTGCTGCTCTTTTGTCAATCAAAGAATTCCAACTACTCATGCAGCGTCTTGAGGATTTAGAGGATATTTTAGAAATGGATGCTGCGGTCGAAACCGAAACAGAGTTTCGTGACTATCAAGACATTCAGGCAGACTTGATAAGAGAAGGAAATCTTTGAATACGCCAACGATTTATACTGTTCGTCTAACACGTGAAGCAGAACAAGAATTACGACGTTTACCACAAAACGTTATCAGACGTATTGATGCTATTTTTGAGCAATTGAGACATAACCCACGTCCTCGCGGAACTGTAAAACTCACAGGAGAAAAAGAATCACATTGGCGAATAAGAGTTGGGACGTACCGAATTCTATATCAAATTGACGATCAACATCGGCGTGTTGACATTTATCGCATCAAACATCGGCGAGATGTCTACCGTTCATAGAGGAAACAGCATGTCTGAAGGCAAAGCGTTTTTAGAAAAAGTTCATATTAAAAACTTTCTGAGTTTGCGGAATGTTACGCTTCCTTTTAAGCCACTGACAGTGCTTGTTGGTCCCAACGCGAGTGGGAAGTCAAACACCTTCACGGCATTGCAGCTTCTCAACAGGATTATAGTTAGTGAAAGTTTACCTTCAGATGGACCTTTCTTGGATTCTCTTTGGGTAGGTGCAGCGCAAAAAATCTCTTTTCACCTACAGACGAAAGTAAAAGAAAGCCAAAACTTATATTACTTAGAAATCAATGCTCAACCTGATTTTTTCTATCTTGTAGAACAATTGTCGGTTAATGATGTAAATGTGATTTCAATCCAAGACGGGGAAGGAGTCGTTCGGGACGAAAATGGAGAAAATGAGATAACATATAACTCAAACAAACTCGCTTTGGGGTCAGCTGGAAATTATGGACATAAACCCATTACGCGTGCCTTAACTGAGTTTATTAAAGAGTGGCAATTTTACGATTTTGATGTATATATTATACGCCAAGAATGCTTTAGAACTTTTTCACCAGCTACACCAGAAATTCGAGAATTTCCGAAACTTAGCAAATTTGGTCTTAATTTAGTAGAAGTTCTTTGGAATTGGTATAAGGATTCTCCAGATAATTTTCAAAGTGTCAGCGATTCACTTGCCGCAAGCACAAATCGCAAAATAGACTACTGTCTGATTGATGGACGATATCACCTTTTTCTATTTGAAGGTGAGAAGAATCCTATCCCATTCGAAGGTGCATCTGATGGTATTCTGCGTTTAGTTGCATATAACATCTTGCTTAACGAACCTGAATTGCCGCCACTTATTGCCATTGAGGAACCTGAACGGAATCTACACCCTGGTGCCTTGAAAGATATTGCAAACGTCCTTGAACAACTCGCGGAACGAACACAAGTCATTATCACAACACATAGTTCTCAACTTCTTGATGTCTTTAATCCTAACAACTTGTCCGATTCTCTTGGAGTCTTACTTTTACGCAACCGATCTGGACTCGGCACGGAAGTACTTAATCTTGAGGAAATCAAGGATAAACGCGAAGCACTTGACGGTTGGATTGCAGATTTTGGGATCGGCAGTGCCATTTTTGATAGTGAGCTGCTCCAAGACCTAATGGAGGAACCAATATGATAAGCATTAGGATATGGAATGTAGAATCAGACAGCGACACCAAAGCAGTCGAATTTTTGGAGGATGAGTTTTTGAGATCACGGCAGCTTGGACACTTGGCAATCCGATCAGCAGTAAGGAGCTCACTTCGAAAGTGTCATAGAAAGGGTGATCCTGTGAACGACAGTTTGAGAAAAGCTATCCTACACTACCTCAAACAAGATGATTTTATAGTTTTTGTGACCAATGATGCAAACCCAAAATTGAACAATCAAAGACTCGTTGATGCGCTCAAACATGTTGTCAAAGATAACAATTTTGCCGACAAGATATATTTCGCACAAGATATCCAAGATAGTGAATCATCAGTAAATGCAGAATGGCAAGGTCTCGTTTCGGGTTTTCGCGCAAAAGTTGAAAGTGATCAGAAACAATTTCGAAAAGACTGGGATAAAATAACGACTCGCTTCCAAGATGCTTTTGCCGATACACCAGAGGAAGAAGTGATACGCGATTTTGAGGAGGCACTTGCTGAGGTGAGGCGTGAACGAAAATGAGAACCGATGGCGCGTTTATCGGGTGACATTTGACACCAACCTTTTCATCCGTTCACTGATTCGAAAGGGGAATCTTGCCAATCGTTTGCTATCACTTTGGCAAACAGGACGATTCGTTCTCGTTTTATCGCAGGTTATCATTGATGAAGTCCAGAAAGTTCTTTCCCGTCCGAAGATGCGTCTAAAACACAACTACACATTGGATGAAGTTGCAAATTTGATTGAGCTTCTATACCAAGCGAGCATTGTTGAGATAACCTCTACATTTGAATTATGTCGGGATGCCACTGATAATAAATTTGTTGAGTGTGCAATCTTAGGGAGAGCTCATTTTTTAGTTTCTTATGACAATGACCTTATAGATGATGCCGAACTCAAACGAGCTCTATTTGAATTCGGTGTTGAAATTGTAGATCCACCTATTTTCTTAGAGAAAATCCAAGAGACGTAAATCAATTGTCTAATCACAACAAATTGCTATAACACAAGTATATCCTATCTCAATGAAGAAAATTCTTCTTATGAAACACTTTTACCTATTATTCCCAATCCTCATTCTTTTGCTGAGTTGTTCATCACCACAACCGGTAGATATATCTGATCAGAACTTAGCAGACGCGGTGCGAGAGGCGTTGGGTTTAGCTCCAAGCGATCCTATTTTTCAAAAGAATTTGGATGAATTACAAATGCTGTCTGCCTCAAACACAGGTATAACAGATTTAACAGGTCTTGAAAAAGCAAAAAATTTAGTGAGTTTACAACTTGATAGGAATCAAATTACGGATATTACACCACTAACTGATCTGGTGCAGCTGACAGATTTAAATCTCCGTATGAACCAAATTGCAGACCTTGCGCCGCTTGCGGGGATGACGAAACTCACAAAATTGGAAATAAGTGGAGACCAAATCGACGATATTACACCGCTAAAAGGAATGACACAACTTACGGAACTTTCTATCTCAAATTGTCAAATTAGCGATATATCACCGCTAAAGAACTTAAAACATCTGACCAACCTATCAATTTCAAAGAGCCAGATTAGCGATATTACACCACTTAACGAATTGACACAACTTAAAAAATTGTCACTCTCGTATGCGAAAATTAGTGATATTACGCCACTTGAAAACTTGACACAACTTACTGGCTTGCGACTCGTATCAAATCAAATAGACGACATTATGCCTCTCAAAAACTTGACGCAACTTACCAATTTGTGGCTTGTATCAAATCAGATAAACGATATTACCCCCCTCAAAAACTTGACACAACTTAGTAGCCTGTTGATTTCATTCAATCAAGTCAAAAACATAAGCACTGTTGAAAATCTTACAAGTTTGAAGGATTTAGGAATTAAGGGAAATCCAATTCAAGATTTAACACCTGTCCATAGACTTCGCAAAAAGGCACCAAATTTAAAACTGAATATGTAAGTATCCATTTACATAGAAACTCCTAACAATCCCCGCGTTAACTGAAAGTCTATATTTCCCTTACCGTGCAGCTTGGGTATGTATTGACGCGAAGCCACCTCTATAATCAACGCCAACATTTTATCAACATCAACAGATGTCGAATCCAAATCTACGCCATAAGCCGATTGCGTGTTAGAATCAGTAGATACCTGAATTAACGGTACCATTACATGTGATTGCAAGGGTGCGCCAACAATATGCGCAAATGCCACCTCTACACCTGTCGCACCTAAACCAGTCAACGTCTCTGTCGCCTGATCAGTGGGAGTCTCCATGATATGTAATCCTTTTTTTTCAATTTTCTGTCCATAAGCCAATGTTGGCGAGGAAAAGGATTCCGTCAAGAATGTAGCATTGGCAGGAACAACAACCGTTCCACCTGCGGTGACAATTGCACTTGCCATCTGCATAAGTGCCTGCGAAACAGGTTCAGCCGTCTCACCTAATGAGGTGACTGCTATGCAAAGGTGCTCCAATCCAGCATCAACAACTGGAACAGACGGTTTGTCAGCAAGTTCATCTGTAAACCAACTTTGTACCTTTTTAATAACGGCATCAATTCCACCATCTAATTGCACACTTGCCCATCCGTAGCTTTCAGGCGATATACCCAATTGCTGAATTTCATGCCGAACATGGTCATTGTGCGTCTTTTCACAACCGTGCTCCAGAAGTAAACCAACTGCTACCGATGGATGTGTGAGATGTCCGATCATGGTGCGAGTGTAAATTTCTTCGGAGCGTCCACTTGAAACACCACATCCCTCTGTATGTGCAAGTGCTACAAAACGCGATATTCCTTGCTCTTTTCCGATATTTTGTTCGTTGCATTGGTTGGCAATCATCTGGGCAATTTGTCCGGAACAGAGGCTTGTCGGCAAAATTAGTGCAAGTTGTTCGCTGCGACATCCATCTGCTGTTTGGAAAGCACGAAACGTATATGCATCGGTAGGGATACTCACTGTTTCCCTTGAGGGAATCGGTAATGGTTGACCAGACTTAACCTCAGATGCTTCAAGCATAGGTGTTAAATCCGTAGGACCTGTCTGTTTCCAATCACGCCACAGTGAAACTTGGGAGTGCCCTGCTTTTTCACCTACAGAACGTTCACCGGATGCAATGTTCACCGTCAGGTCAAGCATATCTTCACCAAGCTGCTCCATCGGTGTGCCATCAAGATAAGCCCCCGCGTTTACATCCATATCCTTTTCAAGCATCTCATACCGACCTGTTGTCGTAACAATCTTAATCGTTGGCACAAAAGGAAAATTGGTGATTGATCCGTTGCCCGTAACAAAGAAAATCATGTTTGATCCAGATGCTACCTGACCAGCAATGCTCTCCAAATCGTTGCCAGGACTATCCATAAAATAATATCCCGGGTTTTTCATCAACTCACTATAATTGATGACATAATCAAGGCAAACATCAGGATTCCGCTTCATTGCTGCACCAATTGATTTTATAGCGATGTTATAGAGACCTCTGAAATTGTTCCCGCCCGACGGGTTTCCTTCTGCAGAGTGTCCATGCCACCCAACGCGTTCCTTGAATACCTCAATGGTATTGAGAAACTTTTGTGCTGTTGATAGGTCACGAACACTTTGCAAAAGGTACGCCTCCGCGCCGATAAGTTCATCTGTTTCAGCAAGATTAGCACATCCCCCATAACGGATGACCTCCTTCGCAACATAAGCAGCTAACGGATTACCGGACACACCTGAAAAGGCATCTGAGCCACCACACTGTAACGCTATCTTAAGATTCTCTAAGGACTGTTCTGTTCGTGAGACACTATTAACTGAATTCAACCATCCATCAATTATTTCAGCACCTTTGTCCAAATTAGTATCAAAACTACCTTCAATCTGAAAGAAATTATGTATAACATTATCCAGTTCATAGCCTTCGCGCTGCATATATTCTTTTAGCATCTCATTAGTAACTGCCTTAGTGCCGTAGTCAACAAGCAGAATTGCGCCGATATTGGGATGCACCGTGAAGCCTGCAAGCGTCCGCAGCAAGATGTCTATGTTATTTGGTGTTTTCTCCTCACCACCTTCAGTGTGGGTCACCGAAACGATACCGTCTATGTTGGAATAATTTTGTGCCATGTCCGAGCACTTATCCGCAAGTCTTTTGGCAAAACCGGAGGTGCGTGCTGTCGTTCCCATCACAACGATGTAGTTCCGTGTCCCAACCCCGCGATTTCCCGGACGCTGATAACCAAGGTAATTACGTTTTTCTGAATACCTTTCCACCTGTTTACCAGGGCAAAACGCTGCTTCATCTAATGCATACGGCACTATCACATCGGAAAAGTTAGGACTTGTTGGCAGCTTGAAATCCAAGTTTCTAATCGACAACGAATCGATCATTTTCTGATTACAAACATAGTCGCCAGCAGAAATGGAACGTGAAGCATAACCGAAAGGCAACCCCCATGACAACAGCGGATCACCCTCCGCAATTGACCGGATGGCAAAGCGATGTCCTTCTAACACAGAGTGCGACAAATTAAACTTTTCTCCATTATGCAGAATCTGTGTTCCCTCATCTAATCTCTGAGTAGCAATAGCAACATTATCCTCTTGGGCTGGTAACCGTGCAACGCTTTTAAAATTATATGTCATAAGACCTCCTTACACAATAGATTAACGGCGATAAATGCTTACCTCAATAGCGTCCTTTTTCACCCACGGTAGATTGATTTCAAACCAATGTGTTTCACTTTCATAGTGTTCGCGGACGTGTTCAAGGTAATCCGCCATAGAATCTGCACCGATCCCAACGTTGTCCGCCAAAACAGTCGCTGGATTGGTCAATTGTGGTTCAATCGCTTGAAAACATGGAAAATAGTTGTCAAAATTGTTGTCAAGCAGCAGAAAATCCACTGGTTCTTGAATGCTTTTGAGTACCTCTTGTGCATCACCGATACGTGAATCAACGAGATCTGCCAAACCTGCCCGTTCAAAATTTGCGCGCGCTTGATTTGCTCGATTAGCATCTATCTCAATCGTGATTAAACGTCCAGCACCTGAAGCCTTCAACTCACGTAACATCCATAGACCGGAATAACCGATAGCAGTCCCGCATTCGACAATCAGTGTTGGCTTCGCTTTCTCTACCCAGTCAGCGAGAAATTTTGCCTTCTCCGGTCCTAACATTGGAATTCTCTCTTCTCTACACTGTGCCTCAACCTCTTGTAAAACCTGATCAAACATATAACCCTCCTTTGAAAACAAAACCATTATGGCTTGAATTTGACACACATAAAATGATATGGTAATATTTTATATCGCTTTGTGCAGTAGATGGTACGACTTTGCTTAAAACTGCAATAGTTCAATTTCATTTCTGGTAAAAGATGAGATAATCATACACGAAAACCTTATTCGGGTCAAGTTGTAGGGCACAAACTCAATTCTGACATTTTTTGGAAACAAAATTTGCAACTTATACCATTCTTCGGTGTGTATTAGGTATGTAAGCACCTCCGGAGGCACCTGATGCTTGAATTAGATGATGAATTAATGCAGCGCTTTCAAAAAGGCGATGAGGAAGCGTTTAACCTCTTAGCCCGCCGACATCAACAGTCGTTGATAAATTTTATCGCCAGATTTACGGGTGATAAAGATAACGCTGAAGACTTGGCACAGGAGACATTTATCCGCATGTATAAAGCTGCAGATCGTTATAAACCCGGTCGTGCTCAGTTTAAAACTTGGATGTATTTAATTGCCAAAAGGTTGTGTATAAATGAAATCCGCAATCGAGGACGCCGAGATCGTTTTCGAGTTGACAATATCGCCATAAACGACAGTGCTTCTGGCGCAAATGATGAACAGGTTGACATCATTGCTACTGCACCTGCAGATGCGGCTTTCCAACCAGAAGTTGCAGTGGAACGTAAAGAACTTCGCAACGCTATCCAAAAAGCGATCGCAGAATTGCCAGAACAGTATCGATTTCCACTTATCTTGCGGGATATCCAAGGATTAAGTTATGACGAAATCGGTAAAATACTTGAACTACGAAGTGGAACGACAAAATCGCGTATTAACAGAGCGAGAATAATGCTTAAAGACAAGCTAAAACCATTTATGGAGTTATTATGAACTGTTTACAAGCTGAAGAAAACTTTTCTGCACATTTAGAAGATGCGCTTGATTATCAATCATTACAACGTTTTGAGTCACATATTGCGGAATGCCCAACGTGTCAACGTGAGTACGCCCGATTCAGCGAATCTGTTAAAGCATCACAGCAATTGCCGCAGATTGAACCTTCACCTTATTTTACATCAACATTAAAGCAACGCCTTGCTGAAGAACAGCGTGGGACACTTTCCTTCTGGCAGCGGTTGTTATATATTTTCAACATGCCCAAATGGGCTCTCAGCGGCGTGATGGTATTACTTTTGATTGCTGGGACAACCACATTCCTATACCATAACGATTGGTTTAACGGTGAAATTAATCCATCAAATGAGCAGATTAGTACATCACATTCTGGACTTTCTTCTGGCTCACCATCTCTCAACAATCAATTTCTACCGCGCGCTTCTGGATCATCTAATTTGTCAAATACAATTTCCGGTCAATCGATGCAACAACACTATACCTTAAAGCGCGTAAGTTATTCCACTGTAGCAACAGGGGGCGGGTTATAGTTCTTTGGTATGAATATCTACAAAGCGGACCACTACTTTGATGAGGAAAAATAAATGATTCTCAAAAATTCAAAACAGAGTCAAATTAAAAACATGAAATTTTCTATGCTATACAAACTACTTGGTATAAGTACGTTTATTTTTCTCATCTGCGCCATGACACCAAGTTTTGGGCAGGAAAATGTGTTACAATTGCTGGAAAAAGAATTCAAAAAAGTTGTCAACACTGCCCGTCCAGCGGTTGTCAAAGTCATTGCATCACAAAATACATCCGCACAATCACCTCCAGACATAATTAAAATAATTCCCCATACGTCCGGACAATCGCCTCCAGACATAATTAAAATAATCCCCCGCGAAAACATCAGTTCCGGCATTATTCTTGATAAGGAAGGACACATTGCTACAACCACTTTTGATATGGCCCCCAGCAAGATTGAAGTTGTCTTCAATAATAACAAAAAAGTTCCAGCAAAAATCATCGGGATGGACGATCTGACCGATCTTGTTATACTTAAGGTGGATAACAAATTGCATAAGCAAATAAAAAAAGGAGATTCCGATAAAATTGACATGGGTTCATGGGTTTTCGCAATTGGGAGTTCGCAGGGCGAACATCCAATCGTTTCATTCGGTATTGTAAGTGGTCGGGAAACCTTACCTGCTCACCCGTGCGCTGAACTCATTAAAATCAACGCACCTATTTCTCCGGGGAATAGTGGTGGCGCAATTGTAAACACATCGGGAGAGGTCGTAGGAATGATTCTTGCTGTACTTACTGAACCTAACGATTGGAACCCACTTCAGTTGCAGCTGCCGATGCAGATGTGGAATAGTCAGAACATTACTTTTGCAGTACCAATTGAAACAGTTAAATCCGTTGCCACCGAAATTATAAAACATGGTAAGGTGCCGCGTGGTTGGCTTGGTGTAGATATTAAAATAAGTGATTTTGGCGTTTATGTTAAGAGTGTCATAGAAGATAGTCCAGCACACAAAAGCGGGCTTTTGCCTAAGGATATTATTCTTGAATATAATAATACACCTGTGACAAACTATCTCGAACTTTTGAAACGTGTTGGAACCGCATCACCGCATACTGAAATCATTCTAAAAATCAATAGGAATGGGCGCGAACAAAACTATACCATCAAACTCGGTGAAAGATAGTCACGTCAGTGGTCGGGAATCAGAGTTCCCTCCTACAAAGAAGGGTGTTCTGTGAATCAACGCTGAATGCGCTTATGGCATTCAGCGGGAGCGATCTCCGAATCGCGACCTTTACCCGCAAAATTTCGGTAGATACTCCAATAATGCCTTTGTGTCTACCACTTTAATCGGTTAAACTCATCAAGATACGCTTGTGCAATATCCTTATTTTTTTTGATTATCAATAAGTTTTCACTGTTTCTGGTTTCAGCATTCTTTGAGAAATTATACGAACCGGTAATAACTGTCTCTTCATCAATGATAATCACCTTGTGATGCATGGCTCCGGGCCTGTCATCCGTAATTACTGGAATACCTGCCTTTTCCATTGACTCGTATTCGGAATACTTATCAATTTGTCTTTTTTCAAACACGCCTTCCACCGGAATTCCTCTTTTATATCGATCGCGCATCGCCTTCCCAAGTTTATCGTGTGTAAACGAAAACGCCATAAAATAAATTGCCTTTTTTGCTGATTTAATCTCCTTCAATAGAGGAGTAATCGTGTCGTTTTCTGGAGCGAAATAGGTTGAAACCTGTGTGCCATCGTTAAGGGTAATATGTGGGAATGGGATATGTGGATCTGACGACCTATCCATTTCTGCTAAGATGTACATCTCCCGAAATTCCTGTGTGAAGTTATAAGCAAGCGGTTCAGAATCAAACCAGACAACATTATTACTGTTTTTGTATGCACCGTTATAGGTTGTATTATACGAGCCTGTCCAGACATACCGTTCGTCAATCACGATAAATTTATGGTGCATATATCCCTCATTGTCGCCATCGTCCCGCACGGGAATCCCTTCCCGTTGTAAACGGACGATTTTCGATTCCTTACCTCCATTTTTATCATTGATATTATCGTGTTCAGTAAAGACTCGCACTTTCACATCACGTTTGTGTGCATCAATTAAAGCATTTGCTATCGGTTCGGAATCCAAATCATAGAGTGCTGCGTCAATACGCTCTGTAGCTAAACCGAGTTTTGCAACGAGTCGACTCTCCAAGGAATTTACCTTGTTGTCCCCATTGACTTTGCTGAAGTATACCTCCCATGATCTTTCCTCAATTGTTGCGTAGGGTTTTCCCTTGAAATGTCGGATCGTAAAACCGATCACAAGAGCCACCACTAAAATGAGAAAAAACGGGATAAACCGTGAATTTCTGCTCTTTGGCGGTGCTGGTGAGGCACTATTCATATCTGTATGACTCCATCATTAAACGCCCATAGCTGTCAACTTAAGGTTGCAAATGGTAGGAGGGAACTCCGATTCTCGACTGAAAAAGGGTCGCGATTCGGAGATCGCTCCTACAAGAGATATTTTTCAAACATATCTGACTGCTAAATTGACAGTTATGCCATCATCATTAAACGCCCCATTTACGCCGTGATTCCTCTAACGACTCAATTTTGGCATCTTTCTTCTTCCAAACGTAATGTCCTTTTGGATCTTCGCCAATCCATCGTTCATCAATCGGTTCAGCAGCAAGTTGATAGCGCGTATCTGCTGTAATACGTATTTTGTCGGACGTGTTAACAAGGGATGCATGCATAAGAAACATGCTAAAAATGATTACATCTCCTGCTGAAAACGATGTTGTTGCCCAATGTCCACCAAATTTCTCAATAATTTCAAGTGGATTATCACTAAAATGTCCCTCAATTAGATCGCGATCAACATCTGCCTGTCCATAGGTTTCGCGTACCTTGTTAAATCGATTGGATCCGAGACAAAAAACAATCGGGCCCATATCCAAAGAAACATCACCAAAAGGAGTCCAACATGAATATAGGTTTTGCGTGCCTCTCCCCATAAATACAATATCGTAGTGAATAGGGGAACCAGAACCGGGACCAGCAGTCCGAAGCCATTTGAAATCAAACGTCCGCGCGTCACCGCCAAGAAAATGCTTGAAAAAATCCATTATCGGCGCGCCTTCAACTACGGCTTTAAATGCTGGCAACTGCGTCAACGCTTTATTTCCCATTGATCCTGTTGATGTTGGTTCAGGATAATCTGGGTTAAATATACCCTCTATCAACGGTGTTTCGGGTGCAAGCATCCCTTTCGCTGCCAACTTCTCCAGAATTGCTTGGCGTGCTGTAAGTACTGTCTCCTTGTCGTGTAGTCCACGGATCAATAGATATCCATCTTCTGCTATCCGCTTATGTAACGCATCTGGATTATCCAATAGATCGTTACTCTCGCGCAAATCGGTGCTAACCTCTATTTCCTGATGCAAAAAAGGCAATTTCATCCTACTTCCTCACTTCCGAAGGTGGTATCTCTTTTAGCCATGCATAGTTAAACCGATAATGTTGCTTACTGCTAATCAGATGGACAATACCGTTCTGACCTTGACAGACAGCGAGATACCCGCCGGGTTCAGCACTGTTTAATCCCATGATAAAAGGGTGTCCATCCATTGTTTCAATTTCTCTGTCAGGTCCATCATCTGAAATCAGGCGTATATGAGACCAAGTTTCCCCATCATCATAAGAGAGCGCACCGAAAAGCCCTGTTATTTGTCGTTCATTTCCCGATTCGTCAACAATTGGCATCGTTTCAGGTGTTTTACGGCTTCCCGTAAAGGATGCGAGAAAAATCGGTCCCTCCTGAAGCCTTAAAAATACACACCGTTGCCCACCCGAAACAACCGGAAATGGACTCGCACTGTAATGCCATGTTTTGCCGCCATCTTCTGAAACGCTTTTTGGCATACGACCGTCTATCGTATCACCTCGTCCATACGCCATGAGCCGACCATCAGACAACTCTACTACAGCAGCATGTATGCCCGCAATCCATCCACCGCTTTTACCTGCCGCAAATTCGGGAATAGGTTGTCCTGCCCCCGGATCGTACCACGTTTCTCCATCATCGTCGCTTAACCAGATCGCAGTGCCACCATTACCACCCGTCACTGCATCACACGCAAGGAGGATTGAGCCGTTCTGTCTTCGGAAAACAGAGGCTATTGGCATGTGTCGCAAACGATGTTCAGGTGAGATGAAGCAAGGCTTTGACCAAGTTGCGCAGTTATCGTCAGAGTAGCGCATTATCAATGCTAAAGGTCCCCACGTGGCTGCTGCAGAAAGTCCGTTAAAATGATAGATACGTCCGTTCTCATTACACCACAGAGAGGTTGCATGATTATTACGGTCAGGCGGTCCCCAAAATGGTTCAGCAACATCCCATTCTGATTCACCAAAACGCAACCGACTTGCTGCTAATGTCAACTCGCGTCCACGTTCAGTTACACACGAATACCATGCTGCAAACATATCTCCGCTTGGACATTCCACAATCGCGGGAACGTGATTATGTTTTGAAAAAAGTGGTCCGTTAGAGTCTTCAGGAATTCGGACAAAAGGGATCGGTTCAGCAAAAGACGGTGTTTCTGGCGCGGAAGAACTTGCAGCCTCCTGTTTGACGTTCTGTCCCCATAACGCCACCTTCGGTGCTGGCAGAAGCGTTGCCGTTTCAGGCATCTCACCACAGACGACGCGAAATCCGATATACCAATGTTTATCTTCTGGCACTGCCCCCATCCGATTTGCAGACCGCAAATAACAAAGCAGTGTGGAATGACTGCCGCCTCGCGTCACACGATACAAACCCGATTCCCTTCCAATCGGATCAACTTGTGGATTTGATTCATAAGGTCCGTACCAATCTTGACACCATTCCTCGACGTTCCCATGCATGTCGTAAACACCCCATGCGTTCGATGGCGTTTTACCGACGTGCAAAGGCATAACTTCCTCGGCACCTTGGCTCCGTCCTGCATCCGGGTACCAACTCTCTCCAACATTTTTTTGAAATTCATCGGGCAATGTGTCGCTGGTATGAAAATGCGTAGTTGTGCCTGCGCGGCAGACGTATTCCCATTCCGCTTCGGTTGGTAATCGGTAAAGGAGTCCTTCCTTTTCAGATAACCATTCGCAGAAACGGGTTGCGTCGTGCCAATCTACAAAAACAACTGCCTCATCATCGTCCTGTGAGAAGCCTAATTTTCCACGTAGTTCGCTATGATTAGGTTGAAATTCTTCATATTGTGCATTCGTAACTTGAAAAATGCCGATATAAAACGAAGTGTTGAGCGTGACTTGATGCACCGGCTGTTCGTCCCAATCACCATCCCGCAGATATTCTTTTCCTGCTGTTAATTCATCTGCAAGATTTGCCTGTTCCGAACCCATCATAAAAGTGCCAGGTTCAATTCTAACGAACTGCATGCCGATTGAATTAGTGAAAGTTTTGCCTTGAATCGTCTGTTTTTGCATAATCTTCTCGTTTCAATATTGTGTATCTATCTGTTGAGATTATAGCAAATTACATGGAAATAGGCAAATTAGTGAGAATGAAACAAGAAATGTTGGGCTGTATATATGCGATTTATGGTGAAATCCACAATTACCTGGACATTGGCGAGGTTAGGAAACCTCGCCCACCGATGAATGTAAGAGGCGCAATAAATTGCGCGACTACGAACGGTTTGTTTAAAAGAAGTTATTTTTGAGAAATGGTGCAAGGTTGCGATTCGGTGGTCGGTACTACTGAGTTTCGGAAATCGTTACAACCTTAAAAAGTTACCATTTGGTATCTTTTTTGTTACCATGGTATCTTTTTGAAATTCGCTCTAAACCCAGTCTGTGATTGGGTTTGAAATGGTTTTATCGTTGTTGCACTTTTTTTGCATTTTTTGACTTTTTCAACTTTCTGGATATTTTCAATATTATGGCTAAATTGGCGCAATTTTGAGCAACATTTTCTCGTTTATGTTCTACTTTAGATTTGTGTATTGGCTGTATTTGTGTTTGGGGCGCGGTTGTGTTTTTCATGCTGATATTATACCTGGTTATCGATGATGGTCGGAAATTTTTGTGGTATTCGGAACAATAGATATCCAATATATAGACAATATGTTTGCAGGAAAAGTTGGGTGTTGAGGGTTATTTTGCATTGAACTTTTGTAACTTGCATTGCTATTTTATTTCTATTTATGGTATAATAAATAGCATGGAAAAAGAAGAAAGGCACAAAAATGAAATAACAGTGCAGGATGGTCTTTTACCCGAATATGATTTAAAAAAGTTACGGGTCCGAGGGGTAGGTCTTGGTCGCAAATCTTTTGCTGGCAAATCTATTATCCAATTAGAGCCTGACGTTGCTGAAGTTTTTCCAGATGCTGCATCTGTAAATGAAGCACTCCGATTTCTAATCCGCGTTGCCAAAGAGAATAATACAGCAATCCAATAAAACTATATCAGGGAGACAGCATGGCAGAAAAAACACGTCATCTTCTCGGACTTTCGGGTGGAAAGGACAGTTCAGCACTTGCCGTTTACATGCGCGACAGAGTGCCAGAGATGGAATACTTTTTCACGGATACCGGTAAAGAACTGCCAGAGACGTACGAGTTTTTGGACCGCCTTGAGGCATTCCTCGGCAAACCGATTGCACGTCTCAACGTGGAACGCGATTTTGACCACTGGTTAACGTTACACGGTGGATTGCTGCCATCGTCTCAAGTCCGCTGGTGCACTATTAAACTGAAAATAAGACCTTTTGAGGCATACGTCGGCAAAGATAAGGCGTATCACTACATCGGTATCCGTGCTGACGAAGATCGTGTCGGTTACAAACCACTGAAAACAAGTACCCTCCAAAACATTATTCCCAAATATCCGTTCAAAGAGGACGGCATCACCAAAGAGGACGTTTACCGAATTCTTGAGGAGAGCGGACTCGGTTTGCCCGACTATTACCAGTGGCGCACGCGTTCCGGGTGCTACTTCTGCTTTTTCCAACGCAAATCTGAATGGGTGGGACTCTTAGAGCAACATCCTGACCTCTTTGAACTTGCTAAAGGATATGAGAAATTTAACACAGAGTCAGGGGAACGGTTCACGTGGAGTCAGGGTGAAAGTTTAGAGGAATTGGCGAATCCCGAACGGATAGCGCAGATTAAGGCAAATACGGAAAAGGCGAAGGCATCCAAGAAAAAGGAAAAACCGAATCGCCGACTGATAGAAATTCTTACGGATGTTCATGATGATGAGGATGATGAGGAACCTTGTCTGATTTGTCATAAATAGCATGACCCAAAATTTTTTGTATATGAAAGAAAAAACTAATAATTTAACACTTCGGACAATACCCGATATTCAACCACTCTATATACTACCAAAAGAACCACTGACCAAAAAAGTACTTATTCCATGCTTCCAGTCAGCAGCTCATGTTGATTGCATGATGGGTTTCTTTTCAAGCGAGATTCTGGCATCACTTGCTCCAGGTTTAGCAACTTTTATAAACGCATCTGAAGGAAGTTTGCGCTTAGTTATCAGTCCTATTCTTAGTCCAGAAGATCAAGCTGCTATAAAAGAGGGTCTGATCTCTCCAGAGGAAATCGCTAACGATGTTTTAACGGATATTATATTTACTGAAGATTTTGTTGCTCAATATACGTTGAAATGTTTATCGTGGATGTTACGTCATGGACGGCTTGAAATTAGAATTGCCTTGATGAAAAATGCCCTTTTCCATCCAAAGGTTTGGCTCTTTACCGAACATGATGATGTAATAGCAGCACACGGATCCAGTAATATGACGTATGCTGGTATTCAGAAAAACATTGAGCAAATTTCTATATCCAAATCATGGGAAGACGCTCACCAGCAATATACCGCAGAAAAGTTTTGTGACCAGTTCAAACAACTTTGGTCAAATGAAGATGAAAGTTGTACCGTCATTTCAATGCCACAAGCAATTAAGGAAAATCTATTGAAATCCTACCGTTCAGATATCCCGCCAACAGAAACAGATCTCCACACACTTAACGAAAAAGCAACTAACTCCGTAGAAGAATCCGATGGAACTTACGATATTGATAGATTGTCTCGCCCTTCGTTTGCTATACCATCATACTTGCAATTTGAGGAAGGTCCCTTTGAGCATCAAGGTAGAGCAGTAAAAGCTTGGTGTGAGGCTGGATATCAGGGTGTTTTAGAAATGGCAACGGGTTCAGGAAAAACAATTACTGCGATGATTTGTGCACACAGACTCTATAAAGAGCAAAAACCCTTACTCGTTGTTGTTGCGGCACCTTATATCCCTCTCATTCAACAGTGGTGCGATGAGATTGTCCCATTTGGACTCAAACCAGTTAACCTAACTGAAGTAAACGGGGCAAATGAAAGATCCCATGAAATTAATCACATAAGACGACGGATCAGGTCTGGAATCACCAATATTGCTGTTGTTGTGGTTACTCATCGTACACTTTGCAACGATGAGTTTAAAACTGAACTCAAAAAATTTGATTGTAAGACCCTTCTTATAGGAGATGAAGTACACAACCTTGGTAGTGAAGGTTTTATTAGTACCCCACCCACTTTTTTTGATTATAGGTTAGGTTTATCTGCAACCCCAGTTCGTCAATACGACGAATATGGAACTGACGAACTCTTTTCATTTTTTGGACCTATTGGTTTTCAATTTACTCTTGAAGAGGCAATTGGAAGGTGTCTCGTAGAATATGAATATTATGTTCATCCGGTTGAACTCACAGATAATGAGATGGAAGAATGGTATGCCATTACAGAGAAGATCAAGCAAAATGCTTGGCGTCAGGAAAATGACGAAACGGATGAATTTCTAACTAAACTGCTCATAAAGCGTCGCGCACTTCTTGAAAACGCGGAAAATAAGATTTCTAAGTTAGAGGAAGTATTGATAAGTCAAAATTTACGAAAACTCCAACACACGCTGATCTATGCGTCCGATAAAGCACCTCAGCAGCTTGAAGATGTTAATACTTTATTGAACGCGCACAGTGTATTATTTCACCAGCTAACTCATGAAGAAACAGCAAACCGTAAAAAAACAGCACAGATTATCCAATCTTTTCAGGAAGGCACATTAGGTATTCTTACCGCAAAGCGAGTACTTGATGAGGGTGTAAATATCCCGCAGATTCAAAAGGCTTTTATTCTTGCAAGTACCACAGTAGAACGGCAGTGGGTACAGCGTCGTGGTCGGCTGCTGCGCAAATGTAGTAAAACCAGTAAAACACATAGTGAAATTCACGATTTCATTGCTTTACCACCAGATTTAGATAACATTGACGATACTGCTCGTATCATGATTCGCTCAGAACTTGAACGGGTACAGGAATTTGCTAGTCTAGCGATGAATGCCGGTAGAAGTGATGGATCATTGAGTCTTATAGATCATCTCGTTAAAACTATTTATTTATAGGAGGGAAAATGCCACTTAATGACCGGAAAGTTATCAGTATCATAATTGATGAGTGCGATTCTATTGAAGAAAGATGTGATGGGTACAAGGAAGAACTCTGCGAAGTTATAGCTGAGATTATTGCAGCCGAAAGGCAGCATCGTGTGCAGGGGACACAGATTCAAAAAAAAATAAACGAGAAGTGTAATGCCACTGCAGATTTTCTCTCAAGAAATCGAGACTAAACTAATCTAACGAAGGAGATATGTAATGAAGTTAATCCGCGCCGAATTTCAAAATTTTCGTCTGCTGCGCGACTTAGCGTTAGTCTTCTCAATGGATAGTGAGAAGAATCTAACAGTCATTAGAGCAGAAAACGAAACAGGAAAGACTACAATTTTAAACGGCCTGCAATGGGCACTCTATGGAGACGATGCATTACCTGGCAGAGGTTCAGACTACCGCTTGCATCCAATTGATTGGGTGGCATCAGAAAGAACACAGATTCCAATTTCTGTTCAGATTGAATTTGAGATAACGACGTACCGACAAAAATCAAAGGGAGGGTTAATAGAAACTAATCGACGATATCGTATAATCAGATCTGCACATGAGACATTGGATGGCCTAAAACATAGCCGAACCCCATCAACGGTAAAGTTATTTCAACTAACAGATAGAGGTAGTGTTCCTATTGAACCTCCTGAAGCGTGGATTAGTGAGGAACTTCCACCTGAACTTAGGGAGGTGTTTTTCACTGATGGCGACCGCGCACTGAGTTTCATTGAAGCAACTGCTCCAGTAAGGGCTAAGCGTGAACGCGTTGAAAAAGCAATCCATTCACTTTTAGGACTTGGCGTAATTGAGGATGCTCTGAAACATGTACAAAAAACTACTAGTGAAGCTAACAAAGCAGCGAGAAAAATTGGGACGGATGAGGAGCTCGTAGAAATTGCATCAAAGTTAGAACAAATAGATAAAGATTCCGAAGAACTTTCAGAAAAGATAAAAGATTCTAAATCACAGTTTGCCTTGTTTGATCAAAAACTCTCGGAGATTCAAAAGGAGATTGAGACAGTATTAATTGAAGGTGATCGGGAGCAGCTGAAACGTGACATTGAACGAACTAGACAGCAGTTAGAATTGCTTGATAAACAACAAATTGATGCTAGCAAAGAACATTCAAATCTTTTTAGAAATTTATTTTTTTCACGCGATCTGCTTGGGGCAGTCTTGGAAAAAAGTCTGAGTAAATTGGATGTTTTACGCGATCAAGGTAAGATACCTAGTACGACAATTCCTGTCCTTGAAGAACGTCTCAAAAAACCCACTTGTATTTGCGGTGAGTCACTAGATCTTTATGATGCTGAGAGCAAGCAGCGGAGACATCATATTCAATGCTTAATCGATGAGAGTCGAAACTCGGATGCTCTCCAAAGAAGTATCACTGCTCTCTATTTTGGTTCAAATTCGCTAATGCAGAAGGAAATCGCTGGAGCTGAACTTTGGACTGACTTGTATGTCAAAGTTGCAAATCGCCGTGATGAACTTGAAACCCTTCGTGATGAGCAGGGAAAAAAGCTTAAGGCTCTTGAAGTTCAATTGGACAGTATACCGGACACCGATATTCAAGGTCTTCGCTCTGTCCAACGACAATATAAAAATCAGCGTGACCGTTTTAACGCTGATTGGACGCGAGACGAAACCCAACTTGAAGGGTTAAAGAAAGATCGCAAAAATTTGGTTTTGCAACGTGATAATCTTCTTCGTCAACAAAAGAAAGGTGCTCGCATACTTGCAAGATTAGAGGTGGCGAGTGACATAGAACACGTACTTAAAAATTCTTATGACAGGATGACAAATGAAGAGTTAGACAAGGTTAGTGATTTAATGAACTCCATCTTCCTGGAAATGATTGGTGCTGACCCCGAACAAGGAGCAATCATTCAGAAATCAGAAATTAGCAATGATTTTGATATTCTGGTCTATGGACCGAATGAGCGAACTTTGAACCCTGATAGAGATCTAAATGGTGCTTCACGTCGCGCACTGACCTTGGCTTTCATCCTTGCCTTGACTAAGGTGAGTGAAGTGGAAGCACCTAATGTGATTGATACCCCGCTTGGAATGATGAGTGGTTTTGTCAAGAGATCTGTGCTTAAAACTACTATCCAGAAAAGTTCGCAGCTTGTACTATTTCTAACGCGCTCTGAGATTGCAGATTGCGAAGAAATCCTTGATGAATATGCAGGACAAGTAATAACACTAACAAACCCCGCACACTATCCAAGAATGTTAGTCAACGATCCACAGGTAAAAGAACGCAAGTTGTTGCGGTGTGACTGCAATCATCGACAGGAATGTGGATTGTGTCAGCGACAAGTAGATGTTGAATGAAATAGAGAGGTAACACAATGACAGAGCAATATCATAACCCCTTTGCTAATATGGACTTGATTGCACCTATTGAACATAGAGACTTCTATGATTGGTATTGCCAGACAGGTGGAAATACAACTGTTGATCAAAGTCCTTTTCCGCGTATGGTTGATTTCTGGTTCTCGGGTTTATCACTTGCAGCCCATAGACAACTCAAACCTATTGACTTAGTTAGGCAGGAAACCTTTAAATTTATTGAAGGTTCAATTTTTGACCGGGATAGTTGGAGAATCCAAGCTGTGATGTTGATTGCTATAGCAGTTGAAGACGATGTTAAAATCGTGGGTGAGCCTCGTCGAATGATGACTATCGCGAATGGTTTAGCTGCATCAGGTATTCCACACATTGTAGAGATGTTACGCGAGGGTAATCAGGATCCGATTTGGAATCTTTCTGATGCCATTGACGAAATATTGCGAGAAAAACAATTATAAGTTCAATTTGATTTGTCCAAACATGGTCTTTTCACTATCATGGAGAAACTTTTATGATTGGCTTTATGGTATGATCCAGCTCAATAGGAGGCATTACCTATGTACTGCAAAACCACCACCCTCCCAACCCACCAAAAACTTCCCTTGACAAACCACGCTCCCCTCAAGTATAATCAATAAAAGACCTTTAGGAAAAGGCGGACGGCTGTGCATGGCACAATATGATGAGATCGTGAAGCATCTGATGCACCGGTACGCCGACGCGTTCGCCATGCTATCCTTTGGCACGCCCGATGTCCAAGTTTTAGAGACACTTGACACCGAACAACAAACGGTCAAGGTGCATCGCAATGACATGACATTCAAGGTGCTATGGCACAATGAGGTAGTCCTTCTGCATATAGAGGTGCAAACGGAGGATAGTAGAGATAAACCGATGCCGTTGCGCATGCTCGCTTATGCAAGTGAACTCCTGCTACGTCATGAACTTCCCGTGTATTCAGTGGTGATATATCTCAGTCCAAATGCGGGGCAGACTGACCCGAGCGGTTACAGTTATGGAAATGATGTGTTTGGTTTGCAGTATAAGTATCAAGTCATTCGGTTGGCGGATTTAGAGGGTGAGTCGTTTTTGGAGGCGGCATCGGTTGGACTCTTACCGTTCACGCCTTTGATGAAACCTCCAGAAGGTATGGACGCGGAAACATGGTTGGAAAAATGTGTTGAGAAGACTGTTGCCGCGCCTGTTGATTCACAGACGCGTGGCACACTGTTGTTTGCGATGACAACGTTGAGCAGTTTAGTGCATGACCTAACTTTTTTACAGAGACTCATATCGGAGGAAATGATGCGAGAATTTCCATTTATAGAACACCTTAAGCAACAAGGTGCACGTGAAAATTCCATTAATAATATTCAGTCTGTACTTACCACACGCTTTCCACAGAGCGATGTGCAAGGCATAGAGCATGCACTTGAATCTATTCAAGACCTTGAATATTTATCAACGCTGCTTCTCACGGCAATCGACACACCGAGTGTTGAGGTATTCTTACAAGAATTGAACGGATCGGAAACGTAAAAGCATAATCTGTCTGAGCGACCTCCGAATCGCGATTATTAAAACAAAGGATCGGAAACACCGATGCAGCATCCCAAAGTCACCGTAGTTGGCAGTGCAAACGTTGACCTTGTGATACGCGCCGAACGGATGCCAACTAAAGGCGAAACCCTCATCGGAGAGACGTTTGACATCTTCACCGGTGGCAAAGGCTTTAATCAGGCAACAGCTGCAGCCCGATTAGGCACAGAAGTCACGCTTATCGGTAGAATCGGGGATGACCCTTTCGCTGATACACTCCGATCCGCGATAGAGTCCGAACATATAGACAGCCGATTTGTCAAAACCGATGTTGAGAGTGGTACTGGTATCGCAACCATCGTTGTGGAACCGGATGGTGATAATAGCATCATCGTAGTGCCGCGTGCTAATATGCGCCTGACATCAAAAGACATAACAGATGCTTCAGATAGCATTGCCGAAGCAGACGTTCTGCTATTACAATTAGAAACACCGATTGAGGCATCACAAACAGCAATAAACATTGCCAAAGCAAACAATACAATCGTAATTTTAGATCCAGCACCAGCGCGTCCATTACCGCCAAGTTTGTTAGCGCAAGTGGACATTCTGACACCAAACGCAACGGAGGCAGCACTGTTGTCAGGACATGCTGTAAACACACTTGAAGAGGCTATCGTTACAGCAGAGACATTACAAACACAGATAGCGACAGATTCCCATGCTGCTGTCGTGCTAACGCTTGGAGAACAGGGTGTCCTGCTATGCACAGCAACGCAATCCGAACATATTCCAGCACTATCGGTTGATGCAGTGGACACAACCGGTGCGGGAGATGCGTTCAGTGGTGCATTGGCAACGGCACTTGCAAACGGGGACGAACTATCTGCGGCAGTGAGGTTTGCTATAGCTGCGGGTGCGGCGGCAGTCACAGTACTCGGTGCAACACCTTCAATGCCAACACGCGAAAAAATTGAGGCAATCCTCGCAAAATCATGCTAAATCGCAGACACTTAGGAGAAAAAAATGAAAAAGATAACCACACTACTTATAATAATACAACTCACAATCCTCACAATCACAACGGCAACCTTCGCACAAGAAGAATGGGAAAAGGAGATGCAAAAAGATTTCGCGAAGGTACTGAAAGCCCAAAAGGACGCACCCGAAAAACATCGTGAATTAATTGCAGAATGGCAAAAAGAGGGATACCTCACGGAACTCATCCAACGCTATGAAACTGAAAAAGTCAATCGTGAAAATGATGCAGCATTCATCTACGGATTAGGTTATGCCTACGCCCTCACCGACACAAAACAGAATGCTGATACCGAAGAAATAGCAATTAGCCACTACGAAACTGCACTCCAACTTGACCCTTCGTTATTTTGGGCACATTATAGTCTCGGTGCAATCTACCAAAAACAGCAAAATTACGATCAAGCACTCACCAAATTTCAAACCTGCCTTACCATAAATCCAGAATACTATCCTGCACACTACTACATAGGCGAAATCTACCTCAAACAGGGCAAACATGCCGAAGCACTCCAATCTTTTGAAGTTGCACAAACCCTAAATCCGAAATGGGAATATCCAATATACGGTAGAGGGTTGGTTTACTTTGACCAAGGCAATCTGAATCAGGCGCGAGAGACATTTGAACGTGCTATTCAAAACAACCGCAAATTCGCACCTGCATACATCAAATTGGGGCAAGTGCTCGCAAAGGAAAAGTTTTTTGATGATGCGCTACAAGAATACCAGAAAGCAGCAGAATATCAACCTTACACCGCAACAGATGTCTTTGATCTCGCTGTTATTTTCGCTGAGGCAGACAACACAGAGGGGGCAATCCAGTTGTATCATCGCACACTGGAAATTGACGCGACGTATGCTTCCGCACATTTTGCTGTCGCTGATGTCCTCTACGTGCAGGGTGATATCAAAACCGCAATTATCCATTATAAACGCGCAATTGCAAGCGATCCAGCCCTTAAAGATAAAATCTATAAGCCGTTAGAACCATACTTAGCGGAGACAATGGGGGCAGATGACGCACGCGAACTCTTAAAGAAAGCGATGAGTATTCTGCCTAATGATCCGCGCTCCCAATTCTATATGGGCAAACTTGAAGCAGATGCAGGCAATATAGAAAAAGCAATAGAACACTACAAAAAGACGCTTGAGATTGTTGATGCAGACCCAAGCTATTTGGCGCTGCAACTTCCGCACGGACACTTTCACGATTCGTATGTCCATTTGGGCGACCTATATCGTCAACAGGGTAATCTGGAGACGGCGGCAACTTATTATCGGCAAGCACTTGAACTCAATCCTGATTTAGCCACCCGTTTTTGGGAACAGGGTAAAACTGCTTTTGAGTCGGGAAACTATAAAGATGCGGTTGAGCCGTTAAACGTCCATATTATCCTATTCCCTAAAGATATTGATGCCACCTATCTTTTGGGGCAAACTTACGAGGCAAATGAAGACAAAGCAAACGCGCTTGTCTATTATGAAAAAACGTTGCAGTTAGATGCGAATCGGTCAGATGTGCATTACAAGATGGTGCATATCTATCGTGAAGGCGAATCTCATCAAAAGGGGATAGATACGTTAAAGAAAATCATCGCTATCAATCCAGAGGACGCACAAGCACACTATCTATCTGCGCTCTCTCACGTCGAACTGGAACAGCCCGATGAGGCACTCGCTGCGTTTCTGGAAACCGTGCGCCTCACACCCGAGAACGTCGCCGCACAGTATCAAGTCGGCATGTTATACGAAAAGAAAAGCGATATTGACAACGCTATTGTGTATTTTGAGAAAACCACCGAACTTGATCCCGAAAACGCAGAGCCGTTCTTCCGACTCGGTGGCATCTATCAAGAACGCAAGGATGAAGACAACATGATCCGTGTGTATCAACCTGCGTTGAAATTGGAACCCAATCATCCAAATATCCACCATACGCTTGCAGTTATTTTTGAAAGACGGAGTAAGGATGCTTCCGAAGAAAATCATGAAAACAATATCCAACAAGCATTTCACCACTACGCATTGGCAAACGAGCATGATCCAGAGCATTTCGAGTGGCATTATAGCTACGCGCGGTTATTAGACACTTATGCAGAAACACTCGAAAACTTCCATAAGCATGCTGAAATGGCGGTTAAAGAGTATACTGCTACTATTGCACTCAAGCCCGATCTTGTTGACGCATATTTTCATCGCGGCATGATTACTAACCGATATAAACGGATTGGCAAAACGCTTTATCGTAGCAGCCAGATTTTAGAGGATTTCAAGCAAGTTGTGGATTTAGAACCCAAAAATGTTGAAGCACACTACCATATCGGCACACTTCAACTCTATATTGAGCAGCACAAACTTGCTGAAGAGACGTTCCAAAAGGTCATCCGACTGGATCCAAAATATAAAAGTGTCCACACACAGCTTGGAAAACTCGCTGAACGGGAACAAAATTGGAAAAAAGCAATCCAGCTATATGAAAAAGAGATAGCAATTGACGATGAGGCAACTGAAGCATATCAACGCCTCGGTGATCTCTACTACAATTCTGAAATGGAGTTGAATAAGGCGAAAGATATGCTGATAAAGGCACTTGCTTTAAACGACGCACATGTTCCCACGATTATAGTGTATGCCAATGTGCTTTACAGTATGGATCAGCTTGGTGCTGCAGCCGATCAGTTTGAGCATGCTCTACAATTGGAACCCCGCAATTTGACTGCGAACTATAATCTCGCCTTGATGTATCAATACACAGAACGGACGGAATTAGCAAAAGAACAGTGGAAACAATTTCTTAAATTGAATCCGCCTGAACAGTGGAAAGTTGAGGCAGAGAATCATCTCAGCGAACTTGGTGGGAAGTAGTTCTCCAACTGAGGTGCCCCACACTGTGATAGCAACTAAAACCTTTCTTGAGACACTCAGAACGGAAATCATTGGAAAATCACACGTAGAATTCCACACCGAAGTCTCATCAACAAACGATATTGCTATCGCACGCGGAAAGTCGGAAAATACTGAAGAAGGAACACTTATCATTGCTGACCATCAAACAGCAGGACGTGGCAGATACGGCAGAATATGGGATGCACCACCCGGCAAATGTATCCTCGCTTCGATCATCTTCAGACATCGACTGAAACAGGACCAGATACATCTGCCGAACCTTATCGGAGCACTCTCTATCGCACAAGGCATACATACTATTATTGGACTAACGGCACGGATTAAATATCCAAATGACGTGCGAATTGCAAAGAAAAAGGTCGCAGGTGTTCTGACAGAAATTGAATACGACATGCATCGTCAACCCTTTTTCGTGTTAGGGTTTGGTGTAAATGTCAACATCTCAATGCAGGAATTCCCACCGACACTTCGCCAAACAGCAACCTCACTACAGATTGCCGCTTCCGATACGGACAACACAGAAATCTGTCGTGTAGAACTTCTCCAAACGATTTTGTCCCATCTTGAAGAAAACTATCTGCTTCTCAAATCAGGAAATATATCAGTGATTGATAGTGCTTTAGAAGCATGGGAAGAAACGGATGAAAATTCTTGTTAGTGCGTGCCTCCTCGGTGTTAATTGCCGATATGACGGAGGTAACAGCCGTAACGAAAACGCTATCAAACGCCAGCAGACAGACGAACTTGTTCCTGTGTGTCCCGAAGAAGCAGGCGGGCTTCCTACGCCGCGCCCACCAGTGGAGATCGTAGGTGGCGATGGAAATGATGTTTTAGATGGAAAAGCAAAAGTGGTGACTGCGGGTGGCGAGGATAAGACCGAGGAATTTCTGAAAGGGGCACGACACGCGCTTGCGTTGGCACAATCGCAAGGCGCGACGTGCGTTATCCTCAAAGCCAAAAGCCCATCTTGCGGTTGTGGCACGATCTATGATGGGTCATTTTCGGGAACGCTAATTTCAGGTGATGGTGTTACGACTGCCCTGCTTAAACGTCACGGCATAGAGGTAATTTCAACTGATTAATTCCTAATTTTAACGTGAGTTTGAAAAAGTTTTCACCCGCAGCATTCTCTGTTATCTTTGGCAAAAACGGCACAACCTAACAGGTTATGCTACAAAAACAGTGCTTTTTTAGGTTTGAAAAGTGTTTAGAGCAAATTCACATTTTATCATCAAACTCACGTTAATTTTAATTATGGTGAAAATAGAAACATTGGTAAACAGAGTGAATTTCTCTGCGTCTAATTAAATTTTCCTACCATGGCTGCTGATACGATGGTGCATTAACAAAACGCTCCATCCCTACCTCTAACGCGATATGCGTGTTCGGCGGCAGATGCACTTGAAGATATGTGTCGTTAACCTCAACGGTGCTCTCACTGCTACCATTTTTAGTCCGTGCAGTAGTGAAATTGTGTTCACCCATCGATCCTGCTTGTATAATCACATCACGTGCTTCAGAGACGTTTAGGTTAACCAACTCCAATTCAGTGGAAACGTCAGTCAGTTTAGAGACCAACGCTGCCACATCCGCTGGCAGTCCAGGACGTTTCTCTTGTGGATCGAAGTGCCGCACCCGCGTCACAAGCAAGCCACCATTGTAGTGAGGTAAAGGACCGCCACATGTGAGTTCAACCAAACCTTCGCAAGTAACGGGGTTGCGTCTTTGGAAATAAGCGTCTCCGTATCCTGCTGGATCTTCTTCATCATTTTCCATGAAGTTGAGGCGTTGTTGAACTTGCGATAGGTTATGATTGAGGATTGATTCTGGATATTCAGGAAAATCACCGCGCATATATGCTAACCATCCACCATCACGTCCGCCTTGGTCTTTGGTGTGATGCCATGCGTTGATGTCAAATTTTGACCCCGTCTTTTTTGCTATCTGTATAGCACGGTCTTGGTCAGCATCATCCATTGTCATTGCCCAAAGATGTGCGACATCAGACGGATGCATAGGCGCGAATTCAAACCAACCATCAATCTGTAACGTGGTATCATCCTCGTTTTTTATTGGATACTGCATCCACGGACCAGGCGTATAGTTAGCAATACCGGGATCACCATACTTCTGCGGCACATAGAGTTGGTCGTTGTGTTCTATACCGTGCTGTATGAGAACATCAATCTGGGAACGCGGGAAGTCCATATATGTCAAATCTTTGTGAAGGAGTGCCGCATTCTGTCCAGCAACGCTAACCGCTTGCCCAACACTATGCCACCCATGTGGCCAACTCCATCCATAGCGAGAACCATACCACTTGCCATCGATGTGTTCACCGATTTTACCCGAAAGTCCAACGTTGTCAGGGACGATTCCATCGTTTTTTTCTGTGCGGCTAATCCATGCATCAACATATTCCTGAACCCATGCCTGATATTTTTCATCCCCTGTGAACATATAAGCATTGGTAGCAAGGGTCGTTGCGGCGAGATTGTTGACTGCGTCTCCTTTTCCTTGTCTTTCATAGACTACCCGTCCCATCAGATCGCGCAATTCTTCGCTTTCCAGCATCACATCACGACTTGTGCAGCCCGGAACATCAATAAACGGCAAATTGTAACCCATTGAGGGATAAAAAGATTCTCTTTCAAGGATCCAAAATGCCGGTCCTTTACTGCCGTTCATCACACACTTGATGATTTTGTGTTCCGGATCGTAATTTAGTGCCTCTGGGTCTTCGTTCATAAAGAATCCTGCGAACCGTTTGGCACGTTCAACATTCTTTGTATGTGATGGATCTGCCATGCACAGCATATAAAACAGATAGTTTCCTTCGCTTTGGTGAAACCAGTCGTATCCCGGTTGATACTCCTTATAGACCATCGGATAGTCGTGTCCAGAGCCGTATCGCGCCATGTCTATCGTGATTGCCTCAAATTCGTTTTGCGCATCTACCAAGAACTGTGCATCTCCACCAAGCATGTAGAATAGCGGCCAGTTATGGAAACTCTCATAAGAATCGTCTAATCCATCAAAACTTTGAAAATCTGGATGTGTTGGCCAGAACAACGTTCCGTCTGGACGTGTGTATTTCTTCAAAACCTTCGGTGCTGCGTCATTGATTTTGTCAATTAGTTCACGTTCAAGGACTGCCCATTCTGGTGGTGTTTGGATAGGTGTTTGTGCTTCAATTGTTGGAAACATAGTTGATTACCTCCACTAAAGACGTTGAACGTTTGGACTTCGGTTTGTTGCAGTATAACACATTTTTGCATTTTTATGTCCGTTTTGTTTTATAGAAACAATTTGCGATGTGGTGGGTGTTGTGATATACTTATGTATGAACTAAGAAATAGAAAACAAGGACTATAAACGACCTCTCAATATGATTTTGACGGAGTTTGGATACGCGCTTGCAAAAGACAGAAAATGGACATATTAGAGATGACAGATCTTGAGATTTATGAACTTGGGACTAAAAAACTTACAGAACAAATGGGGACGACGTATGCTACGCAGTTTCTGCAGAAATGCAAACCACGTGACTATGATTATACTGCTGAGCGGCATAAATGGTTGGTTGACGACCCGGATATCCTCACGATGGCAAGGCAGATTCAAGAGGAAAAAGCGTTACAAGCAAAGGAAAAAAGCGTTAAAGCTGAAAGAATTGCCGCGTGGCGAAGCGGTTTATTAGAACTCACCGATATTGAAATCTATGAACTCGGGTTTAAAGTCCTTGCGGATAGCCTTGGTGCCTACGGGTTGTTGCGGTTCATCACGCAGCATTTCAAAAACCTTAATGCTGAGCAGCCTATTGACCAACCGCAGCAGTTTCAGTCGGACAGCGGTGCCAGTAGTGTCCTGCAAACGATGAAAGAGAGCAAACTGCCGCAAGATTAAATGAAATACGAGCATTCGGAACACTTCAATATTTACCTTGCCCATAGGAGAAAAATGTGTATTTTGACAACGAACAACTTGCAATAATCAACGAAGATGTACTGACGACCAATGCAATTGAATCTGTGCAAAAGAAATGAGGTGCGAACACTAATTCAAGGAACAGTAAATGAATATCCGCTTTAACACCGATAAAGAAACTGGTTTGCCTCATATTTATAAGCATGGTGTTAATGAGGATGAGGTTAAAGATGTTTTACTGAATCCTGGCGAGGACAGGGCAGGAAGTGATAACTCAAGAGTTGCCATTGGTCAAACACAAGCGGGACGTTATTTACGAGTCATTTATCTTCGTGATCCCCAACCTAATAGTGTTTTTGTGCTTACGGCTTACGAATTGAGAGGAAAACCTTTAACGGCTTACCGACGACGGCAACGGAGGAGAGGCAGACAATGAAACAGAATAATTTTCCCCCTGGCTGGGATGAGGAACGTGTGCAAAAGGTGATTGCTTATTATGAAAATCAGACGGAAGATGAAGCCGTTGCCGAAGATGAGGAAGCATTTCGAAATGAATCTATGAATGACCGATCCGATTCCCAAAATGAGCTAAACAGAGTCTTGGGAAAGATTCAAGAGATAGTGGAAAAATCTACTGATGGAGATTACATTTATCGCGGTGAACCGGAAGAGTATAAAGAACATCCTTACCATGGAAAGGTTTCCTCAAGTCTGTATCGCTCATCATTGACCGATTCTGTAATGGAAGAGGGTATAGAAGAGTACCGTAAAGTTATTGAATCTCAGATTGGGAACATGGAAAAGGGGATTTTGGAATCAGCAAAAGAATATTTATATGAAGCTGGCAGTGAAACAATTAGTGATTTTGAAATCTTAGCCCAACTCCAACACTATGGTTGCAAGACCAATCTTATAGACTTCACAACCGACTACCTAATTGCTCTTTTTTTTGCCTGCGATAGATCCTATCACAAAGATGGCAGGGTTATCTTACAAAAAAGAGAATCAGAAGATTATAAAGTAGAAAATCCTTCAGAAGCAATTAAACGGGTGGAATCCCAAAAGAGTGTACTGATCCGATCATCAAAAGGATTTATCAATCCAGACGTTGTAGTGGTCATTCCAAAGGAACTCAAACTTCCCGTGCTAAATTACCTTGAAAAGTATCACGACATATCTACCAAAAAGATTTACAAAGATATCCATGGATTTATAAAATGGTTAGGAGGATACTTTGACCCTATGCTTGAGTATGGTAAAGGGGTAAGCTGTCAAAATAGGGCGGGTTTAGAAAATAACATGCAGGAGAAGTTGAAATGGTATGAAAAAGCTTATGAGCATTTTACCGAAGCATTGAAACTAAAATCGGATTTCACCGAAGTTTATATTCATCGCGGAGCTGTTTTTCGCGATGTTGACCAGTTTGACCCTGCTCTCAAAGACTTTAATGTTGCAATAGAGGTAGCCCCAGAATTCCCCAGTGCGTATAACGAGCGCGGAAGATGTTATGCTAAAATAGGTGATACTGAAAAAGCACTAAATGACTTCAACATTGCTATAGATTTGGATTCAGAGAAGGCAGATTTCTATAACAATCGCGGCATAACTTACAAAGATATGGAAGAAGTAGATTTAGCTATACAGGACTATAGTAAAGCAATAGAATTGGATCCTGAGTTTCCTGAGGCTTATAATAATCTTGGTGTTATTTATGACGAAAAAGGTGAACATGACAAGGCTATTGATTACTATAGTAAAGCAATAGACTTGAGATCTTATTATGCCAATGCCTATAAAAATCGTGGAAAGGCTTACCGTGATAAGGGTGATACTGTTCATGCTATTTTTGATTTTAGCTATGCAATTCTATTGAAACCTGATGATGCTATTACTTATTATTCTCGCGGTGAGGCTTTGTTGCGCATGGAACGATGGAAAGAAGCCAGAGCGGATCTAAAAAAATCCAACGATAAAGGCGTGGATATCATCGCTTTATTTTATAACGATTATGAAAGCATTGAAGACTTTGAGCAGAAAAATAATGTTAAATTACCTGAGGACTTGGCGGCGATGTTAAACCAACAGTAGAAACCGACTAAAACAACTTGTGCATAGGAGAAAATTGTGTATTTTAGCAACGAACAATTAACAATAATCAACGAAGATGTGCTGACGACCCGAGCTATAGAAAAAGAAAGCATAGACCTCATCGTCACGTCGCCTCCTTATAACGTTGATATAAAATATAACTCAAATGACGATGCACTCTCTTATGCGGACTATCTTACTTTTTCTAAAGACTGGTTCTCGCGGTGCCTGCAGTGGTTAAAACCTGATGGGCGTTTCTGCCTTAATATCCCATTGGACAAAAACAAGGGAGGACAACAACATGTCGGTGCAGACTTAACAAAATTAGCAACCGGGATCGGATTTCAATATCACTCAACGATTGTTTGGAATGAAGGCAATATTTCAAGAAGAACTGCTTGGGGTTCTTGGTTGAAAGCATCCGCGCCTTATGTCATCGCTCCTGTAGAGTTAATAGTTATTCTTTACAAAGATCAGTGGAAGAAAACAAGCGGCAGTGGGGAATCGGATATGGACAAAGAGGAGTTTATGGAATGGACAAACGGTCTATGGACTTTCCCTGGTGAAAGCAAAAAACGAATTGGTCACCCTGCCCCATTTCCAATTGAACTTCCGCGTCGCTGTATCAAACTCTTTAGTTTTGTAGGAGATACAATCCTTGATCCATTTATGGGAAGTGGGACTACGTTAGTTGCTGCACATTTGAACAAAAGGAATGGTATTGGAATTGAAGTTGATAAGGGATACTGTGAACTTGCTAAAGAGCGTTTAGGTGAAGTTACGAAACAATTAAGTCTATTTGAAGAAGAGGGTAAACTGGATGGCGAAAACGATTCGTGAACTCGTATTGGAATATTTCAAGAATCATCCAAATAAAGAGCTCCCTCACGGTCCTGTTGTTGATTGGGTAACAGAGCAGTACGAAAAGGAACATGGTAATCCTCCGAGAGATCCGTGGCGAACCATCAGACAGCTACATCAAGAAGGAAAGTTGAAAAAGATCAGGAAAGGTGTTTACGAGTACGATCCAAGTTACGTACACGAGGTTGTGTTATTTGAGTTTTCTCCGCGAGATAGAGAAGTTATTTTTGAACGTGATGGTCACCGTTGTGTTGTCTGTGGACGAGGACCTAAAGATGGTGTTGAACTTGCCGCAGACCATATTAAACCGAAAGATAAGGGTGGCACAAATACAATTGAGAACGGTCAAACTCTCTGTTATGAACATAACTTACGAAAAAGCAACTATTCCCAGACTGAAGCAGGTAAAAGATATTTTATCAGGATGTATCAGACCGCATTGAAAAACCAAGACGAAAAGATGATCGCATTTTGCCAAGCAGTTTTTGATGTTTACGATGAACATGATGTTGACCAGCATATCGACCGACCAGACACGAAAAATCGACTCATATAATCGGATTATTTTATTCATAATTGCCTATAATTTGACAATTTTAATCATTCATAGTGAGCAATGAAATGTTGACACAGGTTATTTCTGATATTGTACAGTGCAAAGAAACGATTGAAAAACACGAATTTGATGAAACTGCAACTAAACAGTACATTGTAATTCCTATCCTGAGATCTTTGGATTGGCACGACAGCAATTTGCATACTTTAGAAGTTTACCCGGAAGAAAGAGTCAACGGAGGAAAAGTCGACTATGCCTTACGACAAGGTGATACTTCTTTAGTATTTATTGAGTGTAAACGTTGGGGGGTAGGAATTGAAAAACATCAAGAGCAAATTTGCCAGTATGCTTTTTTAGCTGGAGTAGAAATAGCCGTTATAACCAACGGGAAAATATGGGATTTTTATCTCCCCGACCGAACAAGTACATCTGAAAGAAGGGTAATCCCATGGGAAGATAGAATTTTCTGTTCCATTGATCTTGAGGTGCAGAAGGAAGCCGTATCTGATTTTCAAAAGTACCTTTCTAAATCCAACGTTGAACAAGGGAAAGCAAAAGCAAATGCACGAGAAGCATTTCAACCCCGAGGATCTGAGACTCCTTTACCTCGGCAACGTTACGGTCTACCAATTCTGAGAGCTTTAGTAGAACTTGGAGGTTCAGCATCAACTAAGCAAGTGCTACAGCGAGTTTTTCAACTCATGGTGGCAGCTAACGAACTGCGGACAATAGATAAATCGAAACGATCAGACGGGCAGTTTTATTGGGACAATCGCACCCAAGATATGCGGAGAGAATTGATAAATAAAGGTTTTATGAAGGAAGATTCTCCGCGCGGTGTTTGGGAAATTTCTGACGCAGGACGTAATCACCTGCTTAATAATGGAGGAACCTAAAAATGAAAAATAATACTGAACCTATTAAAGCAGCACCAACAGCACAGTCACAAGTTGATCTTGATGGGATGAAAAGTATCCTTGAGGATGCTCTTTATGAATTGGGTTATGATGACACTTTGGTAGATATCCTAATTGAAATGAATGTTATTGATTTTAATACCGTTGACTACCCAGAACATGTCAAGTACCAACTTGAAAAATATTATGGTGAATCTATTGCATGGGATGATAATCTTGAGGAAGCTGTTGTTATTGAAAGTTCGGATATTTTTCTAACAGGAGAATTAGGTGAGAGTTGGCGCGCTTCTAAAGGCAAAACCTTTCGAGAACGGATCCGAGATGTGATAACACCTTCAATTGAAAAGTTAGGGTTGAAAGTGATTTTACGCTATGATTTAGTGAAAAGCATCACGTTATCAGAAGAATTGGAAGGTGTAAAGCGGCATTTGACAGTAGATTATGGAAAATTTCATTCTGAAATCCCATATATTGATATTATTATTTATGACCCTGAAGATTTGCGTGTTGTCGCTGTAATTTGGTGTGCAGTCAATTTGAAAAACCAAATCGACAAGATGGTTTATTGGAAACTCAAACTACAGACGGACGAAGATACGTCCACTATCAAATTTTATCTTGTCACGGCTGACTTGGATGGAACCTTGAAAATTACAGACGTGCCACAGAAAGGACGCGCCATTGTAGAAACAGATCTTGATGGCACTTATGTCCTAACAAAAGAAAACCTTCAAGAAAGCGATAAAGTCAAACTTTTTGAGCATTTCATTGAAGATTTTAAGAAAGTCATAGAAGAATCACAATAACATCATGAAAATAGCAAATGCCCCATGTTCCTGGGGAGTACTTGAATTTGAATCTGGAGTCCAATACTTCGACTATACCGAAGTCTTAAACGAGATGCAGGCAATCGGTTATCGCGGCACCGAATTAGGAGATTGGGGTTTCATGCCGACTGCCCCTGCACAACTCCGCGACGAACTTGCAGCACGCGAGTTAACGTTGGTGGGTGCTTTTGTGCCAGTCCCGTTTGTGGATCGTTGGGCACACCAATCAGGTGAGGCGGCAGCAGTACAGCATGCCCGTTTATTAGTAGAGGCTGGCTTTGACAAGGCGTTCATCGTGCTTTCAGATGACAACGTTACTGTGGAAGAACGCACGGAGAATGTAGGACGCATCCGTCCTGAACATAGCCTAACGCAGGAGCAGTGGGACACTTTTATAGCAGGTGTGCATCGTGTCGCGCAATCAGTACGAGACGAGATGGGACTCCGCACTGTTTTTCATCATCACTGTGCGGGATATGTAGAAACACCTTCAGAATTGGACACGTTGATGCAACGCACCGATCCGAATCTGGTCGGGTTGTGTTTTGATACGGGACATTACCGATTCGGTGGCGGTGATCCGCTTGACATATTTGATAAGCACGGTGACCGTATCTGGCACGTGCATTTCAAGGATTTCGACCCTGAAGTTGCGGCTCGTATTTATAATGAAGATTGGAGTTATAATTCGGCTGTTACCAAAGGTGTTTTTTGCGAATTGGGTAAGGGTGATGTTGATTTTCCAGCGTTCATAGCGGAATTGCGAAGTCGGAACTATGACGGATGGATTGTCGTTGAGCAGGATGTCTTACCGGGCATGGGTAGTCCCTACGAAAGTGCTAAGCGTAATTTCCAATATCTGAAATCAATTGGAGTGTAACTGAAAATCAAATCACCTGTAGGTCGGGTAGAATTTACGAAACCCATAAATCAACGCTATGAATGCCATTTAGGCATTCCCCGTATGGCATTCAGCGGGCGTCAATTTAGTGAATAACATATATGCGTTTGGTACATCTTTCGCCCCTCTGGGGCTTGCTATTAGTAGGATCAATGCTTACTATACATCTTTCGCCTCTCTGAGGCTTGGGTAAATCCCGTATCAGCATCAGCGGTGCGGAATGTGTATAGTATTCGTATCAATCCAATCCAAAGCACCAGCGGTGCGAAAGGTGTGTGGGCTAAATCGGGCTTAGAAAGCCCTCCAACAAGAGAAAATCCAGCAATTTTTTCTTAAATTGGCGCCTATGGGTAGAGTTTACGAAACCCGTCATGTAAACTCTATCTAATCCTACGTGTCCAAATCAACGCCAATGCGCTTGGCGGAATGCACTTGGTAGAATGCGCTTTTGGCATTCTACATGATTCCGCATGATTTGTCGGGTTTCGCTTCGCTCTACCCGACCTACGAAATTATGCAATAAAAACGTATAGAATGGTAAAAGATTCACATTCTAATCCTGGTTCAGACAAATTCCAATGAACAACCCATCAAAAATCGGTGTCGGTGTCATCGGCACGGGACGCATCGGTAAACTCCACATTGAACACCTTTCCCAGAATATACCTGATGCAGAACTCATAGCGATTTGCAGTTTGGACACCGAAACAGCAGAAATCTTTGCCGAACAGTTCAATATCCCGAAGGTAACCTCAGATTATCGCACGCTTTTAGATGACTCACAGATTGATGCGATTATTGTCGCTTCCTCAACGGATACGCATGTTGAGATATGTCAAGCAGCAGCCGAAGCAGGCATGCACATCTTTTGCGAAAAACCGATCGCCTTAGACTTGGAACAGATTGACGAAACTTTAGCGATTGTTGAGAAAGCAGGTGTTAAGTTTCAGGTCGGATTTAATCGTAGGTTTGATGCGAACTTCAGGCGAGTGCGTGAGGCAGTAGCCTCTGGTGAGATAGGCGAACCGCACATTTTACGCATCACAAGTCGCGACCCAGCACCGCCGCCGATAGAATATGTAAAAGTATCAGGTGGGATTTTCCTTGATATGACCATCCACGACTTTGATATGGCGCGATATCTCATCGGTGACGAAGTAGTTGAGGTTTACGCAGTAGGTGGTGTGCGCGTTGATCAGAAAATCGGTGAGGTAGGAGACATTGACACCACGATCATAACACTACGATTTCAAGACGGAGTGCTTGCTACCATTGATAACAGTAGAGAGGCTGTCTATGGCTATGACCAGCGAGTAGAAGTATTCGGGTCAAAGGGAATGGTTGCCGCTGGGAATCCGCTGACAGATACTGTTACTTTTAGTGGGAGTGAGGGGAATCGCACCGCATCGCCACCGGACTTTTTTGTGGAACGCTATAAGGCGGCGTACTTGTCAGAATTGCAAGCGTTTATTCAGTGTATTCAGAAAGGGACGCAACCGTTAGTTACAGGTGAAGATGGTCGCGCGCCTATTGTAATGGGTTATGCTGCATTAAAATCGCTGCGTGAAAATCGTCCTGTTCAGTTGTCTGAAATCTTGTAGAAATCCCATTTAAAAAAACAAAATTCATTATAAATTTTGGGGCACACATTAAGTGAAAATGTAAGAGGCGCAATGAATTGCGCGACTACAAACGCGTTTTTTCTACAACCTATCTCATAAATAGTTGGAGGGCTTGAAAGCCCGATTTCAAAACCTTGTAGGAGCGATCTCCGAATCGCGACCTGTCGGGAATCGGAGTTCCCTCCTACAGAGAGAATCAACTGATAATGAACCAACAAATCCTATTTATGAGATACGCTCTAATAAAAATCGGTCATTCAGAATTGGCAAAATCTAAAAGATCTACTCGTGACCACCAACTTCGCCGACCTCAATTTCAATCTCATCACGGTTTCGAATTCGCTCTACAAGTCCGTCGCGTATGTCTACAATACGATCCGAAACATCAAGCATTTTTAGGTCGTGTGTTGCTGAAATCACGGTAACCCCTTGCTCCGTATTCAACTGTTTGATAAGGTCAATAATCTCGCGCCCCGTAATCGTATCAAGGTTTGCTGTGGGTTCGTCAGCAAGGACAATACTGGGGTCATTCGCAAGTGCTCTGGCAATAGCAACGCGTTGGCGTTGACCACCAGAGAGTTCATCGGGAAGGTGATACATTCTGTCTCCTAAACCGACTTTATCCAGCAGTTTTTCCGCTTTTTCATTCCGTTGTTTTTCGGGGATGCCAGCAAAAATCATCGGTAAGGTGACATTGCCGTGTGCAGTGCGCACATTCAACAAGTTATAACTCTGAAAGATATAACCGACGCGGTGACACCGAAACGCTGCAATCTGCCGTTGTGATAGGTTTGACATATTTTGGCCATCAATGTAGACCTCTCCCTCAGTTGGTCGGTCAAGCGCACCGATCATGTTGAAGAGGGTCGACTTTCCTGAGCCAGAGGGTCCCATCAATGAGATATATTCTCCGCGTTGAATTTCAATATTGATACCGTCCAAAGCGCGAAGAACGTTTGAACCCATTCGGTATTCTTTGACAACATCTTCAGTTTTTACAACAATGTCAGGCATAATAGTCCTTCTTACCAATAGCGTTTTATTGGTTAAACCTCAGTCCGCATTGCCTCAGCAGGTGGCAATTTCGCAGCACGCCATGCAGGAAACGATGACCCGATAACCGCCAATACCATTCCAAGCACACATCCAAATAGAATTAGCAAAAGCACACCGAGTTGAAATGGTCCGTTTTCTGGACTCGCAGGCAACAACGGAAAATAGAAGAACAAGTCAAGTCCATAGTTTTTCAATCCTAAAATAACAGCACCCAGCAAACCGATGAGTGCACCAATGAGCGCGCCAGCAAATCCCTGGAAGCCTGACTCCAATAGAAATAGCCTCACGACAAAGCCATCCAGTGCCCCAAGACATTTCATTGTCCCGATTTCACGGAATCGCTCAGTCACAGCCATCAGCATAGAGTTTGCAATTCCGACAACACAAACAATCAAGGACATAATAATAAGCCAAATGTCCTTAGTTGAAATGCCTTGTTCCGCTGCTTCGTCTATATTGGCAATCTCGGAACTTCGTCCGCTTTCCTGAAGTGCAAACTCAATTTCGTTGTTTGTCCAAACGGAAACGAGAAATGCGATACCGAGCGTAATTCCTGCAGTCGTGATAATGGAACGACCAAAGCGGATTTTTAGGCTTTGAAAGCTTATCCGTAGCGATTCTAAAAATGGTAGATCAATTTGTTCCTCAATAGGTGCTCGCTGATTCAATTTTTTCTCCTAAGTCTTTGTTTATAGGAGTATTATATCAAATATTCAGTTTTTGGTCAAGTTTTGTTGAAATTTGTATGAAGCATTGTCTTATAGGAGCGAACTCCAACTCGCGACTCACTATAAGTACAATTTCTCTTCTTGTAGGAACGATCTCCAGCTTCCTACCTCAATCATTCCATCTTGAATTTACATCTCCAATATGGATAATCCTGTGTCTCTTTCACTAATCCTTTCCTTACAGGATTTATCTTGTTTTATTGGAGTCAGGCAGAATACGCCAAATCAAGAAATCAACGGTATGAACGCCTGTAGGCGTTCCCCGTGTGGTATTCTGTATTGGTTAGGAAACCGCACCTACCGAGACGAATCGCGTTAATTTGGTATTATATAGTAGAATCCAAAAATATGTGTACAACCTTGTAGATGCGGTTGCTTAACCGCATCTACGAAAGAAAATAAACGTTGGTTAGTAAACCTCGCCTATTCACAGTGTTTAAATAATTCTAAATTCTACTAAAATTGAGATCTATTTGCGTTTTATATCTGCCCAGATAGTAGTTAACTTTCCTGCAGGTTCAACTGGTAGAACTTTCTCGACTTCTTTGAAAAAGTCTGCTTTATTATTGGCTTCATTTGGGTAGATATCAACAGTGTCATGTGTTGCATCATCAAAATGAAGGTTCATATATGCACTACCACCACCTTCGGTCACTCTATAAAGAAGAACATTTGCACCTTTTTCGAAAGATACCTCAACGTTAAAATGAACCTTTTGTGCTCCACCTGTCCAAGTAGGATGGTTATACCATTTCTCACCGTTAATCCATATCTGTGCATGGTTGTCGTGTGCGGGAGACATAACAGATTTCATTGCTTTGGGCGCATCAATTACGATGATACCGTAGGTGTCAATACTGTCTGCGGGTCCTCCTCTGTTCATATTGTTTCCATCTGCTGGGTTCAGTTCAAAGACTGTCCATTCTCTGGTGCCACCGTGGGCATTATCCCAATTAATTTCTGTTATTTTGTTTTTGGTCTTTAGCAAACCATTAATTGTAGAGAGTTCCTCTTGCGTTAACTCGCCATCGGTTCCCATCTCAATTAGTTCATTTCTATGATTCGGTTCGTTACCGTTGTTTGTGTAGTTGCCATCTGGTCCATACCATTTGCGTATCCACGTGTTATAGCCTGAATGGTCTTCGTTTACTGCATTAGGTTGAGTCGCGAAGAGTTCATTATCTTTCAAAGGGCCTTTCTTTTGATTAGGTTCGCCTATTGCGATTGCAAGGTTTGTGGCACTGCAGAGTAAACCTAAACTTAGCATAATTGTGAAAACAAAGAGGTAAAATCGTTTCATTTTTTATCTCCTTCAATTTTTTCAATTTGATAGTGTTAATATAATACCATTTTTCAGGTTATCAGTAAAGAAATATACTCATTTTCATTCCAAGTATTCTGTTTAAGTTGGATATGTCCTTAATGCTTCCTGCCATTTTGTGAGCTGCGCGACGCGCTGTGTAGAATCTGTTGGAATTTCAAGAGGTCTGCCACGGGTATCAATAACGAGTCCTACAACACCGCCCATCGCTTCAGTTTCAACAACTGTGCCATGCCCAGCACCCAAGTCAAATCGTCGAGATGGGTGGAGTTTTATTGATGCCCTTTCACCTAATCCGAGCGGATAGAGCTGTAGTTCTCCGAACGGTATTTCTTCAGTAATGGTCGGTTTGTCTGAAAAATGAATCTCAATAGAGAGGCACGCATCACCTTCTTTTCCGACACCTATAGGCGCAACGCAAGTGCCCAAGTGAATTAGGCAATCTCGTTCAAATACTTGTGTTGCAGCTTCGGCATTAACTTGCGCCAAGACTCCGAGTTGGGGCATCATAAAGATGCTATCAACTGCGAGATGTGTCAATCCTTCTGGTTGGAATGCGTCAATCATCATGAGCATTGACTGCTGGCGGCGTGGCGCGTGTGATAAAACGCCTCCACTACCGACCAGCATATCTAATGAGAGCATATTGACAAGCGTTTGTCCACTTTCTGTCTGATCAAATGCCTCAGAGATAGTGCGCTGTTGTTGCACACCTCGCAATTCAACCGCTAATTGCTTATGCTGTTCAAAAGCCAATCTGAGTGCTTCTCGGGCAATTGCTTGTTCCAAAACTAACTCTTGTAAAGTTTGCGGGATTGTCGTAGGACGAATCATTTTGTTTTTTACACGATTTCGAAGGTCACCAACTTCAATATCAAAAGGTACCCAGCGTAAGACGTTGTCTATACCAGCTTCGGCAAGAACGTTAGACACGCTATAACTCATGCCGAGGTTGGCACTGACGGTTCGGTTGAAAACTGCTTCTGCGTCATGGTTTTTGAACACAGAAAACACGTCGGTTGTCGCGCCGCCGATGTCAACACCGACCACTTGAATATCTTGTTGTGCTGAAACAGTTTGGATTATTTCTCCGACAGCACCTGGTGTTGGCATAATTGGAGCATCGGTCCAGTCAATGAGTTTTTTATAGCCGGGGGCGTGCGCCATCACGTGTTCAAGGAATTGCTCCTGGATTTTGTGGCGAGTGGCCATTAAGTCTTCACGTTCTAAGACGGGACGGAGGTTGTCTACTATCTCCAGAGACATCACATCTTCTAAACGTTCTCTAATCAGTTCACGCGCGTCTTTGTTCCCTGCATAGATAAGTGGAAGTTCGTAAGCAATTCCAAGTCGTGGTTGTGGACGCGCTGCTGCGATAATCTCTGCCAATTCAACTACGTGTGAGGTTGTTCCTCCATCAACACCGCCAGAGAGAAGAAACATATCGGGACGTAGATGTCGAATCCGCTCTATTTTTTCGTGTGGTAGGCGTTTGTCATTAGATGCGATAACATCCATGACAATAGCCCCCGCACCAAGCGCTGCACGTTCAGCACTTTCTCCAGTCATATTACGGACAACACCTGCCACCATCATTTGCAATCCGCCACCCGCACTGCTTGTTGAAATATAGACATCAACACCCTCATCTCCATTTTGGGGTTTAATGATAACACCGTTGTCAAGGAGTTTGCGTCCGGCAAGTTCTTCAACTTCAGTGATTGCATTGATAACACCGGCTGTTACGTCTTCAACGGGTGCTTCAACAGTTGTGGGCGCTTCCCCGCGCACGATGAGTTGATACTCATCGCCGCGTTTTTCTATAAGGATTGCTTTAGTGGTAGTGCTGCCACAATCAGTGGCAAGAATGGAGCGAAGTTCGCCCCCCGATTCGTTCATATAGTTCGTCTCCTATTCCATTTTACTGACAAAATTAATTGCTTTTTTAAATTTTCTAATCCTGATTTTCCACAAGCAATTGCGTTTCAAGTGCTTGAATTTTCTCGCGGAGTGCCTTAATTTCGTCTTCTTGTTGCGCTCGAATTTTGAAGTATTGAAAGGTGATGAATCCCATCGGGACACTAACAAATCCAATAATTGCTATGATCAGTGCTATTATCAGTGAACCATGAAATGTTAAGCGTTCCCTGAAGTGTTTATCTAAAGTTTGAAATTTATCGGAAAGGCGTTTTTCTACGTCTGAGAGATTCTTCTCCATCCGAGCCTCGGATTCATTTACAATTTCACGAATTTTGTCTAAATCTTCAACGGTTAATGCCGCGAACGCAGATAGGTTGTAACATAAAGACCATGTTATTATAAAAACGAAACTTAACCTTTTCATAACGTTCTCTCCATATTTGACTTCAATATCCCAATTGCCGCAAATACTCCCGATTTGTCGTCATGCGCTCTTCATCCGTGCGCTCTTCAACCATGCCTGGACAAGCTGTAATCCATCGGTCATAGCCGAGTTCTTCCAAAGTGGACATAATTCCGGGGAAATCCATCGCATCTCCGCCGCCAACATCAACCCAATCCACATCATAATTGCTACCATCTCCGCCAGTGTAGCCTGAATAATCCTGAAGATGAACATAGACAAGGACATCCTTGTAGCGGCGAATGGACTCAATCGGATCAAACCCCCAAAGTGCCGAATGTGATACGTCTATACATAATTTACACTTGCGTAGTAGACTCATGTATTTTGCCCAATCCTCAATGGAATCTACTGTTGTATTGGTATGAATGTGATAACAGACATCTAAGCCGTATCGTGATGCGTATTCTGCCCATTCCTCAGAAACATCAGCAAGTTTTGTGAGATCATCATTGCTTACGGGGCGGTCATTTGGTTTTCCCGCCCCCATGAACATAAAACAATCTGCCCCAACCTCTGCTGCGAAGTCAATTCTTCGCTTATTGAGTTCCATCTGTTCCGGGTTTTTATCAATCGGAAGTCCGCGTGCAGTGACTGCAGCGACGGGCATGTCAACATTCTCACACATTCGCCGAATACGTCGCGGTGTACCTGCCCAATCTAAGGATTGCCGCATTTCCCAACCATCCCAACCGGCATCCTTGAGTTGTGTTAACAGTTTCTCAAAATCCGGTTGTTGCCATCGTAATGTACTATATCCAAATTTGAAACCCATTCTGTTTCTCCTCTTCGGTGTTCTTCTTACCTGAAGTGTTCAACTATCAATCAATTATAACAGATTTTCATATTGCTTGCAATAAATGTTCATTTTTGCTAAACTATTAGAAAATTACGGTTTTTCCGTTACGACCTATTTTAAGGAGAAAATATGGACAAAGTTAAACTCGGTTTTATCGGTACAGGTGGCATGGCAGGTGCACACATGCGTAACCTCAAAGACAACTTTGAAGATGTAGAATTCTGTGCGATGTGTGATATTTCCGAAGATCGTGCGAAGGCTCGCGCCGAAGAGTTTGGGGGCAACGCTTACACCGATTTTCGTGTGATGTACGATAAAGAGGAATTGGATGCCGTTTACATTTGTACGCCCCCGTTTGCGCACGGTGAACAGGAACGCATCGCTTGTGAAAAAGGTATCGCGATGTTTATCGAAAAGCCGATCCATTCTGAATTGGAACCAGCGATTATCATTGACGACTACATTAAAGAGACTGGCACGATTACAAGTGTTGGCTACCATTGGCGTTATGGTGGTAACGCGCAGAGTGCGAAGAAGATGCTTGAAGAACAACCACAAATTTTAGGTGCGCTTGGCTATTGGATGGGTGGCATGCCCGGAACACCTTGGTGGCGTGTCCGTGCGCAATCTGGCGGACAGCACGTCGAGCAGACGACTCACATTTTCGATCTCTGCCGTTTTCTGGTTGGTAGCGATGGTAAAACCGTCCACGGCGTTGCAAATAGCGGTAGTATGACGCATATTGAAAACTATGACGTAGATGACATTAGTATGGTGAACATTGAATTTGAGAACGGCGCTGTTGCGAATATCGTTTCTGCTTGTGCGTTAGAGGGTTTTGGTCGTGTGCATCTTGAGGTGTTCACACGTGGACTCGTTGTTACGGTCGGTGGACCAAATAACGCAAACCGTAAAGGTGAAACGGAACCGCTTACAGGTGGTGGCGCAGACCGAGACCGTGTCTTTATTGATGCTGTTAAGAGTGGAGATGATTCAAAAATTCTATCGCCCTATAGCGACGCGTTGCAGACACTCCGTATCATGCTCGCTGCAAGTACATCGTTCGTAACTGGTAAAGCAGTTGACCTTTAATAAATAGTAACCTAAGCTACCTCTTTTCCATACACATTTCGCCCCGCTGGGGCTTATCGTGCTTAGGTTACCGCTTTCTATAAACATTTCGCCCCGCTGGGGCTGATTGTCCTTTTAATATTTCACTATAATATTGGGTGGCAATTTGCTGTCCTTTCACAAAGAGAGAGAGAAATTATGCCAATTAATCAATCCATCTGTTTTGGTGGTTTCCGGCGCGACAGAGAGCCGGAAGATGTTATTAAAAAAGCCGCGGAAATCGGCTACAAATCGGTTGAGATGCTACCTGCGGATCTCTGGCCCGTTGTTCAAGATCACGGGATGCGGGTTGCAATTATTGTAGGACATTCATCGCTTCCGTCTGGCTTAAACGATCCGAGCAATCACGACCGAATTGAGGATGAACTGCTGAAAAACATTGACATCGCAGCGGAAAACGACATCCCTGGTCTTATCTGTTTTTCTGGTAACCGAGAAGGCAGATCTGATGAAGAAGGTCGTGATAACACGATTGCGGGTCTGTCTCGGGTGACAAAAGCTGCTGAGGAGAAGGGTGTTAACCTCTGCGTTGAACTGCTCAACAGCAAAGTGAACCATCCGGATTATCAGTGTGATAAGACTGAATGGGGTGTTGAGGTATGTAAGGGTGTCGGTTCGCCGCGGGCACAATTGCTCCACGACATCTACCACATGCAGATTATGGAAGGCGACCTCATCCGCAACATCACGGATTATATTGAATATATTGGGCACTTCCATACAGCGGGTAATCCTGGGCGTCGCGATCTTGATGACGAACAAGAAATCTACTATCCTGCTGTAATGCGTGCTATTGCTAATACAGGCTATGACCTGTATGTTGGACACGAGTTTAGTCCTAAAGGTGATGCGTTTGATGCGATGCAGCACGCTTATGATGTGTGTAACGTTTAATGATCGGTTAGAATGTGTAATTGTGGGCGAGTTACAATACTCGTCCACACAAAGTTAGACAAATAAACATCCAAATTATAGGATAAATCATTGTGTAGGAACGCTGAGACTTTATCTGACCAATTGAGATGTCAAAGTTTAATGTTTAATTAAAATATAGGAGGAATATTGATAAACGGCTAAAATTTCGGAGGCATTTTAGGCAGAATTGTATTCTGATAATCCAGTAATGTCTCCACTACCTATACGACTGAAACCTAAGGAGGAATTTACAATGCGTAATCAACTTACACTAACATTTTTCGCTCTTATCATTGCTGTACTTTTCAGTTCAATTGCAGTCGCAAGTTTGCAAAATGGGTTAATTGTCTATTATCCATTTGATGAAGCAGCTGGGAAAACAGCATCCGATGATAGTAAAAACAACAACGATGCGGAACTTATGGGTAACGCCGCTTGGGCTCCCAAAGAAGGTAAAATTGGCGGTGCCATCAAATTTGATGGCGGTGATAGTTCTGCAGTAGACGAAAACGGTGCAGATTATATCAATGGACTTGAGGCTTTTACTATTTCCGTTTGGGTAAAATCTGATTCAGCTGGACATGACAGAGGTATTGTCTTTGCTATAGATCCTGCTGGAGGGGATAATGTTTTCGGTTTACGGTACGATGCCGCAAGTTGGTCAACAAAAGGTGGAACAAATCTTGTCAAAGGTGCCATTACCACAACGGGTGGTGGTCAAGCGTATGAGGGTAAGAGTGATGTGCAAACGACTGAATGGCAACATCTCGTATTTGCATGGCGCAGTGGTGAACAACTTGCCCTTTATATTGATGGTGAGCTTGATGATAACCCTACACACAATGATGGTGGAAAAGAAGGAAAAATCTCTGGTGCTACTAAATTAATCATAGGTAAAGGGGCAAAGGATAATAATGGCACTTCATGGCCCGGACTCATTGATGAATTTCGTCTCTACGACAGGATATTAGAGGAGAAAGAGATTATGGATTTAGCGTCAGGTGCTCTTCCTGTTGAACCGACTGAAAAGTTAGCAACGACTTGGGCAAACCTTAAGCAAAAACGTGATTAATCGGTCTATATTTTCTAAGTAGAAAAGTGGTGTCTTCATCTGATAGGTTTAGTGCGCCCTAACGAAATAGGTTGGAGAAATTATGCAATCACATTTTGATACGCCGCGAGTTGATGAGGGGACGTTCCGATATAGTATCAAGCACGAATTGGCGGAACTTTATGAAAAGACTGAGGAAACCTATACACCGGATAGCGAAGTCGATGCTATCTCAGTGACAGCATACAATGACGCTCTCTTTTTGCTTGAATTCCTCTACAATTCAAATGTTCCGATGCCAACAAACATCAATCGGACAAAACACGGTAGCCTTTGTTTAAGTTGGTATCAAGAAGAGGGGACAGCGACGCTGGAACTTTGTGGTGATGGGCTTGTCGTCTACAATGCCTTTTTCGATGAAGATCATAAAGATGAGGGTGTTTGTGTTTTGACAGACATTGCTGCACTTGATGAACTCATGGGCGCGTTACGCTGCGTTTTTTAGGCATTGTAGTTTATATCGCCTCTGATACTAATATAACCCAAGTTGCTACCTACAAGATTTTAGACCTGCAGATGCCATGTTTAACTGAGAACGGGTCATTATTCGTGGAATATCGTAGCGCAAACTGTCAGTTTGCGTATTCATAGGCACAATCTAACAGATTGTGCTACATAGGTAGCAACTTAGGTTAAGATAATTGGAAATTCAATGACATATTAATACCTTTTTATGTTCTCACAGAATGGAGATAGTGTTTAGATGAAAAGCGACGCACATGTTTCCGAAGTGCGCTTACCAGAAAATGTGACGGGTATCCTTGAAAACATTCTCGGTTGCGAACTTGAAGATGTCTCTGCGGGAATGGATTTCAACCCCGATTCCCTACAAACCCTCTTTACTTCACTCCCTACAGACTCCCTTGAAAACTATCTTTCACCGCAATGGGTAGTGCTTGCTGCTGGCAAAGGCACACGTATTGATCCCACCGGACGATTTAGCAAAACATTGGACATTATGTTCGGTGAGCAGAACATGCTGCAACGTTCATGTCGTTTTCTGCCGAGTAACCGTCCACATATTGTTGTTATCAATCCACAGATGGCAAATCGTATTGAAAAAAGTGGATCCTCTGAGCAGCGGTTAAGTGCTAATGCTATCACTTGTATCCAAGAAGAGATGAACGGCACAGGTGGTGCATTGCAAGCGGCACTGCCTATACTGCGTGATTCTGACGCGGAATGGATCGGCATAGCATTCGGAGATGAACCTTTTTTAGAGAATGCCATTTTTGCGCAAACGTTATTATCTCATTTTCTCTCCGATGCGGATGTTACGTTATGTGGGAAGATACCGGAAACAGTTGTGGATAAAGGCGGACTCTTTTTTGATGGCGATGGCAAATTCATCGGAACAAAAGAGTGGTACGATATGACAGAGCTTGAAAAAGCAGAGATGTGGCAACGTTTGGAGCGTGGGGAGGCATATACTAATACAGGTATCACAATTATACGAAAAAGTGCGTTGTTGGAACGGATAGATCGGTTGCAACCGCACACAAACCGAAACGGTGAGCTTCATCACGTTGATCTGATTCGCCTCTGTTATGAAGATGGATTGAAAACAAACGCTTTTATCTATCGTGGTGATGTGTTGTCAGGGGTCAATCGTTGGTCAAATGTCCTTTCAGGTGAAGATGCAATGTTTAAACAGACCAGAGAATTCCTTACGCGGAAAGGTGTTCGTGTTGATCCATCAGCGCAAATTACATTAGGCAGTGAAGATATTGAAATTGGCGTTGCGTGTTATCTTCTTGGTAGAATACATATAGATAAAGGTGTTAAGATAGGTGATTATTGTCGACTTGAAAATGTTACACTGCGCGGTGCTACAAGCGTAGGGGATTCAGTTGGGTTGCAGAATGTTACTGCGAAAGATACTACGTTTGAAGCAAATCAGTTGCCTACAACTTTAGCAGAGCCAGTTCGTGGACTTGCGACTATAAGTAGAATAAGAAACTGCACTTTTGACACTGTTACAGTAGAGAGTAACGTTCAGTTTTCAGATATTCAAGCACATGCAACAGTAATCCCATCCGATATTCGACTAAAAAATCAAACATTAGGTGTTCCGCTTACAGAATCCCCGCCGGGTGTGCCGAGTTCACTTTTCAATCAAATTGTTCCTGCAGATTATAGACCGGGTGTTTTTACTTTTGGCGAGAAGAAAGATTTGCCGGATTGGGGTAACCTTCGGAAACATGTTAGTTCACATAGTGCTACGGAGTTGATTCCTCGTGCGACCCGCAATACGCAATTGCAACAAGTTGTGTGCAATGCAGTAGATATGCTCTTGGACATGCGGCGTGCGAATGGAGATTATCTGATTGAATCCCTTACGCCTGAAGAAGTATGGGGAACAATTTTTGAGATGGTGAAACTTTATACAGGCAATCCGAATCCATATCATCACGATAAACTAAAGGCACGGCAGACAGCACTTGAACTTCTCCCGGAATTTTGGAACGATAATTGGTTGACAAGGTTAAAACTTGTTGCGGCAGGGAATGTTATTGACTATAGCAGTGCGCGAGTCGTCCAAAAGGTAAATGCTAATCCTAACTATTTTTCTGAGGCACTACGTGCAGCAGTTGAAACGCCTTTTGCCATTGATTGCTATGAACTGTTTCAGAAAAAAGTCATTGATGCTTCTCCACAGCGTATTCTGTGGCTTGCTGATAACGATGGTGAAATCATCTTTGATATTGCCTTAATTCAGGACCTTATTCAATGTGGACATCAAATATGTATTGTAGGAAAAGCGGACAACGCAAGTAACGATGTTACATTAGCAGATTTGCATGAGATTACAAGCTATCCACAATTTCAGGGAATTCAACGCGCAATGCAAGATGGGGTTGTCACACTTATGTCGTCAGGAGCAAAGACGATTGGGACTAATCTCTATAATGCTACGCCCGAATTTATTAATGCATTGTTAGACACGGACCTTGTTATATCAAAAGGACAAGGCAATTTCTTCACAACACCCGAATGGTATAAAGACTCTTTTTATCTTTTACTCTCAAAAGGTATGACTGCTGAACGAAGCACTGGCGTTGTCGCAGATAAGAATCTGCCTGTTGATGGGCTTATTTTGGGGTATCTGCCGAGTGGGACAAAACGGGTTGCACCATTATACGATCTATGTAACCTTTGAAATCGTGAATTCCCTTTTCCCTGACTTTGGCAGTGGAATCTCGTCCACAAATTCTATTTTTACGGAAACTTCTGCTCCCAGAACACCCTGTATTTTCTGGACGAGATGGTTACTTGTTTCTTTTGTCCATTCCTCGTTAACAACGAGTTTCAAAATACACTTTTCAAGCGTCTCCTGAATTAATTGAAATTGCGTGACACCAGCGAGGTTATAGAACTGTTGTGTGAAATAGCCTCCATGTATCAATGTCTTTGTTTTTGATCGGAAGGTTGCGGTGCTGCGCCCGAGAAGTTCGCCTAAAATAGGCAATTGGTTGCCGCATGGGCATGGACACATCTCATCTGAAAGGCGACCAATATCACCGATCCGATAACGGATAAACGGCATTGTGTAGTTGTTCAGTTGTGTAACGAGCAGGTCGCCCGGTGTAGTATAGGGGTCAGGGCTGTCCACCTCAAGGAAAATGTCTCGGCAGTTAATATGCATACGTCCTTTTGAACATTCCATAGCGATTAATCCGACCTCCCGTCCGCCGTATCGGTTGTAAATCTTCGTTTCAAATACTTTTTCGGCAAGTGAACGGTAATGTGGATGTAGCATTTCCGCAGATGAGATTATCCCTTTAAGGTCCCATTGTGGTGTCAATTTGTTCTCTGAGATAAATTCGGCAAATTGGTATAACGATGAAGGGTAAGCGAGAATTGTCTTAGGTTGCTGTCGTTGCATCATCTTGAATGTAGCGTGCATCGCTGAATCTGTGAGATGGAATCCGTTTAGCCAGTGCTGATTTCGCCAATAACGGTTTAGATTCTGTTTCCAATTGTTATCACCATTAACATCCGCAAGTGCTCCCCAAATGATCAGTTGCGGTTCTCCAAAATCCCATCCTGCCCATCGATCAAAGTAATAGACGCTAAGATTCCGTTGATTCCAATAAGACCTATCCTGATAAAACTTCAGCGGTGTGCCTGTAGATCCGCCTGTAGCATTCTCAATTCGCTGATATGTTGGGAATAATTCAGAACAAAGATTTTCCAATTGTTTTCGGACAGTCTGTTTTTCAAGCGGTAGAATTTGTGAAATGTCAATAGAATCAGCATTAATTTGTTGGAATAGGTCGTTTTGCTTCAATCCAAAATCTTTGAAAAGATCGCGGTAGTATGGTGTAGTTTGGACAGCATGCTGAATGAGTTGCTTTAGACGTTCTCGTTGAAACTGCAAAATTGTTTCGCGTGGCGCATTGAACAATTTTGTTGTTTTAGACAGCTTGGAACGGTAAAAAGGACCTTTACGGTGGATATTATATGCGTGCCATGCAACTTTTGAGAAAACCTTTTTAGTTGAGTGACGGATCAACATGATTCAAAATTTGAAGTAGAGATGTCCAAAAAATTTCAAACATCTCGAACTGTCTTTTCGATGGTGATATAAGTCTGGAAGAATGTCAAGAACGCCTTCTAATTGGGTCAATATGCGGTGAATACCCTGGAGGAAGTTGATCACTTGATGAACGTCCATCTTGAAACAGTTGGTCCGCATCCGGATTATCAGGTTCAACTGGTGGCGGGAATTCGCGCCATCTGTTACCGTCAAGTGGAACGTCATAACTGTCCTCTTGGAACCAGTTTATCAAACGTTCCCGATAATCTCTGAGCGTTCGTCCATAACCTGGATTACCGGCAAGATTTCGTTCATCAAGCCTGCCTGATAAACGTCTGAAAAGCCATTCCTTTTGATCGGCAGCAGAATAGATGTATTTGTATTCATCTGTCAAAAGCATATACAGACCTCTGTTTTCACCTGACAATTGTCCGATGATAGCATCTCGCTCTGTATTGCCAGTGGCAACATCCGCCAAGTCAACACCACTATGTTCATTGTGTGGTGCTAAACCTGCTGCGCCCAAACTTGTTGGCAGCACGTCAACAAGACTCGTTGGCGTATCGCATTGCACGTTTGCCTCAAAACGTTTGGGATAGCGGACAAGTAACGGTATACGGGCAGCTGCATCAAGGAATGAGCGTTTGCCATAGCAGTCATAGTCGCCAAGTAATTCTCCATGGTCTGAAGTGTAAAGTATTAAGGTATTGTTAAGTTCACCTTCCGATTCAAGGTAATCAAGGATTCGCCCGACTTGATAGTCAATGAAAGAAATAGCGGCATAGTAGGCGGCGCACATCGTCCTAAGAAGATTCATATCTCTGCCCTGATCCCGGTATTTATAGCGATTTTGATGTCTGTTCCAATGCGTGTGCAACTGCTCATAATCTGGTGGTAGGAACGGCAATGGCATTTCGACTGTTCGGTAGAGTCTATTCCATGGCACAGGTGATTCAAATGGTGGATGCGGCTTGATAAAACTGCTCCAACACAAAAAGGGTCTGTTCGTATCGCGTTGAGAAAGGAATTGAAGAGTCTTGTCTCCTACCCACTGCGTATGGTGTAGCCGGGCAGGAAGTTGCGATGGTTGTGGGATGTAGTAGTATTCGCTACGTTCACCGTGTGGTGCAATAATATGATCATAGCCGTTCTCATGGAGAAATTCAGTGAAATCATCAGGACCGGCACCCTCCTCAGAGAAATCCCTTGTTTCAAATCCCCACATTTTGCGTCCTTGAGGCGTAAAGTGCATCTTTCCGATACCGTGTGTCTGATACCCTACCTCATTCAACAACTCCATCACTGACGGACGCTCCTGCGGCATTGCGGAATTGGTTGTGCAGCCCGTTTCATGCGGCCACTGTCCAAGCAGGAAACTACAACGAGATGCCACGCAGACAGGAGACGGACAGTATGCTGAAGTAAAACTTGTTCCTTCGCGAACAATTCGGTCAAGTGCGGGTGTTTGGATTACTGGATTTCCGAGTGCTCCTACCGTGTCGAAACGCTGCTGATCTGTCATCAAAAAAATGATATTTGGTTTTTTTGCCATGTAGGTTCCGGTCCTTTCTTAAAAGTAAAAAAGAATTGATGTGTTATGCATATAGCATAGCACTTCTTCAAATGGAACACAATTATTTTTTCCTCTAAAATTCGGGTTGAATTTCAAGTGTATATATGGTATTATTTTACTATTGGAACAACTGTGAAAGCCAAAGTTTTACAGTATGAAATTGTTGTGCACAATAGGATTTTGAAGTACTTACAGTTATTGCCTAACGTAAGGCTTCAACCTTACACTTTCAGGAAGAATAAAACCGCGAACAGATGCAGAAATGGTACGAAAACAAAGCACTTTTGAACATATTAATTGTCTTAATGGTAGTCTTATTTATTGCGTACTATTTCTATCATTGGGATTGGGGACTTCCTCTATTTCTCACCTTCGGTACAGCCATCATGATAAGAGGTGTAACCAAAATTACAATGCGGATGCGAAGTAATAAAACAAAGCCAGATTCGCAAAGCAAGGATATATAATGAAACGAAGGACTTTCATTAAATTGAGTGTCATCAGTGCTGCAGGAATGGTTTTGCCGCTGCAATTGGAGGCACAAGCAGATGATGTGCCTGTATTGAAGCCACGTACATTGATAACACCTAATGAAGATTTTTATATTCTTCAGATAAAAGAACCTGTCGTCCTTGATGCAGCCAATTGGCGTTTAGGCATATCTGGATTGGTTGAAAATCGTATTGCCCCGCTCCGACTTGAAGATATTAAGGCAATGGAATTGGTTGAAACAATGCGCACGTTGAAGTGCATTGGTGATCCGATTGGCACTGAGCAGATGGGGAATGCAATGTGGAAGGGCGCCCGTTTGCGCGACCTGCTTCAGAAAGTTGGTGTTAAGGATGAAGCAAAAGTAGTTGTATTTCAGTGTGCAGATGGTTATCATACTGCAATACCATTAGACGATGCTATGCATGAGGATACGATTCTTGCTTATGAGATGAATGGTGAATCCCTTCCTACAGATCACGGATTCCCTGTCCGTTTGCTCAATCCCGGTCATTATGGCACTAAAAATCCGAAATGGATAGTTAGTATTCAATTAGCAAAAGAACACGAAAGTTATTGGGAAAAACAAGGATGGGATCCTGTTGCGAATGTGAAACTTGCAACTGTCATTGGAACTCCCGGTACAGAGGAAGAGATTATCACAGGTTCTACTTATATCGTAAGTGGAGCGGCTTTTGATGCGGGGCACCATGGCGGAATCAAAAAGGTAGAAGTGAGTATTGATTACGGGGAGACTTGGAAAGAAGCGGAAATCTGGGCGAAGGATACACCACTTGCATGGGTGCTTTGGAAGTGGAAATGGCAAGTACCGAAGAAAAAGGGACCTGTGGAAATTTACGCGAGAGCAACAACAAACAGCGGTGTCACGCAAGATGAGATTGGTATTCAGGTCGAACCGGTAGAAGTATTGGGCTATCACACTGTTGATGCAATGATTGTGGAGTCGAAGTAAAATACAATATGCTAATTATGTTAGCATTACAAATCAATTCTGTTGTCTTTACCACTAAGAAATAAAGCGATAAATGCGCTTAAAACCCTTTCAACTTTTCATCGTCTATTTCCCCGCGCTGTTAATTGATTTCGCTTTTAGCAGCGTCTTAACCAATTCCTCTTTTTATAGCAGTTATCTGAAATTTTCTTCAAGTTTTCTTGGTTTGCTGGTGGCTATTGCAATAGGCTTTTACGCGTTCCTTGCGATTCCATTTGGGAAGTTATCTGATCGCGTTGAACGTCGGCGGATGCTATACGCAGGTTGTCTTTTACTCGGAACTGTAAGTATTGGACTCCCCTTCTGTCATAAAAAAATCCATCTTCTGCTAATTTTTCCTTGGATAGGCATCGGTCTGTCACTTTTTTGGCCTGCTTACGAAGCTTGGCTCGCTGAGCGTGAAGGTGAAGGTAAATTACTTCAACGGGTTATGCTTTTTAATCTGTTCTGGAGTATTGGAATAACTTTAGGACCAGCAGTATCAGGCTATTTGTATCAAGATGCAAATCCGTTCAAACTTTTTTATCTTGCAGGTGCTGTTGGTTTACTTACATTTGTTATTATTTTCTTTTCTAAATCCAATTCGACCCTCCAAACAACAAAGGAGCAAACTGAACCGATACAAACACTATTTCCACTGCCAGTGGTACGTAGTCTTTATCTCAATGTAGCACGGTGTGCCAATTTCGCCTCGTGGTTTACGCTCGGCGTGTTGCGGAGTCTTGCACCGAAACTTACAAAGGAAATGGGAATGCTCCCGACAACATTCGGAAACTTGATGCTTATACTCGGTGGTGTGCAGACACTAACATTTCTTTTTCTCGGTACAGGTTTTTCTACTCGTTGGCACTATCGCTTGAGTCCATTGTTAATAGTTCAGGGATTGGCAATTTTAAGTTTCGTGGTAATTTGGCGAGTCCAACACACGGCATTGTGGATATGTGCGTTTGCGGTTATCGGTGTAGCTGCAGCATTTTCTTATTTTGGTAGTCTCTACTACGGTTTGGATCGGCAGATAGACAAAGGAAACAAGAGCGGTTGGCATGAAGCAATCTTAGGGACGGGTAGTCTATTAGGTCCATTTTTAGGTGGTATCGCAGCGGATTCAAAATTGGGACCTCAAAGCCCATATCTGATTTGTGCTGTGGTAATAATGATCGCTATTGGGGTAGAAATTGTCATCGCATCGCGGAATCGATTGTCAATGGATGCGCTTTGATGTAATCTTCATCGGGTGTTATGCCAAGACCGGGGCCATCTGGCACAGTGACGACATGATCATTAATTTCAACACCGCTTATCGCCATAGTTTCTAAAAATACAGGGGCGTTCAGTTCAGCAGGCAGCACAAGATCCATAGTTGAGAAAAGATGAATACTTGCGATAAAACCTACACCTGCTTCTGTAAGACCGCTGCCAAGAAGTTCTATAGCATTAGCTTCTGCGACATAGACACTTTTGAGACATTCGGTTAGACCGCCAGATTTGCACACCTTCAAAACAACTGCATCCGCACATTCAAGGCGTGCAATTTTGCCAAGATCAAAATATGTAAAACAACCTTCATCAATGGCAATGGGGATTGACGCTGCCTCCCGCACCCGTTTCATTCCGAACCAGTCTTGACTTGCAACCGGCTGTTCCATACAGTAAATTTCATTGATATCCTGCACACGTTTCAGCAGCTCCAAGGCGTTAGATGGTGTGTAAGATTGATTTGCATCAATCCAAAGTTTGGCATTAGGTGCAGCTTCGTGAATTGCGCGTATTCGTTCTTCATCTACTGCTGGCATCCCTTCAACTTTCACTTTAAAACAAGAGCAGGGAGATAGTGCTTTTGCTTTTAACGCCATTATCTCTGGCGTATCTATACTCAGAGCATAACTTAGTGGTAGTGTGTTGTGTTGTTTCCCTCCAAAAAGGATATGCAAGGGTACATTTAGGATTTGTCCGCACAAGTCATGCAGTGCGATGTCAACAGCAGCTTTAGCGAAAGGGTGTCCATTGCTGACAGCAGGTTTTAATGTCTGATAGATGGCGTTATGGATTCCATTCAAATGCAGCGGATTTTGTCCAAGAAGTAAAGGCGTGATATGGTATTTTATCGTGGATGTAATTGACTCTGTTGTCTCATAACTCCATGAGGGAAGAGCACGTTGTTCTCCCCAGCCGATATAACCGTCATCTGTTGTAATCTTGACAAAGATATGGTGTCCTGCTGCATCAGTATCACCAACGAAACCTGTCCCGATAGTAAAAACGTCTTTCATTCCGACTGCAGTGGGGTAAACCTCTACGTGTGCAATTTTGCTCATGTTGGTTTGTGTTTACTCCAGAATATTTAGTGTTGGAAGATCTGTTTGATAATTACCTGATTTTTACCGTGTATTTTATCACTTTGGCATTATTTTCTCAAATTGAATCGATACATAATTTCAGAGGCATTCAATTGTCGAGTTTCTCCCAATTAATTATATTGTAGGAGGGAACTCCGATTCCCGACACCAATGTTTTCGTCGCGATTCGGAGATCGCTCCTACAAGAAAAAACTTATAATAAAATGTGAAATTATTGGAGAATTGAATGTCTCTGGCATAAATTGAAATATACCTTGACAAATTTAGTTTTTTGTGTAAAAATAATTAGACATCCTCAAAGTATATATCGCTCAAATATTATGATTTGACCTATTGAAAACCAAAACATACGAATAATACGGTTTAGGAAAAACGCAACCAATTTGTTCAATATATGTGAAATGGAGACTGAAAACTCGGTTTTTCTGGAATAGGCGGCAGCTTGGTAAATTAGGAAACTTAATCTTATCGAATGGCATTCAATATTCCAAAACGGAGGATCAAATGATTAACAGAACTCCGAAACAAATATTTGTTCTAACCATTATAGCAACTGTTTTAATGTCAACTAACATAGCGTTAACTCGCGAGGCAATTACCGACGGGTTGGTGAGTTATTGGTCCTTTAATAAGACTTCGGTCATAGATAAAACGGTTAAAGATATTTTTGGTGCTAACAATGGAACGATCAGCGGGAGTGTTGAGGTCGTTGACGGTAAAGTTGGTGAGGCTCTCAAGTTTAGTGGAGGACATGTTGATTGTGGAGCAGGTAAGGATTTAACCGCCATTGGTGATCAGATTACATTGGAGATGTGGATAAATCCTGAAAAAGCAGGTTGGGCAATTATCACGGGTATATCAAGATCAGGAAGTAATACTTATGTGATTGCGTGGTCGGACCAAAGCCGACTTGACTTTAATATCTGGAACGGTGCTAAAGAAACGTGGCCCTTTCACAGTGTGGCGCAGCTTGCCCTAAATGAATGGCATCATGTTGCTGGTGTTTACGACGGTTCCGAAGCCATTATTTATGTCAATGGTGAGATGGATAGTAAGAAAAAATTTGAAGGCGACCTTAAACACAATGGCGAGAATTTTTGGATGGGTGCCAGAAAAGTCGGTGGGCTTGCTTTCAGCGGACTTCTTGATGAACTTCGCCTCTATAACCGCGGTCTAAGTCAAGCGGAGATTGAAAAGAACCGTGACGCGGTAGGACTTGCTATTGAGCCTGCCGGAAAATTGACACTCACCTGGGGAACAATAAAAATGTCCAAGCAAGACTAAGGACATTGTAAGGTGACAACTTGAGGAACAGAAGAAATTTGGTGTTTTATTTTATACCATTCTAATTGACAAATTTCCATAATAAACTGTAGGTCGGGTAGAGCTTGCGACACCCGACATGAAAACCCTATCTATAATCATACGTGTCCAAATCAACGCCAAATGCGCTTTTTGGCATTTGTCGGGTTTCGCTTTGCTCTACCCGACCTACGAAAGAATGCTACATAATCATTTAAGAATGGTATTAGCTAAATAAATTAAGGAGTTTCGTATGCAAACGGACCCGAATCACGTAGAAGAAAAAGAGCTTCCGCTTTTTCCGTTGAATGTTGTGCTGTTCCCTGGTGGTTTGCTCCCGTTACACATTTTTGAACAACGGTATCGTGAAATGGTGAAGTTTTGTATCAGAAACGAATCATCTTTTGGGATTGTAATGATTGAAGAAGGTGAGGAGGTCGGGGAAGCAGCGAAACCTTGTAAAATTGGTACTGCGGTTGATTTGGTTGAAGTTAATCGGTTGCCAGATGGACGTATGAATATCATGACATCTGGACACTCTCGCTTTGAGATATTGGAAGTTAAGGATGAACTCCCATATTTAGTCGGGCGAGTGCGAATGTTAGATACGTTAGACACTGAACCTGATACCAGTCTCGAAGAGATTGCTGCTAAAACACGTGAACTCTACATTGAATATGAAACTTTGTCGAGTTACTTGATATTCAGCTGGCAAGCACCAGATGAAAATCCAGAGCATCCGCAGCAATTAGCATATCAAATTGGGACACGTCTGCGCATTCCCCTCAATGAAAAACAGGAACTTTTGGAAATTGCCTCATTTGATGAACTCCTCAAACGTGAAAATGAAATTCTGAAAATTCAGAATCAACAAATAGTTTTCCAATTGGCAGCACGAAATAATTGAATATGATTAATAGGACACGACTTTTGTTAGTGTTTACATTGGTGTGTAGACACCGGTAGGTCAGAGAGATCCATGGCGTTCAAGGCTCCTATTCACCAATTCACTGAAACTCGGACGATCAATATTTCAGGGAGAGATTTCTTATATATCAGCAATCTGATTTCAGCGTTCAGGCTGCTGATTGCCCCCCTCCTCTTTTGGATAATTTACAAGGGAAATTATCCACTCGCTGTTGTAATAGGAGGTGTGGCGATTGTTTCGGATCTGTTGGATGGATTCTTTGCGCGTGTGCTAAATCAACACTCGGAACTTGGTTATATACTTGACCCCATTGCTGACAAGGTTGCTATTGGTGCGGGAATTTTTGCGCTTGTCTTATCAACAAATTCTACTTTTTTAAAATGGGCATTCGCTGCTGTGATTTTCCGAGATGTCGCAATTGTCTTGGGTAACGTGTATCTTGCTTATAAGGCAAAGATGATTACTCGTTCAAATTGGTGGGGCAAATGCACAAGTTTCACTTTGTCGATCGCAGTGATACTTTACCTGATTCGTCCGATACAACCAAAGTTGTTTCCGGTGTGGATTGATTTTTTTGCACTTTGCTTTGCTCTTGTATTTGTTGGAATCTCAGCAGTGAGTTACGCACGGCACATGCTCCGTGTCCTAAAAACGGAAGTTACAGACTAAAATCATAACAAGGTTTGATATTATCTATACAAATAATATGAGAAACCTCAATGGCGGAAAAAGTTGCAAGAGGTTGGGAAATCTAAAATGGAACTCTATTTGAATCCATCAGATGTTGCTGAAGTAATTGGTGTTGACGAGGAAATTATAAAACAGACATTGAATCGGAAACACCCAGAGATTGAACCCTTTCTACGTACTGTTTCTGCACCTTCAGAAGAAGAGAATACAGAACCGAAGGCGGTTCTACAGTTAAGGATTGATGGTTTAGCACCGTTGATAACACAACTTAGTTACAATATCCCTACAAATGAAATAATTGAAAACCTTATCTGCCAAGTCGTCCACATTGCCTATCTTAATGAAAATAACGAAAAATTGGAAAAGGAAGTAGCTGAACTTCGAGAAAAAGTAAAATTGCTTCAAGAGGAAAGGGCTGATTTGCGGGTACAAATTAACAACTTTCAAGAAGAGAAAGCGAAAACGTGGAAAGACCGATTATTCAAACTTGGTAATTGAACACACAACTTGTTATGCTGATTTGTTATTAAGATTTATGAGAAAACAGAAACGAAATCAGTTAATTGCTATCATTTTTTTTCTAATTAGTTTTATTTTTCTTTATGTAGAACCGGAAAACGTATCATGGATGCCGGATCGTGTGGTTCAAAGTAATATACTGATAAAGGGTATCTCATTCATACTGCTCAGCATCGCAGCAATTCTTGCTGGAATTGCCTTTGAAAATAAACGACGAATTGCCATAATATCTGGTATCGGCTTGGTAATGGGACTCGGCTTTCTATATTTTCCTGTCCCTTCAATTTTGCGCGGTTCAGCGTTTCACCTCTTGTTTGCAAGTGCAATTTCATTTGGCATGACAACCACCGCTACACGGGTTGCAACGGTTGTATCTGGAATTTGTACTTGTATCGGTATCTTTTTTCTCTATCAACCCGTCTTTCCATCACTTGGCGGCACTGCACTATACTTACTGCTGCCGGGGATTATAGTTTTCTCAATTGTCTATTCACAGAAGGTAATGTGTGAACGTATTTCCATTGGACTAATTGCTCTCGGTTTAGTTTCTCTTTGCCAACCATTCTTGATGCTGTTTTATCAAACAGGTTTTCAATTACTGCTTGTTGGCTTGACAGGATTTATTGTTGTGGCACATCGATAGTTTATCTTTTCATGAAGGCAACGACCAGGGTTATTCAGTTTTCGGTTTTTCTGCGCATTTTATTCCAAACGTTAATATTTATAGTCGCATTGTAGGTCGGGTAGAGCGAAGCGATACCCGACAATCTTAGTGTTACAGTGCGATCATGTCGGGTTTCGTAAACTCAACCCATAGGTGTCAACTTAAGCAATTTTCAAACATGGAAAACCCTCTTGAGCCCCGTAGGGGCGGTATGTTTATAGAAAACGGATAATCCCTCTCTTGAGCCCCGTAGGGGCGGTATGTTGTCGCCTCAGTCCACCAGTCAGATATGTCGTTCCTACGGAACTCAAGAGGCGGTGGGTAACATATTTCTATAAACATAGCGTCCCTACGGGACTAAATATGGGACAGTTTCAATCACTATAAGGGTTGAGAAGCACTCGTCAAAACGTAGATGTCTTCTTAAGTTGACACCCGGGGAATGCCTGATGGCATTCATACCGTTGATTTATGGGTTTCGTAAACTCAACCCGACCTACAATATAAACTCTCGGTAAAATCTATTAACCGATAATTCTTAAAACTGAATAACCCTGGGCAACGACTTGCTTACCTTGATAACAATATCCAATTGGCCTAAATCAGCAAATTCTTCTTTGAACAACCTGTAAAAGTTGCTTATGACATCAGCAAAAACCACGAAAATTGTCATTGTCGGTGCTGGTGTTATTGGTGCTTGTTTAGCCTACCATCTTTCACGCCGAACTCAAAATGCTATAACTGTTCTTGAACGCGATATTCCTGGTGCTGGTGCATCGGGGCACTCCTTCGCATGGGTAAATGCTTTTGGGAAAGATCCGCGTGATTACCATACACTCAATCGGCGTTCATTAGATATGTGGTATCGGTTAGCACATGAGCTTGATGCGGATATTGGCATTCACTATGGTGGTGAGATGCGATGGGAGGACAATCCTGACTGTGCGGTGCAGTTGGAACGACGTATGCGGCAGCTCCAAACGTGGGGATATCCGTGCAGGCTCATTTCACGTGATGAAATGTTAACATTAGAACCCGGCCTACATCCAAGTCGCGTGACGGCTGCATCGCATTCTGAAGCAGACACCCACGTAGAGACTGATAAATTTATTTCTGTATGTCTTGAACGCGCACAAAAATCAGGCGCAATTGTACATTCAAAAACCAGTGTCACAGATTTTGTCACTCACAACGGGAAAGTTGCTGCTGTTAAAACATCTGATGCTGAATATCCATGCGATATCGTTATTTTAGCAAGCGGTGTTCAAACGACTGAATTGGCTTCCTTACTTGACATCCACATTCCGCAACAGAAAAGTCCAGGTATTGTTATTCAGACAACACCGTGTGCGCCTGTTTTAAAAAGTGTTGCAGTCATTCACACACCACCGGTGGGCGATAATTATCAACACCTGCATCTGCGACAACTGACTGACGGGACTCTCAGAATAGGGCAAGGAACACAAGAAGGAATTAACCGTGACGATTCACAAGAACATGCGGATGCACTCCTTGCTCAAGCCAAAGCTTATCTTCCAACGATAGCAGATGCAGAAGCAATTCCGACTCCTGTGGGTTATCGTCCTATGCCGCTTGATGGATTTCCAATACTCGGATTTACCGAAGCAGTACCGAACCTATATATAGCGTTGATGCACAGCGGTGTAACCTTAGCACCTTTGGTGGGTGAGATGGCAACGATAGAAATTGTTGACGGTGCGCGGGTAGATTGGTTTGCACCCTATCGATTGGAGCGGTTTGGGTAGGCGTGCCCGGAAAAAACACGCCTACAGAACTAAGGATTACTAAAAAAGTTCTAATTTGCCATTCTTGACAATCAAGATTTTCGGTTCATAAATTGCATCCCCATTTTCATCAAATGAAAACTTGCCTAAAATAGTGTCAAAATCACTGATATTAGCGAGGGCATCTCGAATATCTGCTGCATTATGGGATTTTGCGTTTGCAATCGCCTTTGCCAAAATATAAAGTGTGGCATAAGAGCGGGCAGCAAAGTTATTCGGTGCTATACTGTATGTTGCTGTATAATTCTCTATAAAGGCTTGATTACCCGGTGTATCAACTGCAGAACCCCAGCCTACAAACGTGATTGCGCCTTCAGCTGCTTCGCCCGCGGCTTCAACATCAGCGTCGGTTAACGTCCGAATGATAAATGGCGCGGATATACCAAGTTCGTGACCCTTGCGAAGAATTTCAGGTTTTTCTCCCGGTAAAGATGAGACAAAGATAGCATCAGGATTTAACGCTTTTATCCGCGTTAACTGCTCCGTAAAATCATCTGTTTCACCACCTCGAAATGTCACAGTGTCAAGAATTTTAACTGCCTTTGCTTTAAGCTCTTCTTGTACTGCTTTGTCTCCGTCAATAGAAAAATCATCGGTTTCATCATACAACGTAGCCGCAGTTTGATAACCAAGTTTCGCGTGCGTTGCTTCAACACCGTTAGGCACTAATACATCTGTGGTAAGTGCGACTCGAAAAGTAAAATCACTGATAGCACTGAGACCACGTGCAGCGGATGTTGGACTTATTGCGACAATCTGATGTTCTTTTGCAATAGGAAAAGTCTGTTTGGTTGCTGAAGAGGTCGTGGGTCCAAGGATAACAGAAACGCCATCTTCTTTGATTAGTTTGTTGTAAGCCTCAATTGCGCCTTCCACGGTACCTTGATCGTCAACAGTAATAAACTTAAGATTCAAACCTGCGAGTTGTGAGTCGTTAATTTCATTGAGAGCCAATTCAAATGCCTGTTCTACGTATTTTCCAAATGCGGTAGCGTTTCTTCCTGTCTGGGTTAAGACAACACCGATAGCAATTTCTTCACTTGGGGTAGGTTCAACGATTTGCGGAATCCGTTCACAGCCAGATAAACCTACAAATATAGTAATAATTGCGAATGCAATAGTTATTGTTGAGATGTTTCTTATGTTCATAAAACTCCTTTGATAACACAAAACGTTTCAAATAATTAGTTTACTTATGGCATATAGGGTATGCCTTCTTCTTTTGCAACATTATAATTATACCATTGTCGTGTTGTAAGTCAAGTTGAATTGCTCTGGAACACAGAGGCATTCAATTGTCGAGTTTCTCCCAACTAATTATATTGTAGGAGGGATCTCCGATTCCCGACACAATGTTTTCGTCGCGATTCGGAGATCGCACCTACAAGAAAAGATTCATGATAAAATGTGAAATTACTGGAGAATTGAATGGCTCTGCTCTGCAACAAAATTCCTATCACTTGACCATTTTGCGATGATACGGTATAGTATAGCAAACAGAAGATAAGCAAAAAAAGTCTCACATTAAACGGAAACTTATGAAAACAGAATCTAAAAACCTTGTCCGATGGGGAATCCTCAGCACAGCGAATATTGCTACGAAGGTTGCCCATGCAATTAATCTCGCTGAGAATGCAGAATTGGTTGCTATCGCAAGTCGCACTGAGGAACGTGCGACTGCATGGGCACAAAAACACAATGTTCCAATTGCTTATGGCAACTACGATGCCCTCATCTCTGATTCATCCTTAGATGCCATTTACATTCCGCTTCCCCCTTCAATGCACGCCGAGTGGACAATCAGCGCAGCAGAAAGCGGCAAACACGTCCTTTGTGAAAAACCACTTGCCGCTGATTCTGATGAAGCAACCATGATGGCAGATGCTTGCCGACAAAACGGCGTGCAACTGATGGACGGGGTCATGTGGGTGCATCATGAACGTACAGCGATGATGAAGCAGAAACTGGGAGATTTAGGAGAACTTCGGCGAGTCACTGCTGCCTTTACATTCAGTTGGAATACAATTCCAACTGATAATATACGGGCTAAACCGGAACTCGCAGGTGGGAGTCTTGGTGATCTTGGTTATTATTGTGTTCGTGCTATTCTGTGGGCATTTGAGGAGATGCCGACAAAAGTATTTGCAACAGCGCGCTATAAAGTCGGCGTGGATTTCAACCTTGCCGGTATTCTCTGGTTTGACGATGATCGCATTGCAACTTTGGATTGTGGGTTTGATACAAGTCTCCGAAAGTGGTTTGAGGTCGCTGGAACAAAGGCATCGTTAGTTTGTGATGATTTCACTGTGCCAACATCGGAAGAATCTGCTCGTTTTTGGATACATGGATCGGACAATGAAAAACACGAAACGGGTGCTTGCATTCAGGAAGTCAATATGATTGAACGGTTTTCCGCGATAGTGCAGTCTAAAAACCTTGAGCCAGAATGGGCAGAAGTGGCAGTAAATACAATGCGTGTTTGTGATGCGTTGCTTGAATCTGATCAGCGAGGCGAGATCGTAAACCTTTAATCGAAAACGAATTCCGAGGAGCTTATGAAGATTACAAACATTGAGACCTTTATTGTGGATGGTGGATGGCGACCTTGGATTTTTGTCAAGGTGGAAACTGACGAAGGTGTTACGGGGTACGGGGAATGTAGCGATGGCAGAAACCCTAACGGTGTTGCGGGAACTATTAAAGACTTGATACCTCTACTGATTGGACGCGATCCACGTCCTTATGAAATGCGATTTTGGGACATGATTCGCGGTTCACGGCAGAGTCCGGGTGGTATTGCAGCAAAGGCAATAGCGGGTATTGAATGCGCGCTTGTTGATATCAAAGCGAAGGCTTTGGGGATATCTGTTGTGGAACTCTTTGGCGGTCCGACTCGTGAAGATGTGCACGTCTACTGGTCGCACTGTGGGTCATCTCGTGCGCGCAATTTTGAACTGATAGGCGTTCCGCCATTAAGAACAATGGAGGACATCGCAGCATTAGGGCGTGAAGTAGTTGAAAAAGGTTTCACAGCACTTAAAACTAATATCGTAATTCCGGGGGACCCTGCCTCTGTATATTTCAGCGGCTTTGGTGGCGGACTTGGCTCTACCGATGGAAATGTAACGCCTGAACTTCTGAGACATATTGAAACACTTATCGGCACTTTTAGAGATGCAATCGGTCCTGATGTCGGTCTCAATCTTGACCTGAACTTCAACTTTAAACCAGAAGCGTGTATGCGTATCGCGAAGATGTTGGAACCCTACAATCTGTTATGGTTAGAGATTGATATGTATGACCACGAAGCAATTCGTCAAATTAAGGATTCTACGACAACAAAGATATGCACGGGTGAGAATCTATATTATATGCGTGAATATCTACCTTATTTTGAAGCACGGGCTGCAGATGTTTTTATGATAGATGTGCCGTGGAACGGGTTTGCGCAATCTAAAAAGATTAGTGATTTGGCAGATGTGTACCAATTCAATGTCGCACCGCACAACTATTATAGCCATCTTGCCACTTATATCAGCGCAAGTTTGTGTGCTGTGCTGCCAAATGTACGCATTATGGAAGTTGATATTGATGATGTGCCGTGGAAAGATGATTTGACGACACGGCCGCCAGAGATTGTAGATGGTTATATGAAAATTCCAACGCGTCCTGGGTGGGGCACGGAACTAAATGAGGATGTCGTCAAGGCACATTTATGGGGTGATCGGCGAGGCGATTGGTAAGTAAAGTTTATGTTTTTTGAGTAGAGTGGGTTAGTAGTGTTCCCGCCCATTTTCTGTTAACGTGCGACTGCTTCTGAACCGAGATTTTCTTGAATCCATGCGCGGAGTGGAACATCTTTGTCACCGGGAGACGTGTACCCCATTCCACCAGTGCTTTTGCCCAAAATCTGCTGACGGATCGGGTCCGATTTTTCCATATAGTGTTCCACCGTCATGTCGTCTCGCGGTTGCAGCCAACGGTAACTATATCCATAGAAAAGCACTTTACGCATGATGTCAGATGTATTACGTCCCACTGCATGCCATAGCCTACGGTCGAAAAACACAGCAGTTCCCGGTTTTGCAAAAACTGGTGTGGCGTTTTCGGGGTCAGTCTTGTCATCGTCAGGCATTTTTACCTTATTTGATTTTTGACTGCCCGGTATCACAGAAAAGTTGCCGCGTCCCGGCACCGACGTATCCGTCAAAAAATATGCTACCTTCAAAGATACACGCGGGCGCGGGTCACCTTCCAACTCAATGTTGAGTCGTCCACTATCTTGATGCCATCCAAGACGGCGCTCTTTGTTTCGTTCTTCAGGTGGAAGTGGGGGTAGTGCTATTAAATGGGAGTGATAGAGTTTGATATTCCACCCCAAAATCCCCCATACTTTTGGAAACGTTGTGTGCCAATCCAACATCTCAATAAAGATGTCGTCTCTACCAACGAAGTCAAGTATATTGTAGCTTGCATCGGCAGGGAGTTTGTCTTTGCCCAAATGTTCTGCGCCAATACGGTCAAAAGCCACAATCAACTTCTCAACTATTTCCTGTGGAACGGCATCCTCAACGACAAAATAGCCATTGTCTTCAAAATGTTGTTTTTCCGATTCGGTTATACAGTGTTCTAAACATAGCGGGTCCATTGTTTTCCCCTATATGAGCGGTGCTTCAGTTTGCGAGAAATTTACATTGAATATGAATTCTTGTCAACGTTAAATTTAGTGAAAGTTCCATGATGCTGTTGCATATTTTGTATTAACCAATGTTTCCGCTTGTGCCTTTTCTGTTTCTAATAACTTTCCCGAATTAAACATAATTTCCGCTTCAAATGTTTCACAGATTGCTTGGATAAGCGAACCTCTGGTTGTAAAACGTCCATCCATATTTATAGCTGCAGATTTCTCGCGTAACATCTCTTGAATTTCCAAGTGTTTTGAAACGCGTTTGAGAATGGGGTCTGGCGGCATATCTAAAGAGATGTATCCCTGAAACAGTATCCCGTTTCGATTGCGTCGGACCGATACGCCTGCCAGTTTCTTACCGTTGCACATCACATCATTTTCTGCTGGATTTGTCAGGCAAATATTTTCGGATGATTGAGTGGAGTCTGCTTTATCAGTATAACATTCCGCTGGGATATTGAGTTTCTCAAACGCTTTGACGAGACTTATTCCTAAAAGTTGATAGGTCTCAGAAATTCCCATTTCTCCTACTTGGCGGGGAAGGATCAGTGTATAGGTCAAATCCCATCCATGCACGACGGTGCCGCCGCCGGTCATCCGTTTGACTAATTCAATCCCTTCTGCATGGCACGCTTCAATGTCCACTTCTGCAGCAATATCCTGAAAATAACCGAAACTGAATGCTGGTGTTGTCCAATCGTAAAATCGTAACGTTGGGTTGGATTTTTCCTGCTGCGCGGTCAGAATTGCTTCATCAATTGCCATATTCATCGCCGCGCAGTTTTTTTCCATAATTAAGAGACGTCCAGTACTTTCCATTAGGATAGTGCCACTCGGCAGACAGCGGTCGTATGTGCATCGCAATACCAGAAATATCCCTCCCAGTAGGTCATGCCGTGCGGTTCGGGATGTGGTTCGGGTATCTCAATTTTGTTGAGATGGCTGCCGTCTTCTGGATTGAGATGATAGATTGCGCGATGATTAGTTTCAACGCACCAGAGATCGTCTCCGACCCATGCGATGCCGTGTGGTCTATCGGCTGGAGCAGGGATGGTATGAATCACTGTAAAATCGTTTTCAACGTCTACTTGGTAGATAGTGGCAGTGGGTGGTACTGCTACCCACAGTTTGTTGTCGCGCCATTCCAAGCCGTGCGCGCCTGTTTGTCCAGCACCAGGTGTCTCATAAGAAGCAAGCGTTTCTCCGCTTTCGGGATCGGTAGACAAAATTTCGCAACTGTAAGTAGATGCGAGCCAGAGGTTTGTACCAGTGTGGGTGATACCGCTACCTCTGTCGGAACCGGTTTCCAGTCTCTTTTTTACTTTTCCATCATAAGAGACAAGATGAACTTGGTTGACATGTTGGTCGATAATCCAAAGTCCTTCTTCTGTTGCTTGTAATCCGTTGGGTTTATGCCCAGGAGCGTCAAATACTTTTTCGATTGTTGACATGAGAAATCTCCGCATAATTGTGTTATTTATGAATTAATTGTATGCGGTTTTGAGAGGAGTGTCAAGAGATTTTTGATGTTTCAATAGTTGATTTAACACCAGTCGTATTGAATTATAGAGTCGTTAAGGATGTTTGTCAAACTTTACCTATCCTATATAATAGATTAGAGGGTATTAACTAAATAACCCTGATGGAATGGTCAGAGCCATTCAATCCTCAAAGAATTGCAACTTCAACCAAAGATCTCTTCTTGTAGGAGCGAGCTCCAGCTCACGACATCTCTAAATGCGGAAAATTTCGCCTAACTTTCCACCGAGAACACGCCCCGCACCGAGCAAACATGCAATTAAGATTAACATCCCGACAACCCCAAGCGCGCTTGCGATGTAAGGACCTTGTCCAACACGTTGGGAGAGCGACCAAATCGCTTTTGTAATGGGATAGTACTGATTTTGCGTTGCTAAAATCAGGCTTTCACTTACCTCAAGCATAGAAAAGGAGAAAACCAGAATTGCACCAGCAAGGATATTCGCAAATACCAAAGGTAATGTGATTTTATAGAGGGTTCGAACTGGCGTTGCACCCATGTTTTGTGAAGCTTCTTCATAGCTTATACTGGTTTGCTGGAAACCCGCATAGATTGAACGTAACATATACGGCAACCGCCGCACTGCGTAACCAATGATTAAGAGAAACGTAGGATTTTTTCTTGGATCAATAAAAGCTACGAAATCCTCTGGAAGATTTCGTAGGAGAAGTGATGTGTCTGAGAAACTGCCCATGTATCCGAAGGCGATCGCAACGCCAGGCAGTGCTAAAGGTAACATTGCTATCGCATCTAACAAATTTTGGAATGGGATGCGTTTACGGGTGAGGAGATAAGCAATAGCAACACCAACAATCAGTGCGATTAACGTGCTGAAGATACTATATTTCAAACTGTTGAAAATGCTCGGGAGTGTATCAGAATGTGTAAATGTTTCAATATAATGGGCAAAGGTATACGATTCTGGTAGCACACTTAAGTTCCATTGACTCGCATCCGGTGTTAAGGATACTAAAATTACACTGATATGTGGTAATAGTGCCATAAATGTCAATCCACCGATAAACAGGTAGATTATACATCGCAATCCCCACTTTGCGTCTACTTCCCGTGAAGTTACGTGTCCGCGTCCAAGCATCTCATAATGTTTACTTCCTGTCCATCGTTTAGAGGCATAAAAAGCGAATGCTGTTAGCACGATAATTAAGACGACCAGCGCATAACCCATCGGGTTTACGTTCGCCTCGGTTACTTGTCGGAAGATTCTAACCGCAATAACCTCGTTGTAGTCAAAAATCAGCGGCGTGCCAAGGTCTGTGAATGCCCAGATAAAGACGAGAATCGCGCCTGCAAAATAACCCGGCATCATTAAAGGCAGTGTTATTCTCCTGAATATTTGGAACCGTGATGCGCCAAGGTTTTCTGCAGCTTCTTCCAAACTCGGATCAACATTCGACAATGCAGCAACGATGTTTAGATACATTATTGGGTAAAGGTGCAAAGTTGACAACAAGACGACACCCCAAAAACCGCCCTCAAACCAGTCAATCGTATTGGAAATATCCATCAGTTTCAGTTTCACGAGAAGCATATTTATACTGCCATATTTCCCGAAAAACTTTAGCATGCCGATAGCACCAACAAATGGCGGCATTATCATCGGAATTAGAATAACAGAACGCAACAGATTCCGACCTGGATACCGATAGCGGGTGAGAAAATATGCCAACGGAAGACTAAAAATACTGGTCATCAACGTTACCATTATGCCAATATTACAACTATTGATAACCAATTCCCGAATGTTTGGATCGGTTACCATCAGTTTGAAATATGTTAGGTTGAATTTATTTTCAACCCAGAATGCTTCTTTGAAAATATAGAGGAGGGGGTATATAAGGAAAATGACGAAAAATAGTGTTGTCAGTCCGAGGATTAGTGTGATGGATGGTGTTAAATCGTATTTTCGCCTAATTCTTTCAATTAAGGTCAGTTTTAGGTGCGGGTTATCTGTTGCCTCTTGGCGATCAAACATCTTTCTCTCCAACATCACAATGAGCAATATCTATTACAAATGCTTTATAATTATACTCTGTATTGAGTTGAATTGCATCTATTTTTTATCATCTTGATCCAGTTCGGAGAGGCTGATGCCAATGTGACCAATGTAAACTCAAAGGAACAAATTTCGTTTTATTGGGATAACCTAATTTATCTTCAATTATGGGGAAGTAACCTTGAAAAGTTGTATGCCTTCAATTCTGCTAATTAGTATAGTGTTTTTAGGTATAATTGGCTGTGGAAGCGATGAAGAAAAACCTGATGTTGATGAGTCAAGCGAAGAAAAACCTGTTTCACAACCCGATTTGCCAAAGGAAGATTTACTTGGCACTTGGGAAGTTGTATCAATCAATGGTCTGACTCCTGGAGCCTTTTTTGAATCACCTGTGGGAGAAGATTTAGAAGGACAAGCCGTTGAAGTCAAACAATTTCGGTTCGTTCTTTCTGCGGATGATTCATGGATAATTAATCTTGAACTTGAAGTGATTATCGCTTTTCCAGAAATTTTGCCTGGTCCAGAGGTGGTGTTGATCGATGGTAAGATGAAAATAAAAGGGGTATGGTCGGGTGCCTACAGTGTTGTAAATCCGATGCTCTTTTTTATTACAGAAGAAGCAGATGTGAAAATAACGTCTGATCCGGAAGATTTTATTGAAAAACTGACTGAGGGTCAAATAACAAATGAACAAGCAGAACAAGATTATATTCAGGAATTCAAGAACATTATCCTTACACCTTTCAGGCGATCCACCGCTACTTTGAAAGAAAAAACGCTTACCCTGAATATCTCTGGCGCAAAAAAGATGATTTTAGAGAGGCAGTGAGTTTCCTTCCACCTTCAGTATTTGTCCACATATAAAAAGGACATCGGGCGGTTACACCCGATGTCCTTAATTTCAATGCCACTACAATAGAATGACCGTTACTCATATTCCTTCAGAAACCCTCTGAATTCCCTGCGATGCGTTTCTTCGTCTGCAAGGAGTCTGACACAGAGGTCTTGCGTAACGTAATCTACTCCATCACATAAGCGGATAATCTTATTATACTGTTCAATTGCGGCATCCTCTGTTTCAATAACACCGTGTATAGCTGCCACGACATCAGTAGATTCTTCTGGTGGTTGGAGCGAGGCTTGTTCCGGTTTAAACGCGAATGAACCAGGTACGCGCCCTCCAATTTCCTTGATGCGGGCAGCAAGGTCCTGTGCGTGTCCAATTTCCGTTTGAATATCTGCTGCCAAGGACTTCTTAATCTCTTCAGCCCGGATACCATCCAAGTCAACGGATATTGCCAGATAATTAACTGTTGCTTCTAATTCTAACCAATAGACGCGAGTGAGTTCTTTGATAATTGCGTCTCTCATTACTTGATCCATGATTTTCTCCAATCATAATGTATTGCGTTTCAATATAACGTATTTCATCTATAGAAATGTATATGATAACACTAAAAATCCGAATGAACCTATAAAATATTCAGGTTCGGCATCACACATGGATGCGCTAATATATTAAACGATACTCTATAAGTTTCGGTTAACATATTTGTGTTAAAACATTTTCAGGCGGACCGGAAGCAACAGAAACACCATTTTTAGCATCAAGCGTTGGTCAGCATATATTGAAACGATTTAGTGAACTTTAAACGGACCTCCCCGCGGTTCTTCCTTTAGGTCAGGTTGAGTAGAATCCAGAAATACCTCGTGCAATTCCAATTTATTGGATTGCGTAAACGCCTCTTTCGGCATAGTGCCGGATTGCGCGTGTCCCTTACGGAACTCCTCTGAATCAACCCAGTTTTCAAAATCCTTCCGTGATTCCCAGAGTGTAAACACCACGTAAGGATCACCTTCATTGACTGGTCGCAAAACCTGATTAGAGATAAATCCCGGCATCCCGTCAACGAGGCGAGCTCGGTTTCGGAATCGTTCCTCAAATTCCTCGCGATATTCAGGTGCGACATAGATTCGATTTGCTACTGTTATCATTATTTCTCCTTATTGAAAAAATTGCTTACAGAGACTCTAAAAATGCAATAAGTGCATCGCGTTCAGTTTTTGACATCTCCAAAACGGTTTGTCGTGACTTTTCTGCTTCCCCACCGTGCCAGAGGATCGCTTCCATCAAATCTCGCGCCCTACCGTCATGGAGAAAGTTTGTATGCCCATTAACTGTTATCACTAAACCAATACCCCATAAAGGTGGTGTTCGCCATTCTCTACCATTAGCATGAAAATCAGGACGATTGTCCGCTAACTCAGGTCCCATGTCGTGTAACAACATATCTGTATACGGATGAATCGTTTGATTGCTGACTGATGGCACACCCGGTAAAACGCCCGTTCTTAACGTTGGAATGTGGCAGTCTGCACATTGTGCTTGTGCAAAAAGTTGCTCGCCGTGTTTGACTTGTGGGTCGTCTACATTTCGTCGGGCAGGTACTGCCAACGTTTGCACATAAAAAGTAACTACATCTAAAATCTCATCGCTTACCTCAGGGGTTGTGCTTTTTTCCGTCAGTTGTGATTGCCCAAACGAATTTTCAAGTAAGAATAGTGAAGTGGTCAGTCCCATATCATCATGATATGCGGATGCAACTTGTTGAAGAAGGTTAGGTTGGTTCGCTTTCCATCCAAAACGACCAAGCGTGTAAGTCTTTTTAACCACGTCCCACACATAATTAGGTTTGCCAGAGATGCCATCTCCGTTAGCATCAGTCTCATCAGCATAAGTTAAGATGGTTTTTTCGGGAATTGCTTCTAATAAACCGAGTCCGAACACGACAGGTGCTACGCGAGGTGATAATTCAACATTATCGGGTAAAGATTTATAGGCATCCGTAATAGTATAATTGGGATAGCGGAGATGCACGTGCGTTCCGTCTTCGGTTGTTAACGGTTGCTCAGAATACTCAATTTTGACTGTCCCTTCTGCGGGTGTCCCGAAGATTGCGCGATTATTTAACTGGGTTCCGTAGCCCGGAACTGGTATCGGGGATTTTCCCGCTTCCTCGTTTTCTGTATTCGGGAGACTAAGTCTAAAGAGCATGGACACAAATTTCTCATCAACTCCTGGTGGCCGTCCGCGACCATCACGTGCATGACAGTTGATGCACGTGACATTGTTGTAGATAGGTCCTAAACCAGGATTCACCACTGCAGGAGCGGTGACAAAAATTGCTTCAAATTCTACATCACCGTCCAGGTGTTTTTCAAGAGCTGCTGTGGAAAGATTTGGCGCAGGAGTTGAGAACGCATGGCTTGATGCGTCAAAAACAGTTGTGTCTCCACCAGAAAGTGCACCTGTGGAATCTATAGGAGAATTGGTATTTAAAATATCTGTCGGCTGTTCAGAGTTACACCCAATTAGGATAAATACTAACAGAGTAAGAGAAAGAACTGTGGAAAAATACTTCATATTCTATCTAAAATTGCAAACTAATTCTGACTATAGGTTTTTACAGTAAAATCTGAAACACCTATACACTTTCTTTGATTTGCAGTGTTTGTAGTAGCGCAATTCATTGCGCATCTTCTTGTAGGAGCGACCTCCTGGTCGCGATTTTTTAACTGTTGGGATGCTTTATAAGACCGAATGACAATGTAAAGTTAATTGTAAAATCTACTATAAGTGGATGCAAATTGTTACAGAAATTATACTTGAGAATTATGTAGGAACAGCCAATGACTGCTCCCAACAAAACGAAATAATCTTGCGTGCTGACAAAATACGCTTACGTAATGCTAATTAAACTCACTGTCCGTAACAAGTGGCAATATATCTTGCTCAAGTGTTAATTGAACCGTACTGGCAGCGTCAATCGCCGCCTGGACAGCAGGACGGTTTCCAGTAATTGAATCACGGAAAGGATCCGGAATCGCACCGATAGTGTCAATAGCGTTCTGAACTTCTGACTGGAATCGGCTATCTAAATCAGCATCCTTACCATTCACGAATTCGTTTAACCCTTGTCCATCGGTCTTGTATTTTCCCAGGTAAACGTTCTGAATTCCACGGATATTGTCTTGGAAATCCGAGATAGAGTTAAAACTAAACTGAGATTCAACCTTAGTAGTATCTTCTTCGTTGTAAGGATCAGCTATTTTACCGTTAGCCACTTCATCAGCAATGACGATCATACCGCCGACCACTTCTTGTACTGCAGCACTCTGTGACCGATAGACAGCATTTCCCTCCTCACCAGCTGACGCAACAGTATTGCTGAAATTTTCACCCTCTGGTGCCCACGCTAATCGCAATTGAGACGTACTGTCCTTGAGATTCATTGTCGTAGAAACGAGGTATTGCAGTTCACGATCAGTTATATCGTCTGCCATGCGCTGATCACCATCCCGGAATAGCAGAAACTCAATGGTATGAAAACCTTTTTGTGTATCTTCTAATCCAACGACATAATCTACCGTTAAGTCATCATTACTATCTAAAACAGATTGCAGGTTTACATGGTCAACCGGCCAACTATCTAAAGCAGGGTCAAGCCCTTGTGTATCAACGGGACCGAACAAGAATGCCTCACTCTGTTCCCAAGGTGTTCGAGTTGCTACCCACGCTTGTTGTGCTTTTTCAAGATTTGCTTGCGTGCTATCTGCTTCCAATGCCTTGACAGCAGCCAATAAGTCACCAGCTTTGCTGTCTAATTCACTATAAGTTGCTAAAACGACATTGTTAGCAAAATTGCTTAGCATGGACCCAGCATCGTAGGTTTCCTCTGTAGGATCTGGATCATCATCGTCGTCATCTCCACATCCGATAATAAATGTGAATGCAAGTAGCAGACAACAAAACAGTGTCCAAATACTTTTTATAGCAACTTCTTTATGAAACTTCATAAAATCCTCCATTTTATTGCGCGGTTCCTTTAGAATACCTCAGCTAAAATCCGCGCTTTTATTTGCGTAAATCGCATTTTATTAATATTGAAAACCGAGGCCGACTGCAAAGGTATTTTCCTTGTTTAAATCTTTTTGGGCTAACTTCCGTAATGAATAATGGCTCTTGAAAACCAATTTCGGGTGAACGTGGTAGTTTATACCGAAAGTCCACGCTGTTCTTTCCCACCGAGGATTATCAAAGATTAAACCTTCAACACTTGCCATCGTATCGTAAAAATCGTAACGGGCAAATACATCCAATACATGTGAGGATGCTTCTGCTTTTCTAAAAAATGACAGCACATCGTAGCCCGCTTCAATGTACCAACCAAGTGCCGAACTGCCTATCGGTGTTCGTTTCACATTGAGATTATTGGAGAGGCTGCGGTTGACTTTAGACAACCGATCAGCATTTTCCAACGCTCCCCAGAGGAACAACCCTCGCACTTTCACGGCATTCATCTCGTAAAATCCGTGAAGACTTACAATACCAACGTGCGCGTCAAAATCTACATCAGGTTTGGGTCGGTTTGCCGCGGTGTCTCCAAAATAACCAGAGATGCCGACGGTTGCGTTCTCATCAAACGCATAATCAAGTCGTCCGACAAACGCGGGGGCTTCAGCATTGACTGTCTCAAACCGTAGTTGATGTCCACGGACAATCCAGTGTCGCGAACTAAATCCCGTTGAATCTAAACCGTTAATAATTTGTGCTTGATATTTCAGTGAACCAAGCGAACCGAAAAGTTCAACACCAGTTTCGTGCCATATCGTCGGGATTATATGTGCTTCTGCTTCAGGACGGGTCGTAGTAAAGTAGTGTTGTGGACGATGCCGTTTCGCGACAAGACCGACTGGCACGATGATATGTCCAACACGGAAGTTGAGTTCGGGTTGTATTGAAAAAACAGCAGCCAGTTTTTCTACAATGACTTCACCACCTTTTTCTATTTCCATCTCGAATTCACCGAACTCTTCAAATTTATCAAATTCCATCGTGCTACCGGTGCCACCGTGTTCAAATTCTATTTCCGCTTCAAGTCCAATAGTATCGTTGATGTGGTATTTCGGAGCGACAACAAAACGTTCTACATCAATTGCTGCCCGTCTATTTGGGTCAATTTCCCAATCAAAGTTTGCGTAGTTGATTATACCGTATCCAGAAACCGAAAATGGGTTGGTATCAGCAACAGCACTAATACTAAAGAAAATAAACATTCCCAGAATTGTTGGAAAAATCAAAAATTTCTTCATAAATTTAAAATGTATCTAATATGATATTGAGTCTCAATATCATATTAGAGTGTTGGTTAAATCAGGTTTCGGATAATTTGAGACCAATGTTAGAAATTGATAACGAATCTCATTATCCTATATTATACTAATGTAAAAACCGCGGCAATTTATTTATTATCACAAGATTTCCGTTAATTATACTTGGTATTTTCAGAAATGTCAAGAAAATCTATAAAAAATGTCAAATTTTCTTGTAGACTATTCCATCGGAAAGTTATTCTTAATTTTACAAACGATTATATTGATAATGATATTCATTTTTACTGATATTAAGTCTCATTATCATAAATAAACATGTTAATAACAATAGTCTAACAGTATGGAATTTGTGTAAAATAATCGTATAATTCTCAATTACCGCCAATTGTATCCACTATTTTCAGCAATGTCAAGTAAAAAATTGAGAAAATTGGATAATTCTCTTAAAGTTAGCGTATTTTTAGGACAATATAGGCGGGCATGATGCACCCGCCAACCCAAAAATACCACAATTAGCGATTCTGTAAGAGTTCTTTCAATGCTGCTTTCTTCTTTTTCAAACGACGTAACTGGCGTTGGCGAATCTGGGTTCGCCGTCTGGCTTGTCCACTTTTACTCCGTGCCATCAGTCTTACCTCCTTCTTCATAAGTTTTGGCGAGATACATTAAAGCCGATTGACAATGTGACTCAAGTGCTTCCATGGCTACTGTTAATTCTGCCTCAGAGTGTGCATGAAGTTGCAATCTATTTTCGGTTACCGTAATAAAAAACTCCTGGTCCTCATTGAAATAGTCAAGTTGTGTCGCTGTCTCTTTTTCCAGAGTAGGCCCCTCCCATTTTTTCAATACTTCTTTTATTGCTAAACCGTCAAAATTTTTATAGAGTGCTTTTGCTGGCAGCGAATCGGGCGAAGGTGCAGGTTCTGACACTGCTGGTTCTGGCGCAATTGGAACAGGCAATGTGTCTGATATATCAATTGGCTGTGATTCAACATTTCCAATAGTAGACTCATTCGCAATAACTTCTGAGAATATATGTGGTAGTGTTTCCTCTTGTCGGGATTCTGAATCTTCGTTTTCAAGGACTTCTGAAAGAACGCTTCTTACAATGGGATGTTCTTCATCCGGAGAAGGTGGTTGTTCAACAAGTAGACATAGCGTTTGCATCACAATACCATGAATTAACGGATGTTCTACGAAAATTTCAGGTGGGGCTACTTCAAATAGGGATTGCGTAACAAATGCGACCTCAGCAAGATCACGCTTTCCTATTCGTAGGAGACGGTTTTCGCACGCAGTTAGGGCAGAAGATAAAGTTTGTCTAAATTCAGGTGTTATCAAACGGGGGAGAATTTCTGTGCGGAATTCTTCACAGACCTCATCTGAATCTTGCACTTTATTATTTTTGAGAAGTTGTGTACGCTCATTTACTTCTAAGGTATCAAGTTCAGCATTAACTGGGAACTCATGTTTTATTGAAACTTTATTGTCTCTGAGAAACATCACGACCTCATCATACATCAAGTCAAGATCGAAGTGTAGTCTTTCAATCTCTGGCTCTTCAAGCAAATCACGGCTTTTTATGAGGTATGTGAATAGACGTTCCTCGTCCATCTTCTCATAAGGAAGTCTTCGCTGCTTCTCAACTGCTAATTGTTTATTTTTGGATTTTCGGTCACGATTTCGTTTTTCTCGCTTTCGAGCAACATTCGCTGACCGACTCTTTTTCTTTGCCATGGTAATGCCATCTATATAAAATGTAGTCTGATCCGAATTTTGTATCTATTAAGTATACACGAACACTACTTCACTGTCAACATTTATTTCTGTTTGTTGTTGAAATGACGAAAACCAAATAGACTACTTAATATCTGCAACTTTATGCACTCCACAATCATTGCCGAATCTCCGACTTTGTGTTATAATAAAATCGAGATTACAGAAAAAATTATAATCATGAGGAGAAAGGGATGGCAGATAAAAGAAAAATCGGACATATCGGGTTACCTATTTGTACTCTTGGTGCAACCGGACACGGGAAAACGACATTGACTGCGGCGATAGCAAAGGTCGTAGCAAGAATCGGGTCAATCCGTTCAAACGTTGGTAATCAATTTGAACAGCAAATGCCTTTTCACCATCCTATCCGAGAAGGTGTTGGCATTACCTATCGCGCAATTGATTATGAAACCAGCGGCAAATTCTATTCACAGATCGACTGTGAAACACATCTGGACATTGTCAAATTGTTGGTCGCCCGGTTATTTGCTATCCAAGGGGCAATATGGGTGGTGGATGCTGTTGATGGTGTTACGCAAGAGTCTGAGGAACATCTTCGCATAGCGAACCGAATAAACTTACCTACGGTGATTTCCTTTCTCAATACACGTAATATGGAAAAAGACGATGAACTGGTAGATATTTGTCGACAAGAGATGCGTGAATTACGCTCCGAATATGGATGGGAAGAACAGACAAACCCAATAATTGTTGGCGATGGAAATAAAGCTTTAAGTTACAAAGGGGATCGGACTGGTTCTGATCACTGGAAACCGATTGTTGATCTTATATTTGCGATGAATCGATGTATGCCAGCACCTATCAATCCTGAAAGTCTACCGCCTATTATGCCGATCTATGAGATCGTTGAAGAACTGAAGGAACGTGTAACGGTGCGTGGTGAAATTGTGCAAGGACATCTCGCTGTTGGACAAGCGGTGGATATTGTCGGCAAAGGTGATCGGATAAAGACAAAGTGCCTTAGTATAAAAGAGAATGAAGTCAGTGTAGAGTCTGAACCGAATTGGTTGTCTGTCGGTCAGGTGCTGTGTCCACCTAAGACCCTAAAGGCGCATTCTGAATTTACTGCTCTCATTTATCTGCTCACACAAGAAGAGAGTGGCACACATATTCCACTTATCGAAAACGATAAACCCGAAGTCCGTCTGTGGGGTGTTGATATACCTGCCCGTTTGCAACTTCCACCAGAATTATCAATTGTTACACCCGGTGCGAATGCCCATGTTTCCTTTACCCTTGAATTGCCACTCGCAATGGAAGCAGGCACAACATTTGAGGTCAAGAAAATGGGATCACGGATAGGACTCGGTGTTGTGACTTCGGTCATGTAATTCGCCTTTAAGCTTTCTACCGTGCAGTGGCAATTGCATCACATAGTGCAAGGTCACCGGTATACAAAGCCCGTCCAATAATCGCACCACTTGCACCAATCTTTTTCAATGCTTCCACATCAGTAAGCGACGTAACACCGCCTGAAGCGATGATGTCTGCAGACACGGCATTGACGATATCTGAAGTTGCTTCAGTATTTGGTCCTTTAAGCATACCATCACTTTTGATGTCGGTGTAAATAAGCGTCTGGACTCCAGCCATCTCTACCGCAAATTCAACCGCAGATTTCTGAGATACTTCTAACCACCCATGTGTAGCAACCATCCCGTCTTTCGCGTCAATACCTACGGCAATGCGTTCCCCATGTTTTTCGCAAGCCTGCTTCACCAAGCTCGGTTGTTTAAGTGCTGCGGTGCCTAAAATTGCGCGGTGCACACCTAACGCTAAAACGGCTTCTAACTGCTCCATATTTCTTATGCCGCCGCCAAGTTGCACAGGAATGTCAAGCACATCAACAATCTCTTGAACAATGTGTAGATTTGCCGATTCACCCTGAAACGCGCCATCTAAATCAACAAGATGTAGGTATTCTGCTCCTTCTGCTTGCCACCGCTTTGCCATATCCACAGGTGAATCTGAGAAAACAGTCTCCTGTTCCGCGATTCCCTGCACCAAATTTACACACTTACCATCACGTAGGTCTATTGCTGGTAAAATTTGCACTGTTGTTCCTTCCGTTATTCCTCTCGAAAAATACCAAGTAATTTCAATTGCACTATTGAGATTATAGCAATTATGATAAAAAGCACCCATCCGATTGTGGCTGCATAGCCGAGACGCATAAACTGAAATCCGTTCTTATAGAGATACATCACGATTGTAGAACCGGCATCAGCAGGTTCACCACCATTCGTTAAGATATAGGGCAGGTCAAAGAGTTGGAACGAACCAATCATAGATACGACAACCACAAAGGCGATAACGGGTCGTAAAGAGGGTAGCGTGATATGTACAAACGACTGCCACCAATTCGCACCGTCAACTGCTGCGGCTTCATATAGTTCCTGCCGAATTCCTTGTAATCCCGCTAAAAAATAGATCATGTTAAATCCTGCCCATTGCCAAACACCTGTCAGAATTACTGCTGGCATTACATATTTACCCTCACTTAGCCAGCCTATTTCCTTACCAAAAAGTATAAATTCATTGTTGATTAACCCTGCCCGTTGGTCAAAGATAAGATTAAAGATGATTGCAACAAATACACCAGCAACCAAAACAGGTGCGAAAAATGCAAGGCGTAGGAAGTTCTTCCCCTTCACAAACTTTGAGTTGAGTAGAATAGCAAGTAGTAATGCTATCGGTAATTGGAGTATCAGCGTGCCAAGTGCGAAATATGTTGTATTCCATAGTGATTTCCAGAAAATTGGATCGCGAAACAGGTCTATAAAGTTACTGATACCGACAAAGATTCGACTCTGAAACCCGCGCATCTCATAAAAACTCATCACAAGCGATGAGATCAGAGGATACCCCATAAAGACGATAAAAAGGATATAAAACGGCGCAATAAAAAGATATGGGGCAATTTTCTGCTGCTGATTCCAAAAGCTAAATCTATTCCGTTTTGAATTCATCTATAACCCCTTCTCCCCAACGTTCTTGATCTTTTGCAATAATTGATCTGACCTTTTCAGCAAGTTCCGTCAAAGCCTGCCGTGGTGTCTGTTTTTCGGTAACAGCATTAAAAATTGCATCATTCAGCAAGTCCGCCGCTTCAGACCAATACGGATTCTGATAACGAGGTGGTAAATCGGGTGCAAGTTCAATAAACAAGTCTCCGAGTGGCTGTCCTCCCAAATATGCGTCTGGTTCTTTGTAAATTGGGGCATCCCATGCATCTTTGAGGGGTGGAATAATCCGCGTCGTTTCATAGCGGTTAATCAATCCTGCTTTGTCGAAATATGCAAATTTCAGGAGTTCCCATGCCAAGTCAGGATTTTTGCACTGCTTTGTAATACCGATCATCGTACCGCCGCGTGTTGTGGTACGCCTGCCACCTACTTCCCACGCTGGCATCCCAATAGCCTTCCATTTGCCAGCCATCTGTGGCACTTGACTTTTAAGGATACCGACATACCAATCCGGTGCAAGCACAGAAAGTATTTTTCCGTCCTGCATTGCAGCAAAATTGCTCGGGTCGCCATGCCATGTCCCATAAACTGGCGTAGCGATTTCGTGTTCATTAAACAGGGATGTAAAAAACTCTAAGGTTTCAATTGCAACATCACTATCAATGACCACGTTCCCATCAACATCAAAAAATCCACCACTTCTTTGCAGCAGCAGGTTAAAATAGTCGCTTTCAGTCTTGTTATCTAACACAATTGCATATTGGTCAATCTCACCATCACCATCAAGATCGCGAGAGACTTTTTTACCAGCAGCAATGAAATCATCCCATGTTTCAATCTCGGTCATTTCAACGCCAGCTGCTTTAAAGAGGTCATCTCGGTACAGTAAAACAACGGGATGCAGGTCATGCGGGATACCAAATATCTTCCCCCGATAAGACCATGGCGTAAAACGACTTACGACCAATTTATCCATCCAACCTTCATTTTTTAAACGAGGACGCAGGTCAACAAAACCTACCTCATCAATAGCCCCTTTTAAAAAGCGACCAATAGATGTAATTTCTACTTCCACAACATCTGGTGCACCGAAATCAGATAGCAAAGCGGTGAGAAGTTTATCGTGCATCGTCCCACCATAATTGATGAGTTGCACGTTTACTTCTGGATGCTGTGCCTCAAAAATTGGCACACGTGCTTGATATTCTTCGTAATGCGTATTGGCAAAAATCCAAAATTCTATACTTTCACCCTTTTCTTCCGCAGGCGCAAAAATGAAGAAACAAGAGATAAGGAAAAGAACCAACATGACCATCGGTCCCTTGCCGAGTGGAAAACTCTCTACATCATAAGGAATACGCATAAAATGCCTCTTACATAAAATCTGGCTGATTTGGAATTGGTAAATTTGACTTGACTTTTTCAAATTTTACCATTAAAATTTATCAAATCATGTGCATTTTATCAACTAAGAAATGAATGGAGGAGAACGTTATATGCCCACGTATGATTATAAGTGTCTTGAGTGTGAGGTTCAGTTTGAGAAGTTTCAAGGTATTACAGCGCCACCGCTTGAAGAATGTCCTGATTGTGGCGGTAAAGTGAAACGGCTCATCGGAGCTGGTGCAGGATTGATTTTCAAAGGCTCTGGCTTCTATGCTACCGACTACCGGAGTGAAGGATACAAAGAATCTGCTAAGAAAGATAAAAATTCAGCGTCAGAAAAAAGCGACTCATCGTCAGAAAAAAGCGATAAGAGCGACAAAAGTGAGAAAAAAGAGAAGAAAACTGACACAAGTAGCGAATCAAAGACCAAATCCAGTGACTCTGACTAAATTATCAGAAATGTAGACTGTATCGGGTTTGATTATTAGGAGACACTTTGCACAATCATAGCCACCAACATCACGAAGAAGGACATGTGCATAGCCATCAGACACACCTGCAGAAGAAATTTAAGATTGCGGTAGTCGTAACGTTTCTTGTTTTCCTTGGAGAAGTAATCGGAGGAATCTGGTCAGGAAGTCTCGCGTTGCTAAGTGACGCCGCACATGTGATGTCGGATACACTCTCACTTCTAATCAGTTGGTTGGCAATCTATCTATCAACCCGTCCTGCAACATCATCTCGCACTTTCGGTTACCATCGCGCTGAGGTTTTCGCCGCATTTCTCAACGGAGTGTCACTTATCGGCATCTCAGGTTGGATTTTTTACGAAGCATACAACAGGTTCATTTCACCTACTGAAATTAAGGTGACAGGCATGTTTGTTGTGGCATGTCTCGGCTTCCTTGCGAATCTATTTATATTATGGCAACTTCATGGCGAGAGTCATGACAACCTCAATGTGCGGAGTGCTGTGCTTCATGTGATAGGAGATACGCTTTCTTCTGTTGCTGTTGTCATAGGGGGTGTGATCATTCTTTGGACAGGATGGTATCCAATCGATGCGATTCTCAGCTTCCTCATCGGTGGGATTATTCTTTTCGGTGCCATTAATGTAACGAGAGAAGCAGTACATATTCTACTTGAGAATTCACCGCGAAATGCTGATGCACATACTGTAGCAGAACATCTCTGCGATTTAGATTCGGTCAAAGATGTGCACGACATGCACATTTGGTCATTATGTTCCAATTATAGTGCTTTGAGCGCACACGTCGTCATTGACGAAAACACACCGCTGCCGCATGATCAAATTCTGCAACAGATTAACACCGAATTGAAACAACGTTTCGGTATTAACCATACAACCCTCCAACTTGAACAGGTTGCGTGTACACAAGCAGGCAATCTGCTATGCAACGCACAACATTCCTAACGCTACCCATGTTCTTCTTTTAAACGGTGTGCTTTCCGAATCAGAGACGTATCTTTTGAAAACCTTTGGGTCGCCCTGACGAGTCCATCTACATGTGACACCATATCCCTTTCAACCTGCACAATACGATTCATCAGATAAGGTTGGTCACTTTTTTGTATGGCTTTTCGTATGATAGAAAGAAGATACATGTAGATTGTATCTGCCTCACTCCCTTCAATAGCGATTGCTATTGCAAACGCCTCGTCTAATGTAATTCTGCCACTTTCTACCTTCAATTCGTGTGAGTCCAATGCATCTGTAATCTCTTGAATCGAAATATCGGGTAGTGATGCTATTGGTGAGGTAGATTTTTCTGTATCTTCAGCAGATATAGGTGTGTCAATTCCAAACGCTTCTATACACAAAGCGCGTCCAAAATCCACAAGAATATAATGTTGCCACTCCTCCGTACTCATCTTCTCCCAAAATCGCGCTATTCGTTCATCAACATCCCCCAAAAGTAGCGCGAAAGATGCGTACAATTTGGCTTGTCGCAGTTCAAGGTCTCGACAAATATCAAAAAGTCCTTCTAATGTCAATGTTTCTCCTTTCTTAATTTGAGTCGTTTTTCTCCGGTAATTCTTATCTTCTATCAAAATTCACTTCTTGTAGGAGCGACCTCCAGGTCGCGACCTTAACATAAATGTTGAGAAGAACATGTAAACTAAATGATTCTGATCCTTTATTGTAGTCGGCACGCGCCGTGTGCCGTAAATCGTCTTTGCAAAGTAGTAGGCACACGCCGTGTGCCGTAACACGTTTCTATACTTGAAGTGGCAATGAAATCGCCGCGCCAGAAGACATACTCCGCGCGACCGCTTCCGTAAACTCCATATACTTAACACCGGTGTCAAAATCGGTATGTGTAATAACCTCTTCTCCACGTATAGCGTTCACAAACTCCTCTTCCACTCGCCACGCACCTTCTTCCTCAGCTGGAATATCAATCTCTTTCAGTTCATCATCTGTCTTTTGACCACCGTCCAGTTTATTTCCTGAGAATCGTAAAGTCCCTTGACTACCGAAAATAAAAACTTCAGGTGCACCCGCCAACCCTGTTACAGCAGAGATTTGCATGTGAAGTTGTGCACCGCAGGCGAGTTCACCAACCACATCAATATGTTCAGGGATACGAACCGCCCGCATGATACCTTCAGCATCAGCACGCGTTTTAACGAATGTTTTACCCATTGCCATAATTTTTGTCGCTTCCCCGACCCAACGCATCAACGCCTCATACCAAATTCCCATGCTCATGATGTTCATACCACTGAGGTCAAAATCTTGCCGCCACTGCAGCGGTGATTCGCTATCCAGAAACGCGCCGCCTGCACGCACTTCAACGGCAAGCACATCCCCGATATACCCTTCGGCAATCAGACGTTTGATTGTGTTATCCACTCGGAGTGTCATCGGTGAAGGAACAATCTGCGCGGTAAGTCGTGATTTCCGACGTGCCATCATACGCATAGCGTGTGCCTCACGAGCGTTCATTGCCATCCGCGCTTCACACATCACGTGCTTATTTGCCATCAGTGCCGACACAGTTGCACGGCAGTGCATGTAGGGCCACGTACCAATCACAATTGCATTCGTCTCTTTATCGTCAATGGCATCCTGCCAATTGCCGTAGATTTTAGGGATTCCAAACTCATTTGCTACCCGTTGCGATGATTCTCGACTCCGATTACACACCCCTATAATCTCAACGTCTTCAATTGCTTGTAGTCCTGGGATATGTCGTGATGTTGTGTTCCTACCAGCGCCGATGATGCCAACTCGGACTGTTTCTGATGCCACTCTTTTTGCTCCTTCACCTTTGTGTTATAATTTTCATCTTATCAGAAAACCTTGAACATGTCAAGCAGAATAATTACGGTAGGGTATGTAAAGTTTTTAGCACAGAGGCACAAACTTTTGTTTTCTTTAGTCCCGTAGGGACGATATGTTTATAGAAGCGAGACTAACCCTCTCTTTAGTCCCGTAGGGACGATATGTTGTCCTTTATCGTTCGAGTTGATTAGGCACATATCGTTCCTACGGAACTCAATTAAGGGGTGTCAACGTTTTCTATAAACATATCGTCCCTACGGGACTGAAGAGTGTACTGCCATCGGATAACTCCTTTCTAGTGAGATTGTATTGTAGCACAATCTTCCTTTAGGGTGTGCTCTAAAAAACCGATGGCAGTACATCTCCTTAATAATTGGATTGTAATTATATCACAATCTTAGGTAGTGGTCTAAATTTCCGATGGCAGTACAAATTTGCTGGAAGTCATGAAACGGTTTCCAAATCAGGAAAGTTGTATTGAACATTTAGAAAAAATCCGCTGGGGTGACACGCCTCAATGCGCGCATTGCGGTAGTCTGAAAGTTAATAGTCGTCATGAAACGGATACGGGTAAAATCGGCAGATATAACTGTCAAGACTGCAAAGCATCTTTTAAAGTAACCTGCAATACCTTATTTCATAGTACAAGGATGCCGTTGCAGAAATGGTTTGTAGCCATTTCGTTGATGATGAATGCTAAGAAGAGTTTATCCAGCTGCCACTTGCTCGGGATTTAGAATTAAATCAGAAAACAGCATGGTCTATGATGCAGAAAATCCGTTCAGAGATGGCGAAAAAGGGCAACGTTTTACTTAAGGGTATTATTGAAGCCGATGAGACTTACTACATTGGCGGGAAACCTCGGAAGGCAATAAACGTGCTGATGATAAGGAAACCAAACGTGGTCGCGGCACATCTAAAACTGCTATTCTTGGTGTGGTGGAACGTGGCAGACAAGTTATTGCTAAAGTAGCACAAGATTTAACAAGTCAGACTATTCTGGACTTTATCAAGCGTGTTGTCAAGATTGAGGATTCTGAATTGATGACGGATCAGTTTAGGGCTTATATGACTATGGGTAGGTTCATGAAACATCGCATCATCAATCACAAAGAGCATTATGTAGATGGTGATGTCCATACGAATACGATAGAGGGATTTTGGAGTTTACTCAAGCGGGCGTGGTATGGGACTCACCATCATTATACCGTTTTCTGGACACCATTATACGTTGCTGAGGCTTGCTATAAGTATAACAATAGGGCAACGAAGATATATTCTGGAACTTTTTATCGGATTCCATGAATGTATAATCATTGATAAAGAATGAAAACTTTGATTTACCCATTTAGGAGTTGGTCTTTGGTTGGTCTTTCATAATTAGATGGAATATGTTTATGATAAAAAGGCCAGTTAATTTCTGCCACGTGGATTCCACAGAATTCCGCCAGATTTTGGCATGATGCAATCATTCTGTCTGTATTTACATGAACAATTAGTTCCCATATTTCTATTCGTTATTCATCATTAATTGCTTCTTCCAGAGCAGTTTTATAGTATTTTATAACTTCAGAATAAAGCATATTAGATTTGGCATTTTCACCTAGTTCTTTAGCTTGTTGAAAGTTCATTGTATTACTTCTCATTGTTATTAGTGGTTCGTAACGGCTAATTTCAAATTTTAATTGACAACTTATGCTTTAAGTGTTAAAATACTTGTGTTGATGACTCGTTGCGAGTCATCCCGTAAATAGAAAAACTCACAACGAGTGTTTGTTGCAGGGTAAGTATTGGAGTACTCACCTTGCCTGACAAAGGATCAACGAACTTGAGAAGCAGTTTGCCATTCCCCGTCATTTTAATTCTAACATACAGTCTCTTAATAGTCAAGTACCTTTTTAGTACCTACAAGTACTATGAAGCTGTACTTGGCTTTTTTGATTTAGACATGGTAGGTTAGACCTAATAGGTGGTTATATGTTCGGTGAATGGCAGCTGTTCCTCACTAACAGGAGGCATTACCATGTTCCATAATAGAAAAGCGACACTATTTTACTTAATTGCTATTGTAGCAATAATTGGTTTAGGGTCTTTGGAATCTTTTTCAATCGAGCCATATACGGTTCAGACTATCTATTTCATACCAACAGACAGTCAAGATAGATCAGAATTGTTAGATTTAGACGATATGATGAAATCTATTCGGATGACATATCAGGACGAGATGATCCGCCATGGTTTTGGCAATAAAACGTTTGAATTAGAAACCAATAAAGATGGCAAAGTCGTTGTGCATAAGGTAAGAGGCAATCATAATAAAGTATCTTACTTTAGTAATACATCGACGGTAGTAATAAAAGAATTGGAACAAAAGGGTTTCAATGATATACATACTGTATATGCAGTTGTAATGGCAGGTATGGAAATTTTCGAGGGTGGCGGAGCTGGCCTTGCAGTTGCACTTCCTTGGGGTGGATGGTTTGGTAATGGAAACTCTCAGTATTCAGGGTATGCTATTAGCATTGAACGTGACAAAGAAAGAGTAGAAGGTATTATGCGTCATGAACTTGGTCATACTTTCGGGTTATCGCATACACTTTATCATAGGGGTCATTACTATAATTCTATAATGAATAACGCTCGAGGTAATAACGTGATAGGGCGAGCGGATCAACTTACCGAACTGGAGGCGAGATGGTTATCTAAAGTTCGCCATTTTAACAACAACCAACCTTTTCGGAATAATTTTGCTCCGAAATTAACTACTTTTCATGGAGCTGTGCGTGAAGGAGATAATATTACACTGAAAGCAACTATTAGAGATCCTAATAATGACGGTATATTTCAAGTGTATGGACTTGTCGATTGGTGGGTTATCGGTTGGGATATCTTTGATGGGAATTCGGGTGTTGAAGAAACATCTTTGTCAAATATTCCTGATGAGCTTTTAAAATCTGGAAAGATCGCATATTATTTCATGGATATTCATGGTAATTGGATGTATGACTTTCCAGATAAATCTTTTACGTTACCTGAGAAAGTTAAGAAAAAGACTACCAAAATCAATTTTGAAGCAAAAAATGAAGATTTAGGCATAGCTCAAAATCCGACACAAGAGTGTCCTGGTTGTAAGATTGATCCTGATAATCCAGATGACACATCTAGATCTATAAAACCTCAAAGAAAGCTTGCACTAACATGGGGTTCACTTAAACAGAGGAATTATCGGAAATGAAGACTCAACCAAACTCATATAATTTTTCATCTGAAGATGAAACCGAGGCATTATCAGAAAATCCAATAATTCATGGACTTTTAAGTGAATTCTTGCATGCAGAGTTACAAAGTTTAAAGCGTCAGATAAACTTTTCTGAAAATCTTATAGCCCTTATTGAAACTGAGCTATCAAGCGCAAACGATGCACAGTTGTTTAGGGCAGATACGTATAGAGTTATGGAAGAATTGATACCTGAGAACGTATCCAAACTACTTGAGGCATCCATTGAAGGTGGTGGCAACTATGTATCTTTATTAGAGAAAACTCATGATAACTTTAATCGTATATAAGGCATTAAAAAGTGCGTACGCGTGTACTCTAAGGCCTTTAGGTGGTAGAAAAACCTATGACCCAGAGGAATTAAGATCAGGAGTTCTTAAAGTTGCAGGTAATCGCCAATGCAAAACCAAGATGTAGTTACCAAGCAAGAATTTACTGAATTTACTGAATTTACTAAATCCGTAGATGATCGTTTTAAAGAGATGGATGGCAAAATATCAACTATACAAATAGAGGTTGCTGAAATTAAAAAGGATATTTTACATCTCACTAATAAAATCGATTCTATTGCTAATGTGCGATCATGGATTATTGCTGTTGCTGCAAGTATAGGTGCATTAACGGGTATTGTCAGTATGCTAAAGTTATTCATGTCACCATAGCTAAAAGTATTGAAATTTATAAAGCCCGAAAATAGCACAGGGTATCTGTTTTTCTTGACAGATACCCTTTTTACATGCTAAAATTTTAGTAAGTTGGTATGGAGGCAGTGTCTCCAAACTGACTGCCAGTCATGACTGCCTGTGATATACCAACTAGGAGCATGATTGTTGGCAGTCGGAAAAGCTAAAACAACCATGCTCCGATTATATCAGAAAACCAAATATGATGCAACTTGATATAAAACAAAAAAAATAAAACGCATCATGATAATGCAATACATTGGAATTATTGGGTCTGGTGACAATTTCAACACGAAGAAAAACGAAGAAAGTTCGCCATCTACCGATGATAAACATATTTCTAACCCGATAAAAGATTATTCGCCGCTTGCTATTGCTCAAGGTAAGAGAGTTATATCTGATAGTATTGGTGGGTTTTAATCCTTATTACAAAAGTGTAGGAGGTCTAAGTAATAATGAAGGTTTTATTCAGCAATGACAAAATCAATGAAATAAAAGGTAATTATCTAAGTCGCACTACAGCATACTTGAGTTACTATGAAAGTGAAAACCCTATAATAAATCGGGATAGTATAGATTTTATAGAGCATAAAAGGCCAGGTATGCAGTTGTGTGTTAATCTGCGACCTGAAGCTGTTGGTGAGGAAAAGGCGGAGTTAATGATAAAGCACGCTATTATTTTCCTTTTCTTAATGATAAAGATAAGTGATGGATGGGATATTATAGATATATTAGATAGTACACCTGAGCATATAGAAGTAGTAAAGCAGACTGCAGAAACAATTAAGGAATTACTATTTAAAACATAATAGGGGAATATTGACCCATTCCCCTATAGTGCCAAGGAGGTGAATAGCAATGGTGCCCTCCAGAGGCGAATTACTTGCACGCAGAACTCGTAGAAACAATAAGTAGCGGATCTCAAGAAATCGCGCAAAATCTGCTGAAGCCGAATTCAAACGCAAAATTGAACGGCTACGTAAGTCGTGCAGGTAAATCATAATTTAAGTCTATCAGCTTTCGGTTTTTAAAGTCAAATCGGATACACTGACGGAATAGTGTATCCGATATTTCTCAACTGCACATTTCTAAAGATCAAAATTGCTAACTCACAAAACGGCATAAAAATATAACAAATGTGATATGTCAATTACTACTGATTGCGTTTTGTTTTATTACAGTGTGTTTGCTAACACAAGTCAACCGAATTAAGGGATGAATCAGAATCATTCAATTCTCTAATAATTTCTTCCTTTACCAAACTCCAAAAATCCCAACCTCCGAGATGCCCTCCAAAAAACACATCAACCCAACTTTTCCTGCAAACTTATTGCAAATATATTGGATATCTATTGTCCGGCAAACCACAAAAACTTTCCATCACCACACAGAATTAGGTATAATATCAGGACGAGAAAACAAAACTTATTAAAAAAATATCTATAGAAAGAGAAAAACCTTGTTCCTCAAAACAGAGGAGAAATATAAAAAATAAAATTAATTCCGAAACAAGAAAAACGCCTATAAACCCACACAGACACTGGATTTACAGGCAATTTAAAAATCATACCGTGGTATGAAAAATCATACCGTACGGTATGATTTCACATAAGTTACGCCCAATGAAATTATGTAGCACAATCTGTTAGATTGTGTCTATGAATGTGCAAATTGACAGCTTGCCCTACGAAATCTTACGAAATACGAATTATTCTCTATTAAAAACAGTGTCCGCCTGCTTGAAATTTGTCCGTAGCAACTTAGGTTATTCAATAAGAAAACTCTACAATTGAGTGTCTCTGAAAAAAGTTTGACATTAATTCAGACTCCCTATAAATTATATCTATCATCAGACGTGCTTCCTTAGGCAGAGAAAATGCCTATTGATTCACCTGCGGAGCAGGAGTCTGAACAGTGGACAGAAATGGAGGGAAAAGATGAGACCACCCAATATAATTTTAATGATGTGCGACGACCTCGGATATGGCGATGTGGGATTTAACGGAAATGAGGTAATCAAAACCCCGAATTTGGACCGTCTGGCAAACAATGGAATCCGATTCACGCGATTTTATGCGGGAGGACCAGTGTGCTCACCAACGCGAGGCACGTGTTTAACCGGACGACACTATTTCCGATATGGCGTAACACATGCCAATCGCGGACACTTACCCACCCAGGAAATAACACTGGCACGAATGTTAAAATCCTTTGGGTATGTAACAGGACATTTTGGCAAATGGCATCTTGGCACACTGGACCCAAATTATTCGGGCAAGCGTAATCGTAATCCAGCACGGAATTACGCTCCACCGTGGGAGCGGGATTACGACACCTCTTTTGCTACGGAGTATGCCGTTCCCACCTGGGATCCTGCAGTAGGTATTCAGGGAAACGGAAAACGTTTGGACAGCCCCTGGGCCTCACCTTATTACGAAAATGGAAAACTGGCAACGGAAAATCTGGAAGGGTGCGATTCCCGAGTACTGATGGATCGCGCGATTCCATTTATTGAACAAGCTATTGAAAATGTCAAACCATTCTTTACGACAATCTGGTTTCACGCACCCCATACCCCGGTCGTTGCCGGACCAGAATATCGTGCAATGTATTCCAAATACAGCGAAAATGAACAGCACTATTACGGCTGTATTACCGCCATAGACGATCAGGTGGGACGATTATATCACACATTGGCAGCATGGGGTGTATCTCAAAACACGATGATCTGGTTCTGCTCGGACAACGGTCCCGAAGGGCGCACAGGTCAAGATGGACGCAACCGGGGATCAACAGGCGGCTTGCGGGGGCGGAAACGATCTTTGTTTGACGGCGGCGTGGGCGTACCCGCGCTATTGCACTGGCCTGGTCATGCAGACCCCGGACGCGTGGTGGAAATGCCGTGCAGCACCTTGGATTACTTCCCGACAATCGCCGATGTCATGGAATATGAAATGCCCGATAAGCGTCCGATTGATGGCATCAGTCTGCTACCAACCATTGAAGGAAACATGACTGAACGCCCAACCCCGATTCCGTATCGGTTCAACAGTGGGAAAAACTCAATGTTCGGCGCACCGACCATCGCAATGATGGACAACCGTTATAAATGCTTGACCAACCTATCAAGTGAGGGCAGCGAAGATTTATGTTTTGACATGATTAAAGATCGTGCAGAAACGAACAACTTGGTAAATGAACAACGCGAGCGTATGGGACAAACCCGCAAGACCCTGCGCGAATGGCTCCGCTCATGTGAAGTTAGCCACAATGGTGGGGATTACGACGAGGCTTATGACCCAGTCGCGCCTTATGAAGAAGTCACAGGAAACTGGCGCTCAAGATAAAACAGATGATCATCGGCAAAATCAGAGGCATTCAATTGTCGCAAAGTACTTCTTGTAGGAGGGCTTTGTAAGCCCGATTAAGTTCAAAATCTAATTAGCCACAATCCGTTTGTAGTCGCGCAATGCATTGCACCTCTTCCTGTAGGAGCGAGCTCTAGCTCGCGACCGTTCGTCCGATGGCGTGCCCAGGAGGTCGCTTCTACAGAATGTTCGAGGCACTCTGATGTTTTCTCTTGTAGGAGCGAGCTCCAGCTCGCGACATAAAAAGTAGGATGTTAAAAGTTTATGGGATGTAGCGTGAAGATGCAATCACACATCTTCACGCTACATCCCACTACATAAATTCCAATATCAATTACTTTTCCAATTCCGCAAGGCTTGTTAAATGCCAATTTGGATCATCTAACGCTTCATAGACTATACCGCCTTCAACATTTGTAGGCATCGGAAGTCCCAACAGATAACAAAGTGTAGGAGCAACATCCACCACGCGTACTTGCCGTTCCAAAGCAACACCTTTTCGAACACCGGCACCAGAGAGAATAAACGTTGAATGCTGTCCACCGATACCGAAACTAACAGATGGCAATTGCTTGCCGTGTGCACCATCAAACTCCGGACGTAAAGCATAAACAACATCACCGACGAGATCACCGTGAAGGTTTAACATCTCCGCATCTGCTCGTGTCACCGCCAATGAAAATGGATGTCTCCCTGTTTCTGCATCCTGATATGCATGTAGGGCAGCAATAATCTCGCTTTGTGTAGCCTCGTAATCCGCCTGTGCAACAATACCGTTCGGTTCACGCCCCACAAGATTGATGAAAATATGCACCAATCCAACGTTGACGGCACGTGTTTTCGTCCAATCTATTGCACCATCTGTCCCCTTAACAATGAATCCTGTCTCTTCCAATACCTCTTCAATGTCTACAGCACGAAATTGATTCGGTGTACCACCGTGGTCCGCACAGATAAGCACAACCGTCTCTTCATCCGCAAGTTCAGCAATCTGCCCAATCATCCGATCAACAGATTGATATGTGCGGCGCAATCCCTCCCGACACCGATGGATCGTTTCCGGTGCTGCACCACTGATTTCATCCGCTTGGCTCAAGAAGAAGTGGCTCGCATAGTCCGGCGCATGTGTTTCTACCATCAGAACATCCCAATCGTTTTCAGAAGCAAGATACGTTGCAACATCTGCCAGCCGTTGGTGGTGGTAATCTAATAATTCAAAATAGGTGTCGTCGTCCACCTGTCCAAGAGCATCGCGGGCAGGATTTTGGAGGAACGAACCGATATTTTGGTCAATTGAAGTTGCAACCTCAGATGGCACCGTGTAATCTGTTCTGGGCCAAATTTGTGGCACAAAGAGTTCAAAAGCATCAGCCGTTGGCGTAAGCGTGACCAATTTCATCCGAACATAACCTTCTACATCACCACCATCAATTTCAAATGTATCCAGCCACCAATCGCTCCACTCACCAACACCAAGGTCCGCGACAACATCATCTGCAGAACGACTGCTGCACACGCGTATTCGGTCATAACCGTCTTGACCAGAAGCATAAATCAATCCATAAAAAGGTTTAGGCACACCCGATTTGCCACGATTCATATTTTCTCTGCCGCGTGCCAAAGGTTGGATAGTGAGTTCTACTTCTTGTACAGGTTTTTTGGATTCAGGCAATGTTCCTTCCCATTCGCTTGTGTCAACCGGTTTAATAGTTACCGAATCAATATGTTTGATTTTCTGTAATGCGCTTGGGTCAAGCGTTTCTGGATCGCGCTGCCCACCGATAGGACGCGCTGCCCACTTGCCTGCTACAAAGAGGTGGTAGCCTGCAATTTGATGATGGTTTGATACACCAGGACCTGTTCCTTCTACCTGAATTCCGGTTTTTACAGTGGGAGGCCAAGACATTTCCCATTTCACCAGAATCGGTTTGCCGCCAGCGCGTTCCACAAGATTCCAAAGGTATTCAGATTGACACAACCCTGTGTTAATACCCCACACCGTTTTATCAAGTGCTTCTCCTATAGCGCGAATGTTAAAATCCATCACTTGATGCGTGCCGGGCCAAGAACCGGTGGAGAGTGCAGTCCATCCGGGTGGAGTCAATGTCGGAAACACGCCAATCATCGGACGGTGTACACCCGCATCGCGTAGTTTTGCCATATTTGGGGTGTGCCCCCACGCAATCATGTTGTTGACCAGTTCCATGCTTGCGCCATCCATACCGATAATGATGGCGCGTTTCGCGGGTGCAAGTCGTGTTCGTTTCACGGTAAAACTCCTTTCAACTTAAAGTCTCACGTAGTTTTTCTAAGGGATAAGTATTGATAACATCGTCTTTCGTTAACCCACTCCGACGTGCAACATTCACACCATACTGATAACGTTCAAATTCCGGGACCGAATGTGCATCTGTGTTTATCGCAATGAGAACGCCTGCCTCTTTCGCCTTACGCACATATTCCGGTCCCAAATCTAAACGACTGGGAGAACCGTTAATCTCCAAAATGGTGTCATTTTCCGCTGCAGCACTGATAATCTCATCAAGATTAATTGGATACATTGGTCTCCTGCAAAGCAATCGTCCTGTCGGATGTCCGATGATTTTGACATACGGATTTTCAATTGCGCTAATCATCCGTTTTGTCATCTCTGCTTCGGATAACGTAAAATGACTGTGCACACTTGCCACAACAATATCAAGTTGCGCAAGAATCTCATCTGGAAAATCAAGTGTGCCATCTCTGCGAATATCCACTTCAGAACCAGCTAAAATTGTAATACCTTCGGTTGCAGCGTCCAATTCACGCACCTGCTTCATCTGTGCTAACAAACGTTCTTGATCCAAGCCATTTGCGACTGAAGAGGAAACAGAATGATCAGTGACAGCATAGTATTCAAGACCACGGTTTATGGCCGCCACCACCATGTCATTCATGGTATGTGCGCCATCACTCCAATCTGTGTGGGTATGTAAATCACCACGCATATCATCGAATTCAACAAGCGACGGTAGATTATTTTCCACCGCTAACGCCACTGAATCGGAGTATTGCCGAAGTTCCGGGGGTATATAAGACATCCCCAATTTCTTATATATTTCTGTTTCGGTGTTATTCTGTGTTTCTTGCCAAAAATCTGATGCATTGTTCGGATCACTAATATGTAGAGAGGTGTCAGTAGGGAGCGCGGCGAGATGTTCGTCTGTTGCTGTCGTTAGAAACAGCGTTGCCTCGTATTCAGCAGTTGAACACAGATAAATTGTGCATGGAAAATCGTTGTTAATAAGAAGGTGAATTTTCTGTAAAGGTTGTAGGGAAGGTATTCCAGTAGGAGTATCTTGAGCATCTACAATTTGCGTTGTCAGTTGTTCCTGGTGTTTAGAGAGGTATTCAATGAGTGCGTTTTGTGTAGTGTCAATGTCTTTAGCACATTCTACTACAACTTCAAGACTACGACAGACCTCTTCGCGTCTCCGTAAATCACCCGTAAATTCGTGTCTTGTGAGTGCATCGCAACTTTTGAAGACTTCAGAAAGTTTTCCAGCAAGGTTTATGGTCTGCCAAATCAAGCGTGTACCACGATAGGTGGTTAGGAATTCAAGACTTTCTGATATGGTATTAAGGGTCTTTTTCCCTAACCCTTTCATGCCTTGCAGTTTTCCATCTTCGAGTGCCTCAGCAAGTTGATTCAGATTTTTAATACCAAGTTCGTTATAGAGTCGACTTGCTGTTTTGCTTCCAATCCCTTGGATGTTCAAAAGATCCAGAACCTCTAATCCCATCTCCAAGATGAGTTTTTCGTAGGCTTGACAGGTGCCAGTATCAAGGATTTCTCGTGTCTTTTCCTCAATTGTCTTGCCAATTCCAGAAATATTTTGGAATTCTCCTGCCTCAATTAATTCGCTAACATCAACAGTTAACCCTTCAATTATATCGGCAGCTTTTTCGTAAGAGCGAATTCGGAATGAAGCGTCTCCACGAATTTGTAGAAGCTCTCCAATATTGCTGAATATATTACTGACTTCTATGTTTTTCATGATAAAGTTATGCCTATTATTAAAATATATGAATTCGGTGTAATTTATAATGTATGCTACCACATAAGTACATTAAAAGACGGTTATCTTTTCAGAAAAAGTCTACCTTAACTGATAACCGACAATAAAACAACTGATTTTATGGGCAATATCCTATTTATCTTTTTGAACTTATCTGTTTTTCAACTTACTCATATTACATTGCATTTCTGAATAATTTGAAATACTTTCGTTGCGCGAATATACCCGCGAACAGACCAATTATTACGCCTGCTACAACAATACTGATGAGCTGATAATACGGAAGGAATTCAAGTGTGCCAAGTTGGAAAGTAAGGAGACAATAGAGGAGATAGAAACAGGTAAGTCCCAAGATGGTTCCGCAAAAACCGAGGAAGATACCTTGTATAAAGAAAGGAATTCTGAGATGTCCTCGTGTAGCACCGATAAGGTCTAAGAACTGTATCTCTTCGTGGCGATTTTGGGCTGTTTTAAGAACGGCAGCGCGGATAATCAGGAAGGTAAGGAGAATTGTAATAGAGATGCTCGCAATTGTCATTCGGTTCGTTTGATGAAAAAGATCCGTGAGTATGCCTTGTCCTGTTAGTACGACATCATCAATTTCATCATTGGATTCGATTTCAAAAGCGATCTCTTCCAACCTTTTGCGTGAACCATTTGCTGAGTTGACATATATTTCTAAAGATGCGGGAAAGGGGTTGCTGTCTGCAACTCTATTTTTAATCAGGCTGCCTAATGAACCAAACTGTTTTTCTGCTCTATTATAGTTTTCTTCTTTAGAGATGTAGTCAATGTAAAGGATATCGTCTTTCTTCTGAATCTGGTCCGCAAAAACACGCGCATCCTTTTCAACAACTGTATCGTTGGCAAAGGCTACAAGTGCTGGCACCGTTTCCTTAAGATCAAGTTCTTTGTAGACAGAAGTATGAATAAATAAGAATGTATTCAGTAGCACTGTAAAAAAAGCAAGCGCGATAAGACTTAATAGGTTGTTTAAGCCGGTGCGACCAATATGTGTAAAGAGATTTTGAATTTTATACCGCATTTGAATTAAGACTCATCCTGTTTTCACTTTGTGGAGCAAGTTTAATCGTTGCTTTTGTTGATACAGTTTCATGAACACAATAGCGTTATGTTGTTATACAACCATCCTTGAGTTTAAAAACCCGTTTTGGTGAGGCATTTTTAGCACGAATGAATTTTTCGGGGAGTTCAGGATCAGAAGTGGCAACTAAAACTGTAGCACCTTGAAAATTGAGTGCATCAAAGAGTGAAAGCATTTCAAGTGTGAGTTCTGGATCTAATGTTTCTGTAGGTTGATCTGCAAGAAGTAACAGTGGACTATTGATAATCGCTCTTGCAATAGCAAGCCGTTGTTTTTCATTGCTTGATATTTTGGTTGGCAAGGCATCCTTATGATGGACTAACCCCATTTGATGTAGGAGATTATTTACATTTTCGCGCAGTATCCTGTGTTTTGTGCCAATTAACTTCTGTGGAATAGCAAGATTTTGCTCAACTGTTTTAGTCTCAACTAACTTCCAGTCTTGGAAAACCACACCAATTTTTCGCCTAAAAAACGGCAGCGTTGAAGGAGTGAGATCAGCAAGGGATTGACCAAGCACACTTAAAGAACCTTCAGTAGGCGCTAATTCTCGATAGAGCAGTTTTAGCAGCGTTGTCTTACCAGAACCGCTGTCGCCAACGAGAAAGCCGAATTCGCCACGTTCAAGACGGAAACTTGCTCTTTCAAGAACGCTTAGATCTTGATAAGCGAAACTGACTTGATGTAGTTGAATCATAATTATTCACATTCCACACAATTGCAACTGTTCGTTGCTCAGGGATATTACAACTCTCCATGACTACTCTGGTGTTTTGGTATAGTCGCAGTCCTTTGAAGCACAGGCGTGCAAAGTTTCACCTGTCTTTTGCACTTTCTCAACGAGGTAGGTTGCATCACATTCTGGACACGACTCAGCGATCGGTTTATCCCAACTTGCGAATCCGCACGTTGGATAGTTGCTACAACCGTAAAACACTTTTCCGCGTTTGCTACGACGTTCACCCAAATAGCCTTCACAATTAGACTCTGGACAATCAACACCCATTGGAACAGGTTTGGCGTTTTTACATTTAGGATAACCGCTACATGCTAAGAAACGCGCACCTGCACGGCTCTGCTTAATAACCATCGGTTCACCGCATTTTTCACAGAGTGTATCGGTTTCTTCCGGTTCAGCGGCTGCAGTATCATCACCGTTCAAAGCCTTGATATTTTCACATTCCGGATAGTTAGAACATCCAAGAAAGCGCCCATATCTGCCCCATTTCACAATCATATTACCGCCGCACTTCTCGCACTGCTCACCCGATTCGGTTTCCATCGCTTTTCGCGCCTCATACATCTTATCAGGTGCCTCTTCCAATGCTTCTTGGAACGATGGATAAAATTCACCGAGGGTGTCAATCCAGCCTACCTCTCCTTCGGCGATAGTATCAAGCTTTTGCTCCATCTCCTTTGTAAATTCAACGTCAACAATATCGGGAAATCCGTGAATTAGAAGTTCGTTAACGAGTCTCCCGACATCTGTGGGGAGAAGTCTACGCTGCTCCATTGTTACATAACCGCGGTCCTGAATCGTGGAGAGGATTGTTGCGTAGGTACTTGGCCTGCCGATTTCTTTCGCTTCTAATGCTTTGACAAGCGTTGCCTCATTATAGCGAGGTGGCGGTTGCGTATAGTGTTGTTTCGGATCTAACTTGCGTAGATCAAGCGTTTCACCTTCCTTAACATTTGGCAAGGTGGTGTTCCCTTCGTCAGTGTTGTTTTCATTAGTAGTAACATCGTCTTGACCTTCCATATAGACTCGTCTGAACCCATCAAATTTAATCACGGAACCGGTGGCACGGAAGATATAACGTCCAGCCTTGATATCAATCGTTGTAGCATCAAAGATAGCAGGATTCATTTGACTTGCGATGAACCGCTTCCAAATCAATTCATAAAGACGATATTGTTCTTTATTCAGATATGATCTCAAAGATTCGGGAGTTCGCAATGGTAATGTGGGACGGATCGCCTCATGTGCGTCTTGTGCGCCTCCTTTACTTGGGTGTGAAACGGCACGTGTAGGTAAATACTCCGCTCCATAAGTTGTGTCTATATATTTTCGAAGTTCGCCGATAGCATCCTGTGCAATACGCGTTGAATCGGTGCGCATATAGGTGATAAGTCCAACTAACCCCTCTTTTCCAATATCTAACCCCTCATATAGTTTTTGTGCCACCATCATCGTTCTTTTAGCAGTAAACCGAAGTTTCCGGGCAGCTTCCTGTTGCAAAGTACTCGTGATAAACGGTGCGGCAGTCTTCTGTCTGCGTTCGCGTTTCTGAACTTTCTCAACAACGTAGGTTTGTTCCTTCGCGTCTGCCGCTAACTCTTTCGCGCGTGCTTCATCAATACGGAAACCGTAGTTGTTAATCTCGCCCTTCTTCGTGCCGATTTTATGTAATTTTGCAGGAAAGAGATGCTCCTTTGGTGTCGGTGTTAATGTTGCAGTCAGTGTCCAATACTCTTCCGGTTTAAATGCTTCAATCTCTGCTTCTCGTTCACAGATAAGCCGCACAGCAACAGATTGCACCCGTCCTGCGCTCAGTCCCGGTTTAACGCTGCGCCACAAAATCGGACTAATCTGATATCCGACAAGTCTATCTAAAACACGTCGCGCCTGTTGCGCATCAACAAGTGCTTGGTCAATCGTGCCGGGATTTTGAATTGCTTCTAAAATAGCAGTTTGTGTCACTTCGTTGTATACAATGCGATAGATAGGTTTCTTTGTTTTCTTTAATTCGGTCGCAAGATGCCAGCAGATCGCTTCACCTTCCCTGTCAGGGTCTGCGGCGAGATAGATACAATCGACTTTTTTTGCCTTTTCTTGAATTGCTTTAACAACTGGACCTTTTCCACGAATCAACACATATTTCGGTTTAAAATTGTTCTCAACATCAACCCCAAGTTCCTTTTTCGGCAGGTCGCGGATATGTCCAACAGAGGAGTCAACGATATAGTCTTTTCCTAAGATTTTTTCGATAGTTTTTGCTTTCGCTGGTGATTCAACAACAACTAATGATTTCGGCATTTTCTATTCTGTGTGTTCCTTATATTATGAATGCGTTTTGGATATAAAAGTAAGTAGACGGTTGTGTTCTACCTAAAATGCTATGGACATTTCATCATCTTGCAGTGGTTTATATAGTGAGTGTATTTATTTTAAAACGTCTAAAATCCGATAAAGTGACAGAAAAAGGAGAGATTCGCCATTTCATACCAGTTTTGCATTGTGTCGGCAGTAATAAGAGGCACGAAGTTGTAATTAGTAGACGAATGAAATTAGGTCGGTCAGTAACTGCCGCATCTCTGTGCGGTGAACAATATGGTCAATAAAACCGTGCGCAACTAAGGATTCTGCTTTTTGAAAGTTTTCAGGTAGTTCTTCTTGTAAACTCGCAACAGCAAGGGGACCCGCAAAACCGATACGCGCCCCGGGTTCAGCAATAATAACATCACCAAGAGAGGAATAACTTGCAGTCGCACCACCAAACGTTGGATCCGTAACAACGGAAATATAAAACCCACCTTTTTTGGCGTATTCAGTGCATGCGGCAGCAGTTTTTGCCATCTGCATTAACGCTAAAGTGCCTTCCTGCATCCGCATGCCCCCGCTCACAGAAACGATGACGAGCGGTAATTGGTTTTCACTGGCATGCTCAATACATCGGGTAACTTTTTCACCGATGACAGCACCGCACGTGCCACCGATAAATCCGACATCTCCGATTGAAATCGCTATTGGATAACTACCGATTTCGGCTGTTCCAGAGAGCATCTCTGAGCGGAGTCCTGTTTTCGCGATGTCGCGTTCAAGTTTGTCTGGATACTCCGGAAACTCCAGTGCATCAATTGAGTAGAGGTTCGCATCGGTTTCTTGAAAACTATCGGTATCCACAAGCAGATCAAGGCGCTCCTGAGCACTCATCGGGTAATGTGCATCGCAAGCCGGACAAACCTTGAAGTTTTTCGTTAATGCTTCTATTTCAATGTCCGCGTTACAATTTCTGCAGACAAAGGTTTGGGGAGTATCGCTCATTCTATTCCTCTGCTGATGTAACTCACAACTTATACCCTTTAAATGATACTATTCAAGACTGGGTTTGTCAACTTTAATTGCGCTTTACTTACTTTTAACAGCAGAGAAAAGGGGTGTGCAAAGTTTTTGCATGAATACCATTTCTCTTATTGGAGGGGTTTTCAACCCCGATGAATACCGCAGATGGATTCATCGTTGATATGGGGTTGATTCCGAATGGGGTTGATTCCGATAAATCGGGCTTACAAAGCCCTCCTACAAGAAAAGCAGCGGTTAATAACAAAAACTTTACATCTCTGAAACCGGACATCCTTTGATTTCTTCTGTGCAATACTCTATAAAAATAGCGATACACGTTCTATCGTAAAAATCCTGAACGTTTGATGTGTGCCCATCTTGTCGTGAGTTTGCCTTGAGGCTCAACTGAAAGAAATTCTTCAACACCATTGCCCAAAGTTTTAATCTCAGCTTCATCTAAAGCCCGGGAAAAGACAGCGGCATCATCTATCGCGCCGCCATAACCTTCGCCGCCTTCTCCACCAAGCCGATAAATTGCGTTAGCACCTCGGGTTTCTTGGAAGTCCGATTCTTTAGTCATCTTACCGTTTACATAAATTCTGAATTTCTTACTATCGCTTTGAACAACTACATGAGTCCACTCATCCTGTTTGACCACACCTCCATCTGTTTGACACAGGATTGTCCATCCGCCGACTTGTCCTCGCCAAGAAAGTAACCCTTGGTCTTTATTGACAAAAAAGGTGTTGTGTCCGGAAGCACCAGGTAAACTTCGCCAAATCTGTTGCCAAGCACCGCCTTCAAAGGTTGGATTAATCCAGGCAGAGATTGTAAACGGGTCACTTTTAAAGAGGTCACCATGTAGTGTATCGGATGCCTGCATTTCAACGTGTGCACCCACATTAAGATGGATTGCGTCTCCAAATTTACCTTTATCCCATTTAGAATCACCTTTAATTACACCGTTGTTTCCATTTCCAGAAGTATCGTCAGGATTTCCGTCAAACGAATAGTAAGCCACTAATGCCGCTTCTTCAGCGGTAACGCCTATAGTCATCCACACCAAAAGAAAGGCAAATGACATAACAAATATCAATACTTTCATTGTAAACACTCCTTTAAAAATAAATATCTATCAAAACCGAGAATTTTGTTCAATTATGAGTAGTTAGGTGATTGATCCAGTTTTCACTCCTAATAAACAAAATACTAACATACCTGATAAAAAATGTCAATTTTAGGTTGAGGACGGTTATCTCTGCTGTAAAATCAGATTCCCATACACATCAACAACAGCAGAGAAATTAGGTGGGACAACAGTCGTCGCGCTAAATTCTGTAATAATGGCAGGTCCTTCAATCCAATTACCGGGTCGCAACGACTCCCGTTGATAAAAATCGGTTGGATAAACCTTACCATCAAAGATGACATCGCTTTGTGAGATTCGTGCATCGGAAGGGTCAGCATCTGTCCGTGGTTCAGCGGTAAGTTCAGGTTTTTCGGTTTCACCGATGGCAGAGAGGCGAAGAGTTACCACCACAACCATCGCCTCTGGACGCGCATAGCTAAATCGCTGTTCGTGCATCGCATGAAATTGACTCACAAAATCCGTGCCTTCATCTATATAAGGAATATTCAACTCATAAGATTGTCCCTCATACCGCATATCCAGTGAACGTTTGATATTGAGTTGTGATAAATCAAATCCTTCCGATTTCATATCACTTTTCGCTCGGGTTAGCAGCGCGTCAAAACCGTTCTCCAACTGTTTGTGTAAATCCATGCCGCTACCTTCGGTTTTCCATAATACCGTCTGTGAATAATCTTTGACAACATCTGCATAGAGCATGCCGTAAGCAGAGAGCAAACCGCCGTTTGGTGGAATAAGTACAGTACGTATACCGAGATTTTCTGCCAGAAATGTAGCGTGCAATCCGCCTGCGCCGCCGAACGAGACAAGCGTGAAATCGCGCGTATCAAACCCGCGTTCAACAGATATAACTTTGATAGCGCGTTCCATCGCTGCGTTGGCAATCTTCAAAATACCATCTGCAGTTTCAAGTGCCGATAGTCCGATGCGTTCAGAGAATTTTTTAATATATTGCTGTGTTGCATCGGATGCAAGCGACATCTGTCCCCCTAAAAACTGCGTCGGTGAAATTCGCCCTAAAAAAAGGTTCGCATCGGTCACAGTAATTTCTTTTCCGTTGTTACCGTAACATATCGGTCCAGGGTCAGCACCTGCACTTTCGGGTCCGACACGTAACGCTCCGCCTGAATCCACAGTTGCGATAGAACCGCCCCCCGCACCGACGGTATGAATATCAATCAACGGCACTTTGATTGGCAAACCGCTGATTGTGCTTTCGGTTGTCATTGAGATACCGCCATCACATAGACTGACATCCGTAGAAGTGCCGCCCATATCAAAAGTAATAATCCTTTCATATCCTGCTGTTTTAGCGATGTTATAAGCTCCGATGACGCCACCAGCGGGACCAGAAAGCACTGTTTGGATACCTGCAGATTCAAAATTTCTTGTTGAGATACACCCACCGTTTGATAACATCAATCTGAAAGATTTGGGAAAACTTTCAGATTCTGTAAGTGTTGAGAGATGTCTTTCCAACGTGGGACGGATATAAGCGTTTGCGACAGTGGTACTAAACCGTGCGTATTCACGGTACTCAGGCAGGATTTCGTGAGAACATGAAATCGGTATGTTGAGCGATGCGAGGTGATTTGCGACAATCTGTTCATTTTTTGGATTTACATAAGAAAACAGAAAACAGATCGCGATCGCATCTAATTCTAATGTTGCCAGTTGTGTTGTGAGTGTCTTAAGGTCGGTGAGAGAAATTTCTGTTTGAATTTCACCTGTGTGCAATGTCCGTTCCCTGATACCGAATCGGAGTTCTGCAGGCACAAGTGGTGCTGGGCGTTGGACGAATATATCGTATAAATTGGGACGCGCCTGTCTTCCGATTTCTAAAACGTCTTCAAAACCTTTTGTAGTGACGAGCGCAATACACGCACCTCTACGTTCAAGTAGAGCGTTTGTTGCAACGGTAGAACCGTGAACAATCTCCACACTATCATGAGAATCTATGTCGTGTTGATTTAATATTTCGCTTACACCTTTTATAACAGCATGAGCCGGATTGCGTGGTGTGGAAAGTACTTTATGTGTCCAAAGAGAATCTTCCACAGACATGATGATGTCGGTGAAAGTGCCGCCGGTGTCAACACCGATTTTTCTTACATTCTTTTCTTTGTGCATATATTAAGGTAACAAGTTGTTTTTTCTAATTTACTGTCACACAACCACATTTATCGGATTGCCTTCTAAAAAAGCGATAATATTGTCAACCGCGCCTTCATTCAGCAGATCAACACCTTCGGGAGTCATATCTGCGCAGTGCGGCGTTAAAATCACCTGTTCACATGTTAAAAGCGGGTGGTCTGCAGGAGGCGGTTCGTGTTCATAAACATCAATCGCGGCGCCGCCGAGGTGTCCGTTATTTAATGAGTGAACAAGTGCGTCCGTGTCAACTATTTGTCCGCGTGCTACATTAATTAAAAGCGCGTTCGGTTTCATCAATGCGAGTTCGCGTTCCCCGATAAGATGCAAACTATCATCTGTGAGTTTAACGTGTAGACTCACGACATCAGACATCCGCAGCAAATCTTCAAAAGAAACATATTGAACACCGAGTTGCTTTGCACGTTCGGTAGACGGATGATATGTCCAAGCAATAACGTTCATCCCGATTGCTTTGCCGAGACGTGCCATCTCAGAACCGATATGACCCGTGCCGATAACTCCGAGTGTCTTGCCTTGCAAATAAACGTTATCCATGCGGTGCCATTTTCCTGCTTTCATACCCGCAGTCATAAAAGCAGCACGTTTAGCAAGTGCAAACATTAAACCGAAACTGTGTTCCGCAACAACAGGAGCAGTACGACCGGGTTGATTGCAAACAACAATCCCTCTTTTTTTCGCTTCATCCAAGTCAATCATATCGGTACCGATAGAGCAGAGCGAGATTAACTTTAGTTTCGGCAGATGTGGCAATACATCTGCATGCCACTTTACCATTCCGCGTGAATTAATGAGAATATCAGCATCCTCAGCACGGTGGATTTTTTCTTCGGCAGTTTCTGGACGATCCGTATATACTTTAACATCACCAAAAGATTTCAAACGTTCCAGATGTGGCGAACCTTGAATTTGAGGTGGTGAATCACCGGGAACAACAATTTTGAGATTATCCACAGCTTATTTCCTTTTCTCAGCAGATTTGGTTTGCGAACGCAGATGTGGCACTACAATCTCTTCTGCAATAATTTTTGACTTGAATTCCTCAACCTTTTTCAAAATATCTTCAGATAATAATTTTTCGTTGTCTTTGTCAACAATATATTCTATCCCACCCTCTTTTAGACCGTAATTTTTCAATCCACCTGTAAAAGTTCCGGACACAACATTTTCTATCATCTGATAAACAGACAATTCCACACCTTTAATAACACTTGTGAGAACTTGACCGGGTATTAGACCGTTTCCATTTGAATCGACCCAAATAATATATTTATTTGTTTCTTTTGCCGCTTCGAGTACACCTAATCCACTTGCCCCAGCAGCCGCGATTATAATATCCACACCTTTATTATACTGTGCAAGTGCTAATTCTTTTCCTTTTGCCGGGTCATCAAAAGCTTGCGGCGTAACCCCGACGTAGTTGACAAGAAGTTCAATCTCTGGATTAGTTGCGTTAATGCCAGTTGCAAATCCGATTTCAAATGCTTCAACCAGCGGAATCTTCATGCCGCCGACAAACCCCACCTTTTTCGTTTCAGTTTTTAATGCGGCGATGACACCAGCGAGGAATGTTCCTTCGTGTGCCTTATAAATAAGCGATGCCACATTGGCTGGTTCAGCGACAGCATCAATCAGTGCGAAGTTAACGTTTGGAAAATCGACTGCAACACGGTTCATCGGTTCTCGAAAGAGGAAACCGACCCCGATGATGAGATCGTATTTCAATTTTGCCAGACGGCGTAATGCCATCTCGGTATCGGTGCTTTGTCCGGGATTAACTTCAGTGAGTTTAATATCCCATTTATCAGAAGCTTTTTTTGCACCTGTGTATGCAGCGTCACAAAAAGAGAGATCCCCTCGACCGCGCACATCGTAAATTAAACCGACCTTAATTGCTGCGGGTGTAGTTTGGACAATTATAAGGCAAATTAGAAAAATGGGAATGAAAAAACACAGTTTTATTTTCAAGACAATTCTCCTGTTTCGGACATATTAGGTTGAAGAAATGAATCAGATTAACAAGTCTCAATTGGTTTGTGAGATACAGTCTCAAAATTGAATATTGACAGAGAGACGTTAATGATTAAACGTATATCTCACATGACGAACATAAACAGTTAAATGGAAACGAATCGGCCGACTATATTTCAGGTGTTACCATGACGAAAACGAGATAGGCATGAAAATGTGTAGAAAAAGAAAAATGCACCAAAAAAGTTGAAGAGGTAATAAGGATATAAAAATGAAACAAATGGGTGAAAATTATTTTTAATTAGCATACACCATCGCGAGTGCAAATGCAACATTTTTCGTCAGAGGGTTAGATCAAAAAATTTTGTAACAGGTAAAGGTTAGAAAATAGAAATAACATAATACGAAATGTAACTGTACAGGCATTTAATGACGTATTGTACGTGCAAAACGTCATTAAACCGTTGACCCTGAAAACGAAAAATGATACAATCAAAATCGTCAAATTTATATGGAGAACCTGAATGGCAAAATCGAAAAGAAGAAAAATACAACAACCCCGAGTACTCGACGAATTACAACAGAGAATATTATTAGAAGCACTCAATAATAGAGAACGCGATAGAATGCTCGTACTCTTTTGCCTCCGAACAGGACTCCGAAACGCTGAAGCATGCGGCATGAATATCGGAGATGTACTGAAATTTGGAAACATTGTTACGACGTTAGAAGTCCGAGCAGAAATTGCAAAAAATAAGGTTTCAAGAAGAATACCACTCGTCAACGATGTCCGAGACGCGCTCCACGATTTTTTGACATGGAAAACTGAACAAGGCGAAAAAGATGAATTGGACAGTCCGCTGTTTTGCACGCTCCGCACAAAAAATCGTCTTGCCCCCCGAGACTTCCAACGTATCATGGAAGCAGCATCAACAATGTTAGGTCTCAGATTCACTCCTCACGATTTACGACATACCTTCGGCACAGAACTCTACCGCGCAACGCACGATTTAGAATCGGTGCGCATAGCATTAGGACACACAAGTTTACACGCAACGCAAATCTATATGCATACCAGCCCCGATATATTGCGGCAACGCTTTGAGACTGCGTTTAGCAGGCAAACCCAAGACTAAAATTAAATCCTGTCCACACACCGCTATGCAGAATTTGCCCACAACGGTTTTTTGGTATATCCTATATTGGATTTGATGAAAAAATGCGTTGTACGCCAACGTGAGCATTAATTTTTTAATCAAATTCAATAAATTTTCCGTCAGAACAATATTATTCCCAATTGCCAATTTTTTGAAGATTTCCCATTTTTCAATTTATCCTCGCAAAAATGAACCGAAACGGTAACACGGTTTTAAGGTTGACTTTTTTCCACTTAATCCGTATCCTATTAACAAGATTCCAGCATCCTCATGGGTGTCCGATTCTTCACAGATGTTTGCATGATCTAAAAACATAACAAAAAGGAGGAGTTGATATGATAACGAGTTTTATAACCGTACGAAGATTCGTCGTTTTGAGTTTTCTCGTACTTTTTGCTGTGCTGCTTTCTCTCCCTTCATTCGCAGGTACCCAACTATGGGATTTTGAAAGAAATGCAGAAGGTTGGAAAGTTGCTAACGGCAAATGGGAAGTCGCAGATGGTGTCTACAAACTGAGCAGAGGTGCAGAAGCCGAACATTCCCTCGTTGGGGAAGAAGATTGGGATAATTACACCATTGAGGCGAAAGTGCGACTTGATGAGCACAATTGGGCAGGTATTGCATTCCGCGCAAAAAGCGAAATGGAATACTACGTCTACTATATGAACGTGCCGAACAACAAAACCGAACTCTGGCGACATAAAGCTGGCGCTTGGACAGCACGGGACAATCTTGCTCAGATTCCCGCTGTTGGCGGTGTCCAGATTAAAAACGGTGAATGGTACGATATGAAGGTAGAAGTTGAAGGGGATACCTTTAAATTGTACATCAATGGTGAATTTCAGAAGGAAAATAGTGATGGCGTATACAAAACGGGTCAAGTTGGTGTATGGGCATGGAATACTGCAGCGAGTTTTGACGATTTCACCGTTTCCGGCAGGGACATAGAAGATACGCTTGCTGTTGACCCAAACCGAAAACTAACAACAACATGGGGACGTCTCAAAGAGGTTCGTTGAGAAATCCTTACGACTTAGGCACGCTTGCAAAGTGTGTTTTTATATTGATGGTACTCAGGTTTGTAGGACTTTAGCATTTCAATAATTGTTCCATAAGTCTGGTATAATATAACTAAAAGGAGAATTTATGAAACGTATATTTTCAATTATGCTCGGATTTTGCTTCATAGCCGTAATCGCCTCTACCGGTTTCGCTGGTGAGCAACTATGGAATTTCGACTCACATGCAGACGGATGGACTGTCGCAAATGGTAATTGGAGTTTAGAAGACGGTGTCTATAAACTCGCAAGGGGCGGCCAAGCGGAACATTCCCTCGTTGGCGAGACGACTTGGGAAGACTACACTGTTGAAACAAAAATTAGACTTGATGAGCACAATTGGGCAGGTATCGCATTCCGGGCAAAAAGTGAAATGGAATACTATGTCTTTTATATGAACGTCCCGAATAACAAGACGGAACTTTGGCGGCATAAAACCGGGGGTTGGACCGCACGAGACAATCTCAAACAACTTCCCGCTGTCGGTGTTACAATTGAAAACGGCAAATGGTTTGACATGAAAGTTGTTGTTGAGGGTGATTCCATGGCAGTTTGGATTGATGGCGAATTGCAAGGCGAACACGTTGATGATTCTGGTGCTAAATATAGTGCCGGACAAGCCGGTGCATGGGGATGGCAAACAGGGGTAAGTTTTGATGACTTCAAAGTCTCTGGTGATGATATTGAAGGAGACGGCACCCCAGTTGAGCCACTTGATAAATTAGCAACAACATGGGGACATATCAAAAGGGATCGTTAGTTGACTGATTCCATTGAACGTGCTTTGTAAATATCCACTCCAAGGGAGGCGTTCTCTGTTTTGAGAAGTGCCTCCCTTTTAACTACGGTGCATTATAGATATAAATAGACACCTTCACCGCTGCTGGCGAGGTTTCCTAACCTCGCTGGTGCAAAGTGAATAAATAATTCAAAAATCTACTGTAATATATGCCTAAAAGAGAAACTGATGAAACGGCACTGTGACTTCCAGAAACTTATTTTACCCATTTTCGCTACATGTTGCCTCTTACCTTCTGTTTGGTGTCAAAGTGAAGAAAGCCCAACGCTAAAAACACAGATTGACTCCTATCAGCAGCAACTCGCTGTAGATGCTACACGGGTCGATATTCGGCTACAATTGGCAAAGGTCTATCTTCAAATTGAGGCTTATACACAAGCGGTTGCTGAATATCGTGAGGTTATATCGTTTGTGGGCACTGGGCCTAATCATAATCCTGATTTACCTAAGGGGTACTATGGATTGGGATTAGCTTATGCAGGACTTGAGAAATTCGACGAGGCAATTGAAGCATATCAACAAGCGATTCAATATGCACCAGAGTGGGCACATATTCATGCAGCTTTAGGCGCGGGGTATGCAAACCTACATCGTTATGATGAAGCACTTAATGCTTACAAAACCGCACGTGACCTGAAACCTGACGATGCAATGATCCACCACCAGTTAGGAAATATCTATAGCAAACGCGGAAAACGTTCTCAAGCAATAGCGCATCAACAACGAGCGATTGCGATTTTACCGACGTTAGCATCGGCACACTATCAATTAGGTTTACTCTATTCTCAGGAGAATAGACTGCCAGAGGCGATCTCCGCTTATGAAACCGCTTATTCGGCAGACCAAGAACTCATTGAAGCACTTTACAACCTTGCGCAAGTCCATATACGAAATGGAAATAAACAAGCAGCGCGTGAAAAGATGCAACTGTTTGAAAAACGGAAAGTTGTTGTTAAGCCGATACAGGATTTACGCGGCGCATTGCAGCGAACAATTGAACCTGATCAGAGATCAGGAATTCTGGCAAATATAGGGAGAATTTATCTTAAAAGCGAGTTATATGAGAAGGCGGTTTCGGAGTATGAGAAAGCAATCGCGCTAAATCCAAAAGCGGTCGAAGCATATAACGGTGTTGGGATTGCTTATACGATGCTCAAAAGATATTCTGATGCAATTGATGCACAGAACACAGCATTACAACTGAATCCAGATTTCGCGGAAGCACATGCGGGTCTCGGTTTGGCATACCTGATGAAAAATGAATACGATTTATCACTTAAACATTACAGAAGGGTGGTTGCATTAAATCCTCAGTTTTTAGAGGCGTATCTAAAAATCGGCATAATATTGTTAAATCAAAAACGGTATCCAGAGGCAGCTTCAACATATCAAAAGGCTATAGAACTGAATCCAGACAATGCAGAAACATATCATAATTTAGGATTGTGTTATGCACATCAAGGCAAAACTGCCGAAGCATTGTCAAACTTTGAATGGTCAGCCAAAGTCGCACCAAAAAATCAGGAAAACCTAAATGGAGATGTAGTAAAACCAACGTTTCTTCTTGAAACGTACTATATGATAGGTGAACTTCAAGCACAACAGGAAAATTATAAGGATGCAGAATCTGCCTATCTATCATCAGGCTTGCCGAAGGCGTATAACGCCCTTGCTCAACTGAGTGCAAAGATTGCCAACACTTATGAAAAACAAAGCAAACGTAGCGAAAAATTAAGTGCGGCAGCGTCTTATGCCCAAACAGCAATTCGTTTAAATCCAAATGTCGCAAGTTTTCACAACACACTCGCGCTAATAGCATACCGAAAAGGCGATTATCAGATGGCTGAAACGTCTATCCGAAAAGCGATTAAACTTGACCCAAAAAATCGTAATTATCAAGAAGGATTAAAACAGATATTAAAAATAAACATCCCAAATAAATAGAATTAAACATAGAAGATTTGCAATTATGGTGAATTATAAAAAACAAATGGACACCTTCACCCCTCTGCTGGCGAGGCGGCGAATGCCTAAAGACGAATGCGCTTTTGGCATTCGCCATGATTCATACCGTTGATTTCTTCCTAACCTCGCTGGTGCAAAGTGTCCAAATAATTCAAAATCTACCAGAAAATTATGATGGATAGAGGTGAAAAATGGCATATTCCAGTCTCAGAGATTTTGTAAAAGCACTTGATCGGGCAGGTGAACTCAAACGTATTAGTACAGAGGTATCTCCCGATCTTGAAATAAGTGAAATTACCGACCGCGTTAGTAAAGCAGGCGGTCCGGCATTGCTATTTGAAAACGTGGAAGGCAGTGATATGCCGTTGCTTATCAACACTTATGGGTCTTATACACGAATGGCGATGGCACTCAGTGTAGATGATCTTTCCCAAATTGCCAACGAAATTGAGGGCATGATAAAAATAGGTCCGCCAGAGTCACTTCTGGATAAAGTCAAAATCCTCCGAATCCTATCGCAGCTCACCAATTTCCCACCCAAAACTGTCAAACGTGGTGCATCTCAAGAGGTTGTCTTAACAGGTGAAGACGCTTCGTTGGATAGGCTGCCGTTGATAAAATGTTGGCCAATGGATGCCGACAAATATATTACATTACCGCAAGTTTTTACGCACAGTTTGAAAACAGGTCAACGTAACGTTGGCACCTATAGGTTACAGAAACTAAATCCTTATGCGTTAGCAATGCATTGGCAAATTCACCACGATGGCGCAGCACACCATCGCGAATATAAACAAGCAGGTGAACAGATGCCAGTGGCAATTGCTATCGGTGGGGATCCAATTATGTCCTATATCGGTACTGCACCACTTCCATCAGGGATTGATGAACTACTGTTCGCGGGATTCCTCCGAAAATCCAATGTTGAGATGGTAGAGGCAAAAACGATTGATATGATGGTGCCTGCCGATGCCGATATTGTCATTGAAGGATTTATTGAACCTGATGAAACCTGCATTGAAGGTCCATTTGGCGACCACACAGGTTTCTATTCCATGCCTGACGAATATCCTGTTTTTCGTATCTCTGCAATTACCCATCGCAAAGACCCGATCTACCAAACTATTATTGTCGGCAAACCTCCTATGGAGGATTGCTATATGGGCAAAGCCACCGAACGTATTTTTATGCCCTTGATAAAAACACAACTTCCTGAACTTGTTGATATGAACCTCCCTTTATTCGGTGTATTTCACAACTTTGCCTTGATTTCAATAGACAAACGTTATCCTTTCCAAGCGAAAAAGATGATGCACAGTTTTTGGGGACTCGGACAGCTAATGTTCAGCAAAATCATTATCGTAGTTGACAAAGATGTAGATGTGCAAAACGTAGAGGAAGTCCTTTTTTATGTCGGGAGTAATGTTGACCCGAAACGTGATGTCACTATCGTTGAAGGTCCCGTTGATGTGCTTGACCACGCTGCACCTCTTATCGGTGCTGGATCAAAAATGGGTATTGATGCTACAACGAAGTGGGAGGAAGAAGGCTACCACCGGGATTGGCCCCCAGAAATTCAGATGTCTGACGAAATCATTGAATTGGTCAATGAGCGATGGAAAAGATATGGATTGTAAACAAATTTTTAGTTCTATAGTTATACAATTCATATTTTAGACACACAATGTTTCAGGGGTGAGATAAAATGGTAGATACAATTTACGATGTTGCAGTAATTGGTGCTGGACCGGCAGGAACGCAAGCAGCAGTTTCCGCAAGCCACCAGATGCGGCATGTGCTTGTGCTACACTCTGGCAAAGTAAGTTTCAGTCGTGGCAGAGCGTATTGGTCAAAGTCAGTTGAAATTGAAGACGCACCTGTTTTCCCCGGCATCATCGGTCCCAACTTTGCCAAAGAACTCATGAAGTGGATGGAAAGTCGACCTGTCGTAGAGTTCATGCTCGGTGAAGAACACAGAAAAACGGGCATTGACATCAGAGACGGTCTCGTTGCCCGATTAACGCGAAACAACGGTATTTTTGAACTGGAAGCATCTACGAAAGTTCTCAAGAAAGATACACCGTTGCAGATAGAGCATTTCAAATCCCGCACCGTCGTTGTAGCTTCGGGTTTTGACGACAAATGGCCCGACATTGAGTTTCAAGCCGATGCGGATCGGTTGTATAAACAGTATGCGACTGTCTTTCGCTATGCTGGGAATAAAAAAGGATGGCATGTCTGCATCCGCTGCGATGGGCATTTGCACGTCAATGAACACCTTGCCCTACTCGGTGTGGGTGATTATATCTATGAAGCCGCAATTGGGGCGCAGGATTTCACAGACAAAATCACTATCCTCACAAACGGACGTCCGCACGGGATGTCACCTCCGATTCTTAAACAGATTAAAGAGAGAAACATCCATGTTATTGAAACAAAGATTAAGCGACATATCGGTGAGAAAACGGATCTCCTCGGTTTTGAGATGATTGATGGGACAGAGTTATATTTCCATGGCTTCCTTGTTGATGAAGGCTTAATTCCTAATACCAAGTTTTTGGATGGATGGAACTACCAAAAAGATGAAGAGGGTTTAATCATTGCAAACGAGGATATGCAGATGTTAGATGGTAACGGTGAACCGATTCCCGGTCTTTTTGCTGCTGGAGATATCATCTCTGGGGAAAGAAACCTGATTGCAACTGCCTTCGCGCTTGGTCAAGAAGCAGGTCTATCTGCCTCTGATTCATTGAGAGAATGGCATTATCCAAAATCTTGACTCATCAGAGCCCATTCAATTCTCCAGTAATTTTTTCTTCTACCGAAAACCTCTTCCTGTAGAAGCGACCTCCTGGTCGCGACCATGCTAAAATGTTGAGAAAAATCGAAAACTGAATGGCTCTATTGATTAATGAAATAGAATACCAGTTTTTTCGTTTTAATTTATAGTGTAGAAGTTCACTTGTTTTAAATTTCGCTATAATCATAAGGAACAATTTATGACACCAAACGAAAATCCAAAAACGCTCTATATTATTGACACACTCGCTGAAATATTTCGATCTTTTTATGCTATTCAAACCCGCTTGGTTAGTGGTGTCACTGGGGAACCCACTAATGCGATATACGGCTTTACGACAACACTAATCAAGCTATTAACTGACTATAAAGCACAATACATTATTGCCGCTATTGATATGCCTGGCGACACATTCCGCAATGAAATGTATGAGGAATACAAAGGGCATCGCAGGACTCCACCAGACGACCTTGTTACCCAGATTCCTCGTATTCAACAAGTGCTTGAAACCCTTCAAATACCTGTCATTGGTAAACCAGAACTGGAAGCAGACGATATTATTGCCTCTGTCACCCAATACATATTGGATTCGCCAGACACACAAGATGTGCATGTCCGCATCATCTCTAAAGACAAAGACCTTGAGCAATTACTCTGTGACCGAGTTACAATGTTTGATATCCGTAAAGAAAAAGCGATTGATGTTGCAGCATTGTGGGAAACGAAAGGGATTACACCGGACCAAGTTATAGATACACTCGCGCTGATGGGGGATACCTCTGACAATGTACCTGGGGTTGAAGGCATCGGATTGAAAACTGCAGCGAAATTGATTCAAGAGTTCGGTTCAATTGAAAACATCTACGCGAATATAGACCAGATTAAAGGAAAACGTCGTGAAAATTTAGAGAAGGCACAAGAATACATTTCACTTTCTCAAGAACTTGTAACACTTAAAAGAGATGCCGACTTGGATTTTTCTCTGGAGCAAGCGCGTTTCAAATCCCCTGATCTCAGTAAAATCAACCCTTTGTTAGATCAACTTGAACTCAAACGTTTTCACAAACCTCTCGCTGAACTTGCTGCAGGCAGTACGGTATCTGATCAAGTCAAAGCTGATGTTCAAACCACAAGGAAAGAACGATTGGAAGCGATGGAGGAAAAGAAAGATGCCATTTTGGAAGAGGGAAATTATACAACCGCAGAATCAGGCGACTACACAGCAATCACTACAGAAGCGGAATTGGAATCCCTTGTTGAAACGCTGTCAACACAACCGATTATCGCTGTAGATACAGAAACAGATGGCTTGTATCGCAATTCTGCTTTGTGCGGTATCAGTTTTTCTTGGGAGCCAAAGCAAGGGGTTTATGTGCCTATCCGATCACCTAATCCTGAAAGCCATTTAGATCAGGAAACAGTCGTTTCCAAACTCAAACCTATTTTGGAAAATCCGGAATTGCCAAAATGTGGACACAACCTGAAATTCGATGCAAGCATCTTCATTAGGCACGGCATTCAACTGCGGGGTGTTGTTTTTGACACAATGCTAGCAAGCCAACTCGTTGACCCAAGGCAACCCTCACATAATCTGGACAATCTCGCGCTACTTCACTTAAACCATAAGATGATTCCGCTTTCAAACTTGATCGGTGATGAGGAAGATTCTACATCAATTGATAAAGTTCCGTTTGAAGAGGTAACAAAATACGCTTCGGAGGATACTGATATTGTTCTTCAACTCTACCACTATTTCAAACCGAAACTTGAGGAAACCGAAACCGATGAATTGGTAAGAGAGATAGAATCCCCGCTTGGTCCAGTGCTGGCACTCATGGAGTTTAACGGTATCGTGTGTGACACGGAGGAATTGAAAAGGCAAACAAGTGTGGTTGAACAACTCGTAAATGAACGCGAAAAAGAGATACACGAATTAGTAGGGTATTCCTTTAATATAGATTCACCTGTACGACTGGCAGAGATATTGTTTGATGAAATCGGTTTCAAACCTGTAAGACGCACTAAAACAGGTAGGAATTCGACAGATGCGAATGTCCTTGAAGCACTTGCTGCGCAAGAGGACATAAACAATCCGAAAACGTGTGTGCCGCGCTTAATTATCGAATATCGTCAATATCGTAATCTGCAAAGCACATATCTTGGGCAGCTGCGCCATTCGGTTGATGAACAGACAAAACGTATTCATACCCATTTGTATCAACTAACGACAGCCACTGGACGATTAAAATCTGACAGCCCAAATCTTCAAAATATTCCAGTCCGTTCAGAAATTGGACGTAAGTTGCGGCGCGCATTCATCGCACCAGAAGGTTATAAGTTAATCTGTGCAGATTATTCGCAGATTGAACTTCGTGTATTAGCCCATTTCAGTGAAGACCCGATACTGACTGAGATTTTTACCCAAGATTTAGATATTCATACATCGGTTGCATCAGAAGTATTTAAGGTTGCACCAGAAGACGTATCCCGCGAACTCAGAGACAAGGCAAAAATCGTCAATTTCGGTATCATCTACGGTGTTTCACCCTCAGGGTTAGCACGCCGAATTCAAGGGATGAATGTAGATGAGGCAAGAGAATTGATTACAAATTACAAAGAACGTTTTCCGGGCATCAACGTATTTTTCCAAAACTGTGTTCAGCAAGCGTTAGACCAAGGTTATGTCTCTACGTTAACTGGACGACGACGTGCCATTCCTGAAATCTTTGAACATTCTCAGAGTAGACAAAGTCTGGGTGAACGGTTAGCTATAAACACTGTGATTCAAGGCACTGCAGCGGATTTGATAAAAGCCGCTATGGTCAAAGTCCAACACAGAATTGACAAAGACCAGTTGCCGATGAAGATGTTATTGCAAATCCATGATGAACTTATTTTTGAAGTGCCGAATGAATTAGCAGAAGCGCAAGCTGCAATTGTCTCAGAAGAAATGGAAAACGCATTGACACTTCGTGTGCCGCTTCGGACGGAAACAGGTATCGCGGATAATTGGATGGACGCGAAATAGTGAATTAAAATATGGTAGATTTTAGAATTAATTAGACATTATTCATTTGTAGGAGGGAACTCCGATTCCCGACTACGAATGGCTTTGGTCGCGATTCGGAGATCGCTCCTACAAATGAGGTGTCCAATTATTTCAATAATTCACCATAAATGGACGTTTTGGCGGTCTATAGACACCAAAACGTCCCAGATAAGTGAGGTTTCCTAACCTCGCCTCTTTATGTACTTGTAAGAAGCCAAACCCAATTTACTCTTTCTCTTTTATCTCTCCCCATTGCACACCCAACTTACCCTCTGGAGAAACAGAAAGCGTCCCCGGCACCCAATGCGGGGCAAGGTCCTTGGTAGGCGTGTCTGTTATTTGTGTTATCTTCCCATCAAATAGACGATAGCGATAGATGTTATAATTGCGCTGGTGTATGTTTATGGGAATGTTCCAACCTTCCTCAACAGCAGAGAAAAGAATTTCCGCTCCATTCGCAGCCCAACAAGCCGAGTATAGCACCCAGTCTTTTGGAATATCCAACTTTTTTGGAAACCTACCATCTTTATTAACCACAATCAAGTGACTGGGTAGCCTAACAGGACGATTCGCTTCAAGTCCTATACGATCTTCAAAATACATAACGTGTTTGCCATCAGGAGACCAGAGCGGATGATGTCTTGAAATTCCCACATTATCAATGATGTTTGGTTGTGGTCCGTCAAGAAAAGGCCGGGTTTCCTTACCGTCTATATCAGTGATATAGATATATGTTTTAAAACCAATAACCTGTTGGTGGACAATATGCTGTCCATCAGGCGACCAACTCGGCATGGATGCAGATGTCTTGCCGTCTCTGCTTTTTGTTAGTTGTCTAATGTTGCGATTCGCAAGTTTCATGATATGGATGTTCGGCACGCCATCTATAGTGCTTGTAAACGCCATCTGTTTACCATCAGGCGACCAGCAAGGATCTGTGTCGTTAGGGCGAAAATGGGTCAGACGACGTTCATTGCTACCATCTGCATCCATGATAAAAATGTCAGAGTCCGGACTCAGCTTACGCGTAAAGAGAATGTATTTCCTATTTGGCGACAAGCGCGGTTTGAATTCCGAAACCGGTGTTTTTGTCAGTTGTCGGATATCTTCTCCGTTATCGTTCATAACGTAAATGTCACTTTTTCCAGTAGGAGTCGCTGTGAAGACGATCACTGCTTCTGAACTATTAGTTAATATTAGAATTAACATCATGACAAAGATAGGAACGATTTTCCTGTGTGTGTATCTTGGTTCCATAGTATATTTCCTAAAAATGTTCAATAGAGGTGTACTGCCATCAGAAATTTTCACCACTGTCTAAACATCATATCTTAATGTACAAAAAATATCAATTATTACTAAAATAGAATTGAATTGTAAAATCAAATTTGACAAAGTTGTTAATTTGTAGTATCATATTAACGTTTGGGAAATGTGATGGTGTCTGCGAACCAAATTATGTGTAGTATTTTGACAGTTTTAAGGTTTGGAACCAGAAGCATTCTTGTGAATTGTGAAGAGGCTTCCGAAAAGATTGATAAGAATCCCGAGTTCATTTTTGCCAATCTTCGCTTACTGCCAAATGCCTGCCAATAGAACATGCTGACAGTACTCAGTTTTCTCACATTCCCGTTATTTCAATTTCAAAAGGAGAAACGAGATGAACATCTACGTTGGCAATGTACCCTATGCAGCGACAGAGACTGACTTGGAAGAATTATTTGAGCCGCATGGTCCGCTTAGTTCTGTAACAATTATCCGGGACCGTTATGATGGCCGCTCCAAAGGGTATGGGTTTGTTGAGATGGAAAACCAAGAAGATGGTGAACGCGCTATTGAAGCTCTTGATGGTCAAGAGGTGATGGGACGTCCGTTAAAAGTCAATCCCGCCCGCCCGCGCGAACGACGTTCTGGTGGTGGTGGCGGCGGTCGCTACCAAAGCCGCTACGAAGAAGAGTAATCATGTCCGTGAGGAATCCCTCACTATTATCAGATCACTTTTAGTGTAGAATGAAACCCCTGTTGCATATCAGCAGGGGTATTCTGTTTATAATTGAGGTTGAATTACTCTTACACAGCAAGTATCGCAGAACTTTATAAGTTATCTATCAGATATTTACTTATGGTAGATTATTGAATTAATTTAACATTATTTCTCTGTAGGAGGGAACTCCGATTCCCGACTACGAGTGGCATGAGTCGCAATTCGGAGATCGCCCGGACAAGTGTAGTGTCCAATTATTTCCATATTTCACCATAAAAACAGATTTCTTTAAATAACATGGTGCTAAACTCATGCAGTCAATCCAAGTTCTTTACCCAGTTCCATCAAACGTGCATTTATCTTTGTTTTGTCAATGTGGTTTTCATTCACAAACTCTCGGAAAGGCGGTGGCAGTCTATCTGGCAGCATAGCACGGGAATTTGCCTCCTGTAAAGCCAATAATGTCATAAACATTCGCATTTCTGGAGAATAATCCGGCATAAAATCTGCTACCACCTCGCGCAGATCTTCTTCTATGAAGGTATTACGATTCTTACGTTTCGCAACGTTATGGCTGCGTTGCGCAATTTGATTAAGATCGTTGACACTGACTCCACGTAATTTCTCATCTCTGGCAATCTCCTGAAAATTCATCTCTTCTTGTGTGTGAAGTCGGCAGAAAAACTGCAAAATACCACCTCGACTCTCCCGCATAGGTGGCAGAAGCACTAATTTATGATTGAAAATCTCTGGACGTCGGAAAATAGGCGGTATCAAATCGGGACGGCTTGAAGTGCCAACCCATATCACCTTTCCATGCAAGGAGGTATCACTCATAGCATTTGTGAGAATAGCAGGAAAGGTGCGTTCCACGTTTGCTATGTTCATGCTTGTATGTGGCGAAGCTTGTTCAATTTCATCCATAAACACTACGACAGGCGCAAGCCCACGGATAAAGCTGATAGCGGAATTCAAGTTTCTATCATAACTATTACCGTTATCATTAATGTTTATCGTTACCTCGCTTATCTGACTGGCATAACGCAGTCGGACAAACGCCATATTCGTTTGTCCAGCTAACATTCGCGCTGCAAAGATATTGCCATTGCCGGTAGGACCAAGTAGAAGTATTCCCCGCGGCACTCGCCTCATATCCTGCTCCCTTAAACCACCGACAATATCTTGGATGACCCTTGTTACATGGCTTGACCAATGCTGTTTCGGTTCGGTAAGTGGTTCACTGACTTCAATAATTCCATGACTAAATGTCTTAACGCTCTCGCGCCGATAGTTTGCAAGTATCGGACCTTCTACTTTCTGTTTTAAAGAGACTGCATGCCGCACCAAATCGTGTATAGCAAAGAGATTTAAGCCGCCTGTATCTCTTGCTATAGTTTGCTTTTCGCGGTCATTCCCAAGGTTTAATCGCACTTGCATTTTCGCATCAGGCGAATCCTGTTCTGAAATTTCCTGTGGAATTTTACTCAAATGTTCAATAAATTTTAAACGCTCATCATAATCTGGATAAGGTATCTCTACAATTGGTATTTCTTGATTCACAAGGAAATGCGGATGAATATCGTAAGTATTTTGTGTGAGAAGGAGGATGATATGTCTTTTTCTACGTATCTCCAAGTCTGATGCCCAATTTTGAAGTTGATGGAAGAAGAATTGTAAGTTGTCTTGCGCCCCTGCGTCAAACGCTGGGTCATTGGGAGCAATTTGTTCGAGATTATTGATAATCAAGCCCACCCTTGCCCTGTCTTGATTCAGGAGTCCGTGTAACTTGCTTGCAAGATCTTTTGTAGGTAATGGATCAACCTTAAGAAATGGGTCTTCATGAAGTTTATGGTAAGAGAGTTGGGTATTAATCCTTTTTCTCATCTCTGTGTATTCTGGCAATCCTTGCTCTTTAGGAATAAGACCCAAAATTTTCTGCGTCTCTATCCACTTGCCTGCATTGGCCCACATAATTCCTCGTGTTGCGTTATACCCCATAACGAGACGGCACCCGAGGACGTTGAGTTGCTCCATCAAAAAGTCCAAGGCAGGTAAATAGCCATAAAGTTCGTCGTGTAATAAATCATTAACATTAAAATGTAGTAAAAATTGATGTGCAGCTGAAACTTTGTATTGTGATTCAATTTGTTCCCAAAACATGTTCTTTCTCCACGATAAAAGGCGTTGTTAGGTAAGTTCTCATGCTACAATTTGACGGTGGCATAATCCTTTGTTTAATAAATAGAATAACATAAAAACTCTACCGAAGTCAAATGATTCAGAAAACCTCTTCCTGTAGGAGCGACCTTGCCTTTAATGTTGAGAAAAACGCGAAAACTAAATGGCTCTGAAATTTGACAATAATCCTAATTTATGATACGCTATTCTTGTTTTATACCTAATAACAAAATTTGATGAAAGCAAAGAAAGAATGGCAAAAAACAATACGATTAGACCAATCACCGTTGGCATAATGGGCGGGTCAGCCTCTGGAAAGACAACGTTCGCCACTGCTTTGGCAGAACAACTCATAGATTTTTCACCTATCACGTTACACCAAGATTCCTATTTTCGAGACTGGTCAGAATACACACCTGAAGAACGCGAAAAGGTGGTAACCGCAAATCATCCGGATGCGGTGTGTTGGGATGTCCTAATTGCCGATATTGAAAAACTCCGCTCGCGAACCCCTATTGAAACACCTGCACCCGGAACCCGTGCGGCACAACGTGGTGATGAAGAGAAAATTATAGAACCAAGCGATGTCGTAATTGTGGAGGGACACCTTATCTATTGGAATCAGCAACTCCGTGAGTTAATAGATATTAAAATCTTTTTAGATGTTGACGCACATGAAAGAGTACTGCGGCGGATGCTTCGCGATGTCGGCACACGCAGCGGAAGCCTCGAAAGCGCAATCAGTTGGTACCGACGGGATGTACTCCCTAATTTTCCAATTTACACAGAGCCTTGTAAAAAATATGCGGATCTAATAATTCCGTTTTTGAACGATAATCCAGTAGCGTTGCATACCGTTGCTGCGGGAATACGCGCGCAACTTTCTGATCAAAATAAATAAATAAACCTACCTTCTCTGCCTACCCTAATTTACTTAGAACTCTACTATTTACCAACCCGCCTTTTTGACATAGACTCCGTTTCAAATTGGCACGGATATGTCAATATGGCAGAATAAGAATCTTACTTCAATCAATATCCCTACACCACTCACGCTGGCGAGATTTCCTAATCTCGCCAAGCATTGATGGTGAATTTCTCTGGACTCCATTAGCAGTATGACTATATCTGGGTTTAATCGCTCATTATAGATGAGATAAAACGTTATTTTGGCACATAAATTGCTTATTCCTATTGTAGATTGAAACAATTTAGAATTGTGTCAAAATAATTGGCACAGAACTTGCTGATTAAACTTAAAGAAACATAAATCTAAAGGAGAAGAAAAATGACTTATTTGACTTTACACAGACCAGTAGCAAATCCGTTCAGGTTCTATAACTCTCTGTTCACGCCGTTTTTTGCAACACCTGGCACACAAGAATATAGGTGGAGACCATCTGCTGACATTTCCGAAACAGATGATAGTTTTGAAGTTCGTGCAGAACTCCCTGGTGTTACAAAGGACGATGTCCACGTTTCTGTCAAAGATAATCTCTTAACGATAAAGGGAGAAAAACGGCAGGAAAAAACTGACGATACCAAAGATTTCCATCGAGTTGAACGAAGTTACGGGAGTTTTGAACGAAAATTCACACTTCCACCGAAGGTTGAGGTAGACAGCATCAAAGCTGAATTTAAGGATGGCGTATTGACGTTGTCTATCCCAAAACCCGAAGAGGTGAAGCCGAAAGAAATTCCAATTGTCACTGAATCAACTGTGGATGTTCCGCAGAAAAGTTAAAATAATTCCCAAAATAACAGGGCAGGTACAATTGATTGTGCCTGCCCTGTTGACGTTGCATCATTTATCTGAACAATTTGATATGTATAGTGGTCAAATACTAATGAAGAAGAAAATAATTAGAATACAAGATTAGAAAAGGAGAATTGTAATGAGAAATAGACCACAACACGGTCCCAGTGGTGCTTTCCAGGGTCCACGGAGACATCGTCCCGCACAGGGTAGAGGTCCCGGACCTGGCAGAAGACATAACAGATCCTCTGAAGGTGGGTGGCAGGGACCACCGTCACGACCAAGAGGACCTCAACGACACCAATCACCCGAAGCACGCGGAAATTGGGGGCATCGCCCACCAAGAGGTAGAGGAGGACATCACAGACCTCCCGAATTTGATAGAGCAGTTGCGTTTAGGAAAGAGAAAACCCGAAGAGGTAAATCCAATTGGCGTCCTTTCGTTGATTTTTCTGAGGCTGAAGATAGGTTTGAAGTATCAGTTGAACTCCCAGGTGTTTCACAAAACGATGTCAATGTTTCCGTAACTGAAAGTCAATTGACAATAAAAGGAAAAAAGAAGCAGGAGCAGACGGACGAAACACAGAACTTACGTCGATCAGAAAGGCGTTATGGAAGTTTTCATCGTAAGTTTCCACTTCCACCGAACATTGTAGTTGATGGGATAAAAGCAGAATTCAAGGATGGTGTTTTGACGGTAATTGCCCCGAAAACGGAAGAGGCAAAACCGACTGAAATTCCTATCAACGCTGACGCTTAATCTCGTATATTATAGTGTGAGGTTTCTGTGCCTCGCAAAAATAAAAAGTAAGGCTAATGCTAAAAAGCATCAGCCTGTTTTTATTTAATATCATACCATTTCTGATAATATATTTCTATTTGTAGCACAAACTGTATGAAGATTAAATAAATACTTCGGTAATTTCTTTAGTCCCGTAGGGACGATATGTTTATAGATATGTGATAACCTATCTTTCTTTAGTTCCGTAGGAACGGCATATTTATTGTTGATGTGCTTTAAAACATATCGTCCCTACGGGACTAAGTGGATGAGGTCGTCCGCGCTGCTATAAACATATCGTCCCTACGGGACTGAAAAGCACTTAAAATGTTTCGAATATTCATAATGAAAAATTACCTGTTTAATTACTTAATCTTCATTTCGTTTGTGCCGTTCTATATCACAATTCCACAAAAACCGGTAATGCGACATCATTTTTTAGAAATGGTATAATTTCCTTTTAAAGAAATAGACTGTTCGTAGTCGCGCAATTCATAGCGCCTCTTTTTGTAGGAGCGAGTTCCAGTTCGCGACTTTAAAACTGTAGAGCACTTTGTCCGTGCCGAGTGACAATGTCCAGTTAATTGTAAAATCTACCATAATATTACGAACTACTCAATTTCAACGTCTTTATCTTTCAACACACCAATATACAGAAGTGCAGCAAGCACTGCCCCAATAAATGGACCAACAAAGTAAAGCCAGATATTCCCCCACTGCGCATGTTCAGCACCGGCTGCGATAGCAGGTCCCAGTGTTCGTGCAGGATTGAGCGAGGCACGTGTCAGCGGCCCACCCATCAGAATGCAAAACACCAAAGTTAACCCAATAGCGAGTCCAGCAAGGTTTCCCGCCTTTCCACTCACAGCAGTATTAAAAATCGTATTGACGAGGAAAAATGTGAGTATGATTTCAACGATCAGTCCATTTAGCGGTGTTACATTCGCGGCTAAAATAGTTACACCCAAATCACCGTTTACCGGTAACACACCTTTGAGAACATACGCCCCCAAAATACCACCTGCAAATTGAACAATCCAATAACCGATTGCTACAGCAAATCGGATTTCTCCAGCTACCAAGAGTCCGAGCGTCACAGCAGGGTTGATATGTGTGCCTGAGATATGTCCGTAGGCATACGCAAACGCCACAATGACCAACCCGTGGGCAAGTGCAACACCGACTAAATTTGCTTGATTGATTGCCAACGCACCCGCACCGATAAAGATTAGCGCGAAGGTGCCGATAAATTCAACGACTAAATTCCGTGTATGCATAAAAGTTTAATTTAGGTTTAAAGAAAACCCTCCCTTAGGTATGCACGTTTTACAAGTGCGCTGTTTAAAGTTAAAACACGTTTACAATATAGTGTGAGGTCATTACTTACACATCGTCCAATACTGACAACTCGTGCCTTAAATAGGCCATCTCTCCTGGAATTGTTCGACCATAGCCTCTGGACCGCCGTGTTGACCCAAAAATTCCAAAAACGCTTGGTAGAGTCGACGTGCCTCGTCTGTGTCCGACTCAAACCGATTCTTCAATTGCTCCGGATCAGACGGAAGATGGAACAGATGTTGCGGTGCGCCTTTATTTTCTAATAATAGTGACCATGTGCCATCCGTAACACTTCCATGTGGACTACCACCATCAGGACTCCATCCGCCACCCCATGCGCCGTGTGTAATCGCATAATCTCTGCCTTTGTCAGTATCTCCCATGACGATTGGCAACAAACTATTGCCTTCAACTTGCTTACCACGTTCTGCCCCGAAAACATCAATGACAGTCGCCGGAATGTCAATAATACTGGCAAGCGCGTCTGTCCGACGAGGTGTAACCTCCGGATGATAAATAAGCAGCGGTATATGCACAATTTCCTCGTACATACCGAGGTTTTTAGCAATAAGCCCATGCTCACCTAACAGAAAACCGTGGTCTGCCATGAAAATGATCATTGTGTTTTCCATCAGTCCCATATAGTCAATTTTTTGTAGCAACTGTCCAATCCAATTATCTACGAGACACGCTTCGGCGCGATATAGTGCATTGAGACGTTGGGTTGTGCGTGCGTCCATTTTATTTGGTCCGTAGGTTGGATAAATAGGTTCCGGTCCATCATAATCATCGGGGTCAAACCTTCTGATATACCAATCTGGCACATCCCACGGTTCATGTGGGTCGAAGGTGTCTACCATCAGATAGAAGTTCTCGTGCTGATAGTTACGTTCCAGCCAGTCACAGGCGGTTTGGACAGTTTGTGCAACAAAGGTATCCCCTTCATTCTGTCGAGAGTCGCTATTTTTGAGATGGTTAAAGATGCCTGCGGGTAACTTGTTCGGATGTGGGCGCGTGTGTTCACGATAACGCAGTACTTCTTCTGTGTCAAAATCATAGGGGTGGGTTTCCAAAAGATCGCTTTCTTGTCCACGGATCCACTTCCATCCTGTAAACCCTCTATTATATAGGAAGCCGTTGTTGAGATGGTGCGGCGTATCAGCAATCATCATGCTAACAACACCTGCTTTTGTGAGATCGTTTGCAATGACAGGTACGTTGCGTTGCAGCGGTTCCCATCCCCGACGACATATACCTACTTCTCCGGTTACTAAATCGCCACGAATTGGTACGGTTGGGTAGCTGCACACATAAGCTTTGTCAAAAACAACACACTTTTCAGCGAAGGCGTTGAGTGCAGGACTATAACCCTTGCTGCCAAAAATTTCTAAGTTGTCTCGTCTAAAAGTATCTGAAATAATATGGATAATATTCATATATACTCCTCAATTTGCGAAATGAAATAATTTATATCTATGTTGGGTTGTTATGTAGAATACTGTTTTTAGATTATACTCAATTTTCGTTTTCTTGTGGTGTAATTTCCTTTTCCCGTTTCGCTATTTGCACAACAGCCGGTAATAACCCGTAAATCCCCCAAAACGGCACCCCGATAGCGTCTCCGTTCAGCAGGTTATTCACAACGAAATGCACCATCAACGAAATTTCGGCTGCCATCAGACCAATAATAACGGAGCGGTAAAAACTATCTTCAGTCCTTTTGATCGCACGAAAACCGTATTGTAGAAAGGCAAAGTTGAGCCATATCCATACTGCTAAACCGACAATTCCCAATTCTGACATTACCTGAAGATATTCACTGTGCGCCCCCAACTGAAACTGTGCTACATAACTACCTACAAGCGAAACATCCTCTTCGTAAAGCATGGCAAAAGCACCATAGCCTTTTCCTAAAATAGGACTTTCAAGGAACATTGTAACGGCTTGTCCCCAACGCATGAGGCGCGCTCGGTTGGAGGCGTAGTTAACATCTACTGTAGACGAAATACGTTCCATAACAGCACTGTAAACACCGGGCAAGCTTAAACATACCAATAAGACAAGACATACAGCACCAACAAACAGAATCTTTTTCTGTGTTACACCTCTACCCAACTGCATTAGCATGAATCCAACCGCAACAATAACTGACAACCATACGCCCCGTGAAAAACACATAATCAGACCTAATCCGAAGCAGGCGAACCATCCTATCCACATCACACGATCATATTGTTGATTATCAAATAGTAGACGACTCAGACAGATTAAGAAGAAGATCGCAGTGAATGAGCCGTAAACTGAATAGTTAGTGAACGGAGAGTTCTGAAATGCGCTCGTCCACTGCCATTCATCAATATGAGAAATGAGTACAATAACCGTCCAGATAACGGCAATCGCTGCGCTCGGAAAGGAAGCGATAAATAATCTTTTCAAACTTCGGTGATGCTGCACTAATTCATATATCACCAAACTGAACATGATGTAGATAGAAGCACGAAACGCACCCTTTAAAGTGCCAAATAAGTCGGGTGTATTGACTGCAGATAGGAACGTGACAAATATAAAAGCACAAACAGGCAATAAAAATGGAAAGGTCGGGATGCCCTTTCGCTTTCCCAGCGCGTAGTCTACAATCTTTTTTATCCAGTAAACAGCGCTGAGCATGCCTAACAACGGTTCGGTTGGAGTCTGAATTTCAAGAAGTTGAGGAATTATGTAACGAAAAGAAAAGGGTAGGCAGATTAACAGCACATAGAGTGCTAACTCCATCCCGATAAATACAAACGCTCCTGTTGCAACCAATAAACAGAGAACCGCAAGCGGTGTTTCTGAATAGCGTCCGAGGATACCTCCGAACACAACGAAAACTAAAAGCGGAAGAATGCGGGCTGCTTGTTGTTTGAAGGACATCCGTAACAACGACTAAAACTGTGATCTGACTCCGATTCCAATTGCTGTTCCGTCTAAAACTATATTTAGTGGCAGTGTGCCTGTGGTTTCAACAGTTTTCAGGATACGTTTTAATTCTAAATTGATAGAGACGTTATTTCCTATGGTGGCGCGCGCATCGGATTGCGATTGCCATTGGAACAACTCAACACCAGCAATAACATAACCAGTTGTGGTCGAAGCACTATCATTAATCAAGATGCCTTGTTCTGCAAGCACATCAACTATATTTCCATCAAAATTCGCTGTTAATAAACCGATGCCTGCACCAAAATAAATTGGCAGATATTCATGGAGTAGCACTGGACGATAGATTAACTGATATGAGATGGGCGTAAGTGTCGCTTTGAGAGACATTGAAGCCGGTGGTGGCGTATCAAGTTGAGTTTTCCAATAACCGATTTCCAACCGAGAATCGAGTTCAGGCATGTGCTGTAGAACAATTGAAACTGTTGGCATCATAGCAACAGGAGCTTTGGGTATTCCGACACTCTGTAGAAAGTTTGTCAGATCACCTAATTCTGGTTTGTAAGAAAAGAGAGAAAACTGCAGTGATGAAGTTTGTAGATGTTGTTTGAAAAAACTGTTTAAAATAGATGGGGGTCTGGATGCTTGTGCATTCAGAGGTTCAGCAGATAAAATGCCTGTGATAATGGAAAAAGAAAATAGAATAATGGAGAAATAACGCATTTATTCAAGGCATCCATGCCATGCTAAAAAAGGTTAGATAATACCATTTCTATATGATGATATTACATTATCCCGTAGGTCGGGTAGAGTTTACGAAACCCGACATGCACGAGGTGATATGAACTACGTGTCGGGTTTCGCTATCGCTTCTACCCGACCTACAAAATATTCATAGAAATCCGATATGATGCTTTTTCAATTAGAAATGGTATAATATCTAAATTTCAGGAAGTATAGACACAAAATGTTAAAAGGATAGGATGTCCCAAAGACAGGACATCCTAACGACCCTGGACGGAATCAAGGGAAATCACGAACAGATGAGAGACTACATTGCCCCAGATGGATTGAGTATCACTTCTACCCGCCGATTCATCGCTCTACCCGCAGAGGTGTTCTGCGGAGCAACCGGATCAGTATGTGCTTTTCCAACAGCCGTGATCCTTTCAGCATCAATACCTTTGCCTTTCAGGTATTTAACGACAGAATTTGCACGCGATTGAGACAGGTCCCAATTACTTCGATGACCGCCACGTAATACGGGCGTGCCGTCTGCATGTCCTTCAACAAGTATTGCAGCTTCAGGATTTTCCAAAATCTGACCAACGATACCATCAAGCATCTCTTTAGCCTTGCTGGACAAACCTGTCTGTCCGCTGCTGAAATTGACAGTAAGAAGAAGCATTGGCTTTGATGCAGCGTCCGCTTTAAGTTCGGTAATACCATCTGAATTAGCCGACACGGCAGCTAAGATTCTTTCAACTTTAGCCGTTAGTGCCTTCAAAGCACTGGAATTTACCATTACCTCTTTTTGGATTTTGGCATCTTCAGCTTTAGCAGAATCCAAAGTCTCTTTACTCTGACTATTAATATCTTTGGTTAAGTCAGCGCGAGCTTTGGCGATCTCTTCTTTGGTGTTCTGCCTGGCGGCAGCGATATTGTCAGCATCCCCTTGCTGTGATGCGGCAATTGCCTCATCCTTGGCTCTGGAGATAGCCTCCATTGTATCCTTATTATTCTGATCAACCTTTCCTTCAAGCTTCGTTAGGTTTGCTTTTATTTCTGTATTGGATTGATTGACCTCTGCAACGTGTTCATTTTTCCACATTTCAAACTCTTCTTGGTCTAACTTACCGCAACCTATAACGGCAATACTTATTACCAAAAGAGCAGCAACAGAAAGTGTACCTCTGGTTTTCATGGAATTCCTCCAAAAAATTGATGCGTAATTGTGCAATGTATTTACTCCACAATAAGATTGTTATAATAGTTTAACACAATTTCGCGTTTAATTCAATAAAAATTGATATGTGATCGTTTTCAACAAGAGCAGTGTATGAGAACTTGATGTTTTAAGTAAATACGGAAACTAAGTATATGGGGCAGTTGAATATAATTTTAATTGTAGTGCTTTGTTAACATATTATTGTCCGTCGCGATTCGGAGATCGCTCCTACAAAGAGGGGTGTTCTGTGAATCAACGCTGAATGCGCGTGGTAGAATGCGCGTATGGCATTCTACATGATTCCGCATGATTCAGCGGGAACTATCTCCGAATCGCGACCTTTACCCGCAAAATTTCGGTAAACACTCCACTACTGTTTCTATAGAAAGTTATCTACTTACTCTGGTTCAAGTATAATCTTAAGTTTGTCAATAGCACGGTTAATAGGCAATTCGTAGTATTTCTGCAGCTCCCGCAACTCATTTGCTATGTCAAAAGCGACCAAGATCGGAATTCGTGTATGGTCATAGCCTTTTTGTGTAAAACTTTCTATCCGCTGCTTAACATAAGTGACCAAGATGTCAATATCCTCAGCGGTTAACTCCTCTGTCGGTCTAATAGAATAAGGGGTACCCAAAATGACAAAACGAATGGATTTACCATCTTCAATAGATTGTTTTTCTTCCTCTGTTTGCTGTTCGTCTTGTGAATCTGTCTGTTGTTCGTCTTGCATATCTATTCCTTTCAAAAAGTTCAAATTAACGACGCTGCGTCGGAATTACAAACTGACTTGGAAAATGAAAAAAATAAGGTTATGGTGAATACAACATAAATAGACACTTGCGTCCCTCGGTAGGCGAGGTTTCCTAACCTCGCTGTGCAAAGTATAAATAATTCAAAATCTACCATAATACCCTTTTTTCATTTATGAAAGTGCTTCTCTCATCGTGTTTACACACGGTTCAACCCCTGTCCACCGCTCAAAAGCGATTGCCCCCTGATGCACCAACATACCGATTCCACCTACAATTTTGCATCCCTTTTCAGCTGCTGTTGTTAATAACGTTGTCATCGGCGGAGTATATACAATATCGTAAACAATAGTACTCGGTTGCAGCCAATCTGGCTGAATTAAAAGTGGATGTGTGGTATCCATGCTTGATGTAGCTGTATTGACGAGCAATGCGCTGCCCTTCACTGCATCCGGCAATTGAGAATCTTGTAATCCCATACCTTTGAGAATGGTTTTATGTTCAGATTCTTCCTCCTGCTCACTAATCTTTTCGGAAAGTTCTTCGGCTAAACCAACTGCCTTTGATCCCGTTCGGTTGGCAATAACAACTGAACGCACACCAGCAAGTGCCAAAGCAACCACAACTGCCCGTGCCGAACCGCCTGCACCCAATACAACAACATCTTCACCGACAGGCACTGAGGCACCAGTTTCCTCCAATGCTCTTAAAAATCCTGGGGCATCCGTGTTGTCACCGTGTATCTCTCCATCAACAAAACTAAGCGTATTCACTGCTCCTATGAGTTTCGCCGCCCGTGAAATAGATGTCAAAAAAGGTATCACCGCTTGTTTATGCGGAAGTGTGACATTGATTCCGACCACATTGAGTGCCTTAAACCCATGCATCGCCTCAGCCACTGCGTCAGCATCGACATGGAACGGGACATAGATATAGTCAAGCCCTGCTTTAGTAAGAGCAGCATTATGCATCTGAGGGGAACGGCTATGTGAAACTGGTGTCCCGATTACACCTACAATCCGTGTTTGACCTGTGATTCTATGTGGATTGTCCATATAATACCATTCCTACGCGATTCTACAGAAAACAGATGCTATACGTTACGATGACTCTGAAGCAAGCAATTTTTCAACCGTTTGTCTTGCCGCTTCCATTGTCGGATAACGAACTTCCCTATACCCTCGAACCGTTTCAACGCATTCTAATGCTTCAACATGTTTAGCATAGTTCTCATCATTTGTCGGTGAAAAGGCATCTATCACTTCTTTGATATACCAATCTCGGAATTCCTTCTCTTTTGCGTGCCACTGCGATAACCAGCGTCTTAGAAACTTCATACGTTTCATCAAGTGTAACATCCAATTACGAGTATCCATATCATGTTCAATATCAAAACCCATCACAGTGAAATGGGGACGATTGAGATGTAAATATCGTATTTTATCACCGTTTTTCTCATCAACATTGTATCGGACCTTATCGCGGGCGAACTTTTCTTTGCTTGTCAACAAGTGTGAGACATATACCTCATCTTTAATTAGCATCACTTTGTGTAAGTATTTAATAGCAGCTTTTGTAGCACGGTAGTCACCAAAGTCTTTTTTGTGAATCTGTTCTATTTTCTCAATGTATAACCGAGCGTAGTCTATATTTTCAAACTGAATTAAATCATAAGTATAAAGGGCAAGACTTCGATGTGTCGACTCATCTAAACTAACTTTCTTGATGATATCCTCAACTAAACTAAGGTATGAATCTGCCAGATGTTTACCACGGAATTTTTCTGATAGAATACCCCTTTTTTCCGCTAATGTCTCTGTGTATGTCTGTTTTGAAACATCGGATGTATGTTGCAGTAGAGTGCTATCAACTTTTTCATTGACTGCAAGGTATCTTCCAATTTCCAAAGCATTGAGATTCTGTTGCAAATCGGAACGTCTGACCATCTGCTTCAACGCAAGTTTCAAAGGTTCCAACTCAAGTGGCATCAAACCGCGCTGGAACGCTACTCCTATTAGCATGATATTCGCGTATAGTTTTGTGCTGAACAATTGTTCGGAAATGTCAAATAGATTGATCCCAACATAGGCATTCGTATTTTGTTCAATAGCTGCTTCTAAATCATCAGTCTCAAAACTATCCTTCCCGATCAGGGTTGTCATCGTCTCTGTTTTAGCCGTATTGACAACAGCGGCCGTACGTTCAGACGATGCCACACGGAAAACCGAATCGGATGTAATACCTCGAACCGTCTCCAAAATGTCAAGCCCCATGACAAGATCCGCTTTGCCGTAAGGGATAATCGGTGAAATCTTACCACCATTATTTGTATAAGTTACGTGTGTATAGACACCGCCATTCCGTATCGCTAAACCTTTTCTATCACAGAAATGCACATCATACCCTTGGATATACCCTGCAACAACAAGAATTTTAGAGATTGTGCCGATACCCATCCCACCAACACCCGCAGCATAAGCACTCCAAACTCTATCAAAAGTTTGTGGCGGCGGTGGCGGTAAAGGCTGCCCTCCGTTTAATTCGAGTTGTGAAAGTAATCCAGATATCCCTGAATCTTCCCACTCATTTGCGGATTCTTCGTCTGTCTGTTTAGGTTTTTCAATTTGGTGGACATATTGTGTACGGGGTGGACGTTTCCGTGTGATAACAACTTCTTCAAAGGAGGGACATGCCCATTTAATTCGCGCACAGGCACCATCGGTTACACAGTTAGAACGATCAATTGCTATTTTGTTTCCATAGTCGGTATCAACTATTTTTAGGGCAGGACATCCTGTAGATTTTGTACATTCTAAACAAAACTCACAGACTTCCGATGTAATATTGATATGTTTTTCGACCTTTAAGAAGCCATCTTTTTCTTTGATTGCTTGTTGTTCGCGCCGGCGGCGTCTGTGGAAGGTAATTGCACATTCTTTGTCGGCAATGATAATTTTGACACCATCTCTCAAAATCGCTTTTTCAAGATATTTTTTGTAGTTCAACCGATCTTCAGGATTTACCCGAACAATCGTAATCTCAGAAGTTCCTGCCAATCCCTGTACAACCTTCTCAATGTCCTGTGCAAAAGTTGGATTTCCAAGGATGTCCATCTCGCCAGCAGGTGTCGGTTGGTGTCCTGTCATTGCCGTTGTTTGATTGTCTAAAATAATATAGGCGATGTCCTGATTATTTTTGATGGAGTCGGAGATTGCGGACATGCCACCGTGAAAGAAGGTTGAATCCCCCATGAATACGATTTGTTTATTGACGATGAAGGGATCAATACCCGCGCCTGCGCCACCGCCTAACGTCATTGCTGAGAGATTGTGCATCAAGCGCGGAAAGGGTTCGTATTTTAGCATTGAATAGCACCCGATATCACCGTGAAAAACCAGATCGACAGGAGGTGAATCGTGATGCTTCTGCATATACGTAGCGTCCATAAATTGATTTGTAATTTCAAGAAAAACGCTGGAGGAATCTCGATGTGGACATCCAGGACAGAAAGTGGGAGTACGGGCAGGAATATCCGTCTTGATATTAGCTACCTCTTGCTGCAGCTGCGATTCTTTTTCAAAAAGTTCTGCATCTACAAGGACACTTTTTACATATTGAGTATCTTTTCCATTGTTAGAAAAGAGCGAAATTAAGCGTTGAATCAGAATAGAAGTGTCCAACCCCGCTTCTATTGGAATTCCGGGTAACCCATCTGGAAACTGTTTGCCCCACACTTTGACATACTTATCCAGCTTCCCTTCCTGATACTTATGCGTCAGAAATGCCTTAATTTCATTTTCAAGGAGAGGACGTTTCTCTTCAATGACAAACAGTTCATCTAATCCCTCTGCAAACTCGTAGATAATATCTTCGTCAAGTGGGTGTGTCAAACCGAGTTTGAGGATAGGTACAGAACCGCTGAGGTTTAGTTCAGTTAGAGCATGTTCCAGATAAATATAGCTGAAACCAGACGTCACGAATCCGATTCTACGTTGTGCTTGAACCGATGCTGAATTTCCATTACTATTTATAGGATAGAGGATTTCGTTAAGTCCTAATCGCTTCGCTGTTTCAAGCGCGGCGGGAAACCGTTCTCGGAGGGTTTCAATTTCAATACGGGCTGTATCAGGTGGCAAAACCACACGATCATCTGTAGAGATCAATTCTGTATTCAATTCGGTTTGCGCAATTTGGCTAATGGCTGGCGGATTATTTGGGTGTAATTCAACAATTCCGCCACCATCTGCCTGATTCTGCGTTGTTAAATAGCAGGTATAGAGGTTTGATGCAGCAGAAATCTCAAACGCATAATTAATCCAATTTTTCATCTCTTGCCAAGTTGATGGCTCTAAAAGCGGCATATAGAGATGTCGTGCTAACACACGTGAATCAGCAGGAACTTGTGTGCTATAGGACCACGTATCATCGCCCACAACAACGACAGCACCACCGGTTGTACCTGCCATATTACTAATGGCGAGCGCATCAGACGCAACATGCAACCCTACACTCTTCATAAATGTGATTGCTCGCATATCTGCCATTTGCGAACCGTTCAACCGGGCAATACTTAACGCCTCGTTATTGGCTATCTGTGCTACGATGCCATTTGATTTGAGGAGATCGGCATTACGCTCCAGAACATCAAATACCTCAGCAAGCGGTGAACCGGGATACCCTGTCATCAGACTAACGCCACTCTCTAATGAACCTTTGACGAGCAACTCACAGCCAGTATAGACGTTTGTGCCGTTTGATTGTGTAAACCTTTCATCCATTTTTAAATGATCCTTTGAGGGAGACTATCCACTCAATAGTTCACGCGCATGGGCAAGCCCGACTTCCGTCTCTTTTCCACCGTGCATACGTGCGATTTCAGTGACACGTTCAACTTCAGTCAAGGGTTTAGCATTAATCAACGTTCGTTCACCTACCACCTCTTTCTCCACTAAAAAATGACGATCAGCGAAACGAGCAATCTGCGGTAAATGTGTAATGCAAATAACTTGAGCAGATTGGGAAAGTTCTTTCAATTTCATACCAACGACATCAGCGATTTTGCCACCTATGCCACTATCAATCTCATCAAAAAGCACGGTCGGGATGTTGTCAACTTGAACCAACACTGTTTTTAGTGCCAGCATGACACGGGATATTTCGCCACCCGATGCGATTCTTGCTAACGGACGCAACTCAGAACCGACGTTCGGCGCAATTAAGAACTCAACTTTATCCATACCGTGCTCACGGCACGTATAACGATTTCCATCAATTAAAAGAAAACCATTTTCATCTTGAATAGGTTCTACCAATGTCCGAAATTCCGCTTTTTCCATGCCAAGTTCCTGCAGTTCCTTCTCAACCGACGCTGAAAGTCCTTCAGCAACTTTTTTGCGCTTATCGGACAACGCAACACACAACTGAAGTATATCCTGTTTTATTTTTTGAATTTGCGTTTTAAGTAAATCTATTTTATCGGAACCGAGTTCCAAATCCTCTAACTTTTGTTCTGCCTCTGCCTGATAATTTATCATCTCTGATATAGTGTTACCATATCGCCTCTTGAATTTAGAAATTAGTTCCAATCGGTCAGTCACTTCAGCAAGGCGGCTTGGGTTGAATTCTACAGTGTCAGCATACTGACGGATTTGTGAAGCAATATCCTCAAGTTCGTATAATGATGAATCTATTCGCTCACTCAACTCCGAAAGACTTGCATCCATTTCAGATAATTTTGCGAAGGTCTTAACGGAATCTCTTAGATTTTGTAAAACTGAGCCGCTTCCACCAGAACTTGTGCCTCCAAAATCGCCCTGTCCATCAAGTTGCTCATACACTATATTTGCGGATTCATATAATTCTTCTGCGTTGTTTAGGACGTGCATCTCGGCAGTCAGCTCTTCCTCTTCACCTTCTTGGAGGCTTGCTGCAGCAAGTTCCTTCACCTCAAATTCAAGGAGTTCCTTTTCGCGTTCAGATGTCCGCAATGTATGTAAGAGTGAATCTATCTCCCGCTGCAAATCAAGAAGGTGGTGATATTTTTCGCTTACTTGTTGTCGCTCTGTGTCTGTCTCTCCAAAATCATCTAATAGTTCAAGATGCATTTCAGTTCTAAACAACGATTGATGCTCGTGTTGCCCGTGAATATCAACCAGCAAGGTGCCAAGTTCTTCAAGCTGCTTTAAATTGGCTAACTCTCCGTTGATACGGCACCGACTTCTGCCGTTTATACTGATTTGTCTTGAGAGAACTAAATTATCACCCGATTCTGTATCTATCGGCAGTTGTGATGATGGCACAACACTGACTTCCACAGCCGCAGATTCAGTGCCTTCCCGCACAATATCAGCAGAAGTCCGTTCACCTAAAACCAAGCCAATTGATTTGAGGATAACCGACTTTCCTGCGCCTGTTTCACCGGTAAAGATGTTCAATCCCGGTGAGAGTTCAAGTTCAAGTTCGTCTATCAGGGCAATATTGCGGATAGAGATTGCTTCTATCACGGTTTTATCCTTATATAAACCTAATATCTTTTATTTAATTCTTTCACCTAACATCAACTTTTCGCGCAATGCTTTATAATAACTATGACTTTGAGATCGGATAAGTTGAATTGTTCGTTTTGCCTTACGTACTCTTATCTCCGCTTCTCTTGCAAGGGTATGTGTTTCACGTTGTCCGTCAATAAATAGATCTAGGTGTTCATACGTGGAGTGCATCTCTACTCTTATCTCCGCGTCCCCATGTGCGATAAAGGGGCGTACTGTGAGACTATGCGGTGCAATCGGTGTCAGTAAAATCGCTTCCAACTGTGGTGCTACAATCGTTCCTCCACACGCGAGCGAATAACCTGTTGAGCCACTCGGTGTTGCAATTATCAATCCATCTGCGTTATATGGAATAAACAACTCACCATCAATATAGGCATTCAACTCAATTAACCGCGTATAGTGTCGGATAACAACATCGTTTAGCGCAAACGCATGGAATGGTTGCGGACTTTGACTATTCACGATCACCTCTAACATCATCCGATGCTCTATCCGGTAATCACCTCGTAATGTTGCTTTTAAGGTCGGTTTAAGTTCATCAAGAGACGCGTCTGTCAAAAAACCAAGGTGTCCGATATTGATGGCGAGGATCGGCACATTTTCAATTTGCGGTGTGTGTGCCGCACTTAGAAGAGTCCCATCACCGCCGAGGACAAGTACCAAGTCAGCGTCTTCTACCATCTGTGCTGTAGTGATTCCCGTTTGTGGAAGTCCGAGTGCCTTTGCTTGTTCTTCAGGAATCAGCGGAACTATACCCGCTTTCTTGAGTAGTTCTGATACGTCAGCCACAACTTGTGGGGCATTTTCCTTAGTGGTATTGACAAAAAAACCGATCTTTTTCGTCATACCGTCTCCTTCTCTAATCGGGAAAATCCTAAGATTATCCCACAACCAACCAGAAAAACACACACTGTAATAAGCAAATTCATATCAAATTGTGGAAGCAAATGTGCTGTATCATAACGTTTTTCCCCAACTGTCAGGGAAGCGCGAAATGGCCACAAACCGTATAAAGAACCGACCATTAATCCTATTAAAAAGGCGATTGTCAAATTGCGATAGCGTGCCAACAAAAAGTTTAACAATCTTGTAAATGCTAACAGACCAAACAAGCAACCGAGTGCAAAAACAGCAAGTATCAGTAGGTTGCTGAGAATTGACGGGCTTACGTCTCCTTTTAATAAAGTTGGAGCATCGTCTATAAAGTTCTTAATCGCTGTTACGAGCGGGAAATAGACACCAAATGCAAGTAATAAAAACGAGCCGCTGACGCCGGGAAGAATCATTGCTGAAATTGCCAGTGCGCCGCATCCAAAAAATATCGCGAGTGTCCCAATTGATACTTCTAATCCTTCACCCGAAACCGATGTTGAACCAGCAGCAGATTTTTTCAGTTCTTCAGCAAAGACAATCACTGCAACCGCTACGAGTAGGACTAACAACTCCTGCCAACTAAACCCCTTTAACATTCGAGACGGTATCAAAATAGATGTCAAAACCAGTCCAAAGAAAAAGCCATAAGTCGCATCATGATGAAAGTCTAAGAGATAAACAATCAGGTTTGACGACACCAATACTGCTGCAACAGCACCAACACCTAATATCATTAGGAAACTGAAGTCAATACGGTGGAGTTCATCTCGAAAATCTGAGAATGCTTTCTTTCTAAAGGTAAAAATGCTAAGCAACTGCTTAACAGTAGAAGTTCCAATGTTGCGTAATGCTGTAATTAAGCGTTCATAAATTCCTAAAACAAGGGCGAGCGTGCCTCCACTCATCCCTGGAATAATGTTGGCAATGCCTATCAGAAAGCCGTTTATAAAAAGACGGAGTGTATTCATATTGTGGTATGTTGAGAGCAGTCAGCTTCTAATGTTATAGTATCTGCCTCACTACAATTCTCCGTTCAGAAAGTTCCGAAATAGTAATTCTGTTGAATACTATCAAGAATTATACTATAAAACAGATATTATGTCAACCGTTTATATTCAGGGTTATGTTGCGCGACAAGTTTGAAGACCTATTATGCTTCAATCACCCGGTACAACTCTGAACAGACCGTAATTTCAGAGTTTTTAGAGTAACTCAGAAAAGATAGCGTTTTAAAAATAGGGATAAACACACGCTGGGATTGGATTTATGCATCTCACCTCAAAAGTTGACTCTAAATTTACACAAATTTCAGAGTAGTGATTCATACTGATTTTACATAGAACAAATTCCTTCAAAATCGCTTCTCTTAGCATTAATTTAGTGTTTCCGATATTAACCTTCAATACCCAATCAAATTATGGCTCTAAAAACGAAATTTGAGGCATTTGAGCGATGTAAGATGAACAAACCCTACCATATTTTAACAATCACTTGGTTTTCACACCCGATCCTGCAAATTTCACAAATAACACATCTAAAAATTAGCATTAGTATATTGGTAAGCAATAGTAATACAACAATAAACTTGATAATGAGACTTAATAACATATTTATTAAATGATATTGAGACTCAATTACTTTTAAAGTTAATAATAAAGAGTCTCAATATTATTTATTAAGAGGTATTAACGTTAAATTTATATTTCTATTTCGTGACGTAATTTAACTTTTTACTATAGTGTGAAACAATTTCGTTTCCTCAATTTCTCTTTTTTAATGTTAATCTATCTACAGTATTCGTTTTTTCTCGGTAGAAAACGCGGAAAATCTCAGCGTAAGTTTCGATAACTTATACACAAAATAACTGATAAATCCAATAGTAATAAGGATTACAAATTATCCGATAAAACAACAATTTTGCACTTTACTCTGGAATTTCAAACAAGCTTATAAAGACAGTGTCTTTCCAACATCCCAGAATATAACTTAAGCATGAGTAAATTCCGAAACCTTATTACACCAATTTTTAGAAATCAATTGACTCTCATTCCTGATGATGTGATACACTATAGAAAAATCCAGAGCAAAAGGCAAAATACGAATGAACTTCCCAAACCTGTCTGAGTCAAGACGTTTAGAGATGCTGCAACCCCCAGAAGGACGCGTGCGGATGGTGCTTGACACGGACACCTACAATGAAATTGACGACCAGTTTGCAGTCGTTCACGCGCTTCTTTCCCCGGATCAACTCAATGTTAAGGCGATATACGCTGCTCCGTTCCACAACAACCGTTCGGCAAATGCTGCAGACGGCATGGAGAAAAGTTACGACGAGATTCTGAGACTTTTAGATTTTCTGGGCGTTGAATCCGATGGTTTTGTCTATCGCGGTTCAAAATCTTTCCTGCATGACGAAGAGACTGCTGTCCCCAGTGAAGCAGCAACCGATATGATTGAACGCGCAATGGCAAACACTGATGATCCACTTTACGTCGTCGCTGTTGGTGCTATTACGAATGTTGCTTCTGCAATTCTGCTTGAACCTGAAATCATCAAAAATATAGTCGTAGTCTGGCTTGGTGGAAACCCGTTATACTGGTCTCATACACGAGAATTTAATCTTGCACAAGACATGCATGCAGCGCGAGTAGTTCTCAATTGTGGTGTGCCGTTTGTCCATCTTCCCGCACGCGGTGTCGTCTCACATTTACACACAACAGTTGCTGAGATGGAGCGTTACGTGCAAGGACAGGGTAAAATTGGCGATTATCTCGTGGAGATTTTCAAAGACTATCACAAAGACCACTTCGGTTGGTCAAAGGTCATTTGGGATATATCCGCAACGGCTTATCTTGTCAATAATAACTGGGTCCCAACCGAAATTGTGCATAGTCCTATCCTGACAGATGCTGTAACATGGAGTTTTGATAACGGTCGTCACCTGATGCGTGTTGCGACAAGTGTGAATCGGGATGCAATCTTCCGAGACCTGTTTCAGAAGTTACAGCAGGCAAGTTAGATGTATTCCTGTCTATAAGGATAAATTCCATTCGTCGCGGCAGATAACCTCAATTTGATCTTTCGGTTTGTAGTAATCGGTTGGATGAAAGTCTTCTCCCATATCACCAAATAACCTACGGCGGCGCGGTGTCATCCGTTCTAATACATGTGCGGGAAGTTTGTCATAATCGTAAGGTCTGCACCACATCTGTCCATAACGGAATGTCACACTTTTTCGGATACGGTCAGTCCGATTCGGTCCGACCCCGTGCCATAATGCCCACGGAAAGATAACCGCATCTCCAGCTTCAGCAAGGACTTGTATTGCCCCTTCAGGATACTTGCCTTTCTCAAATCGTATTTCTGGAAACGGTTTTTTATGGCTACCCGGAACACACATAAAATTAGCTTGGTCAGGTTCAGAGAGGTCGGTCAGGAAAAATTGGATTTTGAACTGCAAAGGCAGACTGTCAGGGTGCGGATGAATCCGTTGGAGTGATGGTCCTGCATCTGTATGAAACCCCATCAACGCTTCTGCATCCGGATGACGGACATAGATTTGCGTTCCCATAATTTGCAGATACGGTCCCATCATTGATAGGATTGTTCCAAAGGTGCGTGGGTGGTCGGTGAGCGGGTCAAGGACATCTGTCCGTTCAATCGCACGGATTATCGTATACGCTCCCTTGCCAAAACGTGTTTCTTGTAGACTCGGTGTCTGCTGGACATAGCTTTCTATTACCGGATCCACTGCTGTCAGTAGTGTCTCAATTTCTGTCGGTGAAAGCACCTGCTTTATGAGAAGATAACCTTGTTCTTGCCAATGTTTCTGTTGTGTTTCGGTTAGGTATGGTGATTCCATGGATTGTTTCCTATGTTGGTGTTTGGTCGTATTATAAACGATATGTAATGTAGCGTCAAGTAACTCTGATACTAAAATCTTGATTTTCGGATTGGCATGCCGTATAATATTCATAGTGACTTAAATGATATTCCAAAGGTATTGAATGAACGATTTCAAACAAATTCTGTCAACTATCAGTCGCCCGTTCCAACAAGAAATCCGTAAAGGCTGCCAAGATGACGTTGTTATCAACGGGATGGGGGCTTATGTAGAACTCTGGGTAGGACATGCGAAGGCACTTGAACTCACCTCCGATGAAAAACAGTTTATCAATAGAATCACTGCACTTTTCGCCAACTATTCCGATATATCTCCGACAGATCGCCAGAAGGCAATTCAAAATGCATCAGAACAGATTAATTCAGCACTCTCTGGCAAGCCAATAAATGAAACGCCTAAAAATAGCAACACTGATACACAGAAACCCCACATCACTAACTCAAGTGCAAATGAAGAAAACAAAAAACCTACCCCCGCACCCTCAAAACAGACTGATAACTTGCCTCTTTTCCAAGATGTCAACGTTTCTCAAAAGACAACGACCTCCACAGAAGATACCGCGATTCCCGACAAACCAGCGTCCGATGGTCTAAAGCATACTCACAATGCCACCCTATTCCCATCTGATACTATCCCTGTGAAAAACTCTGAAAATGTTGAGGAACCAGACGAAATTCCAGTAATACTTGGAGATACGCCTGTTTCAACGGACGTTGAATCGCTTGAATTTCTTAACAATCCGCTTCAATATTTGAAAGGCATCGGTCCCCGCCGTGCCGAAATTTTGGCTGAAGAAATCGACATCAAAACAGTGGGAGCACTCTTGGAATACTATCCCCGTGACTACATAGACAGATCCAAAACAGTAGAAATTTACAATGTCGGTCGCAGGGAAGACGGTGAACCAGAAACGATTCAAGGCAGGGTTGTAAATCATGTGACAACACCCCCAGTCACGAAAGGTCGAAAGAGCATCGGCAAAGTCTCAGTTTATGATGGCACTGGGGTTGCTATATTGGTCAATTTTGGGCGACGTATCGGATATATCAAGTCTATTCTACCAGTTGATACAGAGGTGGTTATCAGCGGAAAATTCACACGCCGTTACAATGAAACCCAAACAACTGACTACGAATTTGAGGTCTTTGACGAAGAAAACCTGATTCACACAAAGCGCATAGTACCGAAATACCCGTTGACAGCAAAACTTACTGCGAAAATGCTGCGCACAGCGGTTCGCAATGCTTTGAATGAGCATGGCGATAATATTCCTGAAATTTTACCTCTTTCACTGCGCCAAAAACACCAATTGATAGATAGGCAGCAAGCGATTAACGAGATCCATTTCCCCGCCTCAGAAGCGCATAGACAAGCAGCACAGCGGAGGCTTGCATTTGATGAATTCTTCCTACTTAGTCTCGGTATGGAGATGCGTAAAGACAACAGAACTGCACAAAACGGCATCCAATTTGAGATTGAAAGTACGCTGCAGAACAACAATTCACTTCTGAGGAAATTCGTGAGTTCGTTGGCGTTTAAGTTAACCGGTGCGCAAAAACGGGTTTTCAATGAAATTCAAGAAGATATGCAGAGCAAACGGGTAATGAACCGATTGATTCAGGGTGATGTCGGTTCAGGTAAAACTGCTGTCGCTGCAATGGCACTGCTATGTGCGATTGAGAACGGATATCAGGGTGCTTTAATGGTGCCGACCGAAATCCTTGCGGAGCAACACCACCAAAATCTTTCTACGCTGCTAACACCGCTGGGTGTAAAGGTTGTACTGCTCAAAAGCGACCTGCCAAAGTCTGACCGAGAAGAAGCATTGACAGCCATAACAGACGGCTCAGCAAACCTTATTATTGGCACACAAGCACTGATACAGGAAGGCGTAGATTTCAACAAACTTGGACTTGTTATCATTGATGAACAACACCGATTCGGTGTGATGCAGCGCGCAACACTTAGAAGCAAAGCAAAATCAAATGATGACGCGGAGCTGATGTCACCAGATGTCCTTGTTATGACCGCGACCCCAATTCCGAGAACCCTATCTTTGACAATTTACGGTGATCTGAACGTGTCTGTCATTGATGAGATGCCACCGGGAAGGCAGAAGATTGAAACCCAATGGATAAAAGAGAAGGATAGAACAGAATTCTACGCAAAATTAGAAAAAGAGGTACGCCGTGGTAAACAGGCTTATATCGTCTATCCACTCGTAGAAGAATCCGAAAAACTTGAGGAGTTGAAAGCCGCCACAAGTATGGCAGAACATATCCAGAAAGATGTCTTTCCACATCTGCGTGTTGGATTACTACACGGGCAGATGAAGTCTTTAGAGAAGCAGAATATTATGTCACAGTTCAATGCGCGCGAACTTGATATCTTAGTGGCAACCACGGTGATTGAAGTGGGCATTGATGTGCCGAATGCTACCCTGATGGTCATTGAAAACGCAGAACGGTTCGGATTAGCCCAGCTGCATCAACTGCGGGGTAGGGTCGGCAGGGGCAGCGATAAATCTTTTTGTTATCTCGTTGCAACACCGAAGACAGATGAGGCATACAGACGGATTCAGGTTATGGTGCGTTCTAATAACGGATTTGAAATCGCTGAAGAAGATTTGAATATCCGTGGTCCGGGCGAATTTTTCGGCACGCGCCAGTCGGGAATTCCAAATTTTAAAATCGCCAATATCATCAGTGATGCAGCACTCTTGGAAACAGCGAAGAAAGAGGCGATGCAATTAATAAAAGACGATCCGCAATTAAAAGACCCTGAACATCAGTTAATGAAACGGATGTTAAGTGTGCATTGGAAAGGACATCTTGAGATAGCATCAGTTGGGTAGAGTTGATTGACGGAATGCACAATCATTTTACATTTGAGGCAATGGCACAACAAACGGAAATCTTAATCGTAGGTGGTGGTATTTGGGGACTGAGTACCGCGTACCATTTAGCCAAGTTCGGACAAAAGGATATTCTCGTTCTGGAGCGTAACGAGGCACTCGCTGCAGAGACAACACCCCAGGCTGCAGGTCTCGTAGGTCAAATTAGATCTTCGGTTACTATGTTGCGGGCAGTCCGATATGCACTTGAACTGTTCTCTCAATTTCCGAAGGAGACCAGTTTGCGTCAAACTGGAAGTTTGATGGTGGCACTCACACCAGAACGGATGGAGGCTTACACACGTCAAATTGAAAAGGCTAATCTAAACGGAATCGAAGCAGACTATGTTTCCCACACGGAAATGGCTCACCTCGCTCCTGCGATGGACATTACCAAGATTGAAGGCGGATATTTCGTTCCTAATGACGGATACGTTGATCCTGAGCAGTGTGCTTTAGCTTATGCCGCAGCAGCGAAGGATTTAGGGGTTCAAATCCGATTGAATACACTTGTAATAGGATTTCGGCAGCGCAATGGAGAAATCCTTGGCGTAGAGACAGAAGAAGGTTTTATTGCATCAAATCATGTTGTCATTACCGCTGGACCTTGGGGTGCTGCACTCGCCAAAGAAGTTGGGATAACCACGGCGGTGCAACCGATTCGCCATCAACGTGTTCGCACGGGACCGACCCCCGGAATCCCTGACAATCACCCCGTTGTGCGCGTCACGGATGTTAGTTGCTACCTGAGACCTGAAAAAGATGGCTACCTCTATGGATATTTTGAACCGGAGCCAGTTAGTATTGACTTGGAAGCGATGCCTGCTGACTTCAGGACAGGGGATATTAAACCGCCCGTGGAGGTTATGGCAGATGCTCAAAAACGGCTTACCCCAATCTTCCCAATTCTAAAAAACCTTGATATAGCCGAGTACAAACGTGGCATAACTACATTTGCCCCCGATGGTGCTTATATGATTGGTCCTGTGCCAGAAATTGATAGACTCTATTTAGCCATTGGTTGTGCTGCTTTGGGGATTGCCGGTTCCGCGGCAGTTGGGCGATGGTTGGCGAAGTGGGTGATCGATGGGGATCCTGGTGAAGATTTAGATATTTTTTCCCACCAACGGTTTGGCACTCAAGCCGCTGATCAGGAATGGTTGCGCCGAGAGAGCGAACAATTTTACGCAAACTATTACGGTATCCGTCCAGAGTAGTGGTTTCCAACAGGTCTGGATAATAGTAAACCTATGATTATCTCTACGCTAAGGCAGGCGCGTTTTGGAAACGCGCCTCCAAATCGGTGTGAAATGCATTTTACATGGAGGCAGTTATCAACCGATACAACTGCGGCACAGTAACAGAAAAATCACCAGAGATGTGATAACTATCCCCACCATCCTTGACAGTACGAACAAGAATTGTCTTTTTAGGGCGGTGATAGTAATGCGCGTCGGTGGGTTTTCCCTCTTCTTGAAAATCCGGAAAGTCAATCAGATCGAAATTAGCGGTGGTGAAATGTCGAATTTCTTCGTCGCGCTTCGCAGCAATGTTCCGTGCCATAGATAAACTTTTGAGGTAGACCTCAGGTCCCATCACAGCAGAACCTAAATTCAGAAAAATACCACCTTCCAATCGTGAAACAGTGTGAGCAAATCGGAGAAAATCCTCCCCCGTTGTCCAACCGATTGCGGCATAATCTGCAGCGGGATGTTGGTCAGTAATGTCGTAGCCGATGCCTTTGTGAACGGTAATTGGCACACCTAATCGGAACGCTGCAGCAAACATACTCACATCACGGTGCGGAAAGGATATATCCTCTTCACCCTCTTGAATCAGTCTACCGATAGCCTCCCCAAAACCGATTTTATCTTGGTAGCCTCTAACGACTGCTTCGTTCAGATAGCGTCCCGTTTCCTCCCAGTTACCGAACTTACCATCTCGGATGTATACTTCCACGTCTTCAAGTGTTGCGCCAATATGTGCTATTTCAAAGTCGTGTATAGCACATGCCCCGTTAGTTGCTATATGTGTAATCACACCACGTTCCATTAGGTCAATGATGTAGCGAGAGTTGCCGCGCCGCATCACATGTGCGCCCATCATCCATATAACCTCTTTTCTGTTTTGGAATGCTTGGACAATCCGTTCCGCGACGATGTTGAGCCGTTCGTTTTCGTAAGGAGGGGTTTCAGCATCAAGAGCATAGATATCCGCCACGGTCATCTTGTGTTGGCGTTCAGACAGCGGCAAAATTTTGAGGCAAGAACGATCAAGTTGGCGCATTGTTTTGGAATTGTGAGGAATGGTTAGATAAAAACACTCTCTATGCTGCAAACTTGTAGGTAACAATTTTAGACATACCTGCTTGTTCCATCGTCACGCCGTACATCACATCAGATATTTCCATAGTGCGATTGTTGTGCGTGATAATCACGAACTGCGTATTATCTGAATAATCACGAATGAGATTTGTAAAACGTAGTACGTTTGCCTCGTCAAGGGCAGCATCTACCTCGTCAAGAACACAGAAGGGACTTGGCTTGATTTTGAAGACTGCAAACAGCAACCCAATTGCAACGAGAGAACGTTCACCACCAGAAAGTTGTGTAATGCTTTGCGGCCGTTTCCCTGGTGGACAAGCGATAATATCAATACCAGATTCAAGGATATTTGCTTCATCTGTCAATCGCAACTCTGTTTCACCGCCACCAAAGAGTTGTGTGAACACCTCTTGGAAATTGATCTTCACCTGATCAAAAGTTTTCATGAATACATCCCGCGAGGTTTCATTAATTTTCTGAATTGCTTGATGCATGGATTGTATTGACTGCTGAATATCATCACGTTGATCGATTTGGAAATCTAAGCGTTTCTTGTGCTCCTCATGTGCTTCGATCGCCTTCAGGTTGACTGCTCCCATAGCCGAGATTTCCGCCTTCAATTTTTCAATGTTATCCATCAAATCAATTTCATCGAGTTCTAAAATGGCAGGAACGGTAGATTGCTCTGCATGCTCAGAAACCTCATCTTGAACGGTCGGTTTAGGAATTTCATCGATAGAAACTTGGTATTTGTCAAGGATGCGGGTAGAGATGGATTTTAACTGCATCTCAAGTTGTGTGGTTTTCACTTCAAGTTGACGCTGTTTGCGATTCTGGCTTTCGAACTGTTTTCGAGTATTGCGCATCTCTTTCTGAATCGTTTCAATTTCCTCAAGGAGTGCTTCACGTTCTTCGGTTAATTCATCATGCGCTGCTTCAGCTTCCGCTCGGTCTCCTCCGATTCGTAGGAATTGGCGTTGTGCCTCTTCAATTTGCCCAGCGATATCGTGTTTCGTTTGTTCATCAGAGTCAATAATTGCTTGTTGCTCTTCAATATTTTTCTCTATTTGAAGTTGTTGTTCATCAAAGTTATCCAGTTCTTCAGTCATACTTTCCAATTTTTGGCGTTGCCCTGCCAAGAAGATTTCTCTCTCCTGACAATCCGAAACGACCTCTTCACGTTTACGTGCGTCACTGCCAACCTGTTCAGACACTCTTTGAATCCGTCCTTCCGTTTGGGTGCGTTTTTTGGTAAGTTCTGCTATTTCTGCATCAAGTGTCTGCTGATCTTCACGCGAAAGATCAACCGTTTCTTTAAGTTGTCTATTTTGAGTTTCAACTTCAGCAAGTTCTGTATTAAGACGGTCAATGTTTTGGTCCGCCTGCTCAATATCCTTTGTAATTGACGCTTTTTCAATCTGCTTGTCTTGTAAGTGACCAGTAAGTCTTTGTCGGGTTTGGTCTGCTTCAGCAATGGTCGCAGCATAGGCTTTACGCTTTTCATCCTTCTGATTGACAATTTGTTGTAGTTCGCCGATCTTAGTTTTCAACACATCCAATTCGTTTGCACGGCTAAGAAGACCGCTTTTCCTTTGATCAGTATGACCGCCGGTGATAGCCCCAGAAGTATTGATCAGTTCACCTTCTAAGGTAACCAATCGAGCGTTATGACGAAATTTGCGTGTCAGTGCCACTGCGGCATCTAAATTCTCGAGCACGAGCGTGTTGCCCAACAAATGTTGAATAATCTTCTCATATTTGTCATCGTAACCCACCAATTCATCTGCGATACCGATGACTCCCGGTTCATCAAGGAGCGCGTCATCAGAGAATGTCCTACGCCGCAAAATATCAATCGGTAGAAATGTAACCCTACCAGCACGATGTTTCTTGAGAAAGGAGATTGCAGTATCAGCATCTTCAGCGGTTTCTGTAACGACGTTCTGGATGGCACTGCCGAGAGCAACCTCTATGGCAACTTCATATTCAGTATCTGTATCAATTAGTTCTGCCACAACATCGCAAATTCCGGCAAACTGGTCTGGAAAGTGGTCTTTTGCTCGCATAATTGCGCGCACACCAGCGTAGTAGCCTTCATAGGCGGATTGTAATTGCTCCAATGATTTATATCGGGAAAGACTACCACCTAAGTTTTCTTCTAATCCACGGATTTCAGATTCAATCTTTCGAAGTGCATCCTGATTTTCGTTGAGTGTGGTTTCAACCTGTTTTTTCTTTGTCCCAATCTGAAGCAACTCGGCATCTAATTGGGTCGCGCCGCGTTGGATTTCGTCCCGATCATCCGTAGCAGCTTTCAGCTCTGTTTTCAAAGCATTGGAACTTTCTTGAAGGTTGTTGAGACTGCTTTGTTTACTCGTTAATTCATGCTCGATTGCTATGCGTCTATTTTCACGCTGAGATAATTCTGTAGAAATTTCCTGCAAATCAGTCTGCGCTTCTTGGATAGACTCTTTTGTTTTGTCAATACGTGAGGATAACTCTTGTAAATGTTGCTGTTTGGCAGTTAAACGACTTTCTTCAATTTTGTAGGATGCTTCAAGTCTTTTCTTTTCTTGAGTTCGTTCCCGGTTTCGTGTTTGTAAGTTTACTTGTTGTGAATTTAAGGATTCCAGCGTTTGTTCTGCTCTCTGTTTCTGCTGTTGGATGTTCAACTGATTTTCTTTGTGAATAACAATTTGCCGTTCAACCTTCTCTAACTGTCCTTCAATCTCACGTATTTCCTCTTGAGCGGTGGTGATTGCGGCATCCAACTCAGTTCGTCTGAGGGTCGCGTTTTCAATTCGTTCATCCGCTTCTTGTAAGATTTGATTTGCATCAGATACCTCGTTTAAAATAGCCTCTAAGTTGCTCTGCGTTTCGCGATAATCTGTAGCAAGTTTTTCGTAGTCCCGATAAGCTAATCCAAGTTCTAATTGTTGGAGTTGGTCTTTTAACGATTGATAGTGTCCCGCTTGTTCGGCTTGTGCTTTCAGGGATTCAGTTTCACGTTGTAACTCTTGAATTATGTCATTGATGCGAACCAAATTCTGTTCTGTATCTTTTAGTTTTTGAATGGCTGATTTCTTACGAACTTTATATTTTGTGATGCCTGCAACCTCGTCAAAAAGGAATCTGCGTTCTTCCGGACGCACGTTGAGAATCAGGTCAATTTTGCTCTGTTCCATAACGGAATAGGCATCAACACCGACTCCAGTATCCATAAAGAGTTCGCTAATATCACGTAGTCGGCAAGGCGTTTGATTGATGAGATAACTACTTTCGCCATCGCGGGTAAGTTGTCTGCGAACTTCTACTTCAGGCGACTCAATAGAAAGATTTTCAGATATATTGGTAAAGGTAAGCGCAACACTTGCTCTTTGAGAGGGACTAAAATTAGCACCGCCATTGAAAAGGAGGTCGCGCATATTGGTACACCGTAGCGCACGGGCACTCTGTTCGCCCAGTACCCACCGAATTGCATCGGAGACATTACTTTTTCCACAACCATTAGGACCAACTATTGTTGTAATCCCCGGCTCCAGTATCAGTTCAACCTCTTCGGCGAAACTCTTGAAACCACTGACTTTGATGCTATTTAAGAGCAAAGGTAACCTCCTACCAAATAAAGCGTTTTTTGTCGCACATTTTCATAACTTAACGTTTTATTATTACATATTTAACCTAATAACTATTACGTAAAATGTCTGAATCGGGTTACATTACGGATTTAACGTCCTCGCAAGTGTCAGTACATCAACTTCAATTGGGTCAGCGTCCCATAAGACCTTTACTGCCTCACGAACGGTAGCACCTGTGGTGAAAACATCGTCCAAGACAAGGATACGTTTGTTCCGCACAACCTCTTTCTTCTGTAGTTCAAATGCCCCAACAATGTTTGTTTGGCGTGCTTCCCTATCCAAACTACTCTGCGGAGACGTGTTCCGATGTCGAACCAGAGCATCTGTTACAACTTGAACCCCTACATTCTTAGCAATCCCTTTAGCAAGCAGAGTGGCTTGATTAAAGCCGCGTTCCCGCAACCGCTTTTTGTGAATCGGAATTGGCAGGATGAAGTCGTACTCTGAAATGTTGCAATCGTCAGGGATGTGTTCCATTGTCAATTGGGTGAGCGGTTTGGCAAGTGATGTTCGCTTCTCAAACTTAAAAAGGTGTATTGCCTGCTGGAGTGCTGATTCATAATAAGCAATCGTGCGTAATTTTCCGTAGGGTGGCGGTGTAGTCGCGCATTCATCACATTTGCCTTTAGCATTTGGAATCCCGCACATTTCACACCAAGGCGGTTCAATAACATGAATATCGTGCCAGCATGCATCGCACATATAAGGCAGAGATTCAAGTCCGAGTGGTTTTTCGCAGACTCGGCATTGCGCGGGATAGAGAAACGTGATTGCTGTTTCAAGTGTTTGTTGGAGGATATTTGGTTGTACTTGCATTAGGTGTCGTCGTTGATAGAAGCATGATATAACTTATCAGTGGTTATTCGTACGTTGAATATTGCCATTTTTATGGCAGACAACAAAATCAGTTTTCTGATTTCGGCTAACCTGCCGTCCATACGCCACAGCATCCTTTTTGGTGTCAAAGTGTTTTAACGCTCTCAAAGCATTGCCACGTACTACATCCCAACCTCCGTTAGGATTGGCAACGACGTAATGTTCTTTTTCTGTGCGACCTTGCATATTAAATTGAGTATGACATTCAATCTTTTCCAACAGAGATCCTAAATCGTCAACTGTAAAACTTTTTAATCGACCGTTTCTCAGTTGCGTCATTTTGTATTGACTGATTCCCAAGCAATTAGCAGCTTCCTTTTGTGTCATTTCTTGCATAGCAATTAAACGATTGATTTTATGTGCGAGTTTTGCTTTTGCCAATCTTTCTTCAGGTAAGGGAAGGTCCAAATCTTTAAATACATTGCCTGAACTTAGTGTACGGTTTGCCATACTTATTTTCCTTCTGCTAAGTCTTGAGCAATTTTCAATTGACTTGTGATTGTTCAATAACTATCCTTTCCAAGAATCATCAACAGGAAACAGTATGCTGCATCCATTGCATATCAAAGATTGCCTTTGTGGGTTATGGTGTTTTCGTGGATATTTAACATTCCTATTACATTCAATTTTAACAGAAACTGATGATAATGGCAAATGATTACTCTGTTTCTGTATCATTCTGAAAATGCCTACGTATAAATTCTGTTACCTCCACACCAGATAATTTCTTTTTGCCTCCTTCAGTTTTGACGTAAAGTGTATTACTACCTGTATAATAAACATCTTTTCTTTGTGGAAGCGAGACTAAAAGTTCAATTACCCACAAATTTTCTATAATTTCACTTTGTAAGTCGTAAACTTGATGAAATTCAAGCTGCCAGTCTTCAACACTGAGTGGAGGTTGTATAGCACCAAGTTTTTCAGAGACTATTCGACGGACTCTATCTCTTTGTCCATCATTAAGTTTTACACCTACTGTAATTCTATCACCATCTCTTATTCCCCAGAAAATACGCCCCCCTTCGCGATTCAGAAAAGCAACAGTATATACGTCAGCGTCTTTTGAAATTGGATTAGATGGATTATTACCTTTAATTTCTTTAAATTCGTAGAAGCGTGTTTCATCAAAAGGCACAACTTGTTCATGAATAAAACGAATTTGTGTCGGTTCAGTTAAGTTGTCAGCGTCGGTGGCACGCGCTAAGTATTCTTCAGCGACCTGTTTGTTTGCACGCAATTCGGAAATTTTGCCTTCTGAATCGTACGAGATACCCATCTCAAAACACTCAATTGCCTTTTGATATTGTTTTTTTTCGAGAAAAACCCATCCCTTATTGTTCAGGACTTTTGCTTTTAGAATTGGATCTTGTATCGTTTCAATTGCTTTATCAAAAAGTTCAAGTGCAAATTGGAACTCCCCAAGATGAAAGTAGGCTATACCATCATCACAAAATACGATCGGATCAATCTGTGCAATTAGTTGTCCAGCACCAGAAACCTCTTCTGCTCTATATGAGGACATATTCCCAATTGTGTCTGTCTCAATGTATTTCTCATGCAATGTTGCCAAGATTACTTGAGTTCTATGCAACGTTGCACGAATTCCCAGTTTCTTATAAAGATCATTATAAACCGGAAAGTGTATATCATGATAAAGTTTTTCTGATAACGGTATCTCAAACATTGAACAATGTAATTTAATAATCCTTTCTGTATCCCAATTTTCATCAGGAGATTTTAATTGATTCAAATGTTCACTCGATTCTTTAAATCTTGTTGTGTCTTCAAACAATGAGAAAAATAATGCTGAAGGTGACGCGTGTAATATTCTTCGAGTTCCTTCTATATCTGTATCAGTTTGATATAGTGAATCAAGATAGAATCTTTTGAGAACATAATCAACCAACTCATTGTCAATCCTATTAAAGTAATACTCGGAAGTAATGAACTGTGTTATCTGCTCTATATGTTCCTCTTTGTTTGATAGAAATTCTTTAACCAATTCTTCAAAAGTCTCAATATCTTTTCTGATAACATACTGATCTACTTCATTTTGATTTATTTTTTCACAGATATTTTCTAAGACAAGTGCTGTAAGTTGATCTTCTATATCTCCCAACGATTCACCAATTTCATCAACAATTTCGTTTGCATCTTTAGGATCGTTATCAAGTAGACTCAATACAATCTTTTTACGAATTAAATTGTCCATGTTCTCTCCGTGTTTCTGAGTTGAATGATATATTCAATTCCCAAACCCATACAATACCTGATGTCGTAGTTGATATTAGACGTTGACAATAAGACATTAGGATTATGTTTTTTTGCAATATCCTCAAATATTACCCATACTATTTTACCAAAAGTTAACACCTTATGCAAGTTATCCAAAAAGACAAAAATCTATTTGAAATCTGCAAAAAATTATGTTACAATTCAAAATCAACAGGAGGGAAATATGAAAGTAGGTATAAGAGACGGGATGTTACCCGTTCCGTTCGCAGAATCGTTTAAGAAGGCAAAAGAGATAGGATTTGACGGAATTGAACTTTGCATGGGAGTAAATTATCGAGAACACACGCTTTGGCAAGAAGGCGGAATTGACACAGTAAACAGCCTCGCAGAAGAAGCGGGCATAGAAGTATCATCGTTGTCACCGGGTGGTTTTACAGCATATTCCTTTATGCATCCAACAGATAGCGTAAGGTCAGAGGGTATTGCGAAGTTGCAGTATCTCGCGGAAATATGCCCAAAGTTAGGCACGAATGTTATTCTTGTGCCGTTTTTTGGGGGCGGTCAAATACAGGATGAGCATATCACAGACCCACGTTTCCTTGATGGCGTAAAGGCTGCTGCAGAAACTGCTGAGAAACATGACGTATTTCTTGCAATTGAGTCTACATTAAGCGCAGATCAACACCAACAAATTATTGACCAAGTCGGCTCAAAAAATGTCGGTGTGTACTACGACATGGGAAATGCAACAAATTTCGGCTACGACTCACCCGCGGAAATTCGAAGTTTGGGTAGTTCAATCGTGCAAATGCATATTAAAGACACAGGTGGCAACCACGCTGGCGAAGGTGATGTAGACTTCCCCGCAGTTTTTGAATCAGCGCATGCGATTGGCTACGATAGTTGGTTTGTCTTGGAAACGCCTGGGAAAGATGACCCGATCGCGTCCGCCGCGAAGAACATGAATTTTGTCAGGAACAACTTTTGAACATTGGTAGATTGTGGCTGTAGAGCGTTTTCTATCGCCCTATAGAAAACCAAATAGACCTAAAGATAGAACACATTGAATAATCAGTTGTCTTCAAAAATGCGCGAGACCTCACATTGTCTACCTGGAGGGTTGGAATGAGCAATCAGAAATTAGTTGTCCCACAATCAGAAGCCAAAAAACTACTATCACTTCCCACACGCGAAGCAGAACAACTTTTCCAAAGTTACGAAAAAGAACAACAACTTGAAATCATCCGTGCAACCCGAAACCCGAAACAACGAGAAGAATTATATTATCTGGTGCCAGACTGCACAGAATTAATTCAGGATAGTCCCACCGAAGATGTCCTGCAAGTGCTTGATACACTTCTTGGAACGGGTCTTGCTTGCGGTCTATTACCCTGTTTATCTAACGAACAATTTGAAGAAATTATTGACATTGCGGTTTGGCGCGATGGCAAATTAGATGAAAATTCGTTGAATTTATGGCTTTTTGAACTATCTGAATGTGAGAGGGACGACCTCAGCCGGTTCTTGGGACAAATTGATATTCGTATCCTTGCCGGTCTCCTCAAAAGTCGTGTTAGCTTGAAAGGTGCTCTCGGTGCAATGCTGATAGATGAAGGGATCATTGATCCAAGTTCTCCATCAATAGACTGTAAAGATGAAAAAGCCAGAGCGATTCTCAATGCGATATGGGAGGCGGATGCAGACCTCTTCAATCAACTTATGCGAGAAATGTTCGTTATTGACAAGGAAGCGGATGCAGACAAGGAATTAGTTACTGCATTAGAAAAGGCAACTGCGGAAAGGGCTGAACGGGTCAAAGCACGTGATAGTGAGGCAGGTATCAAAGTCACTGAATCTGATCTGAAGCAGCAAGTTGATCTGGATTCTCTCGAACTTGCCGAGGATGAAGAGGAGAATGCAGACGAGTAAATTTTCCCTCGTTGCTGATGCTGTCATTGATGGGCAGTCTTTCTTAGCACGAACGATACTGCACGGCGATACCATCGGCAGAGTTGACTCCGAAAAATCGGAGACGCTTTCCGAGGACATCGCCGCGCTTGCACATAAACTGATTACAATGAAGGTAGATGACCTTTCTAATGAGGCAGAACTCCGGGCACAGATTCAAACTGCCTTCGCATTGACGAGTTTAGGGTTAGAATACGGCAGTAAGGGAAACTTGGACAAGGCAGTTAGCGTGCTACTTGCGAACCCTATCGTCAAGTTTTTCCAAATCGGTAATACACTTACAGATAAGTTACTGAAAAAAGCCAGCCACATTCTTGAACACGCTATAATAGAACCAGACGAGTCCCTTTCCCACCTTGACATTGACAGCATCCGTATCTATAATCATGCCGAAGCGGAATTTTTAGATGCTTTAGCATCGTATAATACGACTATTTCCACAGTACAAGTAACAATCAAGAACAACCATCCACCGCGAACATTCACTAATCTTTCTGATATGGAGATCATTCGCCAGCAGTTGGACTACATTGAGGCGAGATGGACTTATGTCCAAGCATTGCCGCTTGAAGATATTTTTACGATTGACCCACCACTTAGCATCGCTGTTGACCCGATTCAAATGTTAACACTCAGTTTAATGGCAAATTTAACGGTGTATTTTCAACCTGATTTGCAGTTAGAAGCTAACACGCTTTCCGATTTCCGAGACATTATCTATGATGAAGGCAGTGGTGAGATTCGAGAGTCTCCACGTCAGCGTTTATTAGATTGGATTGCAAACTATCTTGAACAGGAAAACCAGTCTGAAGAGGTAAAAAGGTATACTGTGGCTTATTGGGATGCCTGCTTACAAGAGATGGTGGAGCCAGATTCCGATTTGGGGTTGTTGCTGTGATGCATTTCCTTTGGATTTAGTTCAACCCTACCTAAGACGTGGAGAGACGGTCTCTTCTTGTGGGAGAGTTTTGTAAGCCCGATTTCTTTGTAGGAGCAACCTCCTGGTCGCGACCGTATTACAGTGGATTCTACAATTAACTTTACATCTGATCTGTAGGAGGGAACTCCGATTCCCGACTATTAGGGGTTTCGTCTCGATTCGGAGATCGCTCCTACAGAATATATGTAAACTTATTTACACGAGTTGTGCTAAATAACCCTTGGAAAAATATTATTTCACATAAGCAGAACGTTTTGTCCGTGTTTCCTATTGTTGATATGCTCTTCAGTCCCGTAGGGACGATATGTTTATAGAAGTGAGACCAACATCTCTCTTTAGTCCTATAGGGACGATATGTTGTATTTTATCGTCCGAGTTGATTATGCACATATCGTTCCTACGGAACTCAATTAAGGTGGTGTTAACGTTTTCTATAAACATACCGTCCCTACGGGACTGAATGCATATTGGAAATAATAAAGGGCATAAAGACAACGCCTAAGTGGGAAAAGTAACACATACCACAATAACAGTGAGTTTGTTTTCCCAAAAACTTTACATACCCCTAACCTGAAAGCAGGTTGCATAACTTGTCCACTTGTGCTATCATACTTTCACATAAATTAAGATTATAGGAGCATGGCGGTTCTACTAACGTGTGGAAACCGTATAGAGAAAATGCAATTAGAAACTGCAACGTTTGGAGCAGGTTGTTTTTGGTGTGTTGAGGCAGTTTTTCAGCAGTTAGAAGGTGTTCACAAGGTTATCTCAGGCTACACTGGTGGCACAACCGTGAATCCAAACTATCAAGCTGTCTGTGCGGGAACGACAGGACACGCAGAGGTGGCGCAAATAGAGTTTGATCCTGATGTGATTTCTTTTAAAGAACTCTTGGAAGTATTCTGGCAGACACACGATCCAACGACATTAAATCGGCAAGGAAACGATGTCGGCACACAGTATCGTTCTGCAATTTTTTATCATTCTGAAGAACAACAGCGTATCGCCGAAGAATCAAAAGCGGAGATGGATAAATCGGGGACGTGGGACGACCCAATTGTCACAGAGATCACGCAGCTTGATGTCTTTTATCCTGCTGAAGACTACCACCAAAACTATTTCCAGTTGAATCCAAGACAACCGTACTGCCAATTCGTAATTCACCCGAAGATGAAAAAGTTCACGAAAGATTTCAAAGATAAACTCAAATCCAATTAAGGTTTTCTAATAAGGACCGAGAAAGCGTTCTTTATTATGAGAATTTTTATTCTTTATGTTAGGAGGGAAAATATTGAAACCGAATTTTATAGGCGTAATATTGATTGCCGCATTTTTTCTATGTTTCATCGCGGGCGGTGTGATCTCACAAGAGACAGAACAATCAACAGAAACGGAACAGTCAATATCTGTCCACGTTGAAACACCACGACGTGTTACAATTGTTTCAGAAAAAACTTATAACGGATTTTTACAACCGCGTGCCGAAGTTAAGGTATATGCAAATATTTCGGGTAAAATCGTTGCACTCAACGCGCAAGTTGGACAAAAGGTAACAAAAGGGGATATGCTTGCCCAGATCAACGCACGTGAGGCAGGCATCGCAGCAAAGAAGGCGGAAGTTACATTAAGCGTTGCCAAATCGCAACTGACAACGACGGAAGCAAACGCACAAACACGGGTAGAAACGCAACTTGTGACAGCAAAAGAAGCAGTGGCAGAAGCAGAGGCAAAACATGAGGAAACAAAATCGCTGGCAGAGATGCGGATTCGGAATAAGTTATTAGAAGCGGAATCTGCCCTTAAAGTTGCCCAATCAAACTTGGAACGGTCGAAAGTCAGTTCAGAGCAGGGACTGGAACGGGCAAAAACAGAATTCGCCAAAACGACTTCGGATTATGAAAGGGATAAGGAACTTCATGGAAAAGAACTTATAAGCGATAGCGCGTTTGAATCATCGGATACACGTTACAAACTGGGAAAAAGCCGATATGAAGAGGCTGTCGCCTCAGCAAATCAGTTTAAAGATGGGACTGCCCAACTTGCTGTGGAAAAAGCGAAAGCAGAATTAGTTATTGCACAGAAAATTGTTGAGAGCAAAGGCTGGGAGCGTGAAATCGCTGCGGCAGAAGCCAAAGTTACGCAAGCAAAAGCGAACCTTGTAACTGCCCAAAAGCTTGTAGACGCAAAAGCATGGGAACGCGAAATTGCAATCTCAAAATCTGCTGTCAGTGAAGCAGAAGAACAGTTGAAACTGGCGCGGGAACAGGTGAACCAAGCGGCTATTGTTTCTCCAATTGACGGTGTGATTACGCAGCGGTACCAGGAACTTGGGGATTATGCCAAAACCGCCGCTTCTTCTGGTCAACCTGTGTATACAGTTGTTGCTGTAGATGTTCTCAAAGCCGTTTGGACATTGCCTGTTAGCGATATAACCCAAATTAAGAACGGAAATATGGTGCTTATCTCTACGGCATCCGGTATCCAAAACATCATCGGGACAATTGATTTTATCAGCCCGACTGTAAAACAGGGTGAAAATACAGTTGTTGTTCACGCCACGCTACACAATTTAGCAGGCATGAACGTTGAAAATGGTTCTCCTGCACCAGTTGACAATAGCGCATTAAAACCCGGCACATCGGGAACTATCTCTATCAAAACAGGTGAGCGGAAAAATGTCTTGTTACTGCCGCGCCGCGCTGTGCTGCAAATTCAGGGTGGTAAAGGGAATATTTTTGTCAATGAGAGCGGTGCAGCTCGCCTAAAACAGGTAAACGTAGGTGGCGTATACGGTAGCGAAATAGAAATAAACTCCCGCCTCGCGCAGACAACCCAGGTGATTGTTGACAATCAGCACCAGCTAAAAGATGGGACAGCAGTTTCAGTTATGCGGGATTGAACAACGGTTCTGTTTATATCCTCCCTAAAACATAAACCTGAATATGTTCCCACTTCCGTTTAGACCGATGCGTTGCAACCCGTCTTTTAAAAAGGTTTTTGCATACAAAACCTGACTCATCTATTATCGCTTCAAGGTTCGCGATTGCTTTTGGACCAGAGGCATCAGCATAGCCTAACAGTAACGTTCCATCGGGTTTTAAGTAGTTCGGCACTTGTTGAAAAAAACGTTTCAGTGTTTGCTGTTTCTCATCGTGGATAGCCAATTCTGCTCTGTTTCGGACACGCGCAACCACCCACGGCGCATTGAAAATGATGATGTCGAATTGAACTGACGGAAACGGATCAAACAGATCTCCCGGTGGCATGACATGCACATTGTCTGAATTTGATAACACCCGTTGAACGTTCAATTTAGTTGTCGCAACGGCTTCTGGAAGTATATCTGATGCATATATTTCCGCTTCTTCTCCTAACTCCTGCTGTGTGAGCAGTGTCAAACACCCACTGCCACAACCGATGTCTGCAACTATCGGTTTGCTGTGCGAGTTTTCGTTCCGCACACTTTGCAATGCCTCTTGAAAGCATTCAATTGTTTCTTGAGAACGCGGGGCAAGGACGTTTTCAGATGCAACGAGGGAGGCATCTAAGGCGCGGATAGGATAAGTCTCTTCAAGCGCGTTTTGAATACGTTGAATAGTAACGACAGGCACAAGAAACGGACAGTCTTCATTAACATCTGGCGGTTCACCAATCAACTCCAATAAAAAGGGTAAGATGGGAGCAGGTTCAACTTGTAAAATACCCTCCTGATTTGCCCAACACATAAGTTTTGATAGTGCCGCTTCTCTATCTTGTTTCGGATTGTTGCGTTGATCGCGCGACTTGCCTCTCTCTACACGGTTGGTATTTGACGCAGATAATTCCTTTTTGTGTCGCTGGATGTAGTCCATTACGGCTGTAATTTGTTCCCATTCCCCTTCAACAACAGCAACACCACCGCGCTGAATATGTGTGAAAATCCGTCCGAGATGCACCAATTCTTGATTGGAAAACAACTTGACACGTGCTCTTGCAAAGACTGCTTCCCGACATTCAGCAGGGACGTAGACTTCTCCGATAGAACTGATGGAATAGAATTTGCTCATTTCCGCTCTATAGTGTTTTATCCACTTTCAAATTGTTAGTCCGACAATAATCGGGAATCAGAGTTCCCTCCTACAAAGAGTTGAACACATTAGTAGGAGCGATCTCCGAATCTCGACTTTTAATCCACAATTTAGACTGGACTGTCCAGTAGTATTAGCGAACTGCCACAACCTTCCCAGTCTTCACCGATTCCGCTTCTTTGTAGCAGAGCAGGAGCGCATCTCTCGCCCCAACACCAGACAACGCTGTGGGTTCTTCCTCCCAGTCAATAGCATCAACAGCATATTGAATTTCAGCAGTAAACGCATCAATTGGATCAACTTCTCCCAAATCTACCTGTTCAACGTTGCCATCTTCGGTAATGAGTGTCAGCGGCATTGCCGTAGAAGGTTCACCAGCAAGCGTAGAAAAATCGAACAATAACGTGGCTTTTTCAAGAAAAACCTCAAATCCGTGCGAAAAGGCTCTACCTTTTTGTGAGATCGCACCTGATGAACAACTCACAGTGAGTTCCTTATCGTTGTAGATATATTGTGTTGTCAAAAAGTCCAGGAAATTCCCGCCTGCCAACTTACCTTGTGAAAACACTGCATCGGGAACGCCACAGAGTAATTGAATAAAATGTGTGTCGTGAATATGTAAGTCGATGCCAGGACCGCCACTCTTTTCAATGTCAGCGATATCCCGCGACCAACTCGGTTTAGAGATAATCCGCTTGAAATGTGCGCCAAGAAGTTCACCATATTCTCCGCTTTCAACAGCCTGCTTCGCATAAGCATATTCAGCAAAGAAGGGTAGCACATGTGCAACCATAAATTCTTTGTCTGTCTGTTCCGCGAGTTCAACGATTTCATTCGCATCGTCAATATCAATGGAGATAGGTTTTTCAACGAGGGTATGTTTCCCCGCTTGGAGAGATGCGATGCTAACTGATTTATGCAGATGTGTAGGTAAACATATATCAACGAGGTCAATCTCTCCATCGGCGAGTAGTTCGTCAATATCGTTGTATTTCCGGATATTGGAGAGGTCCTCCATCCCGCCGCGTGGTCCAAAATTACCTTGTATGCCGGTCCAATCACCTGCAAGTTTTTTCGGATCACGCGTACAGATGGCGACCACTTCTGCACCTTTCCCTCGCTGAATACCATAGTAGTGAATCATGCCCATAAATCCGATACCGACAATTCCGATTTTTATCATTTTTCTATCCTTATTTCATAGAAGAAGGCACAGATGCCTAACTTACAAAGCGGACACCTGTGCCATAAAAAAATATAATAAGAGTCAATGGTTAATAGGCAATATTTCTTTGCTTAATATTGCCCCATGTTGTCGCGACTTTATTTTTCGGTGTAACAGCGAGAAGTTCTCCTCCCATCGCCTGACTGATTTCACCTTCGTTAAGCGCTCGACTCCATATAGCAGCATCGTCAATCATACCGTTCTCAAATGTATACTGAGGTCGATCTTTAGAGCAACCAATCCGCAGGTCTTGGTCGTTAGTGCCGGTAAATTTGAATGCTTTGGAATCTTCAACATCTAATTTACCGTCAACATAGATTTTTATCGCGCTACCATCGTAGGTTCCCACGACATAATGCCACGTTTTTGCCTTTAGTGAATGCGGTTTGTTCAAGTGCTGACGATTTTGGTCTGACCCCAAGAACATATTGTAGCTGTTACCATCGCCAAAAACACCGATACCGTAGGATGTATGCTCACCTCCGTTATGGCAGTTTTTGTCAAACCACTGCGAGTTATTATTCCAGGCTTCCATCCAAATCCATGCTGCCATGGTAATCTCACCACTGATTTTCAACTTATCATCAGCAGGGACGTTAACGCAATCCGCACCTTCAGCAGTGATTTTGATCGCATCACCATTTTTTCCTTCAACGATTTCAGTGTTTGCCACGATGTTTGCGTCAAGTCCGTTGCCGGAACTATCACGGATAGTTTTACCATCAACATCATCAAAAGTGAAGTAGACGACAAGATCATCTTCAAGTGCTGCCATAAGTGTGCTAACTGTGATAAACATGAGTATGGTTAAGAGTGAAAACATTATTGAACGTACCATCAGAGTATTCCTCCTATTAAAGATTACAATAAAACTTTATATTTTTCCCGCGTATGAGCGAATCAAAACTCGTACTAAGCGCTTGTCGCTATGTTACACAAAATATATTATAACGCCTTGATTTTTAAGTCAAGATAAGTTTATGTCTCCCCCAGGGTTATTTAGTTTTCAGTTTTTCTGTGCATTTTACTGCAAACGTTAATATTTTATAGTCGCAAGGTCGTAGCGCGTTTTTTATCAACATACCCATTATCACCCACGACACACCGCGTGCCTCGGTCAATGAGTTTCTCTTTCTTGGTGTCCAATACCTGGCGTTCATTGGCGTTAGCAGGTTCAACATGAAACATCAAGGGAAACCCACTATGGGTTGCGGTGAGATGGAGCCCGTAGCCATAAACCCATCCGTGATACCCGCTTTTCGACCAAGTCGCAGTTGTATCAACACCCCGTAAGCCTTTGGGTATCTCATTATTGAGGCGATCCTTCTGATGCCAGACAGGTCCCGCGGCTTTAAACAGGCTCTTATCTACATAAACGACTTCTTGACGGAAGCATCCACCATGAGTTAGATGCCAAGCTGCGACATATTCAGTGAAGGCTTCAAGGGTCGGTGTCAACGCTTTGTATCTACGCCCGAGGGGCACATGAGACGGACACCTCGGCAGTCGGCATCTTTTGAGCCAGAGCGGATGGTGAAATAAGTAATCTTGTTGTGCGCGCATAGCGGTAATCCCCTTGAGTGTCATAACCGCGGAAAAGACGATGAGAGAAGCATCCGGATAAGTTTCGGGGCTCCCTCTTTTTGAGACGCTTTCTTGGGTCAGTAAAAACTCATCTAACACCGAAAAAAGAAATGTGGTATACTCTATTATGTCAGGATATTTCATGGGTATCTCCTTGAAACTAATTTCTTATTCCTAAAAAATTTGAGGGTTTTATCTGCGGATTACCGGCACAGATGGAAACCTTTTGATGATTTAAAAATTTATTATTCTGAGCAGAATTAAAAAGAACTTGACATATAATGTCATAATATAGTACACTATTAACAAACTCGGAGAATAACTCAGTATTTAATCATTTTCCCAATAACGTTATGCCTATAGCCGCACCCTTGTTAAGGAAAAACCCTATTTAGGGCAGTGCACTATGGTCATCGGGAGGTATACTTCATGCAAGAAAAATTGATTCTTGAAAAGATTCGTCATGTCCGCCGTCGCTTGAACGTACAAGGATATTTTCAAACACTCGCGACGTTTCTATTATTTGGACTTTTGGTGTGTGTACCAGTAGTTATTGTTGATAGCATCGTCACCTCTTTTAATATTCCGCCCTTGGTCTTCCTCGGGGTCGCAGGCGGCATTGCAGTCGTTGCACTGATTGTCCGTCTTATTCGACCAGTCAATCTACAGGAAGCAGCCCGCGCAATTGATATAGACGCATCACTTAAAGACCGTGTTGTAAGTGGGTTAGAACAAATTCAACGCAAAACCAATGAAACGTTAACCGCGCTTCAAATCCAAGATACCTCTAAAAGGTTACAAGCAATTCCTATCAAACAAGTTGCTCAATATACTGTCCCGCGTGAAACCAAATACATTGCTATTGTTGTCGCTTTTCTCGTCACTTTCTCGTTTGTTGAGTTTTTTGCCCCACCTGCGACTTCAACAGAGATTGACATTTCACCGCAAATTGCAGCAGAAGCCGACTCGCTGTTGAAAGAGATTGAAGAGGTAAAAAAAGAAGCTGAACTGGACGAAGACCATGAACTCAAAGAAATCTTGAAAGAAATTGAGGAAAGAACACTTAAGTTGAAAAAACCTCAGATTGCTCCTAAAGACGCTCTTGCAAGATTGACCGAATTGAGTGCGCTGTTGAAGACGAAAACTGATCCCCACAAAATGGCGAAGCAGGAAGAGTTGATGAAGGGTCTCGGACAACAGTTCATTGGTAATCCGATCCTCGGTGAATTTGGGCAACAGTTGAAACGCGGTGATTACAAAGAAGCAGCTGACAAACTGGACAAAGTGGCAGAAGATGTCCCGAAATTTGACCAAGAAAAACGCCAGAACTTGTCCGATGAACTCAAACGCGCTGGTAAAAGCCTGAAAAATACTGACCTTGATGGACTTGGCGGTGAGTTATCTGGTACGGGGGAATCACTTGACGGAAACGATGCCGAAGGTGCTCAAAAAGGCTTGCGCGCTTCAGGGAAAAAAATTCGTGATTTTGATCTTCTCAAGAATCGCAATCAACGGTTAGCAAAGTTATTGTCCGAATGCGAAGCATGCAAAGCAGGTATCGCAGGTGCTTGCAACAGCAAAGGTATTAATCCTGCTACGGGACTGACAAAATTGTTATCTAACAAACCGGGGCAGGGTATTGGGAATAAAACTTCTGAGACCCAACAAGGTGATCTTACTTCCCTTGATTCTACCCTTAATCTTGAACAACTCACGGGTGTCCAAGGCGAAGGTAGTTCTACCGTTCAAACTTCCAAGGCATCGGCAGAGGGGCAAGAATCTGCCCTCAGTTACAAAGATGCTTATATGAAGTATCAGAAACTTTCTGAAGATGCGCTCACTGAAGAACAGATCCCTCTCGGTTATAAGTTCTATGTGAAACGTTACTTTGAATCGATTAAACCGACTGATGATAAGTAAACCGAGTTTTTACAAATCACCGCAGAGATGATATGTCTTTGCGGTGATTTAATGTCTAAGCACGACTACCATTAGAGGGAACATGTCCGAACAAGTTGAACAAAAACACGAAGAATTCCGCGAAACCTTTCTAAAAATACAACAAGAGGTCTCAAAACGAATCGTTGGTCAAAAAGAGATCATAGAAGGCGTTCTTATTTGCTTAATGACAGGTGGACATGCGCTATTGGAAGGAGTGCCTGGCTTAGGCAAAACGCTTCTTATACGAACACTGCATGAAGTGCTTGACCTCGAATTTTCTCGGATTCAGTTTACACCCGACCTTATGCCTGCTGACATCGTAGGCACTACAGTCGTTGCTGAAGATGAAGATGGACGTAAATTCTTTGAATTTCAACCCGGTCCAGTCTTTGCAAATCTTGTCCTCGCTGACGAGATCAACCGGGCAACCCCAAAAACACAATCTGCCCTGCTTGAAGCGATGCAGGAAAAATCTGTAACAGTTGCAGGACAGCATCGCGACCTGGATTTACCTTTCTTCGTGATGGCAACCCAAAACCCGTTAGAGATGGAAGGCACATATCCTTTACCAGAGGCACAACTTGACCGTTTCTTCTTCAAACTCAAAGTTGAATTTCCAAGCCTTGATGAACTTGACATCGTAATGGAACGCACTACGAAACGCGAAATGCCTGCTGTTGAAAAGGTTTGCGATGGTAAGTCGATTAACGAATTAGAACAGATTGTTCGCGACATTCTCGTCGCTGAAGACGTTCGAAAATACGCCTTACGAATTGTTATGGGAACGCACCCAGAAGTAGAAGATGCGCCGGAAAAGACAAAACAATATGTCCGATACGGTTCAAGTCCTCGCGGTGCTCAGGCTTTGATTCTCGGAAGCAAGGTCCGCGCAATCCTTGATGGTAGATACAACGTTGCCCGTGAAGACATTCAAGCAGTTGCACTGCCAAGTTTGCGTCATCGTCTTATACTTAGTTTTGAAGGTGAAGCTGAAGGCGTTGACCCAGACAGCATCATCCAACATCTGTTAGAAGTTATTGATTGAATCCTTCTTGTAGGAGTGAATCAACACTGAATGCACATAAGGCATTCCGTAAGTTCTACCCTCTCACCGCGCGAGGTTCCCTATGAACGATACTGAATCTGCATTTGATAGCGATTTCCTCAAAAAACTTGAATATCTTTATATCGTTTCAAAGAAGATTTTCGCTGGACGAATCAAAGCTGAACGCCGCAGCACGCGTCGCGGTGTGAGTGTTGAATTTGCCGATTACCGAAACTATACCGCTGGTGACGATTTTCGTTATATTGATTGGAACGCCTTCGCAAGATTAGACGAACTTCTACTAAAACTTTACGAAGAACGTGAAGACCTCCATATTTACTTCCTCGTTGATGCAAGCCAGTCCATGACTTATGGTGAGTTACCAAAACTGATTTATGCTAAAAGGGTTGCTGCAGCACTTGCCTACATCGGACTATCCAACCTTGACCGCATCGGGATTACTGCTTTTAACACTACGGATATGAATCGGCTGCCTACTGAACGGGGAAAAGGAAAGATTTTTACTGTCCTCAATTTCCTTGACCAGATTAATGGCACTGGAGAAACCGATCTGGAAAGCGCATTTCATAATTTTGTTCACATGACCAAGCGGCGTGGATTAGTCGTCCTGATTTCTGACCTCTTTGATCCTAAAGGGTTTACTGCCGGTCTGAATATGTTGAAATTCCAAAAACATGACCTTTTCGTTATCCACATCATTGATGAAAAGGAAGCGGAACCCAACCTGCTGGGGGATTATCATCTTGTTGACGTTGAAACCGATCAACTCCGCCCTGTAACCATTAACGAAAATCACATTAAACGCTATCAAACGCTTTTCAAAAAATATTGTGATGACCTTGACCGATATTGTACACAACGAGAGATCAGCATTGTGCGGACAATGACAAAAGCACCTTTTGAGGAACTCATCCTACGTATTTTCCGAATGGGTGGTTTTGTATCTTAACGGATCAATTTTAGCAAACATTGTCCGTCTGAAATTGATTGATGAATTTTTTAACTCCCACCTCCTTATTCCTATTTGGTCTTGCAATTCCCATAATCGCTTTGTATATCCTAAAACTGAGGCGGAGACGCGAACCTGTCTCTACATTGATGTTTTGGGAACAACTTTTTAAAGAGAGGCAAACCACCTCCCTATTCCAAAGATTAAAACACCTTTTATCCCTACTGCTCCAATTGCTGTTTCTTGCACTTTTAGTGTTTGCTGTTGCTCGACCTCAGTTTGCATTCATAACGAAATCAGCGCGGCAACTCATTTTGATAATAGACCACTCAGCAAGCATGAATGCAGTTCTGAATCTTAATCCTGATAACCCTTCTTCCGAATCCCGCTTGGACTCCGCAAAACAGCAAGCACTTGAGATGGTAAAAGGACTACGGTTTATGGACGAAATGTCAGTTATCAGCTGCAATACACGTCCAGTAATCCACACCCCATTTACAAACCACCAAAAAACGCTTAGAGAAGCAATTGAATCAATTAAACCAACCGACGTAAAGACAGACCTAAAGTCCGCGGTAGATTTAGCGTTTGATGTGGCACAAACAAAACCCAACCCAGAAATTGTTATCCTTAGCGATTTTCAGTCTGTTTCGGAGGAAACACTTGAAAAATTCCAAAAATCAATCCAACAAAACGCTGCCGAGGAAGAAGAAATACAGGATCAAATAGAAAAGATCAAACTCCATCTCATCAGGGTTGGTGAAGACACCGATAACGTTGGCATCACCCAATTCCGAGTCCGAAAAAGTATCGTTAATGCCTTTGATTACGAAACACTACTGACTGTCGTTAACGCTTCTAATAAAGAAAAGAAGTGCAGTGTAGAACTCTACTTTAACGAGAGTCTATTTGATGTCCGTCCTTACACACTTGCACCTGGTGAGAAAAAATCTGAAATTTTTAGTAATTTCACTTTTGAGGGCGGAGAACTGAAAGCAGTGTTAGACATCACAGACGCGCTTCCTACCGACAATGTTGCTTATGCAACGCTACCGAAACGAGAACTCATCTCTGTTTTATTGGTAACAAACGAGAATCCATTTCTGCAAAAAGTTCTTTCCGTTGATGAAAAGTTAAACCTAAGTATTATGACTCCAGCGGAATATGAATCTGGTGCAAAAGACGCTCAGGTTGTTGTTTTTGACCGGTTTAGTCCAACGACGCTCGGAGATGGGAATTATATGTTCATCTATCCCCCCAAAGCCAATGAGGGTGAAACCAACCCGGTTGCAACATGGAACATCGGAGAAGCACTTGAAACGCCCATTATCACCGATTGGGAACGAACACATCCGATCTTACGCCACGTTCATTTAGAAAATGTGCTAATTGGTGAAGCATACGAGGTAACTCCACCATCTACGGCACAAATTCTTGCGCGTTCGTTTGAATCTCCTGTGCTGTTCGTTGATGTAACACCGAAGCGAAAAATTGTCTTTGCTGCGATTAACATACTCGAATCCGACTTACCATTACGCATCGCATTTCCCGTCATTATTGCTAACACTATTCAGTGGTTTCAACAAAGTGAAGGTATACAGGAATATCACTTGCACACAGGTGAAGTCCTCCGTTATAAGGTAGATTCCCAAACTAATTCCGACGCCCAAATTAATCGAGAAGAAGATACCCTTTCTGAAAACTCACAAAAAATCCTAAAAGTTAACGGTCCAGGAGAAAAATCGTGGGATGTTCCCGTTGAAAATGATGAGATACTTTTTGATCAGACCCTACATGCCGGTTTTTACGAGTTAACTTTCTCAGATAAACCAGCAGCTGACAACGAAGATGAAACGACTATCAATAACGAAAATGAGTCTACAAACGACAACGAAGAAGCCGATGAACAGAAACAGGTATGGGCAGTCAATCTGGCAAGTGAGACAGAATCGAATATCGGTATTGCTGAAGGAATTGAAGACTTATTAGCAGAATCAGATGTTTTAGGCAGTGGTTCATTTTTCCGTTATCCGCCTTGGATATACTTGGTATTCCTTGCTGTAATTCTAAGTGTTGTTGAGTGGTTTCTGTATCAACGTAGAAAAATCGATTAACAAAATTTGACTTAACCGGCATGCAATAGTGCTACTATATGCAAGTACACCTTACATATAGTAGCACTATTTGCAAATAGACTTGACACATAGTAGCACTATTTGCAAATACGCTGCATATTGAACGCTGTTTTCTGATTTAAAATGGAATAAAGGAAAATCATAGAGATAGATAGCAAAACGGTCAAAGTGGTTAGTATCATTAAACAATAGTTTTATTTTTATATTTGAGGACCACCACGCCGTTCTCTGAAAGTAGAGTGAACGGAGGATATATGTCAGACAGAACAGAGACATCTCACGTAGAAAAAAATGATATATCTAAACTCCAACCGATGGGTGTTGGTGACATTCTCGATACGACTTTCAGTCTATATAGGAAACACTTCTTACTGTTTTTAGGAATTGCAAGCATATATTTCTTCGCAATTCTAATTGAATATTCGTTGAAAGGGTTTATATCAGCTACTATCCAAAAAGCACTGATACCAACCCTCGCTGCGATGCCATTCGCAATAGTAAGCATAGGCGGGGTAATCTTGGCAAGTGCCACTGTTTACTTAGGCGAAAACATTACAAGCAGTGCCGCACTTAAACAAGTGTTAAAAAGGTTTATCCCAGTGTTAGGCAGTCATCTAATATGGAGACTGTTTTTTGTTCTTACATTCCTGAGTATAGGTTTTTCAATTATCCTAACGATACGTCAAGGGGTATCCGGGATACTTTTAGGATTAATTGGTTTTCCAATAGCATTCTATTTTCTTATATGTTGGGTATTTCACTTACCAATTGTGCTACTTGAAGAGCCACGTGTCCTATACGCACTCAGACGGAGTAGTGAACTTGTCCGTGGTGCATGGTGGCAAGTCGTTGGAATTCTAATTTTGATCCTTCTTACGAGTTACGCAATTGCAGTCATATTTAAGGTATCACTTGGATTCATGTTCGTTTTCACAAAATTCGCTGGCAATACCGACTTAAGAAGCATTTTAGAATGGTCAATAATGGATAAGGCACTTGATACCAGTAACTTCTTTTTTTATATAATCATGACATGCGCCGATCTAATTCTTACTACTCTTGTTTTTCCGATATGGACAATCGGACTCACGCTTCTATATTTTGATCGACGGACACGTAAAGAAAGTTCTGATGTTGAACTAACTGCAGACAATACCTAAGCATTTAGATTTATTCCCAAACAAAAGGATTGAAACGTGAGGTTTTGCTGAAAGTCAGCTTGTAAGTTGGATAGAACTGGTAAAACTCAAATCAACGCTATGAATGCCTATTTGTATTCAGTCAAATCAACGCTAAATGCGCTTTTTGACATTTGGCGGGTGTCAATTTAAGGAAATATCTTCTTGTAAGGGTTTTCAACCCGATAAGATAGTTTAAGTCTCAAAAATCGGGATTACAAAGCCCTCCAACAAGATTCTCTGGTGCAAAATTGATACCTATTGATGTGAGGGTGGCGTTTCCATAATGTCTGCAATGCCTACTTGATGTAAAAGTGTTATTCAGTGGCACCAACTTTTGCGGCTTGTGGCGCGCGTGTTGGTAGTTCTTTTTGCACTAAAGCGTCTTCGGGTACATAATCGGAGTAATCTGAGATAGCACCGCTTGTTAATGCGTATACCATGACGTTTGTCAGGAAACGATAAACACCTGGTGAATAGTGGGCACTACGTGTTGGTATGCTGACAGTCTCCATTGCGCACATATAGTCGCGCCGCACAACAATAACGGACAATTTATCACCGACCGAGACCCCTTCAAGAAAATTCCGTTTCGGCGGACGAGTGCCCCACCAGAAAATATCGAATCCGATAGGGGGACCGCCCATTTGATAGAAATTGTTGTATACCTCGTGGGTATTTTCAATCCGCTGTACTTGATATTCAGGCATAACATAACGCATTTGTGCAAGGAACAAACGCACCATTGCTTGTGCGGGTGCATTGACGCCACAATCGTCAAAGACGAGAAAGCCCCCTTTTTCAACAAGATATTTTCGTAGCCCCGCAGCTTCTGCTACGGTAAACCGGTTATCTATCTTACCCCCGCCGTACTGTCTGCCGAGCAGGTTCCGCGATCTTGTGAATGTCGGGTCGTGTCCTGTCATAAAAACGATTGGCGTTTTATGTAGGTTCGCATCGGTTAGTTTGATGGTACCGCCTTCAACGTTCATGTCCGCTCTGATTTTGGTTTTCTCATTGAGCCATTTCGTCAGCGCATTCAGTGCAGATGAATCTGCCCACCAGTCAGAAAGACTGTGCCGTATCCGTGCGAAACGGATCCCCCCACGAATATCGCGCCCCCTGCCGACGACGTACCCATACGGATCATTCTTGGGAAAGGACGGAATGTCATTGTCACCAAGTGTAATGCTACCTGCCATCCTTTCAAGTGCGCTGCGCTCTACGCCCACGTTTTCAACCATAGACAACCCAGGTGGATGCACAAATGATACTTTCACTTGCACGTAACCTGCCATCCCGCGTGCAACGTTAGCGAAACCCACAGATGACGCACTTGCCGATGAACGGGCAAAACGTAACGCATTCGGTAAATTGGACATAGGTAAATCTATATCGGTGTTTGCATCGGACATTGATGTATTGGGATTAACAAGCTTCGGCACGGTCGGATTGATCGGCGTATCTACCTTGACAGCTCGGTTAGAAAATTCTAATAATGTTTGATGGGTATTTGAAATTGTATTGCGCGCGAAAATGGTTGTTAGGCGAGGTTGAACTGGCACGGGTTTAGTGACAACCGGGCTTTCTACTGAGACGGTCGGTTTGACTATTGGTTTACGCACTTTCGGTGGTTTCGGTGGATCAACCTTATCAATATCTAAACTAATGATGTTCTGAAATTTCTGCGTTTGCGTGACGAGGTAGAGTCCGGCAATAAAAACTAAAATGAAGTGGATCACAAGCGAAGTCATTAAGGCCCCTGTCGTTCTTTTTGGTCTCATCATTCACCTCGAAAAATATAAAGATAAACTTACACCACTAAGAGCAAGATATGTGCCAGTCGCACAACGCACGATATAAGTAGGTTAAACGCTATATTGAGAGTGGAATCTGCACAAAAAAGAACAAATTAAATATTTCACTGCACAGAAAAGGGCAGCAAAGTTGTGTATCTGTAGCGTGCCATGCGCGGGTTCTGCGATGATTTTCAAGTCTTCATCGGCTATACTGATTGTATGGAAATCTATAGTGAACGTAAGTTTGATAATAGAAATGTGAGTTCGCTCTAAGCACTTTTCATGGATAAAAAAGCAGTATTTTTGTAGCATAACCTGTTAGGTTGTGCCGTTTTTTACGAAAAATAACAGAGAACGCTGCGGGTGAAAACTTTTTCAAACTCACGTTATAATGACTAAATTATTGACAGAACAAACTCCTTTGATTTTGCCTCAATCTCGTGATTGACGTTCTTTTGGTTTCAAGTGACACAAGCAAGACGTAATGATACCATTTCTGAATGATAGCTTCTTATTAACAAAAACGTATTGAATCGCAATTCACTGCGCCTCTTACATTTGCTTTTTGTTGAGTTTCAATATGACATAAAATCTCCCATGATTATTTAGTTTTCAGTTTTTCTGCGCATTTTATTGCAAACGTTAATATTTATAGTCGCATTGTAGGTCCAAATCAACGCAGCATGCACTGTTGGCATGCTGCGGGTAGAGCGAAGCGAAACCCGACAATCTTAGTGTGACAGTGCGATCATGTCGGGTTTCGTAAACTCAACCCGACCTACAATACAAACTTGCAGTAAAATCTATTAACCGATAATTCTTAAAACTGAATAACCCTGAAAATCTCCAATGGATATTATATTTCAGAAATGGTATTATAAACTTGATATTTGATGCATTAGGAGAAAATTTGCTGATGAATAATAAAAGTGTTGCTATTCTAACGTTTGTTGTTTTTTCAATCTCTATTTTAGTTTTTCTTACACCCACCTTTTCCCAAGATAATGAAGCAGAATTAAACTCACAAGAAACCTCACAAAATTTCACACTTCAACTACTCCATGCCGCAGATATGGAAGGCGGTATTGAAGCACTTGAAAATGCGCCACGTTTCTCGTCTGTCCTAAACGCACTCAAAGCCGAAGTTGAAAATACAGTTATCATCGGTGCTGGGGACAGTTTTATTCCTGGACCATTCTTCGCAGCGGGAAATGACAGAAGTCTGCGAGATGTCTTAGGACGTGAAGGGTCAGGACGCGCTGATATTTTGATGCTCAATGCAATGGGATTTATGGCATCAGCCCTCGGTAACCATGAATTCGATAGTGGTACAGGTACTCTGGCAAGTGTGATTCAAGTAGACAGAGACTATGTTGGCACAGCGTTTCCATTCCTAAGTGCTAACCTTGATTTCAGTCGTGATAGCAACCTTGCCCATCTTGTGGTTGATGCCGGAGCAAGTACAGTGCCTAACAGTATTACCAAAAGCGTTGTAATTACTACCGCTTCAGGTGAAAAGGTTGGTGTGGTCGGTATAACCACACCAATACTCAGAAGCATATCCTTACCAGGAGACGTAATGATTACACCTGAAGATCCAAATGATATTGCAGCACTCGCAGCTATTGCCCAAGAAAACGTTGATGCGTTAACAGCAACAGGTATTAACAAAGTCATCTTAACCGGACACCTGCAGCAAATTAGCGTTGATGAAGCATTGGCAACGCATTTACGGGATGTTGATATTATTATCGCAGGCGGTTCAAACGCATTGCTTGCTGACGAAACAGACCGTCTGCATGATGGAGATACTGCAGAAAAACCATATCCAATCTTAGCACAATCTGCTTCAAATGAACCGATTGCTATTGTTGGCACAGATGGACATTATAGATATGTCGGCAGACTCGTTGTAGAATTTGATAATGCTGGCATCCTCCTACCTGAATCAATTGACGCAAACATAAGTGGTGCTTTTGTAACCGACGAACAGGGTGTTATAGATACCGGCAACGTCGATCCGTCTCCACGCGTCGTTGAAATTACCAATGCAATTCGAAATGTTGTAAGTCTGAAGGATGGGAATCTTTTTGGAAAGACAAACGTCTATTTGAATGGTAATCGGGGTTCAGTGCGAACAGAGGAAACCAACATCGGCAATTTGTGCGCTGATGCCAACTTATCTGCTGCGCAAATGATTGACCCAACGGTTGTTGCGTCACTAAAAAACGGTGGAGGTATCCGCGCATCAATCGGTATTGGGATCGGCAGCACTTTACTACTACCCCCTGCCAATCCGTTAGTCGGAAAAGCAGAAGGGCAGATTTCACAGATTGACATTGAGAACACACTGCGATTCAATAACGGATTAACACTCTTAACTTTGACCGCATCTGAGTTACTTGAAGTTATTGAACACAGTGTTGCTGCGTCAGATGCTGGTTCTACACCGGGACGTTTCCCGCAAATCGCAGGACTTGCGTTTAGTTATGACACTTCACTCTTAGAAGGTTCAAGGGTGAAATCTCTTGTTATTAAAAATAATGACGGATCAATTACAGATATTGTCGCACAGAATGGATCCGTTGTTGGAGATTCTGAAAGAATGTACAAGATTGTCACACTCAATTTTCTCGCAGGCGGCGGTGACGATTATCCATTTCCCAGCTTTCCAAACGCGAATCCCATAGAACTCTCCGAAATGATGACTGAAGAACAGTCAGGTGGAAAAGCAACTTTCGCTGCTCCTGGCACAGAGCAGGATGCACTTGCAGAATATCTTGCAGCGAACTTTTCAGAAACACCGTTTTCAATTGCTGATGTGGGTCCCGATAGTGACGAACGTGTGCAGAACCTTGCATTTCGTGCTGACAGTTTGGCTATACCTACGCCATCCAAGAGTATTTTTGATGTCCAACTCACACCAGGTTTGAACATGATCAGCCTACCGCTCATGCCAGATGAACCGTATACTGCACGTTCTTTTATGGAAAAAACAGACTCAACAATGATTATTAAACTCAATTCATCACTTAGTAAATTTATTGGGTTCACAGCAAATTCATTTGGTGACGGTTTCCCGATTGAAGGAGGTAAAGGATACATTGTGAACATCACAGAATCACAAACGGTACATTTCACTGGCAGCGCGTGGCAAAATCCAGCAGCAGCTCCTACACAGACATTTATAGCCAGTGCATGGGCGTTTATCTTCCACACTCAATTTGATGTTGAAGATTTAAAACTGACTGTTCACAACCCACGTACAGGTATCACCCAAACTATTGACGCAAACAACACACATGCTGTCTGGGTAGACACCAATCTAAAGCCCGTTGTTTTAGTCGGTGATGTTTTAATGATTGAAGTTCGTGACATTAATAACAATTTGATTCGGACACTACAGCACCAAATCAACGTAAAAGAAATCCAACAGGCTTTTGCCGAGTTGCACTTCACTCCTGATTTGCTAAAACCCGGTGAAACACTATTATTTAGCAATTATCCGAATCCGTTTAATCCAGAAACATGGATACCTTATCAGATAGGTAATGACTCCGATGTGACGGTCAATATATACGATGCAGCAGGACATCTTGTCCGCCATCTTGACCTTGGATTCCAAACAACTGGGTTTTATATAGGCAAATCCCGTGCTGCTTACTGGGATGGTCGAAATGATTCTGGTGAACGACTCGCATCAGGTGTATATTTTTATCAATTGATTACCTCTGATTTAACTCAAACGCGGAAAATGGTTATTATGAAGTAGGTTAACTCAAAACAGAATAGAATATCTCAACATCGGCAGGTATACTACAACCTATCTCATAAATAGTTGGAGGGCTTTGAAAGCCCGATTTCAAAATCCTGTAGGCGGTGAATGCCTAAATGGCATTCATACCGTTGATTTCGATCTCCGAATCGCGACCTGTCGGGAATCGGAGTTCCCTCCTACAAAGAGAATCAACTGATAATGAACCAACAAATCCTATTTATGAGATACACTGTACTTATACCTGCCGATATTGCTGTTCTGACCTTTTGTCTTGCCATCTGCCAAATTTCTGTGGTATACTTTTATCAATATCACCAAACTCAGCCGTAAAACCTGATTGTCACCAAGACTAATCAAAATCCAGTGAAATAACATAAGATTATGGAAATTACACGCCCTTTTTTGCTTTTATTGCTGCTTTTATTACCAGTTCTCTACTACGGTTTTCGTCGCAGCCTCGTGGATTTATCCCGAACCCAACGACTGATTAGTCTATGTGTTAGGATTATAATTGTTTTACTACTTATCCTAAGTGTTGCGGATCTGCAGTATCTGAAAACCGATGATAAACTGGCAGTCATGTTTCTCGCGGATATTTCGGATAGCATTTCAGAGGATGGTTTAACAAAATCAACAGAATACATCAACGAAGCGCTTGAATCGCGTAGCGCAAATCAACAAGTAGGTGTCATTGCGTTTACAGATAAGGCAAAGATTCTTCAGGCAGCTCATCTGGAAAATCAGAGAAGTTCCGAAGAAAAATTGGATCTTGCTGAAACGAAACAGACTTGGATAGACACAGATGAGGACGCAGCAGACACAACAAATATCGCACAAGCAATTGAAACAGCATGGAGTGTTTTTCCCGCAAATGCAAACAAACGTATTGTCTTAATAACAGATGGAATAGAAACGCAAGGCGATGCCATTCACACAGGTCTTCGCGGGAAAGAGTTCGGTATTCAGATTGACACGGTTCCGATATATCCAAGTGATGACCCAGAAGTAATGGTACAGCGAATTGATGCGCCTACACAGGTTAAACAAGGTGCACCTTTCAACTTAGAAGTACTAATTCACAGCAATCATGAAGATATTGCACAGATAAATCTCTATAAGAATAAATTTGAGGTTGCGAAAAAAGAAGTACGACTCGTTGAAGGCGAAAATCGTGTCTTGTTCACTGAAACTTCTATGGAAAGCGGCACATTGACTTATGACGCAACTTGCCGCACGACGCAAGACACACGTTATGACAACAATCGGGCATTCGGTATTGTTTCAGTTTCTGGTAAACCGAGAGTTTTGCTTATTGATGAAAATGAGTCGCAAACCCGATACTTAATGCGTGTGCTTGAGGATGCTAAGATTCGTGTTGACGTACGCAATGGTTTAGGTGTCCCAAATGAACTTGCCGACCTCCAAAACTATGAACTTGTACTCTTCAGTAATGTTCCCGCCAATCGTCTTAGCCAAAAACAAATGGAACTAATCCGTACTTATGTACAAGACCTTGGAGGCGGATTTATGATGCTCGGTAGTGAGAACAGTTACGGCTTGGGTGGCTACTATAAAACACCAATTGAAGAGGTTTTACCTGTCCGTACCGACACTGAAAAGAAAAAGGAAACGCCATCCTTGGCAATGGTGCTTGTGATAGACAAATCTGGAAGTATGGGCGGAATCAAGATTGAATTAGCGAAAGAAGCAGCACGCGCAACAGTTGAATTACTTGGACCGCGCGATAAAATCGGTGTCATCGCTTTTGACGGTTCACCATTCTGGATTACAGAAATGCATGACGCATCAGATAAGCAGTTTATTTCCAATCAGGTGGGATCAATCACGGCAGGAGGCGGCACCAATCTATATCCAGCACTTCAACAGGCATATTTTGCCTTGACCGAGACAAGTGCTAAACTCAAGCACGTTATCGTTCTGAGTGACGGTCATTCCCAGCCCGGAGATTGGTATGGCATAGCAAGTTCCATGTATTCCGAACGTATCACGATTTCCACAGTCGGTATCGGCAGTGGTGCTGATATGAATATGCTCGGTGATCTTGCAAAGTGGGGCGGTGGACGCGACTATTTCACGCAAGACCCGTATAACGTTCCCCAGATATTTGCTAAGGAAACTGTTACTGCCTCTAAATCGGCTATTATTGACGAACCTTTTATACCGCAACGTATCAAACCAACTCAAGTATTGAGCGGCATAGACCTTGAACTTGCACCTTTCCTCCTCGGATATGTGGCAACCCATCCACGACCGACTGCCGAAATCTTCCTCGTCTCTGACCGTGGCGATCCTGTCCTTGCAAGTTGGCAATACGGCTTAGGTAAGGCTGTTGCATTCACATCCGATGCGAAAGCGCGATGGGCATCGGATTGGTTAGAATGGCCCGGCTATGGGAAATTCTGGACACAGCTTGTGCGTGACACGATGCGTAAAACTACACTCAGCAACTTCCAAGCTGAAATCACCAAAGAGAAAGGGGTTGCACACCTTGCTATCGACGCGCTTAGTGAAACTGGAGATTTCTTAAACGAATTGGACAGTGATATTTCGCTTATCGGGCCCGATCTTAAAAAGAAACAACTCGCTATCTCACAAACCTCACCCGGACGATATGAACTCGAATTCTCAACACAAGATGTCGGTCCTTATTTCTTAAACATCATGCAAAAACAGGCAGGAGAAATCGTCAATACGCAAGTAACAGGCACTGTTGTTTCCTACCCTGAAGAATATCTCGTCCACAATGCCAACGAATCACTTCTAACCCAACTTTCAACGGTATCCGGTGGAAAGTTCAACATTTCTGCTGAGGAGGCGTTTCGTTCTCCCGAAAGTCCTGTAACGCTGAGAATTCATCTATGGCGACCTTTTCTTATTACCGCCTTAATTCTGTTGCTCATTGATATTGCCCTGCGCCGTATTGATTTTAGAAACCTCTCAGGATAAGGATACCCAAATAGCAATTTAAATAAGATGATTTCAGCACAACAGCAGCACGCTCTAAGAATTATCCACGATGGACTTCAAGAGACCAAGGTTATTTGGGCAATCACAGGCAGTCTCGGATTCGCACTTCACGGTCTGAAACTCAAAGTCAACGATATTGATCTACAAACTGATGCAAGTGGAGCTTACGAAATTGAGAGGACTTTTAAAGATAACGTCGTTCGGCAGGTCAAATTCTCTGTTTCAGACAAAATTGCATCCCATTGGGGAGAATTAAAAATAGAGGGTGTAAAAGTAGAGATAATGGGCGCATTACAGAAGAAACTACTAAACGGCACTTGGGAATCACCTATTGAAGTGGAAAAGTATCGTGAATTTATTTCATTTGAATGTATGAGATTACCAGTATTATCCCTAAAATACGAGGAGCAGGCGTATCGAAAATTGGGGAGAACAGAGAAAGCAAATCAGATTAAAGAATGGCTCTCCAATTTTGACTGATTATCAGTTTGCGTTGACGAACATTTTCCACATATCTATTACCACTATTAAATTTAAAGAAGCCGCACAACTTCGTCCAGTGCCAAAAGAAGTTTTCATCTGATGTAGGAAGGGAAAAGATTTAGGTTTCCTTATAGAATATGTTATACTTATACCTGAGATTCAAATGACAAATGCGGAGATGGCAACATGAGCATTACCCAATTCACAATGGAAGAAGTTCGCTGTTTCGGTGAACGCCAGACGCTTGAAATTCGCCCCTTGACGTTTTTGGTTGGCGAAAACAGCACTGGCAAGACGACTGCTCTTGCTTGTTTCCAAATGTTATCGGATTATCTGCAAGGTGAAGGAATAGATTTTAATCTGTCTCCCTATTCAATAGGAATCTTTAAGGATATTGTCAGAAATAGTAAGGAAAAAGAAAAAAATTTTAAGCTTGGGTTTGCTTCTAAATACAATAATGAGGATATTGAAATAACAATTGAACTCGTTGAAAAAAGGCAGGAATTGAACCAATCGTTAGTTCCATAGCAATGAAACTTACTGATGGTGAAATCATTGTTCTATCTGAGGACGCAATGGGTAGGGGAGAGTTACGTTTAGATTCCTTTGATGAAGAACAGAATCGATATAGAATAGCGTGTAATACTGATAGGTTGAACGAGTATTCCGTTTATTTCTTTTTCCCTCCTTTCACACGAGAATCTAAGGGTGAAATAACTTTCTCAAAATACTTTGAGAAAAAAATTAAAAAATTTAAGTGTAGTCCGTGGGATGTCTTTCGAACCATGTCAGTATTTAGCACATCACCGATTAGGTCACGACCTAAACGAACTTACGATCCGGCACGAGAATTTGATGATCCAGAAGGTAGCGATATCCCTATGTATTTAATGCGGATTGAAGCGGCTCAAAAAAAGAATGGGAAAAACTAAAACAACAATTAATTGAATGCTTCTGAATGCTTCTGACGATCCTATTGACATAAATCGCTGTTTAGGATACAATCGCTGCTAAAACAGGAGTCAGAATGAACAGAACAGACCGTCCAAATATCCTCTGGATCTCTATAGAGGATACAACACCGCGTTTCGGTTGCTATGGCGACCCAATCGCTCGCACACCGAATATTGACCGCCTCGCTGCAGGCGGATGTCGGTTTCCAAACGCCTTTTCCACAGCGGGTGTCTGTGCCCCGAGTCGTTCCGCTATCATCACCGGTATGTATCAAACATCCATTGGAACACATCACCATCGGACAACGCATACACACCCAAATACACCTGACCTACCTACGCCGTATTCAGCTGTTCTGCCACCTTATGTGAAAACCTTCACGGAATACCTGAGAGGGGCAGGCTATTATTGCACCAACAATAGTAAAACCGACTACCAGTTTACACCACCTATCACCGCGTGGGATGACAATAGCAATCAGGGGCACTGGCGAAATCGTGGTGAAGGGCAACCCTTCTTTTCCGTTTTTAACCCAACTGTTACACACGAAAGCGGTATGTGGGAAAAGGAAGATCGTCCACTGACCACGAATCCAGATGACGTGGAATTACCGTCTTATTTACCAGATACACCTAAAGCCCGTGCCGCATTGGCTCGACAGTACGATAACCTCGCCACTGCCGATGCACGTGTCGGAGAGTTGTTAGATCAACTGGAAGAAGATGGACTCGCGGACAATACCATCGTCTTCATTTGGAGTGACCACGGAGAAGGACTCCCGCGCGGAAAACGTTGGATCTATGATGCGGGGATTCGAATTCCGTTGATTGTGCGTTGGCATGGAGAACTTAATCCAGGGAGTCAAAGTGATCAATTGGTGAGTTTGATTGACCTCGGTCCCACTGTGCTTTCGTTATGTGGCGTTCAAGCACCGCAGCACCTACAAGGACAACCCTTCCTTGGACCACAAAAAGTAGAACGTGAATATATTTTTGCGACGCGCGACCGCCTTGATTTATCGTATCACATGTTGCGTGCTGTGCGCGATAAAAAGTATAAATACATCCGAAATTATTATCCCGAAAAGCCGTATCTCCACTGGGATCCTTACCGCAATACACATCCCGTGATGCAGGAGATGTGGCGACTTCATGCCGAAGGCAAATTAGAGGGAGATCAATTGGTAATGTTCCAATCACCGTGCCCCACTGAGGAACTCTACGATGTGGAAAATGACAAGTATGAACTCAACAACTTAGCAGAAGATACAGCACATGCAAATGTGCTTAAACGGATGCGAGGAGCGTTGGCACAGTGGCAATCGGAATTCGGGGATATGGGGGATATATCTGAAGAACAGATGGTCGCGGGGTGGTATCCTAATGGCACACAACCACAAACGGCATCACCACTTTTCATTCCGATTAACGCGTCTAACCCTGGCATAGAGCCTGCTCATGAAGATGGAGAATGGGACGCACCACTACTTTTGCAACTCTACTGTTCTACGCAAGGTGCATCAATTGCGTATACAACCGAACAAGGTGAAAACGTCCGATGGCAGTTATATACAGAACCTTTGCGTCTACCGAAAGGCGAAACTGTGATAAGAGCAAAAGCAATTCGGATCGGTTACAAAGAGAGCGATGAAAAATCTCTAAAATTCACAGTTTCATAAAATATAATAGATTATAGAATTAATTAGACATTATTCACATGTAGCAGGGAACTCCGATTCCCGGCTACGTATGGCTTTGGTCGCGATTCGGAGATCGCTCCTACAAAATATTCGGACAATTAAATGCTCTGAACGCTTAAACGACCCTATTGACTTAAACCGCTGTTTAGCGTACAATCTTTATCAAAACAGGAGTTAGAATGAACAGAACAGATCGTCCGAATATTTTATGGATCTCTATAGAGGATACAACGCCGCGTTTCGGTTGCTATGGCGACCCAATCGCTCGCACACCGAATATTGACCGCCTCGCTGCAGGCGGATGTCGGTTTCCAAACGCCTTTTCAACTGCGGGTGTCTGTGCACCAAGTCGTTCCGCTATCATCACCGGTATGTATCAGACCTCCATTGGGACACATCACATGCGGACAGCGCATACAAACCGCAATACACCGGACATGCCAACGCCGTATTCTGCTGTCCCACCACCTTACGTCAAAACATTTACAGAATATTTGAGGGCTGCAGGCTATTATTGCACCAACAATAGTAAAACCGACTATCAGTTTACACCACCTATCACCGCGTGGGATGACAATAGCAACCAAGGACACTGGCGAAATCGTGAGAACGGACAACCCTTCTTTTCTGTATTTAATCCTACTGTTACACACGAAAGTGGCATGTGGGAGAAGCCAGATCGTCCGTTGACAACAACCACGAATCCAGATGACGTAAAATTACCGCCCTATTTACCCGATACGCCGAAAGCAAGACAGGCATTGGCTCGTCAGTATGATAACCTCGCGACTGCCGATGCACGTGTAGGTGAGTTGTTAGACCAACTGGAAGAGGATGGACTTTATGATAACACGATTGTCTTTCTCTGGAGTGATCACGGTGAAGGATTGCCACGAGGTAAACGATGGCCTTATGATGCTGGCATACGCATTCCTCTGATTGTAAGGTGGCATAAAGTTATTGATCCTGACAGCACATCTGATCAATTGGTAAGTTTGATTGACCTCGGACCAACTGTGCTTTCGTTATGTGGCGTGCAAGCACCGCAGCACTTACAAGGCCAACCCTTCCTCGGACCGCAAACAGTTGAGCGGGACTATATCTTTGCAACACGCGACCGATACGATGAATCCTATGACATGATCCGTGCTGTGCGCGACAAGAAATATAAATATATGCGAAATTATTATCCTGAAAAACCTTACCTCCTCTGGATACCTTACCGTAACCGACATCCCGTGATGCAGGAGATGTGGCGACTGCATGCCGAAGACAAATTAGAGGGGGACCAATTGGTCATGTTTCAATCACCGCGCCCCACAGAGGAGCTCTACGATGTGGAAAATGACAAGTATGAACTCAACAACTTAGCAGAAGATACAGCGCATGCAAATGTGCTTGAACGGATGCGAGGAGCGTTGGCAGCATGGCAATCGGAATTCGGAGATATGGGAGATATATCTGAAGAGCAGATGGTCGCAAGATGGTATCCTAACGGCACACAACCACAAACGGCATCGCCAATTTTTATTCCTATCAATTCATCAAATCCCGGTAGAGAACCCACTGAAGGGAATGGTGAGTGGGAAGCCCCGCTGCTTTTGCAGCTCCACTGTTCTACACAAGGTGCATCAATTGCCTATACAACGGAGCAGGGTGAAGATGTTCGATGGCAGTTGTATACACAACCTTTACGACTACCGAAAGGCGAAACCACTGTAAGAACAAAAGCAATTCGCATCGGTTATAAAGAGAGCGATGAGAAATCTCTTACTGTCACGGTTTCATAATTAGAAACCTAAAATACAATTGTCTATAGGCGCGCTTTGAAGGTTGTTCAAGAATTTATTTTTATAGAATACACTATAAGGAGAATAAAACATGGCTCAAGAAAACAGTCAAGACTATTATGTTTATGTTGGCACATACACACACGGAGATAGCGAAGGCATTTACGTCTATCGTTTAGATGGTGAAACAGGCGCGTTAGAATATTCCAGTAAGATAACAGGCGTAGAAAATCCTTCGTTTCTGGACATCCATCCAAGTGGACGTTATCTTTTCGCGGTAAATGAGATTGGCGAATTTGAAGGTAAAGCAAGCGGTGCCGTCACAGCGTTTTACATCCATGGGAGTACGGGAGAACTTAGTTTCCTGAACCAGCAAGCAACAGGCGGCGGCGCACCTTGCCATGTAAGTATAGATGCCACGGGAAAATATCTACTTGTGGCAAATTATGGTGGTGGAAGCGTTGCTGCATTCCCAATCGGTAAAGATGGTAGACTTGGTGAGGCATCCGATTTCGTGCAGCATCAAGGTTCCAGTGTGAATCCTGGCCGCCAATCAGAACCACACGCGCATGCCATTATGATTGATGGCAGCAATCGTTTTGCTTTTGCCCCTGACCTCGGACTTGATAAAATCCTCATTTACCAACTGGATTTGGAAAATGGAAAACTTGTACCTAACACACAACCGTGGGCAAGGGTACATCCTGGGGCAGGCCCACGTCATCTTGATTTTCACTCAAACGGTAAATATGCTTATGTGATTAATGAATTGGATTCTACTTTTACCGCTTTCCGATACGACGAGAACGCTGGATCACTCACTGAAATCCAATCAATTTCGACGCTTCCCGATGATTTTGATGGCACCAGTCACTGTGCCGATGTTCACGTCCATCCTTCTGGCAAATTCCTTTACGGTTCAAATCGTGGGCATGATAGCATCGTTATCTGTGCAATTGATGAAGAAACTGGAATGCTTACTTACATTGACTGTGAATCTACGCAGGGGCAAACGCCGCGCAACTTCGGTTTAAATCCTGCGGGGACTTTCCTTTTAGCTGCCAATCAGCAGACAAGTAATATTGTTACGTTTGCGGTTGATGCTGAGACAGGTGAATTGACTGAGACAGGAAAAGTTGCAGAAGTGCCAAACCCAGTCTGTTTGAAGATGCTTGCATGTAGTTATAGTTAAAATCAAAAATATCTTTACATTTTTTGGATTTTTGTGATAATAGTTGTATTATGAGATATTCACCGGATTTACGAAAACGCGTTCTTGATTTCATAGCAGATGGAGGTAGCAAAGCTGAAGCTTCCCGTAGATTTAGTGTTTCACGCCGTTGTATCTATAACTGGTTAGAAGCAACCGATCCTTTTACTTACGAAAAGCCGGGACCCCGTAAACCTTATCGGATTGACCTTGAAGCACTCACCGAACATGTCAAAGCGTTTCCAGATAGCACTCAGAAGGAACGCGCTGCACATTTTAGTGTGTCGCAGCGTTGTATCTGTTATGGTCTAAAGAAAATCGGATATACACGTAAAAAAAGACATTCACTTACAAGGAACAATGCGCTGTAAAACAAGATACCTATCACACGCAACTTCAGATGGCACTTAGAAACGGAAAAACACCTGTCTTTGTTGATGAAAGCGGTTTTACCGCAGAAAGTGTTCGGCAGTATGCTTATGCGCCGAAAGGGGTCTGCGTTCCGGATAAAATCTCAAGTAATCGGTATAGAAGCACGACACTCATTGCTGCGCAAATCCAAGGGCGTTTTACAGCACCTGTGCTTTTTGAAGGTGCTTGTGATACGCTTGCCTTCAATGCGTGGCTTGAGAATGTGTTATGTCCACTACTTGACGCGTCGCATGTTGTCATCTTGGATAATGCGTCTTTCCATAAAAGCCTACAGACAGAGACATTGATTACTGCTTGCGGTGCGAGTTTACTTTTTTTGCCTCCGTATTCGCCTGAACTTAATCCTATTGAAAGAGATTTTGCGAACATAAAGCGAAAATGGGAATACAATTCTGAAGCGTCAATTGATGAAATCATAAAAATGTATAAGTAATTATGGATTCCACTATAATAGCAAAAAATATGGGAGGATATTTTCATATCCTCCCATATTTTTTGAGTGTGCCGTTTCCACTTTCGTTTTACGCAAACAGCGTTATCTTTTTTGTCTCCGCTGCCTACGGTGTTCTCCGAGTTTGTCCCAAGGATAGATAAAGCATCGGTTTGCCCAGTCTTGATACAGACCATCCAACTCCTCCACCTTTTGCGGATGCTTGTCAGCGATATTGTTGATTTCTGTCCGTTCTGCTTGCAGATCGTAAAGTTCCCAATCACCAGGAAATCTACAGACGAGTTTCATATCTCCTTGACGGACAGCACAGTTACCTTCGTGTTCCCAAAGAAGAATATCTTTACCGTTATCTTTGTCGTCGAAAATCGGCACTAAACTCGTACCTTCTAACGGTAAAATCGGTTTTCCGTTGTGTTCTTCGGGATAGGTCGCGCCAGATATCTCAAGGCACGTTGCCATAATGTCGGGAAGTTGTCCGGGTTGATGCCGTAGTTCACCAGCAGCTTTTATGGAATCAGGCCAATGCGCGATCAACGGAGTCGCGATGCCACCTTCATGCACCCAGTGCTTATACAATCGGAACGGTGTATTTGATAGATTTGCCCATGGCACCCCATAACTCTGATAGGTCGTTTCTGGACCGGGCATAATGCTCGGATCGTTGCCACGATAAACGGGTTTTCCATCAGAGGTGGTTTGTGTGCTGATAAGTGAACCACCATCACGTTTCGCAGGCGGACCACCGAGTTCCTCAGCACATCCTCCGTTATCGGCTAAAAATAGGATGAGTGTGTTATCCAATTCACCTGTTTCTTCAAGCGTGTTGATGATTCGTCCAATGCCTGCATCCATACGTGTGATTTGTGCAGCATAGACCTCCATACGCCGTTGATTCCACTCTTTATATTCCGCATCACTCCACGGTCGTTGTGATGGATCGCGATCAGTCAATCGCCATGACTCATCCAAAATCTTCATTTCACGCATTCTTGATAAGCGCTCTTCTCGCAGTTCATCCCAACCTGCAGCAAAACGTCCATTGTATTCCGCGATGTCTTCTTCATGTGCATGCAGGGGCCAGTGTGGTGCCGTGTATGCCACGTAAGTGAAGAACGGACTATCGGCTTTCTTATCGTGGTGATTCTGAATAAAATTCACCGCTTCATCGCTGATTGCATCGGTGAGAAAATATCCTTCTGGCAGTTCATCGCTCTCTATCCGTGTGTTATCTCTGGTTAAAGTGTTTGGTTTCCAAAAGTTCGCTGCACCGGTGATAATGCCATAGTAATTATCAAAACCGCGTTGACATGGCCAACTATGTTTGGGACCATCTGGACCGGTATGTCGGGAGATGTGCCATTTACCACTCATATAAGTGCCATAGCCTTCTGAACGAACTGCGTCTGCAATCGTGATACAACGGTCGTTCAGGTCTCCGCGATAGCCTTCTAAACCGTCGTCCCCCATCATGTGTCCGACACCTGTTTGATGTGGGTGGAGCCCCGTAAGCATTGAGGCACGTGAAGGACAACACCGTGCGGTATTGTAAAACTGTGTGAACCGAAGTCCGCCTGCTGCGAGTCGGTCTAAATTGGGGGTATGAACTTCTCCACCATAGCATCCTAAGTCTGAAAAGCCCATATCATCGTTTAGAATTAGAACAATATTTGGTTTTTTATTTTCACTCATAAAATAGACACCTCTTTTAAAAGTATTGGTAAGATAATCTCAAATCTGCCTATGTAAGAATATGTACTCCTCTCATCAAGAATTTAGCGTAATCTTGAAGAGACAGTATTACTGTTTCTTGTATTTAGTAGTAAGCGACTACCATCTTCACTGGCAAGTCGGCTAAAGAATTGCTTTGCTTCTGCGTAAGCCTCTGTGGGAATTGTCCGTTTTTTCAATGTAAATATCAAACGGTAAGTAACTAAGTTTTCCTGTTCACTATATTGTCTCTCCATTGCTGCAAAACTTGTAGTCTGTTCAAAATCAGACGGCAGCACAGCACTCCATTCATCTGGGAGGTGAATCTGAATTATTTTTTCAAGTTTCGTGGGATAGCTTAGGTTGAGCAGATAAGCCCGTTTCGCTGCAGCAACAATTTCTGCATAATCGGCAAATTCATCAATTGGCAGCGGCAGAAGCGTTTGTTTATTTAAATGTATAGCGTAATTTTTTACATGGAACTTGATTGCCATTTCAAGAGGTGTGTCAAGATTGTCTAATTCAGAAATCAAGACAGAGTCTACCTGAATGTTAGGAAATTGTTGGCTCAATTCAGCCGCTATCGTATCTTTCCATTTTGCAGGAGGAATCTGCTGATATGTCCAACGTGCGTCAATAGTGTATTGTCCGGTCATGTGAATGCGGATTTCTCCGTGTGCATCTCCCTTTCTATTTAACCACAATTCCGTTGTGGACACGAGTTTGTTAAACTCTGCGGGATAAACAGGTATATCCACAAAAAACCCTCGTGTATCCCCTATAAGCAGTCCAACCCGCCCTTGGTCACTGTGCGGCAAATCGCCATAACTACAAGTGCTTGAGGTCGGGTCTAACCAAATATAATTTTTGTTGTCCTTGGGAATCGCTGCAATCATATGGTTAAACTGGCTGAGTGATGGTATAGTCGTATCAATCCGCTGATATGGTGATGTGCTAATCATGACTGGATAGGCTTTTATGCCCACAAGCTCAAGCATTGAGATGAGCAGCGTTGTTTTATCTTTACAATCGCCATATTGTTTCTGTAGCACCTCAACGGCAGGAGAAGGTTGATATGCACTCTGTCCAAGTTCAATACCAACGTAGCGGATGTTTTTTGCCACAAAATGGTATATAGCACGAATCCTCGCCTCATCGGTTGTTAGGTTTTCTGTCAGTTCGCTAACAGTATGCTGTATGTGTTCGTCAGGTGCGTAGCGTCCTTTAGCAAGGTCTTTATACCACTTGTACACATCATCCCAAGACGCAATTGAGGAAAAACTCAACCGCGGTGCGACATCGTTGATATGAGGCATACCTTCTTCTAACTTCAGTGCTGGCATCTCGCCGTGCCGCCACATATATAAAACAATTCCATTTTCTTCATAGGATATTTCTGGTTCAATTTGAAAGTTGTCGGTTTTCCATTGAAGGTGTCGTGATTGTGGCAGTCTGAGCGCGTAAATCGTTTCAAGTGTTACTTCCGAAGACTGAAAGTTATATCCTCCCGTAATCCAAGTTTCGCTGCCTGTTACTTTTTCTAACTTGTCTTCAAGTGTTACCTGATATTCAATGCAGACCCCAGGTGAGAGACCAACCATAGAAATTACTCGCCACATTATATCAGAGTAAAGATTGTAAGATAATAGACCGGGTGGGGTTACGTCATTGAACGCTTCACCGGGTGGTGTAAGCACCGTGCCATCAGGTGCAATCGTTCGCGCAATGTTAACTCCAATATTTTGCGAGTTTGGTTGGTATGGGATAGCGATATCCCCATATTTTTGTATACCTCTTTCGGTTAAGATTTTAACAACTTGGTGTGTGGTGTAACGCGACTGTCCAGTCGGCAAGACATCATGACTGAAATGATTGAACAAAATAATGACATCAGCGTTCGGATAATCGCTTGAGGTAGGCGCATTGGCAATGATTAGGGAAACATCAGGATTAAGGATCGGAACAGGAGGAACTGTTGCTACTTGAATTGGTGTAGGAGTCAACTGTGCAATTGCCTGCAACCTTGTAACAGCAAGTAGATTGTCAGGGTCAACTTGCAAGAGTTGCTGGTATTGCAGTTGTGCTTCAAAATAACGTTGATGGTCCTCGTAGAGTGAAGCAAGTTGTTGCCGTGCCCAGATATCGTTTGGAAACAAGCGGATTGATTCACGTAGTTCTGCGATAGCCTCACCGACTTCACCTCTCTGAAGATGGATTATACCTAAGTAATTGTGTAGGTTTTCGCAATCTGGACTTTCACAGTTTGGGTCAAGTGCCAATGCCTTCCGGAGTTGTGCTTCGGCTTCGTCAAGCCGGTTCAAATGTTTATAGGCTAAACCGAGGTGATTTAGCGCGTAAAGGTTGTCTTTTGAAATACTAAGGACTCGCTCATAGTATTGCGATGCGTTTTCATACTTACTCAACTTTTCAAAGATGTATCCGACATAGTTAAGTGCTGTAATGTGATTTGGTTCTAATGCAAGGAATGCCACAAATGCGTCCCGTGCGTTCTCATATTCCTCAAGTTGAAAGTAAATTTCGGCTATTTTATACTGTATTTCGTTTGAATTCGGACGGATTTTTACAGCGGCTTGATAGGATTCAAGTGCATCTTGTAGATGGCCTCTTTGTAGTGCCGTATTACCCGCCTCAGTGTGTTCGCGCCATTGCCGATTCTGTTCAATCAGTGGATCCACAATTTCAGGTGAGCTGGATTGGGTTTTTGGAAAAATTGCACAGCCACAAAGCACAAAAAAGAGGCTAAACACTAAATACTGAAAACATCTACGAAACATTATCTTAATTCCCACTATCTTCTTGAAGTTTTGGATTTTTGATGTGTCGTTCCTTATCGCGGGCTGTTTTTTTAAGCATTGATTTTTTGAATGCTTCCTCAAGCTGAATTCCTGTTTGATTTGCTAAACATAAGAGTACAAATAGAATGTCTGCCATTTCTTCAGCCATGTCTAAATCTTTCTCGTTCTCTTTAAAACTCTGTTCCCCATATTGGCGTGCCATTATCCTTGCTAACTCACCAACCTCTTCCATAAGAATAGCGGTATTAGTCAATTCTGAAAAATAACGCACGCCAAAGGTGTTAACCCAGTCATCTACAATTTTTTGGCAATTTTCAAGTGTGTAGTCCATTAAGTTGTCCATTCCATGCATAACATTTTCGGGTATTGTAGCAGCGTTCGCAACAGAAGTAAACTATTTTCCATTGCAATCCGTTTAGTGACGTAGTATTGTAGGTCAGGTTTGTTTCCAACATCCTACCTACAAATTAAACTTTCAATAACACGCGTCAACTGGTATTCTTAAAACCAAATGGCTCTGCAATTATAATGAATATCTTGATTTTTTTGAAAATTTGGTTTATAATTCACTACAAATCTTACTTTTAAAGGGAACTCCACATGGGAATTACAGATAAAGAGATACAATTTTATGAAAACAACGGTTATCTTCTTAAAAAAGGACTCGTTTCCTCCGAAGACATATCGCGGATTCTGGTAGAGATTGATGACATTCATAACCGTATGGCTGAAAAACCGACTGAAGGTATAGGTATTTCATGGGAAGTATACGAAGACGATCCTGATCATCCACCGCTTATAAAGCAGTTAATGCATAGTGAGGTGGTAAGCCCTACACTGAATAGACTCCTCCGTTCCGATGCCGTTCTTGATGTGTTGGAAGCGATGATGGGACCTGATATTTCACTATATCACAGCAAACTGCTTCCGAAGGCTGGCGGTGATGGTACGGCTATTCCATGGCACCAAGATTACGCCTATTGGAAAAATGATAATAACAAACCTGTGATGATAAATTGTCAATTGGCTATCAGCGAGGCAAACCTTGAAAATGGATGCATTCAGTTTGTGCCCGGAAGCCACAATTGGGGTTTACAGGAGCATGAACGCAAACAACAGACGTTTGGAGTGTTTCTACCCGGACATTATCAGGAACGGGAAGATGCTGTTGCTGTGGAAATGGAAGCGGGAGATGGTGTATTTTTTAACGCTTTAATCATTCACGGTTCAGCACCAAACGAATCGGAAAATGACAGATTGATGAATACATTTGCTTATAATGTTACTGGAAATGGCACATCACAATCTCGAGAAGTGTTACGTGGTAAGGAATTTAACTCATGAAAAAAACAGGTAGTATTTGGATTTTTCTCTGTTTCTTTTTAATGACTGTGGTGATCGGTTGCGGCACTGATGAATCGGGGCCTAAGAATCTTGCACCCGTGATTTCGGTCTTTGAAGCAGAATCAGAGATAGTTCCGCCAGGGGAACAGGTCTCTATTCAACTACGAGCAATTGACCTTGAGCATGATATTTTGACATACTCATGGTCGGCAAGCGACGGCGAAATAAAGGGAGATGCCTCTGGCGCAATCTGGAACGCGCCTGAAACTGAGCGCAAATACCAAATTCAAGTTACAGTAAGCGATGGTGAAAAGACTACAACAAGCACACTTGATATTCAGGTATGGCGGATTAGACCGGGTAATTACTATCCGTTAGCAGTAGGAAATATCTGGAGATACCGAGATGCAGAAGGCACTCAAATTACCTTTGAAATCATTGATACTATACCGATTCAACTGGAAGGTGGAAAAACTGTGGAGAGTTTTGTTCTCCAGAAATCAAGTACGGAAGAGGGTTTGGAAAACGTTGTAAACTATTCTTATTTGGGAAATACTCTCAATGAAGAAGGTGAGGTTTCAGGCGTTGTTCAGCATGCCACAAATGTTACTCCCGGTTCAGAGGACACAATGATGTTTTTCCCATTTTTGCCCTTGTACAAATTTCCACTCATTACTGGAGAAAAATGGCGGGTCAGATTTGAGGCAAAGTTGGTACCTGAACTTTTTCCATTAGATAGCGGCATTGATGAATTCGAGGTGCTTTCTGAGGAAACCGTCACCGTACCTGCTGGAACTTTTGAGAACGTGTTCCAGGTCCAAGAATCATTTCATTGGGTATATGATCCTGATGTTCTGGATTTTTCCATTGACACTACTGTTGCTCAAAAATGGGTTGCACCGGATGTCGGTATAATTAAATTTACGCAATCGCAAACTCGTGTTGGTGAAACGGTCGAATCGGAATTTGAACTTGAATCTTACGAACTCATGAAAAATTAGGTACAGGAAAGGACTCTCTGAAGTGAAAAAATTAGATATTTTAACAACAACAGTGGGATCATATCCTGTCCCAGCGTGGCTTCAATCTACACCGACTGAACAAGCACTTATTGATGCAACTCGTGTTGTCGTGGATATTCAGCGTCAACGCGGTATTGATCTACCTACTGACGGTGAACTATATCGTTTTGATGTAAACCATCCGGACACAAATGGGATGATTGACTATTTTATTCGGCCACTTTCAGGTGTCCGATCAGAGGTGGGACGACAGGAATGGTCCGAGTTCAGAGAAATGCAAACGATGGCGTTTCGGGCGAAGCCTGCTGGCGTTGTAGAAAGTGAATTAGGAGAAGGCACATTAAACCTTGTTTCTGATTGTGAGCGCGCTGTGGGTGTTGCTGGCAAAGATATAAAGTTTACGGTAACAAGCCCATATATGCTTGCCCGAACATTATTAGATAAACACTACGACAACTTTGACGCATTACTCACCGCTTTGGCAGAAGTGTTAGCTGCACAGGTACGAGAATTGAATTGCACATGCCTTCAAATTGATGAGGCAAATATACCGGGAAATCCTGAAGACGGCCCGCGCGCTGCCGAAGCGATAAATATTGTGCTTGATGCATTTGACGGAGAAAAGGCAGTTCACTTCTGCTTTGGCAACTATGGGGGACAGGTAATCCAGAAAGGTAACTGGAGTGCTCTAATTAACTTTTTAAGTACGCTCAGATGTGACCATCTTGTATTAGAGTTGAAACATCGTCCTGATACCGATCTTGAGGCTCTCAAGGATGTCTCACCAAACATCCGTCTCGGTATCGGAGTGATTGATGTGAAAGTGAATCCGGTTGAGACACCTGACGATGTTGCATTGAGCATAGAAAAAGCGGAGAAGGTGTTGGGTTCGGGACGCGTTGGTTGGGTACATCCAGACTGTGGATTTTGGATGCTGCAACGTTCTGTAGTTGACCGAAAGATTGAAGCACTTGTTAAAGGTAGAGACAAATATCTCGGAATCGTATAGTAAATAGCCTGTAGGAAACGCATGTTTGAAATACACCCACCGCTATTAAAAAAGTATCAGAACATTGCTGGCATTGCTGGTTGCATAGGATTTATCCTTGGCACAGTTATTCCAGGTATTTGTTTTCTCATGCTCGGTTGGCACTGTCCATTTGGAAGCGGAATTCTTCGGATCGGCGGTTTTTTGATAATTTCAGGGTTCGCAAGTGCTATTGTCCTCGGAAATCTCGTTGCCCTTCTCCTAATTGGTTCTTCGAAATATCGCCAGATACTATCTGATTTTTCAAAGAAAGAAAAATAATAGAGATATAAAATGGATTTTAACCTTTTACATGTTTTCTTGCTGTTTAGTACAGGTATTGCTGCCGGTTTCTTAAATACAGTTGCTGCCGGTGGATCGTTGTTAGCACTCCCAATGCTTATCTTCCTTACTTCCGATCCAACATTAGCAAATGGCACAAACCGGGTCGCTATTTTCTTTCAAAACATCAGCGCCATTATAGGTTTCCGGCGTAAGGGAGTCTCTAATTTTCGCTATGGCATCTTACTCGCGGTCCCTGCAGTTATCGGGGCGGGGATAGGTGCTAAAATTGCAATTGGTACGGATGCAGCACTATTCCAATTTATCCTCGCAGCTGTGATGCTCATTATGCTCGGCTTAACATTAGTGAATCCCACAGCACGATTAGCAGATAGGATTGAAAGCAAGAGTACAAGTTCTACAGTACTCGCGATGATTGTGTTCTTTTTTATCGGGATTTACGGAGGGTTCATTCAAGCTGGTGTAGGTCTGCTTGTTATAACAGCGCTGCGCCTTCTGACTGGTATCGATCTCGTTCGGACGAATGCGATTAAAGTCTTAATCATCTTCTTTTATACCGTGCTTGCCCTCGGTATTTTTATCATGGAAAAGCAGGTCAATTGGACTTTAGGCGTAACGTTAGCAATAGGAAATGCTACGGGAGCATGGATTGGGAGTCATTGGGCAGTCGAAAAAGGCGATAAATGGATTAAAGTGGTACTTATTGTAGCAGTTCTTGTCTTCGCGACAAACCTTATGTTAAAACCTTTTAAATTAGATGTGCAATCCCTTCTTGGTCTTGGGTAACTTACAAGTTTTGGCAGGATAAAGCGCGATTTAGATTAGGATTGAATTTTTGTGGGAAGGGAAAAAGATCCTATACGATTAGCAATTAATTCTTCGCTGTTAATCTGTGATACCTCTTGTAATAGTCTCAAAATTTGCTTTGAGATACCTGATTTTTCACAAACAATTTTTAGGTTCTGCTTTTTCAAATTTGGAAGGGGAAAAAGTTCTTCCTTTTCAGGCTTTACTACAACACACCCATCTGCCCAACCAAGTTCATTAATTATAATGTCGCTCCGATTGTAATTGCCATCAAAAACCGTTATGATTGGTTGTGGTAATTTTAATAGCTGCATTTTAGTGTTTTGAATCGCAGAGCCTAAAACTAAAGAAATGGGATGCTGTGCTGTCGTAATATATATTAAGGGTAAATTCCACAATAGTAAAGGTTTATTTAGGCGTTGAGCAAGATTGGTTAACCGAAAAAAACGTCTCCAATCAGCAGGTTGCTCAAGACTTTTGGCATTTCCTTTTAACAAAACAACTTTAGATTCTCTGAGGTTAGCGAGACCGGCAAATTCAAAATTGCCTTGTCCACCTGCTCTATCGCCGTAGAGTTGTATTGCTTTTTCAAACGGTGGAAGTTCTAAATTAAAATTAAGTGATAACATTGCCTTTTTACTATAAAAAAAGCAGGGAAGAGCTGATATGCGTCTTCCCTGCCTAATGAATAATTGAAATTACTTATTCGCCGCTACGACCACCGATTGTGCTAATAACAAACCATCCGATACCAGCTGCGGCAGTTGTGATAAAGACGAGTGCGCGTTTCGTTGAAGAAACTTCTTCATGCACACCTTTTGCATCCTCTATCATCATTTTCAGTTCGCTGATAGCTTTCTGATTCATTTCAATCTGTGTCAACGCGGTTTTCACGTTCTCTTGAATACTTTTGTGATGCTCTTGTGTTCCTTTCAACTCCTTTTGGAGTGCAGTAAGCATCTCATTTGATGAATCAAGGTGACCGTGTAAATCTTCTAATTGCTTTTGTAAAGCATTTTTACTGGATCTGACAGCTTTTTTGACATCAGCAGCTGCATCATTATTGGCTTTCTTGACTGCGTCAATCACTTTCTGCTGGGATTTCTGGCTGCTTTCAAGTGCTTTAATTTGTTTTTGGAGCTTCGCCATGCTCTCATTTAAACTCTTAATCTCAGCCATTAATTTTTCCCGAGTTGCTTCAGATTCAGCGAGTTCAGCACGTAATTTCTCTAACTCTTCCTGTTGTTTAGCAAGATCTCCCTCAGCTATTTCAACAACGTCTTTAGCCATCGCTAAAGGAATACGCAATTTTTCGCCAGGATAGATCAAGTGAGGGTTAGTAAAATCATTATATTTACTAAGTTCTCTCCATTTAAGTGGATCTTTCAAATGCTCCTGACAGAGATCCCAAAGCGTGTCCCCTTTTTCAATGGTAATCAGCACGGTATCATCATCACCTTCGTGCGGTGTGATTCTTGCTGAGGCGGATAAAGCGTATATACCACTGAGTGCTACGCAGATATAGAGAATCAGTGCTAATTTTAGCGTGGATTTTATCATCTTCATCAGTATTCTCCTCTTAGATGCTAAAATTCATAGGATACAGAAACATAGTGAGTGCTTCCGACCCCATTAATTTCACTTGCCATACCATCTTGGATGGCGTAGTCAAGCTGCAGTCCAGCAATGTTGACACCAAGTCCACCGAACAAGTTTTGGACATCACGTGATGCTCTCACACCAGCGCGTATCGCAAATTCAGTTGATTTGTTTGTGACAATTGTGTATTCAACACCGCCACGCATGCTAAACGCACTCTCTTCAAGATTGACGAATTCTTGCTCAATGTCTGCTGAGAATGTGACAACGTTACCCATATAGAGATCGTAAGCTACACCGACATCAACAACCATCGGTACAGTCCCTGCTTCACCAAGAGATGCTCCAAGGTATTTTGCAACAACACCGTAATGGAAGGTTGGTACTTGTTCCTCGTTTGCATCTATGTGTAGCGCATGTCCCATTAATCCGATATCTACACCGCCGAAACCGCTTTGGTTTTCAACGCTATCTACGCCGAAGTTATCTGCTAACATTCGACCTGTTAGCCCGAGATTGAAGTTTCCGACAGCAATGCCATAAGAGAGGGAGTAAGCATTCGAACTATAATCAGCTTTGCCTCCGTACTCGCCTTTTGCATCATATAGATTGTAATCAGACACACCAAAATTTGTAGCAGCTAAACCAATTGACCCGTAAGAGCCGAGCATTTTTGTGATAGCAATAAAATTATGGGTTCTATCAAGTGACAATCTCTGTGTAGAAAAATTGAGGCTTAGATCCGCCGCTGAACCGAGACCTGCTGGATTCCAGACAGTGGCTGTGGCATCTTCTGCAATTGCTGTGTAAGCACCGCCTAAGCCGATCGAGCGGGCACCTGCACCAAGGCGTAGATGGGGCATAGCGTTAACTTCACCCTCAGCATAACAGACTGGCGACACAGCAAGGATAAGAAGTAAAACGGGTATTACACCGCATAGCAATCTTTGCTTTGTGATAGACATTTATGTCCTCCTTCGTATCCGTACTATCGGAAATTGGGAACAATCCCCAATTTCCGATTTACGGACTATCTTTTACTTAGCGCGTCAGAGCGAGCTTAAGAATGGCGGATTCCGGCTCGAAACCATCTGTTACTTCTATTACGCAGAAGTAGATGCCGCGAGCTAAGTCTTCGCCACCGCTGGTTTTTCCATCCCAACCGATTCCGTTATTGCCGGTATAATCTCCAGCATTCAGAACAACGTTATCTCGCAGGACTCGAACAGGTCGGAGTGTAGCGTCATAGATGACAATACTTACTGTCGACATTCTGTTAAGTCCAAACGAAATCCGTGTGTTACCCTTGAACGGGTTGGGGAAGTTAATCGGCTTCGCCAATATAGGTCCATCCGCATACTCAACAAAGAAACTGAACTGATAGACAGCTGTGTTCGCTTCGCGAGCACCGTCGCTTTTTTCAGAGACATTACCCTGTTGATGCGCGTTGTCGGATACCTCCAGTTTAACCACATGTTCACCGGGAGCGAGTCGATCCGTAAAGACAGGAGCCGCAGGTTTATAAATAACCTGTGTACCTGACTTCTGCTTATCTGTAAGGTTAATTGGAGTCACCAAGGTTCCTCCGCCCCATTTTGGTGCTTCTATAACAAGCTTGATGGAATCGACATTCACACCAGTTTCAGCATCCGCAAATGTGATTGAAATGGTGGGTCTTGCCTGTTCATCGTGCTTATACATCAGACGGGCACCATCCTGAGGTGAAGACGCTGTGATAATCGGTGCAGCAGTATCAAAATCAACTGTGAATACACCTTTTTGTGTTGATGAATTACCAAAGGCATCAGTCGCACGAACTTCAATCGAGTAAGTCCCCTCAGAGAGAGGTGCTTCCGGATGGAAGTCTAAGCGGGTAATACCTGCATTGGTTCTATCCTCATCGTCATCACTGGTGTCCCCTTTCACTTCTTTGCCATTACTATCCATTACGACGATCGTCATTTCTTCTACGCCCGAATCGTCGGTAGCACTCGCCGAAATAGTCGGGAGTCCCGCATGGATAGTGCCAGCAGGAGTGACTGAGGAGATTACCGGTGCAGATTTATCAACCTGCAGTGTGAATCGCCAACTAAACTCTCGGGTTCCACCTTCACTGGTTACCATTAGTTTGATAGTATGTGTCCCTGGTGTAAAGCTTTCTGTAACTTCAAACTTACTTCCAGCTCGTTCAACAGGATAGGAATTAGCTGGTAGTTGACCGTCAATAACGTACTGTACACTGGTTATAGCGGATTCCGCTTCAGTGATGACGGCAGCGATTGTTATCGCAAAGTTTTCATCCAGAGTGGCCTGCTTGTTGAGCGTAACCAAGCCAGATGGAGACACTTCTGAAATGATAGGTGCTGTAGTATCTACTGGTATCGCTACCGAGAAGACAACGCTTGCCCTTGCAGATTTCTTGTTCGCATCTGTGACCTCAACGACAACCGTGTATTCACCATCACCTAATGCTTCAGCAGGTGTATAGGTAAGTAGATTATCTTCTACTGCATCTTCACCTAACTCAACATCTTCACCGTTGATAGTGAATGTGGTTACGTTGACATCTGTCATTCCAGAAAATTCTGCTCTGATAACCGGTTCACCATGTTCATAGGTTTGACCCGCAGCAGGTGAAAGGATCACTACTGTCGGACCCGGTATATCAACTGTGAAAACAGCGGATGTTTGTGCGGTTTCGCCATTTGCATCCGTGACTTCAACAGCGACTGTGTGTTCACCATGACCAAGCGCATTTGCGAGTGTATGGCTAAATTGGTTACCTTCTACCTTTGCCTCGGCATCTTTACCGTCAACGGTGAGTTTTACCTCAACATCACCAACGCCAGTAAATTCACCAGTGATAGCTGGTTTACCATGATTGAAGGTATGACCAGCAGCAGGTGCATGAAGCATGACTGAAGCCATCGGGAATTCCACTGTGAAGATTGCAGTTGCTTGTGCCATTTTGCCATTCGCATCTGTAACTTCAACAGCGACTGTGTGTTCACCTTCACCTAAACCTTCTGCAGGTGTATAAGTGAAACCGTTGCCTTCTACTTTCGCCTCAGCTTCTTTACCATTTACAGTAAGTGCTACTGTAACTTCGCCAACACCTGTGAATTCACCTCTGACTACCGGCATATCATGGTCATACATTTGACCTGCAGCAGGCGAATTAATCGCAACTGTCGGACCAGGTATATCAACCATGAAGTCAGTAGATGTCTGGGCGGTTCTGCCGTTGGCATCTGTGACTTCAACAGCAACCATGTGTTCACCATCACTCAGCGCTTCTGCTGGTGTATAAGTGAATTCGTTGTTTTCGTTCACAACTGCCTCAACAGCTTTACCATCAATGGAGAGTGAAACTTCCACCGGAGCTGCGCCAGAGAAATTACCGTGTATAATCGGCATACCGTGGTCATAGGATTGACCAGCAGCAGGCGTTACAATAGTAACTGTCGGAACTGGTAATTTTACTGAGAAAACAACCGTTGCATCAGCAGATTTGCCATTAGCGTCAGAAACACCAGCAACGACCGTGTATTCACCATCACCTAATGCTTCAGCAGGTGTATAGGTAAATTCACTATCGCTTACCACTGCTTCAACCGCTTCACCGTTAATGGTTAGAGTTAACTCAACAGGATCAAGACCTGAGAATTCACCAGTGATAGAAGGTTTACTGTGGTCATACATCTGCCCATTGGCAGGTGAATGGATTGCGACTGTCGGAACTGGCAACCTTACCGTGAAGATAGCAGTTGCCTCCGCAGATTTTCCATTAGCATCAGTGACTTGAGCAACGACCGTATATTCACCGTCAACTAACAAGTCAGCAGGTGTATACATAAATTCACCATCGCTTACCGATGCTTCTACTGCTTCCCCGTTTAGAGTGAGACTTAGTGATACTGGAGCAGCAACACCTGAGAACTCACCTCGGATAGCAGGTTTGCCGTGGTCATAGGTTTGACCTGCGGCAGGTGAATTAATCGCAACTGTCGGTCCCGGTATATCTACCGTGAACATAGTAGATGCTTGTGCCATTCTGCCGTTGGCATCTGTGACTTCAACAGCAACCATGTGTTCACCATCACTCAGTGCTTCTGCTGGCGTGTAAGTGAATGTGTTGTCACTTACAACTGCTGTCACTGCTTCACCGTCAATAGATAGTGAAACTTCTATAGGAGCAGCACCAGAAAATTCACCAGTGATAATTGGCATACCGTGGTCATAGACTTGACCAGCAGTTGGCGTATCTATAGATGCTGTCGGAACCGGTAATTCTACTGTAAAGGTTAAGGCTGTTTGAGCAGTTAAACCGCTACCATCCGTAACTTCAACAGCGACCGTGTAGTCTCCATCACCTAATGCATCAGCGGGCATATAACTGAAGTTATTGTCCATTACTTCTGCAGTCATATCTGCGTCGTTAATGGTAAACTTAGAAATGCTCACCTCGCCACCACCAGCAAAGAAACCGGTGACTTTTTCGGGACTGTGATCAAAGGTCTGTCCAGCAGCAGGTGCGGTAATTACGACCGTTGGGTTTTCCCCTTCAACAGCAAATGCTACTGACTGTTCACCTACGTTACCAAGTTTATCTGAAACTTTGATTGTGAACTGATACGCGCCGCCAGCAAGTTTGTCTGTGCGAGTATAGACAACAGAGTCAAGATCCTGTTCAACCATACTCTGATCAACATCAATAGGAACTGCGTCCTGAACAACTTCTTCCGGACGGAGCCGAGCTAATGAAACAGCAGCGGTATCCATCATACTTACACCACTACCATCGCTTACACCACTACCCATATCACCATCACCGAAGCCAGCATTGAACGATGGTAAACCGTTCACTGCTTCCCCTTCTGTAGGTGATACAATGGTAATCATCGGACCGGTGTTATCCAAGTTAATCGTCGCTAATGGGAAGGTTACCGAACCGTTGCGTTTAGTTACGCGCCCTTCCGGTGTATACCATCCATCTGCTACTGCTGAAAGTTTGTCTGCCATTAGCGAGAAAGCATTCTCAGCATCGCTGCCAGCAGTAAACATTACTTCATGTCCATCAACAAGAACACCTGTAAGCTCTTCAACTGCTAATGAACCGTTATTAACATTGAAACTCACGGAGATTGATTCTTTGAGTGGGAACCTGCCTGCAAGTTCTCCAACAGTTTCTTGGAGTGGAAGTCTGTCGGGCGATTCACCATCAACTGCCGTTACAGTTAGACCCGTAATGTCACTTACTCGGAAGTTCAGGACATGGACAGTGATAACTGGTGAAGGCATATCTTCTTCACCTTGCACTTGCCAGTTACCGAAAGCATCAGCAACAAGCGCATGATACATGTATGTCCCATTTGCAAGTAAGCCGACATCAACCGTGATTTTTCCATCTTCAAGACTGGCTTCTGCCATTGTTTCCGAACCATCGGCTGCAGTCTGAACCAATCCGATCTTTCCACCAGCATAGGTTATTTCTTCAGCAGTCGGTTGAATGCTAAATGTAGCAACTGGCGACTCAACACCAAGATCAACGATTCCACCGACAGTGTAGCTGCCATCTTCATTCGCAGTGATAGAACCTGCTACATCGGCAACATCTGTGATGTTCGTCGGACCGAGTGGCGGAACATCATCAACATTGTCTAATGAGAAAGACGCTTCTACACCTTCCCGATCATCGTATTCGGGGTGATCCAAGTTTTTCGGTGTGAGTGCAATCGCTCGCACCTCATACTGGTTTGCATCTTTAGATACATCACGTTGAGAAGCATCACCGCGTTCAATGGTATCATCTAATTTGATGGTATCATCTGGGACGACAGTATCTTCCAGTGCTAACTCACGGGTATCCACTACAACAGACCATTTCTGATAGGCTGCAGGGATTTCCAATTCCGTTAGTTCACCAGAAACTGTGCCAGCTTCTGTGATTCCGACAAGACCACCAACAATACCAGCCAAATCGGAGCCTTCAACCATCACAGGTGGTTCAACCGTACCAGTAATACGTTCCCAGGTTGTATCGCCTGGACGTTTTACCTCAAATCGAACACCTTCTGTTGGCGGCGAAGTAAGTCCGTGTGTATATGCATTGAAAGTGAGTTCACCTTGTGGGGCACCACTATCAGGGTTCGTCATTCCGTCCGAATTTACAACGGTGATTGCTAATACACCCGGATCGGGTCTGTAACTGTTTTCAACACTCACGGTGATTTCGTCACCTTCGTAATCATCCGCTTGAACATTCCCATATTTCAGGAACATTTCGTCAGCAGCAGTGACATCATCATAAGGCATTGCCTTGTCATAAGCCAGAGCGTGGACTTGGAACATATAGACATCGTAGTCTTTGTAGATTCCAGACCGACTCTGCAAGTATACGTCGTTATGGACGAGTTCGTCGCCATCCATGAGTGTGCCAACATCAATCGTTACAGTAAAGACACCGCTACCTTCGGCAGTTTCGGTTATATCTCCGATAATAGCACCTTCAGGTAAGGTTGTTAGCAATTTGACTGATGCGTAAGTTTTGCGTTCAGCTGTTGGTGTAATAGTGAACGTAACTACAGGAGAGTTGACTTCGGGGTCATACTTATCAACGAGACCACCGACCGTGTAACTTCCATCCTCATTTTCCATAAAGACAGGATACATAGCATCAATACTCGTAGCAACTACGTTTGTCGGACCGAGCGGTGCGACATCATCATCGTTGTCTACGGAGAACATTTCCGTATACATATCGCCTTCAAGGACAGGAGAAACATCGGAACCGTCCTCTCCGACAGCATAAGCACGAACCATGTAACGATTGTCATCCATTGCTACATCGCGCGCACCGGGACTATCCACTGTAATAGTATCTTCCAAGGCGGTTGTATCTACAGTAACTATCCATTTGAGGTAACTGCTGGTCTCATCAATATGGAGCATATTGGCTTCATAAACATCCGCTAACGTTTTGCCTTTAAACATAACAGCGGCTGTCGCATCGCCTCCCATACCCATAGGATCACTGACTTCAACAGTACCAATCATTGTCCAACCGTCATCGTTCATCCGTTTAGCTTCAATACGGATGGAGTTGGTTGCTGGAACTGTCCGGCGTGGAGTATAACCAACAAGCATGATTGTGCCTTGCGGTGCGCCACTATCCGGATTTGTCATTACAATGGACGCAGCATCTACATCAACGACTAAGACCTTCGGATCAACTGGGAAAACGTCATGATCAAGATTGATCGAAAACGGATCTGATTCGCTTGTGAGTTGGAGACCGTTAGTTGTTACAGTACGAACCATTACGGCATCCCCTTCCATATCAGGGGCACTCCAATCAATTGTAAGCGTATCTCCAGCTGCGCCAGTGGCTTCAGCTAAAGAAAGTTCACCGATATCCTTCCAGCTGCCGTCCGCGGCCATGTATTGAACCATGATTGTGCCAGGATGGACTGTGCGTTCGTTGACGGTGATAGTTAGTGTTACATCTCTGGCATTCTCATAGATAGTACCACTTTCATACGGATCATCTTTACCATTATGGTTGATGTCACCCAAACTCGCCATGGTAACGCTTGTCCTATCATATTCAGGCGCTACAATTCTAAGATGCGTTGGAGGGACATGAGCACCAACATTCAAGAGACTATCAATCCCCATTGCGCGGATCCCGTAGTCACCGACTAAGAGAGGCATCTCTACACCTTGAAACGCTCTTTTTATGGGGCGTGCCGGATCATAGGTGAGTGGTATCGAATTAAGGTCATCAATGACTGCCCCTATGAACCTGATCAGAAATTCACTGTTAGCTTCTATAAGTCCGATTCCAAGAGGTTTCAAGAACGGATTTACGTAATCCCGTAGTAAACCAGCATAAGTGCCTATCAGGGGATCATCTTCAGCTAAGCCAGCTAAGAGATCAACTAAAGGCAAATTTGCGATCGCCCGAACATTTTTATCAGGATGGTTTGCCAACTGTTCTTGGACCAGTTTCCAGAGATCCGATGCTAACATAGTATTCATAGCCGTTAAAGGTAACCAAGTACCTTCCGGATTTCCATTTGCTTCAAGAGTAATTAATTGATAAAGGATATATCCTGTATCTACCCCCAAGTCAGTCGGGTTCTCAGGTTTACTTGTTATGCTCACCACAGCGGGAGCACCACTGGTAGGAGCAGTAGCAACCCAAACACCTGCGGAATTCTGATAACCAGTAACGTTATCTCCGAAGTTTGCTACGCCATCTCCGAACACAATATCTGCCTTTGGAGCGGAAGCGTCAGCAGTGAAGTCTGCCATTATCCGGTCTGTAGGATTAACATCATTTGCATTGATACGCACTTCCGCTACTAATGTGTTTTGACCTTCAGAGATCGACTGAAGAATTGAATAATTAGGATCAGCCGGATCCGGAATCCAAATTGACTGTAATGGGTTATCAACCGTTTTTGGTATAGAAAAAACGGAGGCTAACAACGGGTCAAAGTGGTTTTCAAAGTCGCTTGTTAATTTTTGAGCATTGCGCAGCAACTTATTTGCTAATGGACGGATCTGTTTGGCGGGAACATTCTCGCCAGCAAGAAGCGGAATTGCTAATGCTGTAATTTCTGCTACTACATCATCAGTAAACAGTGCTTCAAAGATACCACGATCAGCAAATTGGAGATTGAGAGGATCGGGCATTGACCATGTTTTAATCTCATTGTATTGCCTGACAGCCGGTTCAGTAGACGTTCCGTCAGCTGAAGCGAGCTTTTCGCCAAGTGCCGCACCATTGAATATCTCCAACTTTACGGGTTGGGCAAGTGTTACTTCAAAGTAGTAAAAGACATTCCCTCTTGGTATAATGCCGATTGTACTTTCCCACGTGTAACCTCTATCATCATCAAGTGCTGGAGGCACTGGGTCCATATCAACGGCAATATAATTACCTCTTAATCCCTCCTGAGAATACCGAAGCACAACCCTTTCAAACAATTGGTCATTTTCATCCCATTCTGGCCATGCGGGTAGGTTAGTTGCAGCAAGCGTTTCCTCTAATCGGAAGGTGTGATCAATAGTATCCGCTTGGAATTCACCTAATTCAATCCGTTTACCATTTACTGTTTGACCATTGAGATTAAATTTAACGCTTCCACCTTCAAGTGCTGCTGGAACACGGACATAAAGGTTAAGGTTATCGCTTTTTAGATACTTCGTAACGTTAGGAACGTTCCGATAGACAATTTCGGAAAGACTTGGGGTAATAGCATTTCCAAAACTTTCCTTATCTAACTGTGCCGCCTCAGCTTCAAAAATTGAAATACTTTGTCTATTTTTTAAAGACTTTAATATTCCAATTAGTTCTTTTGGAAGAAACCCTTTCGGGACTAAATCCAAGACAGCATCAACCGCGGGTTCAACGAAAGTTTCTGCGTTTTCTTTTGAAAATCCAGCGGCTACTATAAGATCTCGGACAAAATTCTTGCCGATAATAGGGTTAAGCGAAAGACCACCAAGTAATGACTTACCTGTTATAATTGAATCAACAAGATCAACTGGTGGGGTTGGCTCTGGAGTTGGTTCCGGAGTTGGCTCTGGAGTTGGTTCCGGAGTTGGCTCTGGAGTTGGTTCCGGGGTTGGTTCCGGGGTTGGCTCTGGAGTTGGTTCCGGGGTTGGCTCTGGAGTTGGTTCCGGGGTTGGCTCTGGAGTTGGTTCCGGGGTTGGCTCAACGGGAGCATTAACCAATCTCAAGAGTTCGGTAAGTCCTGCCTGAAGTTCAGCACCTTTAAGGCTTAGTAAAGCCTTAGTGGTTTCATCCTTAAGCATTTTTTGGACATCAGCGTCTTCAAGAAGTGCTATATGATCATCTGTTATCGTGACACCCTGTCCCGCAGCAAGTGCTTTTAAACTCGCCGCATTGCCAGCGTTAATCAAAGTTATTGCTATATCAATTGTAGCGGGGATATCAATATCTGCATCCTGAAGACCGCTCAAAATCTCCGGCAAGAGCGTTTTAACGTTCTCACGCTGAAGCGTCGCGCCGTAGGTATCAAACACTTGTTGAGCAAGTTCAGCGGGAGTTGACTCCGCGTCTTGCCCGAACACAGTGCCTGGTATTGAACTGTGAAAAATACACAATGTAAAAATCAAAAAACAAACAAGTGTTCGTTTTTTCATTAACTCTTCCTCCTCGTTAAGTCTACGCGAAAACGAGACTAAATACTGAAGTTTTAGATGGGCAAGCGGGAAACACGACAAAAACGACCGGAGGTAGGTGTCTGCCCATCCAAATTAACATCCTACTACCAAGTATCATAAAATTTTTCCGTACGTATACGTAACTCACCTTTGGATAAGGTCAGTATATCCGTAATGAAGGTCAAAAGCAAGCAAAAATTGGGCACCGAAGTTCTATGTTTGACCAGCAAGAATCTCTATGGAAATTCGCATAACAGATTCAAGCGATTACGTAACATAATATTTAATTGACTTAAAGTCTGCCCATAAATATAAGGACATCTGTTATTTTAACAAAAGTGACAATATTAAGCAAGCATTTAATCGGCACGCGGCGTTTTATTTAGAAATTAGGTAAATTTCCCCGCCTATTTGTTTATCATCGATTAAATTGCAATCGGTATTAAGTATAATACCATAATTTTAAAAACATGTCAAATCAAATTGACAATTTTGTACCTGAATTTTGGGCATACTTAGACAAAATTTCAAATTCCAATTGACATAATACAAAAAAACTATTAAATTGTCAATAAAAAGATTTTTGTTGAAGGAAAATCTATTGATGTTGACAATTTCGGAAAAATCTCAACTTGACCAAAGCGGTTTTCTGCTGTTTGAGAATGCAGTATCTGATGCTACAACGACCCAACTCCGAGAACATGCTTTAGAACTTGCCACAGCAGAACAGAAGGCTGGCAAAGGGCATACCTATTTGCCAAATGAAACTGCACAACGCGTCTGGAATCTAATTGACAAGGGCGAAATGTTTGAGAAGGCTATCCAACAACCGAAGATGCTTGCCGCTATGGAGTATCTCCTTGGTGCAGACTGTACGTTAAGTTCATTCACAGTCAATATCCTTTATCCAGGTGCGCCAGATGCGGGTCTCCATATCGACTATCCGTTATCCGGACTTCCAACGCCGCGTCCCAACTTTCCAATGGTTGCAAATAGCGTTTGGTTTTTAGACGACTTTACGCTTGAAAACGGCGCGACCAGTTGTGTGCCGGGAAGTCATCAAAGACTTGATGCACAACCTGAATCCGGTGTTGAATATGGAGACGAACAACAAATCTGTGGTTCCCGCGGTTCAGTGCTAATTGTCAACGGTGCAGTTTGGCACGGTTCTTCAGAAAATAGAAGTGATGAGCCGCGGGTTGCGTTGCTCGGTTTTTTCTGTCGTTCTATTTTAAAGCCACAACAAGATCATTTGAAGATTGTCTCAGAAGAAGTCATTGAACGCGCAACGCCGACATTAAAACGTCTGCTTGGACTCGATTCATTGCCAAGTTTGAATACATAGGAAACTATGTTTATCGACGGTAATGTCTATCACGAATTTAAGCGTTAAGGTACAATCTTACTTGCTTCTGCCATTAGTATCCATTCAGGTTCAAGTGTTTTTGGTGTAAGTTGATATCGTAGACGGGTTTTGAGTGTGTCGCCACTGTTAACATTAAAAACAAATTTTCGCTTCTCGTCAGGTTTAAGACGGTTTTCCGCTTTCGCAGAAATTAAAACCTGTTTTTTCTCACGCTGTGTTCCGTCTGGTGCAAGATGTGTTACATCAAGGACTATAACACGTAAAGTACCACCGGGTAAGAGGTGTCCCGCCTTGTTCTGAAGGATCACAGTCGCTTGCTTATCAGCAAGTTCAATCTTAAATGTTGCAGCACTTTTAAGCTGAGTGACGCTGCGGCTGCCCTGCCACGTATGTTTCCTCCCCTTGAGACTTTCGTAACTTGCTGTGCTTTGCATCCGATTAACAACTGGCATGTGACATGTTGCACAACTTTTCTTTTCTGCAGCGAAACTGCTCTCAAGAAAACTGGACACTTGATCGTGTTCAGGCACATTCGGTTGACCATGACACGTAGCACATAGTTTTGTAGGTGCCTTATAGATAGGGTTGGTTACATTTGCATGAAAATTGGTCTCTGCACTTGCCGGAGGACCTTGCATTGCACCATCCGAATCAAGATGACACACAAGGCATGAAACGCCAGAGTCACGTTGGCCGTTACGCAATTTTGGCATTTCCCCTATGCCGGTAACGAGGATTGGTTCAGGTGCATGGCACGGGTCACAACTCTTTTCTCTGTCAGTTATCTGCTTTGCTGCTTCCTGATAAATTTCATCTTTCCATGCCTGTGCATGCATCGATTTTTCCCACTCACGCCAAATTGCTGGGTGGCAACTTTTACACTTCCCATCTTTAAACGCTTGATACATCTCCTTATGTTGACTCGCATCGCTTCCCGCACCAGATACATACTTTCCCAGGAATACCAAAATACAAAGACTTAATAGGCATACACACAAACTGGGAACATATCGGCGAAGAATTACAATGTAACGCATCTTTGTACCTATATCGCATTTAATAGTGTTAATGCTGCTTGCTCACCGCTGTGTATACAATCTGGAATACCAATGCCATGGTACGCATTGCCTGCTAATTCCAGACCGGGCAAGTCTTTTGTGAGCTTTTCAATTTCATGGATAAGTTTTTGATGTCCGACAAGATATTGTGCCATTGCTTGTGAATGCTCACTTACAATAGAAAAAAGAGGTTCCTTCTTAATTCCAAGTAAGTTGGATACGTCTTTTAATGCAGTTGACACTAAATCATTTTGAGTCAGGTTTCCATTAATCTTGCCTTCAAATGTGTTGCCACCGACAAATGCGCGTAATAGCACATGATCCGCTGGTGCCCGATTTTCAAATTTAACGCTACTAAACGAACAACCAACAAGGTTAAGTTGCTCTGTAACAGGAACAACAAATCCCATTCCGTTGATTGGATGTGTGATATCCTCTCGACGGAACGCCAGATTAACTGTTGCAGATGATGTATAAGGAATAGCAGAGAGTTCTTCGGCAAGCGACGGTGAAACTCCTGACAGAATTTTGCTTGTTTGCGGAGCAGGGAGTGCAAGACAAAGCAAATCTGTTTCTAACACTTTCCCATCTTCAAGGCAAACACGCCAACCTTTTTCATTCTCTTTTTGCTGAATGGTGTTCACGCGGGATAAAAAACGGATACATCCTGAGAGACTCTCTGCAAGTGTATCTACTAACGTCTGCATCCCGTCCGCAAAAGATAAAAACAGACTATAGCGCGGACCACTTGTATCACGACTTGTTTGAGCCGCTTTACGTTTTTGCGCTAACAGCGCTTTGATGATGCTGCCATGTTCCCGCTCCATTTCCAAAAATCTTGGAAACGTTGCTTTGAGACTTAGATTTTCTGCATCCGATGTGTAGATACCACCAATCATTGGTTGTGCCATTCGCTCGAATACCTCAGTCCCCAATCTTCGCCTAACGAAATCCGCAACAGATTCATCGTCTATATTGCTGCGACGTGGAATAAATAGATCCAAAGCTATACGAAATTTGCCCGGCAAACTGAAGATAGGACTTTTTACAAAAGGACCGAACGATCCCGGTGCCATCATGTAAAAACCTTCAGGGACCGGAAGTAGCTTTTCTTTACGGACGACAAAACTCCGTCTTACCTTTGGGTTAGTACCTATCAGTTTATCTGCGATACCGAGTTCTTCGCACAGTGCTTTAGCCCAAGGTTTTGTTGAGATGAAGGCATCGGGGCCGTGCTCAATGATAAACCCGTCTCGGTGCTCGGTTTGAATAACGCCGCCTGCCCTATTGCTCGCTTCAAGCAGATTGATTTCAAGTGGAATTCCTCTATTCTTCGCTTCGCTTTTCAGGCGATAGGCAGCAGCTAAACCTGTAATTCCGCCGCCGATAACGATTGCACGTTTCTGTTCCTGCGCCATCAGAATATTCCTCAGCAACGCCAACAGGTTAGTACTTAAAAACGTAATCCTACTTCGCAGACTTTTCACACACAAAATCTGCTAACATACCAATAAATTTCGGATGATCTCCGACAGTGCCTGCCCGAATAAAATCAATTCCGCATGCTTCTGCTGTCTCTTTTGCCTCAATATCTAAATCATATAGAACCTCAACGTGGTCGCAAAGAAATCCGATGGGAGAAGCTACGACAGTATCAACACCGTCCTCTTTTTTGGCTTTAAGCCAATCGTTAATGTCGGGTTGTGTCCACGGTATTGGACTATTTTCCACCTCACTCTGATACGCAAAACTAAACCGTTTTTTTCCAATCGCTCGCGCCACTGCTTCTCCGGTCTTTTCAAACTGTTGTGAATAAGGCGAGGTATCCGCTGCGACTTGCGGAATTGCATGAGCAGTAAAAACCAGTTCAGCACGGTCTAATTTGTCCCCACATGCAGTTTTGATAATCTCTGCAATGGCACCGACGTAACCGTTATGGGTATACCATTGATCAAGATAGTCAATAGTCGGTTTTTCACCTTCTACCGCTTCAATCCCTTTCTTGACGGTTTGTTGGTACCATTCCCAACTAACTTTGGCTCGGTGGGGTGCCATGATAATTCCAAGTATTTTACGGTGCCCCTTTTCTGCCATTTCAGCGATGACTTCATTTAAATAAGGTGTCCAATGTCTGAATCCGGCATAAACAGGTAACGGTAAGTTACGCTGTTGCAATGCGTTTTGTAATGCTTTGGCTTGTTTGAAAGTCAATTCGTTGAATGGTGAAAATCCACCTAATTTAACGTAATGGGATGAGATGTCTTTTACACGTTCTTTTTGAGATTCTGCTTCACCGGCAATGCCTTCAACAAAACAGTATGCCTCGCCGGGACAGTTTTTGGTATCATATTTTTTACAGCATCCGGGGGTTGGACCGCCAAATGCTACAAGTAAAACGCTATCATATTTCATTTTTTCTCCTATGCCATATTGGCAAATTGTGCGGGCATAAAACTCGGATCAACAGCAATTGCCTGTGCAAATGCTTCACGGGCAAGTGTTTCATCACCATTTGTACGATGTGCAAGTCCGATAGAAAAGTAAGCTTGCGCAAGTTGTGTGCCCTCGATTCCGCTAACTAATGCTTTATAGATGGATTCCATTCCCGGTGTGGGATCATCACCATTTCGGTAAGATGAGAGGATGTAGTTTGACCCACGCAAAAGATGTGCTGGTGCATAATCAGGGTCCAATTCAAGTGCTGTATTGAGCGCATTTTTGGCCTCAAAGAAAAAATCACCTTTCTCAAGCACACTTGACACAGTACGAGAGGTTTGTGCAAGTAAATTTGCGTATTCTGTCCATGCGTCTGGTAAATTGGAAAATTTTTCAGTTGCTGTTTTTAAAATAGCGATGGCTAATCCGAAGTCGTTTCCTTCTGCCACTTCTTCTGCAGTTTCGCGATATGCTGCAAAGTCTTTCAATTCTTGTGTCCGTTGGTCAAGAACATCGGCATCTGCTGTCGGGATAGCAGACGGTTTGAAGTGTTGCCATCCCGGTTCTGGGTCATCAATCAATCCACGATACACACGCAGAATGGCATAACGCGGTGTTCCCCAAACTTCAGCAATGTCGCGAATCCAATTCGGCATGTTAGTCTCCATGTCGGTTAGCAACTCTGCTAAAGACATACCTTGTTCAACCTTTTTGCGGACTTCTGTTAAAAAGTAGGATTCAATTTTGAGCAATAGGTCTATTTCTGCATCGTGTGCCAAAGGTCCGTGTCCGGGAAGCACATGGTCTGGTGTGTATGTACGCAATTCTTTAATTGTATTAATCCAATCGTGGTTTGCCATCAATCCTTCATTCATGACAGGTTGTCCAAAAATAGGAAAACTGCCGGTCATCACTGTATCACCAGAAACAATACATCCTTCTGCTGGAATCCTAATAGCAGTTGCGTCATCTGTTTCCGCTTTTCCTAAGTGAACGAGATGCAAAGGTTGATTGCCCAAATCAAGTTCGGTTTCATGTGTGAACGTTTCCTGTGGCAAAAACGGTGGATCGCCAAGGGTAAAACCACGGGAACGAAGGAAGTCCTCTTGGCGCGGTGCCCTATTCACCATAAAATATTTTGTCATTTCGCGTGCAACAACAGTTGCGCCTTCTTGACGAAAAATTATGTTCCCGTTTGTATGATCCCAGTGGTAGTGCGTATTAATTGCATAGAGAATCGGTTTATCTGTGATGGTTTGAATTGCTTTGAGAAGTCGTTTTCCCATCATTTGGTTAACCTGTGTGTCAATTACGGCAACCCCGTTATCTCCTATTATAATAGAAGAGTTGACGATATTACGGAACAGATACACTCGGTCTGTTACCTTAACAAGTTTTCCGTACTGACGTGGGGCAAAAGGGTTTTCTGAAATGTTTTGCATCAACTATCCTGATATGTTTTTGCGATGTTCACGAAATGTTTGACGTTTTCAAATGGTGTATCTCTGTGTAATCCATGGCTAAGATTTAAAATATGTCCAGTCTTTCCACCCTGTTCAATGCAAATGCGTACTGCTTCTGTTATGTCAGAGAATGTTCCATCGCGCAGAATATCGTTATCAACATTTCCCTGAAATGCGACTGAGCCATCAGTTTCAGTTTTGGCTTTTTCAAGGTCAACACATTTTCCTATACTTAACACATCTGCCCCACTTTGGTGCATAAAATTAACGTAAGGACACTCTTTTGCGAACAAGATTCCCGGTGCGTCAGAATTGAGTTCAGCGAAAATTCGTTGGTGATATGGAAGCGCAAAATCTTCATACATTTGCTGCGATAGCACATCCGCGATCGACTCAAATAGTTGCACAATCTGAACACCTTGACTAATTTGGTAATTCAGATAGTTAATCGTCATTTCAGTCAATTTATCTAACAACTCGTGTAGTAGCTCTGATGCGTCTTCCATCATTTCAAAGACAGGAGTGGCTTTCTCCGATATTCCAGCACCTCTTTTCATTGGACTTTCCCCTGCTATTAGAAAAAAAGCGAGTGTTAATGGAGCACCAGCAAAACCGATAAGCGGCAACTCACCATTCAATGTCTTACGCAGTGAGCGAATTACCTGTCCAGTGTACTCTAATTGTACGTATGGATCATCTAATGGACACAGTGCATCTACTTGTGACTGTGTTCGTATCGGTTTGCTTAAAATGGGACCGGGGGAAAATCGGAAGTGAGCACCCATCGGTGCAAGCGGTGTCAGAATGTCTTTATAGACTATAATAGCATCTACACCAATGCGTTTGGGAAGTAGTGAAATTTTTACTGCCCACTCAACATCAGTGTCAGACATCGGAGTGGGACAAGTTCGGAAGAGGCGTTCTAAAGGAAGGTTAAGTTCTTGGCGAATCTGTCGGTATAGAGGATCTGACCTACCTGCTTGCCGCATCATCCATACAGGCACGCGTTCCACTGGCAGACATTTTGCCGCGCGAAGAAGTAAGTCATTTTTTAATTGTTGTTCCATATTAATAAGGAATAACCTCTTTACCGTGTTTTTAAACGGGCAAGTTCCTCTTGAAGTCTCAAGACTTCTGATTCCGCATTCTGTCGCGCCTCAGCTTCATGCTGGACACGCGTTTCAGCTTGTTCAGCACGCGTTTCAGCTTGTTCAGCACGTGCTGTTGCTGCTTCAGCACGCGTTTCAGCTTGTTCAGCACGTGCTGTTGCTGCTTCAGCAGGAGTCTGCAGCCATTCCCCTGCCCCCGGGGCGTAAACCCCAAGTCCATCATCTAATAAATGAAAATTCAAGTTTAATACTTCAGAACGCAATCCACCGTCAACGTCTGGGGAAACTTCAATATAAGCATCCTCAACAAGTCGATATCCCATCAAAGGTGTTGGTAAATAACGTCTATCAACATCATAGAGGAAATACTCTGGAATTCCCATTGCGGCATAGTGTGCAACTTTCCCCTCTAAATCATTTTGATAGGTGCGTTTGCTTGAAAACTCCATCACGAAATCGGGAGCCTTACCTTCCTCCCATACCTTGTAGGTGCGGCGGTCTTTCCGCCCTATCCCGAAAGACACAAGAATATCGGGAGACACAGCAGTTCGGAGGGGCCCCTCAATGTCATACATCATGATATTGCCGGAGATATAAACTTCCGGGCTCTGCGCAAAATGCCCCTCAAGGACTTGCCGCAGCCAGATTATCCACTGAATGTGGAGATCGGTATCAGCCATAGGTTTTCCATCCGATTCAGGGTAGAGATCTGCCGTTTCTGTCGGAGCATAAGGTATTTGGCGTCCGTTTGGATAACTTTCCATCGGTGTATCTCCTATCCATAAGGTTTTGTGAGTTCATTATTAGTGTCTACTGAGATATACTTCTCTTCTGACGTCGCTCCAAAAACTGACGTAGTTTCGCAAAACTTTTCACGTTTTTCATTATCCTACCGCTTTCTCTCTCTTCGAGATAGAGTAAAAATCCCATAAGATAGAGACTCGCCAAAAATAGCAGAAAACCTGTTAGGCACTGTGCAATTGCCCAATAATTCAGTTTTAAACCAAGGTAAGGGGTGACAACAACGTCGTCGACGGTTGCAGCAGATGGATTCTGCTCAGGCCACTCAACCGACACAAGGTCACCCCACCCTGTTATTGCAAACGATAGAAATACGATTGACAAGGCAAAAACGATAAAAAATGGGATACCCATGTTAGATACCGACTTAAGAAGAAACTTTTATCAAACCTTTGGTGCAGCTATCTTCTCGGTTGCGAACCTTTGTAATCCCTTCAACAAGCGATTCAAGTGGGAATTCGTGACTGATGATTTTGTCCATGTTGACATCGCCACTGGAAATGAGTTGAACTGCCTCTTCCCATGTATCAGGTGCTAACCATGAGAATCTGATGGTCTTATCCATAAGGATCGTATCAAGGATCGGAACCTGCATGACATCTTTATCCCCAGGAAGTCCAAAGATAACGACAGTTGCGTGTCTTCCCGTAACCTCAAGCGCTGTATGGATTGCATCAAGCGAACTCGTGGCTGTAATAGCACGGTCAGCCAATTCACCGTTATTGAGTTCCTGAATTGCTGCACCAAGGTCTTCAACATAGTGTGGAGAGTTAGTATCGTTGACGTTCACAACCAAGTCTGCACCGAGTTCTTTACCACATTCCAAACGGTAGTCACGAGTTCCAACCAACAGCACGTTCTTCAAGCCACGACTTTTCAGAACTTGCACCATCATCAAACCGATGGGACCTGGTCCGAAAACAACAGCAGTCTGTCCTTCTTCAGCATTGAGATTGTTGACTGCATAAAGTCCACATGCAAGAGGTTCTGTAAGTGCACCTTGGTCATACGTAACGTTATCGGGTAGTCTGACTGTCCAACGATAGTCAGAAACAGCGTATTCCGCGAAACCACCATCAACGCCTACACCTAAAACCCGTTTTTCTGGACATAGGTTGGACAATCCTTTTTTGCTCCAAAAAGAATCTGGATTGGATTGTACTGGATTCACAACAACTCTGTCACCGACTTTAAATCCGCCTGTCTTTCCTGCTTCGTTTCCTACTTCAACAACTTCGCCTGTAAATTCGTGTCCGAGAATAAGCGGCCCCTTGCCATCGTCAGTTTCAAGTGAACTATTTCCGAAATAATACGCAACATCCGAACCACAGATACCTACTGAACGAACTTGAACTAACAGATCGTTATCACCGGCTGTCGGTACCGGTTTATCTTCAAGACTCATTGATTCAGGTTCATAGAAAATTTGGGATTTCATTATGTGCCTCCTTAACTTATATGAATACCTTCAGTTTATCATACCTACGTAACAATTTACAATGAATTTATATTTTTCCAGATACAAATCTGCTCTACCAAATCTACAGATGTTCCCAATTTATTAGTAATTTTTGATAAATAACTCATTGCCTTTAGCTGCCGTGTCCTTCTGATAATTGTTCATTCCGTATTGCAGCGTCCATTCGCAAATATCTGCGAAATCAAACAACTCACGAATCTTTGGCGAGTCGTCATAAGTGATGAGCCATTTATGCTTGCACTTTTTCATATTGTCAGCAAACTGCTTGTGATCGAAAGCGGTGTGTAAAGTGCCTCTCGTTCCGTATAATTTTGATTCTGTTGCTTTCAAATAGGGTGGGTCCAGAAAGATAAAGACATCGCGGTTTTCATCAAAAAGACTGCTCATATAATCTTCATTTGTGATTTTGACTCCAGAAAGCGTGTGCGAAACCATTTCTACCCGATCAATGGACGAACGCGTAAAACGTTTCTCATAAGCACCTTGCGAATATCCCCCTGAATCTACAACACCTGAAAAGGTAATACGATTAAGGATAAAAAACCGCACTGCTCGCTCAAATTCAGGAAGCATATCTTTGTCATTGCACAGCAAGTCCCTGTCCTTTGTCAATCCGTCAAATAAGGCGCGGCCATCTTCGGTGGTTGTGTGTATTTTTGTCAATTCATCAACGAGATTAGAAACATTGTCTCTTGCCTGCTTCCAAAAACAGTATAGATCATAGTTCAAATCATTGATCCAGTATGATTTGACATTGTTCCCAAAAATACTTCGGATAGCAAAGAAAACAGAACCCCCACCAACAAAAGGTTCCCGAAACTCGGTTATCTTTGTAGGAATCAATGGGAGAATCTGTTTTATTGCTCTTGATTTCCCACCAGGGTAACGCAACGGGCTTTTTGTATTCATGAGAATGTGATAACGTTAATCGGTTGGATCATAAATATGAACGAATGCTGAAAGTATATCACACATCACTGCAATTTTCAAAATAGAAACTGCATAGATAAAAACAGATACCGACTACAGAACTCACCCAAAAATACAGTAATTATTGCAATAAAAAGAAAACCTGTTGCTGCCCGCGTTGCCCCAACTTCATCCTTAGCAACAGATTTAGGACGTAAACAATCCCAAGAAATAAAATAAAGTACCAGTGTGCCTCCGAACCCAATTCCTAACCGCATCCAAAAGATGAGTTGATAATGAAAATTAAACTGCACAACATCTTTTACTTGCGATCTAAAAAACATATTTATGCAGAACAGAGAGATTGTTGCAATGAGCGCACACAGCAAAACAGTGTTAAATCGTCTTAGGTAATGGACAGGTAATTCTGGTGTTACAAGATACCAGTGTCCAAACCACATGCCAGTATGAACTGCCCCGAGTAAAACTGCTGATACAAGGAATTGGAAAGTTAATATAAATTGTCCACCGGGAAATTGGACAATTTGAAAATAGGATATCGCAGTAAAAAGTATCCAAACACTACCGCAGAGTATCCCGAAAAAGAATAATATGTCCGTGAGCAAAGACGATTTGAACCACCAACTTAGTGTATAGGCAAAAATTATAAGAACAAAACTGATTACTAATACGGCTTCGGTGTCATGCCAAAATCGAAAAAAATTAATAAAGGTGACAGGTTGTTCATGCAGGTACAGATTTGCACAACGCGCTAAGCCGCTTACAAGCAGGTAGATACCTCCCATCAAACGATAAAAGTTTGCCCCCACCAAACCTTTCGGTATGAGAAGCATAGTTACAAACCCGCCTACTGCGAGTTGACTAAAAACAAGGTAAAAAATCTCTGCAATACTGAACATCTGTTTGTAAGAGAAACCCCATTACAGTTCAACACCATAATGGGGTTTGCTTAAGTTTACATTGTCACTTAGCCTCCAATAATTGAAGGTAATGACTCTGATTAGATAATTTCAACGACCGCGCCGACAGCCTCAAGTTGCTCTTTGGTTTTTTCAGCATCTTCTTTACTCACACCTTCTTGGATAACGACTGGTGCTGATTCAACCTTTTCTTTTGCTTCCTTCAAACCAAGCCCTGTAACGGCACGAACTTCTTTAATGAGAGGAATTTTCTGTCCGCCGATCTCTTTAATCTGGACATCAAATTCGGTTTTCTCTGCTGCTTCCTCAGCTTCAGCTTCTCCAGCTGCACCTGCCGCTGGGACTGCTCCGGCTACTGCCATCGCTGGCATTGCAGAAGCACTCACGCCAAATTTATCTTCAAGTGCTTTTACCAGTTCGGAGAGTTCCAGAACGGTCATCTCACTAATTTCATCAATCAATTTTTCTACATCTGCCATTTTTTATAATCCTTTCTAATATAATAAAGTAATGCCTATTCGGCTGCTTTCTTCTGTTCGGCGATCTGTGTGAGCACAGAAGTCACCTGACCAATTGTATTACTAAGCACATTAACAAACCCAGTTATCGGAGACCCGTTTTTCAAGACTCCGACAAGTCCATACAGCGGAGCACCGATGCCTCCGATTGCTTTACCAATTAGAACCTCTTTTGAAGGCATATCTTGGAGTGCTTTAACGCCGTCTGCGTCAACAACCTGTGTTCCAAGGATGCCACCTTTAATTTTCAGGCTCTCATGTTCCTCACTAAATTCAAAGAGAATTTTACTTGAGGCAGCCGGATCGTCGCTTGCCGCAAGGGCTGTATTACCTTTTAGATATTCCGCAAGTTCCTCGATTTCTCGTTCTTGCGCAACAACGTTAATTAATGTATTCTTAAAGACTTTATACTGAACATTCGCCTCCCGTAATTGCTGGCGTAAATCGTTTACTTCAGCGACGGTGAGTCCTTGAAAATCTGCTAAAAGAATTACATCTGAACTTTCAAAAAGTTCACGAATTTGTCCAACCTGCTGAATATTTGCTTCATTCGGCATAGGTTAGCTCCTTTCTCATCTTGACCATTCCATCCAGAAATAGAAAAACCCCCAGATGCCTGGAGGCTTGACTTAACTACGGTAGTCAAAAAACTTGTTTCGTTGCATAAGCACGAAGTGTTTCTAACTTTATCCGAGTCTCGGTAGGTAATTAAGCCAAAGCGCCTACTTTCTACAACTCTATTCTGTTTTTCGGAATTTGTCGTCTGGTTCCTTTAAAATATGCAACGTCCCATGGTTGACGTGCTTCTACATATAAGTTTTTGATTTGTCGAATTACAAAAATTCTTGAGGATCAATTCGGATGCCAACCCCCATAGTTGAGGAAATCGCAACACTTCTAATATACCGTCCTTTTGCTGCGGCAGGACGTGCCTTCACGAGCGCGTCCATGACAGACATAAGGTTTTCCTTAATTTGCCCTTCTTCAAATGAAACCTTCCCAATTGGTACGTGAACGATACCGGAGTCTCGCTCAACTCGATACTCAATTTGTCCCGCTTTGATGCTCTGAAGTGTCTCCGAAATATCCATCGTCACGGTGCCAGCTTTTGGATTGGGCATTAAACCGCGTGGTCCGAGTATTCTGCCTAACTTTGGCATGATGCTGCGCATTAAATCCGGTGTAGCAATTGTTGCATCAAAATCAAGCCAACCGTCAACGATTTTATCGACTAAATCATCGCTTCCAACAAAATCAGCACCAGCTTCTTCAGCTTCGCTTGCCTTTTCGCCCTCAGCAAACACAACAACCCGAACAGATTTTCCGGTTCCATGTGGAAGTGCAACTGTGCCACGGATATTCTGCTCAGCGTTACGCGCATCTATGCCAAGACGAGACGCTAAATCTATAGTTTCATCAAACTTCGCTGAACCCGTCTTTTTCAGGATTGAGATTGCTTCGTCAACAGTGTAATTGGTTAGTCTGTCAACATGCTGCTGAATATCGCTATAACGTTTTCCTTTTTTCGCCATTTTGCTCTCCAAATTTTTCCTAAAATGGACTACCTTAGTATTCAATTAATATTTAAGCCCATGCTTCGCGCCGTACCTTCAACCATGCGAATTGCTGCTTCTATATCCGAGGTATTAAGATCAGGCAATTTCGTTTGGGCAATCTCACGAATCTGATCTTTACTGACAGTTGCTACCTTATTCCGATTTGGTTCCCCAGACCCTTTGGCAATTTTCGCCGCAGATTTAAGCAAAACTGCAGCGGGGGGTGATTTAACTATAAATGTAAAGGAGCGGTCACTGTAACATGTAATGATAGTGGTAACAACCATGCCGCTTTGCTGCTGAGTCTGTGCGTTGAAGGTTTTTATGAATTCCTGCAGGTTAATCGCATAAGGAGCAAGACTGGGACCAACAGGAGGCTGTGGCGTAGCCTGTCCTGATACTAACTGAAGTTTAACTTCACCTGCTACTTTTTTTGCCATTTATTTAATGTCTCCGTATATTCTAATTTATAGCCTTTCAACCCCAAGGAATCCCAATTCAAGAGGTGTTGAACGTCCAAAGATTGTAATTGAGAGGCTTAATCGTTGCCGTTGCATATCTATTCCAAGAATTTCAGCAGTAAAGGAACTGAAAGGTCCTTCAATAACACGAACCTTATCACCAACCGAGTACGTTACCTCTGGTACCGGCTCTTGTTCTTCAACGGTTGAACTTTCCAACATCCGTTCTACATCTTCTGAACTAAGCGGAATTGGATTCGCATTTCCCAAAAAATGCATCACGCCAGGCGTTTCTTGAACAAAAGCCCAACTTTTCTGTCCGATCAAATTTTCTGCGTGTGGACCAATTTCATGCTGAGAGTTGATGAGTACATACCCTGGATAAGTAGGACCACTTCTCACCTTTCGTTTCCCGTCTTCATTCTTTACGGTTGTGGAGATAGGAACATTAACCTGTAGGATTTCGTCCTGTAGTTCCTTATCAGTGTCGGCATCGGATGAAAGTCGTCTTTCAAGATTAGACTGTATTTTCTTTTCGTGTCCAGTGTATACCTGAACAATATACCAGTAACCAGTCATGGTCAATTCCCAATTGCTTGAAGAAGATGTAAGAAATAGAACTTAGACAATTTTTTGTGCTTAATCTAATACCCTTTCTCTGAAGGCAATTAGACAAACACTAAACAAGTGTAGTGATTAACCTAAAACACCACACCTATTGACATCAGTCCTTTTGTTAACTAACGCAGAAAAATGTTCCTTAAAAAGGACATCCCGAACCCCGTAAGAGGATCTTGAGGCTTAATAATGTACTGACTAACAAGAACAACGGCTAAAGGAATACATGCTATAGCAGTTGCAAATAACCGTCGATCTTCTAAGTCTTTACTAAGGAAAAAGACAACGATAGGAATTGCAACGAGAATCAACGCAGCAGGCCACTGCCAGGTAGGCTGCGCAGAACTTCCATCAACAAGCCAGATGAAAACGCCTAAAATTCCAGAGGCAATCAAAACGACAACTGTACTACCGCGCACTTGTTCCATGTCAGGCTTAGATACCTTTTGCCATTCTAAAAGTATGTTTTGAATGTAATTTTTAATCCGTGCTATCATGATATAAGGCAGGCCAGGAGGGATTCGAACCCCCAACATCCGGTTTTGGAGACCGGCGCTCTACCAGTTCGAGCTACTGGCCTATGGAAAAATTTAACGAGTCTCCTTATGCAGCGTATGTTTACGACAGAAACGGCAATATTTTTTACGCTCATACCGATCCTGCTGTGTCCGTCGATTGCGGGTTGTTATATAATTCCGTTGTTTACAAGCATCACATGCTAATGTTACTATGTCTCTCGGCATAATTTTCCACCTTTGTATTTAAAACTGAAGCCGACGACCGGGATTGAACCGGTGACCTCGTCCTTACCAAGGACGCGCTCTACCGACTGAGCTACGTCGGCATAGATAAAAAACATCAACAAGCGGGAGACGGGATTTGAACCCGCGACACATGGCTTGGAAGGCCAATGCTCTACCAGCTGAGCTACTCCCGCAGAATCTCAATAATCTTACGACTTTAACTAAAATAACAGATGGGGGCAGATGGATTCGAACCACCGTAGGCATTGCCAACAGATTTACAGTCTGCCCTTTTTGACCACTCAAGCATACCCCCAAATAAAAGCTGACGAGAGGAATCGAACCTCCAACCTAGTGATTACAAATCACTTGCTCTACCATTGAGCCACGTCAGCACTCAACCGTTCCTCTCTTCAACCCTTAAAGTATACCTAACTTTAAGGGCAATTGTCAAGAAAATCTCCTTTTCGCGCTTAGCCTTCATCTTCGTTATTTTCATCAGCGTCGCTGTCTTCGGTTTCTGCAGTGTTCTTGGTATCAGCGTCGCTGTCTTCGGCAGAACTTTCACCGAAGAGTTCTGGAATCTGTTTATCTTTGTCTACCGCATCAGAATCTTCAGATTCAGAAGTCAAGATAGACATCATTTCAGATTCCAAAGTATTTGGATCAACTTTTTGGTATGTCAGTTCACCTGAAGCCAATTCCTCTGTTGCAACAGATACAGGTTTCTGTTTTTTGGATAAACCGGCTCCGAGTAGTTCGTCATTTAATGCACGTGCACGTTTCGCGATAACGTTAACTGCCAGATATTTGTTTGGCACCTGTTTCACTAACTCTTCAAGGTAGACAATTGCCATTGTTTTTTCTCCAAATTTTTTCAAGACTCAACTTATAATTATATCCAAATTCTTCAGCGAAGTCAAATTAATTTTGACATGTTAGCGATAAAATGGTAAAATTATTTCATGAAACGTAACAGAACATGTGGAGGATAATATAAACTGATGGATAATACCATTCAACCCGTATTAGAAAAGGCTCTTGCAGGGGAACGTTTGAACTTTGATGATACCCTAACACTTTTTAAAAGCCATGATCTGCTTGCGCTGGGACATGCCGCAGATGTTATCCGCCACCGAAAACATCCAGAAGGCTACATAACCTACATTGTTGATAGAAATATTAACTACACAAACTGGTGTTATGTTGATTGCGAATTCTGTGCCTTCTACCGCCACCGAAAAGACCCTGATGCTTATGTGATGGAGCGTGAAGAACTCGGGGAAAAAATCCAGGAAACCCTTGATTTGGGAGGCGAACTTATCCTAATGCAAGGGGGTCTACATCCTAAACTCAAACTGGAATGGTATGAAGACCTGCTCCGTTGGATAAAAGCAAACTATCAGATTCATGTTCACGGATTTTCGCCACCAGAATTAGATTGGTTCGCAAAGATTAATAGGATGTCTTTGCGAGAAGTACTCACTCGGCTCCGCGATGCTGGACTTGACTCTATTCCTGGTGGTGGGGCTGAAATCTTAACTGACCACGCTCGGAACAAAATTAGTCCTAAGAAGTGCACGGCAGACGAATGGCTTGAGGTGATGCGGCAGGGGCATAAAGTCGGACTCAAATCAAGTGCTACCATGATGTATGGACACGTTGAAAGTTATGCTGAACGCGTAGAACATCTAATGCGATTACGCGATCTGCAAGATGAAACCGGTGGGTTCACAGCATTTATCTGTTGGTCTTTTCAACCAAGCAACACAGAACTTGAACACATTCCACCTGCGGGGAGTTTTGAGTATCTAAAAACTTTAGCAATCTCCCGTTTATTTTTAGATAATATTGACAACTTTCAATCGTCATGGGTAACACAAGGACCTAAAGTTGGTCAACTCTCCCTCAAGTTCGGGGCAAACGATATGGGTGGAACAATGATAGAAGAAAACGTTGTTAGTAAAGCCGGCACCGTCTACTGTATGCCAATAGAGGAGATTGAACGAACCATCTCAGAATTAGGATTTGTTCCGAAACGGAGAAACTTCTTCTACGATATTCTTAATTAACGATAGTCCTCGTGAATCCAGATATTCGCCACCTTTTTACGCGCTGCAAACCAATTATAATACGCATGCTCTTTCTTCTTCTCAAGTAGTGTTTTATAACGTTGTGCCTTTTGGGCAGGATCCGTTTGGTACAATTCTAAATCCGGTTCCACTCGTTCAACTAATTCAACGATGTAAACCGACGAATCCCCTTTAAACGGTCCACGTACATCGCCTACCGACATATTAAAGGCTGCGAACATTACTTCCTTCGAGTTGCCCATATTAGAAATATAGGAACTTCCCACTGTCCGATTAAAAAGGCTGCTCTCTTGGACAGATTTTTGCACAGCAGTTACCTCTTCAGGCACTTTATATTTTTTAACTAAGTCATCTAATAACTCGCTATCCGCGCGTTGATTAAACAGATTTTGTGCATCTGCCAAAGCACTCTCTTTGGCTTTTTTCGCACGCAAATCGTTGATAACCTGTTCTTTCACGTCATCAAATTCAGGAATAGCAGCAGGTTTTTTTCCAAGGACGGTTGCAACAAAAAAGGCTGTAACATCTCTGCCGAATCTTTTCGTTTCAATTGTATTTGTCACGCCTACTTCCATGTCAAAAAGTTCTTGAATTAGTCCTCCGTAAGTCCAACTTGATCCTATATTCGGAATATTTGTTTCATCTTTACTGAAGAAATCTGTTTCACCCACAGCAAGTGATAGTTCCTTGTACCTATCAAGCCCGATAGCAGTTTCATAATCTTCTACTTCAATGTCAAATAACAGATCTTCAGCAGTTCTTTTCGCGTTATCCACGCCGCTACTTTTAACCACTTTATCCCGAATTTCGCTCTCTACTTCAGGGAAAGATTTCAGTACAGGCGAATGTTTTTCTTCCAATTGGATAATATGATATCCGAAAACGGTTTCAACGAGATCACTGATTTCTCCCGGTTCTAAAATATCAAAACACGCTTCTTCAAACGGTTTTACCATTTGCCCGCGCCCAAAATATTTGCCAGGAGGAAGTTCTGGGATACTACTCCCTAATGCACCGCCATCTGCACCAGAGGGCCCGTCTGAATGTGTTTTCGCCAAATCAGCAAACGATGTCCCGGCTGCTAATTCATCTTTGACGGTTTTAAGTAATTCCTCTGCAGCCGCTTTCGTTTCCGCCCTTTGTTCATCGGTCGGGTTACGTGTGCCTTCTGGGAACTGTTTCAAGATATGTCGTGCCTTAACAACCTCAGGAGTAGTGAATTCGGCTTGATTTTCAGTGTAATAAGCCTCAATATCCGATTGGGTGACAAAATCTTCAGGATTAATTTTGATAAACTTAACGTTTACCTGTTCCTCAGTTTTATAGTCATCTTTGTTTTCCTGAAAGTATGCTTCCGCTTCTACTTCTACATCATCTTCTTTAAGATAGTCGCTGTGCCGAAATTCAATGTATTTTACTTTTGCCTTGTCTGCCTCAAGCCGATAGTCTTGTTCTGCCTCTGTGTCGGTTACTAACTCAAGATTCTGGACATTATCCCGCAGTGCAGTTGAACTGAGTTGGTAGCGCACACTCTGTTTATAGAGTTCCGCTGCTCCGAATCCCTCATATTGATTATACTGTTGAACTCTGCTTGCATCACTTCGGATATAACGTTCAACTTCTGCGTTGCTAATATTGGCACTATCTTCAATTACCCGTTCGATCAAGGAATTAATAATAAATTCTTCTGTTTCTTTCTGGTCGGGTGGTGGTCCAAACCTTTGGTTCTGTTGGGATCGCATCCGATCAGAGACCATTCTTTCAAAATCGCCTCTTGTCACTTCCAATGCATCAATTTTAAGAACGACCTCTGCCTCAGTTCCATCCCTGCGTCCTCCGCTTGAACCGCTGTAAAGCATAATTGAGCCAATGACGAAAACAACCGCAATAACCCACATAAAGATTTGCGCTATAAATTTTTCTCGTAGAAAGATGATCATGCGTAATCTTTTCTCCTCAATTTTTATTATACTGCTTTTAATGATACCCTATAGCATAACAATTTTCAATTAATTTTTAGTTAAACACTTGCATTTTATTATGTTTTAGCATATAATTTGTGCAAGAGTGCCAATGAAGATGGATAACGTCACGAATCAACGTCAAATGTGCATACAGCATTTGTCAGATTTTAACCTGCAATATACCTTAGAATCTGGGCAGTCATTCCGATGGAACCGGGTGGATGATGCGTATTATGGTGTCGTTGAGGGGCGGATACTTAGGATACGGCAAAGTGGCAATACTTTAATTATAGATAGTTCAGGAAACGAGCCAATTTCCAGACCTCACCTGTATCATTATTTGGATTTAAATCGAGAATTGGCATCAATTTTAGCAGCTGTGAACGTTGATGCTTACATTGGTCAAGCAATTAATCGGTTCTGGGGAATGCGTCTCCTAAATCAGGAATTATGGGAAACCATAGCATCATTTATCTTATCACAAAATAACAACATGGGGCGAATCCGAAGTATTATTCGAACACTTTCAGAGCGTTTTGGAAGCAGGTTGGAGTTTGAGGGGTACGCTGATTACACTTTCCCAACACCGCAAGTACTGGTTGATGCGGGAATTGACGAAATTTTTGATTGCGGCACTGGGTATCGCGCAAGTTATCTTTGGTATGCCGCAAGCAAAGTGTCTAATGGAGAACTCAAACTTGATACACTCAAACAGATGAATTATACTGAAGCCAAACACGAATTAATGCAACTGAAAGGAATTGGCGAGAAGGTTGCCGATTGCATCTGCCTTTTTTCACTTGGACACCTTACAGCATTGCCTGTTGATGTTTGGATAAAGCGGATTTTTGAGACAATATATCTTCGGAAACGTGCGACAGCACGCGAAATTCAAGAATTTGCCAAAAACTATTTTGGTGAATTTGTTGGATATGCCCAACAGTATTTATTTCATTACGCGCAAAATCATCCAAATTGGGCAGATGCTGAACATTTGGCGTTGCGCTACAAGAAAAAGTAATATAAATTTAGTATTTCGCAGTAAAGTTATACTGAACAGTCATCTCATTCATCACCGTAGTCAATAATTCATTACTGTATCCTTGGAGTAAGTTGACTTGAACGGATGAAATTCAACAAATTGTTTTTTGAGAACGCTGTAAATAGTAGAATTTAGTAAAATATCTTAGGAGGATTGTATGTCTGAAGCAACAGGGAAAAACGTGGTATCTCTTTTAGAAGAACATGTAGACCTTGCCATCTCAACCGTTAATAAATTAAGAGATGAAAAATTGGCACTTGAAACTGAAGTTGCTCGACTCAATAACGATGTTTTGCAACGTGATGCAAAAATTCAAGAGTTGGAAAATCTAAATAGTGACTTACGAGAAGCATCCGAGCTTGCACGGTTAGCTACTGAGGAGGAACGTGCTGGAATCCGACAGCAGCTTGAGGGTTTAATGGCAGGCCTCAACGAACCAGATGGAACATCAGAAGGCACTTCTGAAGATGAGGTGTTGTTTAAAGCTCAAAATTAAGAATAATATTTTGAAGTTAAATCGGTGCGTGTCTTAGTTCTTTCGCATTCCTATATAATGAAACCTTATCGGAGGAAGTTCAATCTCATTGCAGCAGAATCAGATGTTGCAATGCGTGTTCTTACGCCTGACCGTTGGTACGAAAGTTTTCAGGAGATTAATTTCATCCCGGAAGTTGACGTGAACTGTGAAGAGATACCTTGTCCTATAAGATTTTCTGGGTATGGCAGTCGTTTTTTCTATCGTAGAGGTATTGCACAGCATTTCAAGGACTTCCAACCTGATATTATCCATCTTGAAGAGGAAGCGTGGAGTCTCAATGCTTTGCAGACAGTACGATTGAAACGACGTTTTTGTCCAAACAGTCGCTTCATCTTTCGCACTTCACTCAGCATTCCATCTAAACAACGTTTTGGACCTTTACCCGTTTGGATTGAAAAACAAGTTTTCCGCGAAACCGACATCGCTTTTCCGCTCAGTGAGAACGCTGGCGAAATATTAAAGCAGCGTGGATACGCTGGTAATCAGATACCGTTTCCAAACGGTGTAGACATTTCACTGTTTAAAAAACGAAATGTAAACCGACTAAAAACATCTCTTGGACTTGCTGACAACTTTGTTATTGGCTATGTCGGTAGGTTAATTCAGATGAAGGGTGTTGATACGCTCATTGAAGCGGCAGCGATGCTTGACTTCCCGTTCAAACTTTTAATTGTTGGACAGGGTGAAGATGAACTGAAATTTCAAGATATTGCTGCAAAACATCAAATCACAGAGAAAATTGTCTGGATTGATGCTGTTCCCCCCGAAGAAGTCCCCGATTACATCAACTGTATGGATACCTTGGTTTTACCTTCTCGCACTACTGCGAACTGGGTAGAATTTTTTGGCAGAGTGTTGATTGAAGGAATGGCATGTGAAGTCCCCGTCATTGGTTCAGACTCAGGCGAAATTCCGCAAGTTATAGGTGATGCTGGTTTAGTCTTTCCAGAAGGAGATGCCGCTGCTTTAGCAGAAAAGATAAGGCAGATCGTATCTGATCCGATGCTTTGTCAAGACCTTCAAAAACGTGGTCTGGAAAGAGTGCAAAATTTCACGTGGGAGACTATCGCGCAACGCACCTATGAGGTGTATCAACAACTGTTAGCAGAGTAGAACCTGCTCATAAATAGTAAGGTAATTTTTACGGAGGATAAATGGAATTAAATCAAACAACCCTGAAAAACGAAATTGATCGCTTAGAAGCAGAACTTTTGGAAAAACAAAAAAGATTAAGCGATCTTAGAGGGCAACTTCCACCAGAAGAAGTACCAGACTACGTCTTCAAGGGATCAAATGGAAAAAAGGTAAGACTTTCCGAAATGTTTGATGACAAAGAAGATCTGATTATCATTCATAATATGGGGATCAGTTGTTCTTATTGTACCCTGTGGGCAGACGGATTTAATGGTACGCTTCAGCATCTGGAAAGCCGCGCGGCATTTGTCGTCGTATCACCAGATTCACCTGAAATACAAGCAGCATTTGCTGAAAAAAGAGGATGGCAATTTAAGATGTATTCCAGTGAAGGGACGACGTTTACCGAAGATATGGGTTTCAAGAATGGAGGCGGTTGGCTACCAGGTGTTTCAACTTTTCAGAAAAAGACTGACGACAAATTAGTTCAAATTTCAAAAGCGAATTTTGGGCCGGGCGACCCCTTCTGTGCAGCTTGGCATCTTTTTGATTTACTCGCAAATGGTGTTAATGACTGGCAACCTGCACTCAAATATTAACAGATGGTTCTGGTTTCATTTAGAAACGCTTAAAACTTATCTGTGTTATTATTAATGATGGATAAATCTGGAAGGGATGCCTCCGACTGGACTCGAACCAGCACGCCAATTAAGGCACAGGCCCTCAACCTGCCGTGTATACCAATTCCACCACAGAGGCATTTTAATTATTATACTTCCCAACAGGCAGAAAGTCAAATTTATTGCAGAAATCGTGTAGGTTTTACTATACTTGACTTTTGGGCATATTGGTGTTATCCTCTAATTGTGTTTAGTATTTGATAATTGCTTATTAAATACTATAAGAATTTTCGTCAATCACAAGTAAAATAATGGGAATGTCTCATTACCACTAATTCGCACCAGAAATGAGAACATACTGAAAAATAAATCCATGATGATGGCAGAAAAAATACGAAATGTACTCCTTAAAATCATCGGTTTTATCGCCGGCACGATTGCTACAATCGTCGCATTATATTTCTTAGGAGCTACCGCACTCCTCATCATCATCACAGGCGGCTGCATCACACTCGCTATAAATAGAACACACAAAAGACTCACAGATGAAATCGAATATCTAAAGAAAGAGATAAATAAACTCAAAGAGAAAAAATAAAGCGGAAATAATGAAACACTTTTTGATAAGTCTTACTGCTGACACTTATCAAACTCTATCCAATTTTTAGTCGCTTTTTTAGTATTCTGACAGAGCAGAACATCACAAGGAAGAATAATGGAAAAACTACACGAAAACCCATTAATTGTAAGTGAACTGGAGCGTATTCTAAAAGAAGATTATCCATTCTTGGAATATAGTGATCAGGTGTCTAAAAAAATGTCTGAAGATTTTTTGGAGCGAGTGAGAAATGATGAACTATATGTCCAAGTAAAATCAAAAATGGAGCAGACGGAACGCGACGGAAGGGTTATTGAAGACATAAGTGATAAGTTATCTCAAGCGATAAATGTTCCACTTATGTCAGAAGTGTGTCCCCCAGCAAGGTGCTACAAAAGCGGTTATCAAAGTTCTCGCCAAAATTTAGATACAGAGTGGACTGCATTTCGTTTATACAAAGCAATGATAAACCAAGACCCCGAAATTCACGGCGGCGAGCCAGTGTTTATGGGTACCCGTGTGCCGATTAAGTCGCTAATTGATCATCTAAAAGCAGGAGATAGTCTTGATGACTTTCTTGATGGATTCCCTTCTGTGTCGAGAGAGCAGGCAATTGCATTTTTAGAGTTCGCGTTGGAAACGGTATTTGAGACATTAAACACGATAAAATCGGAAGACAACCATTCATGCGTGTTCTACTTGACGAAAACTTAAACTGGCGATTGATCCGATATTTTGATCCCGATTGCCACGTGACAACGGTGGATTGGCAAGGGTGGAAAGGAAAGCGAAATGGCGAACTCCTTGAGCAAGCCGCAGAAACGTTTGATGTGCTGGTGACAATGGACAAGAGCATTGAATATCAACAGAACATCAGCAAATATGCCACTGGTGTCATTCTCATCTCTGCCAGAAGCAATAAACTATAGGACATTCAACCTGCTATGCTGAAAGTGAATCAAGTGCTCAGACACGTGCAACCCGGACAAGTCATCCACGTGAATGCCGATGTATCATAGCGCGCTGAAACTCGCAACAAAAAAAGGCGATGTGAAAATGAAAAAGCGGATACAATCGCAACTACGCCAACTAAAAATATAAACAAGCAGAAATAGAACGGAGGACACATGAAAGGAATTGATTATGTATTAAACGAGCTTCGTCTACAAGACATAGATGTTCACAGGGTTAATAACGTGAGTAACGATTGTGTGATTCGATTGAATAACCAAAATGAAATTAAAATTAAGATATTAACGATCCGTGCTAAAAGTGATACAAACAGTGCCGCTCATTTCACACAGGTTAAGCCGAAGCAGAATGAGTTCATCTTATTTTACGCTTCAGAGGTAGGTGATTGTGGCACTTATTGGATTTTCTCATCAGTTGAACTTGACAAGTTAACCAACGACAAGACCGTGCAATATGTGAATGACTATGCCAACGGAATAGATATTGATCTCGCTGAAAAGAAAGAAGGTCGTGCCTGTCCGAAATCCCAATTTTATTCGTATGAAGTAGATTTGAGTAACTTACTCGACAGGTTGAGGGCGAAGAAAACTATTCAATGACGGAGGTAGGTAAGGCTTTTTTTATAAAGATTTATGAGGACGCGATGAAAGTTGATGACTGAGAAATGATAGCATTCTGCCATGATATTTTCAATGTCTACGACAAACACGATATAGATGGGCATATAAGGTATGACAATTGACACGCTAAACCTTAAGGTAAACCAATGATGCAAAATATTGTCCCGATTGATCATCCAAGTAATCTTCAACTCACCGATGACGATAAATTACGCATCGGTTAGGAACATAAAACAGATGCAGAATTCCGAACCAGCACTACAACAACTTCTCGCTAATGAACTTGAGGGAGAAGTGCGCTTTGATGCCTACTCAAAAGCACTCTATAGTACGGATGCAAGCCTCTACCAAATTGAACCAATCGGTGTTGTTGTTCCCAAACACAAACAGGACGTAATCAAGACAGTCCAGATTGCCGCTGAACGTAAAATCCCGATTCTCCCTCGCGGCGGCGGAACAAGTCTCGCGGGACAAAGCGTCGGCAAAGCAATCGTCCTTGACATGTCCAAGTATATGAATCAACTGATTGAGGTAAACGCTGATGAACGTTGGGCAAACGTCCAACCGGGTATCGTTCTTGATGAGTTAAATCACCAACTTAAACTACACGGACTGATGTACGCCCCTGATGTTGCTACGAGCAGCCGTGCTAACGTCGGTGGCACCATCGGTAATAACTCTGCGGGTTCCCATTCGCTTATCTACGGTAAAACGATTGACCATGTGATGTCCCTTGACCTCGTTCTTGCAAATGGCGATGAAATAACAGCAGCCCCCCTATCATTTCCTGAAGTCGCATCAAAAAAGCAGGGAAATTCCTTAGAAGCACACATATATCACGAACTCTGCAGAATCTGCGATGAGAATGCAGATGAAATCCGTAAACGTTATCCCCGAATTTTACGTAGAGTTGCAGGTTATAATCTTGATGAATATGTCTCGGATGCAGGTTCAAAAGAGGTAACGCCCTACCGTCGTGACGGGTGCGATGCCCATCGCCCTTTCAGTCTCGCGAAAATTGTTGTCGGGTCCGAAGGCACACTGGCAACCACTGTTGAGGCGAAAATTAATCTTGTTCCCGTTCCCAAAATGACCTGTCTGTGTGTTGTTCATTTCAAGTCGCTTATCACCTCTATGGAGGCGATGCAACCCATCTTAGCGTGCAACCCAACTGCAGTTGAACTGATTGACAAAACAATACTTGGTATGGCACAAGGATCCTTGGAATTTTCACGACTTACCAGTTTTATTGAAGGCGAACCGGAAGCGCTCCTCGCTGTTGAATTTTACGGTGAAACAGAAACTGAACTACATGAACAGATTGACCATCTTGAAAATACCTTGAAAAATGCTGAATTCGGGTATGCGTTTGTGCGGTGCTTTACTGCTGAAGAAAAGTCGCGTGTATGGGAAACCCGTAAGGCAGGACTCGGCTTGCTCATGGGAATGAAAGGCGATGCAAAACCGATTGGGTTTGTGGAAGATGCTGCTGTTCCCATAGCGAATTTACCGGAATATGTCCGCCGATTTGACGATATTGTCACAAAACACGACACAACCGCCTCTTACTATGCCCACGCAAGTGTCGGATTGCTCCACAACCGCCCGATTATCAATCTCAAATCCGAAGCAGATATACATAAAATGCATAATATCGCACGCGAGGTGCGCGATCTACTTATGGACCTTGGCGGTGCAATGAGTGGAGAACACGGAGATGGACTTGTCCGAAGTGAATGGATTGAGAGCATGTTCGGTCCACAGATTTATCAAGCACTTCGCGAGGTCAAAAACGCTTTCGATCCAGACGGTATTATGAACCCCGGCAAAATCATTGATCCTCCCCCGATGACTGAAAACCTCCGATTCGGTGAAAAATACAACACCATTAAAATTGATACTTATTTTGATTATTCTGCACAAGATGGGTTTGGTAGAGCCATTGAGATGTGTAACGGAGTCGGTGCGTGCCGTAAAACCTTAACTGGTACCATGTGCCCCTCTTTCATCGCTACACGTGAAGAGGAACACTCTACACGCGGGCGTGCCAACGCGCTCCGCTCAGTTATTTCTGGTGCTTTGCCACACAAAGATTTCACCAGTGACCGACTCTATGATGTGCTTGACCTATGTCTCGGTTGTAAAGCGTGTAAGGCAGAATGTCCCTCTAATGTGGACATGGCAAAAATCAAATATGAGATGCTTGCACATTACCGAAAAGCAAATGGACTTCCGTTGCGTAATCGTCTTTTCGGTGAGATTGGGTCACTCGCTGTTTTCGGTTCAGCGTTCGCGCCACTCTCCAATTGGGCAACGAATAACCCATTTTCAAAGTGGATGGCAGAAAAACTACTCGGTGTTGACCGCCGCAGAGATATGCCAACCTTCGTTCACCAATCCTTTGAAAAATGGTTCAAAAAACGCAAGTCACCACAAACTTCTAACAAAAAAGTTGTGTTGTTTCACGATACCTTTATGAATTTTAGCGAACCCAATATCGGAAAGGCAGCAGTACACGTTTTAGAGTCTGCTGGATTTGAGGTAATCTTGCCGAAGAAACGATGTTGCGGTAGACCGCTTATCTCTGAGGGCATGCTTGACAAAGCCATTGAGTACGCAAATTATAATACTGAACACCTCCATGCTTATGCAGAAGCTGGAATTCCAATTGTCGGATGTGAACCGAGTTGTACCTCTGCCTTAACTGACGATTATGTTGAACTTATTAGCACCGCTAAAGCAAAACGAGTTGCTGAGAGCACCTACTCATTGGAAGAATTTCTGCTTCAAGCACATGAAAAGGGCGAACTCCCACTTACTTATGAGGCAGAACCGCGCGATATCTTGTTACACGGGCACTGTCATCAAAGAGCACTTGTCGGTATCCAACCAGTGCAACAGATGCTTGCGTTACCAGAAGCACATGATGTCACAGTAATTGACTCCAGTTGTTGCGGCATGGCAGGTTCATTCGGATATGAAAAATCACACTACGATCTTTCTATGAACATTGGCGAACTCCGTCTTTTCCCAACTATCCGAGAAAAAACTGGGGAATTTACGCTGACAGCGTCAGGATTTTCTTGCCGACACCAACTTGAACACGGGACCGGCATCCTACCGAAACATCCGATTGAAGTGTTAAGTGAAGCAATATCATCGGATACCAATATTTAAAGAATATGTCTCGTGTCTATTTGAGGAGAAGGAATGCCTAAAATTTTTGAACCGCTTGAAGACTTTAAAACTATAGATTTACCAGAAAAGCAACTGCCTTTTTGGAAAATAGCAGGTCCCGGGGCAATTTTGGTTGGCTTATCTATTGGCGCTGGTGAAATTGTGATTTGGCCTCTCATCGCTGCAGAATACGGCGCAAGCATGGTTTGGGCAGCAGTCCTCGGCGTATTTCTCCAACTTTGGATCAACTTTGAGGTTGGTAGATGGACGATTGCTACTGGCGAAACCGTGTATACAGGTTACAGCCGTGTTTGGCGAGGTTTTGCTCCGTTGTTTATTCTGCTTATTGTAATAGGGTGGATTGCTCCAGGGTGGGCGCGTGAATCGGGTGCTGCGCTTAAAGCACTCATTTTTAACTCTAAATGGCAAGCTGGGACATTTTGGGGTTCAGATACCTTCTGGACAATAATAACGTTTGCAGTCGCCTCAGTCATTTTGTTCGGACCAAAAATGGTTTATCAATCCGTAGAACACACAATAGAAATACTTGTTGCTGTTGTAACGATTGGACTTATTCTCGTTGCTATTTTGGTCGGCACTTGGGATACATGGAAAGAATTAGGAGCAGGAATAGTAAATGTCGGGTACAAAGACCCGAACATGTCGGTAAAAGCGTTATTTATTGCACTGGTGTTTGCAGGGGCAGGTGGCACAGCAAACCTATTCTATACGTTCTATCTTCGAGATAAAAACATCGGAATGGGCGCGCGAGTCCCAGGTCTTCGCAACCCGCTCCGTGGGCGCACAGAAAAAGTTCCAGCAACCGGTTTTCTTTTTGAAGAAACAGCAGAAAACCGCCGACGCTTTGAAGACTGGTGGGGTTACATCAAACGCGATCAGATGCTCTTCTTTTGGGCACTCAATACCTTAACAATTCTGCTTTTTATTTTCGGTGCGCTCGCTGTTTTACATCCTGAAGGAATCGTTCCTGACAGGAGCCAGCTGATTTTCGACGAAGCAGACATATTAGGGAAAAGTTTTGGAGAGTTTGGTCGCCGTATCTTTTTAGTAGTTGGTGTTGCAACCCTTTTCGGCACACAACTGGCATTGCTTGATGGTGTGGGACGTTCTGTATCAGATATTATCTATACTAACTTTAAGGGGGCACAAAAACGGGAATTGAGTTGGTGGTACCTGCTCATAGTAGGTATCTGGATTGTCGCTGGATGCGTAATTACGTTTGTGATGGAACGGTTAAATGTTAGTGGTCTCGGTTTTCTCTTTAACGCAGCATATATGGGTGGTTTTGCGATGGCACTCTATGTACCGCTTACGCTGTATATGAACTACCGCTTTTTACCTAAAATTGCTAAACCGAAAACGATGTCAACTATAATGATGTTCATTGCTTCAGCCGTTTATATCGGATTTGCTATTTCAAGTATTATATGGGAAATTAAACGACTCATCGGAGGATAAAATGGATAAGAATGCACAAAAAGCCTTTTTTGAGAAGGAAGGCTATCTCATTGTTGAAAACTTAATGACACCTGCAGAGGTGGAAGAATGTCAAGCAGAGATTCAACTGCTGCATCAGTTTGCTGCAGGTCAGGAATCAGATACTGAAAAAGAACGGGCAGATGTCGCACGTAGACACGTACAACAGGAACCTTTTGCCAAAGACGAAACACAAGGCAATAGATTACCCGTGCTGCGGAAAGCAGAAAATACGCGACAATATTCAGAGGTGTTTAAGAATTTAGCACAACATCCGAACCTTATAGCAGTACTTCAAAACCTCATTGGGGAAGACCTCCTCCTTTTTAGAAGTACCTTAATGTTCAAACCTGCTTTTCACGGTTCATCACACGGGCTGCATCAGGATTCAGCATATTGGCCGATGGAACCGCCGAGATTAGTTACTGTCAGCATTGCCCTCAACGATGCGACTCCAGAGAACGGTTGTTTTAAAGTCGTTCCGCGTAGCCACCTATGGGGTGTTCAAGAGTGGGGTGGAATCGCACGGCAACAGGATGCTGAACTTACTGATCGCGAGGAAGTTGCAAAACAACAGATGGATGTTCCGCTTTCTGCAGGCAGCGCACTGTTTTTCCATAGCCTTATGGTCCACGGTTCCGGTCCTAATGCATCACCAAATCCGAGAAACACAGCACTCTACGCCTATTTTTCGCCAGAAGTCAGATATGTTACTAAAGATGGAAAGGGAGAACGCACCTTCCCTGTTGTAGCAGGATTAAACGGGCAAACAGAACTCAAGTTCACCGCACAGAAGGCATCTTAAACACCAGGCTGAAGGGAACGTATGAAAGTCGCACTTGAAGGATACGGAGCAATTGTCACTGGTGGGGCAAACGGCATCGGCAAGGCTATTGTGCAGGCACTTATCGAAAGCGGTGCGCGTGTCGCAATTGTGGATATTGACGCACAAGCTGGAACGCGAACTGCTCAAGACATTCAGCAAGCAGGTGGCACGTGCATCTTTGTGGAGGCAGATGTTGCAAACCCTGAACAGATGGAAGCGGCTGCGCAAACCATCGCTGCCCAACTCGGTGGAATACGAATACTCATCAACAACGCGGGTATTAACACAAAAAGCGACCGCGTCCCAATTCATCAATACACTTTAGACGACTGGCACCGTATCTTGCAGGTTGACCTAACTGGTGTATTTGTGACAAGCCGTGCTGTTATACCCCACATGCTTGAAAACGTCTCTGGTCGTATTGTTAATATCAGTTCTATTGCTGGGTTGGTGCCGCTTAGACTTCAAAGTGCGTTTGTCGCAGCAAAGGCAGGTGTTGCCAATCTAACACGTTCCATGGCATTGGAACTCGGACCGCAAGGCATTCTTGTCAATGCAGTTGCCCCAGGTTCCACGTTGACGCGCGGCACAAAAGCACTCTTTTATGGTCCTGATGGAGAGTACACAGAAAAGGCTGCAAGTCTCCTATCACACATTCCACTCGGAAGACCAGGAAAAGTTGAGGAGATTGCTGCAGCCGTGCTGTTTTTAGTCGCTCCAGAAGCGAGTTACGTCAATGGGACCATCCTAACCGTAGATGGTGGTTGGACTGCAGGTTACACGCGGGATTGGTAAGGGATGGTTTGTTCCATCCCATGATTTACGGATTTGGCGGTGAAGTACAGATAAGCACTTCCAACGTTTCATCGCCAGTGTTTTCAATCCCATGCTCACACCACGGCGGAAGATGAATAAAAGTCCCTGCTTTCACAGGCACTTTCTCATCAGCAATCGTCATCGTGCCTTCTCCACGCATAATCACATAACACTCCTCTGTATGATGACTTCCCGGTTCCAAAACGACGTGTGGCGGCACAAAAAACATCACCATTCCTAAATTCTGTGCGGGTGCTTTCGGATTGGCAGGATGCACAACCCGCACGCCAATTCCATCGCAACCCGGATATTTGACTGGCACGCCATCCTGGACCGTTACCACGTTGGCTTGCACTTGTCCTTTCGGCTTCGGAATTGGAGGTTCTCCTTCGTAACCTTTAAACAACTTAATCTTTGCCATCTTTCACCTCTGTCGTTACGCCACAACAGTATTGCGTAAAACACCGATTCCCTCAATCTCAACTTCAACGACATCACCATCTTTCAATGCAGTTGTAGTTCCGGGTGTTCCCGTGAAGACCGCATCCCCAGGTTCCAAAGTTATCGCTTGCGAGATGAAACTAACAATCACTGGGACAGGAAAAATGAGATCGCCAGTGGTTTGAGACTGAACCACATCACCGTTGATACGTGTTTCTAATTGTAGGTCGCCATAGTCAACACCAGTCGCGATCATAGGTCCTATAGGTCCAAAGGTATCAGATGCTTTCGCGCGCCACCACTGCATATCATTACTTTGCCACGTGCGTGCGCTAACATCATTTCCGCAGGTAACACCTAAGATATTTGCCTCCGCTTCGGCAGGAGTTGCTTTACTTGTCCGTTCTTTAATTAAGACCACCAATTCACCTTCTGCATGCACATCGTCATCACCTTCAGGCAACGCAATCTCGCCTTCTGGATCATTAATGCATGATGGCGTTTTGATGAAGATTTCCGGGTTTTGAGGCTCAGGTGCATCCCCTAAGTGACTTCGATAATTCAAACCAACTGCTAAAACCTTTGATGGGGTTGCTGGCGCAAGGAGTTGCACATCTTCTAAAGCGACAGTATCTCCGGTTTCACTGTAGTCCGTAAATGGACATCCATCTAACGTTCGTAAACTACTTCCATCAACAATGCCATATCCAACTGTTCTATTCAATTTATATCGAGCAAAATTCATAATTAATCCTCCGTTTCTATTCTCACATAAGTTAATCATTTTGTCAACCGTTCTTCAAATCATTCGAGAATAAAAAATTGACATTCCTACCGCTTCATGCTAAACTATTATGAATAAGATATATCCTAAAGGTAAAAAGATGACAAAGATCGGAATTGTCGGTGCATCCGGTTATAGCGGTAGTGAATTACTAAGATTTTTGGTCAACCATCCCAGCGGATTGAGCGTGGAACTCGCCACATCTGAAACCTACGCGGGGCAACGCGTTGACCATGTGTTACCACACCTGCGCGATTTCATAGACCTTACGTTTGAGCCGTTAGATATTGACTCACTAAAAGAACAGGTGGATGTTATCGTGTTAGCAGTACCGCACAAAGTTGCGATGACGTATGCCCCGCAAATTATCGCACAAGGGTTGCGTGTTGTAGATTTCAGCGCGGATTACCGTCTCTATGATGCCGAAACCTACAGCGAGTGGTACCACGTTGAGCACACCAGCCCAGAATTAATCCAGAATGCTGTCTACGGTTTGCCCGAACGTTATCGCGAGAAGATTCGCGATGCGCAAATCATAGCAAATCCAGGATGTTATCCGACCAGCGCTATTCTTGCCACGATGCCTCTGCTTAACAATAGACTCATAGAATTAGATTCAATTATTGTTGATTCCAAATCGGGTATTTCCGGAGCAGGCCCCAAACCGAAAGACACTACTCACTATCCGAATCGCGAAGCAAATCTTGTCGCTTACAATATTGGAAAACACCGCCATACACCTGAAATTGAGCAGGAGTTAAGCGCGATTGCTGGACAAGATGTTTCTGTAACCTTCACGCCGCATTTAGTGCCGATGACACGAGGTATTCTTAGCACTGTCTACGCACGTCTAAAACAACCGCTTGATACCGAAACACTGCTTGAGACATATACTACATTTTATCAAAATGAACCGTTCATCCGCGTTCTTGATAAAGACGTTTACCCACAAACCAAGGCGGTTCTTGGAAGCAATTACTGTGATGTCGGAATAGAAGTCGATGGGCGGACGCAGCGTGTCGTTGCTATGGCAGCACTGGACAACCTTGGAAAAGGCGCAGCTGGCGCTGCGTTACAAAACCTCAATCTAATGTTCGGCTATGACGAAACAGACGGACTCAAATCACCAGGCTTAATGCCATAGTCATGGTAGTAGGCACACTCCGTGTGCCGTTAATAGAACAACTACGGTATAGGCACACCTTGTGCCATTCAAACCACAAACCAGAATGCAACTTATGATTGTTGCAGGTGAACCCTCTGGCGACCTGCACGCCTCACATGTCGTCCAAGCACTCAAAGCAAAATGCTCAGAAATTTCGTTCCACGGCATGGGGGGCGACATGATGGTAGAAGCCGGTGTGTCTCTGGACATCCACATTCGTGACTCCGCGGTCATGGGTTTTGCTGAGGCTTTCGCTGTCCTTCCAAAGTTTCTTAAAAAACAGGCGTTGTTAAAAAAACGGATCCGCCAACAACCTCTGGACGCTCTCCTCCTTATTGATTTTGCTGAGTTTAACATGCCTTTGGCGAAATATGCCAACGCACAAGGTGTGCCAGTAGTCTACTATATTCCGCCAAAAGCGTGGGCATGGCGACCTGGAAGAGCAAAAAAACTCGCAAAACGCGCAAATGCCATCGCCTCTATTTTTCCATTTGAAACAGAATTTTATCAAGATGCAGGTGCACCAGCGGAATTTGTTGGACACCCATTGGTAGATTTCGCAAAAACCGATCTCACATCCACACAAGCACGCGAAAAACTTGGTTTACAAAACAACACACAAGTTATCGGACTAATGCCCGGCAGCAGACGCTCTGAAGTTCAACGTATGCTCCCAATTATGCTTAAGGCAGCTGCAAACGTTGTAAAAGATTATGCTGATTCAGAATGGGTTCTACCTCTCGCCCCTGGTATTTCAGAGGAACTCATATCCCACTGTACAGAAGGAATAGAAGGTGTTCCGACTATAAAACTATTACATGATCTAACTTACACAGCAATGCGCGCTGCTACGTTGATGCTCATTACATCCGGAACCGCAACGCTTGAAGCCGCTTGTATCGGTTCACCGATGATTATTCTCTATCGAACCTCATGGCTCAATTGGCGAATTATTAACGCATTAACTCCGTTAGAACATAGCGGATTACCCAATCTCATTGCCAAAAAACGCATTGTACCAGAACTGCTTCAAGACGACTTGACACCGAATACACTTACTGAACTTACCTTAGACTTACTCCGAAATCCTGAAAAACTTAAGACACAGCGTGATTCCCTCAATACTGTCTTTCAACAATTGGGGGAGTCAGGGGCATCAGAAAGAACAGCACAGTTAGTATTGGAACAGGTTGCATCGGCACGTAATCCCACGCAATGAAACGAACACTCTACACCTTCATCACAACTAAGCAGCGTGGTATAATTCCGATAATCTTACGCCCACCCTTAATGCCGTTAAGTTGGCTCTACGGTGCTGTTATATGGATAAGAAATTACTGCTTTACAAGTAGGATTTTTAAACAGAAACGACTACCTTGCACCGTTATCAGTGTAGGCAATATCGTTGCGGGTGGGACAGGTAAAACGCCAGCAGTCGCTGCAATAACTAAACTGCTACATAATCAAGGTTATCAAGTAGCAATTCTTCTGCGTGGCTATAAACGACGCAGCAGTGAGGGAATAACAGTCGTTTCGGATGGTGAAAACCGCCTTTGCTCAAGAGAAGAAAGCGGAGATGAAGCAGACATGCTTGCGCGTCAACTTTCCGATATTCCAATCATTGTTGGAAAACAACGTTATCTAACAGGTAAAGCCGCACTTGACCGCTTCAAAAGCGATGTTATAATCCTTGATGATGGGTTTCAGCACCGACAATTAGCACGTGATGTTGACATACTCATAATTGATACAACGCAACCCTACGGTACTGGTGCGCTGCTCCCTATAGGCACGTTGAGAGAACCCACAACTGCAATTCAACGTGCCAACATCATTTTACTCACTCGGACAGATATTGTTAGTCCAGACATCGTAGATTTGAAAGCGGAACTGAACCAATTAGCACCGAATACACCTATTTTAGAGAGTGTCCATCAACCTACATCACTATATTGGTTAAATCAAACAGACGAGTATTCTATAATGCCAATAGAATACCTAACGGGAAAGAGGCTTCTCGCTGTGTGTGGTATTGGCAACCCCGATGCTTTTGTCGCAACACTTGAAAAGTATAATCCAGGGGCAGTAGAATTGTTAGCTTTTCCCGACCACCATGTCTATACCGAATCCGATTTACAGCAAATTCACGAACAGAAGCAACAGTGTCAGGCGGAATGGGTTATCACAACACAGAAAGATGAACAGAAGTTCACATCTCTTTTCACAGAATTGCCGATAGTAGTATTGGCAATTGAATTAGTCATCACTGACGGGGAAGGAGTTTTGAAAAAAGCACTGCAAATCCAGTAACGAAAAACTTCTACGGTATGGGAACACCTTCGCTTGCTGTCATTTCAGCGTAAAGTTCTTGCAAACGTTCCGTCATCGGTCCCGGACTGCCTGTACCTATCTGTCTGCCATCCACCTCCAACACAGGACTTAACTCACCAACGGTGCCTGTCGTGAACATCTCATCAGCTGTGTAAACCTCTGTCAGAGAGACGTTCCGTTCCACCAATGGAATCTCTGCTTGATGAGCGAGATGGATGACGTTGCCACGCGTAATTCCGGGCAAACAACTATCCGCATGCGGCGTTAGGACTTGCCCCTTTTTCACGATAAAGATGTTTGTCGCATTCGTTTCAGAAACAAAGCCGAAAATGTCAAGCATAATCGCATCGTCTACTCCCGCGACATTCGCTTCTATTTTGGCAAGAATGTTGTTAATCAGGTTGTTATGATGTATCTTAGAGTCAATACACTGGGCAGGATTCCGTCGAATTGCTGAAGTAATTAACCGAACTCCAGTGGTTGCATAAATCGGTGCTTTCCACTCCGCCAAGACAATTAAACATGTGCCATATTGGTTTACTTGAGGGTTCATGCTGGAGGTCACTTTCTTACCACGACTAAGTGTCAGACGGATATGGACTTCATCACGCATGCCGTTGGCTTGCAGTGTCTCAAATATAGCAGTTTTAATTTCATCGCGGGAGGGAATTTCTCCAAACGCCATTGCATGTGCGGAGTCTATCAGTCTGTCTAAGTGTGGGTCCAGCGCAAAAATCTTGCCCTTATAGATACGTAAACCTTCCCATACACCATCTCCTCCTTGGACAAGGCTATCAAACACAGATATTTTCGCATCTTCGCGAGGCAGTAATTCACCACCGACGTGGATTAATATGTTTTCATTTCGTGCATCAGGTAATTGTGGATTCATTCGTTTACCTTTCTTTCAATTTAGGCATCTTAAACTTCAGTCTATATTACGACATCAGCATACCACATCATCCTTGTACTGTCAATTTTAAACGCTGCTCTTGAAAACATCCTAAATTAATGTTATACTCACACATGTCTCAAAAGAAGGATAATATGAAACAGCACATTGTCATCTTCTTCATCTCTGCTATGGTATTTTCTTGTCAATCAAAAGATCCGTCAACCTTCAAAAATAAACAGCAAAGATACCCACGTGTCCGCACAGCAATGTTAGAAAAGGACAGTTCACTCCGTAAACTCTTTGCAGACCAAGGGCTTGTATATCCACCTCATAACTTGTTTATCCGAGTTTTCAAACAGGAAAAAGTTTTAGAAGTTTGGACGTTTTCTGCATCAGATTCCAACTTCAAGAAGGTGCGCGACTACACTATCTGCCGCACATCGGGAAACTTAGGACCCAAAAGACGTGAAGGCGACTTGCAAATTCCGGAAGGTTTTTATCATATAGACAGGTTCAATCCTAAAAGCAACTTCTATTTATCTCTTGGGATCAATTATCCAAACCGATCTGATCAAATTTTGGGCAAAAAAGGTGATTTAGGCGGTGATATATTCCTGCACGGAGGGTGCGTGACTGTCGGGTGTATTCCGATCACCGATGACTATATCAAAGAAGTTTACTGGTTAGCGGTGCAAGCGACATCAAATGGTCAAGTGAAAATCCCTGTCCACATTTTTCCCACAAAATTAAATATTGATACAATCAAACATTTGAAGAAAAAATATGCAACTCAAGAAACATTGATTAAATTCTGGGAAAATCTACAGATCGGATATCAGTGGTTTGAAAAACACCGCAACCTGCCAAAAATCTCAGTTAATCCAGACGGCATATATCAGTTTTCAACATCTTCTTCCCCATAAACACAATCAAATCCAACTATACACCGCAGACCGCAAGATTAGACTCAATAGTGGCCAGAAACATCCCATCAACGCTTCACCTAAAACTAATCCGATAAAGAACGGTATCGCTCGTCGATACGCTTTTATACCACCGTTCCGTAAGATAATCCATTTCGTTACCATAGCAATTAGCAACGGAAACCAAATTACGTCGGTTGTTCCAGGGGCAACGCCGATTACGTATCCTGCCGGATGGAGAGGACACCATACAAAACGTGATCGCAGAAACATGATACCTAAATTTGCCGCAAATGTGCCACCAAGCACAGTCGTTGCTAACCAATCTGTCGGTTTCGGACTAACTAACCACGATGACAGAAAATTGTATGTATCAGCACCACCCGCGTGAATCTGCTCAGAACCTGCAGCCACACCCTCCCGATAAATTGCATAAGGATAGAGAATTAGGCTTGACAGAATACCAACAAGGCTTGCAATCACTAAAACACTAAACATTGTTCTGTTCCGGACACCGGTCCGCTCAGCAAGTTTAAACGCTTCAAGTTGATCAGGCATAGGATGTGTACGGAATGAAGCGTAGCTTGCGCCACTGAGCCAATTCATCAACGAAAGCATTGTAAGGTTGCCTGCCCGTAGCCGTCGTGTCCCGAGCAGTGAAATCATCATGTATTGCGGCGTTAGATAGCCGATTGCGTGTATCGGTGGACCGAGTTCCGCGCGCATCCGTGTTAGACCGACAACAATCAGTAAGTAAATACCGATGAAAACGGAGAAAGCCCATAACGACATGCCACCCTGAATACAGAAAACCGCGAGTAAAAACAGAGATAAAGCTAATGTAATCAAGGTTGTGCGATAAGAAATTGCTTCAATTTTCGCCGCCGCACGGTCGGGTCGAATCGCTTGTGATAACACTAAAGCAAAATGCTTTCGTCCATTCCAACATGCTATAGCGAGAAGTGCAAGCAATGCACCTGCTCCCTGCTCCCCTAAAAATGGATAACCTTGTAACTTTGATACGCCTGTTGCACTTCCGAATAATAATTGAACTTTCTTCATCAAATAGAAGAATGTACACGAAAACGCTAAATCCAACGGCAGGATAAAAGAGAAACCGATCAGATAAGGATGAAACCGAAGGGGTGTACTGCCCATAGCGTTCCAAGGTTTCTGCGTGAAGTACATATTAAGGTTGTATTTTCTGACGGGAATTTCCGGTAATATTGGAAAGAAAAAATGTAACCCGTTGAGTAGATTTATCCCCATTGCTATACCAAAACCTATCCAGAGCAGGCGACTTCTGAAAATACGACGATTTGTGGTAATTTCAAGTGGAATTTGTATAATTGGGTACGCAAGTTTTTCGTTTTCTATCCACTGTTTGCGAATTAAAGAAGTCAAACACAGAAAGATCAACATTAAAAGGAAGATAACCGCTGACCACGCAAGAATAGGCACAATCCAATGGTTTACGTATCCTTCAGTAAAGAAATTGACATTACCTTCATAGAAGTCGTTGACCGTTTTCGGGTGTTTAACAACAAGCCATTCAGGAAGGTGGTGAAAAAGTAGTGCTTCCCAATCATTCTCAGGAGTAGCAAAGCGAAAAGCATACGGAATAAGTCCCATCAAACGTGGCATACAATCATGACCTGAAAATGCACTACCAACAGCAAGCATACTGTAAACGACGATTAGGTCACGCTGTGTAAGGGCAGCACTCGGTACTAAACTACGAACCCACATGTTTAGCATTGTGATAACGAAAATGCCAAACATGACGTTAACAGACATAGCGACTGTTGTCAGATGAGCTGTATGCCATATCATCTCAACATAAGCGATCCAGTAGCTATTGCCGATAATCAAAACAGTACCAATCAATACTGCCCGTATTGTAATCGTGCGCGAAGACTGTTCGTTAGTTTGATACATCTTTTAGGGAGGTGAGGATTAAGTTGTGGACACAGTCTCTGTTGAAACTGTAGAAGTTAGATGCGAAAATTAAATGGATATATTTTCTATAGCATGTTATACTAAACAATCAGAAGTTTGTCAAGATGAAAGAGGATGTAATTTTAACTATTTTATACCAATAGGACTTTTTAAACATAAAGTAACACAATAACTTTTATATTTCGCTGTTTAATTTTTATTCAGGCTTACGCATAAATTCAGGGACTACTTTTCCATCTTACATATATATTGGAAATGTCCTGGATTAAAATCTAATAGATTGCGTAAGTCTTATTATTAACTACTTATATTATAGAGAAATTGGAGCGATTGGAATGGAGCTTGCTTTTGAAAAAGATGAACTCTTACATGCCTTACAGATGGTTCAGGGAGTCGCAAGTGGACGGAACACCTTGCCTATTCTTTCAAACGTCCTTATCCGTGCACAAGATGGTAACATTGAATTAGCAGCTACCGATTTGGAAGTTGGCATCAAAGTCAAAGTCGCTGGCACTATCACAGAAGAGGGAACAACCACAGTTTCTGCTAAAAAATTGGTAGATATTGTTAGAGAATTACCAGATAAGACTATTAACATGGTTACTACTGCAAATCACCGTGTAGAACTTACTTGCGGGGATGGTGTCTATAAAATAATTGGACTTTCCGATGAAGATTTTCCCGAACTTCCATCTGCTGATGGGGACGGGGCAACGATTGATGGAGAAACTTTGTGTTCTATTATTCACAAAACAGAATTTGCGGCATCCAGAGAGGAGTTTCGATACTATCTGAATGGTCTTTATTTTAATCTTCTTGAAGATAAAACTGAAGTGGTTGGTACCGATGCTATCAGGCACCTGGCGTTGGCACATTGTGCTCCCTTTAAAACGTCCGAAGATGTGGACGGATTCATCGTACCGCTGAAGGCTGTAAAAGAGATTGAACGCACCTTTGCCGATTCCCCCAATGTTAAGATTTTACTGCTCAAGAATCAAATTTTATTTGCCAATGATAACGCGACCTTAACGACACGATTGGTAGAAGGTGATTATCCACCTTATCAGTCGATCATTCCAGAATCTTCTGAGGGCCGTGTGGTTATTCCAAAAGAACCTTTCTTGCGTGCCACGCGACGGGTCGCTTTGTTGTCTGATCCAAAAAATTTTACGGTCTGTTTAGATATAGACACCGAACAGATTCGAATTTCAGCTCAGGCCCCTGAACTTGGCGAGGCACATGAAACGATTGCTGTAGAATCAGGTACAGGCGGTGTCCGAATCGGTTTAGACGCACGAGTTCTTGCAGACATACTGGCACATATTGAGGCGGAATCCTTAATACTGGAGTTTTCTGGAGAGGTAAGCCCGGTTCTCATTAAACCAGTAGGTGATGATGGACATATCTGCATCATCATGCCGATGCGTATAGAGACATCTTTACAATCAGAATCCTAAGTAATACTTGCAAGCTATGAGAAGGAATATAATACGAATCTGAATAAATAGAGGTTATTGCTATGGAACTCGCTTTTGAAAAAGATGAACTCTTATATACTCTACAGACGGTTCAAGGTGTGGCAAGTGGGCGTAATACGCTTCCTATTCTTTCGAATGTTCTGGTTCGCGCACAAGATGGAAACATTGAATTGGCAGCTACCGATTTAGGGGTTGGTATTAGAGTCAAAGTGGTTGGCACAATCAGACAAGAAGGAGCAGTCACGGTTCCCGCAAAAAAATTGACGGATATCGTCAGAGAATTACCTGAAAATAAGACAATAAACCTTGTTACAACCGCAAATGACCGTATTGAACTCACTTGTGGCGACGGTGTTTACAAAATTATCGGGCTTTCCGATGAGGAGTTTCCAGAACTGCCATCTGCCGATAAAGATGGAATAACCGTTGATGGAGAAACGCTGAGGTCTGTTATCCATAAAACAGCATTTGCTGCATCTACAGAGGAGGCGCGGTATTTAGTGAACAGCCTCTATTTCAACTTTTTTGACGATAGAACTGAAGTAGTTGGGGCAGACGTACCAATGCTCGCAATTGCAAAATTTGAACCGCTTAGGGTTTTTAAAGATGTTACTGGATTTATTGTGCCACTAAAGGCTATCAAAGAAATCGAGCGAATCTTCGTAAATTCCTCTGAAGTCAAGATTTCACACTTAAATAATCAAATTATTTTTAGTGACGACAATTCTACCTTGATGGCACGATTAGTAGAAGGAGACTATCTAAAATATCAGGCGATCATACCGGAATCTTCTAAGGGACGCGCGGTAGTATCAAAGGAAGCGATCTTACGTGCAACACGGCGTGTCGCTTTGCTTTCGGATCCTAAGTTTTTTTCAATCTCTATTGAGATAGACACCGAACAGATTCGAATTTCGGCGAAAACGCCTGAACTTGGCGAGGCACATGAGACACTTCCAGTGGAATCGGGCATTGGAAGCGCACAAATCAATTTAGATGCTCGGGTCATAACCGATGTATTCGCACATATTGAAACGGAATCTCTCATATTAGAATTTTCTGGAGAGTTTACCCCTTTTGTTGTTAAACCTGTGGGTGATGATGGACATATCTGTATCATTATGTCGTTACATAAGCCTAATTATTAATACTTAAAAAAATAAATAGGAGCGATTGGAATGGAACTTACTTTTGGAAAAGATGAACTCTTTTATGCACTACAAATTGTTCAAGGTGTGGCAAGTGGACGCAACACCTTGCCTATTCTTTCAAACGTCCTTATACGCGCGCAAGATGGAAACATTGAATGCGCGGCTACCGATTTAGAAGTCGGTATTAGAATCAAAGTTGAGGGAACTATCGTTGAAGAGGGATCAATCACAGTTTCTGCTAAAAAACTGACAGACATCGTGAGAGAATTACCCAGCGATGAGACAATAAACCTTGTTACAACCGCAAATGACCGTATAGAACTCACTTGTGGTGACGGCGTTTACAAGGTTATTGGTATTTCTGATGAAGAGTTTCCAGAACTCCCTTCTGCTGACGGAGAAGGCACTACTATTGATGGGGAAACTTTATGTGCTGTTATCCGCAAAACGGCGTTTGCTGCATCTACAGAAGAATTTCAGTACCAACTAAACGGTCTCTATTTCAACCTCTTTGAAGATAGAACTGTAGTAGTTGGTACTGATAGATATTCTCTCGCGTTAACGCATTGTCAACCTATTAGGACATCCGAAGATGTTGATGGAATCATCGTACCACTGAAGGCTGTCAGGGAAATTGCTCGTGTTTTTGAAAATTCTCCTGAAGTGAAGATTATACATGCCAAGAATCAACTTCTATTTGCCGATGGCAATGCTACCTTGACAACACGTTTGATAGAAGGTGAATATCAACCATACCAAAAAGTGATTCGAGAGTCTTCTGAGGGGCGCGCGGTTGTATCAAAGGAAGCAATCTTGCGTGCAACACGCCGCGTGGCTTTACTTTCAAATCCAAAAAGTTTCGCTATCAGTTTTGAGATAGATCCCGAACAGATTCGAATTTCAACCGAGACACCTGAACTTGGTGAAGCGCATGAAACACTTGCGGTAGAGTCTGGCACAGGAAGCGTACGAATCGGTTTGGATGCTCAAAGACTAATAGAGATATTCGCACATATTGAAGCGGAATCTGTCGTTTTAGAGTTTGAGGGTGAGCATAATTTCCTTATAGTGAAACCTGCTGGTGATGATGTACACATGTGTTTCATTGGACCGATACGTTTGAAATCCTAAGAACTGTTTTGGGTGAAATTCTTGATAGTTGGCAGTCAACTATAGGAAAAGAGATAACCTCTTTCTAAAAACTAAATGCCAACTGCCGAGAGTTGTCCGACAGTATGGTGTGGTTAATTTACTTCTATCCCATAGGTGACAATTTAGTGCCTGATTTCTTGTTGGAGGGCTTTGTAAGCCCGATATTTGAGATTTAAGTAGTTAAAATCCAAATCAACGATGAATACACGTATGGTATTCATCGGGGTTGAAAACCCGCAGCATGCCAAAAGCGCATGCTGCGTTGATTCACTCCAACAATGGGATATATCCTTAAGTTGACACTTATAGGTTAATTTACTTCTGTCCCAGACATCTGCTCTAACGCAAGCAGTAAGGCTTGTGTGCCTAAACGTCCATGTCCTTGTGCTTGCACAGCAGTATAAAGTTGATGCACCAATGCCAACCCTGGGAGACTCAGGTTCATTTTTCTTGCCTCATCCAAAGCGATACTCATATCTTTGATGAAGTGTTCCACAAAAAAGCCTGGATCGAAGTCGCGCTTAAGAACGCGCGGTGCTAAGTTATCTAACGACCAGCAGGCAGCTGCCCCACCACTGATTGAGGATAACATCGTTTCCAGATCCAAACCCGCTTTGTGACCATAGATCAAACCTTCACAAACGCCAATCATTGTGCCAGAGATAGTAATCTGATTACACATTTTGGTATGCTGTCCCGCACCCGCACCACCTTGATGAACAATGTTTTTGCCCATAGCAGAGAAGAGCGGCATAACTGCCTGCACGGCGGCTTCGTCGCCGCCTACCATAATAGAGAGACGTGCTTCTCGCGCACCGACATCCCCACCTGAAACAGGCGCATCCACAGAGGCAACACCTTGTTCCTTAGCCTCAGCGTAAATCTCTTGTGCAAGAGACGGTTCAGTTGTCGTCATATCTACGACGATGCTTCCATCTTTTGCTCCATTCAGAATACCGCTATCACCGAGATATACCTCACGTACATCGGGTGGAAATCCAACGATGGTAAAGATTACATCAGAAGTAGATGCGACTTCACTCGGTGAATCTGCCCATGTAGCACCAGCATCAATCAGAGGTTGTGCCTTAGATTTAGTGCGGTTGTAGACAGTCATGCCGTATCCAAGGTCCATTAAGTGCTGACACATCCAACGACCCATCACACCAGTCCCAATCCAACCAAGTTTTGTAGTTTTAGGATCAACTTTTTCAATACTATTTGCCATGATTCTCCTTTCGGGTAAAGTATCAATGATAATAGATTATCGGTCAAGAGTATATGATAACATACATTCTTTACCGACTACTGAAAACCGATAACTGATAGCCATTTACACAGTTCTGTCCTTTTATCCTTGAGTTTTGCTATTAGGCGAACTCAAGTCTGTGACACAGCAGTTTTGGCTATATCCTTTTTACTTTTTTTAAAATCCTTAGTCAATTGTAAAGCGATTACAATACCACCAGCAATCACGCCGCAATAGACGCTAAAAAATCGGTTCAGCAACACAAACGGTGTAATAAATTTCGCAGAAATAAGACTTTTCATTAATACACTTTTTGTGCCTTCTGCAAACCCACTTGCTCCAGGCGTTGGCATAAATAATACAACAAAATTATACAACAATTCAACAATACACAGGTCCCATAGTGAGGCGTGTTCATTAACATTAAATGCTCTGATTACAAAATAGGCAGCGACAATACGTGCAGCGAAGAATCCACAAGTAAGAACTAAACTAAAAAGGTAAGTCCATTTGTGATTTTGGAGAAGATCTCTGGCAAAAGTCCTATGTTCAGTCGTAATTTGTTCTACTTTCAGCTTTGCCCGTTCTAAGTAAGGAGCAATGGGTTTAAACCATTTTCCCACTCGATCAGAAAGCCAATAAAAAATACGAGAGACGATTTCTGGTTTAAAAAGCAGTAGAAGGAACGTAATAAATACGAAACCGAATATAAGAAAACTAAATAGACTTATCCATGTCGTCCCCTTCGGGATCCATTCCGGATCTAACAAGAGTATACCACTTGCAGAAAGAAACAAGATAATTAACGTAGAAAGGAAGGCTGCAATACCCGCTGTTATCGCACCTGATAGTGGTGCCCCAGATCGTGCGTAAATATAGAGATGACCGACTCCTCCAGTCTGGAAAGGTGTAATAGCAGATACACAGGTTGTTGCCAAAATAGCGCGACAACTATCCCGAAATTTAATCGTAGGGGCTACGATCCGAATAAAAATGTGAAATCGGAGACCACCGCACAACCAATCCAGGAACATGCACACGCATGCACCGATCAGAAATTCAAACCGCAATCCGAGGAATACTTGTATTAAATCTTCTGTCTTGTTTTCTATACTTTTTTGTGTGTCGAACCCCAAAAAGATGATTAATAACCCAACCAACGTAAATAACGTAAAAAGAATAACACCGCGAATCATTTTATCGCGGCTCATAGGGGCATGCATAACGATCTAATTTCCTTTGTTATATGCGTTTTAGGAGTGTTATTCAAACGTGAGCATTCTATTTCTCAACAAGTGTTAACTTTAAACTGATGTCCAGCGGCATTGCCGAATGTGTCAAGGCACCAACAGAAATGAGGTCAACACCTGTAGAGGCAACAGCTTGAACCTGTTCCAAAGTTATACCACCTGAGGCTTCTGTCACCGCTTGGTTGGCAACTAATTTTACAACCTGTTGCATCATATCAAGCGACATATTATCTAAAAGTAAAATGTCAACGCCAGCATCAAGTGCTTCGTTGACCTGTTCAATAGTTTCGACCTCAACCTCAATTTTTGCGGTATGCGGGGCAGCTTCCTTCGCTCGTTTAACGGCGTTATGTATCCCCCCAGCTGCGACAATGTGGTTATCCTTAATTAGTATGCCATCGTAAAGTCCAAAGCGATGATTGTGTCCACCACCAACGCGGACTGCATATTTCTGAAGTGCACGCCAACCTGGAGTTGTCTTCCGGGTATCAACAATTTTCACATCGTAGTCTGCGATTGTTTTGACAAACTTTGACGTTAACGTTGCTACGCCAGAGAGGCGTTGAAGGAAGTTGAGAGCAGTTCGCTCTCCGATTAAAATTGTTTTCGCGCTGCCTTGAACCTCAGCAATAGACATACCTGCAGTAACGACATCACCATCCTCTACCAAAGCACGAAAGATCAGGGTCTCATCCAGTTTCCTAAAAGTCTGTTCAGCAACAGGGAGGCCAGCAACAATACCTTCGCTCTTTGCCTGAAGTATACCTATACCTTTTTGAGAAGGTGGCACAGTAGACTCAGTAGTAATATCACCAATACCGATATCCTCTGTAAAAGCAAGTTCAAGCAAGGAATCTAATGAGCGCAGGTTAAGCATTTATTACTCTATGAGTCGTAAGATGTTTTAAACTCGAAATAATTACTGTTCTGTTTATTTCGATCATCTTTAAAAACCGACTATCTCTCCGTTAATATTTCCTGCTTCATCAATTTTAATCATTGACAATCCCAGGGCATTTAATAAATCAAAACTGGCTCGCCAATATGCTTCTGTGATTCCCCATTCCTCTGAAAGTTTATCAATAGGCTCCAAATCATAAGAGAGTATATCAAGGTCAAGAAGATCTTCTGGCGTTGCGTCTTCGTAATCAGCGATGACAGCTAAGCCGAGTTTCCACTCTCGCTCTAACTCGTTCCGATCTGCGTTTGACAGTGTATATTTCTCAACTACACGTTCATAGCATTCGCGAGTTTCTTCTTCAAGTTCCTTGAGTCGCTGCAGTTTGCGCTCTCGTTCCTGCCGATAAATTTCATTGGCTCGTTCCCACGCGAGATTCTCTCGTATCCGTGCGCGAGATGCCGCACCTCGCTTCCGTTTTTTCGGCTTCTTTCCTCTCTTCACGGCTGCCACCTAATTTAGTAGGCGCGGTTTGGAACCGCGCCATTTCTGCTCTCGAAAATTCTTAATACCGCTCTAAATAAGGAGTAAGGAATTTCTTAGCGTCTTCAGTAACATCCCATGCGTTTGGCCAGAAACAGAGATCAATTGAGAACCATTCCCCATCGTATCCGGTTTCATCCATGATGACAGGGATAATTGCGTCAAAGTCCAGCACGCCGTCTCCGAAGGGTGCGTGCGTACTGGTATGGTCATCGTGAAGCGAGTTGTCGGAGTCGATTAGATGGAAGTGCCCGATTTCTCCCTTGAGTTGCCGCGCAAGTTCAATCACCCCTTTATCACCAAGTGTTTCCTTTTCACCGACCTGTCGAGACCCAACAGTTGCACACATCTGTGCGTGACATGTATCAAACATAACCTTGAAATTTGGATGATCCACAGCCTTTGGCATGTTAATAATGTCGCTCGGTTTGTTAAACATGAATCCCGGTTCAAATTCCCACAGCATCAAAACACCGTGGTCTTCTGCAACTTGGGCACAACGTCTCCATAGAGACACAATGCGATCCCATGCTTTCTCCCGATCAACACCTTCAATTTCTTCTTCAGCATCGGTAACAGTGTCTACGCGTATTGAAGGTGAACCGAGATCAAGAGCAAGCTGGAGATTCTCTTTGAATAGTTTATAGTATTTATCATCCTCTTGTGCTTCGTCCGTTGCAGGACCGGGATGTGACCAGAAATCTGCTGCTAAGCCAGATACTTCCAAGCCATAATAACTAATCAAGCCTTTGACAGCGTCTCGATCACTTTTCATCGGATAATCGTTGATGTCAATATGCGGTTTAAAAGCCCCAATTTCAATCCCGTCAAATTCAAGTTCTCCGAGCCGTTTAACAACATCGTCGAACGGGACGGGGTTATCTTCATAAGGTCCAAATGCGTAAGCCCAACTTCCAATTGACAATTTTTTTGCCATGTTTTCCTCCTAATAGGAATAATTTAAGAAATGTCCTGAAACTGGAAATATCTAAAGTTAGAATGGGTTACAATTCTCAACGACTTAGATACCTTCCTTCCTGAGATAGATTATGATAATCCGGTAACCAAATTTTGAACTTCTGTCTCTAATTTATTCGTTATTTGCTCAACTGTCTCTTTTTTTTGCGATTTATAGGTATCGTAATACTCCATAAGATTTTTCGGTTCACCAGCGCGGATTGAAGCGACGCGCGGCCCCCGCATCTTTGCTGTACCAAAAACCTCTTTTTCCAACCTGAATATCACTTCAAGATAGCGTTCAGGGGAATGTTCTTCAGCGACATACCCGTCCGAAATCGCTATGAAATTGACTAACCGATTCAAGTCTGGATAAAATTGTTGAAATTTTTGGAGTTGTTCTTCGTGTATTTTGCGTTCATACTCTGTCATTTCATCAACATCTCTATAAACTTCAGCATCAACAATGTTTCTCAAAGCACGAACGCGGGTGAGCACATCGTTGTCAGAGTAAATACCCATAATTTTTTCTGCGTGTGACAATATCTGTTCCTTGAGTCCTTGAATTTGCTCATTGAGGGAGGCAGTCGCTTCCACTTTGAATTGGTATTCATCGGCAAGTGTTTTCAGGACTGCAATACCGATACGTCTCAATCGTTGATACCGTTCTGCTGGCGTGCGTGATGCAAGTGGGAGAATATTTCGCTCTAATTCTGTGAGTGCCGTATCAATGGAATTCCACATATCTTCTGTATAGCGATATTTAATACCGATTGGCACAGCATATAGCGGTTTGTCGATGTCCCCTTTTTTTATATCGTCCAAAGCCCAGAAACAGAGTTGTGTGACTCCTCTTTCAAAGCGCATGACAGTGTCGTTCTGGTGTGATATTTCTCCCTCTCCAAAGATGACAAGCGGCCATTTTCCTTCACATAAGAGTTGGCGTGTCATTCGGAAAGCATTTCTATCCACTGTGCCTCGCACAACTGAGTACACACCCAACCGCTGCATTACAAAACTACGGATTCCACCGAGTTTCCCCTTGTCAAAGATTTCGCATGCTGCCATGTAATAAAATGGCTGAGATAACCGTTTCGACAATAGAAAGACTACGGCAGGATCTTCGGATGCCGCATGGTTTGGCACTATTACCGTAGGATTTCCATGAATAGATTTTAATTGGGTAATTGACTCTGCATCAATGTCAATCGTTAACCCCTTCAAAAATAATCGGTTGGCAAGAGGCACAAGTGCTTGCGCAACCTTAATTACAGTTATATTGGGTTTAGGGGGTTTAAAATCTAACATTGCGCGCTACTATTGCATCACACGGTGTGTTGCTACTACTTTTTTGTTAGACCTACAGCGTGTGCCAAATACTTCTCAAAGGTTTGGTGGATAACAACAGATTACCTCCATCGGTGTGTCTCCATTACTAACGATGACGTAACTGGACAAGCACCGTGGAATGAAAACAGACTTACCGCGCTTAAGTGGAACATCTTCAAAGTCACCACGCAGAACACCCTCGCCACCAAGTGTAACGAGCGCATAAAACCCTTTATCTGCTGGCATACTAAGCGTAGAATTCACCGTCAAACGGGAACATCCGAAGTATTGTGATGCCTCTTCTGGCACGATACGGTCTTCGCGGTTATCACCTTCTGCTCTCACGAGTTCAGGTGTACGTCGAATATAATTGTTGAGATAGTCAAGTTCGAGTTTATCAAATTCAGCTGCATCTACCGCTAAATCCCAACCAAGACCGAGATGTCCGTCCTCTTTATCATACGGAAATCCTTCCCATTCAGCAAGGATGTTCCAATCAGTAGGTTCTTGCGGTTCAAGCACACAAAGACCAGTGCCGAGTGAATGGACAATCGGTGTACGTAAGAAGTAGACTTCTCCAACCTTGGGCTCGACGACGTGCATCAAACTTCGCAGAGTTTCTACATCTTGTGCTTCCATTAGACGGCGAAATTCGGCTTTTTCTATCGCCTCTTTCCAACCAATCCATGCTTTCGCGCCGGGACGCGTGCCGATCAATATCCATGCTTCATTTTTCCCGAAAGGCGAGTTAAGATGTTCCTTAGAAAAGTCTGGATTCGGATGCCAGTGGATAGGGATGTGTGCACCTTCTCCCACATCAAAAATCTTGAGAAGCACACCTAAATCAGTGCCAAATTTTGCGACATGCGCGCTACCCAGAGTCTCTTCTGGGAATGCGTCTAATAATTCTTTTAGTAAGGATTCTTCTCCATTCGGCAGTTGTACTCGGCTAAAACCTTTGTCAGGTGGATTATCTCTGCCCGGTGTAATTGCTCTGTTTGTAGAAAAAATCCATTCTTCTGAGTAGTAATCATCTTTCGGATCGGGTTCGCCCATAAATTCAGCGCGGAGTTTCCCTCCGTTGTAAAAATGTAAATACGTATTCGGTGCTAAAGCAATGGGTGCGTCTAACATTGACTTTAATTCGTTTTGTGATGCCATACTGCTATCCTCTCTATATCTTTAGGATTTAATTCTATCACTTTTCCTTGGATTTGTCAAGTGGCTTTTTCGGGATAAATAGATACGGCAAATTTGACAAATATACAATTTAATGTCATAATTCTGATACCTTTGATAACAAAGATTGAGTTCGGTTTACCACTTTTACATTTAACTGACTTCGGTGCAACAACATTCTTGCATGCACTGGAGGGAGGGAATGAAATGGACGCTAATGAATCACCGACAACGGAAACCTATCGCGCACCGGCTTTTGCTGATTTCAATCCTGAACACTCAGCACCCGGCGCCACACCAGAACGTTTAGACCACTTGAAGGAACACGGTTTTGTTATTATCAATGATTTTGTTGACAATCCTTGGATTCCAATCTTGCGAGAAGCAGGACGACGTGTTACGGAGGCATGTGCCCCTGAAAACAAGTATGATGTAATTGACTGTTCAAAAGGGTATGTCCACCGTACAGGACAAGAACAACCGTGGGCAATTCGTGGAATTATTCATCCGGCTTTTGGAGAACCCAGTTTCTCGGAATTCCACGGTTCAACAGATTTCTTAGACTTCGTTGCTTCTTGGTGTGACGGGCTTCAACCTGAAGACCTCACATTCAGAGGAACTCTACTGTGGGCAAATCCACGCACGCACGAAAATAAACTCGGTTGGCACAGAGACGTGACGTGGTGGGGGACAGGAAAGAGTTACTTTGCCCAACGTGAAGTGCGAGGCGATGGTCCTGAAGCATATTCCGAAGAGGTAGAAAGAATTCGCTGGAAAGAAATCCGAGAAAATAACGCAAAGAATCTTGAAGAACGCAACGGTGTAGGCATGTTCTTAGCACTTGCAGACGACGAATGCCACGAACTTGTTCCCGGTAGCCATGACCGATGGCGGACTCCTTTTGAGCATGATGTGCTTCTACCGAAATCGATGAAAGACCAAGGTGTTCCGTATACACCCAGTTGGAACGGTAGCGACCCGTTGCCCGATCAAGTCGCGATTCGACTGAAGGCAGGGGAAGCACTCATCCGGAATGGTGCTACCATCCATACTGGTCATACCGTCCCTGAACGGGAACGTAACACATTGTCAATCGGTTGGTCAAAATGGTCCGGTGAACCCACCGAAGAACCTTCCGTGGCAGACGTGCGACACGCATGGCAGCTTGACCCTGCTGTGAGAGAGGCACTACCACATGAATGGATGAAAACCACATGGGACCGCTGGGCAGCAACTCAAAAACTCGGTGACACGCTTGAAGATCGATATACTGGATTTGATATTAATCATATCAAGTCTGGAATGGTCCTTGGATGGCGTGGAGAGTTGGAACGCCAAGCTGCGGCGGAGGGCGAAGCTGAAAATTCATCCTAAACTGTGGATGGCAAACAACTTAATCAGTCCGTAGGTTGGGTAGAGCAAGAGCGAAACCCAACCTACAATTTGTTTATAACCGATTCATAGACAGCAAGCAGTTTTTTGCCAATATTCCGCCAATCATAATCTTGTTCTACTCGCGCGCGCCCATTTTCACCAATCTTTTGGCGCAGCGATGAGTCTGTGAGCAATTGAGTGACTGCCTCCGCAAATGCTTTCGGTTCATCAGCAATAAATATCTCTTCACCATCTCGGAGAGCCAACCCCTCAGCACCAACTGTCGTAGAGACAACTGCCTTTCCCATTGCCATCGCTTCAAGTATTTTTAGGCGCGTTCCACTTCCAATACGTAAAGGCACGACGAAAACTGTTGCTTCTGCGAAATATGGTTTGATCTCAGGAACACGTCCTGTGACAGCAACACCTTCTCTATTCTCTAACTTTTGGACACGCGCCGATGGATTCCCCCCAACAATCGAAAATTTGGCATCAGGTACACTGTTCTGAATCTGCGGCAACACCTCTTCAACGAAAAATGAAACGGCATCTTCGTTCGGATACCAATCCATGCTGCCGATATAGATTAGGTGCGCCGGTGCTTCAGATGTGAAATCTGGGTGGTAATGCGTAATATCCACCCCATTGGGAATTACCTTTACGATGTCTTTAGCACAGTGTTGTTGAAAAACAGCAGCATCAATATCAGACGTACACGTGACAGCATCAAACTGAGGACTTATCACACGCTCATAACGTTGAAATGCGATCTGTTGAGTCCAATAAGCAAACTTATAGAACAGATTAGAAGTTTCGCCTTGTAACCTGCGCCAAATAGCGGAATCAACGTTTTGTTGTGAAAGCACACGGGGTAGGTCTGTTTCAAAATAAAATTGAGCAATATGAAACATCTCATAATGAACGAGATCAAAGGTTTCTGCTGACAACAATTCCCTTAATTTTTCACGATAAGCAGGAACATTGTAACGGGCGACAGTGATAGGTTGTCTTTTGAAAAATGCGGAGAAGAGTGTTTTGAATGAAATACGTGGAAGCATTGACGAATTTGGGACAAGGTGAACTTTAATACCTAAGTTTTGTATGTGTGTAATACTCTCGGCGTCTGTCGGCTGTGTTTCAAGAGCAAGTAGCGTTACATCATTATTTTTTGCAATCTGTTTGAGTAGGTTGAATACACGAATACGCCCACCGTCAGTGAGCGGATACGGTACGGTAGGAGATAGGAAAAGAATTTTCATTTTTTTAGACTATTATTCACGGTGAATACAATAATAATGCTTCTTGCTCAATGGTAAAATAGTAGGTCGGATAGAAGCGATAGCGAAACCCGACATGTTAGGACTGAGATACTTCAGAACATGCTGGAACTGTTCCAGTGATTTCCTTGTGAAACCCACTAAGTTGCCTTGAAATCTTGATATTGTCGGGTTTCGCTGCGCTCTACCCGACCTACGAACTTTAGTTTTGGTTAGACCAATTACCACTCATAATTAAAACGATGTCTAATAATAATGGCTTCTTGCTCTGTGGTAAGGAAGTGTTTAGTCTGTTCGTGAATACGGAACCGCAAGAACACATTAAGGAAGTTCAGCATTTGGGACTTGATCGGGTTGCTTGGAAATCCCAACTCTTTCTTTTAATCCATCAAGGAATGCGGACAATTTTACTTTAAGTTGCTGGCGGGAACTGAGTATTGGTTCGGGTGGCAAGAAAATAGTGCCGCGTTCACGCTGAACCCACCCTTTGATACTGTCATTGACTCCGAGAAGAAGCCATCTACTTTCAAGATCAAGGTAGACTTTTAACCAACCCTCCTCATTTTGGATATTATATTTTTGGGAACCGTCGGTAACTCCCCAACTGACACCCTCTTCACGAGCTGTCAGTTTAGCATTTCGCGACAACGGAATTCTCTGAAGCACAAATCCGTCGCGCAAGTCTTTAGAAAAGTCTCCTTCGGTTAAGGCAGTTATGGCTGCTAAATCAGCATTAAACAGAAACGTATGAATAGGATACTTAGATTGTTGAAATACATCCAATTTCTTTTTGCCATTTCTAATTTCATACACCTGCAGAGACTGATTATCTTTTATCAACCACTGTTTTCCTATTTTTTCAATAGAGAGTTCTACATCTGCGGAGAGTGTGTTCTTATTGTTTTCAAATGCTTCCTGTAAATTAGGTAGATAGATGTCAAGTGCATTCCCATTTTTTTGGACGGTAAAACCTGCCCCATTACTATCTGTAAGAAACCAATCTTTTCCACTTATCAATACCTTTGTTGTTGGTGCCCTTGAACTTAAGCGAATTTCTGTCTCTGAATCTGCGAACATTTTCTGCCAATTAAATACGGTTTTTAATTCACTGTCTAATAGTTCAGCACTATACAGCGTCCGTTGCCCCAGAGCGATACTAAACAACAATTCGTTTGAAAGTAGACCAGTATTTAAATTACTAATAAATATTTGATCAATACTAAAACGGTAGACATCTTTTGTATATACAATCGGTTTTGAGTTGACGGTAGGTCTGCTGCGTAATGCTGTGCGCGTGTGGACTTGTAACTTCGGTGGGTCTGGCTTTGCAACAGGAGGTGCTTGTAGAATATAGACACAGAAGCAGAAACCGATGATTATGGCAATAAATAAAAATATGCTTAGACCTTTAAGAAATGATTTCATAACTGAAATGTCCAACCTCCACCTTATTTCGGATAATACAACTACTTGTTATTTTAAACTGATATTAGCAAAATTTAGTTGACATTAAATTACCCTCTGTACACAATTATTGCATAATGTCCGATTCACCCATGATTCCTCATTCAGGCACCTTGTTTTACTATAGTTTACACACATAAAAAAAATATGCAAGACTTAAATCCGTTAGCAATTGAATTAAATGAACAAATTCGTAGCACTGTTCCAGAAGTTTACAAACTACTCTCCGAATTAGGAAAACGTATCTATCTGCCAAAAGGTATCTTAAGCCAAAGCGCTGAAGCAAATGCAAAGGCGGATCGTTTTAATGCGACACGCGCAGTCGCATTGGAAAACAATAAGATAATGCACTTAGACGTTTCTCACCAATTAGTGCCTGAACTTTCTCCTGAGAGTATTTTCGGGTACGCGCCCATACTCGGCAATTCAGAATTGCGAGAGATATGGCAAACTCACCTTCGCACTGAAAACCCTTTACTTGCCGAAGCAACGTTTAGCCTCCCTATTGTGACAAATGGTATGACGCACGGTTTCAGTCTGCTTGCAGATCTCTTTGTCAATAAGGGTGATACACTCATTCTTCCAGACAAAATTTGGGGAAATTATAGACTCATCTTTCAGACGAAGGCGGAAGCGGATGTCCAAACCTATCCGTTCTTTAACACTGACAAACGTTTTGACATCATCGGATTTAGTAAGACACTCTCTGAGACTACTGCAGGCAAGCTGTTGATTCTCCTAAATTTTCCGCACAATCCGACAGGATATGCTGTTACCCGTACCGAAGCGCAACAAATATCGGACGCACTTGTAGCATGCGCTGATACCGGACGCAGTATCCTTGTAATGGTAGACGATGCCTACGCAGGTTTTTGGTATGATGCAGAGGTAATGCAGGAATCTATTTTTGGTATGTTAGTGGGATGCCATCCCAAAGTTATTCCAGTAAAAATTGACGGTGCAACTAAAGAGGAATACGCATGGGGTTTGCGCGTTGGTTTTTTGACTTTCGGACTTCCAGATGAGGTAATACCACCGATTGAAGGAAAGTTAAGCGGACTCATTAGGACAGATACTTCAGGTGCCGCACAGATTTCCCAAACGCTTATTCTTGAAGCGATGAAGGCACCGGACTATACTGAACAGAAACAGCACAATTATGAGATTCTTAAGGCGCGAGCATTAAAAGTCAAACAAGTTACCGCTGATGTGCGGCACGCAAATCTTTGGGATGTATATCCAAACCATGCGGGTTATTTTATCTGTCTATGTCTCAAGTCTGGGAATGCTGAAAAGGTGCGGCAAACGCTTCTTGATGAACATGGCATTGGCACAATCGCACTGAGCAACACCGAATTGCGGGTAGCATATTCATGCCTTGAAGAAGCCGATATTGAACTTGTTTTCCACCTGATTGCACAGGTTATTCAGTCAGAAAAGTAGATGTGAGGAATATTGGTCGTAAATTATTGTATTTAGGGAACGGTACAAACACCGTTCCCTAAATGTAAAATCCCTTACCTTGCAGCTTTCAATGCACCCCAAGTCGTAGTAATTTTTCCTTGAGGGTCAACAGGCGTTGGTAAATCCCCGACAGTTTTTCTGAAATATACATCATCCTCACCATCATTGGGACCTGCCCAAACCCAAAATGCAGTTGAATCAGGGTCTTTTAAAGTTTCACGCATTGTGTTAGCACCGAATCCCCATATACCGCTACCGAATTGGTCGAGCTGCGTGGCATTTTCCCAACCACTATCGTCAAAATCCACTTTTTCCCAACCGTCATTGCGTTCTGCAAGAGGAGCACCTGCATCTGCCTTCCACGTATCATTAGAAGGTATATAGGTGCCATCATCAAGGATCACATCAAACAACGCGCCACCGCGCCCTGAAGCACCCGGTTCTGCGTCGTGAACATAGACTCCAATGACAGCATATCCGTCAGGCATTTCAAATTCTGTAACAGTTGCGACCTGCCAGTTATCGCCTTCGGCTACCTTTTCGCCATTTATGAAACCGACCCAGGTGTTATCGCCATTAATGCGGAGTTTAGCTGCCCATAAACTTGTGGCAGTGAGGCAGAATACCAAAATTGCTAAAACAAAAAATCTCTTCATAAAATTCTCCTTGTTTGTAGTTTGAAAGAGTAGTAAATATGGTAGTAGGACAACCACGCCTACCATATAGAAATTTACATAGAATTACCCTTAATTCGTGCCCACGATGTAGTGAGTTTATCCTTAGGTTCAACGGGGAGTTGACCGATAGTATAACGGAAATAAATATCATCTTCTGCGTCGTTTGGACCGCACCAGACCCAATTTGCTTCACAATCCGGATCTTTCAAAATCTGACGCATCGTACCTGCACCAAATCCCCAGATACCTGCTCCGAATTTTTCATAAATTTCAAGTTCATCTTCCCATTTACTGTCGTCAAAATTTACTTTTTCCCAACCATCATTTCGTTGGGCAATGGGTTTGCCAGTATCACAACGCCAACCTTCTTCACCTGTGCCGATGTATTCGGGTTTATCGTCAAGAATAATGTCAGCGAGGAAACCGCCTTTGCCAGCAGCTCCCGGTTCCGCATCGTGCACATAGACTGCAATTACAGCAAAACCTTTGTCCAATTTGAATTCGCTGACGGTTGGTTGCTGCCAATTTCCGTTTTCTGCAACCTTCTCTCCGTTTACAAAAACAACCCAGGTATTGTCACCGCTGACGCGCACTGTTCCATTTTTTGGAACAGCATTCACGGTTTGTATTAAAATTATGCAGCCTAAAAACAGTATAAGTGTTAGGCATGCGATAGATCGTTTGTTCATAAAAACCTCCATTTTTATGTGTTTGTAGTTGTACAAATTTTTAGATTCACGATAAAGTAACGGATTGAAAATTATTATATCCGTTGTTTGCTCACGTCTCAACTTCAAAATAACGATGGAAAATGCCGATACGGATCTGCTGGCTCACGAAAGAGAATCTGTTGCCGTTCCGTTAATTCTATTCCCTCCGGTTGTGCCACGCGCCGGGATGTCCACGCCATGTGTGAAACACAATATTTATATAAAAGTGATCGCCGCTGATGCTTTCCATTCCACGCAGCAGTGCCATGTGTCAGTGCCTCAGAAAACAGAATCGCTGATCCAGCAGGAGCGTTTGGAATCGTTACACAAGATGATTGTTCTGGTGCTGCAGCAATCTCGCGCGGTAGTCTATAATTGCTCTTATGGCTGCCGGAGATACAGCAAAATCCACCATATTCGGGACCAGTATCTGCCAAATTCCATGTTACCACAACAAAACCATTGGTGATTTCGGTATCTCGAAATGCGTAATATTCTCCTTCCTTCGCATTTGAGGTAGGTGACGAAGCACCGTAATCAGCATGCAATCCACCTCTCGGCATACCCTCCCGCATATACATACCGTAAATTCGGTCAAGCCGAAAGCAGTCGCCTAATCGGAAGCGGAGAACTTCCATTATCTTCGGATGGTCAAGTAAATTACAAAACGATTTACCCCACTGTAAGAAACCTGCCCCGTCCGGTGCACTTCCAAATCGTTGTACCTTCCCCGGTATGGGAAGTTCTTGATCGTCAATTCGTTGATTGAGTTCTGCAACCTCATCAGAATCCAAGACATCTTCAATTACTAAGTAGCCTTGCACATCGAAGAGGTACTGCTGTGTCTGTAGGTCGCTCATAAACTTACCTTCCTATTTTATAGAATCTGCTGATTCTATGTCCGAGAATTTACTATCCAATATCAGTAAGTGCTAATTGTCCGGCGAGGTCTTTAATAAACTGAAATGCGACTCGACCGGAACGTCCACTGGATGATGCTTCCCATTCCAATGCTGCACGGTGTAATTCCTCTGTCGGTATAGAGATACCTCGTTTTTTGGCATAATGGGAAACAATCTGTAAATAGATGTGCTGCGAAATTCGATAGAAAGCGAGCCTTAATCCAAAACGGTCGCTTAATGAGACTTTTTCTTCTGTTGCCTCGCGTGGATAAAGTTCGTCTTCTTCGTTCTGGGGATATTGGTTTTCGCTCACCTGCCGAGGCATCAGATGCCGACGATTAGAGGTTGCATAGATAAGGATGTTATCGGGACATTCGGAAATCCCACCTTCCAACATTGCTTTCAATTCACGATATTCCGGTTCGTTTTCGCTAAAAGCAAGGTCATCACAGAAAAGAAGGTAACGTTCCGGCCGTTCCCACAACAATTCCGTAATTTCCTGTAAATGGACCAACCCCTCTTTACTAATACCGATTAACCGAAGACCATCATCAGCATAACGGGTCAACATCGCTTTCACCAGAGAAGATTTTCCAGTGCCACGGTCACCCCATAGTAGCGCATGATTTGCCGGTAATCCTTGTAGGAACTGCCGTGTGTTTCTATCCAATGCCTTACACTGTGTATCTATACCAATTAAATCCGTAGTATCAACAAGGTGTGGATGTTTAACAGGGATAATCTGTCCTGTGCCATTTTGCTGTCGCCACCGAAAGGCTATATAATCGTCAAACACCTCACTTGACGATTGAACTACGGGCATTTGCCACCGGGTTAATAAACTATCGGCTTTTTCAAGCAGTTGGATAAAAAGTTCTTCTGGTTTCCGCTCTTTTTCAGACATCATACAAGGTGTGCGTAATACTTTTACAAAACCCGCTGAAGGTATCTACGAATGCATAGTTTACTACTTATTGATAGAGAATGTCAAACCAAATTTTATCGTCCGAATCGCTTCAATTGTCCCCAAGTAATCGCTAACTTTCCAGTTGAATTAACAGCAAGCGGTCCTTGAAACTTAAGAACGCCAAGATTGGCTGAATCGTCTGGATTCAAACCGTGCCAATCCATGAAAACGAGACCACCCTTCTTTTCAAGGTCATCAACGCCTTCCTCATAGCCAGGTGTAAACCCGACTTCGTCTCCTTGTTCAATTTTCACTTTTGTAAGCCATTTAAACGGCATGGCGACTTCGTAAATCATGCCGCCCTTTCCCAATTCGGGTGTTGGAACAATGGCAATATCGGAGTTAGGAAGATCTGCATTTTTCACCGCGCTATAGTCAGTAATATGCGCTTTATTTTTGATAAGCGCAAAGTTGGGTTTACATGCAGGTTGTCCGGCACCCACTTTTTCCCAATCAATATACAAGAAAATCGTATCGCCTTTCCAAGACTCAGCGGGATTCGCTGCTGGCGTAAATTCGTCATCCCGGACTGCGGCAGCAAAATAAAATGTGTCTTCATCATACATAGTTGACCATGTCATCGTGAGGTCATCTTTTCCTTTCCATATCCCCTTACCCCGAAGCAGTTCCTTTTCTGAGTCGAAGACTACCCAGACAGCGTATTGCCAGTCGTTAAGTTTTCCATCAATTTTCGGTGTGCTCGGCGGCATGCCTGCGATAGATTCTCCATATTTCAGTCCAAAGGTGTCGCTATTATCCTCTGGAAAAAAATCTCCTTTCGCTGAAAAGACAAAGAGAACACATAGGATGGTAGATAGAATTACTGATTTCATCTCATTCAACTCCTTTAGCGTAGAAATTCTTTCTACAAAATTTCTTAGGATTTTTCTAACATTTTACCGATTCAACCTATAGGTGTCAAACAAAATCTGGAATGGTTCAATGCCAAGTATTTTTATGGGAAGGCATTGGAAGCTAAATTTTCCGATATTACATTCAAAACGAAATGCTTCAATTATTCACATTATCCACAAAACTATCCTCCGAGTAGCCGAAAAAGTGCATCCGTTTAGGCGTTAATAATGAGAACTACTTTGCAAACTTTAGAGGACTCATGCGTAATACAATTACATATAGACATTGGCAGCCCGGTGATGATGACGCTGTTCTGAAGTTGTTAGTGCCAGCTGAACAATGCAATGAAGACTATTACCGAAAAAAGTTTAACAGTTCATCCCTTGAGCCAGAAGGAATTCGTTTAGCAATTGTTGGGCAAAGAGTTGTTGGACATGTACTTGGTTCACGAACTTCGCTATTTGTTGAAGGAAGAATCCAAGATTTTGGTTTGGTGACGTTTGTATTTGTTGCTCCAGATATGCGCCGACAAGGTATTGCAACCCGCTTGATGCGGGATCTAAACGTATACTTTGAAAGAAGAGGTTATAGAGGAAGCATTCTATATGTTGAGACTGCAGAGGCTTATCAAATGTATCAAAAAGTTGGATATCAAAAGGTTACCAGAGAGTTACGAACAGAACTCCCAGCTCGTCTCAATTCCTCTCAACCTAAATGGAGAGCGGTCGTGCAAGAAGACTTCAATATCTTACATGAACTTAAAAGGTGTTGGGGGACTCATAATTTTCCTGTATTTTGGAATTCTCAAGTTATTGGGATACATCAGTTCAATATGAAGCAGTATCGTGTCCTACACCGTGGAAAGAGAATTATCGGATATGCAAAATGGGACGACCCTTCGGAACACCGTCCACAAGGATTGATCCATGATCCGATAGTACCAGATGAAGATCCGATGGAAATCATTGCATCAGTGCAGGCAGAGATCACAGCAACACGTGCATGGAAAACTACTGAAGGAAGTATATATGAAACTCCACTGCGGTCCTATGGTTGCATATTCCAGCAAGGAAAGATGGTTGATATGGTTGCATCCTTTGGTCGGGACATTGATTTGTCCGAGATGCACCGAGCCGTGTGGTGAAGAGAATGTACCCAAATATATTTGACAACATTTTACGAATTCACATCATTATTCTTCACTAAAATAATCAAGGATTGTATTATGCAGGAGCCCATTCGTTGCAATCAGTGAAGCAGTGTCTTTCGTGATGGCTTGCCCCTGTATATCCGTCACCATCCCACCTGCTTCTCGCACAATAACAGTGATTGCAGCGATATCCCAGATACTAATTGCCGCTTCAATCACAGCATCCACTCTACCAGAAGCCACGAGGTGATACATATAGAAATCACCGAACCCTCTTGTGCGTGCAGCATCGTTGATAAGGTTGTAAATACCGGGGAAAGTGCCCTTTTCTACGAACCAGTTTATTCCGCCGTGGCAGATCATTGCATCTGCAGGCTGTGCAACATCAGAAACCTTGATCGGTTCACCGTTCAGAAATGCCCCTTTGCCCGTTTCAGCATAAAGAAGTTCGTTTAATAATGGCGCATTGGAAACACCAAGGATGAGTTCGTCCTCTTTCATAAGTGCGATCTGTGTCCCGAAGATAGGAATTTTACGAATATAATTCTTCGTGGCATCAATCGGATCGATAATCCAAACGTATGGTGATGTGCCTTCTTGTATTCCATATTCTTCACCTAAGAATCCGTGGTCGGGGAATGCCTGTGTTATGGTTTCGCGGATCGCTTTTTCCGCTTCGGTATCGGCGCGGGTGACTGGGGTTTCGTCATCTTTTAGTTGCACTTTTATCGTATCAGCTGCATAGTATGATGTAATAATCTCTTCTGCATTTTTTGCCGCCTCTAAAGCGACAGTTAAAAATTGACTCTGCATAAATTCTCCTATCTAATTCGTAAGATAAAAGGTACAGTTGAATGTACCAACTACTTTTTAACGAAGTGAAATTGTGGGACAATAGATTCCAATTCGTTCTCGGTACCACCACATTCCTTCTGAACGTTTCGTAGCAACATCGGTAAAATGATAATCATAAAGCGTTGCGCGGACAAAACGTGGTGGTGTATCGGGGAACGGATTTTCCGCCAACAACTGCAGCACTTCGGCTTTACCTTGTAGCAATGCCCCCATAAAATCCAGAAACCATGGGGTATTTCGGTAGTTTCCCTGAAGCGCAGCAAACCACATCTGCCAGTCTAATCTCGGTTGATGTGGTGCGACCCATCCGGGAGCACGGTCAAGTCTACCCGGTTTCCATTTAAATTCATAAGCCTTCCATGTAATCCTGTCGTTACTGCCTTCAACAATAATTTCAGGTCGCGATTCAGTCATGTCTGCAAACAGACCGTAGGTGTTTACACTCCCAAACGGTCTAATCCATGCAAGTTCTGGCAGCTTCGCTTCTCTAAATAATTGTCTCCCAAATATAATACTACTCGTTAAAAAAAGAATTATCGCTACAGCCGCAAAGCAAATTTTACTAATTCTACGAGGCGAAAATTTAACATTGTCAAACCTTGGCATGAAACGTTTTGGTAGCAGAGATTTCCATGTTACATCGTCAATCAAAAGCAAACAAAGCACTATAGTCAACAAATTAAAAAAGCAGTAATTTCCTGTTAGCAAAATCAGTACTTGAAGACCGACCAACCCAATACACCCTACAGTTCGTAAACGACGTGGGGCAAAGATTAAGAAGGGGACTCCTAATTCAATAACAAACATGCCGATGACTGATATTTTGTGGAACCACTCGGGCAATTGATGGGCATACCATCCTATCCATGTTGGCAACGGTTGCGTTTCATAATGGAAGTTTAGTGCGGTTAGGTTGCGCCATACCTCATCACTTGCAAGTTTGACAAACCCAGAGGCAAACATCAAGCGGAATAGAAGCCAGCGCAATAGAAACAAAGACGCAGCGGAGGGTTCGGACGCACGTGTGAATGTATCACGTATTTTGAACGGTGCGAAAAAGATTGCCAAAAATCCTGCTTCAAGAAGCAGAACATCCCACTGGAAACTAAGAAAGACTTGTCCAACCGCTACAAGGGAGAGATAAAATCCCCATAAACCGATTAGACTAATAGTTGGGAAAAAGCCTGCGATTAAGACTAAAGATAGGATAACTCCGCCAGCACATATAAGATGGAGAAACAAATCTGTTGAATTGAACCAAAAAAAGGTGGGAACAAGGTGATAACCCTTTGTTCCAATCTGTTGGTGAACAGCGGCTAAGTAGTCACTTACAGGTAAAATCCCGTTGCTTCCAACGAGTCCCTGAATCTGTACCCACAAAGAAATAAATGCAATTAAGTAGATACAACCAAGTCCTCGTAGAAATATCCAACGCGAAAAAACGAATGTTGTTCTTTCAGTGTGCGTTCCCCATAGCCAACGGGTCATTACCGAGAAGAACGGACGGTACTTTGCCACAAACCGATAGACTGCTTCAGAAAAACGTCCAAACCCCGGTAGGTTATAGTAGCACCAGAAGAAAAAACGGTTATTTAGGGCGCGTGAGACTGCCTCCGCCCCAGAAAAAACCTGTCCGTTTTCTAAAATTAACTGCACTGAGGATTGAAATGCAGAAAGTGGAATCTCAGGGAATTGCTGAGCCACTTCTTGGTAGGGGGCATAGTCTATACGATCTTGCGTAACGTGTTGCCACTGTGCAATCCAGTATCGACAAAAATCGCAGTCGTTATCGTAGACGAGGAGCGGTTTACTAACTTGTGATTGCATCTGTGTAGACGGGTTAGTTCCATGCCCGATGAATTTTAGTGATTGCGTCTACCACTTGATCCATATCCGATTCAGAACCGAGGAGAAGATTTTGGAAAAGCCATACGCTCTGTTCACAAACTAATTCTGCATTTGGACATGGTAATGAACGGATGAGATGTGGATATTTCTCGGCAACGTGTGCCATTCCCGGTTCCTCCGAAAGCGGAGAACGGTAACCGATAGAACACGGTATTCCTTCTGCTGACAATGCATTGACAAACTCTTGTCGTGATTTTCCACCGAAACCTTCCGGGTTATACTTCATACAGTATAGATGGTAGCCGTGTTTTGTAACCCATTTAGCAAGTTCTGGCGGTGTAATGCCGGCTATGGCTTCTAATGCGTTGGAAAGATAGGAAGCATTCCGATTTCTAAGGTTTGTTTGTTCTTCCAAAAGTTCCAATCTTACCGACAGTATCGCAGCAAGGTATTCAGAGGGGCGGTAGTTCCATCCGAGTCGAGGATATTCCCATCTTGCACCACCGGGTGCGCGACCTACATTCATAAAGGCACAAACCCTATCGTGAATGTCTTTGTCGTTTGTTGTGACCATGCCACCTTCACCAGATGTAAGATTTTTGGATGCTTGAAAACTAAACGCACCAACATCGCTGAGACTACCAACCTTCTTTGTCTGGTATTCAGCACCGTGTGCCTGTGCACAATCTTCAATAATCTTGAGTTGATGTCGTTGCGCAATTTCTTGTAATGCCCCCATATCAGCAGGATGACCACCAAGGTGGACAGGAAGAATCGCGCGGGTTTCTGGACGAATTGCCGCCTCTACCGCATCAGGATCAATTGTAAATGTATCTGGGCAAACATCTACAAACGCTACGGTGCAGTTCCGTTCTAAAACCGCACTTGCAGTCGCTACAAACGTATAGTTCGGGACAATGACTTCTCCACCATCGCTGAATCCATCAAGGTCAAGAGCACCTGCTAATGCAGCGCTAATAGAATCTGTTCCATGTGGCATAAAGAGGGCATAATTTGTACCAGAATATTGGGCATACTGCTCACAAAAACGCGGTATCATTGCCCCACCGCTGCCTTCGTTCCCGCTTAAGTAGACTTCGCGTAGTAGCGGTTCAATCTTTGATTCCCATTCATCAGATGTATTTGATGGCCAGGACTGCCACGGATGGGTTTTTATATTTCGAACAGGCGTGCCACCAGAAATCGCTAATTGATTGGACATGTATATCTCCGATGGGATATAAATTGATTACAGTCATTTGTAAACCATAGGGTACCTTAACATAGAATTTATTGCAAGGAAAAAGGCAATTTGACAATCACAGAATTAGGGTATACAATTAATGGGTATAATATCTTTATAGCAATTAAATTGCTTATAATAAATGGGGAGTTACAAATTGAAGAATTTTTTGATAATGCTGCTTATGTTAGGATTTGCAGCTATTAGCATTACTGGGTGTGAAAAGAAAATGGTAGATTCCATGATGGATGTTGTTGAACCGTCTCCAACACCTGCCAAGGATGATCCTGAAGCGTATACAGTTGCATTGGTACAAGCGGCAATTGATCTCTACAAAACAGAAGGCCTTGATGCAGTTATAGCTTACCACAATGATCCCGCAAATATTGATGGGCAGTGGTATGTGTTCATTACTGATGAAAACGACATTTTTGTAGCACACGCGCCAAGACCAGATTTAATAGGGACAGATCTCAAAGATGTTGAATGGCTTGCTGAAGATGTTGAACGTCATGATGGATCGACTTTGGGTGCAAAAATCGCCATGGCAACAGCAACAGGCTCATGGATTGACTATTTATGGCCCAATCCTGAAAATGAGCAAATTGAGCAGAAACGTACTTGGGCGATTCGACACGATGGATATCTTTTCGGTACTGGGTATTATGTTCCGATAGAAAACGATTCTGACGAGCAAGCCTCTGAAGTAGAAAACTAAAGTAGAAAATGGCGAGGTATTTTCCCTCGCCATTTCTCACAAATATACCATCCAAACTATTTGTGTGTTCTTCAATTATAGTGGGTTTTATAATTAATTTTACATCTGAATTGTAAAAGGGAAACTCCGATTCCCGACTACCAAAGGTTTCGTCGCGATTCGGAGATCGCTTCTACAGAATATATGTGGACTTATTTACATAATTTACTATAAAATCCCTCTCATTAATTCCCTTCCATGAGAGTACGGATCGCATCCACTGCCTTTTCCGTATCTCGCAACGGTGTATTTGCATCACAACCTGATGTCAGTGCTTCGTCTATCTGTTGCGATAACCCATTCAGTGTACACCGCTTCACAATTGAATGTTGTTCCATATATTCATAGACTTTATACCGTTTTGGTTGTCTGTGGCTTTTCCGTGAAAGTGATAGTACGATAACTTTTCGCCCACTACTTGCAGCCTCACATACCATTGAAAAACTATCTGCAGTGACGATAAGCAGGTCGCTTAAAACAAGAATGGCTTGATATGGATCATCAAGCTCTGAAGATGTGTCAGGTTCAATAAACATCGGACACAAGTCTAAATGCTCCAATTGAGATTTTAGGTGCTTCGTCACATCTGATGGTGTTCGGCGAGAGGTTGTCACCGATATCTGGGCGTTCATTTTTTCGGCGACTGTCCAGCAAATCTTGCTTAGATGCTTAGCGTCATCTATAGTAATAGTCTCGTGTTGATCTGTCCCCCCGACAAGTAACCCAATGCGCGGGCAGTCCGACAGATTGAGTTTCTGCAGCAATTGTGTTCGCAATGTATTGAGTGTATCAGGAGCAATAGGATTTGGCACGCCGATCGTTTTGCAGACATTGTCTCTGCCTTTCGCTTTTTCCCAAGAAAGCATCGGCAGAATTGCAAGGTCAAAATGGCGAATGCCTACAGGTGAAGGCCTACGACAGGTGACTGTTCGGGTATTGAGGGTTTTACCAAGAAGTAAATTGACCGCTGCTACAGATGAGCCAGTCGAAAGAACAACGTCTACATCCTGGACATTTTGTATCGCATTATATGTAGATGCGGTTAGACTCCATTGAAGGAGAGTTCGGATTAACGTGGTTGGTAAGGTCATGCCCCCGAAAATAGACATAAAAATCCGTAAGAGATTATCACGCCATTTAGCACGGAATTGTATCTCAAGCCATTCCATTTGGCATTTAGGCATTTTTTCCACAATGCCCAAAGATTGCTTATAATGCCCTGGTTTATTGTCACTTAAGATAACAACTTTCATTTCAATACATATTCAATCAATTCTGTAACACCGCGTTCATCTTCCATTCTTACAATACCGACATGTGGAACAAACCAAATTGTTTGATTATTTACGGTTGACTCCTCATTAGATAAAACGGTTTGCACGATTTTTGTACTATATTTTACTTCAAATGTGTTCTCAAATCTTCCTGCGGGTGTTTCAATGGTATCTTGGCTAATTACTTCGCCTTTGATATTGAAATGCACTTCAAAGGGAAATTGGAGAAGAGTGAGGTTTTGTAACATTATGTTTCCATTGACTTTTATATTGAGAGCATCCCATTGGGAATTGGCGGTTAAAGGTATTTCGAAAAAGATAAGTTCAGAGAGCGGAATTGGTTCAAGTGTCACATTTAAGTCCAAACCTTGGAATTCATCTTTTACTGAAGTAAGAAGTTTGGTTTGAATGTAACGATCAATCTTTTCAGTAATGCCGAAAAAGAATTGGTTTCGGGCAACGCGGAAGGAAGTCGGCTTTAGAAAATCAATTTCTGCTTCAGAAACTGGAGGGGTGTTGGTGTAGGTCTGATAGTCTTTTTCTTGGGAGTCGTTTCCATCTGTAATTTCCCGTGTCCATTTAGAACCGTCAGCGTTTTGATAGACCCATCTGCTTCCGACAGCATCGGGGAAATAGTTCGGTTTCGTTTCAGTCGGTTCATGAATTTCATCAGAACCGCAGGCAATAAACAACAAGACACTGCAGAGAGTAAGAAATAACGCTTTCATTTCTTTAAAGATTCTACAGTTTTCTTAAAATGTTGTCCAGAAGAAAATATATTGAAAGACGCGAGAAAATCGCGCCTTTCAATATTGGTTTATTATTTTGCAGGCTCTTCCTTCAGTGCTTTAGCAACCATCCTCTCTAATTTTTCGCCCCTGGCTTTATTAGAGATCAATTTGCCCTCTTTGTCAATGAGCCACATATTTGGAATAGAATAAATACCATACTGACGTGATACTGGACTATCCCATCCTTTACCACTGAAAACTTGCCGCCAAGGAATTTCATTCTCTTTGAGATAATCACGGAGTCTCGTTTCATCACTGTCAAGACTGATCCCAATTATGTCAAACCCTTTGTCCTTATATTTTTCGTAAACCTTCTTGACGTTTGGCATTTCTGCAACACACGGACCACACCAGACTGCCCAGAAATCCACTAAAACGACTTTTCCACGATATGCTTCAATGGAAATTGGTTCTCCGTCAAGATCAGTTGCCGAAAAATCGGGCACCATCTCTCCAAGAAACGCTAACCCCGGCACATACTTTTTCCGGTATTCATAAGCTAATTCATCATTCCCTCGTAGTTTATGAATCTTCTCAAGTCTTTCTAAAACAAGACGATTTTTCGGCTTCTGTTTCTCAAGTTCTTCATAGAGTTGAAGCTCTTCATCGTGCCGATTCATCTCTCTAAACATATCGCCAAGGTACGAATAATGGTATACGTTGTTAGAATCCATGACTGTTTTGAAACGGTCTATGAGATTTTCAGCTTCTTCCTTTCGTTCGGCTCTCATATAGAGTTTAAGAAGTGTAGGATAAGTGCTGAAAAAACGCACATTACCCGGCATTTTCTGCAATCCAGCTTCCAACGCATCAATTGCAGCTTCAACGCTTCCGTAAATATCCTCCAATGAGTTCGTCCAGAAATAGTCTGACTGATACACCTTATAGCCAAAACTTAAGCTTAAGGTAGGATCATAAGACCCTTTCTTGTGATGATGCATACAACGCACAAACGGTGTCGCATCACCAAACATGGTTTGAGCCTCCAGTACCTGTTTTCGCTGCGCAGGTAGTAACTCGTATCCATAACTTACAGGTTTATTCGGATCTTGTTCTCTAACATAGAGTGCTTTGCCACCATTCTTATCTGCTGGACAGGTCAATAGGTTCGCATCTGCTAAATGTTCAGGAAGAAGATCGGATAACCATACAGGATAGTCTCCGTGTTCTTTGTGGTATGCTTGAATTGCTTTTCCAATTTCTTGTAGATTATGTTTGCAAACTTCAATATTCTTAGCGTTTTGGTCTGCATCCGGGTCAATATCCGCTTTTTTGTCAGATACCTCTTCCGCATAAATACCAGAAGTAAACAACAAACTTAACACGATTCCTAAGGTAAAAACAAATCTCATTTGATGCCTCCCTTTGTGTCAGGAATTTGTACATCTAATAAACTTCATATAATACGTATATCAAATTAAGTGTGTTCAATTATACAATATCCGACCAATTTGGTCAAGTTAATTCTTCAGAAATCAATCGCAAAGTTTAATAAATTCTACCCTAATCATCAGTATTATCAACCTCTTCTGATTTTACATGCGCTGCGTAAACGCAAAAGGCATCAGCCTCAACTGATACCTCTAATAACTTAAATCCATATATTGATTTCTCTCCTTGTTCTATTTTTACCTGATTTTAGCCAAACTGGCATAAAACACAATAAGGAAAACTATGAAATAGAATAGGAGCCAATTCACCTCTTTTCCGTTCGGTGACTATCTTAAAAACGAGATAGAGATGAATCGAAATGCAATACCATCTGTAATACTGAAGGTGAACCGCATCATCACGCCACTCTTATGGTTATTTCCAATTCGTCACTATTCTCGATATTATCAAGGGTAACTTGCGTCATTATAGTCAACGCCATATCCAATACTCTTAGGATATGCCGCATCAAAAAATGAATATCGCCTTTTGTGACACCAGTGAGAAATAAGATTTCACAATGATCTTCATTCTTAAGTCTGTGGATTTGTTTGACAAGCGATTTCGTGACCCGATCCAACCCTTCTTTTTTAATTGGATTAGGTCCTATTATAATCCGAACCATATAGATTGAACTCTCCTTATGCTTTTATCATTCGCGTGCTTCCATTCCAGTGTAACCGTATACTACTCATCGCACATAACATGTCTCAGGAATTATGCAAAACCGATGTAGCGAGCAACGAAGAACACAGCGAAATAGTGGACAAGTGGATTTAATTCTTTGTGCCGTCCAGTGACTAACTTTAGAAAGGAAATAGAAATAAAACCGAATGCGATGCCATCAGTAATACTAAAGGAAAGCGGCATCAAAAACACAGTCAGCGCAGCGGGGATAGCTTCAGTAAAATCATTCCAATTGATGTTAATTAAGTCTTTTAACATCAGCCCTCCTACAGCTATTAAGGCAGGACCAATAATTGGATGGAGCGGAATAGTTGCTATTGTAGGATTCCCATTAATTACTACAGTTTGATCAAATGGAATTTCCCCACCAACAACTTTAATTAGAGGTGAGAAAAATATAGCAAGCAACATCAAAAGCCCAACAACAACTGAAGTGAGTCCGGTGCGTCCTCCCTCAGCAATACCGGAGGCACTTTCAATATAACACGTAACTGTGGAAGTGCCGAGACATGCACCTCCAACTGAACCGATTGCATCTGTCAAGAGTGCCTGGCGACCTTTAGAGAGTTTTCCATCCTCAAGCAGGTCTGCCTCATGTCCGGTTGCCGTGAGAGTGCCGATACTATCAAACATGTCGACAGAAAAGAAAACGAATATGATTGGAATTAACTCTACTCTGCTAAAGATATCTGGAAAACTTAGTTTAAAAAACGTTGGAGCTATGGATGGTGGTGCTGAGACTACACCATTAAATTTAACAATTCCAAAGAGTAAAGATAGGACTGTTGTGGAGAGAATTCCCATTAGAATGGCTCCCTTTACTCGGTGAGCCATAAGTGTCAATGTAATAAAAATACCAACGATTGCTATCAACACTGGTTTCGAATGGATATTACCGAGTGTAACAAACGTAGCACCGTGTAACGTAATGATACCACTCATCTGCAAACCGATGAAAGCGATGAACAATCCTATCCCGACAGCAATAGCATTGTGTAGAGAAGATGGCAAAGCATTCATAACTGCTGCGCGTAAACCGACAAATGAAAGTATAACGAACAGCATACCTGAAATAAAAACGATGCCTAAAGCTTGTTCCCATTCTAGGTTGAGTCCCTGACAAACACTAAATACAAAATAAGCGTTAATACCCATACCGGGTGCAAGTGCAATAGGGTAGTTGGTCATGAATGCCATCAGGATAGTCGCACCAGCACTGGAAAGACAAGTAGCGACCATCACCGCGCCAGGCTCCATACCTGCTATTGAAAGAAGTGCGGGTTGGACAAAAATTATATACGAGAGCGTCGCAAAGGTTGTGCATCCTGCGACAATCTCTCGTCTAATACTCGTCCCGTTCTCTTTTATACGAAATAGTTTTTCTAACATATCCTCTCCCTAATAGTGTAGTGTCTACCGAAATTTTGCGAGTAAAGGTCGCGATTCGGAGATCGCTCCTACAGAACAAACCTCTTGTGAATCAACGTTAAATGCGCTTGGCAGAATACACGTTCGGTATTCTGCATGATTTGGCGGGAAGGAACTCCGATTCCCGACTACTGGCACGACTCACAATTTTAGTGTGGACAGAACAATAATCTCCATTGAATCGGCAATTGCAGTGTATGCTGTTTTCAGATGTTATAAAGTGTAGCCTATGACCTGCTAATATTTAATGAGAGAAAAAATATCCAAGTCTTCAAGTCTTTCTCGTCCGTTGAGTTCAGTGAGTTCTATCAAAAGAGCAATGCCAACTATTTCCGCATCCAGTTTTTCAACAAGTTCAACCGTTGCATCAAGGGTTCCGCCGGTAGCTAAGAGATCATCACATATAAGCACGCGGCTGCCCTTTGGAAAAGCGTCTTGATGAATTGTGAGTGTATCATTACCATACTCAAGTTCGTAGGTCACTTGATATGTATCATACGGTAGCTTCCCTTTTTTTCGAACAGGCACAAAGCCGACACCTAAACGATGCGCGACTGCAGAGGCAAAAATGAAACCTCGCGATTCAATTCCTACAATTACGTCAACGACCTTATATTTATAATAGTTTGCGAACACCTCAACTGCTGCATAGAAAACAGCACCATTTCCTAAAAGCGGTGTAATGTCTTTAAATGAAATACCCGGTTCCGGAAAATCCGGTATACTTCGAATAAATTTAGCAAAATCGCTCATATCCTTCCTTTAATTTTAAGTTCTGACAACTCTTAGTAAATTTAAGTTCTCCAAAGAAATACACGAAGTCTCACATTTATTCTAATCAAGTCATACAGTTCCTAAGAAACAACGTATATGAATTTAGTCCTGATGTGGCGATTATATAATAGTTTGAATAAAAAGTCAAGTTTAATCAAGTGCATTTATAATCGAGAGTTATCTTATAAGATATTTACGATTTTGTGGGTTAGTTGTAGAATTGGATTTTGATGAGGTTGAGTTTAGTTTTTGAGTTGTAGGGTGAGAGCGCGGAACTTTCCCTACAACTCAATTACTTTAATGTTATTGATTTTGACGCAGGCGGGATTCTAATGCCTCTAATTCATCAGATAAGGCTTTAGGTAACTTGTCCTCAAACCGTTCGTAATGTTCACGAATAGACTGAATTTCGTTGAGCCATTGTTCAGTATCAACTTCCAGCAATTCCGTTATCTGATCCTCGGTTACATCAAGTCCGGAGGTATCAACTGCTCCAGGGGCAGGTAAATAACCGATAGGTGTTTCCACTGCTTCACTCTTTCCGCTAATACGTTCAACTATCCATTTAAGAACACGACTGTTTTCGCCAAAACCTGGCCAGAGCCATCCACCATCAGCATCTTTACGGAACCAATTGACGTAGAAGATACGCGGAAGTTTGTCAGCATCAGTTTTTTCTCCCATTTCTAACCAGTGAGCAAAATAGTCGCCCATGTTGTAACCACAGAACGGGAGCATAGCCATCGGATCGCGTCTGAGTTCACCAACGGTACCAGCGGCTGCTGCGGTCCGTTCAGAAGAAGCGATAGAACCGATAAAGGTACCATGTTGCCAATTAAATGCTTCAAAAACAAGTGGTACTGTGGTAGCACGTCGTCCTCCGAAGAGGATCGCTGAAATAGGCACACCGTTAGGATTTTCCCAATTCGGATCAATGATAGGGCATTGCGATGCTGGTGTTGTATAACGGGAATTGGGGTGTGCTGCCGTCTTTTCATCACCAGGATGCCATTCTTCACCGAGCCAACTTACGGCAGTTTCGGGAGGTTCTTCGGTCATCTCTTCCCACCAAACATCTGTATCTGGCGTAAGCGCAGCATTTGTAAAGATAGAGTTTGATCCGAGTGTATGCATCGCATTCGGGTTAGTATGCATTGACGTTCCGGGCGCAACACCGAAAAAGCCTGCTTCAGGATTGATAGCATAAAGTCGTCCGTCTTCACCGAACTTCATCCAAGCGATGTCATCACCGATAGTTTCTGCCTTCCATCCTGGGATAGTAGGTGTGAGCATAGCGAGGTTTGTTTTACCACACGCACTGGGGAACGCTGCGGCGATATAGGTTTTTTCACCTTCAGGACTGGTTAAGCCCAAAATGAGCATGTGTTCTGCCATCCACCCATCATTTTTCGCCATAATAGAGGCAATGCGGAGTGCATAGCATTTTTTACCGAGCAACGCATTACCACCATAGCCACTACCGTAGGACCAGATAGAGCGTTCCTCTGGAAAATGGACAATATATTTATTATCAGGGTCGCAGGGCCAGGAAACATCTTCTTGCCCCGGTTCAAGCGGCTTTCCAACAGAGTGTAAACACGGGACAAAATCACCATCTTCACCTAAAATCTCTAACACATCTTTGCCCATGCGCGTCATAATACGCATATTGACAACAACATAAGGTGAATCACTAATTTCTACACCGATATGTGAAATCGGCGAACCGAGCGGTCCCATACTGAAAGGAACAACGTACATCGTACGTCCTTTCATACACCCTTCAAAAAGCCCTTTTAGGGTCGTCTTCATTTCATCGGGGTCATGCCAATTGTTCGTAGGTCCTGCCTCAGCTGGGGTTTTGGCGCAAATGTATGTTCTTCCTTCAACGCGAGCTACGTCTTCAGGATCAGAACGAGCGAGGTAACTGCCGGGTCGTTTATCCGGATTCAACCTAACAAATGTCCCATTTTGTACCAATTGTTCGCACAATCTGTCGTTCTCTTCCTGAGAACCATCGCACCAATAAATATCATCGGGTTGACACAGTTCTGCTGCTTCTTGCACCCAACTGAGCAATTTATTATTGTTTGTCATCCAAATCCTCCGTTTTTTACTTTGTCAAACTATATTATCACAGAATCAGGTATGTTGCAATTATTTTGAATTCAAGGCACGGAATTTCGCTACTATAACCTAAACTGCGATCTATTTCGCGAATCCTCTTGTAGGAGGGTTTCTAATACCATTTCTATATGATAATATGAAATTATTTCGTAGGTCGGGTTGAGGAACGAAACCCGACTTTTTATAGCGTCATGTCCAAATCAACGCCAAATGCGCGTGTGGCATTTGGCGGGTTTCGTTCCTCAACCCGACCTACAATATGTTATGACAATTTGTCAATTAGAAATGGTATAACCCGATTTTCTGATGCAGTTTCTTTTAGGTTTGCCACGTTTGTAGTCGCGCAATCCATTCCACCTCTTACATTCTATTCTATAAACAAGACGTTTGAATACCAATAAAGTTGAGACCCGTTTACAAGCGAAACACACACTGCTGTGTCTACTCATATTTTATAGGTAAATGTCGCGATTCGGAGATCGCTCCTACAGAAAATAGGTCTGTCTTTGTAGGAGGGAACTCCGATTCCCGATTTCTTTGGTAACTCATGATTTTAGAGCGGACACTCCACTACCTCAAAACGCTGCGCCCAATTTTACATGTATTTTACCGCGTAGTGCCGAATCCCCAGCTGCCAACCCATAGTCTAATTGTATAATCCCACCTTTAGATTCAAGTCTTGCGCCAAATCCATAACCTATTCGTAATTTATCAAAAACAGAAGGTCGGTCAATGAAAGTAACCGACCCTAAATCAACGAAGGTGAAAATTTGTGAGTTTCGTCCCATCAGGAATCTGTATTCAAGACTGCCATGTGCGCGCCGAGGTCCCGAAAACCAATCCTCATCATATCCGCGCAGCGTCGTTGCGCCTCCTAAATAAAATAGTTCCGTTGGTGGAATGTTGATGCCCCACGCAGCTGCACCGTGCAGTTCAATCGCGATTATTTGGTTTTCCCATGTCTGAAAATACTGTTGAAGGTCAAGCCAAACTTTTCGCAGTTTAAAATCACTTCTGGAGAGTTCAACGGCAACACTATCGCGCCTACCTCGCGTTGGATTAAGAAAGTAATCCCGCGAATCACGCGTTAACCGCAAGGTTACACTATACTTTGTGCCACTTTGTATCGGAATAGGTGTATTGTTTTGAGAGGTATTTATTGACGGAGAAAGGGAATCTGGTAAGATTGTATCTGGCAAAGGAGGTGTTACGCCGCCAAAATGTATCCGTTTATAGCCGAGGGTTACCTCACTCTCATAAAATCTCCCAAATTTTGTATTCCCGCTGATACTTGCTGCGCGTTCTTCCGACTCTGAGTCATTGATCGGACTCCGTTGTTTGAGTTGACTATACAGGATTCCCAACGTAATCGGTTTTCCCAAAACCCACGGTTCTTTGTATCCAAGTCGCAATGCCTTTAGTAAACCTGATTTCCAATAAAATTTAAAATCTCGTCCCGTTCCTAACAGATTTGTCTCACGCAGTTCCACAACTCCAGTGAGTTGTGGAACTGAATCTGAATCTTCCACTGGTGGCGCATAGCCGAGAACGCCGATCAATCGTCCAGTTCGTGCCTCAGTAACTTTTGCATGGAAGTTGATTGTATCCTCAGTTATGCCTGCCTCAAGCAAATTTGGCTGGATGTGGTAAAAATACCCTAAATTCCGTAAGCGATGGTAACTCTGATCAATTTTACGTTGGTCAAAAAAGTCGTTTGCTTTAACAGAGATTTCCCTTAGCACCACATCGGTTTTTGTTTTCTTAAGCCCGCTCACCTTTATGTGACTTATCTTAACTTTTTCGCCTTCTCGAATCTGCAAAGTGAAATTGATATTGCCAATCGCAGGTAAAAGATTGGTGATAATCGGTTCAATTTCAACTTTTGGATGTCCATGTTCACTGTATAAGAGTTGAATTCTCTCAATCCCCTGTTCAAGTGCGGTTCGTGTGAAGAATTGCCCTTTTCGTAAACCGAGTTCACGCAGAATTTTGGATTGAGAAAAGAGTTCATTTCCTATAAGCGAAAAATCCCCGATGCGCAGTCGTTTGCCTTCTCGGATTGTTACGTTAATAGATACCTGTGTATTGCTTGCAGAAATGGGGGAGACGGTTGGCTGGGATACCAGCGCAAATACGAATCCCTCTTTACGATATGCAGAGAGAATACGTTCAAAACCCGCTACAATTTCCTGCTGAGAGTATACTTTTTTTATTTCCCACCTGAATAGATCGCGCAACTTCTTCTGATTGAAATGTTTATTCCCCTCAAAGTTGAGTTGAGCGATGTTGTAAAGGGGTAACGTGCTGGTGTTCTCAGTTTCGTTGTCGGTAGGTGTCTTTTCTGAAGGCACATTCTGTCCTATATCGTCAATGCCCTGCACAATTCTTGGGATAACTGTTAAACAGAGAATTAGTATGCTGGCAAGTATGAGGAGTCGGTTTGAATGCATGTGATGGAAACCTGTGGGTTAAGTGGTAGGAATATTTTAACATGCGCGGCAAGGTGAATGCAAATACTTGCTGCGTTTTGGTTTCCAATAACGTTGTCGGACTGAAATATATAAATCTACTGAAATATGCAAGTGTATTTGCAAGTTTTTAGGAGTTGTTTTTTCGGACAGTTTCTGATACAATATCAGGTGTGTAAATATGAAAACTCTGGGTAACTTGATTCTGGGGAGAAAATTCATGGAACAAATAAAGACTGTAGATATTCATGACAAGGTCTTTGAGGAAACCTATACCGCCCACATCCAAAGAAACGGCGCGAACTGGCTTGGACGGATACCAGACGTGCCAAAAGTCAAGTGTGAGGCACCTACAGAAGCCGTACTCCTGAAAACCCTTGAAAAAAAACTTCATGAAGCACTCATCGCCGAAGAAGAAGCTTGGGAGAAACAATTTGAGGAAGACGTGAAAGCCGGACGGCTGGATCACCTTGCCGAGAAAGCTATTAAAAATTATAGAGAAGGCAAATACCGAAACGTAGACGAACTACAGAAGTTATTGTAGTATGGAACATATTCTTGATGACGATTTTTGGGATGCCTACGCAGAACTTCCGCTGAATGTCCAAAGACGCATCCCTCAGAAATTTCAACTCCTTCGGCAAAATCCCAGACATCCTTCTCTCCGTTTTAAAAAGGTTAGAGACCTTTGGGCAATCCGGGTGAGTAGAGGCTATAGGGCTTTAGCCCATGAAGAAGAAGGGGTTTTCATCTGGTTTTGGGTTGGAACACATGGCGAATACGAGCGGCGGATTTGATAACATGCATAATCCAAGAATGTCAAACTAAGGTCCCGCTACTTTCTGCTCGACTACCCCAAATTTCTTTGCCCCAAGGAAAACACCGAATTCCAAAGGCATATTGAATCTCGGAAACCCTGAATCCTCATCTAACTCCGTTCTGGAGATGTCATGAATGCCATAACGACAATCCGCAATGATGATGTAAATCTTATCAATGCGGACCTGACTTGTATCCTCCGCATTCTTATCGAAGTGGGACATAGACAATTCGGTCAATATATTCATCTTCATACGATGCACCAGCAATGAGAATCAACTGTTCAATAATTAATCCTATTGATACATCGAGATTAATCGTGAAAATACCCGGTACATGGTATCCTGCTGCGAGATGATCAACTAAATGTTGCGGCATACTTTTCCGACTCTCTTTCTGTTAAAATCTTACGCAGTCGCAGAACAACGGGTGGCGGATTTTTCTCATATTCCTCTCGTGCCTTTCGGCAGTATTCCAGATAATCTGCCAAATAAGCACTTACTTTTTGCTGATTTTGAAGAAAATATAGTATTGTGGCGTAGACTTGTTCTAATGTCACCGTGTGGAAACGTTGATCAATCTCCTCTGGTGTTTTGCCGTTGTAAATATATTCGTATAGAACAGATTCGATGCCTATGCGCGTGCCTTTGATACGAATATCATCTTCTGCCAAAAAGTTGAAGTAATCTTCAATTTGCATGGTATATCTCCGCACCTGTTATAGAGTCAATATTATCTAACGCTTTAATTATATCTTCAACCCTGCAGAATATCAATCTTTTATATCTTTTTTAAACGCACTATTCTGCAACATACCAACTCGGAAAAGCAACGCCCTTTCGCTTAAGCATCACCAACTCCGCATCAAGATCACATGTAGACTTTTTCCCACCGTGGATACTCGGCTCAGCACAGAGCATCTCGCGCAGAGTCTGCATAGACTCAAGCACGTTATCGTTTGTAATTCCCAACACCTCAGTCAATAAGCACCGATCTAATTCCGCACGCACAGGATCATGCGCGCACTCATTGACAGGTAACATCCGCTTATACTTCAAATGTTCAAATATCATCTCAGCGTTTGCTAACGCCTCATCGGAGAGTTCACGGACATCCAGCGTAGGTAGTGCCTCTAATGTTTGTTGGCGTAGAGTTCCACGTCCCATCTGTTGCTTACTGCTGTGTGCCCAATGACAGAACAATCCTAAACTTGAGTTGCACCATAAGGTCCAAGCAATTTCGTGACGCGGGTCGTTGAGTAAAACGTTAATCATTGAACGGATTCCAATAGAGGGTTTCTCAGTAAAGGTAGAAATAATTGAATTTGAGGTAAATCTCAGATTGATATGATAATGAGTTTTACTGAAACAGTCTAAAACTCGCTTGACCATAGCATTGTCGTTTGAACGTGGTATTGCAGTAGAATCTGGTTCTGCAATTATAGAACGTTGTAAAGGTGCGTCAACTTTCCATAGTGCGTCATAACCATCGCTATTCGGTTCATACCCTTCAGTCATTATAAACGGACCGTCTTTTTCTCTATAAGAATCTGCAGAACCCACTCTCGCAATATCTTTTACTTGGCAAATGTGAATCAGTAAAGCATCTCTTGACATCGGAAAGTGCAGTTTCCCAATAGCCAATTTGTTTGCCATCTGTAATAATGCCATGGATCTTGCTCGTGTTGCGATCCACGGAACACCATCTTTTATTGAACAGTCCAACATCAGACCGCTGTTTGTGTTTCCAATGCTAATAGTATCACCACCGTGAGGGGCATCTTCAAGTTTTCGTGTTTCGTTACTTCGATTTATTCTATTTGCTATCTCAACAGATTCAAGAGAACTATGTGGTTTATCAGTTAGACAGACAAACTTCCCGCGTCCAGTGTTTTTATCTACACCTTTCGTCGCAACAACGATACATTCTGCCATAGTAGTGTCTGCAGAAAACGTGCAGGCTTCTACTTTTGCTTGTGCCATGGTTATCACGACTACGTTGTGATATTCAGTTGCCCACATATCACGAAGTTTACGTGTAGTGGGAGACCTCAACACTGTCAGAGGCAAGATGAATCCCATTATGCCGCCATTTCTAAGTTTTTTGTCTGCTAAGTCTACAAAAGCAGAAACGAAACCGTTAGTCCCATCAGTTACTCGTGTCTTTTTGGATTTCAACGCAGCTTGCATCAACTTCTGATCTTGTTCGGGACGATCACTACTTTGGAATGTAGATTTTGGGACATCAGAATTACTATCCGATCCAGGCCTCGTAAAAGGAGGATTCTGTACAACAATATCAATCTCACCGTGTTTGAACTGTTGTTGGAATTTTACTACGGTGTTTTCCTCACCGCCTACTTGTTCAGCCTCTGTGTCAAATAAAGGTATATCAAGCAATTCTAATGAACCTATTGCATAACCCTTATTTTCTATTACACCGTAAGGGGCAGTAACTATTTGAGTCCCACCGATTTTGACACCTGCATACGTACTCGCAAGCGCAGCAGCAGTAAGGTGTGTAGCATTCGGCATAATATCTACACCGCCAATGTTCTCCTCTAACATTCGCTGATGAATATCTCTGCCATTTCCACCCGCTTGTTCATACAGAGAGAGGATCCGTTGATAGACACCGTTAAGGAGCGCGCCTGTTCCGCAAGCAAAATCGGCAACTTTCGGAAGTTTCCCCTTCGGCAGTTCAGGCATCACAAGCGTAGAGAGCAACACCGCGCTTTCAGGGAGTGTGTAGTTCGCCTTGACGTATTTTCTATCGGTGATGAGTTTTTGGAACACGATACCCGCAAGTTCATGAATCTGCGCGATGCCTGTATCAACAAGGTCTTTTGCAGCCTCACATAGAAGTTTCAGGATATATTTAACAAGTCTATCGTCCGTCGCGAGTGCCTCAACGAGATTCCGAGCATCTTCAAAAATTGGGCGATAATTAACCTTAAGAATGGTATTCCAATCCTCAACAACATCGGCATAATCAATTATCGGTAGGAGTTGGCGGAGGGAGCGCACAGATTCCATCTCTGTTTTACCCGCGAGGGAACTCTGAAACACAAAAGCATCGGTGATAATCAATGCTGCCATGCGGAGCGTTTGGACGTTCGGTTTCTCTTCTGTATCATTTTCCTCTTTAGAAAATACCTCTTGGTGCAGAATTGCCTCAATCTTCTTGCCAATAGCAGGATGGTCCACGATAGCATCTTCAAGTAGGTAAGCTGCCCTATTGATACTTTTCTCCATCTCTTCTGCCGCCGCTTCAAGTTGAGAGTTTGGCATTGCACCGACGTGCAGAGCGTTTGCAATGTCGCCTACGGTACCTGTTGCCCATCCGTTTTCTGGGAAGTGTCCAACGGTATCACCGACGGTGTTGACAAGTTTGTATTGGAGATCATCCGCAGCGCGCAGTTGTGGATTAATATCCTTTCCTGCCATCGTCTTAAAACGTTCAGGATAAAGGATTGCCATGACGTTGTTGAGAGTTCTCCCAACAACATGGTATTCCGTTTCAAGTTCCAGAACAAGCCTTGTTTCTGCTTGTGTTATGAGATTCTTGGCATTGGTGGTGGTAGCAAACTTTGCCTCAATTCCGACTGGCTCTCTACCTTGCCCTATTACAATGGCATCAAGTTCGCTGTTGTCTTCGGAAAAGGCATTAACTCGAGTTTCCAGTTCCCATCCGTGACGCATGTATCGCAGGATGTTTACTAATTGTTCTGTGATAGTATCTTCGCGTCTTTTCGGCATGATGTTTCCTTTCCTTTTAATCTAAATTAACACAACAGGTAGAAAAGTGCAAGTTTTATATCGGGTTGGCAAACCCAAATTATTTGACATAAAGGCGTAATTGTAGTATCATGTTTAATTGAGCATCTATATTTCAATTTCTTTTCACGGTTTTTGGCAAATGGGCATGAAAGTTTGCCCACAAGGAGTTATACACATATTATGCCAAACGCATTATTCGTCTATCCGAAGTTCCCGCCATCCTATTGGGGTTTCAAATACGCCTTAGAGTTCCTCGGTAAAAAATCATCAATGCCTCCACTTGGATTATTGACGATTGCAGGAATGTTTCCCAATAATTACAACCTAAAAGTCGTTGATATGAACATTGAGTCGTTGACAGATGCACATCTCGACTGGGCAGATATGGTGTTGACATCAACGATGATCGTTCAAAAAGCATCGTTATATGAGGTGGTAGAACGCTGCAATCGCGCTAACATTCCAGTCATTGCAGGTGGTCCGCATCCGACATCATACTACGATAACATCAAAGAAGAATGCGATGGCACAGTAAATCATTTCTTGTTTGGCGAAGTTGAAGAGATTTTTGAAGACTTTTTGACAGATTTTGAAAGCGGAGCAGCAGAAGAAGTTTATCGTGAAAAGCGAAAACCGGATATTACAATAACACCACCACCCCGATACGACCTGATTGATATAAATTCTTACGGGTCCATGGCACTTCAATTCTCTCGTGGATGCCCATTTAATTGCGAATTTTGCGATATTACCAAGTTGTTTGGACGTGTGCCGCGCACGAAAAGCAATGAACAGATGCTTGCTGAGTTTGAAATGCTCTATAAACTCGGTTGGGAAGGTGCAATGTTTGTTGTTGACGACAATTTTATCGGTAACAAACGCGATGCAATGCGTTTACTGCCTGCTGTAAAAGAGTGGCAGGAAGAACGCGGTTTTCCGTTTTCACTTTATACCGAAGCAAGTGTAAACCTTGTTGAAATTCCTGAAATGCTTGACGCGATGAGTATTGCAGGATTTAACATGGTATTTCTCGGTATTGAAACACCCAATGAAGAAGCACTGATTACGACTTCTAAAGGGCAAAACACAAGTAAAGAAGAAGACGCGGGGAGTTACCTGTTGCATGCTATCAGGAAAATTCAGCACAAGGGTATGGAAGTCACTGGTGGGTTTATAATCGGTCTTGATGGGGATACTGAGTTTGATTCACACATAGATTTCATTCAGGAAGCGGGAATCCCGATGGCGATGGCAGGATTGTTGACCGCCCTAAAAGAAACAGACCTTTGGCATCGATTGAAGCAGGAAGACCGATTGCTTATCGAATCAAGCGGTAACAATACAGATATGACCTTGAATTTCGTGCCAGAAATGCCGCGCGATAAACTTATTGCAGAATATCGACGTGTAATTTCTACACTTTACGATCCGACTTTAAAAAACTACTTTGCACGTTGTTATAAATTGCTGCAACACATGCCATACACCTCACATAACGTTAGAAGTATTCAGAAAGCCGATGTACTGGCATTTTTCCGATCAATTCAACTGCAAATCTTCTCCAGACAAGGATTGGAATACGCCAAATTTTTGCTGAAAGTACTAAAAAACTATCGAAGGATGTTTCCTGAAGCAGTCCGATTAGCAGTCATGGGGTATCATCTGGAAAAAATTACACGCCATACTGTCGCAGTCGAAGATTTCAGGACGTTCTTGTCAGAAGAAATGGATTCGTTTAAAGCAAAAATTTCACAATTCGCACACGCGCAAGGTGATCGGATGCATGAAATACAGAAATATACAAAGAGACTCTCTGTGAGAGTAAAATCTGAATACGAATCTATACACAAAGATTTTCGCTACGCTGCCCATAGTGCGCTTGAAAATTTCCAAAAATCTATGTTCAAGGAATATTTAGAGGCGGAATTGACTGCTTTCAAGGAAGCGGTTGCTGCTTTTGCAAAAGCCCAAAGTGAACGTTTGGGTGAGTTACAGACCTATCTTAGTAATCTCTTTGAACGTGTCCACGCACAACAGGCACAACTCCACGATGATTTTAAGCAGAACATTCAGGAAGCCTTTGATGCTTTCCAAGAATCGGTCACCCGACATATAGAGCAACTCTTCGGTTCTGTGCCGATACAAATTGAAGAATTGCAACACAACTGATGGCAATCGTATTTTATTATGGTGCCAATTCAGATTGAAAATCTCTCTTATACCTACCCAAGTCGTGAGGAATCCACACTTCACAGCATCAATGCCGATATTTCCCCCAGTGATTTTGTGCTACTAACCGGACCAACAGGTTGCGGCAAAACTACGTTATTACGAACGATGAACGGTCTGATTCCGCATGCTTCTTCTGGCACTCTGACAGGTTCTGTCTATGTGAATGACGAAGAGGTTGCCTCTCAACCGCTTGCAGTAACGTGTCAACAGGTCGCTCTCCTCTTCCAAAATCCCGACGATCAACTTTTTTGCACACTGATAGAAGACGAAATCGCTTTTGGACTTGAAAACCTTTGCTTTCCACCTGAAAAGATTTCAGAACGGATAACTTTGGCTTTAGAACAGGTGGGTTTGACAGGATTTGAGGATAGGCGTATCGCAGAACTTTCAGGGGGTGAAAAGCAGCGTGTTGCTCTCGCCTCTATCTGTGCGATGCAACCGCAAGTCCTGCTCCTTGACGAACCGACAAGCCATCTTGACCCACGCGCCACGCGCGACATCCTTAACATTGTCAAACAACTCAATACTGACCTCGGTATTACAGTTGTGTTAGCAACACATCGTGTTAAAGAAGTAGCACCATTGTGTAACCGTGTTTGGCTTATGCACGAAGGTAAACTCTGTTTAGACCTACCAAAAACAGAGGCATTCCAAGATACTTCAGTCTTTCGCAATTTAGGTGTAGAGATACCAAAAGATGAGGACCAACCAAGTTCCGTCCACCGAAAACCTTCCCAAAACACCACACCGCACCATCCTCTCCTTAGCGTCAAAGATATTAGTTTTTTTTACCCGAACAGTGATGAAAATGCAGTACAAAAGATCTCTTGTGAAGTGTCGCGAGGTGAAATAATTGCGATTATGGGAGCAAATGGGTCTGGCAAAACAACGTTGCTCCATCTCATTGGGGGATTGCTTCAACCTTCATCAGGACAAGTTATCATTGATGGAAAAACGTCTAAACGTAAGAAACTGCATCAGTTAGCAGGTAAGGTTGGGATTGTCTTTCAAAATCCTGATCTATTGCTGCAGGCAGAGACCGTCAAGAGTGAAGTGGAATTTGGTCCCAAAAATCTGAAGTTAAAACCTGACATCCTCCAAACCGTAGTAGTTGATACTTTGGCACAATTTAGATTAACAAATTTTGCTGAAGAAGCACCGTATTCATTGTCACGCGGACAACGGCAACGCGTTGCTGTTGCTGCAACCTTTTCACTGCATCCAGATATATTTCTGCTTGATGAACCGACAACTGGTCAAGATGCCCAACATCTTCAACTCATGATGGACGAACTTTGCGATCAAATCCGGCAAGAGAACAAAACCCTGATTTTCGCAACACATAACACAGAACTCACCTTGAAATATGCAGATCGCGTTCTGTTAATGCATGAAGGTGAACTGATTTTTGACGGTACACCTGATAATGCTTTTGCTGAACCGCAACTTCTACAGAATGCTTCATTAATATTCTAATTCAAATTGACACATACATTCCCTTTTGGTAATTTAGAGTCCAAGCTGCCACCTATAGAATGCCACATAGGATAGAGAAGAATTATGAAAATACCTATTAACGTTTTTATTTTTGTGACGACATGTCTTTTTCTTGTCACATTTCTTGGTTGTGGATCAGATACTGGAGATGAAGATATTGTTGAACCGGGTCCGGTAGAATTCAAATCTGCCAGCCCAGAAAACGGCAGCACAATCCGTCCCGATGACTCTATTACTGTGATTTTTACCGGTATACCAGAAAACCTAACAACTGTGCCCGGAACGATAGAGCAACCCAAAAATAGAACGACTATCAACGGTCCTTTTCCCCTGGGTGATATTACCATTGAACTGACGTGGACAGACGGCACCCAAACACTTGAATATACAGTCGTTCCAGAAGGTATGGTGATGGTCCGTGAAGGTGAGTTTCAAATGGGAAGTGATTCAGAAGAGTCTGCTAAAGATGAAAAACCTGTTCACACAGTTTTGGTGGATTCCTTCTTGATAGACACACATGAGGTTACAGTGGGTGAATATAGGTTATTTGTAGAAGAGACAGGGCATCCTGCCCCGGAATGGAGTCAAGCGGAACTTTACGCGCCAACAGACAAACACCCTATTGTTTATGTCAGTTGGCATGATGCAATGGCGTTCGCAACGTGGGCAGGGAAGAGGTTGCCCACCGAAGCAGAATGGGAGAAGGCAGCACGCGGTGGTTTGATAGCAAAAACATATCCATGGGGCAACATTTCACCAAAAGGGAAGCAGTGTAATTTCGCTGATAAGAATCTAACACACTATTGGTGGTCAGACAAAAAAGCGGATGATGGCTACGCATTCACTGCCCCAGTCGGTAGTTATCCAGAAAATGGCTACGGTCTGTTTGATATGGCTGGCAACGTTTGGGAGTGGTGTCTTGATGAATATGATGCGGGATTTTATGCTGTTTCTGAAGGTGTTAATCCAATTTCGGGTGCAAATACGCCTCAACAGATAAGCGAAAGTTTCGAAAGTGTTGAATCAAATCGGGTGTTACGTGGCGGTTCTTGGATTGTTACCTCAGCGAATGTGCGTAATAGTACGCGCTTCATGCTCATGCCTGAAAGTACGAACTATAGCGTTGGGTTCCGTTGTGTGCAGGATTTACCGTAAAACTACAAGGAGGGTATTCATGAATAGAAAACTGTTTTCAATTGGACTTGTGTGTCTTATAGCACTTATTTTTATACCACATTCTGTACATGCACGAATAATCGAAGGTCCCTGGCTATGGATGATCGCTCCTACCGAACCTGGACTAGGTTGGGCAGCCATAGATATTGATTCGCTCGCTGTCGCAAGCGGTGGTACTGTTACTGAATCGGATGTTGCTGCAAATGGCGCAAAAGAAGGCGATAAGGTTGGAAATTACACGTGGACGCCCGGAATGATATTTTTCAACAGTTCCAACTACAATAATATCAACGAGTGTCTCGATCGAATAGGTTTGGCAGCCGGAGACTTGAATGACCATTCGTGCTACGCGCTGTTTACATTAAGATGTGAGAAAGCATGGAATGATATAACGATGCAATTCTATAATACTAATGTCGCTATTAAGGTCTGGCTCAATGGGAAGGTCGTTCATGTAGATGGAGATCCCTCCAGGTTCTCACTTGAGTATAAGTTTCAAGTGGACTTTGTAGCGGGTGACAATCTCTTAATGGTTAAGGTGAGTGAGTTCGGTAGCGACGTTTGGGATGCGGTAGAAGGTAAATGGGTTGCAGCAACTGAAGGACTTTATAATGGTGGGCTCGGCGACGGTTGGAATATGGTCCTCACGGCTAATAGAAGCGCACCGCCGTCGGAACAAATACGGAGACCGAAAGTGCGGGTAGTCTACTTTCTTCCGAAGGATCGCCAACCTCAGCCAGACATAGACGCAAAATTAGATAAGTTAATAAAAGATACGCAGCAGCTTTTCACCGACCAGATGGAACGCCACGGATACGGCAGAAAAACTTTCCAAATTGAGACTGATCTGAACGGAAAAGCGGTGGTGCATCATATTGTCGGACAGTTCACTGAAGCCCATTACAGTAACGAACCTGATTTACCTTTTGCTGTCTTGAGTGAGGTTCCAAATTGGTTTGATTTTTTTGAGTACTATGGCGATTACTATTTTACTGTGGTAGATATGGGTAGTGCAGGAGTGAAAGTTGTAAGACGTTGCAGTAGTTGCCCTATCGGAGTTAGCGGGATAGGTGGTGCTTGGTCGGCGTTTGGGGGTAGGGCACTCGTCACTGTCGCTACTGCCAGTCTTGGTACTACCGCCCATGAACTCGGACATGCCTTTGGATTAATGCACGATTTTCGTGGTGGTGCTTACATTATGTCTTATAGCGGAGAGGAAGATGGACTCTCTAAATGTGCCGCTGAATGGTTAGATGTTCAACGTGCTTTCAATCCCAGTATCAATCGAAGTCAATTTGCTGTGCCTACAAACTCAACAGTGGAAATGTTTCCACCAACTTTTGCCGCGCCAAATGCTATTCGTTTCCGATTTAGGGCAACCACTTCGACTGGACTCCACCAAGTACAACTCCACACACCTACCGTTACCCCAGGCGCGGCTTATGGATCTCCTGAATTGCTTAGCTACAAAGCATTAAATGGAAGTACAGACACCACCTTTGAATTAGTTACTACCGATCTGTCACTGAAAAATAAAGTGGTATCGCTCCGGATGATCGATGTGTTTGGAAACTTTATATTGTCACAAGCATTTCCAATTGATCTTAACTCCCTACTTCCGCCACCCCAAGTTGTGTCAATTCCAGATGCAACTTTAGCGTTGGCAGTGCGGCAAGCTCTGAATCTTTCTTCAATCCAAGCTCTCACGACACACGCGATGTTAGACTTAAAACGTCTTGTAGTTGAGAATAGCGGAATAACAGACCTCACCGGGCTTGAACATGCACATAATCTGAGAGCATTGTATCTTACTGACAACAATATATCAGATGTGTCGCCCCTCAAAGGCATGACAAAACTGACCACCTTGTTTCTTAGGGAAAACAATATATCAGATGTGTCGCCCCTCAAAGGTATGACACAACTGGCCACCTTGATTCTTGATGACAACAATATATCAGATGTGTCGCCCCTTAAAGGTATGACACAACTGTACTACTTGTATCTTATTGGTAACAACATCTCGGATATATCTCCCCTTGCAGGTATGGCACAACTTGATACCTTGGCTCTTGAAGACAACAATATTTCGGATGTATCTTCTCTGCTAAAGTTAAACCCTACACTTATAGGTCTTTCATCCAATCCGCTGAGTTACACCTCTATCAACACACATATCCCAGCTATGCAAGCAAAAGGAATTGAAGTGTTATTTGATAACGTAGCCCATCCAGCACTCTCTATCGTATCTGGGAATAATCAGGAA
>JAPPIG010000106.1 GCA_028820635.1 Candidatus Poribacteria bacterium
TCCAGTTTTTGCGTCCCATAGCCGGATCGTGTTATCCCAACTTCCACTTGCGAGTATGTTTCCATCCGGACTAAACGACACGCTTCTAACAGCATCTGTATGCCCTATGAGAGTGTGTTTATGTTCTCCAGTTTTTGCGTCCCATAGCCGGATCGTGTTATCCCAACTTCCACTTGCGAGTATGTTTCCATCCGGACTAAACGACACGCTTCTAACAGCATCTGTATGCCCTATGAGAGTGTGTTTATGTTCTCCAGTTTTTGCGTCCCATAGCCGGATCGTGTTATCCCAACTTCCACTTGCGAGTGTGTTTTCAACCAGACTAAACGCAACGCTAAAAACACGACTCGTATGCCCTGTGAGTGTGTGTTTGTGTTCGCCAGTTTTTGCGTCCCACAAGCGGATTGTCCTGTCATCACTCCCACTTGTGAGCGTTTTTCCATCCGGACTAAATGCAACGCTATAGACCGCATCTGTATGCCCTGTGAGTGTCCGTTTATGTTCTCCCGTTTTTGCGTCCCACAAGCGGATAGTGTTGTCCCAACTTCCACTTGCGAGTATGTTTCCATCCGGACCAAACGACACGCTTAAGATATAACTCGTATGCCCTGTGAGAGTGTGTTTATGTTCTCCCGTTTTTGCGTCCCACAAGCGGATTGTCCTGTCATCACTCCCAATAGCGAGTGTTCTACCAATCGGACAAAACGCAACGCTATTGACAGCATCTGTCCGTCCTATGAGTGTACGTTTATGTTTTCCCGCTTTAGTCAAACTCACGTTGAGATTACCATTCAAAAACAGTACCAAGCAATCGCATCGGTTCATCACGAAGCCAACGATATATCTGTGGCACTTCATTGAGGTTTACCTTGTGCCGAATAAGCGGAGCAATTTTAATTGACCCTTGCCTAAGAAAACGACACAGATTTTCCAGATCATCACGCGTAAAGTGACTACACTGAAGAATGCTGATCTCCTTGAATTGCCCAACATTAAAGGTATAGTTAACATCAAAACGCCCAGCGACCAAAAGCAAACGCCCGCGGGTTTTACAAGCTTGAATCATTGGTGTAACCATATCTGGAACACCTGCGAAATCCATGACCGCGTCATAACTACCATCTGCAATTTGCGCTTTCCATCCATCGCCACTCGTGTTGAAAACATTTTCAGCAATACCGAGTTGACGCACCTGTTCTAATCGGGATTCATCAATATCACACACAGAAACACGTGCCCCCATTGCATGAGCAATCTGCGCAGCAAACATGCCGATACATCCCTGCCCCACAATAAGCACCCTTTCACCGATACGTGGATCAACTCGTCTACAGCAGTGCATCGCTACACCCGATATGCCGAAAAGTGCAGCTTCAGCAGGGTCAATATCATCTGGTAGCTTCAGTAGCAATCCATTTTCCGCAATCGTAAACCGTTCGACATGGTCTACGCTGGCATAAATCAGATCACCTACTTGAAGTTGTGTAACATCAGGTCCCGTTTCAATGACGCGCCCAACGTTCTGATAGCCGCCACCACACGGTAAACTTTCATCAGATGGCGCATAGTTCCCCCCGATAAGTTGATTACGTTCTGTGCCGTTGGTTAAACCGGTAAAGACTGCTTCACACAGCACCTCATTGCGTTCAGGCGGAGCAGGCTCTTTCCAATCGGTGACCACAGTCTTTTCGCGTCGCTTATCGGGCAATAGTTTGATTACAATCGCTTTCACAGTTTTTGATTCCTTAAAAAATCCGGTGTGCTTTTACCTATTAAGTTAACCCATTCCCACTAATTTGTCAAGTTGTTCTGAAATACCAACAAAACCATTAAATTGTCACGATTCACCATTGTTGGAGGGGTTTTCAACCCCGATTTTTTTTGTTTGTAGGAGCGATCTCCGAATCGCGACCTTACGATTCACTATTGTTGGAGGGGTTTGTAACCCCGATTTCTTTCTTTGTAGGAGCGATCTCCGAATCGCGACCTTACGAGTAAAACAGATAAAAAACGAAACTGAAGTGATTGACACATCAACCACGCCTCAATAATTTTCGACTCTTTAGAATTTCCCAAACGCCACCCAACCCACCTAACCTTTACCAAAACGCTAACAATCCAATCTTAAAATCCGTGTAATCTGCGTAATCCGGGGAATGCCAACAGGCATTCATACCCGCCAAATGCCTAAATGGCATTTGTAGCGTTGATTTCTTGATTTGGTGCAATCCGCATAATCCGCGATTCAGACAACCCAACTGAAAACTGAAAACCGACAACTGAAAACTATATTCTGCAAACTTATTGGAAATATATTGGATATCTATTGTTCCAAACACCGCAGAAACTTCTCATCACCATCCATAACAAGTTATAATATCGGTATGAAAAAACGAAAACGATCTCTCAAACGCAAAAACAACCAGACTACAAATCTGGATATTAAACTATTCCGCGACATGTTGAAATTACTTGACGAATCATTTCAGAGAATACTACTGGAACCAGACTCCCCTGAAAAACGCAAAAAACTAACCAGATGCAAAAACAGCTACACAACACTTCTTAAGACAAAAAATATACTATTTAAGCAAAAAGGTAGTACCGCAATACAACTTAAAATATTAAAAATTAATTCTATTTTAAGAAAACTGCCCTAAATCCTTATACAGACTGGGTTTAGAGCGAATTTAAAAAAGTTGCCCTGGTAACAAAATTGTTACCAAATGGTAACTTTTCAAGAAGGAGATGCCAGTGAAATTTGAAGAAAAACACAAACAATTTGCTGTCAAATGTTTCGCACAATTCATGACACGAAAAGAAGTTACAGACGCATTTCTTACAGAATTTGCTGATGACCTACCGCCACCACCACCCATGCAAGAACTCCCAATACTTCATGGAAATCAGGAACAGCATGACAACGATCAAAGCATAGAAGAGCAACTTGACAAAGATGAATACTTTGCAGTCTCCTTTGATGAATTAAAAGAGAAATACGATTACCTATACGGCAACGAATCTGATAACAAATTCAACCAAGACTTCCCCAAACTCCAAGAACAGATTGAGATTGAGTATGCGCAGCTAATCGAACAAAAACGGAACAAATTGCATACGCAACACCTCACAGAATATCAAAATCAAGTTGATGAACACCAACGAAACATCAAAATAGAAATCTCAAGTCAAATACGAAGGTTAAACATTACCCACTCCAAATTTCCACAAAAATATCGCGAACTATTCAACCAAACTCGTAATGAATACCTTGGACGTTACCGAAACGAAGATCTAAAAAACGATGATAACGTCACAATAGAACTTGAAACGCTCTACGGGTATATCAAACAGCAGATATTTCAAGTAAGTGACAAGAAAGACGCTACCACAAATGTCCGACTCGCACACAATATCCTCAAAACAATCGTAACCCACAACCTAATCACACAAAACGAACCAATTGAAGATACCAAACCTCATGATACAAAAGCACTAACAGATACATAGTCCTTTATCTCTAACACCTACCAGATTGGGAATTCAGTTTATATCGTAGGTTGGGTTGAGGCACGAAACCCGCAGCGTGCCACACGCGCACGCTGCGTTGATTTGAACATTAAACGCTTTTACATACTGGAAATGTTGGGTTTCACCCGTGATTCAACCAATAGGTGTAAACTTAAGAACAAAATTGCTGATTTATCTCTCGTTGGAGGGCTTTGTAAGCCCGATATTGTACATCTCAACCCGTAAAATCCAAATCAACGCTGAATACCAAAAAGGCATTCATAGCGTTGATTTATGGGCCGAACACAGTTAAAACCATACCTGTCAACTTAAGGAATATTACCTATTTTTTCTATATGTGCAGCCCCAGCGGGGCGAAAGGTGTATAGAAAGGACAATCGGAACTCATTTATAAAGCCCCAGCGGGACGAAAGGTGTATAACAATTGCTAACACAACCTTCCAAATTTCTATTGACAGATAGTCAGACTTTGCTATAAGATTAACTTCCATAAAGCAACTATAGATTGCCCCGCTATTCAAACCTGTTTTCGGGGCTTTACAAGGAGCATCACAATGCCCAAACGGGTAAATAAAGCAATTGAATTATTAGAAGCAGATCAACCAGTCTTCTATACAGGAAGCCACACAACCTCGGACTTGAATTATGATGCAGGTCGTGAGATGGCAAAAACGTGGGCAGACTACATCAACATCGGAATGGAACACGGTTGTTTTGATCTGTCTGGATTAGATAGTTATATGCGCGGAATGGCAGATGGCGGTCCCACCAATAGCGGACACAAAACACCAGCAGTGATTGTTGAGTTACCGGTAGACGGCGTAAGTGCAGACGTTATTCGCGCCAACGGATGGCAGATGCGCCAACTGCTCGCACGCGGCGTGCATGGTCTACTGCTCTGCCATGCAGAATCACCGGAGGCAGTCAAAGCATTTGTAGAGGCGTGCCGTTATCCATTCCAGACAATCGGCGTAGGAACACAACTGGATGTCGGTAGACGCGGTTCTGCAGGGCAGGGACCTGCCTCACACATCTGGGGTGTTTCCGTTGACCAATACCTTGACACTGCCGATCCGTGGCCATTGAACCCTGACGGTGAATTGCTCCTTGGACTAAAGTTTGAAAATAAGCGCGCATTAGCCAACGTTGAGATGACTGCTCGGGTGCCAGGAATCGCTTTTGCAGAATGGGGCCCAGGTGATATGAGCATGTCGTTTGGCTATAAACATCCACCAAACCCGCGCCCACAAGAATTGCAAGACGCAAGGGATCGTGTGTTTGCAGCATGCCAATCGGCAGGTCTAAAGTTTTTGGAAAGCGCATCGCCAGATACGATAGAAGCAAGTATTGATGCTGGCGTGAGAATCTGTGGCTCAGGCGAAGAAACTGCGCGCATTGGACGAACTTATGCTGGCAGAACAATGCCCGTCTAAAAGAGGTATTTAGGTCTCTTCTGTAGGAGCGATCTCCGAATCGCGACCCTCCAATGTAGGAGCGATCTCCGAATCGCGACCCTCCAATGTAGTATTTCTTCGTAGGTTGGGTAGAGCGCAGCGAAACCCGACAAATGCCAAAAATCGCATTTGGCGTTGATTTGAACAATTCAATTATTGTGGCGTAAGAAAACAGTTGGGTTACACGTTGATCTACTCAAACTACGGCTATTTAGAACTCACGTTAATTATATGCTTATCATAAACACGAGGTAAACTATGGCATTAACTGAACATGAAATGTTAGCAGAATTGCGTAAATACGACACACCGTCAATAACAAATGTTGTGGCTACTTATCCGGGAAATCCGCTTTGTCTTGGACTTTACAACCCGTGGACAGAAAACTGGTACACAGACACCACTATCCGTTGCATGTATCCAGAGTTAGGAGCGATGGCAGGGTATGCAGTGACATGTGTCTACGGCTTACCCGATCCGAACTATTCCGAACTCTCTTTTATGGATGTGGTTGATGCGTTAGATGCATCTGAAAAACCAACAATTTTAGCATTACAGCAAAAATTCCCACCAGAATTAGCGAACAAAGTTGGATTAGCAGGCGGCAACATGACAGCTGCAATGAAGTCTCTGGGATGTTTAGGCGTAATTTCAAACGGACCATCACGAGACATTGATGAAATTCGTCCGATGGAATTTCAATATCTGTTGAGTGGGATTTCACCTGGACACGGAGCGATGGCGGTTCAGTCTGTCAATGTTCCCGTTTCTATAGCTGGAATGGATGTATCACCGGGTGAAATAATCCACATGGACGAAAACGGTGCGTGTAAGTTTCCAGGCGATAAGTTGGAAGAGGTGTTAACAAATGTTAAGGCATTGTTAAAAGAGGAAGGCGACCGAATTGGGCAATTGTTATCAGGCCCGAAAACAGCAAAACAGGTTCGCGCTATTTTCAGCGGACATTCTTATGCTGAAGAGGAAGATGAATAGTTACGCGCTATTATAACTCAAGTTGCCACCTATTCTACAAATGCTCTTGTAGGAGGGATTTGTAATCCCGATTTATAGTAAATTATGTAAATAAGTTCACATATATACTGTAGGAGCGAGTTCCAGCTCGCGACCCTATCTAAAACAAGGTGAAAAATGAGAAGTTTTGGAACACGAGGACGCGTTTATCCCGACAAGCACTATGTCGTGCAGCGTACTGAAGAAATTAATGACTTCATCAACCGTATTAAAGAGGGACGGTACATCGTCCTCTTTGCACCTCGTCAAACCGGCAAAACTTCCTTTTTCCGATTTTCTATGGAGACTCTCACAATTGAAGACCCAACCTATTTTCCGATCCAATTGAACTTTGAGCCGTACAAAAATCTTACACCTTCCGATTTTTATAAAGATCTCCACAAAAGCATCTGCAAAGAAATTGAGGTGGTTTTTCAGAAACGCGGACGTTGCCCTGAGAGTTTAAGTCAATTCTTGGAGACTACCGAAATAACTAACCACGTTTCAATGATGGAATTCTTTGAACAATGTTCAAGTTTTCTTAACAATCAACATAAAATTGGACAGAAGGTCGTTCTCATCATTGACGAATTTGATGGTATTCCACAATCCGTTGTGAGCGATTTTCTCCATTCGCTACGCAACATCTACCTCTCTGATGAATTACAATGCCCGCACAGTGTTAGCATCGTCGGAGTCAAAAGCATCACACAACTCAACTATGATCGTTCCATCTCACCTTTCAATATCCAAGATGAGTTCAACCTACAGAATTTCAGTTTACAACAAGTAGACGAATTACTCTCGCAATATACAGATGAAATAGGACAAGCATTTGATGCAGAAGTTATCACAACACTCCATAAACAGACAGCTGGACAACCGTTCCTTGTCAACCGTTTTGCGCAGATTCTCACAGAGGATTTAGACATCCCGAAAACAGAAACAATACGGATGGAACACTTTTTAACTGCCCATGAACAGATGCTTGATGAGCAGAATACCAATATCCAGCACCTCCTAACAAATGTTCGTAGAGACCGACGGTTTGAAAAACTGCTTATGAGAATTACCGCTTATGAAAGAGGACTGCCGTTCACCCTTGATAACGAAATCATCAATGAACTGGTTATGTATGGCGTAATTAAAAAAGGCGATGACAGAATGTGTGAAATCGTCAATCCAATCTACCAACACCGCATCATGCAAGTATTTAAGCCGATAGTCAACGGGTTGGAAGAGACATATTTTCCTGAAGACAGTGATAAAGATTTTATTGATTACGTTTCACCCGCAGGAGAAATTGAACTGGGAGCACTGCTTGATAATTTCAAGGATTTCATTGCCCGCGCTGGATTTCGTATATTGGAAGTGCCAGAAACGCCACAGGAATATGTTGGACAAAACCTGTTGTATGCCTATCTCGATTACTTTGTCCGTATTGTCCATGCGGATATGTTTCTTGAAGTGCAAACTGGACGCGGGAGAATAGACCTTCTCATTATCCACAATAGCAGAAAATACATTGTTGAAACAAAAATATGGGAGGGAGAAAAGTATTATCAAGCGGGTAAGAAGCAACTTGTAGCGTATCTAAAATCAGAAAAAGCTGATGAGGGGTACTATGTTGTGTTTGATCACCGCACGAATCCAGAGTCGCGTGTTGAAACAGAGACATTAGATGGTATGACAATTCGAAGTTACGTCATACCAGTTGTTCAAGAAAAACCTTCATCGGTTTCCCGCTTCTGAGGAGATATGCCGTGCTTGCCACAGCCACCGCAGCATTATTTCGTAGTTCGGGTAGAGCGAAGCGAAACCCAAAGGCATCAATTTAAGGAAATCACCTCTTGTTGGAGGGGTTTCTAACCCCGATTTTAGCCCAGACACCTTTCGCACCGCTGGTGCTTCGTTGTTGTTTGATATCTTTGTCTATATACCTTCCGCACCCCTGGTGCTGAGATGTGATTGACCATAGCCTCGGAGAGGCGAAAGGTGTATAGCAATATCATAGCAACACACGTCTAAAGCCCCAGAGGGGCGAAAGGTATATAAAAAGTACAAAATGCTACACTAAATTGACGTCTATGGGTAGAGCGAAGCGAAACCCGACCTTAATAGGGCAATCTCCAAATCAACACTAAATATGCCCAATCAATGCCGAATACGCGTATGATATTCGACGTGCGGTATTTGTTGGGTTTCGTGAACTCTACAGGACCTAAAAGTTATTATGATACTTTGTCAATTAGAGATGGTATTACTTTGGGATGCCTTGATATGCCGTGCCTGCCATAGCCACCATAGGACTGCAGGAATCAGCGGAAGGGCGGTCATTCCCCATAGAACAGCTTGCACACCAAAGATATCCAGCATTGCACCGACAGTCGCCGTAGCGATTCCGCCCATAAGCGTAAAAAGTGCAAACTCAGTACCAAAGATGCGTCCCCGAATCTCGTTAGGCGCACGTTGGAGGAGCAATTGCGTTGAAAATACCCAAGCGATTCCACCACCGACACTTCGCACAAAACCACCGAAAACTACAATTGGGAGGCTCAAGAGTGGTGCAGCAATAGCAAGTCCAACTGATCCAATCAGATAACCGAGACTGATGCTTCGTCTAAGAGGTTTGTCATCGTCACCTGTCCAAAATCTTGCGACAATAGGACCGATACCACTACCGACACCTCCCATACAATACATCAGTCCTAAACTGATTGCACCATCAATCCCGATAACGAAGTGTGTCTTAGCAATTTCAACTTGTGCCACCTGAAATCCAGAAGACAGTAGGAGTGCTATAGCTGCCTTATGTAGCGATATAAAGAGAATATCGGGATGCCGAAGCATGTAACGAAGTGTTACAAACTTTGAACCTTCGCGCACCTCTGTTGTAGAGATAGAACGGCGCGGCAGTCTAATCTGTAGTAGGAGGACAGCTGAAACGAAAAAGGTTAATCCGTCAATTATAAAGGCTGTATGAACGCCAAGTAACCCTGCTGTAAATCCACCAATAGCAGCACCAAGTGCAAGCATCACAGACCAACTTGTAGCACTCAGTGCGTTGGCTGTGCCAAGTTCGCGCTGTGAGGTTACATCCGGTAGGATTGCACTGCGGGCAGGACTAAAGAAGCCGCTAACGCCAAATAGAAGCGTTGTGAGAAGGTAAAGAAGCCAGATATCGTCTGCGTCTTTCACAAAGAGAAAACCGAGAAGAAGTAATCCCCGGACGATATCAGTAATAATTAGGATGTGTTTTCGGTTGAAGCGATCCGCACATATACCAGCAAGCGGTGCCACAAAGAAAGGAGCGAGCATCCGTATCGTAAACAATATGCCTAATGCTAAACCCGATTCTGTCAGATTATGAATCAATATAGCGGAAGCGATGATGTTAAACCAATCGCCTAAAAGACTGACAACTTGTCCTGCCCAAAGCCAACGAAAGTTTGAATTCGTTAGAAGAAGTTCAAAGTAACCAACGAGATTATCTCTATCTCTCTTCTGACGACTCTGTTCAATGACTTTATCCTGCGTTACGGCGGCAGCTTGTTCTTTATCAGACAACTATAAACCCCATCGCTCGTTGATCGGTTTCTGATAAACCTCAATGTCGCCAGATACCACATCTTCGTAGTTGACTGCCTGTCCGCACACATTAGATTCGTAGATTGATTCGCAGATTGACTTTGCCCGAAGTCCTGCTTCAGCATCCAGTTCCGGTGGACGATTGTTTTCAATGGCATCTACAAAATCGTAGCATTCAAGGACTACACCATCGGTGAAATTGTGTGGAAAAAGCCGGTTTTTCTCCTCGTCAGAAAGACTTGCCATATATTCATCTATCAGGCTTTCCATTGTATGATGAGAACCGTCTTTGAGAATGACTTCTCCACCTTCAAATGGTCCGTGGAAGATGTCTCCGCTATCAAGTAAACATCCTTCGCTCCCATAGTAAACGACTTGGTTAAACCCGTGTCCGACTGCTGCCCATGTGCATGTCCACAGTCCGATAACACCGTTATTGAAGTTGATCGTTGCTACCCACGTATCCTCTTGTTCGTTCTTGACAATCTCACCCGATTTGGTAACCTCAAGATTTTCAAATTGGCAGACGCGTCCATAAACGGTAGTCGGATCACCAAAGAGAAAACGCAAAGTATCACAATAATGCGCGCCAGAGTCCATCACCATGCCGCCACCACCGAGTGTTAGATCAAGTCGCCAGTGCCATTCGCTTTGTGGGTTCGGTTCCCGATGACTCGCGTGTTGAGCACAGAACATACGCATATTACCGAGCATCTGTTTTTCATTCATCAACCACTCTGCTGTGCGGCGGCTCGGCATTCGTCGAATATTCTCCGCAGTAGCAGCGATTTTGCCATTCGCTTTCGCAGCAGCAATAATCGCATGGGTCGCTTTCACAGTAACCCCCATCGGTTTTTCTACCATGACGTTAACGCCAGCGTTAAGACATTTAATCGCATTGATATGGTGATGCGCGTGTGAAGTGCAAATATCCGCACCGTCTAAATCTACAGTTGAAAGCATTGTGTCCGCGTCGTCAAACACCGCAGGCTTTTTGCCTGTTACCTCTTTGACTCGCTCGGCAAAGTTGTCTGCTCTGTCTTTGACTTCATCGCACATCGCGACGAGTTCCACTTTCCCAGGTTCCGTATTATGAATTGTAAGATACGCATTAAGATGACCGTTTGCCATACCACCACAACCGATAATCGCAATCCGAATTGCCATGAGATTCACCCTTTTTCAAAGTATTATATTTTTCGTGAGACTTTTGATATAAGAAACGAAAAGTAGAATACTACAGATACGGATTTTTAGCAATCTGTAAGTTTTAGTGAACAGCATGGAGATGTGCGTTTTTTACTCTTGTGTTGAAGTAGGGTTGATTGGTAAAAAGGAAGGAGAATAACATGGCAGGAAATGAATCTAAAGTAGGTTGCGATAAAGGTAAATCGGAGAGAGTATCTGGCTTAGAGTTTGAAGGAGAGATTAGGTTGTGTTTACATTTGAAAAGTATTGACATTATGCGGACATTTTATTATATT
>JAPPIG010000053.1 GCA_028820635.1 Candidatus Poribacteria bacterium
CGTTAACGGTGAAGCCAAAGAGGTTCGCCTTAATATAAATATCCACGACTTGCTCATCGCCTTGGAGCTGAATCCCACCCAAGCCGGTATCGCCGTCGCTGTGGATCGGGAAGTTATCCCGAAAACGCAGTGGCAGAAGACGGAACTTCGCGAGAACAGTGAAGTCGAGATCATCCGCGCTGTGCAGGGTGGCTAATGCTTTTGGTACATTTTTTGCTTGATAAAAGATTGGTTTTGGGGTAAATTTTTTGTTAATCGTTGGAAGCATTTGGAAGATGTAAATTGAGCAGAGAATTTTTGTTTGGAGATTTAAAATACAATGAATATTTACGTTGGTAATGTGCCTTATACAGCGACAGAAACGGACCTTGAAGAACTTTTTCAAGAGTATGGTCCGGTTGCTACTGCTACAATTATCCGGGACAGGTCCGACGGTCGCTCCAAAGGGTTTGGCTTCGTTGAGATGGAAAACCAAGTGGATGGCGAGCGAGCGATAGAAGCGTTAGATGGTCAAGATTTTATGGGTCGTCTACTGAAAGTCAATCCAGCGCGCCCTCGCGAAGACCGTGAGGAACAACGTCGTGATCAACAACGGAATCTCTCTTCAGAAGGAACGTTGTCAACTGATGAAGAACATGATTACTTCCACAATCCATATACCTTTGTGCCTACACCTTCGCGTGAAAAGGCAATAAAATACGGTGGGTTTGCCGGTGATTACGATCCACTGAAAAACGACCTTGATCATGCGTCTCTCAACAAAGATTTATGGACAGGGCATATCCCGATTAAGATAACCACGGTAACTCCATTAGTGCTCCTCAAAGGTGATAATAGAAAGGAAGACTCAACAGAACCTTATGACGTATATGACCGAATTCCGGCATCGTCTTTGCGTGGTATGTTGCGTAGTGCTTATGAGGTGGTGACCAACTCGCGATTCGCGTGTTTTGGCAGAGAACACAAGGAAAGACTTGCATATCGTATGGATACAAGAGAAGCACCAAAACTAATTCCTGCGATTATTAAGAAGGGTAATCAACCAGGGAAATTGGTAGCACATTTGTATACAGGAACCAGCATTCCTACTTCTACAGGACCTAAAAGAAATGGGGGCGATGAGGAGAAAGCTATGTACGCTGCTATGCTGAATCAGGATTTAAAGTATGTTCATGGCGGCATTCCTAAAACAGGGGACATAGTGTGGGCACAGATTACTCTTTATGAGCACAACAATCCATTTTATTTATATTGGGCAGCGGATAAGGTATGGTCAACACAACAGCAACGTAACAAACCAAATATGCAGGATCCATATGCGCGGATTGTCAAAGGTCATGTTTTTATTACGAATAGAAACATAAAAAGAAAGCATGATGAGCGAATCTTCTTCTATGACAATCCAAATATGATTCAGATTCAGAAAAACCTTACCGACGATCATATAGAAGCTTGGGAAAACCTCATCAAGAACTATCGAAATTCACACTCCAAAAGTGATATTTTTGGCAGACCGGGGGCACAGGATGAACCTTGGAAGAAAATTGGCGATGATCCCGGTGAAACTGCTTGGTCGCCCCACCTATATCAGGATAGTGAACACCAAACAGTTTGGCGTAGTGACCCGCGCGGACGTGCCACGAAGCATGACGCAATTAGACTACAAGAAGGAGACATGGTGTATGTCCACTGCGAATTCACTGGAAGCACAATCTCAGGCATCAAAGACCTATTTCCTGTCACGATTTCCCGCAAATTGTATGAAAAAAGCCCTAAAGATCTACTTGATCCATCACTTAGACCAGCAAAAAAATTGGAGGCGTTATCACCTGCAGATCGGTTGTTTGGATGGACTCCACAAGAAAAAAGTAACGATAGTGGTTACAAAAGTCGTATCCGTGTTGTCTGTGAGGATGGAGAACGTCCCACGATCCTCAAAAACTTTGAGAATGATCCGCTACCACTAACTATTTTAGGGGAACCGAAACCTGAGCAGGGACGTTTCTATGTCGCTGTGGATAATAAAGGCACACCTCAACACGGTAAAAATAGACAAAACGCAGGTTATGATAAGAATAGCAATAAGCAGCTGCGTGGGCGAAAACATTACTGGCACCATAAAGGTTTGGAAACAGAAAATAATAAAGCAAAAGACTATTGGGATCCATTTGCTGAAAATCCAAAACAGAATCGGGAATATATTCGCACCGGGAGGATAGAAGATTCACAGAACCGTAGCATAAAAGGATGGATAAAACCCAATAAAGAGCTCAAAGCCTCTTTATATCTGCAGAATCTGCAGAAAAAAGAAATAGGCGCGCTCCTTTGGCTGTTGTCGCTTCCAGAAGATCATTACTTCAGACTGGGCTACGGCAAACCTCTCGGTTTTGGCAGTGTGAAGATTGAAATTGACACAGAGCAGCTGGAAAATGGTTGTCTACCCGCCGGTAGTGACAAAAATTGGAAAGCGTACTATACAGACATAAATGCATGTTCACCAGCAACGTTAGATGCAAATATGCAAACCAAGTGCATCCAGGAATTTCAAAACAGTATGACAAAGGTCTATGACGAACAGGATTTTAATAAACTGCCTTTCATTGAGGGATTTTTACAGGTTTTGAGAGGCCCAGATAGTAGTGATCCTATCCACTATCCACGTCGAAAACCAAAACCGGATCCAGATGGAAAGAACTATGAGTGGTTTATGGATAACGAGAACGGAAGAGAACGTAATCAAGATGGAATGAAAATTGCCCTACCTAAAGTTACAGATAACAAAGGATTACCATATAATCCTTCTAAGCCCAAACCGAGAAGGGGTGGTCGGTAACCATTAGCGTATACGGAGGGACAGTATTTATGGGAACACACCTTATTATGACTGTTGGGACCAATGCGTTGCCTATTTGGGTGGCGTGGTATTATTTGAAGAATGAATTGCAAAAACCAATCAAGGTATGGTTTGTGCATACGCCAGATACACAGAACGAAACAAACCGATTAGCGAAATATTTTGCTCCAGATGCACATTCTCTTGGTTATATTAACACAGCACCAGGGAACCCTAAAACGGTACGTGATGACGTTGAAGTTATACTAAATAATCCTGAAGAATTCAACCATTTGCATGTCCACTATACTGGTGGAACTAAGGTGATGTCAGTGGAATCTGTTGCTTCACTTGAATACGGTTTACCAGCAGGAATTAATTATTATTCATCTTATCTTGATCCTCGCGGTGGTGCAGGACCAACCATCATAGACTCGAATGGTATGACTTATGGTCCATCAGATGCACGAGATGGTATTAATGTTGATCTGAAAGATATAGCCTTCCTCAACGATTTTGAACTTGCTCCTTTCGTTCACGAATACTATGATAGGAATGCTCGTAGATATGTGCCGAAAAATTTACCAGCACCAGCAATACTTAATCAAAATCAAGAGACAGAAGGTAATACCTTGTTAGGTCAAATGGCACCCGGAATTCGGATTGGTATTACCCCAACAAATTTTGAGTATGCCGCATACGTTGCACTCAAGCAAGCTTTGGAACGCATTAAAGCACATAAGCCAAACCGAAATAACTATCAGATCTTTCATAGTGTGTATGTCCGGCGGACTGGAGCAAGCCAACGGGATGCAAACTTTGAACTGGATGTTGTAGCAGTATTGGGATATCAAATTGTTGTTGTTTCATGTACTCTTGAAACAGAAAACGCACCGATTAAAGAAAAAGGGATGGAGGTCATTTTACGGGCACGGCAACTTGGCGGAGACGAAGCACAAACTATCGTGTTGTGCCAAGCACATCGGAATAGGGCACCAAGCATCGAAAGAGAACTGAAGGACCAAGCACGTGGTGCTGGTGCCCCTTTGAGAGTGTGGGGAACAGATAAATGGACTAATCTATCTGATAAGTTTTATGATTACCTGCAGAGTGATCTGCATTGGCAGTGAGGAAATGAGGAGAAAATCGTAATGTCAACCCAATGTATAGTAGTTCTCGGAACCGCGAGTATTCAGCAATACATCTTTCAAAGCAACCGTTTGAAAGAAATTATTGGTGCATCCTACTTGGCAAAACACTGGTTTGATAAAGGTTTAATAGCATCCATAGAAGACGCTGGCTGTTCCATCAACACGTTTTCATGGAATAAATACAAGGAAAACCCATCAATACCTCTATCTGACGCGCCAGCTATCGCAGATTCGGATGTCAATCTTATTTATGTTGGTGGTGGGAACGCAGCACTGCTCTGTAAAAGTCAGGAAATTGCGAAGAAAGTTGTCAAGGTTTGGAGTCTCAACTTGCTGAAAAAAGTTCCTGGCATCCGAGCGGTTGTTGGATGTTGTGAAATTGAGGAATCGTTCCAATCGGCGTACCGCAAGGCGTTGAACAAGTTGAAGGTTTGCGAAGAAGGATTGCCTTTTGGCGCGTCTTTAGGAAGTCTCCCCGTGGTTCGTTCTTGTGCGACAACCGGGCTCCCCGCGAGTGTTTCCAGTAGAGAAGACAACCAAAACGAGTGGATATCATACCCTGCGACGAGCAAAAGGGAACAAGTTGGCACAGAAGACAATCCGGGGCCTGCTCGAAAATACATTGCTAACGAATTTGCATCGGTTCTAAAGGAAGAACGACGTTTTGCTATTGACCTTGACGAGGAATTGGGGGGTTTGAAAGGTGAATCGCACATTGCCGTGGTGCATGCGGATGGGAATGGAATGGGAGAACACCTTGACAAGGTGATAGACAAAGAATATGAAAAGGATGCTGACTTCCTCCATTACCTCCGAGCGTTTTCTGCTTCCGTTTCGATGCTGTCTAAAAGTGCCTTAGAAAAAACGCTGTTATATTTTAATGCCTTGTCATTGGAAGGGTTACATCTCTATGAAAACGTATTCCCTTTCCGTCCTATTGTGTATGGTGGAGATGACTTGACATTTGTTTGTGACGGACGCGTCGGTCTACATCTAACCGCTTACTATCTACAAGAATTCGCTAAAGGGAGAATTAGGGTATCAGGTAAATGTCAACCCGTTGATGCTTGCGCCGGTGTTGCTATTGTGCACTCAAAGTTCCCAATTGCACAAGCGTATTACTTCGCTGATGAACTCTGTGGATTGGCAAAAGCACACCGTCGAGACGAGAACAAGAATAACGAAGAAAAAAGCGGCAGCTGGTTAGATTTTCAGATTATACAAGAGGGTATTACCGAATCCATTTCAGCACTTAGGGATTCCCAGTATCGCAGCCTTGAAGGGCAAAAACTGCATCAACATCGTCCGTATAAGGTTCCTGATACTTGGAAAACATTTGTTAAGATTCTACAAGCATTCCGATCAAAGCAATGGCCCCGCAGTCGTGCTAAAAGCCTGCTGCAGGTACTTGCGCAGGGACCAATTGAAACAGCACGTTTCATTGAAGGCACACACTGGCGAGGAACGATACTACCAGATGTCAATGGTGTTGATGCGAATGCCAAAGAAACAGGCTGGACAGGTGGCGAAGAACCTAAACGCACTACACCGTATTTCGACCCACTTGAAGCACTTGATTTTTATTTCGATGGACTTCTGCCAACCGATGCAGCAAACAATGTTAAGGAAGAAGAGGATACGGAATGACGAATTATGTTTTGGAGATTAAACTCCTATCACCGCTAACATCTGCTGCCGGTGAGGGACGTGTCGGATTAGTTGACCGAGATATTGCCTTTGATGACCTGGGGTTGCCTATTCTCCCAGGTAGACGGCTTAAAGGTTTGTGGCGCGAGGCTTATCGTGATGTGACGGATGCATGGCAGCAATGTAAAGAAAAACGAACACTTGTAGATCAGATTTTCGGTGAATCAGGACAAGCGTATGGTGATGGAGGTGCTTGCATACATATTGCCAATGCAGTGCTTGAAAATGCTTCATCCTTAAAAGAGTGGTTGCAATATCTACAGCATCATAAGATTAGAAAAGTCCATGCGCATGATGTGGTGCAACGCTATGCGACTGTGCGCGCACAAACCGCTATTGACCGCAAATCCGGCTCAGCAAAAGAAAATACACTCCGCCTCACTCGGACGCTGAAACCTGGTTATGTGTTTAGGGCACCTGTTCGTTTTGCCGCGCCTCCTAACAAGGCATTGGAAAATGCGCTTGCATTGGGGGCTGCTGCCTTACAATATATGGGAACAGCACGTACCCGCGGGACCGGGAAAGTCCGTTGTCGGTTTCTTAAACTTGATAACGGATACCTCATAGACCTAACACCACCACTAAACCAGAATTCGCTCCCGTCAATCGAGGGTGCGTCTGTCAACCAATCTGCTCAGCATACTATAAAGCAACCGGTCACCTTTACCGGTTCAATCAATGATACGCCCACCCACATATTGCGTTATCGTCTCAAACTGATAACAGCAGCTGTCATCCCAATAGCAGATGGTGATCCGAATACCGTTGTGACTCGTCGAGACGTTCCTGGGAGCCATTTATGGGGTGCGGCTGCGTGGCACTATCTGAACCAAGCGAACCACGCACCGACAGATGCAGAATTTCGTTGCGCCTTCCTTGATGGCGGCTTGCGTTTCTTGACAGCTTATCCTGAAATCGCCGATACACAACAACGATTGATTCCGATCCCGCATTCCATACGTAAATATAAGGATTGTCTAAACGAAGATATCCAAGAATTGGTAGACTTTGTGAAACAACCGTCTGTGGAGAAACCCACGAAACGTTTTGAACATCATTACGCTCGGATGAATCCAGAATATTGGAGTACGCAAGCTGTCAAGACAGAACGTAATTATCACCATGCGCGTGCTGCGAATGACCGCCGCATAGGACGTGCACTCGGTGCGGGGGATCCAGACGGTGGTGCGCTTTTCACATACGAGGCTATTCAGGCAGGACAAACCTTTCAAGGTGCTGTTCTTGGATTAGAGAAAGATCTGAAAAATCTGAAGAACTTGTTAGGCGGTTTAAGAGTAATAAGTATCGGACGATCTCGAAGTGCGCAGTATGGTGAAGCAGAATTTGAATGGATAGATGATATACCACAGGACTTAAAAAAATTTGTTGAATGGAATGGGTTTACCACATCACAACCCCCTACTGACCCCAATGATACTGATAATCTGTTGATTATTACTACTTTATCTCCCTTATTGGCGGTGAACGACAGAGGTCATCAGGATGCCTGTTTTCCTAAGCAGGAGTTGGGTGATGTCTTAGGAGTAGATACCTCAAAACTTACATTATCGTCCAGTTATACCCGCACGGAGATGATGAGTGGGTATAATACATATCTACGCTTACCACGACAGCAATGGCAAGCCATTGGGACAGGCAGTGTTTTTGTATTCAAGATACCCTCTAAACTTGAACAGGGAAGATTAAGAGAATTGGAGCACAAGGGTTTAGGTCTACGTAAGGGAGAAGGGTTTGGCCGCGTTGCCATCAATCGTCAGAACTACCTAAGCAAGGAGATCACCGAAATGCAGCTTGACGATCCAGATGAAGTGACTACACCTAATGCACCAAACACTGGGATTAACTCAGAACTCAAGGAACTACTAAGGGATATCATACGCGCGCGTTGTATGGCGGAAATTCAAAAGAACGCGATGATTGTTGCTAAGCAGATAATGAATGCTCCAAGTAATTCTCTGATCGGACGACTGCGTCTCTTTCTCCAGCTAGATCCCGCTGTTGCAGTTAACCATCTAAGCAGGTTACGTAAGCCTGCAATGGATAGCTTAACGGAAAGTCGCATAAACACCCAACGATTACGACAGTTCACATGGTTACCAAACAACCTTTATATGTTGTTTGAGGATGCTTGGAAAGAGCCCCAGAAAATGACAGAAAAAATTATTGAAGATGAGACAAAACGTATTCTTCAGGATCGTGATGCGGACAGCGTTCGCCAAGCACTGATTGAACAATTGAAAACAGACGATAGTGAAAAGATGTGCAAAGCATTTCTCAATCACTTGCTGACAGCACTATACCGTCTATAAGGACAATATCTATGACTAACGGAATAAATCAAACGCCTGATGCTATTGTGCGCCGGCTGTACGCTCAAGGTAGATGGAAACTCAAGAGTGCAGCACACTTTGGAGGGGACGAAACCGGTGTTGCGGATATGTGTCTCCTGCAGGATGCGAATGGAAAGTCTTTTATTCCAGGGCCATCTATTGTTGGTGCCGTGCGGAGTTACCTTGCACGGAAATGTATGACTTGGGTAAATTATTCAGACACTGAAAGCATCGCAAAGGAACCAAAAATCCTTAAACAATTCTTCGGTGGAGCCGGAGAAAAAGATACCATGAGCACACTAATCATGGCAGATGCTGTGTGCGTGTCTGATGAAGTGAATACATTTATACGAGACGGTGTGCGTGTAGATGCAGAGTCCGGATCTGCTGCTGAAGGTGCGAAATTTGATGTGGAAGTGCTTGAACGAGGGACAGAGTTTCTTTTAAATTTCCAATGCATCATACGGGAAGGTGACGACAACGTTGGACTGACGAACTTGTTCTTAGCGATGTTATACGGGTTTAAGAAAGGCGACATCCAACTCGGTGCACGCACGCGACGTGGATATGGCAGAGGCAAAGTAGAAGATTGGGCTATATACGATTTAAATATGAAAGAACCACAAGATGTTATCGCGTGGTTGCAGGATAAACCGTGTTCCCGACCAAAGAGTTGCAAATTGAAACCGCGTCCTTTGCAATCCGATCAACGAAATTACTTTCGCATAGAGGCAGATTTCCAACTACACACTTCTCTACTTATCCGTGGTTCGTCAGGAGAACCAGATGCCCCAGACATGGTGCACCTACATTCTAACAATAAACCTGTTATTCCCGGTACCTCCTTCGCTGGTGCGTTCCGACATCGCGCAGCCCTTATCGCACATGCTCTTAAGTGGAAAATACATGAAGGCGATGCAGATCGTGTTTGTGAGATGTTCGGTGCTGTTCATAGACAAGATGAAGATCGCGATGATACACAACAAACAGAACTTTGGGCAAGTCGTGTGTCAATAGAAGAACGTCTGGTAAAAAAGGTGAAACCACAATGGCAAGATCGGGTAGCAATTGATCGGTTTACCGGTGGCAGCCTGCAAAGTGCCCTGTTTAACGAAAAACCGGTCTATCCATGTCCTATGAAAACAAAGACTGAAACCAATGTCCGACTCAGACTCACATTGGAGGAACCTGAAAAAGCAGAAATCGGTTTGCTGCTGTTGACATTGCGCGATTTCTGGTATGGCAACGCTGCCCTCGGTGGTGAGACAAGTAACGGACGCGGCACATTACAAGGTATCAAAGCAAAATTGATATACAAAGATACACCCAATCCATCCAATAAAAAGGAATGGAAATTGGCACACAAGAACAAACGCATGACCATTGAAAATGATAATGAAGATTTTCTCCAATCCTGCGTCGATGCAGCACAAAACTATCCAGATCGTCCTAAAGCATCACGACGACCTAAAAAGAATGGCGAGGAGGAAACGGATGCCCAATAAGTGTCAAATAGAACTGAATAAAAAATGGGTATGTGATCACCTGTGTGATGTTACAAAAGAAGATATGGCATGGGTTTTAGTACAGGAACCAGGATTTATCGGTTTCGGTGTCGTCATGAAAAACGATATTTGCTTTCCACCAAATGTGGAGCCTGACTGGACACTGACAAGCGATCTGCGTCTATTCGGCGAAAAAGGCGAATGGCACGTCTGGCGAGATTGGGATGGAAAACATTATGCACGTCTGCTGGAACTGAAGGACATTAACGACTCACTCACAGAATACCATTTTTTGTGGGGAACTAAGAAAGTAGATTCCAAAACACCACCTTGGATAAAGGTTGTAGAGGATCGCGGCGCGGAAATATGGCTGCCGCTGGCGAAATTAGAATTGGATAAATCCGATCTACCGTTGCGTCTAAAACTCAAACAGATTGTTGACTATGATCCCAAATACCATTTAGCAGGTATTACCGATGCCGTCCTAATAGCACTTGTTCGCAAATCTGACAAAGAACCATTGCTACCAACCGATTTACCCTCTTGTTCTTAACCATGCTCAAAAACTTCCGCTTCGCCAGATACCGCTTCACCTACACATTCCAATAACCCCTGCAGATGCCTCCCTACAAAGGCAACGTCTTCCGCAGCCGATTCGGATACATCCTACGCCATATCGCTTGCGTCGGCGATGAAAACCGATGCGAGACGAGTTGTCAGTCCCCAGAACGGTGTGTTTACTCCAAATGCTTTGAAACACCAGTGCCGGACGATAGCCCGATGTTACGCGGTCAACCGTATGCACCGCACCCATTTGTTCTTGAACCACCGCGCACCGGGAAACAGGACTATGCACCGGGGGATACGTTCGTCTGCAATATGACCCTCATCGGTGATGCAATCAACCTGTTGCCGTGGATTGTGCTAACCTTTCAGGAGATGGGCAAGCGACGCATCGGGCTACAAGGCAAACGCGGGCAGTGTCAACTTGATAAAGTCGAAAGCTTGTCGGTGCACGGTCACGACCAAACACAGACAATCTTCACCGCAGAAACCGAGATGTTGACAAATGATGGATTGATCCTGCGGCTTGAAGATGTGATGCAAGCAGCACCACGCGTCGCTGACGAGATTGAACTGGCGTTTCTCACACCCACGAGTATCAAGGTCGACGGAAAATGGACGAGCAATCTGACGTTTGAACACCTCACCCGTAATCTGCTGCGCCGCATCCGTTTCCTGAGTTATTTCCACTGCGGCGAAGACCTGGACGTGGAT
>JAPPIG010000097.1 GCA_028820635.1 Candidatus Poribacteria bacterium
ACAAACCTTCTCTTAACTTTGCAAAATTGTGGTCTAAATAAGCGTATGCACTACACAATGTATAACATACTTTGATAAGTCCCGTATTAACACCTTATATACATATAAAATTGTGTAAATGTTGAATGGATCTGTTGAATATCGCCATTGGAAACTGCCTATAGAAATATAAGTATATAGTCGTATAATTCCATAGTTCTATAATAAGCTAAATTTGTAATTATATAGCTCTATAACATGATAATCTTATAACATTCTAAACATATAGATTTAAAACTGAAAACTATTTGCTGCTTTTAACAGATTGCTTTGATTTGTATCGGGGTTTACGTTTTCTGTAATATGGGCGTTGTTTTGAATTTTGTGAACTTTTCTTCTTAGGTTTTCGTTTCGGTGCTGTATGCACGGCTTCATGACATTTACGACAGAGGGCTGTTAAGTCAGTCAACTTTTCTTTATAGATGCGTTTATATGTTTCATGATGTACTTCTGTTGCGCGTTCTCCGCATTTTCTACAACGATAGCCTGCAGCTTTTAGAATAGCATTTCGTTTCTCTTTCCAAGCATCTGATTGAAGGTATTTCTCATATCGCTTCGCAGCATCTTTACCCCAATACTTTTGTGCCCATCGCATCTGATACCATTTCATAAGTTATCCTCTAAAATCTATACTTTGAGTGCACGAATTCCCATATATTACCACATCTTCAATCAAATTTCTATTATGAATATCCTCATTAGTAACTACATTGAAAAAAGAATAACAATAGAAAAGATAGAGAAATGAAGAGTTGGTGTAGCGGAGTTCTACTGCTGAACTAGACACTTGTGCCGTACTACAATCGTTTTTAACGAATTGGGCAAAAGTACAGGCGCGTCGCCTGCTGCGGTATTCAACGTTTATAATACAGTGTAGGTTTATTTCATGGTTGGCAAGATACGAACACATCGGAAAACAACGTTATATGTGTGTATGTAACTGGTCATAGCACTCCGAACCTCAAGGAAACTGAGGGAATTTATGCTTTGAAGCACTTTCTTCAGTTAGGAACTACCGCATGCACAACAGATGAAGAAAACTTCTCCCCTACTCTAACAGATTTGAAACTTCACTATAGACATATACGTATATATTTGTATAATCCTATAGCCATATAGCATTACAATTTTGTAGTGTTATGAATATATATTTGTATAACTCTATAGAAATATAATATCCTAAACATATAGGTATATATCTCATGAAAACCATAGCGATTTTAAGCAACAAAGGAGGAGCAGGCAAAACAACACTTGCAATTCACCTCGCTGTAGCAGCAGAGCAAGCATCAAAACGCGCTGTGGTATTAGATCTTGACCCGCAAGGGAGTGCAACGACTTGGAGCGAGGCACGCGACGATGAAACACCGGCAGTCGTTCCGACACATGCCCGTCACTTGACGCGCGTGCTTGAGGCAGCCGAAGTTAACGGTGCGGACATCGCTATCGTTGATACTGCCCCTCATAGCGAGGCTACCAGTCTTGCTGCAGCAAGAGCAACGGATTTAGTATTAGTACCGTGTCGTCCCACGTTGTTTGATCTACATGCTATCCGTGAAACTTTGGACATCGCTATGTTAGCGAAAAAACCCGCCAAAGTTATATTGAATGCTGTCCCGCCACGCGGTAGTCTTGCTCGACAGGCACGCGATGCAGTCGCAAGTTATGAAATTGAACCTGCCCCTTACGAACTTGGACATCGCGTTGCCTATGTCCACGCAATAATAAAAGGTATCACAGCGCAAGAATATCAACCCAAAAGTAAAGCTGCTATTGAGATAAAAAATCTATACAATTGGATAATGACAGAGGTACTAAAATGAATGATATGAATCTCACAGAGACACTCCAAAAAGTACAACAAAAAGAAACTCCAACGAAGTCGGAAAAACGACTTATCGGTGGACATTTTGCCCCTGAGGTGCAGCAGCAGGTTCGCATTATCGCTGCATCACAAGACACGACAATACAAGCTCTGTTAACTGAGGCACTTAACGACCTATTTGAGAAACAGGGCTATCCGAGAATTGCAGAATAGTCATCAATTGTTCGAGAGTTTATCAAATGAAAGTTTCCACACCTAAACGGGTAGACTGATTTGGGTTTCCTCTCATATAGAGTGTCTATTTTGAGAAGTGGTTTCTTTTATAGTTTCATTGATTTATTAAGGTGACTTAAGGATCTTGTGATTAGACGGGCAATGTGCGATAGTGCCCTCAAATCAACGCATCTAATGCGTCTTGCCTAATTTTTACCGATTTGATACACTCTATAAATCCAGGTTTGGGTGACGTTCCTGCGAGATAGTAAGTTAATATTGTTCTCTGTCACCCTCCCACTTTATAAAATGGATAAAAGACTGGGAGGAAATCATATTCTGTTATACTCCTTGTAGTACTATCTACGTGCACATCAGTTTGATAGACTGATACTGGGGATGTAACTTTTATTGCTTTCATAAGGAGAATGTGGGTGAGTTCGTATTATAAAATGTTGGGACGCATTGACGTGGACGCCTTTCTACGAAGCAGAAATGGAATGATCGATTTGAACCTCATTGATGCCGGTAGAATACGCCCTATTTCTCAGCAGTATGAGTGGGAAACGGATACATCTGGTGGACACTTGTTGTTACGTCCTATTCGTACCAAGAGTAGTAACACTAAAGATGGAGATGTACTTATTCCACAGTTCATCAACTTGACACCTGAGACTATCGCTTTTATGGGGGCATACGATGGGGACGGTAACAAAACAAATAAAATTGGTTTTGCCCAAAATAATATACAACTGCAGGACTTTGTTAGTAGAGGACTTCAAGCCTTATTTGGCGATTCTTTCGACTCCCAGGTGACCATATTAGAAGATGAAAAGTATTTTCAAGGGGATGATATTATTGATAAGATGGACCTTATCAAGCAGGAGTGGATAAATCGAGGGAGACCGGAAGACCACATAACGGAAAGAGAACTGCAAGAAGAAATTTTACGGCTAAAATACAACGCGCAATATGGTGGAAGTCCGCCTGATGAACCGATAAAGTTCGTAATCAGTTCTAAGAAGGGAGCACTCGCCCCTGGTGGGAGTGCTTATGAAATTATCCGTGCTCAGCTGAGATCTGAACGCTTTCTTCCATTCCTGCTTGCGATTATAAAAGCGTGTGTGGACTCGATTATTCAGGATTCCGTCGGGTCGAATGAAATCACATGGTTGGGACCGCCACTCACTTATCACCAACAATACTTTGATCTGAAATCTTATGTCGAAAGTGGAAAGTGCTGCTATGTGACAGAGGGTGGAAAGAACAAGCAATATGAGATTTATGCGGAACAAGGTCGCCTCTTTGAACCCTCTCTTGAACAGGCTAATTTATTATGGATTCAAAAGCAAAATGGTAGGCGATTTGCAGTACCTGTTGAGTTACCTCTATCTCCAATTCTCTGCTTAATGTTAGGGTATTATTTGGCTGAGGGGTCGTCCAGTAAATCTGCGTACTTTACCTTTAGGGAAAAATATGAACAGAGCATTTCACTTGGTTTCAACTCCTCTGAAGAAGATACGCTTCGTGTTTTTTTTAATGGACTGGACGTTTTGTTTCCAAACAGTCGGGCGGACATTGTAACGGGATGGCTTGTAAAAATCGGAAGTAAATACTTTCCCGAATCTATCACAGTCGCAGAAAAGTCTGGCATACCTTTGACACGACGCGGTCCAAAGGGGCAGGGTGCAGCGGGAAGTATTGAATTTACAAAAACAGTCCGGGATTGGGCATTAGACCAATTTCCGCTGATGAAGTTGTGGACTGATAAATTCTTGCATATTGAGTTTACTGGAGCAGGGGTGCCAAGAGTTGACATTCGATGTGCAAGTTTCCCAGCTCAATTTCTGGCGGCAGTAATATGCGATTTGCTGTTTTTTTCAGAAGACATTGAGGAGTTCATTCATGACCGATAAAAATAATGGAATATTACATCAGAATTCAAGCGATTCGGTTGAAAGAAATGGATTCTGGTGCTTGGGAATCCGACCCTCTGAGATTGACAAAACTTTATCTGCAAACCCTTGGTGTGAAAACATCATTGCATATTTCAAAAGAAGCATTCAAAATCAAAATCAGTATATTGAGAGAGGTAATCCGGTTTTTGCTGCGGATTTATTTTATCAAGTATTAGGAATGTTGTTATCAGTTCCTCACTCAGATATTGAGGAAACGACTGTTTTCAATATTACCGAGTACGTTTTAAATTTACAAGACCGCAATGGAAGTTTTGGTTTTTATCCAACGAACCCGCAAACTGAGATTGCTAAAATTCTCAAAAATCGAACACTCCCAACCGATGTTTACGCAACTTTTTATGCACTTGGTATCTTGAACATGCTTAACGTTGAGTTGGCTGAGAACCAATTAGATAAGATAATCAATTGGCTTTCTGAATTTCAGGCACCAAGTGGATGGTACTATAATTTAGACTGGGCTAATACAGAGGAACATTGCAAACTTCAAAATGAAGTAACTTTGCAAACATTGTGTGCTGCTTCGCTATACAATTTTCTGGATGTAGAAAAAGACTGGATTCCCATTTTGTCTGCGATTGAAGAAGGTTTGGCGGAACTTCTCTATATGGGTCCTGTGCAACAGTGTTTACAGACGTGGGACATTCTCACATGTGGTAAGCCGCTAACGGGACAAATGATGAGCACAGTTGAGGATTTCATCTCTGATCACTACGACGTAGAAAATGGAGGCTTCTATGAATACTTGCGGGAACGGGCAAAGCAACTTGCAGGGTCTGGAGGCACATATACGGCACGATATAAATACGACCAATGCACGCCCCATGTTTGTTCGAGCTACAATGCACTTCAAATGTTGAGTTTGCTTCTTCCTTACAGTACCACCTTATGTGATTTTTGGCAGGCAAATCGAATGAATATTTCCGATTTCTTTGCAAATCAGGCACCTGCTTCTGATGATGGATTTGGTATAGCCGTGCGAATTGCCCAATACACTGAACCTTTTGGGCCAGCAAGTACACCCCTTGAAACCTTGATGATACTTGCTTCATCTGCTATGATAGAACATTTAGATGAAATATGGGATCAATCACAGAAATGTTAAGTTGATTTTATTTTAATAGAGAGGGCGTTGTGGATTTCAAAGAAGAATTACTTCGTTTACAAAAGGTTGACTGGGCGTTTGAGGAGAGTGATACGCAATTTTTAACACACAACTATCACCCTTATCCGGCAAGATTTATTCCACAAATTCCATCGAAGCTTATTGAATGCTTATCAGAAACAGGTGAATGGGTTTTTGACCCATTCTGTGGAGCTGGAACGACCCTCGTTGAAGCAACTCTTTTAGGCAGAAACTGTATCGGTAATGACCTAAACCCAATTGGCGCGCTTGTATCTAAAGTAAAATCGAACCTTGTTAATGTTGAAGATAAACCCGCTTTGGAGAATTTGATTTCGGATACTGAGGGTTATTTGGAACGGACGACTGACACACAGACTCTCATTCCGAATTTATCTGTAATCCCAAAATATAGCCTTCCTGATATTCCGAATAGGGAACATTGGTTTACGCCGACTGTGCAAGAGGAGCTCGGCATCCTATTGGCTCGAATCAATATGGTAGTTTCACAATTTTTAGCAGACTTTTGCCGAGTGGCTTTTTCTGCTATTCTGGTGGGTGTCAGTAATCAGGGGGGCGAAACATACTACGGGAGAAAAGAGAAAACGATACCTCCGGGGACTGTTTATAAGCGATTCGTTTCAAAACTTCGTGAAATGTGGACGAGAATGGAAGCATATCGAGTGGATCGACAACCTGTCACATCTCAAGTCATCAACAATGATTTGAGAACTCTTGATGACTTTCCACCGGACCTAAGGGTGCAACTTGTTATTACGTCTCCGCCGTATCCAAATGCGTTTGATTATTTCCTTTATCATAGACACCGTATGTTTTGGCTCGGATATGATCCAATAGCGATGTCTAAAAAGGAAATTGGATCACATCTTAACTATCAGCGAAAAGGAACGGTAGAACAAAACATAGCAGCGTTCAAGGATTCAATGCGTCTCTGTTTTCAAAGGATAAACAACGTTTTAGAAACATACCGCTTCTGTTGCTTTGTGATTGGCGATTCTGTTTTCAAAAAACAACTTGTGGAAAATGACCAACTCATTATTGAAATCGCAAGGGACTGCGGTTTTAAGTTAGAAGTCAACTTGGAGCGAGATATACACGCCTATAGGCGTTCTTTTAGTTCAGCTGCACGAAGGGCTAAGTCTGAACATATCGTCATTTTGCGAAAGGTGGGAGATGTATAAATATACGTTCCAATTGCCATCTTATAAATTGTGGGAATATGAGTTTGAGCTTGCAAAACGAGAAATACGGTCACTTATTTCCCCTGATGTCCAATTAGTATTGACACAAGATGGATTCCAAATTGAGCAAGTGCATCCGATTGATATAAATAAACTAAAAAATCTCTGTTTCTGTCATTGTGTGGTCGTTGACAGTGATAATCAAGGTGAGGTAATCAATACGCAGCAAGCGATTTCAGAATCATCTGCCAAGATTGCAGACAGAGCAATGGACTTTGCAGAACTCCAGCAGAAGATTGAAACGCTGACGCTAGTTCCGAACGGAAGGAAGGTATCGACATACGGTGTCCACGGTTTACACACATACAAGGGGAAGTTTTATCCCCAGTTAGTTAAATCTCTGATTAACTATTCTGGTGTTGAGTCCGGTTCTGTATTCTTGGACCCGTTTATGGGGTGTGGAACAGCAGTAATTGAAGGTTTTTTAGCCGGTATGGTTGCAATTGGTATTGACATGAATCCACTTGCACACTTTATCTCAAAGACAAGACTTTCTTGCTTGAATCTTTCCTCTGAAGATATTGAACGGGGATTTAACACTTTATTGGTAAACCTTGAGAAACACCTTCCTGATGGAGATACCACCTCAGTGTTGGATGTTGCCACAGTGACAGACCTAGGGATGCGTCTTTCACTCAAATATGAAATGGAGGATATTGAATACCTTATTTCTTGGTTTCCCTTGCCTGTACTTTATAAACTTTTTCGGATTGTACAAGCAATAGAGTATATCTCTATTCCCGCGATGCGTGATTTCTTTTTTGTTACCTTAAGCGATATGATGAACCATGTATCACAGCAAAAACCAACTCAATTACGTATCGGACGAAGAACTAAGCCGATAGAAGATGCCCCCGTGTACAAAAAGTTTTCCGAATTAGTACATAGAAACACCTTCCGGTTGCGTGCTTTTTTAGGCGGATTTACAAGCGAACAGTTAACTCACGATTTTTCATGTTTCTTAGGAGATATTCGCCACGTGGAACAAATTCAAAGTCCTTATCTCAAACAGGACAATCGGGTGGATATGATTATTACTTCTCCGCCGTATGCTACTGCACTCCCGTATATCGACACTGATAGGCTTTCTCTTGCCTTTCTGAACCTCCTCAATAAACGCCAAAAACCCGCAGTTGAGAGGGCTTTGATTGGTTCACGCGAAATTCAGACCAGCCTTAAAAATCAACTGGAACAGGAATTTTTTGACAATTACAATCACTGTCCATTGCCTCAAGAGATTAAGGAGACGATTAAACGCATTTATGATTTGAATTATGATGCTCAGGTCGGTTTTCGGAGAAAGAACAAGCCGAGTTTACTTTATCGCTATTTCATGGATATGCGGACGGCGATGTTGCAAATGCACCGGTTACTGAAAGAGGATGGGGCCTGTCTTATTATTATTGGCGATAATGTGACCACGGCCGGGGACGCAAAATGTCAGATACCAATACCTACGGCGCGATTCTTGAGACTAATTTCTGAAAGCATTGGTTTCCAGATAGAAGAGGAAATTCCGATCACAGTGTCAAGAGAGAACGTTGCCCATTTCCGTCACGCTATTACCAGAAATAAGATTTTAGTATTCAAACGCGGATCAGATGGATAAGTTGTCACCTAAGAATAGGTGACAAGCGCAGACATGTTCTGTGATTCTCCATAAGCTCAAGCAGCGTGGCGGTTTTCAGATCATCCAGGGTGTTGTCAATGATGGGTATACCGATACTGTCTGGATTTCACAAACGGACTTGCCACATGTAGGAATTTTAACGGTCTCACCACCAAACTGTTTCAGTTAGGTCAAACACGTGCACAAGTCTTAGAGTAAAAGCAATTTTTGAGAAAAGAATTCTAATATTAATTTCATGATATTTCACAGAGATATTCTTATGTCAGACAAATTTAAACTGGAACTTGCCAGTGCAGTTCGCGAAATAGACTCTAAGAACGCAGCACACTACGTCTATTATGAAATAGATAACTTGCACAATAGTGAAAACCCCGAAGATGTCCGCAAGCGGTGGATTTGGGAACTTTTGCAGAACGCACATGACGCACGCAGAACTGATGGTATTACTGTTGAGGTTAGATATAATACCAGAGAAGGTGATCTTGTCTTTTTGCACAACGGACGCGGTTTCAAAGCAAGTGAGATCGTTCACCTCATTAAAGCAGGAACGACCAAAGACGAAGATGATCAAGAAACACACGGAAAATTTGGACGAGGTTTTCTAACAACGCATTTGTTGTCGCCAACAGTAAAGATTGCGGGACAACTCGAAGATAACTCATGGTTCGATTTCACCCTGGAACGTAATAACAAATCAAAAGATACCCTTGCTGAGTCATTGAAACAATCGCTGGATGCTTTCGAAGAGTCTATATCAGATTACAAACCGGTGATCCCCGATGGCTTCACCACACAATTCATATTCCCGATTTGCGAAGTGGAGGCAGAGAAAGCTGTCAAGGCAGGAATAGACGTACTGGAGCAATGTGCACCCTACGTAATTGTCTTCAATAGGGAATTCATCAGCATCAATATCAATAAGCCTGAGAAAACAAAGTGTTTTAAATTCAATGGCTGTTCAAAATTAGATGAATCTGGGATTCAGCAAGTCACTGTGGCAGAAAACGAAGCAAATATGAAATATCTACTGGCACAAAATGAACAACAAAAAACTTCAGTCGCAGTCCAAATTAAATCAAATGGAGACAAGCCGGTATGCTTGTCAGTTGAGAATATTCCAAAGCTATTCTCAGCTTTTCCTTTAGTAGGAACCAACTTACTCAGCTTTCCTGCCGTTATTAATAATCCTAATTTTCTGTTACCGACAGCCCGAGATACACTGCAATTTGATAAAAATCGAGACTTTATTGAAGAAGCATGTAATTTACTTATAAAATTGATAAAATACGCTGCGTTTGAATGCTGGAATCATGTCCATCGGTGGACAGAAATCCCTTACTCCGATTCCCTACCAGAACAGCTGGGACCGGATTGGGAAGAATGTATAAAAAATCTTATTAACAGAATTTGCCAAACTCCTGCTGTTTATACTCTGTCTGGTGAGCAAAAATCACCGTTAAAGTCTATACTGCCAGTGACAGAAAAGAAAGAGAATGTCGATGTGCTTTGGGATCTATTGAAAGATTGGCGGGAATATCAAGGGAAATTACCGAAAAAAGATGAAGCAATAGGTTGGTATAATGGTATTAAAAGTTGGGGTGTTTATGAACACAAGGCATTTGATGGTCAAAAACTTGCAGAATGTATTCAAGATTGTTCCAACCTAAATGTTCTTCAGAACATGCTTCAAGAAGGAGTATGTGCTGTAAAGTGGTTAGATTGTTTTTATAATTTTCTCAAAATGGACGAATTATTCAATAATGCGATTCATGACTATTCTTTTATTCCTAATCAAGTCGGTGAATTCCGCAAACTGTCTTCCCTAGACCGAGATAAAGGTATAGATCCAGAACTTAAGGACATTAGCAAGATTCTTGAGGATGACATCCGAGAGGACCTTTATTACGTCCCTTTGACTTCCTTAGAAGATGTGGATAATGTGAAAAATTTGGATAACGAAAACATCGTTGGAGATCTCATTGAAAATCTCGAAAACAGAGCGAACGAAAAAGACCAAAGTTACGACAGGTTCAAGCAAGCGAGTGTCCGCCTCTTTGCTTGGATACTTTGTAAAGGGCATTACACCCGTTTACATGGTTTTCCGGTCTTCGCAAAGAGTGCTGAGACTGATCCACTTGATATTATCAATCTTCCGCATCCAAAACCAGATGATCCACCCGAAAATGAACGCCCCCTTGCCCCCATTCCAACGTGGAACAATGATCTTCAGGATTACCACGAACTCTTTCCAAGAAAGCATATTTTGGCTGACGATTTCTATGATGCTGTAAATGCTGTAACTGAGGAAGATCTATGGCAGATGTTGTGTGAGAAAAAATTTATTAGAAAGGATGTGATAATCCAGTATACCAGCAATGTATCTTTTGAGGCGTTCCAACCTCGTGTTCCTTTCAAGGAGAAGAAGGTAGTGCATGAAGCTGAGAAAGAAATCACTGTAAGCAACATCGCTTTCCTAACCAAAAAAGATATTGGGATCATAGACAAAGTACGCAAAAGTCCAGATCTAGCCCGCAAATTTTGGCGTTTTTTGACTAAATATGTGGTCGTGCATGATTCTAAGGGGATGGAAATCGTTGAAGATGTGCCCTGCACCTGTGAAAAAACTCACCACATTTATCCATCTGAATGGCTAGAACCTGTGGTGACGAGGAGCTGGATTCCAATTGGTAGAAACAAAGCAGACGTAGTAACAGCAGAGAACCTTGTAAATCTGTTTATGGATAGCGATTGGGATCCTATTGGACTGAACGAACACGAGTCAATTGACAAACTGTTGAAAGCCATCGACATATCATATCTTGATTTGATTTTAGCAACTTTTGTAGATAACAATGATCGCAAAGTTGTAGATAGCATAATAACAGAGATGTTGAGAAAGTCTAACGGTAATGTAAACCACCTCAATCAGGCAATCAAGTACATTGATGCCGTTACAAGCAATGAACATCTTTCAGAACATGTTGAAGAACTACTAGAAGCAACTGAAGATGAATTGAATCAGGCAAGAGAGATCATGAAGCATCTACAGGAGGATAACAAATTATTCTTACAGGAATTTGAAAAGAGCAAAGATAGAACACGCTCAATCAGTGAGAACCGAAGTATTGGGAAACTGGTGGAAGAAAGTGTAGAGCAAATCTTAAAAGAAAAGTTACCAGATAAAAAGTTTGATGTGAAACCAGTCCACAAAGGAGCGGACTTTGAAATTGTAGAATTAGAGGTCACTCAAGGTAACAAAAAATTATGGATTGAAGTGAAATCCACACGAAACGATGGGGACTCCCAAGAGGTCAAAATAAGTACCTTACAGGCAAAAAAAGCTGCGAAAGAGAAAGAAAATTTTCTGCTTTGCGTTGTCCCAATACCTGAAAGCACTAAAACCGATATAGAAACCGTCAGGGGAAGTATGCGGTTCATAGCGAATATCGGTAACGAAGTAGCTTCATTGTGTGATGATCTTGATCGGTTAGAGGAAGTCCGAGTGGACATTACTACCGATACTATCTCTGATGTCAGATTAGATGTTGAGAAGAGTAAAGCAGGGATTCTTGTCAAGGAATCTGTATGGATAAATAGCGGGTTCCCACTCGAAAAACTCGTTGAATATTTGATGCAAATAACAACATAACCACATAAGGAATCTTGCCATCCATATTAAGTGAGTATGTGATATTTAGAAACCTACACTATGGTGGTAGTACTTTTCTTTTATTTAAAATGTCATTTATATCCCGCACTATATCATCTTGATTATCTGTTTCAGTTACTATTAATAATTTAACACTATGATTTTTGGCAAGTGTTGCTTTTCTCTTATCACGTCCAACTGTTTTGTGAAATGCTTCTTTTCCACCAAAAAACTCAACAGGCTCAAAATGCTGCCTACCATGATATTCTACGGCAATTTCCCAAGCATACAGGCACAGATGCGTGTTGCTCTTGTGGTTTTGCCGTAGCTTGCCGGATGCTATGCCATATAGCGCAAGCGTAAAACACATAGCCCACTAACACCAAGCCATGCAGCAAATCCACCTACCGTTTGCTCTAACGATGCCCTTTTTACTTGCTTAATTGTACTGAATACAGCAGATGTTTCGTATAAGTATAAAACTTGATTTGTAGCACTTTAGGAGAGATAAAGATGTGCGGTCGTTTTACGGCGATACAGTTATCGTTATTCGGGGACGATATTGGCATACCGGGTAATATTCCGCCCCGTTACAATATTGCCCCAACCCAGGATGTTGCGGTGATTACGAATACGCTGGCAAATGGTAGTAGAAAGGTTGAATTTCAGCGGTGGGGACTAATTCCGTCTTGGGCGGATGACCCGAAAATCGGCAGTCGCATGATAAATGCGCGTTCAGAAACTTTGAGTGAAAAACCGTCGTTCCGAAATGCTTATAAGCGGCGGCGATGTCTTGTTTTGGCGGATGGCTATTATGAGTGGGTAGTTGTGGAAGGACAGCCAACGAAACAACCTGTCTATATCCGCTTCAAATCACAAAGTCCGTTTGCATTTGCAGGGTTGTGGGAGGAGTGGTTTAACAAAGACATTGACGAGTCAATCCGATCCTGCACGATAATTACCTGTCCACCGAATTCTATGTTGGAAAGGATTCATCACAGGATGCCAGTTATTTTACCAGCGGACACTCATGAACAGTGGCTTGACCCTAAAGAACAGAAACCAGAGACACTGCAACAGCTGCTGCAGCCGTATACAGGAGACGAGATGGAGGCATACGCAGTATCAACGTTCGTAAATAGTCCCAGAAATGATTCGCCAGAATGCATAGCACCTCAGTAAAAACGTGCCGGTTTTAGCGCGTCATTATGCACTTTTATTGGGCTGGAGTTATTCTCCAGCCCTTTTGTTTTTTAACAACTTTCCGAACACCTCGTATAATTTTTAACGTTAAGTAAATTTTTTTGTTGCATAAAAAGTTTAACATTCGTTATAATAATCTTCCTATTAAACGGAAATCGGAGCGTGGTTTTGTAATGTCTATTGATAGAAAAACATTTTATGAAAAAGTTGAGATAGCGAAAGAACGGATCATAAACCTAAACGGCAAGCAGAAACGTTGTGATCGTAATTGGTGGTGTTTACTCTCTGAAAAAGTGTTCTCCATTAGCAGATATGTGAATAGAAACGATCCAGATTTATCCAAAGTGTTGATAGAAGTCGTCGCTTGGATAGAGTTATGGGTCTGTTCAAAGGATTCATTTTAGTAAGGGGTTAGCATGATACAACTCGTAAAATGTCCACGGTGTTTACGAAAAGTCTATCCGGGAACCCGTAACGGCAAACCGTTCGTCTATGATTATATCGTTAATCAAGACGGAGAGATCACTTCTTGGCTGCCGCATAGTGAAACGTGTCCCTGGAGTCCGCTCCGAGACCCATTGGCTAACGAGCAGATGAACATCAGAGACTATGCGGATGTGCTTGACGAGATTCAGATGATCTGGAAGCTTGATTGTGCTGTGCTTGAACCGCTCCCACCGATTGATTGGGAGGATGTTGACATATATGATGAACAGCCACCCCTCCGACATCTAAATCCGATTACCAACCAGCTTATAAAACTGGGGGGTCCGTATCCGAAAGGGAATCGTGCGGAACTTGCCAACTATTTTATCGGGACAGTTGTAAACAGCGCGAAAAAGACTGTCGTCGCGCTCATTGTAACGGACACGCTTTTTGACAAAGTGCATGATTTTCTCTATCAATACGATAGTCGTAGCCGTGATAAGAGACAGTTAAAGCAGGTTGTTGTGGCAAGATACCGGCTTATATTAGATAGCACTGTTCCAACCGAACGAAACGGGAAATATCATCGTGGCATCTGATAACACCAATATGATTTCAGATCATCATTTCAACGCGCTTGGGCGTGCGAATCGGTTACTTGTTCAAAACTGGAATGTGCTTTCAAAGCTGCGTGCGAATGGCGGGTTAGGAGATGTGAGTCGTCTGATAGAAGCAGAGATGGCATACTTCCGGTCACTCCAACTTGTATGGGACACTGCGGCACATTGTATAAATGCCGAGCAGGAAGGAGAATAAATGTCTGGGGAATTTGTTCATTTACACAATCATAGTGAATATAGTATGCTTGATAGTTCCTGCCGGGTATCTGACATTGTTCAGTGGGCGGTAGAAAATAACGCGCCAGCAGTTGCGCTCACGGATCACGGCAACATGTTCGGCGTCTGGGAGTTTTATACCACCGCACAAAAGGCAGGTGTGAATCCGATTGTCGGCTGTGAGGTGTATGTTGCACCTGATGCTCGCAGAAAATACGGTAAACACCGAAGTAGTCCATACCATCTCACGCTTTTATCAGAAAACGCGACTGGCTACAAGAACCTAATGAAACTGGTTTCACTCGGCTATACAGAAGGTCTTGGTGACAAACCGTGTATTGACATGGAACTCTTGCGTGAATATCGCGAAGGGATTATCGCGTTGACGGGGTGCATTGACGGGCAAGTGCCGCATCTTTTTGCCGCAAATAGGCGAGCCGAAGCGATCCAGTGCTTCAAAACGCTAATAGATATAATGGGTGCGCGGCATCTATATGTTGAAATACAAAACCATTATATTGCCAAAGAATTAAAAGCGTATCCGCACATGGTAGCATTAGCGAAAGAATATGAGATCCCTATCGTAGGCACTAACAATTGTCATTATCTTCGCAAAACCGATCACCGTATTCACGATGTGCTGCTCTGTATCCAAAACAAAACCACTGTCAAAGACCCGCATCGGTTGCGGTATACGCCTCACTACTACTTTAAGAGTGCCAATGCCATGCGTGAAGCACTCAAGGATTATCCGCCTGAAGCCATCAGCAACACGGTTGAAGTAGCAAAGCGATGTCAACTCAAATTAGATTACGGTAAATATGTCCTGCCGAAATACGATGCACCAGCCGGACACACAAACGACAGTTATCTAAAAGAACTGTGTTATCAAGGCTTGCGTGAGAAAATGGGAGATGATCTACCTTCTGAGGTTAGACGCCAGTTGAATTACGAGTTGGAAATCATTCGGAAGACCGGTTATGCCGGCTATTTTCTGATTGTGTGGGATTATGTCAACTACGCCCATCAGCAAGGGTATCCGCTTGCTGCGCGCGGTTCTGCTGCCAGTAGTCTTGCGCTTTATGCGCTCGGTGTGATTACCTTTAACCCGATGGAATACGGTTGCATGTTCGAAAGGTTTTTGAATCTTGAAAGGGTGAGTCCGCCTGACATTGATATAGATTTCTCGGATCGTGCGCGTGACCATGTCATAGACTATATTATCAAAAAATACGGACATGACTCCGTGGGCAAAGTCGCGACCTTTTCAACGTTAGGTCCCAGGGCAGCGATCACGGATGTCGCGCGTGCGTTGGGTATCCCGCTTGACAACGCGAAAAAAGTGACATGGTTGTTACCATACACGTCGGCTATTTCGTTTGACGATATATTAACACAGTCCCCAGAAGTGAAGGAGCTCGCGACACTTTCAGAATATCGGGAATTGATAGAAATAAGCAGCGTCCTTGTCGGCTTGAAAAGGCATGTGTCGTGTCATGCGTCTGCGGTCGTTGTTACCAGTGGCCCGATTTCCGATTATGTGCCGCTATTCAAAAAAAATGGCCAGGTCGCAACACAGTTTGAAGGTGCAACAGTTGAAGATGTCGGTATCATCAAGTTTGATATTTTAGGGTTACGAAGCCTTACGAAAACACATGATAGTTTGCAGATGATAAAACAGAACCGTGCGAAAGATATTCGTTTAGAAGATATACCCTTTGACGATGAAAAAACCTTTTCACTCGTCAGCGAAGGCTTGGTTCAAGGACTATTTCAATTGGAAACATCGCCGGGCATGTATAATGTTGTGAGGCAGCTGAAAGCAGAAAACTTCGAAGATTTTTCAGCGATTGCTGCGCTGTATCGTCCGGGCCCATTGGAAAGTGGCACGACGCGTCAGTTCATTGCACGGAAAAACGGCTTACAAAAGGTGGAATATGTGCATCCGCTGCTCAAAAATGCGCTCAAAAATACTTATGGGCTTTGTGTTTATCAAGAACAGGTGATGCAGATTGCGCGTGATATGGCGGGTTTTTCCCTGGGTGAGGCGGACGTGCTCAGACGGGCGATGGGCAAAGTAAATGAGGGGTTACTGAAAACGCAGCGCCATAAATTTGTTGCTGGGGCTCGTCAAAAAGGCATCTCGGCAAACGATGCTGAAAAAGTATTTGACCTGTTAGAACCGTTTGGCGGGTATGCCTTTAACAAATCTCATTCCATTGCGTTTGCAATTGTCACATACCGGATGGCGTATTTGAAAACGCACTATCCGCATGAGTTCATGGCTTCTATTATGACAAGCGAGTGTGACGACACTTCCAAAATCATCGCATACCGCAAGGAGTGCCAAAAACTTGAGGCATATTTGGGTGTATCCATCAATCTACTGCCACCGGATATAAATAGCAGCAATAAGTATTTTTCGGTGGACGGGGATGCTATTCATTGTGGTCTTATCATTATCAAACATGTTGGGGATCGGGCAATAGAGGTTATTTTAACCGCTCGCGAGCAGGGGGGTCCTTTTCGGTCTCTGCAAGATTTTTGTGAACGTGTAGATACACGGGTCGTCAATAAACGGACAATTGAGAGCCTTATTCTCTGCGGTGCGTTTGATTCAATTGAAAAATACCGAGCACCGCTTATCGCGAATTTAGAAAAAATCATGAAACTTGGAAAACTTGTGAAATCGGAACGTGACCGCGGGCAATTGCCGCTATTCCCATTTGATGTCCGCATCCCACTTTCACGAACACCGGAATATGAACCTTTCGCGCTGTTTGCGATGGAAAAAGCATCGCTCGGCTTTTATGTTTCTGGGCATCCAGTTGAAGCATATCACGATATTATCCAAAAACACGCAACCGCGGACACCGAAACACTATTCAACTTTCACAATGATGCCGAAGTCTGTATTGTCGGCATGTTAACCCGTATTAAGAAAATGATCACGCCAAAAGGTGATACATTGGCACTGCTTGCGTTAGAGGACACAAAAGGGGTGGTTCGGGTTGATGTATTACCAAGCCTGTATAGAAGGGTGAGCGCGCTTTCTGAAGGGAAGATTGTTTGGATTAAGGGCACTGTCAAAAATAGTACGAATGGGAACTACCAAGCTTCAAGCAAACGATCAGAAATGGAAAAGCCGGTTATACAAGCAGCTGAGGTAATGGATATAGCCGCATTTCTTGATCGGCGGCAGGCTTTGTCAGCTGATTTGCGCGAATCGGTACCATGGGAGGGCACGGTATAATGCAAGGGCGGCAGTTGTGCGTTTGCATGTGTACTTGTTGACTTTCAAATCAAACGGTAAATACACGATAGGAAAGCTCGAAGTTTTTTGACAGCTTTTCTCATTGGAAACACTAAAAAGAGTTTGTCCTGCCACCAGTTAGCACGCGATTTAGACTTGAATCAAAAGACGTCTTGGTATAAGATGATACGTATACGGCTGAAATGGCGAAAAAGGATGGTGCACTACCTATCGGCGCCAGACCTCGCAAGCCAATAAGCTTGCAGATAGAGAAAATAATCCAATACCTAATGTTTACAACTGAACGACCTGCGTGAAGATGTAAAATTCACGCAGCAGACTCCTGGTCTTGCGGGACCCTAAACCCCTACACCAACCAGAAGAGGTATTTTATGAATACAACCAATTCTTACGAACATGAAGGGGAACTTCTCAGTGAACCCATTATTAGAGACCTTCTTGCAAACTACCTGACTTTTACAACCTGGTCAACGGGTAAGGATATTAGGGAAGAAGTAGAGGAATTTCACTTGCAAAAAGGTGGAGGAGGAAACCAGCTAAAAGATTATAATACGTCGGTCTATAATGCGTTGCACGATTTAATCAAAGATAAAACATTCGATAAATATAAGGATGGGAATATAAATTATTATAGGTCTCTGTAGAAAGTGGGACATATCGTACCAACATATTGGAAAGGGTCATGCTGGCGAAATTAAGGTGATCTCTATCAGAAAAAGGAGACTACGACAAAGCACTTGCTGTATAACAAGCAGTCGTCATTCACAGAAAATAAAGGAAAATATCTCATCTTAGATTGAAACGTTTCATTGTCGTTTCCAGAAATGGCGTCTAGTCGTGAGGTGGGAATATCAGCGAACTATTTAGGGTTTGTTCATCTCGCTTGTATACACATGTTAATAAAGTATCTATGAGATACGCTGTAGTTGTATTATCCTCTCATGACTAACCTTATTTTGGCTTTGAGTCTTTCATCACCTTCTTCCTCTGCTAAATATAAGCCTTCCTGGAGATCTCTATCTCCTTCTCTTTTACGACCTATTAACCTCTTAGCAATCCCTCGGTTGTAATAAGCTATTATAAGTTTAGGATTCACCTCAATAGCCGTGTCAAAGTCGGTAATTGCTTCTTTATGAAAACCGAGTTTACCCTTTATTACTCCTCTCATATTGCGAAAACGTGAAGACCCACGGCAGAAAAATATGGCTAACTCAATGTCGGTAAGAGCATCAAAATACTTTTCAATTTTACCTTTTGAAATACTCCGGTTGTAATAAGCCTGAAAAAAAGCTCCGTTTAACTCAATTGCCTTGTCATAGTCGGAAATAGCCCCATTATATTTTCCAATCTTACTTTTCGCAATACCCCTATAGTTGTAAACTTTTGCACACTTACTGTCTAAGTTACTGTCTAAGATACTGTCTAAGTTATTGTCTAAGACACTGTCTAAGTTAATAGCCTTGTCAAAGCAGAGTATAGCAGCAGTATAATCATTTTGATTGAACAGTTCTATACCCTTCTTAAAATATTTGTCGACAAGATCAAGGGGTTCTGAGGATGTCTCTTTATTCATCAGGCTTTTCTTCTCCAGGCTCGTAAGGGGCTTGTATATTTTTCTCGGATTTATCATTACTTACAACTTTATTCTCACCAAGATTCTGTTCAGCACTTATTTGGGCGATTACTCGCGAGGTTATTTCTGAAACTAATTGGGCATTATTCCTATTGCTAAGTCTATTTTGCAAGTAAGTGCTTAAAAATGAAACGACAATAGGCACTGCAATTACTGTCAAGATACCTAGTAAAAAATTCGTTTTCAGGTTTAGTATTCCTAAATTCTTATCAAGAGTATGAAAATTACCGGTAAGTTTCGTATCTAAGTTGTGTATTTCCTTGATAAGCATTACTGTATCTGATTCTGATAGAGAGGAATCAGATTGTTGCGACTCCTGTGCCAAACCTGTAGAAGTAAGGGAAAAGATAAATAGCATCCCCATAATTCCACTGATATTTATCCGTACATTCATCATTGTTATTCACCTTAGATATGCTATTTTATAAATTTGATACCAAAACGATTTTTTTTGGTAAATAAGTGAAAGCATTCTAACACATTCGAGAAATAAATTCAAACTCAGGATAAGTCTTGGATAGGGATTTTGGCAAACACCCTTTCGGTTACCTACCAGTTTAGGTTGAAACAGGTTCGGTTTTACCTTTCATCCTGCACAATCTTGATGATAATCGCATCAACGAAATCATTACTCATTGCTGCGATAACGCAGTGCGCGCAATCTCAATTATTTCTGCAGGGATCTGTCGAAGAATTTGCCAATCTGATTCGCATATTTCATTTGCAACTTGGTCGGCGCTCCAGTTCGCGTTTCAATGCTGTGGTCGGGAAAGAGTTTGATATTCCGCATCGCTCAGAATAAAGCGAATCATCACATCGGGATATTTCTCATAAAAGCCGATGTCAAACCCCACCATATCGCCTTTGACGGTTTTACGCCACATACGCGAATGATCTTCTGACACTTCAGTATCACGGCAAGCGATTCCGCGACAGGTTCGGGCAGCGCGCCTCTTCAGACGGCACATCTAAAGTAACAACGTTTTCTGTTTCATCTGACATAGGCTGCGGTGTGACATCTTTGCGGAAAGACTTGGAAAACAGCGGGGCTCTGATTTTCCGCTCAAGCCTGCTGATTCAAATGCTGTTTTTAGCACGTTGTGTGCAGCGCATCGACGTGCACATGTTGCCTTGTTCGTATTCAATGGGAACAAGGAAGTGCTTTGCTATTCTATTGGAAAAACATCTAATAGGTTACTGCGTCATAATCTGCTCTTGTTTCCCCACAGAACGCATAGTGAAAAACCTTTTGTAGCGAATATTTATTCAGACCTCCGCTAAAGCGTGCCCTAATGCTCTATAGGGTTCAGGGAGCTTACAAAGCGTACCTACCATCGCTTCATTTATACTTTTTTCGCATTTTCCAAATTACTGGGGTTTTCCCAGTCTAAAGTGAGGTTACACTTTAATATAGTGGCATAAAACGGTTTCATAACCATAGTCCGCCCCAGCGGGCGAAAAGTGTCCACAAGATAATCCAGTTAATACCTAATGTCCTTTATCAATCCAAGTTACCAAATAGAAACTCCAAAACATTGTCTAAACTATAGAACAAAAGAAGAAAGTGGTTCAAAGCAGCTTTTTAGGTGTCTACGTTTTCCATATCCTCGGTAGGTTCAGTGGCTCGCTTCTTACTTTCCAATAGATCCTTCAGCTCGGCGCATAAATGCGTCAACTTGGACGCAATGCATGCCTCTTTAATGTATTCCTCCGCTGTATTTACCAAGTTCACCAAGTTCCCTTCACTCGCATCGTCCAAATCATCATTACATTTTGTCAGTTTAGGCTGGAAGCGATAATACAATTTTTCATTGTCGGTATTGCCGATCAACTGTTTGAGTTGATAATGTACTGTATCACTTGCACCATCAAAAATAATTCTTAACAGCGGTTTAACCCATTCAAATTTTCCCCAACCCTTTGCTTCTTCGTGCTGATGCTCATTATAGCGGGTCAACTTTCCAGTTCCGAGTGAGACAACAAGGATTTTAGCATCAGGACATTTCCATTTTACACACATCTTTTTGGCTTCAGCATAGGCACACATTGCAGGATTATTCGCAAAGACACCCCCATCAAGCAACGTCTCCGTAAGTATCTTAGCAGTCTGCTGAGCTGTTTTATCAGACGGTTCCGGATCCTTAGACACTACATCAAACGGTTCAAAAAATGTTGGCGCAGCAGCTGTGGCATGAGCGACATCTTTCATGAGATAATCTTCAGGATAATTTATCTCAAAAGTTTTTTCGGAAGGAAATTTTTGCTCTTTCGCCTTACTACTCTTGAAGAACCTTGGATGACCGCCCTCAGGTTTTAATTTTCCCTGCTTTTCATCCTCCGATCTCTCTTTCCATTCCTGCTTATTTTCCCAATCGTAACGTGTCCCCCGCAAATCATAACTTGTAATTAAAACATTAGTAAGCGCTTGTCTAAGCATGGTTTCCTTAAAATACGCATCTAATACACCCATCAATCCATCTGACGTATATTTCTCCTCTGCCCAACCACGCATTGAACGAATTTTGTGCCAGATTGAGCGGTCAAATATCTTTTCACCCTTGTCTCTATATAAATCTACCAGTTTTGCTGCTGGGAACTCAGCTGAATCGGGGTCATCCGGATCTGGTACAGTGAGCGCTAAGCTCAAGATACCACCAGTTGAAGTGCCAGCAATTAAATCAAATAATTCGTAAATTCTTTTACCGGTTTCCTCCTCAATCTTCCTAAGAATTATTGCTGGAATAATGCCACGAATGCCACCACCATCAATCGACAAAACAGTGAAAGTTTTTTGATCAGACATAGTTTCCTCCTAAGCGTTATACCATTTCTGAGTGATTTTAGTAGATCGGGCAGAGTTTACGAAACCCGGCATGTATAATATAGTAGATTATAGAATTAATTAGACATTATTTACCTGTAGGAGAGAACTCCGATTCCCGACTATCAGTGAGTTTCGTCGCAATTCGGAGATCGCTCCTACAGAAGAAGTGTAAACTTATTTGTATATTTCACTATAATAAACGGAAATCCCGCGGCCTCAACTATTATATCAGTTTTCACAACTTGTGAGAATATGTTAATTTTTACTATCAATTTTAATAAAAATATCCAATTATATATTCTATGAAGCGATAGATTTTGTTTGAAATTGATACGTTTCCGTGTTACAATAGCCTTTGATAATCAGCACAAGAAATCACTGATTCTAAACTCGGAGATATTTGGGTGAGTCGTTGCGTGGCAACATCGTCACGATACGCGATAGAGACTGGAAACTACTAAAATCTTGCTTTGATACTCCCGGTGACATCAAACGGATAGATTTTGAGCAAGTCAGACCCAGCCAGATAACTCACAAAATGAACGACATCGCAAACGCTCACTATACACTTGGCAAGGCTGCGCTTGATGATGGACAAGTTGACCAAGCGATCACACATTTTGAAGCGGCTTTGAAACTTGACCCCGATTTTATTGCGGCGCACCACGCACTTGCTCTGTGCTACTTCTCACAGCATAAACTCGAAGAAGCGAGGAATGCTGTACAAGCTGCGCTCAAACTTGACCCGACCTACGAACCTGCTCTCTACTTCTTGCAAGCCATCGCACCACAAGAACCTAAACAGACACAGCAAAATGCGCACCCAATAGAAAATACCGAACAGGAAAACAGACCTGTTCAGCGTGAACAAACAGAGCCACCTATTGAGGAGGCGGAACTTAATATTGATAAAGAAATGCAACGCGGACTTGTTTTTTTAAACAATAAGCAATACCCACAAGCCGAAGCTGCATTCAAAAAGGTCATCAAGGCTTCTGCGAATGACGCGACAGCACACTATAACCTCGCACAGTGCTACATGGAAATGGGCGCATACGGCGATGCCAAAAGAGAAGCCGACACGACTTTACGGCTCCAGCCACAATACCAACCCGCACACCAACTCCAAAACACTATTCGTTTCCTGTCAAAGCGCGAAAAACAGCAACTGTTATACAACAAAATAAAACGATACCTGCTCCCATTCGCAATCGTCGTGATTATCGTATTTATTGCGTTCAATATGGGATGGTTCACACGTCTATTGCCAGAAAAGATACCCCCTAAACTTTCAATCGATATCACTTTAGAGGACCCGAACAATAAAAACGGCTACATTGATGCTGGCGAAAGTGTTCGAATACGGTTGATAATTACCAATAGTGGCAGCACTGCGAAAAACCTGCAAGTGCGTGTCTCGCCAAAGACCATCGGCGGATTGCGATTACAGATACCTGATAGAACTTTCAGTCTGCGGAAGAATCAGTTTGAAACTTTCAGAATACCTATAATTGCTGATAGTCAAGCCCGCACGAAGAAAGTCCCGATAAAGATAGAGGTTGTAGATAAAAACCAAATACAACTCGCAACAACAGATTTTCAACTGAATATCAAATCTAAATGAGGTAATTGGTATGAATAAACGGCTACTGAAGCGTGCTTTCCAACAACAATATCGTAAACGCGCCTTGATTATTTCTGTCATTGTGCATGTCATCGTGTGCCTCAGCAGTGCGTTCTTTTTCATCACAGCCGCTGTGCAAGAGACGGAAGATGAGATACAAGTAGAACTCTTTTCTGAATTACCACGACAACAAGTCGTCAAAAAGAAAACAGTGCCAATTCCTAAGAAAGACGCACCCCCCAAACCGAAAGAGGAAATGCCGATACCGAAAGAGATACCGATAGAAAAGAAAAAGATAACGCTGGAAAAGAAGGTCGACGTCATACAACCCGAACATAAAGTTGAGGTTGCGAAAATGCCAGCGAAAACGCCCACAAAGATAGAACTTCAAAGTGCTGCCGTAAAAAAGATGGATGTAGATATACCGGCGGGAGTAGGAGCACCCGATTTATCAACGGACGCGGATTTGACACCCGCTCCTGAATCGATATTAGCACCGATTGGCGACACGGATATAGGCGACACCGCACAGAACTATGCAAGACGCAGAGATACAGGTGTTAGAACACCAGGCAAAGGCACATCAAAGGGTATCGGGGACCGTATCAAATCCACTGGGACAAGTAAAGGGAAAAGCATCGGAGAACAAACGACCAGCAACGGGGAAGGCAACGACACATTTAGCAGTATCATACAGCAACTCGCGGATGATATTATCGGACGGAGTGGCGGCGCGCCTATTGATGTCGTCTTTGTCGTGGACGCTTCTGGCAGTATGGGTGATAATATAAACGCTGTCGCAGAACATCTTGGACTGATGATTGATGCCTATAAAGCGTCTGAGATTGATTATCAGCTCGGTCTTACACATTTCTCGGCGGATCAGAAGACGCAGAACAACAAAATTAGTGTGTCACAACTGACGACAAGCTTACAAACATATAAACAGATGCTCTACGCAATTATACCCACTGGCGATGAAAACGCACTGGATGCAATCCATCAAACCGTGACGGAAATGCAATTCAGAGCAAATACTGTCAAGCATTTTATCCTCGTTACAGATGAACCTTTCACCAGCTGGTTAGGGTTTACAATTGATAACACTATCAATCTCTGTCGACAAAATGAAATCTATGTGAATGTGCTCGGTTTGAATATGCCAGACCACAAACGGCTTGCAACAGAAACGGATGGGACATGGCACGCTGTGCCACAAGACCCGACCCCGCAGGACATCGCACAACAACCGAAAACAGTTCAGGACATCGGGAAAAAAATACTGCGAGAGGCGGTGAATCTCCCGACCGATATTGTCTTATTTATTGACACAAGTAAAAGTATGGAAAACAAAATGCCGTATACCACAGAACAGATTGATTTGTGGATACGCGACTGGGATAACGCAAGGATTGACTATCGTATCGGAGTCGTCCGGTTCCGAGCAAACGGCACCGTTAATATGGTGAACGTTTACAACCCACCACAAACACAAGAACAGATACACAAGATTTTAGAACTCCCACTCAAAGATGATGAGAACTTGTTGCACGCAGTCGTTGAAGGGATAAAACGCATCAAAACACGATCCAACGCAAAAACGCATTTTATACTCATTACAGATGAACCGGGAAATCCGAAACAACCTATCGCCGGTACTATATCGCTTCTCAAAGAAAAACCTGTTGTCGTGAGTGTGATTGGAACGATTGACACCTTCCAACAACAAGTAGCGCAGCAAACAGGTGGAATTTGGGTGGCAATGCCAAACGCACACAAAGTGAACAAAACATACCACTGAAACTTTTGTATCCGCCAGCACAATAACATGTAGATTTACATACAAGGTCTATTTCTTAGAACCCAACCGCACCTTGACTTTGAGACTTTTCAGATTTCTCTAACCTTGATAGAATTCCTCACAGACTGAGATACACACCCGCCAAAAACAACAAGCACAACATTCTTGTACCGGCAGTGTCAAATCCACCGATTATCAAGAACAAAGTGACAATTAAAGCAAGGAAATGCTCATTCCACTTGGAAACCATGAAAATATTCTCATCTTTGGCGGACAATTAAACGGTCACCTTTGAGCATCGCAATATGTTCGCCTTGTGCAAACGCTTGCCAGCGTTCGTTTTGTAATGATGAGGCATCCAGCAGTACCACATTATCCTTTATCTGCACCCGACATCAAGCGTCATCTTTTTCTATATTTTGGCACGCACCGCTGGGGTATCCACTGTGGGTTATCGGTAGCAGAAAAACTCTTTTTGTTGTAGGGACGCGTCACAGGAAATTGTTTTATCAACTTTTCTCAGAGCGAATCTAAAGCGATGTCCTCTCCGTGTACTAACGCAACGGCTTTCGGGTTCACCTGTTTTATAACCGAGAACAGTTGCCTTTGATTGCTGTGAAAGGTTGTGCAGCAGCTGACAGGTAAAGACAAGACGCAACAGGTAATTTCTGGTGGCTTTGTCTCGCGCGATTTGGGGAATTATGTGTCTCTTGAGTTTGGTGCTGAGGCAGGTTATCAGCGTTATAAACGCAATTGGGAATCGGAATATGTTCTGTTGAGTGCGTTGGCTGTGAGCTTTTAGATAATCCAAAAGATCAGTTTTATTGCTGGTTTGTTCTGCTGCAATAAACAAAAAGTAAATCAGTATTCAGGTGGCGGGTGTCCTGCCACCTGCTTTTTCTAAATAATTATGGAATACGCCGCATTTTAGGATCTTTAGATCGGAATAACATATAGTCCCTTCGTTGTATATTGTGCCTTATTGCTATAATGTTTAATATATCAGAGGCTATTTCAAGGTAATCAGCAAGTATTCCCATATCAAAAGGTTCATCTGTTTTAGGGAGTTTTAAGTGCGCACCTTGATAAAGTTCACGGTTTTTATGTGCGAGAAACTCATGCCGGAGTTTTTTCAGACCTTCTCCTTTAGATTTCAAATCACATATTTTGGGTTGAATTAACTTTAGCGTCTCAGGGTCAATTCCCTTTTGCCACTTTTTATTAGCGTTGTCTTCTTTAACTTCAAATCTAAGGATAGATAAAGACTTTGGGTTTGTATCTATTAAGACAAAAGCTTGTGTTAATAACGCTCTTGACCATATATCCATATCATCAGGAAAACTTATTTGAATTTTATCAACATCTACATATACTGGTCTACTTCTCGTAAATGCTTTCCCAAAAGCGTTCCATATTCTATATGTGTGGAATAGTTCTATGTGGACATTGTAAAATACTTTTCCCGATTTATCCCCGAGTTTATCTATGTATTGTTCATAACCACCTTCGTCAGGAAAATCTACAAAAGAAATACTTGGAGTTTTTATTTGATCGTCGTTACTTACCCAAAAATGCATATTACTAATTCTCCTTACTTAATATTCACCTTTTCAAACGAAAATAATTGAGAAAGCTGCCTTTTGCTTTTGGCGGTGGGGTAGCATGAGCATCCTGGTTTTTTCCTGCTCTATTTGATCATCTCGCGCAAATCTTTTTCGCGTTCGTTGGCGTTTCCCAGTTCCTCTTTGAGCAATGCGACCTATTCCTCTAAAACCGAGACAACTGCCCCGTTTTCTGCGTTCCCATTTTCTCCCACTTCGTGAGGTGGTATATTCCCGTTTTCTCTCAACTGATAGACGCGCTGGAGTTCTGCAATCTGTATAACCTTTTGCCACGCTCGTCTTTTCCAAAGGATATGATGCCGTTTTCCATATCTCTATAGATTGCGGATTGGGATTTGACATTTCCACTTTCTCCCATTGTTTCCCAGGTTGGTAATTGTCATGGGCAACAATGGGAATTCTGGAGTGGCGACAAAAAAGATATGAGGCTGCGAATATAAACAAGACCTCACTGTATCTGCTTATTGCAAGTCGTCCTGTAATTCAATAGAAGATCTCGTTCGAACAACCCACGCCTGTATGCGTAGTATTCCCCAAATGTGCATATTGTATTAACACCGTTATTCACTGCACAACCCCATTGTTCGTGCCTGATCGTTACCCTTCGCAAAAGCGATTGAGTCTCACCGATATACAATGGCTGGTACCATACATAGCCGTTCCGATCCACATATTGCCTTGTAAAAGCATATACGCCACCAACATCATAGAATTTAGTGTATAATGGGTAAACGTTAAACACATACTTAGTGCCAGAGGCACCATAACCTATAGCCTGCGTCGCTAAAACAGGAACACTCGGAGGCAAATATCTGTTCCTAAAAGCCCTTTCTAAGGCTTTCCTTCTTATGTCGGACACGGTGGTTCCTTGATTAGATGCTCGGTTTAATGGAAAATTATTCTGAGCTGACATTCTCATTTCCTCCTATATCAAGTTCATCTTCATTCTCGTTTGTTGGTTTTCTCCATACTTTTTCGCCTACTTCGTAAGCATTTAGTATAGAGTCGCGACAATCTTGGGCATCCTCGTATGTTTCAAATCCTCCTATTGTAAAAGTTGACTTTATCCTTTCATTTCCTGATACAATAGACGAACGCAAATATATTGCGGATTTTCCAAACGACTCAATAATCTCAATTTGCCTACATGAATTTAGATTGATGTAATCTCTATCTGTTTCTACAAACATTTTATAACTCCTTTGTTTTAAGGTAAAAACACTAACTATTAACCTTTTTCTTGGTTATTTCGTTATTTTCTTGACATATTGTCAATTATCTTGTATACTTTTAGAACTAATAAAGGAGGTGAGGCTCGTATACGAACCCACAACCTTATTAAAATGAGACCTCGCTCGGATTCGAACCGAGATTTTTAGCTTGGCTGGCTAACGTCGTTCCGTTCGACTTCGAGGTCATGCTTTATTTTGAGGCGGGCATTTGCCCGCCTATCTTATTGCATTTAATGTTAACGTAAAAATACAAATTTTGCAAGTTAATTTATTAATATTCACAAAGTGTAAACGTCCAGCAAAGTTAATTCGAAAATTGCTGGACGATTCTGTTTTTGATAACCAACCGTTATTAACTCTACGTATACAATTTGCTACATATCTCATGACGCTTTGCATTAGAAAAATGACACATGATACTATCGGTTAAGTTTTTTCGGCATGACAAAGGGCTTCTTTTTCAGTATCTATTGCCCTTAATATTTACCTTTTGTACAGTGCCTACGTAGGAATAAGCCCCCTCGATTTCTATTATCTTAATTCTAAAGTGTAACCGAAAGGGGGTATCAGACTTAAGCCCCCTACCCGAAACAGGGTCCTTGAAACGAATATATATTGGATTATCGCAATGCTCCTTCTTCTCTGTTATAGATGTCATTTCAAGACGTATCGGATCACTAAATCCTATGTGATTTAAGTCTGATTCTTGCACGGTTATAGTCTGTCCAACACTATAAAAATAAGGTTTGCATTGCCCTTCCAAATACCAATTGTACAAAAACTCTCCGAAAGATACAATTCCCCCAAGAATCATAAGAATGAGAATTCCCACACAAATGACCACAAAACCGATTATGAAATCCTTTATGCAACTATCGTTCGTTTGTTCGTCTGTCATGCCCTATTTTTTTCCAAATAATACTCTTTGACAAATTATTAGAAGTGACTGTTGGAGATTCTAACCGCTAAAAGTATTACATGCGGTTTCGTTATTAGGATCGCATTATCCCACGCACTGTTCTCCGATTTCGGTCGGTCGTGGTAGGGATTGCCTCAAGCGAGGCAATCCCTACCTAACAACGCGTGGCTATAGTATATTTTTGGGAAGGCATCGTCAAGCAAAGGTTATCGTAAAATTCTCCTTATCTAAACAATACCGGACTTTTCACGAATAAATTTTCGAATTCCATCACTGATAATTCCATTATCATTTGGTATATCAAACGTCCATAATATTTTGAATATCAAATCTTCAGAAATATCCCTTTGATGTTCTTGGTCGTTAAAATCGCGTAGTAGATAGTATTTTGATGTTGTTACCTCAAACTCATCATCAGAACAAGCAGAATTTATGAATGTCTGTGTTGGACGAAGTCTTCCGCTATTATCTGACAGACCTTTGTTTTGCACATTTTGCAACCTTACGCTTACCTCAATGTTCCCTAAATAATCACATTCCTGATAAAGTGTTTTTGCTGCTTTTATCACTTCATTAATTCCGGCGATAAAACTGTTTACATCTATCGTATTGTTTTCACGATTTACCAGAAGCTCGGTGCTATAATACACAATTCCATGTTCATTGATTTCAAGGTTTTCATTACTGCCTGTCCCCGAAAAACAAGAAACCCCTCCCATAACCCTTTTGGGAGAGTCAGCCTTATACAACTTATAAATAGATGCGAGCGAAATGACTGATCGATATGGGAATACAGGACGGGCTATTACCGTCATTTTCGGTACGGGTTGATGCAGAAATTGTTGGGTTCTCTTTTCAAGTTGGTCTATAATATACGATGCAATTTTTTGTGTTTCTTGACTACGGTTGAGTAGATACTCAATATAATCTAATTCTGCGAGTTGTGGTTTTTCGTAAGGCTGACTAACGCTTGCTACCCGAATATAAACTTTTGTAGAGTTTTGAATTGCATGGGGTGCTTGGACACTCTCATCGACGCGAACAACGACTACTATATTTGCTGTACTCGGCACTTCAAGAATTATGACTTCCGACATGACCGGGGGATGTATGCCCATAAGTCCGCTCTGCACAATGCGTTCTTCGATATTATCCGTCTTAGGAATTCCTTTAATTGGAAACTTTACTTTATTGTGAGTCTTGTCAGCTTCTACGCCGATGATAAGCACACCACCTTGTGTATTGGCAAAAGAGGATAAAGTTTTGGGTATATCTTTGTGGATTTCTTGTTTATACTCAACGCGCACGCCTTCTTCCCACTCGCGGCAAAAATCTTCTACAACTTCAAAGGTAATTTCGTCTTTGGATAGGTTAAACATAAAAACTCCTCCTTCCTGATCTACTCATAAATGAGAATTAGATATTTAAACGGGTATCGCTCATGGGCTCGTCTTACTCTGTTAGAAGTAATGGCAGGGTGCAACGCGAGGAGCGTTGCACTAACAGTCCGCCAACGAGCTTAACAAAAGTATACATCCAAATTGAAAGTTGGCAAGGAAAAATTATGCAATTGTGCCGGTAAACTTGTATCCGTGTGATTGCGTTTTATAGTAAAATCCACAATTATCTTTACATTGGCGAGGTTAGGAAACCTCGCCAGCACGTGCGTGTGGGAGTTGTTGCTCATTATAATGTGAACATATTATCGGATTTTACTATAAGACAATAATCAATGAAGAAAGGTGATGATACAAATGGCGAAAGGTAAAGGTTCTGGTAGCACCAAGGGGGGCGGCAAAGGAAGCCGTCCTGCTTATCCCGATAACAAGCTATCTAAAACAGGTGGAAAGTCCGGTGGTGGTCGTAGTAACGCGCCGTCTAAAGGGGGCGGCAAAGGCAAAAGTAAATAAAACGCATATTTGAAAGTTCAGGAAATTGTCGGCACAGGCAGGCAACACATCGGTTGCCTGCCCATGTGTTTCATTCATAAATGTTTTCTTTAGTCATACCATAATCTCTCTGGCTCTGGTATAGGTATTACCACTAACTCATTATTTTCGTACTTTACCCACTCAATCTCAAGTTTATCAGACGTTGGTGGCCATTTTTTTAACCTAACAAAAGGGGTAGATGGCAAAACTTCAGGTAAAAACTCATGTTTTGGATGGGGATGCAGGATTCCAAGAACAAACGCACTCGCCCCAGAAACATCAAATAATAAAATAGCGGAAATGTCACGGTGAGCAGATTCCCAACCTGCATTATATCTAAGAAAACACGAATTCTCCAGCGTAGTTACATTATTTACAGACGTGAAACCCCCTTCTTCCCTAAATCCAGTCATTTGAATTATATTTTTGCCTACCAATAACCATTCAGTATCAATAGTATTCAAAAGGGAACCAGCATGCTCATGGCTGCATGCAATTACCAATATCGTAGGACATTCATATCCCGCCATCTGAGATGCCTTATGTTCCACAGCACCATATAATATCGGCCCAATTTTAGAATATGCTCTTGCAGAAGTCCCTGAAGATAATTCATTTTCTAATCCAGACATTTCAGATACGCTATCGTTATCAATATGTGTTACTTCAACGAAAAATTTAGAATCATCTGTTTGACTTGCAAAGTCTACCCCGCCTTTGTTTAGAGTCTCATATACTTTAATCTGCTCAACTTTGCTTTTAAGAAAATGATATACAACAGCTTCGGACTTTGCCCCCCTTTCATGTTCATTACTTTCCAAACGGACACGATACTCATTCAACTGTTTCGGGTTTACTTCCTCCTCTAAAAAGCGGATATAATTATCAACAAGGTCTGATACCCTTGTTTCTGATGCAAGAAGTCTTAATATGTCATTAATGATGTGATCCATATTCATAGCTGATTTTCCCTTTCTGATATAAAAAAGGGTAAATTTGTTGTCTCATTTGGCGTATTCACTAAGTGCCTCGTTAAGTATTATATTTCGTGATACCTTCGAAAACCGTTGTTTGCCATCATCTCGTGAAAATTGCCGTTCTCGTCAAAGAACGGAATATCCCGCTCACCTAACCCAAAAGCAGCGTAGACGCTTTCAATAAACTATAGGCTGTCTGATCCTGATTGAAATTCGGGTAAACAGTTGCCTCTGAAATGATCGGTATCTGACTGTCGTATTGATGCGCACCATCTGAACAATGCACTAAACTCAAAGGATCGGGAGACCCCGCAGGCAACGTCAAGCCCAGCATGTTGTGATATTCCTGAACAACGGTAACTGGATAGGTAACACCAGCAGTTAATAGATTCTTTCTAAGGGCAATTTATTTCCAATGTTTCATTAAGAAGCTCGGCTATCTTCAAAAGGGATTCTTCTTTATCACTATTCGGCATACTTGTGAATATGTAATATGTTTCACCTTCGTGTTCATAAATATAAGGTGTGTAAGCTCTTTTTAAACTATGTTCAGGGTGATTATCTACATATTTGGGGTGTCTATCAGTGGTCACGAGCGGAACGCCGTTTTTAGATAAATTCAAATCTTTTACTTTTTCCATTACACGCTTTATGCCAAGCCCTATGAGTATTTTACTATAGGTATCTGATGCGCTTTTACAACCGATCTTTTTACCATTTGGCATTGTAACAATAAATTTAGTGTCAGGGTCTATTTCATCGGTGTCAGGGTCTATTATAATCGGATTCTTTTGGTTTTTAGGTTCATAAAGAATATACTGTAGCCTTTCTTTTCCTCGCTGAGTGCGTTCCACTAACGCCTTTTGCCTTTCTATCTCTGTCTGTAGAAGATTTGAAAGTAAATCCCCTTCCGGTTTCAGGTCTTGCTCCAGGGTGCGAATGCTCTGCTGCAATACAGGTTTCAGTTCTTCAAGCAAGTCATAAATTTCCTTAAGCCAAGTGTTTGTAGGTGTTTCGTTCATAGTTATTCTCCTGCTTCAGCAATGTCAAAAAGTTGTTGCCTCAACGAATGATTCACCAGTAAAATGATCCTAACATGTAAAGTTAAATTTAAATAAAGTTAAATAAATTCGCCCGATTGCACGAAAATCACGGGCGAATTCGCCAAGTTAAAAGAGTGAATAAGCTAACAGAAAGTATAAAGCAGATTGTTCATCTACGCTCAATTATGTGACGCAAGCATTGATATTTCTTTACTTAGTACATTCATCAACATAAGCCAAGTTTAATTTACTCACTTCTTCCGAATAATCAACCTATCGCCTTTGAGTGTTGCGGTATGCTCCCCTTGTGCGAATTCCTGCCATCGTGGTAATGCTGCCGTTTGCGCATCTAATGCTATCGCGTCCCCGTTTATTTGGACACCGACATTGAGAACAGCCTTTTTCTCCATTTTTGCGCGTGCTGTTGGAGAAATCCACACAGGAAAATCCGTAGTCGATAAAACCTGTTTATTATATGGGCAGGTCACCGGATATTTACTGATCAACTTCTCTCTGAGTGCTTTGAGAGCGACATCTTCCCCGTGAACCAATGCGATCGCTTTCGGATTTATCTGTTTAATAACCGATACCAATTGTCCTTGATCGCTGTGAGCCGATAGGTGAAAGCGTTGGACGCGACATTTGACATCAACAGCCGTTGTGTCAGCGAAGTTGAGTGTATCGCCTGATTGTAGTTGTTGTAGTTTCCTTCCGGGTGATTCCGCGTCCTGATACCCTGATAAGAAGATAGCATTTTTCTCGTGAGCAGCCAATCCTCTGGCATAAAACACTGAAGCCCCGCCGGTGAGCATACCCGAAGAAGCGATAATACACTTTGGTGTCTCATTCTTGAGGATAGCCTCCTGTTCACCTAAGCGCGCCCGGCTAAAGTTTTTATAGAAGAAAACGGGTTGGCGTGCGTTTTCGATATTCTTTTGAAGTTTCGTGCCGAGATACTGTGTTAGATTTTCGTATACAGCACAAATGGAGTTGACCAGACCATCAGTAATAACGGGAAACACCGGTATATTCTGGCTGATCATTGCGTCTCTGAGAATGAGTATGATTTCCTGTGCGCGTCCGAGTGCGAAACTGGGTATCAGCACACTCCCACCGTCTTTTATAACGTCCGCGACCGCTTTGGCTAATTTGCCTTCTTCTTCTGTCCGCGACGGGTGCAGTCCGTCTCCGTAGGTTGCTTCACACACCATAAAATCGGGAGCAGGTAGCGAAATTATATCATCAAGACCGTCAATCGTCTTTTGGTGGAAAGTTGAGACATCACCGCTATAAAAGAATCGTCCTTCAGGTGTTTCAAGATAAATACTGACAGCCCCTAATATATGCCCGGATCGAATAAACTGCACACGCCAGCCGTCCCATAGTTCTATCCACTCTCCCATTTCAAGCGTCTCTATCCGCGCCAGTGTTGTCTCAACGGCTTCTTGTGTGAAAATGGCGCCTTCCGCTTCAGTTTCCATCACACGCACAGCGTTAGTGAGCATCACAGATGACAGGCATTGTGTTGCGACTGTTGCGTAGATCGGCGCGTTCGGATAGAGCGCATGCGCCAGTGGCAATGCGCCTACGTGGTCTGCGTGTGCGTGTGAAACAAATATCGCATCTAAAGTCGGCGCGCTCTGTTTCAGCAGCTCTAAATCGGGTAATGCATCTATACCTGTGCGGTTGACGCGTATGCCGCAGTCAAACAGGATATAGCGACCAGCAACAGAGAGCAGCATGCAGGAGCCGCCAACTTCACCAGCCCCACCAAGAAAAACATAATTCATGTATGTTGTTTCAACCTTTCTATTTTCGCCCGCCACTCGTTATTATCAGGTGCTGTGCCGATCCGATGAACAGCCTCGCGATAGGGGCCCGGTATCCAATGCAAATCGCCACTAAAAGCAAGGCTATCCTCATTATCTACGATAGGTGATGCGAGCAAGGCTTGAAACGATTCGGTCATAAACTTTGCCATTAAGTCCGAAAACGCGTCCCACTCAATTTCTAACAACCTTTCCCACTGAACATCATGCCCCAATTTATCATAGAAGTTTGGCATCTCGCCATCGTGTATTAGCACAAAAACAAGAGGTGAATACAAAGGTGGCGGTGCTGCTAAAAGCCGATGTAGATGTATACCCCATCGCCGTTGCCACCGCGTTCGAAAAAAGAGAAACAGATTGCCACTCTCCTCTTGGAGTTGCCAAGAACAATACGCGGACATGTTCGGCATACCGAGTGTCATCATAGTAGACGTGTCAGGTTCGTCCGCATCCGGCAACGGTGGCAACATGTGTTCCAATCGTAACGGCGTAATATTGACATAGTTCCTATTCAGTGTGACGGCTGTTTGTCGTATTTCACGCTGAACACCTTTTTCTGTTTTTTTGTTTCTGCGTTTCATGGCTTTTGATTTTGTTTGTCTAAGTATTCAAATAGGCTGAGCTGCTGTGTTCCATTGTCCGAGACATGCTCTGGCAAGCGGATTGTCCCGTTAAGGAAATTGCTACGTGCAACTGCGTGATGTATCGCGAGCGTAGCATAAGTTGAAAGCCGAGTACCGAAGTTGTGATCGAAGTTTGAAATCGCTGTACATAATCCTACGATTCCGTCTGCCATCAAATCGTCCGCAGCGACACCCAATTCAAAGTTTTCATATTGTTGTGCGATAGAACGGACGAGTCGTAAGTTGGCAAGTATCAACTTTTCACGCGCATTCTCATCACCTGCTTGGGTCTCACGCAGTAGCTGCTGTTCCTCATAATCAGCGAGTATTTCATGGTTCAACTCTTTGGCGTAAATCGCTTCACCCCTCACCGATAGCACCCCCTGTCAGTAAACATGAGAAAGGCGTGCGTATTCCATTATTACCATTATACTTAAGATTTCTGAGTATATCAACGCTTATATCGTTCATTTTTTCTTGCGTCTGCGTTTTTTTCTTTTTTTATCATGGCGTGCGACTGTAGAATAACTGATGTCAAGTATCTGTGCAACCTCATCTCTCGATTTATCCTTTAGCAGTTCATTCATCCGTTCAATAGTTTCGGGTGGCGTAGGTGTGCCTTTGTTTCCTGCCCGCGCGGTTTCCCGTTGCTGTTTTGCCTCACCAAATTCCAACCCGTGTGTGAGCGCGACAACTTTTATGAGTATCTGGCTGATGTATCCAGCCGACAGACCGGTAGCGTTGCTAATTTCATCAGTTTTCATCGTTTTCCACGCATCTTGTGGCGTGTTTGGGTGTATGAGCCAGTCTTGTAATATCTGTTGTTTTGGCGGTAATTTCTTTTCCATAATGCACCTTTCTTGTTGTAGAAATGAGCGGGCCGGTTATGTATCTGTCCCGTCATTTTCTTGTCCTTGCTGTTTGTCCATACTGGCAACGAACTCTTGAACCGATTGTATCAGTTCAGTAACCTTGTCAACGACTTTCGCATTTTCAAGGATAGCATCAGCGGCAGCCTCTAAAGCCTGTGTGTTTCCTGATGCTTTGATTTTCTTGAATCCTTTGGCGATATACTCAGTATCTTCTGTGATGCTCTCAAATCGGTTATGAATAATCTCAATCATCTCTTGTTGCGCATCCAATTCAACTTGAACGATAAGTGCGCGAACTCTATCTTCAGTAAGATTATATTCTGCGGCGGTCTCTTTGATGTCAAGTTCCCGTAGGATGCCATCATCATAGAGTTTTCGACTGAGGAACCATTCGCATCCTTGTTCATTGGGTTCAAACATAGAGGTCAAGTTACGGTTCCAGTGGCTTATCATATCCATCCAGTGCCGGAACCGCGAGACTGGAAACCCTTTGAGTATTTTATCAGGGTTTTCAACGGGTGTCTGGCTGAGGACAGCGAACACCTCGTCACGTTCATCTTCATTGTTGCGATAGTATCCGAGATTTTCTATGAGTTGCGTGTAGTTATCAAACTGATAGAAGTCGGCATCAAGCGTTCTCTGCCACATCGCTTCGGATTTCTTGAATAGGTCTGCTCGCATTTTCCGCACCGAAGTGACCGCGGCAGTGTGTGCAGCTTCAATAAAATCGTTGATTTCAAGTTCAGATATATTATACTTTGATTTGATACCGAGTTGGGATAAAATCTCGTGTTCCGTTGCTTTGCTGATACCGAGTTTATGTATATCGTCATCTTTTGCGTTGGTGAGCAGCGCCCAGGGGATATGTGCCTCGCGTAGCATCAATTCAACGTAGTCATCAATATAGCGTTGGCGTGTATCTGTGTCCAAACCCCGTCCTGAATCTGCGTTATTTCCGATAGATTTGGTCTCCATTGTCGCCTGTTTACCGTATTTGTTGATATATTTCAACTTACTGGGTCTTTTATACTTGGGATCGTAAATCTCACTATCATTATTTATAGTGAGATTTTTGACGATTTCCCCGACAAGTTGAGCGGAAACGTTACATTGCGTTGCGATATGTGAGTTTGCCCATATTTTACCTTTTTTATGCGTAAGCCAGCGTAGGACAGCGATGCGTTTTTCCTCGTTAGTGCGTCTACGTCCGCGTTTTCCATTTTCTTTTGTCGCGAGCAGCAGTGCATCGTCACGTGTTTTGCCTTCCACCTCAAACTCCACGCGGTATTGTTCCCCGAACTCTCGTTTGACCGCCTCAATGGTGTGAAACCCTGACCAGAGATGTTTGTCAGCAGTGATTTTAGGGAATTCTAACCATTCCTCTTGCCAGTCATCTTCACCATAATCGCGGATGGCTTGGCGGTATTCCTCAACAATATCTTCATTGAGTTGTGGTAGTGTATTGATACTGTGGTCAATGACAACAGCGATGATTTGGTGTTCCTCATAAGTATTACTCCAGTCCCTTCTCATCTGTGTGTCCCCCTCAATAGAGATTAGATTTGTGCGGATACCCGTATTTCGTGGTGTGTCCGCGTATGCTACAGAAGGGACACATGGTTTGTCTGTGTCCCTTTTTTCAATCTACGCGTAGCAGATTGAAATACGCTGATTCGGGCTTGCACCGAGTTGTCTGCTGTATCAGAAAAGCGTAGGCAGGTAGCGAAGTTTGCCACCTGCCCGATAGTGTTTTCATGCTTGCGTGTTATCGCGTTCTGGCGATGTCGGGATACCCAACGCTTCCAAGATAAGTTCAATGGTGTTGCAGATTCGTATGGGTACATATTTCCATTCTTCATCATCAACTTGTTCGGCAAAGTCTTGAAGTATCTGTGTGAGTCGTTGTTCGTGTGCTTTCTTTTCCACCTCTGGTTCAGAGAACGCCCAAGCGATACCGTCTATAAATGCTTCGGCTTCTGCGCGCGTGCTGAAACTTTTCATACAGTCGTGCCGTCTGAAATGTTCTTCATCTTGGTAGAGAAAGAAAACAATATCATTGCTGGTTGCGAGTATGATGTCCGCCACAGGCGTTTTGAGTTCAAGTCTTTCCATGTGATTTTCAGGGACGGTTGCCCGTTCCTGCTCCTTTATCCAAAGCAGGTATGTTCACTGCAATTGCGGGCTGAGTCGTAAACGCAGTCGCTTGCTTGGTATCTCTCTTTATATGTACCTAATAGTTCACCGAAGTTGCCTCGTTTGTGCGGGATGGGTTCGTCCTTTTCTAAATTCCTTCTGTAGACATGGAATTTACAATTTCTCTCTATAATATGAAAGACTGCCCGAAAAGGTGTCCGTTTGGCTGCCTCTTGGAGTTGTCTGTCAAGGGCGATTTCTCTGTTTTCCTTTGCGCGTTCGGTGTCCGTGTAATTATCTGCAAAGGTTCGGATTTCACCGAAAACAGCGTCAACCTTTTTCATAAGGTCTGCGGTCTCGGTGGCGGATGTGCCAACGTTAAAAAGTAAGTAGTCTTGTAACTCATTCTTGGCGTCAAGTGCTACGCTATCAAAGCGTTCGCGATGATGTGCCATGTTAGGTTTCCTTGTGAGGTTGTGGGGTGACTTGATTGTCACCCCGTTGCGTTGTTAGGCAGCGATAACCAATTCGTAGTCAAAATCTTTGTCATCTGATTGTCTGATGATAAGTTCTACTGGCGCGACGACATTCTCGTTGTCAAAGGTGTCTATCCATTTGAACAGATTATTGGTAACAAGCAGTTTGACCAGACTTTTCCCCTCCTTATGAATATCTACCTCAACGACATCAATGTGAATTTGATAGCCGCGGAACATTCTGCCAACGGCTAATGCGACTGGACAGCGTTGGCAATCGCCACCGATACCTGCTAATATGTCAATGTCGGTGACCTGCCCCGCATGCCTTCAATTTGTGCAAAATCCATAATTTTCAGGTTCCTTCTGTGAAAAGAATGCTCAGATTACGTTCTGACGCATTTTTTAGAAAAGGGATAGGTGATAACCCACAGGTATATGTCGGCTATTCACCTATCCGCTATCTGTGCTATTCACCTTGAGATTTCGGTGCGCGTATCCCGCCTTCATCTAAAATTCGTTGATGTGGGAGAAGTCGGATACCGACAATCGCTTCCATACCGAATCCGGGGCCTATCTCTGTATAATAGAGATTGCCTTTTTTCAACTCGGTATCGTTGACGATTTTACGCTCACCCGTTTCTAAAGTGATTTCATACTGGTTGACGTGTTGCATTGCTCTGACCTCTGTGGTAAAATACCACTACTTTCATTTTATACTCACTGTAGCGGGGGATTGACACGTTCCCTGCTACTCCCAACTTACCCTCTGTAAGTTGTGGATACGGAAGGACGGAATTGAACCGTCCTATCGCACCTATTGCGTTCCGTTAGTATTTCGGTTGTGGGATTACCTGTCAAAATCCTGTATGTTATAACTGGCTTGTAGTTCTGCGGACTTTATGTCCGTAGTCCTTAACGCTGCGAGGGTGCTGATTTCCTCTCCCGCATCGGTTGTGACAGAATCAATCTTGCCGTCCGCGTCTACTCTCGCATTCCAAAATTGCGTATCGCCATCAGTGAGTTCAACGCGTAGATGTGATTCGTAAGGGATTTGGTCATGGAGAAGCGGTTTGGGGTCTATACACCCGTCATCGTTGAGGTCAAGGTCAAAGTGTGGCAGCAGTTTTGAAAAATACATAGGTGCTGTCCAGTTGCCGAATAACTTTTCAATGTAGTCGGGACACCCTTCAAACCTTTTATCCGATAGCCACAAACAACTTTTGCGTCCATCGTATCCTGTTTCCACGACCGCCTCTATAATGCCATTGGCAAGGATACCTAAACAGACGACCTGCCCGAAAGGTGTGATGTCGTTGAGTTGCGGTGTTTGGTCATCACAAATCTTTACCTCAGCCTTGTCAAAACAGATTGTTGTGGTATGCTCTGGGGTTTCTGCGTCATCTTCAAGGATGTCAACGTCTACCATGTTGTCGGTATACACATCAGAGATGAAGCCGACTTCCCCATCGGGTGTGATTACACGTTTTCCTAATAACATCGTCTAACTCCTTTGTAGAAAGTGGAAGCGCGCTTAGTAGGCGCGCTTTCTGTTTAGTTACCGAATTCCAAGACCGTCTCACTAAAGAGGCCTTGATATTGTTGTTCAAGCGACTCTAAATCGCTATCATCGTCTTTGAGTTTCTCATAGTAATGTTCCAACTCAGCAGACAATTCACAAAGTTTACTGATACGTGATTGTAAGTCTTGCTGCCGCTCGGATAACTGCGCGGGTGTCTGCTTTTCTGTATCGGATGGACACAGATAAAACTCATGCCGTCTCATGTGTTCGGTTAGGAATATGTTCGGCAAAACTTCACGCGTCAGGCGATAGGCACCGTTATCCTGACTGAAATGCTTGACTTCCCACACAGGTCTGGGTTGCGATGTGATATATTCATCTCGGTTGAGATTAACGTTATCGCCTATTTTCACGGGTTCAAGCAAGTTCGCTACGATATGCCAGTCCTCATTATCCAAGTAATAGTCGCTCTTGACATACCACTGGAAGTTACGCCATAGGTATATTGACTGGATATTCCGTTCCGAGTAGGTCAAAAACGCATTCAGAGAGAGTGAAATGGTAGGTGCGGGGTTCTTATATTCGCTTACCTTGCCAGTGTCCCCGTCAATGCTTGCCATCTCACCGTGATACGCTATCGCTCTCGCGTTCTCATCGGTATTGTAGTGCGTGAGCAGAGATTTACCGTTGATGTCCATCTTTGCACCTAAATGACAATATGAAGCGGTGACGTTGCCATCTTTATTCAGATAGCCGATGTAACTGCGGCTTCCCATCGTGTTTCTCCTGTAAATGAATAGAGGTACAATTGCTTGCACCTCTTGGATTATTGGGGTTTGTCAACTTCCCATATTGCTTCAACGAAAATCAACCCACCACACCGATAGAAAGAATACTGAACATGTTTGCCCGTCAGATAAGACAGACACGCGTCGCATAACCGTGTGACAAAGGTTTTCTTCTCGCTTTCAACGCAGGTGTGACGCTCCGTTGCTTCTGTGCTATTGCAGGTTGTGTGATTACAATCCATTTCTCACCTTTTACTATTGAAGTTTGTAAATACATAAGGTTCAAGTTGGATTGTTATTGGTTGTACCCGCTCACCCGCATCAAACGCCTTGAGGAATTCCGCAGCGGCTTTGGGCAGTGGACAATACTTCCAAACTCCCGGACGCTGTTGGAGTGTCCGATGTGTGCTAATCAACGATTCCGTCTGTCCTGTAACACGGCAATACGCTTCACTTATCGGTCCCCCGTAGTGTCCTTCGGTATCTGAATAGGTGCCATGCTGCTTCTGACTGAACCAATCTTCACCACGCCACGTTTGACGGGATTGTTTGCCTTTTTCAATATCTTCTGCGGTTATCTCTAATGCCATCGTGTCAGTGACAAGAGAAAGTAAACCGAAGTATTGTAACACTTCAGCAGCATCACAATCTTCCTCTGCCCATCTCCGATTGCCTACGAATGATTTGTAAGACTTGGGAAGTTTCTTTATCCATTCATCCGATAACCACAACCCCCCGTGACGTGCCGTTGAAACAAAGTAAAGCCCTTCGGTCAACATCTTAACGTCTTGAGGCTTGCCCCACGGTGTTCTGCTATCCTTTAGTAAGTCAAGAAAATCACAACGTGCAGGTTTGGTAGCCCTGCCTTTCAACTTTGACTCTGCTATCATCGCGTCTCTCGGTGACCAAGAATAACTGAAGTTGCCCTCGGATATTTGACTCGGCTCCTTTTTTGCGGGTTTGCCAAGATGGATAATCTCTTGGTAAATCTGTTCTAAACTATAGTAAGACACTTGAATTACTCCTTGATGATGTGGTAAAATACCACTTGATTATGCATGGTAGCGGGGTATTTTATACCCCGCTACTCCCCACCTACACCTTGTAGGTTGGATACGCAGTCGGGGGAATCAAACCCCAGATTTACACACCAGTGCTGCGTGTTCGGAGTAATTTCTACATGCCTCACCTCTATACGCCACCATCTGCCACTGGGCTAATCTCGTTCAGTGTCCTTTCTGGAGAAGGTAACTGCTGCGGGTTTCGCGCAACAGGGGCATGCTATTTTGTTTTCAAGGAACATTTATTTTATACTATGATAACATAAATTCAATTTATTTGTCAAGTATTTAGTCATCTTTTTAGTGAACTTTTTAATTTTATCTGTCGATTACGCTATCCGAACACAAAACGGGCGTCATACTCCGATTTCACGATTTACCGTAAAATCTGATGGTATGCCATCCTGCTTTGTGTTCAAATTGACGCACGTCGCGTTTTTTTAAATGCTTCTGTGGTAGAACCCATGCCCATCAATCTATTCTACCTGACTATGAATATGTTAGGTAATTTCAAGGATTACAATAAAGTGCTTCACACTTATCCTTGCGAACCGTATATCCCAATGAGATGAGTTTCGTAACGATTTCTGCTTCGGTAAACGCATCAAACGGGTCTGTTTTGTTATCTTCTGCGGCTAATGACATGGATTCACACGCCTCGCGTGCATCTGTGTAGTTGATACCGATATAGGCTTGTGTGGTGGTGACGTTCTTGTGTCCTAACAGTTCTCTGACCATGTAGATGTCTCCGACTTTCTGGTAGAACCGCTGTGCGAATGTTTTACGCAATGTATGCGTTGCGAGTTTGCCGTTGAGTCCAGCCTTGATAAATGCGTCTTTCAGGATTTTGTGAATCGCTTGGCGTTTTGCTGCGACAACTTTGCCACCTGTCTTTTTGCGTGACGGAAAGAGCGGACGAGACGGGTCAATATCCCCGAAGTGCTGTTGATGCCATTCTATGACATCACAGATAGCAGCGATACCGTCGCGATTGACGGGGATTGTTCGTGACGTTTCGCGTCCTTTGACGATGGCGAGGTCAAATTGGAAGTCGGTTACAGGCTTATCGTTTTGCCAAACATCTTCTACCTTGATCGCGAGCATTTCTGAAACGCGTCCACCGATTGAAACGCCTAATAGAAACAAACTTCTATTTCTAATCTCAAAAGTGCCGTCAAATGCCGCAATGACGCGGCGAATTTCACTGTTCGTCAGCGGTCTTGTGCCTTTCATTGTATGATACTCCTTTAGTGATGGTGCGTAAGCAGAAACACAATTGTCCGCTTACACAGTGTTTCCGGTAACTTTTTACGGATTATCAGTCCATTCGGCTTCTAACACATCAAGCCGTTTGTGTAGTTCAGCGATTTCGTCAAGTGTGGCTTGTATCCGTGCTTTACGGAAACCGCTCTTGTTGAGAAGCCGAATTATCAAGCCGCCATGATAACTGACAAGATGCCCTTCAAAGCGGCGGATATACCGATAAGCCGTTTCTACGTTGATTGATTTCTCAATGCCCATTCCCCAACCGAATGTCGCGGGTTTATACATGGAAATAGCAGGGACGCTCACGCGCCCCTGTCCTTATGTTATTCACATTCAATTTCGTCCAAGATATTTTGGCAGTTGATGGATAAAATCTTGAGTTTATCCCGCAGTTCAACAGTGTCCTGTCCAAATACGCGTGCCAAACATGCGTTGGCGATGTCACGGAGTTATTCCACATTTTCATCAGAGATTGTGTTGACGCTCTTGTGAAAGTATCCGTCCCATCTCCGTGTGATTTCCATTACAACGACACCCTCTTTTCGCGTTTGAGAACTGCCTTGAATTCAGAAACAAGAATGTCAACATAATCAGGTGTGAGTAAACCTGTAGCCGATTTTCTTACCTGTTCAATGCGTTTGGTTACGGTCGGTTCATCCCAAACGACCGTGTCTGTATCCGCAACCTTGAACATCAAAGCGGCAAGCGCGCTCAATGTTATCATCATCATTTCCACCTCACAACTGTGTCTTACTGATGATGTAGCCCATAACTATCCAAAACAACATGGGGATACCTGTCAATGCAAGTAAGACAAATAAAATGTCTATCACAGTTTCTCCTTGTTTTTTTACCTGTATCAAGATAAAATAGTTGGATACATTGTAAGTTTTCTATCTTGTGGTTAAGGGGAGAGATACCTGTCTGTCCCCTTTTCTGTAGCCCAGTGCTACAGAATACGCAAGCGGGGAGTTGAACCCCGCCAGAGCGTACCGTCTACGTTGCGTTAGTATTCCTTGATACCGTTGACTAATGCGTGAAATACCTTGCCTTTCACCCACACCCCAAAATCACCTTCATCCAGTATCATTTGGACACGGGAACATAAAACACTATCTGGTATCTCACCTGATTGGTATTCATCGCAAAGCGCGGCGACTTCTGCCGACATATCGGTGTCATCAAAACACACATCGGCTAATGCCACCGTTACGATGTGTGCAGCCTGTCGGGTTGTCATTCGGTTTCTCCCTTGTGAGTAATGACCGCATCTATGTGACCGTCTTGTTCACACGATTCACAAGTGCCGTCAATTATTCTGTTTTCTTTGTGTTCAAGTTTGAAAATGTCAAGTTCAGGACAGTTGTACGGCAAGTTGTCATATTTTGCGTGATTGAAACACTTCTCGCAAATCGTGAACGGCTCACCGATGCGTCCTGATACGATGTCAATGTGACGCGCGAATAACATAGTTTCACCTCTGTTTTCAGTCATAGGTCATGATATTGTCCGCCTCAAAGCCTTTTTCCTCACACACCTCTTTGAGTGTATCCGTCAATAACATGCTATCGTTGATAGTTTGACACTTCGGAGCGGCTTTCTGAAAAAACTGCTTAAGTTTAGACTCATTGAGTAAGAGTAGCAATTTCTTGAGTTCCGCCCGACTTTTCTCGTTAGCCATCGTAAATCGGGGACGCTCGCGCGCCCCCGCCTTTCTCTGATTTAGTAACTTTCTTGCTTACCGAATTCATCTTCACAGGTGCGTTTGTGACAAATTGGGTCGTTGTATTGTGGATTATGGATTATCCATTGTCCGCAGATAACGCAGCTATCAGGGTGTTCTGGTAATTCCAATAATTCCAGTAAGTAATCCAGAGCTGCTGACGAAGTATTGAAATTGCCTTTCTCCCGAATGTCTGTTAGAAACGACCTTGCTTTAGAACTCAACCGAACACGATTTTCCATTATGTTGATAGGGACGCTCGCGCGCCCCCGCCTCGTTAGAAATCTTTGATGGTGTAACGTGGAATTAGGTTGGCATCAATGATACCTGTATCTCTAAATGTCGCGAGGTTGTGGATTTGTTCTCCCTCTGAAGTGGTGACAGAGACGATATTACCCTCTCCGTCAACAACAGTCCCCCATTTCTCCGTTCTACCTGATTCAAACATAACTTCAATTTCAGCATCTTCAGGTATCGCGTGGTGTTCCAATCCTTTGAATACGATATGACCTTCGTCCCAGTGTAAATCAAAGTATTCAAGCACCTCATCAAAATCTTTTAGCGATGCCCAATGGTGAAATGTAAGGTTTATGAAACCTTCAAGATAAGCCATACGGTCATCCGAGAGCCATAAGCCCGCATAACGTAACAATCCCTCTGTGCAGACTGCGATAATACCCTCTCGTAAAAATCGTGTACCCGTGATTTTACCTAATGGTGTGATGTCGTCCATCTGCGGTCTCTGGTCAACCGCGATGTGAACCCCATCGTTGAAATGAAATTCCAAGTATGTTACTTCACCGTTTTCTTCAAGAATACCAACGTCAAAAATGCCATCTGTAAAGACAGCAGAGACAAAGCCCTGTGTGTCAGTAGGAGTGATGACTTTCTGACCTGCTTTGTAAGTCATTGCGTGTCTCCCTTATCGTAAATCGGCATCAAATATAAGCGGTCACCGTTGAGAATGTCCACTGTCTTTAGATGCTGATTATTCGCGTACCATTTGCGAGTTTTACTATCAAATGAATAGCACCGTTGCCATCGTCCGCGTGTAGGAAACAAGCGGGATGCGATGAGTTTAGCGTGCCGTAAGGTTTTCGCTCGGATAGTTCGCTCGCTATGGTTAGCATTAGTGAAAAACATAATTTTATAGGCTTGCATAATTGCCTCTACCAAGTATTCAACTCGGTTATGTTTCTGTTCTCGTGATGTAGCAAAGCGATGTCGTTGCCAATGCCGTTCGCGCTTCTTGCTATATCACCAAAGAACTCCATGATTTCGTCTACAACACTGGGATCGTTTATTTCTTCAGGACACTTCTCAAGTAATGTCTGTAACGCGCTTGTATCCTGCATGATGCGTTGTAAACCGTTGAATGCTACCGATTTTTGAAGCATTGATTTTGTTCCCATAAATGAAGTGCGCGCCCGTAATGGACGCGCTGAGTTGTTAGCCTCTGTCTACTCCGACCTCATACATATCACCTAAATACCAATTTAGGTTCGCAAAGTATTGGTCAGGTTCTACAGAGAAGTTCATTCTGAAGATTTCACCTTCTTCAAAGAATGCCCGAACACGATACGAGTCAATTCCACTTGTCTTGACTTGATGTCTGATAACAGAAACCTTGATAATGTCTCCGTCAACTCTCTCAAATACATAGCGATAGTGGTTGTAACCCGCGAGATAAACCTTCATTTCACCGCCTAATAGATGCTCACGATAAAGCAGTGTGCCAATTTTCGCCTCTCGTTCCGCGTCGCGTTCTAAACCGATACGAAAATGTGGAATGATGTGCTTCGCGTCAAGCGGGTTGATGTCTGTTTTCTTGACTTGACAACAAATGTCCGTTTTCCAAAGTTTGAGATGTATCGTCTCTATACCGACACCGAAACCTAATAAGGTTGTGTTCGGAGACACTGCCATAAAATCAAACTCGCTCTCGTTGTCATCGCAATCAAGCATTTCATAGACACCAGAGCGATGACTGTTACCGTAAACGATTATCCATCGCTTGCCACCGCCTCTGTAAGCCTCTACTTTACGATAATCTCTGACTTCTTGCTCTTGCATTGATAAAAACCTCACTTATGATAGAGAATAGCGCGCCCGTGATGGACGCGCTTTATTCCGAATTCGGAGTTCTAAACTTCATGGACACAACAGAAAACCTCTAACTTGTCAACATGATTAGTCAACTTCGCTTGCTCTCCATCTAAATAGATAGCGGCAGGTTTCTCCTTGTGTCGCTTCCAAAGTTCTATGAGTTTGTTCAAGTTACGTTTGTTGATACTCTCAACTTCGTAGACTTTAGCAAGCACCGTGTGAATACGAATGATGCCCGTTTCTTCACCGTCTACCCACTCAAATCGCTTGACTGATGAACCGTTATCCAAGTGAACGGCTACATCGCGACCTGATAACTCAATGGTCTTGTCTGTATCAGGAAAATGAACAATCAGCATGTTTACCTCGCTAAACGGATTGATAAGTTATTCGCTTTCGTGCGTCTATAGGTTATCTTTCCGTCCTCTACTAACTCGTCAAGTAATGCTATGCTTTCTGCAATCTCTTGCTTGTCCTCGTCTGTACCTTGTGTCTCGTGCTTGTTTGACTTCCACAAGATATAACCGTTAGCATTAGCAAAGAACTTGAGAGAAGTAAGTAATTCGTCTTTCGTTTGTTTCGTTTCCGTTGACATTGATAAGCCCTCTCAAGAGAATAATGAACGCGCCCCGAAGGACGCGCTCGGAAGTTTAGGATTGAACTTCGGAGAGTAATGAATCAACGACTTCGTTTATTTCATCGTCCTCATCATCTTCACCGAAATCTTCTTCAAAATCGTCTGGATTGAGACAATAGGGATTATGTCCAAAGTCAAGCATATTTTGGTAGAGCGGGTCTTCTGCTCCGCATCCAGGACAACATTCCATCAAAGCCTCAAGTTCGTCTTGACTCGGATTTATCGTTGGCTGGGTTATTCCGCAATAGCGGCATCTCCAAAATGTCATCTATATTGCCTCCCTCATTTGGTCAGCGTGAAACTCACCATCTTGACGTTCACCGAAAGAGTCAACATATCTGACTTCATAGACATCATCGCCTAAATCTTCAATGACTACTCCAATGTATTCGTCTGCCCCATCAACACAAAGAACGGCATCACCGTTCGCATATTTCGCTTTCATTTACTTTTCCTTTGTGGTAAAATACCACTGCTTGAATGAAGGTGGTGTTTCATACGGAACACCGCCTTTTTATTTCTGTTAGCACCACTTGCTGAACAGAAATACGGAAGGGCAGACTTACACTGCCCTGTAGGCTTGACCTATTCCGTAGGCAGATTACCAATACAAATGCGACTGTGATGTAATTTATCACCGATGACGACTTTGCCATTGAAAGCATAGGCAACACGATAATATCCATCTTTGTTGTAGGTTATTACCGTCCCGTTGCATTCTGTGCCATCAACTCGCTTGATAACAACCTCATCTTTAGGTTGAAACATAGCGGAGACTAATGCGTCTCGCTCAACTTCTGTGAGAACGCCTAAAAATGCTTGACGACCTTCGTAGTCAAGCATGTGGCATACACTTACGGCTTGTTCCAAACTCAATTCTGCTGGTTTTATGCTTACCTTATTTGGCATTTGACACCTCATCAGATTTAGAGACGAGTTGTTTTTCGTCATCAGATAGCATTGCGTCACGATAAGTGAACCATGCTTTACGCTTTGCTATGTCTCGCTTGGTATTATTCGCTCTCAATAGCCTATCACGCTCCCGTTTCAACTGGTGTGATGTTATCCCCACATAGACCGCATTGATACGCTTATTTGCTTGAATCCAATCGTTCTGGATTGATTTCAACGCATCACGGTAAGTATTGAAATGCGGATTATCTACATTTTGACTGGGATCGTGTTTTTTCATAGCATCTTGAGAGGTTTGAGAACTACAACCGATTGATAGTAAAAGAAACGAACTGATTAGGATAGAAACTAATCTGAATAACATTGTAAAATCCTCCATCTTGGTTAGCGAATGCCTCAGATTTCCCGAATTTCAAAACATTGCGTTAGGTCTGTCTGTATCCGTGATTAGCGTTGAATTGCTGACTTCTCGGATTATCCGTAATTATCCGTAATTATCCGTAATTGTCCGAATTCGTGCCATCTTTGGCATTGTTCAAGCCTTTCAGCGTCCACCGAACCTTAATCTTGTGGTCTCGGAATACTGACCGACCTGCTTTATTGTTGGTTTCAAAGACTCCGCATTTCAGAACTTCGCTTTTTTTCTGAACTTTGTGATTTTGTGAATGCTACCTTTTCGTTATTCTGTAGCATTCAATCAATCTGAAAATAGTTTATCACATAATGATAATTTTGTCAAGGTTTTTTAGTAAGTTGTCAATAAGTTTTTAGTAATTACGAATTTTCACCGATTTTCAGGTTTTCGCCCGCCAGTCTGAAATCCTATGGCAGATTTTCACCTGAAGTAGTGAAATTCGGAATAGCAATAGGGGTATGACCACAGATGACACGAACCCGTATCACTACACGATTTTTCTGCGACTAACCGCGTGCGCGAAAAAATTTTACAAAAAAATTTTTACAAAAAATCTCTAAAACTGCTACAATAATCAAATCCCTCTCAAATTGGAATATTCATCGAAACTTGTGTTAACTATTTGTTAAGTTATTTACATTAAATTAGCGTTGATATTTAGCTGTTTTTTGGCGATAAAATTAGGCAAACACCCATAAAGTCGCAAATACCTATGGAAATAGCTGCATAAAAACCTGAATTAGTTTGGAAGTTCTCAAGCAATTTTTAATCATTTTCGCAGATGTTTCGGATTTTCACCGATTTTCACCAATTTACGCAAATATTTATTCAATGTAGTAAGATAAAATAATTACCAAAATGATCAACCTGAAGTAGATTTTTCATAGAAGCCGGACAGAAAAATCAAATGGATCCGCTGATTTTAGTATAGATCAACTCAAAACATCGCTATGTCTTTTCCTGTTGATGAAAGGATTAGGTATAAGATTCGGTGGGAATTGAGTAGGATACCCGTCATTTACGCACGAAGGCGTATGATCCACGAAACCGGTGAATTCGTGCAGCAGATACAAGTCTCACGCTAAAGTGTAGTGGTAGCTCTGTATAAACTTGTATCCGAAAAGCAAATCAGAGCCTTATGTGTAGGCACATCACCAATTCGCACATTTTTCACAGAATTTGCCATTTTTTCACAATTTTACACCAAAAACGATGAATTTCAAACTGGGAAACGCACACGCCAGACGAAAATTAAAATCGCATAGGGATATAGGTCACAAAAGGTATGAAGGATTGTAGAAGGGGCGATGCGGTGGGACTGACAACACGGGAGTACCAAAATTAAAATTGAGAAAATTCAGGACAGTTAGGGATATGCCGGCGGGAGTGAGGATTATAGTTTTACGAAGTTTATGGAATTAAATAAATAGCATCACAACGTGAAGTGCAATTACAATCCTGATGGGTTAACTGTTATCTTCACATGTCCTGATATATTTAAAAATTGTTCGCGCTACCGTTAAGATTTAAATTGGTAACGTACAAATATGTAGTACCGATTCTAACTAATGCCATAAACCTAAGCCTAATCAGGGGTTAGAACCTCTATAAATTTTTGAGTGACAACTCACAGGAATTCAGTGACAACTCATAGGAATTCAGTGACAACTCACAGGAATTCACAAAAGTTAAATTTTCTGTAAATTCAATTCTCCGAGAAAATTAAACACTTGGTCTCTATTTTTACACCAAAAAGAAGCGAATAAACTGATTTTATACGGAAAATAGCAAAAAATAAGATAATCCCTGCAACACCAATAGCCCATCCACAACGGATAGGCTGAAAAAGCACTTATTCTATTTTACGCGTCTACGTAGGACACGGATTTTGATTGAGAGCAGCTACCATATCCGAATGGATACGTAGAATCATCTCAAAATCCTCCCGCATCCGTTTCGGCATCTTATTATGTTTCTCGTAATCAGACGCAGGGCGAAAGGTTCCGCGTTTCTCAGGACGATACTGGATGTCTCCTGTCTCAACATTGATACGCCATTCTTCATTGAAACTATAACGCCAGTCACCCTCAATACGCATACCACGAAACGTCTGTTCCGCCTCCGGTGCGCGAAGCCTACGTTCAGGATACGGCTTCGGATACAATTGATAGGCCTGCGCCTCTTGCGGACGACGCTCCAGTTTACCTAACATACCTGCCCATTCAAGTTCCTTAATACAATCACAAATCGTTGTCGCGCCAAACCGCGTCCACCCACGAAGCTGCTCTATGCTCACCGGCTCCGTTATACCGGTCGTAAAATCTGAATGTATCTTCAACAGCATCCATATCAATAACGACTTCCAACTAATGTCTCCCGCCAATAAACGCTCAAATAAACCACCATACCCACGAGGCATCGCACACTTAGCAGGTCTGCCGTCTCTATCTAATGGGACTGCATCGTCTTCGCAAAGATGATGCTTCAACTCAAACTTACTGGTCTTAAATCTATTAGAAAGACGCTTCAGCCATTTCTTGTCGGTCAAACGAGATAGTGCTTGCTGCACATATTGGTGAGATACCGAAAACAACTTACCAACATGACGAATCGAAAGCGAGTGGGATTTACCAAAGTCCCAGTGAGAAAACGCATTGTAACATTGATAGATCGCAGCATCAAACGCTTTTTCCGTGCCCTCCATCAAAGCATCTAACATGCTGAAGATTTGAAACGGAACTTGCATCGTGTCTTTTTGCGTTTCTAAAAATATAGAAGGGCGAGAAGGTTCTACCTCCTCTTGTTTTGAACCATTTTCGTAAATGTCGGGATATATTTGGGTGTTTTGAACCCGATCATTTAAAATACCCGTTTTAACCATAATTGACCTCAATTTGAGGCATAAAGAGTATTTCACATAAAATAGTAAACAAATTGATTGAAAAATACTTGCTTTTTTATTTTATAATGTGTTATACTCTTAGCAGCCTGTTTAGCAGGTAACCGATTTTAAAGATAGTCGTGTCCAAAAAATCGTGCCGAATACTGCTCTTGTAGGCCCAAGACATTCAGTGTCTTGGGTTTCGGCTTTTAAACAGAAACTATTACAATCATTTTTATTCTTATATAGACATGTTACGATTAATTCCAATTTTTAATCAACTGAAATGTTCATTAAAATGACATAAATTTGTGAAATTTGTTGAATTTGTTAAAAATTAGTGTATTAACCGCGGATTAAACTTAAAAACCCTCACTATTATTCCCTTTTACAAATGAAATTGAGTAGGTCGAGCAAACTACCTTGCTGTATCTGAGGTCTTAGTGGAATTTGACAGACCAGCCCCACATATCTGATCCGAATCGGGTCGCATAAATCCAAAACAAGATAAATTGTGTCAGATAGCTTGTGGTAAGAAAGTCCCGGTAATCTTGCTTTTGATATATCTCTCATTTTTTGATTGTCATTCATTGTTCATCCTATGGGTGTGTGTTGGGGAGGGCTCTGAGTACCCAACGGATCAGGTAATACAAGCCAAAAACAGCCAAAGGGATCAATAAACCTATGATCAATGAACCTATGAGGTCCCATTCATCCCAGTCAGAGCCGTCATTACTTATTATAAGAATAAGGACTATAACGATTATCCCTGATATAGAACCGAGTAGACGGTATGCAAACTTTCTATAATTCGGATCAAGAAAAAAACTTTTAAACATGAAGGGTTCTACTTTGTTAGTTGGTGGTTTGTATGCAGCGTCTGGATCGGGGTTTTCTTTTTTTTTTGAAATCCCTTTGATAATCAATTGAATTACTTTTCCTATAACGAAAGAGATTATCCAAAAGAAGAAAACAGATATAAATTGCGCGGGCCAATATCGCGCACCTACAACAAGGGACGCAAGTGACCAGACAATACCTGCTGTAATGCCAATTGGACGCCAAATCGTGTGATTAGCTATGATGCCTATTATCAGCAATAGCCATGCTACACCCATTAACATAGGGCTATACCTTCTTTCCATTCAGTCCGATTCACCTTCATCTTTTCCACCTAAAATAGTTCCAATCTCAGACACATAAGTAGGGTGAAATTACTCATCAACAGTCAAGGTAATAGTTTCTGCTGTTAACAATGATCGCATGAGTTTAGGTATATCTGCCATCCATTTGAGTTGTTTTTGCACTGTGTTCTGTTGGCTTGCAAGCCAACTCAGCACTTGACTAATATGATAGGCATTTTGCACTGGGGCGAACGCCGCTGGCACCTGAGTGCTGGTTTTCGGATCAAGTGTTAAATCACTGTATTTAACATTTTTCTTCTTTTCTGTTCTATTGGTAAATTTACCGTCGAACCCTGTTTTGGCAATGTGGTAAGCTCTCGCAGCTGCGTGAATACTCCAGGTTTTGGAGACGTGTTTTTCAAGCCACTGTTCAATCTGTCCTCGGTTCGGTTTGGATTCGGATAACCTCCTAAACACCTTTGTTTCATACCACCTTATCAGCCGTTCTTTTTCTTTTTCTATCTGGCTGGATGCCAATTGATATTGTAAGAAAGTTTTAATTGCATCAGGGTCAAGCGATTCTGTCCGGTGTATCTCCTTGAACTGTATATTGTCTCCGTAGACCATGCCATTCCCACAAACAAGACGATACCAGTAGAGATTGATTTCTAATGCTGTGGTTTTGTCAACTGAATTCAACGCATTGACTGTAAGATTAAGCGGTTGCTTGTCGCCCGGGTCAAAAAGCGTAGTGGTGGGCAACTTGAAAATGTCACCGGGTAAGGTAAAACTAAACCACATACGCTCACCGAATTCTGTAAGACACAGTTCTGCTTTCAACCTACTTAGATCAAACCCTTTGTCTTTCATCACACACGCTAATGCGTTCAGAAGTTCTTGGTGTTGAACCAGTTGATATTTTTGAGAAACAGTTGAAACAGGCACCTGGACATGATCTGTAGGCGGTAAAAGAGCATTACTATAAGGCTTCAGGCGATCTCTGATGATCGTATTCAAGTGTGGATTTACACCCTCGCCCTTTATTTCGCAGGGAACTTTTTTAAAGTGTGGAACTTTCTGAAGCAGATCACGCATAGATCCTTCTGTAACGTCCGTTTTTCTACTCAACCATTTTCGTTTACTTAAGGTGTGCCATCCTTGCCAATGTGTTGTATTTGTCATACGACGCTCCTTATCTGCCACCATCCAGCGGTTGGTAGGTAATTTGTGGTTCATTCCGATAACAACTTAAGCAAGGAAAATCCTTGAAAGAATCAGTTGACTTCTTGAACAAGAACAGCATCGATATTAAACCAAGATTCAAAATTACGTTGGGCAGCCTTGCTTAAAGCATCCGATTTTATGTTTTCAACATATTGTTGAATTTTCTCTATATCTTCATCGGGTGGATAGGCGACATGAATAAGTAGGGTATTTTCTATGTCACCACATGAAATATGCAAATGAAACGGAGAGTTTAGAGTACGCATACTGTAAATAGCATTTAGTTCAAGGGTGAGCCACTGTAGGCGCGTTGGTGTATAAGGCTGATTGCCTTCAATAATTGTAGCCATTGGTTATCTCCTTATTTTTTTCGAAATGGTTCTAATGTGTCTTTATCAAAAATGCCGATAGCTTGTATGGCGAATTCATGTAAATTATCTGCAGTCCAATAGCCAGCGATGATATGCTCAAACAGTGCAGGTTTACCAATCTCTGGAAAACGATAAGTTTCGTGAATAACATCGGGATGAAATGACATTAGAGCTTCTGCTATTGAAAGATCGCCAGTTTTGGTCCCATCTTTGAATTCGTGTTCAGCAAAATTGTATGCCAAGAAAAAATGCCAATCGGACTCTCTTTGGACAATGGTAACATCACCAAGTGCGCGAAGTTCCCTACGTAAAAATGCTTCGAGTCTTGTATCTAAATCAGTATCATCATGAGGGCTAACATAAACACAGACTCTGAATCTGATCGGTGTATCAGGAATAACACTAATACTCTGTTGCGTACGTCCTATATCGTTGATGGGTAAGACGCAAAGGGTTAATAAGCAGAGCGTTGTAAAAAAGCGTTTCATTACAAAATGCTCCTTGTGTTGTAGTGTGGGTAACCCCACAGATCACGAACTCAATAGAGTCATGTTCTTGAGACATTGCAATAGCATTGCCTTGTGATATATGATGTTTATGGGTGTGTCTCATCCTTAGACTGCACCAAAATAACACCGGGGTTGTGTATAAATATTGTGACAGTCTACAGGGAGGGTTGACAGGTGTGTCAACAAAGAGAAGAATATTTCAGGCAACTCGCCCTATAGGGTGCTGGTTTCCACTTTAAACTATCAAAAAGCAGGGCTTTCTAATATAATGGAAACCAGCGCTGTCATATCACTCTAATAGTCCGTATGGCAGTGCTTAGCGTCGCTGGTGCTTCATCACCTGCGGCGCACCTAAAAAATTAGGAAGCAGCCCTGACGTAACTCACGCGTACTGTGAATTGCTTACGTCAACATATATTGTAGCAAATATACAAATTTTGTGCAATAAAAAATAAATTATGCTCCGAATTCGGCATAATTAGCGCGGTGTAACACCATAAATGCGGAAGTCAACCGGGCAATTCTGCAAAAAATGCTACAATAGATTTTCGATTTGAATCTTTCCATTGTGTGCTTATGCAAGTTTAATTTTTGCAGACGAATCGAGCGAACTCTGTCCTGCCAGTCAAAGACTACACTTGGCAACAATGAAGCATACTCCTTGCTTTATCGGTAAAAAGCTGCTATACTCTCATTGATAGAGACGTTATAACACAAAAACCGAAGGAGCAAGTGAATTGTCTAAAAAAGACACCTCAACAGATCCCGTCCAAACCGCACTCCCCTTCCCATCCGAAAACGCGGAACAACTGGATATATCCACATTGGAAACATGGTTATTAGATGCGGCAAACACGATCCGCGGCGCGAGTGATGCACCAAAATTCAAAGATTTCATCTTACCGCTTATCTTCTACAAACGACTCTCCGATGTGTTTGATGATGAGTTCGCAAAACAGATAGCAGAATTCGGTGATGAAGAATCGGCACGGGGTATTATTGCGGCAGACCACGAAGATGCACTGAAAACAGGACGTAACCCGATCGTTCGTTTTTACATCCCACAGCAGTATAGTTGGGAAGAACTCCGCAATCAACCTGCCGATGGACATCTGGGCGAGTTTGTCACAGAGGCGATGCGTGAAGTTGCACGCCTGAATCCACGGTTGGAAGGTGTGTTGAATGTAAAAGATTTCAATGAGACACAGAGCGGTCAACGCACACTTGACGAGGATAGACTGGAAGCACTTATTGAGGTGTTAAGTCGGCATCGGCTGGGACTTCAGAACACAGAACCGGACATCCTCGGTCGTGCTTATGAGTATTTGTTACGAAAGTTCGCTGAAGGACAGGGACAAAGTGCGGGTGAGTTCTATACACCGAAAGAGGTCGGTTGGTTGATGGCACGGATCATCAACCCGGAACCCTACGCAATGATCTATGATCCAGCGTGTGGGTCAGGTGGGTTGCTTATCAAAGGACGATTATTATTTGAGCAGACACACACCGACGAAAAGAGCCAAGCACCCCAAATCTATGGACAAGAACTGACTCCGACAACCTACGCTATGGCGAAAATGAACGCCTTCCTACACGATTTTATCGGTGCGGACATTCAGATAGGTGATACCTTCCGAAATCCCAAGTTTCTCGCCAATAACGCCACGTTACAACGATTTGACTATGTGATGGCGAATCCGATGTGGAATCAGAAGGAGTATGATGACGACTTTTATGATAACGATAGTTGGCAACGATTTATTTTTGGGAAACCACCGAGTTCATCAGCGGATTGGGCGTGGGTGCAGCACATGCACGCTTCTCTGAAAGACAACGGGCGCGCGGCGATTGTGCTGGATACCGGCGCAGTCTCACGCGGGTCGGGCAGTAAACAGACCAACCGCGAACGCAATATCCGCAAAAAATTTGTTGAAGATGACCTGATTGAAGGTGTGATACTCCTACCAGAAAACCTCTTTTACAACACAACCGCACCGGGAATCATTTTGCTGTTGAACCGCAGCAAGCCAGCGGGACGTAAGGGTGAAATCTTGCTGATCAATCTCACTAACTATTTTGAGACGCAAAAACCGAAAAACGTTCTCACCGATGGAGGGATTGATGCCGCAACTGAAGTCTATAACGCATGGGAATCGCTTGAGAAGTTGAGTCGTGTTATCACACTTGAGGATGCACAGAAAACCGATTACAACCTGAGTCCGTCTCAGTTTGTAGACGTCGGGGACAAGGTTGAACACCGCCCTGTGAATGAGATTTTGGCAGACTTGACGGAAGCACGCATCACTCGCGAAAAAGCGGATAATGCATTGGAAGAAGTCTTAATACATTTTGAAATAAACTGAAAACTGAATTTAAAAAGGAGTTAGATTATGAATAGCAGACAAAATGGTGCGCGATATGAAGAATTTTGTAGATTGTTCTTAGCTGAAAAACTTGAAATTCCAATTGATAGAATACAGTCCCGCAGAATTCCAAGCAAAACACATCCTGATTTACCAAAGTATGATAATCAGATTGATTTTTACTGGGAATATCAAAAAGATTTGACTTTATATAAAAATTTTGCCGATGCAAAGTGGCGGGGCAGATCAAAGAAAGTCACGCTAGGCGATATAAGAAACCTACAACAAGTAAAAGAGGACATCGATGCCCATAAAGCAATGATGATCACCAACACTGGTTTTACTAGGTATGCAAAGGGATTTGCCGAAAATCATGGCATCGCTCTCCACATTGTCCGCCCTGAATTTGATATTGCTATGTTACATCATACAAATAGAGAGACAATGCAAACTCAAATTCAGGAATTTTTTAGCAATAGCGAAAAACCTTATATCCATGAGATAGTGCACAGAGCATTTGATTTTGGCACAGTTGGCACCGCGCAAACCTCAGCATCTAACAAAACAGTTTCTTATACAAAGGATATTAAACAAGCACCTATGAATCGAATGCAGCGAACACGTTCACATCGAAGGCAAACGACAAGCACCCAAAAAGTCACCGGTGGACAAGGTGGTTCTCGTACAGGAAGGCAAGGCGGTCCGCCGAGTGGGCGACAAGGTGGATCTGGACCATCAAAAGGAACAAGGCATACGAGAGGTGGTGGAACATCAAATCGTAGTAGATGATGTAAGATACCTTCTATTGTAACCTAAATTGCTATCTATGTAGCACAAACTTTTAGTTTGTGTCAAATGGGCGCAAACTGAAAGTTTACGCTACAAAATCTATGCTAAAAGTGAGCTGTCAGGATTAAAAAGGTGTTTTTTATGTCAATTGTCTTGTAGGTAGCAACTTGAGTTATTGTATGAGTTTCCAGTGAACTTAAGGAAGGATTGTTATGGATGGGATAAATTTACCAGAACATTGGGAAATTCTACCTTTTACGGATTGTTTGAAAAAGGTAGAAACCAAGAAGAAACCATCAATTCCTAAAACAGACTACCAAGAATCAGGCGAATTTCCAGTAATTGACCAAGGAGCATCATTTATTGCTGGTTGGACAGACTCGGTAGATTCTGTAATTTCTGACAACTTACCTTTGGTGATTTTTGGAGATCATACACGTATTTTCAAATACGTTGATTTTCCATTTGCCCTCGGAGCGGATGGAACAAAAATTCTTTATGTAAACGATTATATTTTAGATCCTCGTTTTTTCTATTACGCACTTTCGAATCTAAATGTCCCAAGTAAAGGATATAACCGACATTATCGTTATTTACAAGAATTTTCTGTTGTGTGTCCCCCAATCCCCGAACAACGCACCATCGCCCACATCCTACAAACAATCCAAGAAGCAAAGTTTGCCCGACAACGAGAGATCGCATTAGAACGCGAACGTAAAGCGGCGTTGATGGATTGTCTCTTTTCTCATGGCACAAAAGGTGGACCCCGCAAGCAGACAGAAATTGGCGAGATCCCTGAGGGTTGGGAAGTTGTTCAACTCTCAGATAGAGCCAATTTAAGGCGTGAGAATGTGAACCCTAAAGATAATCAGAACTTAAACTTTGTGGGACTTGAACATATTGATACGGGAGAGAGCATCCTGAAACGTTGGGGAGAAGCATCAAAAGTAAAAAGTGCCAAGAATCATTTTTATCCTGATGATATTTTGTATGGCAAATTGCGATCATACTTGGATAAAGCAGTTATCGCTGAAATGGAAGGAATTTGCTCAACTGATATTCTCGTCTTTACGTCAGCACTAAATACTTCACCAAGATTTTTAGTCTATCTTCTCCATACCGAAGCCTTTGTGAATCATGCTGTTGCAACATCCACAGGGATAAGCCATCCGAGAACATCGTGGGATTCTTTGGGAAAATTTACTTTTGCTTTTCCCCCACTTTCCGAACAACGCACCATTGCCAACATTTTCCGAGCAATAGACAAAAAAATAGCAGCCCTTGAACGAGAAGTTGAACTGATAGATGAACTCTTCCACGCCACGCTTGAAAAATTGATGACCGGGCAGCTGTCTGCTGAACCGTTGGTTGATACAGAATTGCAAAGTTAACAGAGGCGTAAGGCCATCTGAGTGTTTTTGGCATGGGAATTTACATTTCCTTGTCAAAATAAATTTTAAATGTTATAACGAATATTACAAGTTAATTTAATGAGTCTTAATGATGAATAATTTTGTCTATCATTGTTACAACGAGGCGGAATAGGATTATGTGTATTGAATCAGACCGGAAGCGGTTAACACAAGAAAAAACTTTGGAATGGGCACAGCGTGAATTAGATCCAGCCGAATGGCTTACAGTACTCAATACACCAAGTGATGTTTCTCAAGATTGTGCTATCTACAGCATTTTAGTCTCTTTGGATAAAGTAAGTTACCCACATTCCTATTTTGATGATTATTGTCCATCTGGATCCTTAGTTGCTTGGTTTAGCACTGAAGAATATCAGGAAACATTCGGAATTGATAAAGACAGAAACGGGAACTCATATCTAATTATTGACCAAGACCCAGGGACAACTGAAGGTAAAGAATTATACCAGAAGTTCCGGTATTCACTTAACTTAGAGTATGATGCAGAAAAGGGTGAGTATTTCTTTCATGATCGAACAAATGACAATGAGAAGGTTGTAGTTGTAGTTGTCAATGGAAACTGGGTCAAAATACGATTTAAACAACTACAAAGATTCTTGAAATCTGAAGAGATATACCTTGCGGTTCGGTTTAATTGTTCAGAGCATTCAAGATTTTCAATGGAAGATCTTGGAGTAAATCAACATCATGTTGATTCTGAGAATAAAGAACTAACAGATGGACATCTGTATTGGAGATATACCTATCGGGAAAGTTACAAAGATGAATACCAAACTGAAAGTATACTTGACGTTATACGACTGATTGGATATGCTAAAATACCAAAAAATAGGACCGGATTCATAGTCGGTTATGATGAATATGGATCTGAGATTCGCTACGAACTTTATGACATTAGAGGAGCTATTTATCAGAATATAGGTTGGTCGTCTAATCCAACCTTTGTTTGCTTTAAAAAAGAAGTCTTGGATAAATACTATATACAGGACAGTAAGTACTCAGTTGGAGACTTATTGTTAACTTGGCAGGATGAAGGTACTGTCCAGCATCTATTACCAATTGACGATGATCACGATACTGTAGTTTGGGTTATGTTTTCTCGTCTTTCTCTTCTTCCTTATGAGGAACAAGTACATTGGCAGGCACACAATATTGCTCCCAAAGGAAAGCCTAGCGAAACATATCTAAATCGTTATATTCCAGGAAGGACATCTACAGAGTCGAATCGGCTTGAGCACCGTTTTAGAAACCGGTACTCAAAACTAAGCCAATTATGTAATAAAATACTTGGGTGGCATTTATTAAGTCCTTTAGGTGACAATGACGCGTATCGCTTGCGCTGTCTAAGGATTCCTTCCTCTGATGAGCAAAAAGACTTTGATGAGTTAATATTGAGTCTCGCGACGATACTTATTGATTCGCTGAACCAAGGCTGTATTTTAGAATTGATTTCGAAAGTAGAGAAGGATAAGTTAAAGCAAAAAAAAGAAAATCTAGGAAGCTTAGACTACTTTGAATCATTTTTATACTCTTATGATGTTAAAAATATCGATAAATACATTTCTTTTTTGCGAAAACTACAGCAATTGCGTTCATCTGGTTCTGCTCATCGCAAAGGAAAAAAGTATGAAAAACTAATACGTAAAAATTTTCATATAGAGAATCAGGCGTACCGGCAAGGATTCGAAAGAATTCTTCGGCAAGCTGTTGAGTTTCTTGAATTCCTCAATCATATCATTGAAACAGGTGAACTTATAGGAAAAAGAGAACTTTCATTTCTGTATGATTTGAAACAAAATTTTTATGCTTTGTTAATAGAGTTATCTCCATCTGATACCGATACAATTATTGCCAATGAAACATGGATTAACGAAATTGGTCATGAGAATAGATATATAGTTGATCATCTAATGAGAAATGTTATTGGTAAGTACGAGAGTTCTCCTTTGGAATTAATGAGTTTCTGTAAACAGTTGCTAATCAACCAGAATCCGGGTGCGAAATCTTCAGACATTAAAAACGCACTAACCGAACTCGCGAAAAAGTTTATCTGGCAAGCGGAACGCAGTCTTCGTAATGCTATGAGTTTAATTTTTATGTCACAGGCAATCAAGGAATCAGTTGATAACTGTTTTGAAGATACTTTCGAGCGTGTCATTTATTCCAAGATACTTTTTGAGTGTTCCGTAGCATTTGTCAATCTTGATGAGATCAAAGATTACGATTGGTATCGGAATTATGCTGCGTGGCATTTGTCTTACGCCAACCTTTATACATCGTATGCATACGAACACGTATTGCATGCGGACGGTTTAGATTCAGCACCAGTTGTTTTGGATACTCTCTCTGTCGTAGAAGGGGTAGCAAATGTCGTTGAAAATGTTCTTGATATAGTGGCGGTAAGAGAGAAAGCGGAACAACTTGTGCAGGTAGTAAAGGTTAGGTAGATTTAGGAATGCTATGTCAACACAGAAATTTAGTGCTGCAGAACGAGAGGCAATTTGGTTGGCACACGGGAAGAAATGTGCATATACAGGCGAATTGCTTGATGTAAGCAATTATCATATTGATCATATAATTCCAGAGGCTATTGCAAAAGATTCTGCCGCGTTGAAAGATAAAATTGCAGGGTTAAACTTGCCAGATAACTTCAGTATACACGGCTATGAAAATTTGCTGCCGTGTTGTCCCAGGGCAAATTACCAGAAAAGTGATTTGATACTACCCCACCTCTATTACTTCTTAGGTATAGCTGCTGCGAGAAAGGAAAAAGTAAAATCAAATCTTGAGTATATTGAAAAGCGAGAGAATAGTGGTAAAGCATTTATTCTTTTACAGCAACACTTGGAGCGTGGTGACCTCACTCCACAAGAGATAGCAGAAATACTTCATCAACATTCTGAACGTCCTGAAGCTGTTTTCGATCTTATTGAAAGTATGCATTTTGCTAATGGTAGTGAAGTGAAATCTATCGCTAAAGCCGATATTGAATCTCTTTGGGATTTAGCTATTTGTCTTGGAGAGTATTATATAGATGGATTGCCATTTACAAATGAAGAAGGAAAACAAATTTTTGTTCAGACGTGTAGAGAATATGAGTTTGCGTATGAACAAGGTTACCTTCCAGAAAATAATGCTATTCTCAAAATGTCAGTAAGTTTCAACCAAAGGTCTGGATTGCTAAAGTCACTTCAGGCTGCTAAGACTCCACAACAGAGCTTTATATCAAACCCTAAAGTGGGAGTTGTTGATTTAGAACTGCTGCCGATGTCCCTCTTCCCTTGGATTGGCGATGAACCGGACTGCACAGAGTTAGACGCGACATATCAAAAAATGGTGGAAGTTGGCGAACTTGTGGTGAAAAGGATAAGCCAGAACTCGTTGATTATTGAAGGGGATGTAATGGGGCAGAGATTGGTAGAAGTGGTTCGAGCTGATTTTAATGGAGATGGTATTGAAGATATATTACTTTTTGAATACTGCTATGCTACAGGAGGCACACTGGGTTATGGTGGGAATCGTATCTTGACAAGGAAATCATTAGATGGAAAGTTTGAGATAGTGGAATAAATGTATTGCATTTGTCGGTTTATTTTGTATTGCCCGACTTATAGGTTGATTATAGATTAGGAGACAACTATGTCAGAACGTTCTGCAGTCCAAGATCCACTCCTCCAATATGCCGATGAAATCGGTTGGACACGCGTGTCCCGCTCAGAAGCCTTGCAGATGCGCGGTGGAAATCCGAAGGCGCTGTATTTTGCCAACGTGCTGAAAGCGCAACTTCTGAAACTCAACAAGGGCATCATAGACGACTCCAATTGTGCAGATGTGATGCGGAAACTCGGCTTGCTTCAGTCGACGCTTGAGAGCAATCAGGAAGCACTCGCTTGGATGCGTGGTGAAAAGTCAACCTTTATTGTAAGTGAGAACCGAGAGCGCAACGTTACCCTGATTGATTTTGAAAACCTTGACAATAACCTGTTTCATGTCACCGATGAATGGGAACAGCAAAGCACAGTCCACCGCAACCGTGCCGATGTAGTCTTTCTGGTTAACGGCGTGCCGGTGGCAATCGTAGAGACAAAATCTGTTAACAAACGTGACGGATTAGCACTCGGTGTGGAGCAGATGCTCCGTTATCATGACGAAACACCGGAGATGTTCACAACCGCGCAACTCTTTGCTGTTACACAACTCACAGACCTTTACTATAGCGTGACGTGGAACACCAGCCGCAAAAACATATTCAACTGGAAAACCGATCAACCCACCAACTATGAGCAGAAGATAAAGACGTTTTTCGACCACGACCGATTGCTGCGGATACTACAGCGATCCATCATTTTCCAGAGCAGAGATGACCAACTCGCCAAAATTGTGCTACGTCAACACCAGACACGTGCCGTAGAGAAGGTAATCGAACGGGTAAACGATCCGGACAAACGTCGTGGGCTTGTGTGGCACACACAGGGCAGCGGCAAAACCTTGACAATGATAACGATTGCGTCGCGCCTCCTGCGGGGTGGAGAACAAGCTGAAAAACCGACGGTGCTCATGCTTGTAGACCGCAATGAGTTAGAAAGTCAACTCTTTAGAAACATCACCGGCTACGGTATCACATCACTGAAAGTTGCGCAGAGTAAAGATGATCTGGAAGACATTTTAGCATCCGATTATCGCGGTTTGGTTGTATCAATGATTCATAAGTTCGACAAACGTCCAGCGAACCTGAATACACGTGATGGTGTAGTTGTGTTGGTTGACGAAGCGCATCGAACAACCGGTGGCGATTTCGGAAGTCACCTGATGGCTGCCTTGCCAAATGCGACCTATATCGGATTCACTGGCACACCGATTGACAGCCTGTCTAAAGGTGAAGGCACTTTCAAAGTGTTCGGCAGAGATGACACACAGGGGTATCTTGATAAATACGCTATCACAGAGTCTATTCAAGATGGCACGACTGTCAAGTTGAATTATATGCTTGCCTCATCTGATTTGCGAGTGGATAAAGAGGTATTAGAACAGGAATTCCTTAACCTTGCAGATGCAGCAGGCGTTAGCGATCCCGATGAACTGAACGAAATCCTTGATCGCGCTGTTCGGCTAAAAGAGATATTGAAAGCACCCGCGCGTGTAGACCGAATAGCCGAGTGTGTTGCGGAACACTTTCAAAACACAGTGGAGCCGATGGGATTCAAAGCGTTTTTAGTCGCTGTTGATCGAGAAGCGTGCGCGTTGTATAAACAAGCGCTTGACAAACACTTGCCCGCTGAATACTCGGAAGTCGTCTATTCAGAGGACAACCGAGATTCTGAGTTAATGAAATCGTATCATCGCACATCGGAGCAGGAAAAGGAGGTCCGTAAGCGATTCGTCGATAAGGCTGCACAACCGAAAATTCTGATTGTAACACAGAAATTACTAACAGGATTTGATGCACCGATTCTTTATTGCATGTATCTTGACAAACCGATGCGCGATCACGTGTTGTTGCAGTCTATTGCGCGCGTCAACCGTCCGTATGAGGATGCGGACGGACTGGTGAAACCTGCTGGATTTGTATTGGATTTTGTCGGTATCTTTGAAAACATGAAGAAGGCACTCGCCTTCGATTCTGATGAGGTGGAGAGTGTTATTCAGAACATTGACGTGCTTAAAGAGGCATTCATGAGGATGATAAGCGAAGATGCCCAGCAGTATTTGCCATTGGCAGCGGGTTCAGACGATAAAGCGAAGGAACAAGCAATTGAACATTTTGAGGATAAGGATGTTCGCGAAACATTTTTCACGTTCTTCAAAACGTTGCAAAATCTCTATAATATCTTGTCACCTGATGCATTCTTACAACCGTTTATAGCAAATTATCAGGCACTTACATCTCTTTATGGATTAATTCGTAATGCATTTTCTACAAATATTTATGTCCACAGGGAGTTAACAAACAAGACGCGTGAACTTTTGCAAGAACAAACTGAAGGCGACCTTTTTGCTTTGCCAAATGCGGTATATGAATTGAACGAAACCACTTTACAGAGATTAGATCAGAGCGATATGTCCGACACAATAAAAGTCTTGAACTTGGCAAAAGCAGTACGTCAAAAGGTTACGGATGAGGGCGAGTCAAAACCTTTTTTGATTTCTATCGGTGAACGTGCAGAAGCAGCTATAGAAATATACGGCAGTCGTCAATCAGAAACGAAAGAGGCACTCACTAAACTACTAAAAGATGCAGAAACAATTTCACGCGCCGAAAGGGAACAACACCGAATGGGATTAGATGACAATTCTTTTGCGGTCTATACTGTTATGAGTAATGCTATGGAGACTGTTACACCGGAACAGGCGCGATCAGTTAATCAAGTATTTGAGCAGTTTCCTGATTATGAGTGGGATGAGCATCAACAACAAGAACTACGGCGCGCACTCTATAGAACATTAGCACCCTCAGTTGATATTCACACCAAAATAGAAATTACAAACAGATTATTGGAGTTGCAGCGGCTATGAAAACCGAGGATGTTCGCCAGGATTCACGGGGGTTGAAAGATTCGGTGTGGCGATGGGCGGACCACATCGGTGTTGAGGTGCGCGAGGTACATCTACGTGAAATGCGGCGGAAATGGGCGTCTATATCAACCAATGGCAGATTAACACTCAACACGGAACTGCTCCATCTACCGAAGACCTTATCGGAATTCGTAATTGTGCATGAATTAGTGCATCTGCTTGTGCCGAATCATGGGAAATTGTTTAAAGGGTATATGTCTGCATACCTACCAGATTGGGAAGAACGGCAGAATTGCTTGAAAATGCGGTGATACGTATGGTTTTTGGAAAGCGTTTAGAAAACACATTGGTATTGGCATTTCCAAATGAACATTTTTGTATATAAGCAATGTACTGCCATCGGTTTTTTAGACCACACCCTAAAGGAAGATTGTGCTACAATAC
>JAPPIG010000096.1:0-46427 GCA_028820635.1 Candidatus Poribacteria bacterium
ACGTAGATGTCTTCTTAAGTTGACACCTATGGGGTTGAGGGACGAAACCCAACATGTAACGCTTTATATATTGGACTTACGCATCAGCCATATTTAGAGTAGGTGATTTTAGTTGTTGACGTAGAAAATCAGAAAACATGGCATTTTTGACTTGATAAAGTGTTTGAGCTGTTTCATGTGCTTTTTGCATAAGATAAATCCATACTAAAATAGCACAAGTGATGTGATTTCGAACAATACGCGCTAAACGGCATTGGCACTTTTCAATTCCCGTGAGTTGTTTTGCTTCACGGTGAAACCGCTCATTCTTCCAGCGCACGCCACACGCCTGTTGCACGGCGGACACATCTGATTGAGCCAAGTCATTTGTAGCAATATAATCCGTGCGTCTATTAGACACCACCCGGAATACTTTCACCTTGTGATTTTTCGGGAACTTGTTGAGTAGTTTCACTCGTTTGCCTGACTGCTGTTCTGTGTCACTCCACTCTAAACTATCAACGCGCCGATAAGGCTTTGTGCCGTTCGCATCATCTACAAGACGGTTCGCTTTGAGCGGACAATAATACTTTTTACCAAGGCTTTCAATGAATAACATAAGCACTCTGCTGGCATACCAACTATCCATCAACACTGTGCTAAAAGCAACATTGCGGGCATTCACTAACACATCAAGCATATCACAAACATGATCTAACTTGGATTTACCATCACCTTGCTTATCGTAGATCCGAAAATCAATAATCCAATACCGGTCTAACTCCGGATTGACATACACAAGTGACAACACCTATACCATTTATCGTGGTGTGAGCGTTCCCACTATATTGTTTTTGAGCAAGCGAAATCTTTTGTGCGTGCCTTTTGTCTAAAATAACCTAAGTTGCCACCTATGTAGCACAATCTGTTAGATTGTGCCTGTGAGGACGCAAACTGACAGTTTGCGCTACGAAATCTGGCGAAAAATGAGTTATTCTCTATTAAAAGCGGTGTTTGTCTGTCTAAAGTCTTGTAGGTAGCAACTTGAGTTAAAATAGTATCATCAAAGATGATATATCCGTTGGGTGTTTGCTCCAAGTGCGGTTTGACACTTTCCCATACATAACGGGCTGGCAAACGATCACCAGCAAGATAACGATTAATTTGATCATGACTGAACTGATCGCAGTGATCCGCAAAATGAGTTAGCGTATAGTTGACAGGGTCGTTAGTAGATATTGACAATAATCAAGCCGTGTCGGTTTTGGCATCTTTATGAACCTCCTCACAGATTATATTAGTCTGTTGAGGTATATGTGTCAATTATTTTGCGTAAGTCCTGTATATATCTTGAAGATCTGTTGCTTAAATCTTGTCATCGAAAATGAATTGCGCGATTACAACAAATGCTTATGTTGTTAAATCGGGGTTCCAAACCCCTCCTACAAGAGAAATTTACGACAATTGAATGCCTCTGCTAAACAAATTTTCTTGACTTTTCTACTAATTTATGATACTATTAATTGAGCAACTAAATTTGAAAACGGGGCGTGGCGCAGTCCGGAAGCGCGCTTGAATGGGGTTCAAGAGGTCGCTGGTTCGAATCCAGTCGCCCCGATTTTTTGGGCGTTGAAGCGGGTAGATATACTGTTCACTGCCCAATTTAAGTTAATAAGATCATCAGAAAGAGGCAGTTGTAGTCGTGGATAAATCGTGCATTAATGTAGGAATCTTAGGATGGGGAACAGTCGGCACTGGTGTTTCCAAGATTCTAATAAATCAGAATACGCTCGTATCCCAAAATAGTGGCATCCAATTATGCGTAAAAAAAGTCGTGAAACGGACACTTCCTGCTTCACGCGAAGGCGTAGAACTTCCCACTGACTGTCTAACTTCCGATCCTGCTGAAGTTGTTGACAACCCAGAAATTGATATTGTCGTAGAACTTATTGGTGGCGTTTCGGAGGCACATTCACTTATCACCCGGGCAATCCAAAATGGCAAGCACGTTGTGACGGCAAATAAAGCCCTCTTGGCAGAACACGGAGTTAAGTTATTCCAGTTAGCGCAGAAACATAAGGTGAGTCTCAATTTTGAGGCAAGTACTGCAGGGGGCATCCCAATTATAAAAACGCTCCAAGAAAGTTTCACCGCTAACCAAATTCAATCAATCTACGGCATTGTGAACGGTACTTGCAATTATATGCTAACTGAAATGAATGAACGTGGCGTTGATTTTGCCGATGTACTTGCAGATGCTCAAGAGAAAGGTTATGCTGAGGCAGACCCAACACTTGATATTGAAGGTATTGATGCCGCACAGAAGTTGACACTGCTCATTGCGCTTGCCTACGGTGTGTATCTCTCAGTTGACCAATTCCATGTTGAAGGTATCACAGACATTTCGCAGCAAGAGATTCAGTATTCACGTGAACTCGGTTATGTGATCAAACTAATCGCTATTGCGAAATTAACCGATGACAATCGCGTAGAAGCGCGCGTACATCCGACTCTTCTGCCAGAGCGGAGTTTATTAGCAAATGTGAATGGCGCTTATAATGCTGTGTGCGTTGTCGGTTCAGCTGTCGGTCCAACGCTCTTTTATGGACAAGGGGCAGGCGAAATGCCTACCGCAAGTGCTGTTGTAGCAGATATTATTGATGCTGCAAAATCTATTCAGTGGGGTGTGAGTTCGCCGATCTCGCAAGCATGGCTGCCTAATTCGCAAACTGAAATTGCTGTCTGTTCCATTGATGACATTGAGACGCGCTACTACCTGCGCTTTGTTGTTATTGATCGACCAGGAGTTTTAGCAAGTATTGGCAACATATTAGGAAACCATAATATCAGCATTGCCTCAGTTATTCAAAAAGAGCCTCACGACACCGATACCGTTTCACTCATGATGTTAACGCATAAGGCGCGAGAAAAAAATATGAAAACCGCGCTTGAGCAGATTTATACTCTTGAAGTTGTCAAAGGTAACGCAAAACTCATTAGAATTGAAGAAGAAGTAGCCTTTTAAGTTTAACAGACGAAACAATGAAAGACACGTTGGTTTTTGACGTAAGAAACATTCGAGACGGGGTCTTCAATAATCATGAAGTAGAAATCCTGGCTTCGCAGCTTGAATTGGATCTTGAAGATGTCCGATTTATCAGTCCAGTGCGGGGCACCGTTCAATTACTTCGGCACAGTGAGGATAATGTTTACGTCAAAGCTGAGGTATTCACAGATATTGAAATGCAATGCGGTAGGTGTCTTGAACCATTTGAAGAGGACATTACAGCAACTTTTGAATTGCAATTCACACCTATTGACAATCCTGAAAAGATTGAATCTGAAAGTGCTGAAGACGGAGAGCACTACTACGATGGAGAAACATTTGACATCTCTGAAGATGCCCGACAAGCGTTGGCAATCCAGATACCAATTTGGCCTCTCTGCTCACAGATTTGTGAGGGTTTATGTCCTGAATGCGGCGTGAATCTCAATGAAGAACATTGTACTTGTCAAATTACAGATGATATTGAACCTGAAGAAACGCTCAATGTAAATTCACCTTTTGCAGTGCTTCCACAGTTATTAGAAACAGCGAAATCGGAGAACAAATCTAAGGCAAAAAACCGTAAGGAGATAAATTCTAAAAATGGCACATCCAAAACGTAAAACATCAAAATCTAAAAAAAGAATGCGGAGAAGCCATCATGCACTTCGGATCCAAGTTATTACAGATTGCTCATATTGTGGCGAAATGATGGTTTCACACCGAGTCTGCACACATTGTGGACACTATAAAGGGATATCCGTTCTAAAATCCACAGAAGAACAACTGTAGAGAAGACACCAGTTAATCCAGCACGTTTGTGTTGATTCATCTAAATCAGCTAAAAAGGATTCTTCAGCATGGCTCGATATGCAGCAATCACAGGGACGGGTTCTTATCTACCTGAAACCGTTTTAACCAATTTTGATCTTGAAAAGATGGTAGATACCAGCGACGAATGGATTCGCCAACGCACAGGCATCGCTGAACGGCGAATCGCCGAAGATGACACCGCTACCTCGGACCTCAGTGTTCAAGCTGCTCGATTAGCGATAAAAAGAGCGCAAATTGACCCACTTGAAATAGAGATGATTCTCGTTGCTACCGTTACCCCCGACACATTTTTCCCATCAACCGCTTGTTATGTGCAGAAGGGGATCGGTGCTAAAAACGCGGCAGCAATGGATATATCCGCAGCATGTGCTGGATTCTTATATGGTCTTGATTTAGCAAATGGCTTGATTGTATCTGGACAGTATGATACTATTCTTGTAGTCGGTGGTGAAGTTTTCAACAATATCGTTGATTGGAACGATAGAAACACTTGTGTCCTATTTGGAGATGGAGCGGGTGCTGCCATTGTCCAAGCAACTGAAGAACCGAAAGGAATTCTCGCATCTTACATCGGCTCTGATGGAGATTATGCTGACATTGATCTACTCGGCATACCCGCTGGTGGGTCCAGAATGCCGGTAACATCAGAGGCAATTGATCAAAAACTGGATAAAATTCAGATGAATGGGCGTGAAGTTTTCAAACTTGGGGTTCGTCTCATGCCAGAAGCGGCGCAACGCGCGTTGAGCAAAGCAAACGTTAGCGTTGAAGAGATTGATCTGTTAATACCGCATCAAGCAAATTTGCGTATTATTGAAGCAGTAGGCGATAGGCTTGGAGTGCCACGAGAAAAGGTATACATAAACGTAGACAAATATGGCAATACTTCTGCTGCGACGGTAATCATCGCATTAGATGAAGCAATTCAAGATGGACGCGCAAAACCGGGGGACCTGATATTGCTCGTAACTTTCGGCGCTGGCTTAACTTGGGGAAGTACGCTCTTACGGTTATAAATGACTCAAATCGCTTTTGTTTTTCCAGGACAGGGTTCACAAAAAGTTGGCATGGGAGCTGAATTGGCAGGTACCTATCCAACTGCCAAAGCCGTTTTTGATGAAGCAGATAATTTCTTAGAAAGACCGTTAAGTCAACTCTGTTTTGAGGGACCAGAAGCAGAATTAAAACAGACAGAAAACACACAACTTGCTATTTTGACATGTAGTGTCGCAACACAGAAAGCCCTTACACAATTAGGTGTTGTACCGAAGGTAGTAGCAGGACATAGTTTGGGGGAGTATTCCGCACTTGTAGCATCTGGTGTTCTTGAGTTTGCAGACGCATTACGATTGGTAAGTGCCCGTTCACAGTTCATGGCGGAAGCGGGTGAAGAACAGAACGGTACGATGGCAGCAATCCTCGGCCTGGCGGTAGAACGACTCAAACATCTCTGTGAGAAGGTTGATGGTGTGGCAAAAATCGCCAATTACAATTGTCCTGGGCAATTGGTTATTTCAGGGGAAGTTGAGCCAGTTAATCAGGTTGTTGCTCTGGCTTCGGACGAAATTGGCGCGAGAAGATGTCGTCCTTTACCGGTAAGCGGTGCATTTCATTCACCGCTGATGGAATCAGCACAAAAGAAGTTTCAATCTGTTTTAGACTCGGTAAAGTTAAACCCATCACAGATTGATATAGTAATGAACGTAACAGGCGAGTTTGCAACGGATGTAGATAACATCAAACACTTACTCTTGCAACAGATAACCGAACCTGTTCAATGGGAAAAAACATTACACACGATTGAAAAAATCGGCATCACACATTTTATTGAGGTTGGCCCGGGAAAGGTTTTGTCTGGTTTAGTGAAACGGACACTGCTCGAAAGTACCACCTTGAACGTTGAAGATGTTGATACACTTTCACTTGTGACAGATAAATATGGAAGTGGTGAATAATGGCACAGTGTGTTTTTAAAGAGGATATGCTGAATGGAAAAACAGCAATCGTTACAGGTGCGTCACGTGGTATAGGAGCAGCAATTGCCCACAGATTGTGCGAAGTTGGCGCAAACGTCGTTATCTGCTCGCGTTCCACAGAGACTATTTCCGAAACTGCTACTACGCTGAAAGACAAAGGCTATTCTATACACGCAATGGCTGCTGACATTTCCAAAAAGGAAGATGTTGAAGCACTTGTTGAAAAGACAATCGAACAGTTTTCACAAATTGATATCCTTGTGAACAACGCTGGAATTACACGTGATATGTTGCTGATGCGTCTCAAAGATGAAGACTGGGATGCGGTTTTACAGACAAATCTAACTGGCACGATGTATTGCACCCGCGCAGTCCTCCGCCCTATGATACGCCAGAAAAGTGGGAACATTATCAACATTTCGTCAGTTATCGGATTGATGGGAAATGCTGGACAAGCGAGTTACGCTGCAGCGAAAGCCGGTATTATCGGTTTAACAAAAACGACTGCGAAAGAGGTTGGCACGCGTGGTATAACTGTAAACGCTATCGCACCCGGATTTATTACAACTGACATGACAGCAGAAATACCTGAAGAATTTCAGAAAAAAGCACTTGAACTTATTCCATTACAGAACTTTGGCGCGCCAGAAGATGTAGCAGATGCTGTTTGCTTTTTAGTATCCGATGCTGCACGTTATATTACTGGTCAAACGTTACAGGTTGACGGTGGTATGGTGATGTAACTTATATCTCTGAATTCTGCCGATAGGCAGCAAATTGTTTTCATTATTGGCTTACCGTAGGGACAGGTAAGTATATGCAACTTACCCTACAAATTAACTTTAGATATTTTAAACTTAAGAACGGGTTCCATCAACTATCCAATTGTTGATTTATCCGCCCGTTTTGATAGGAGATTAAATTAAAGATATGGCTACAAATGAAGAACGGCTTATTGAAATTATCGCTCAACAACTCGGTATTGACTCAGACAACGTGACTCCTGACGCTTCATTTATGGAAGACTTAGGAGCAGATTCGCTTGATACTGTTGAATTAGTCATGGCACTTGAAGAAGAATTTGATCTTGAGATCCCTGACAGCGACGCTGAAAAGATACAAACTGTTCAAGATGCACTTGATTACCTTGATGAGCATGTATAGATTTACCTATTTTGACAAATCTGTTGAGGGCATGTAGACTAAACTACAGTCCTCTTCACTTACCTAAGCAAAGGATCGGTCTCGTGGAGCGTATAGTAATTACAGGAATCGGCGTTGTCAATGCAATCGGCAACACGAAAGAAGAATATTGGGATGCGCTTGCCATCGGTAAAAACGGAATCGGACCTATAACCTATTTTGATGCAACCGATTATCGTACGCAGGTCGCCGCAGAGGTTAAAGACTTTGAAGCGGAAAAGTATCTGGATAAGAAAACTGCATCCCGTTTTCCGCTTTTTATTCAGTATGCGCTTGCTGCCTCTATAATGGCACATGATGATGCTGGGTTGGACCTGTCCAAGGTTGATCCTTATCGCGCAGGAGTCCAAATCGGTTCTGGTGTCGGTGGCATCGGTGTGCTTGAGGAAAACGCGGCAATCCTGATTGAAAAGGGACCAAAGCGCGTCAGTCCGTTTCTCGTGCCGTTTATGATCATTAATATGGCATCAGGACAGGTGTCTATCCATTTCGACCTCAGAGGTCCCAATTCCGCATCTGTTACCGCTTGTGCAACTTCCAACCATTCCATCGGTGAATCACTACGTTTGATTCAACATGGATATGCAGATGTGATGTTCACTGGTGGGGCAGAATCAGCGATGACACCTCTGGCTTTTGCGGGGTTCTGCTCAATGCGCGCGATGTCCGAACGCAACCATGAACCTGAACGCGCGTCTCGTCCATTTAACAAAGATCGTGATGGATTTGTTATGGGAGAAGGTGCGGGCGTTCTCATCCTCGAATCACTTTCGCATGCTAAAAAGCGCGGCGCATATATCTACGCAGAAATTGTCGGCTTTGGAATGACTTCTGATGCTCATGATATGGTCGCTCCGCCAAAAGGCGGGGAAGGTGCAGCGAAAGCGATGGAATTCGCATTAAGTGATGCCAAACTCCCGGTAGACACTGTTGATTACATCAATACGCACGGCACATCGACCCCGATCGGTGATGTTGCCGAAACTAACGCTATTAAATCCCTTTTCGGAGAACGGGCATATAAAATTCCTGTAAGCTCTACTAAGTCTATGGTTGGACATTTGCTTGGTGCTGCAGGTGCTGTAGAACTTATTGCCTGTTTAGGTGGAATGGAAAAAGGATTCCTACCACCGACTATCAACTATGAACTGCCGGATGAAGAATGTGATTTGGATTACATTCCGAACGAGAGTCGTGACGCAAAAATTGAGGTTGCACTCTCCAACGCATTCGGTTTCGGAGGACACAATACCTCTATCGCTATCCGAAAATTTACCGGTTAGTAGTTGGTGTTCAGTCCTATTCTTATCATTTAAAATTCTGTGCACTCAACATATATCGGCTTCGGCAGTAACATAGGCGACAGACTTTCGTATATTAAGGGCGCTATCCATGCCTTATCGCAAGCGGAGGGAATCACCCTACAAAAGATTTCCTCTCTTTACGAAACAGAACCTGTCGGAGATGAAGCACAAGCACAGTTTCTAAACGGTGTTGTTGCGATCAAAACTGACCTTTCTCCTCACACCCTACTGCAAACTTTAAAACAGAGCGAAACCACCGTCGGTAGACAACACCGCACCCGTTGGGGTCCACGAGAAATCGATTTGGACATTTTAATCTATGGTGATATATACTTGCGGACCCCTAACCTTGTTATTCCCCATCCAGAGATGCATCTCCGTCGTTTCGTGCTTGTCCCGTTAGCTGAAATCGCTCCTGACCTTTTACATCCTGTTTTTAATGAGACCATTCAAACCCTGCTTGAACGTCTTGAGGATGATAAATCTGTTGTGAAAAATAAAGATTATGATTTATCCTCTTACCTCTCAACCCCTCCTCTTTTCTTATAGACTTCCACACCGCAATCTGATATAATTCCTTCAACAACTAAAGGAGAGTAGACAGATGCGATGGTTTGAAACCCGCGGACCAGTATACCCTGAGGACAACTACGTTGTCGCTCGCACAGAAGAACTTGTGGATTTTGTTGATCGGTTGGAAAAAGGGAGATACATAGTCCTCTTTGCACCACGCCAGACAGGTAAAACCACAATTTTCCGAAACGCGCTTGATGCACTTGAAGGCAAAGGGAATGGATATTTTCCAATACAACTAAATTTTGAGGGGTACGTAGACAGTAGTGCGGATGTTTTCTACAATTCCTTCTGCAAAGAAATTTGTAAGAAAATCAGGGGCGTATTTCAAAAACGCGGAGAGAATCCTTATGATAGTTTCAACCAATTTTTGTCGAATACACAGATAACCGATGCTATTTCAATGCGAGAGTTTTTTGAAACCCTCGGAAGTTTGTTGAAAAATCAGCGGTTTGTCATGATTATTGACGAATTTGATGCTATCCCACCACCTGCTTTACGAGGATTTCTGCATACACTTCGTCAAATTTATCTTTCTGAAAAAACTCGATGTCCACATAGTGTTGGCATTGTTGGTGTCAAGAGTATCACCCAACTAAATTATGATCGGTCTATCTCTCCTTTCAATATCCAAGACGAATTCAAATTGCCCAATTTCACACTTGAGCAAGTACAGGAACTTCTTTCACAATATACGGACGAAGTTGGACAACCCTTTGCCCCTGAAGTGATAGCATCTATCCACAAACAAACTGCTGGACAACCGGTACTTGTCAATCGTTTCGGACAGATACTTACCGAAGAAATGGATATTCCGAAAAGTGAACCGATTACAATGGAACACTTTTCAAAAGCACATATAAAACTCCTTCGTGAACGCAACACCAACATTGCACATCTAACGACCAATATCCGAAGAGATCGGCGATTTGAAGCACTTCTCATGAAGATTGCTTCTTACGATGAAGGGGTGGAATTCACCTTGCACAATGAACTCATTAGTGAACTAACGACTTATGGCGTAATCGCCGAAGGTGCTGACGGAATGTGTGAAATTGTCAATCCAATTTACCACTATTGCATTATGCAAGCATTCAAACCTGCTGTGAATGGATTAGAACAAAATTACTTACCTGAAGAGACCCATGACGGATTTAAGGATTATCTTACATCGGATGGATATATACAGATGGAGGCACTCCTTGGCAACTTCCGAGACTTCATTGCACGCGCAGGTTTCAAGATTCTACAAGTTCCAGAAACACCACAGGAATATGTAGGTCAACATCTTCTCTTCGCTTATCTGAGTCAATTTGTGCAGATTATAGGTGGCACTATGTATCTTGAGGTTCAGACAGGGCGTGGTAGAATGGATATCCTAATTCTCCACAATCAGCGAAAATACATCGTTGAGACAAAAATATGGGGTGGAGATACTCGCTATCAGGCAGGCAAAGCGCAACTCGCTGCCTACGTCAAATCAGAAAAAGCAGTGGAGGGATATTATGTAGTATTTGATCACCGTAAGGCAGCAGAACCGCGGGTAGAAACTGAAACATTTGACGAGTTAACTATTCGGAGTTACGTGATTCCTGTAATACAAGAACTTCCTTCATCGGTTCCGGCATAAGCCATAATCAAAACTTGTAATTATGAGTTAAACATGGTATAATCTTTAAGCAATTTGACCTTAAAATAGACTGACAATCTACCTCATACAAACATAACATAAAAGATGAATATACACGAATATCAAGCCAAAGAGATTTTAGAATCCTTCGGTGTTAACACACTCCCTGGCAAAGTTGCCGAAACACCTGAAGAAGCAGAAGCCATTGCAAAAACGATTAATTGTTCCAAATACGTTGTCAAAGCACAAATTCACGCAGGTGGACGCGGAAAAGGTGGTGGTGTCAAACTTGCAAACTCCATCGCTGAAGTAAAACAACACGCTACAAATATGTTCGGCATGCAATTGGTAACACCTCAGACCGGTCCTGAAGGAAAACTCGTCAGAAAAGTCCTTATTGTAGAAGCTGCCTCAATACAAAAAGAATTCTATCTTGCTATTTTACTTGACCGAGAAACATCACAACTTACTCTGATAGGTAGTGAAGAGGGCGGTGTCAATATAGAAGAAGTTGCAGCGCAAACACCTGAAAAGATTATTAAAACACAGATTCATCCCGCCTTTGGGTTAACTGAATTTCAAGCGCGGGAGTTCGCATACAAATTGATTACAGACGCAACCTATCGGCAACTTATCCCCAACACCACCGAATTAATTATATCGCTTTATAATGCGTTTATTGAATGCGATTGTTCACTGATAGAGATTAATCCGTTGACAATTGTAGGTGAGGATGATGATTTAGAGATCGTCGCTCTTGATTCTAAGGTCAACTTTGACGACAATTCCCTTTGGCGAAACCCTGATATTGCTGATATGCGTGATCCACACGAAGAAGACCCAAGCGAATTAGAGGCAAGTGAATCAGGATTGAGTTACATCCGTCTTGATGGCAATATTGGTTGTATGGTGAACGGCGCTGGATTGGCTATGGCGACGATGGACATTATCAAACAGAAAGGTGGTGAACCGGCAAACTTTCTTGATGTCGGTGGAGGCGCATCTGTTGAAGCAGTCGCACACGCTTTCCGTCTTATCCTTGCTGATGAAAACGTGAAAGCTGTTCTTGTTAACATCTTCGGTGGTATCATGAAATGCGATACAATCGCTACGGGTATTGTAGAGGCAGCAAAGCAGGTCAAACTCAACGTCCCACTTGTGGTGCGGTTAGAAGGGACAAACGTGGAACTCGGAAAACGAATTATTGCCGAATCTGACTTGAACCTTCAACTTGCAGAAGAGCTTTCTGAAGCAGCAGAACTTGTGGTAACCGCAGCAAACACAGTATAGAGGTATTTTGAACGAGCGAAGTGAAAAACAAGCCGCATCTAACGAGATAATCTTACCACATCAACAATTTGACATTGTGGCAAAAGACCCATTTTATACCTTTCCGGAGGATATGCTCCAATTTCTAATGGGTGGGGATGATTTTGAGTTTATTGAGCATGTTGACAGCAATTTAACCACTGTTGAAGTGCGGCACATGGACATCCTGATAAAGGTGCTACGGGATGAAAAACCTGTTTTAGTACATTGTGAAATCCAGACAGATGATAGTACACATCCAAACATGGTTCAACGTAATATTGGGTATATCGGTAGATGTTATGAAAAGTATGGGTTGCCAATCTATTCATTCGTACTTTATTTACGGTCTACTGCAGGAATGAGAGACCCGGGCGGGTATTTCCAAGATGTACCAGGACACCGTTTCATTGTTGAATACCAAGTAATTCGGTTAAATAAAATTGATGGCGAGGCAATCCTGCAGGCACAGCAACCGGGTTTGATGCCGTTTACACCGTTGATGAAACCACCTGTCAATATGTCAAGCGTTGAGTGGACGACACATTGTGTGGAAGTAACGCAGTCGCTGTCCGTGGATACAGCGGCACGGAATAATTTACTGGTAGAACTATGGGTAATGAGTGGCTTAAGGCATGAACGTCAGGACCTATTAACAATATTATCGGAGGACATTGTGAAAGAATCATCAGTATATGAAATGATTATTGAACGTGGTATGGAACGCGGTATTGAGCAGGGCATTGAGCAAGGTAAGCAGCTAGGGGCAAAAACAAAAACTATTGAATTTATCACGGATCTACTTGATAAGCGTTTTGAGATGAGTACTGCCCAAATCTTAACACCTTTGCTTCAACCGATTGACGATTTAGAACAGCTCAAACAGTTGTTTCATGAAGCATTAGAAGTAGAGCATTTAGAAGATTTTATCAGGTCAGCGCAAACGGCTCAAAATGGAGCATAGTGGGTATTTAAAGAATCGCTAAATGAGTTATTAGCGGTATAAAGTATATTGTATAGAAAAGAGAAAAATGGTAAAACTTGAGTTAGCAGATATAGACGTTTCGGGAAAACGGGTTTTGGTTCGTGTGGACTTTAATGTTCCCATCAAAGAAGGGAAAATCACGGATGAAACCCGTATCACTGCTGCTTTACCTACTCTTTTAGACCTTATTCATCGGAACGCGAAAATCATCCTTGTTACACACTTAGGCAGACCAACAGTCGGATCATCCACAGATCGCGAGGAACTTTCTACTGCGCCAATTGCTATTGCACTTAGTCAAAAACTGGGAAAACGTGTCGCACATGTCAACGATTGTATCGGTGAAGATGTTCAAAATGCAGTTGAGTCGTTGGAAAATGGCGAAATCCTGCTCCTTGAGAACGTTCGGTTTTATGCTGAAGAAACAGATAACGATCCTGAGTTTGCAAAGCAACTCGCCTCTCTCGCAGATGTCTATGTTAACGATGCTTTCGGCACTGCACACCGTGCGCATGCCTCAACAGAAGGCGTAACATGCTACTTAACAACGTGTGCCGCAGGTTTACTCATGGCACGCGAGATTCATTATCTGAGCATGAGTCTTGAAAATCCTGAACGTCCTTATGTTGCGATTTTGGGTGGAGCAAAGATATCGGATAAAATCACACTGATTGAAAATCTATTAGGAAAAGTTGACAATCTGCTTATCGGTGGTGGTATGGCGTATACGTTTCTTGCTGCGATGGGTGTTTCTATCGGCAATTCGCTTGTTGAAACCGAAAAACTTGACGTAGCAGCATCACTTATTAAGAAAGAAGGTTTTTCGGATACCGTTCTCCTACCCGCTGACCATGTGATTGGGCGAGAGTTTGACGCTGAAACCGAATCCCAGATTGTTGATGAAGTAGCAATCCCTGACGGTTGGCAAGGTTTAGACATCGGTCCTAAGACTGTTGCAGCATTCGGTGAACGGATCGCTTCTGCCAAAACGGTGGTATGGAATGGTCCTTTAGGTGTCTATGAGTTTGAAAAGTTTGCTGAAGGCACAATCACGGTTGCTCAGCAGATTGCCGCCTCCGAAGCGGTAAGTATTATCGGTGGTGGGGATTGCGTCGCAGCGATACAACAAGCAGGCGTATCTGATAGAATTACACACGTTTCCACTGGTGGCGGTGCATCATTGGAGTTTTTAGAAGGTAAACCATTGCCGGGAATTACGGCATTAACTGACAAATAACCAAAGCGAAACTAAATTATGTTTGATAAAATTACACCTCGTAGTGAAGACTATTCAAAATGGTATACACAGGTCATCCGTCAAGCAGAGATGGCAGATTACACGCCCGTGCGCGGATGTATGGTCGTGCGTCCTTACGGCTATGCACTCTGGGAAAACGTTAAGGAACAACTGGATATCCGCTTCAAAGCGACAGGACACCAAAACGCTGCCTTTCCGCTTTTTATTCCGATGAGTTTCATTGAGAAAGAAGCGGAACACGTTGAAGGTTTCAAACCTGAACTCGCTATTGTTACCCACGGTGGTGGTAAAAAGTTGGAAGAGCCGCTCGTTGTGCGTCCGACATCCGAAACCATCATCGGCTATATGTATAGCCAGTGGATTCAATCTTACCGAGACCTACCCGTGCTTATCAATCAGTGGGCAAACGTGGTGCGATGGGAGTTGCGTCCCCGCCTTTTTCTCCGAACGACGGAGTTTTTCTGGCAAGAGGGACATACTGCACACGCAACGCATGAGGAGGCAATGGAGGAGACACTCCGCATCCTTGACATTTACACCGATTTTGCAGTCAATGAAGCGGCAATACCGGTCATTCCTGGTCGTAAGAGTGATAGTGAGAAGTTTCCCGGTGCCTTAACCTCCTACACAATTGAAGCAATGATGGGCGATAAACGTGCACTCCAAGCAGGCACCTCACACGACCTCGGACAAAACTTTGCCAAAGTCTTTGATATACAATATCTCGACGCAAACCAGAAACAACAGCACTGCTGGACAACCAGTTGGGGGGTTAGCACCCGAATGATTGGCGCGATCATCATGGCACACGGGGACGACCAAGGCTTAGTCCTGCCGCCACGACTTGCCCCTACGCAACTTGTTATCGTGCCGATTGTTCCAAAAAACAACGATGCGGCAAAACAGGTTGTCTCGAAAACCGTTGACGCTATCTGTGAAACCTTAGGTGACATCCGCTACCATGTTGATGACAGATATGAGTATTCACCCGGTTGGCGATTCAACGAATGGGAACTCAAAGGTGCGCCTTTGCGTATAGAGATCGGTCCCCGCGATATTGAAAACGAACAAGTCGTCTTTGCCAGACGAGATATTCCCGGTAAAGAAGGCAAAACCTTTGTCCCAATTGCCAACGTGGCAGAGACAGCAACGCAGCTGCTTGACACAATTCAGGCGGATATGCTCAAACGCGCCACAGAATTCCGAGATGCAAACACCTCTGAAGCAGAAAATTACGACTCATTCAAGGAGATTGTTGAAAACGGATTTGCACGCGCATGGTGGTGCGGAAACGCTGAATGTGAAGATAAGGTCAAAGAAGAGACACAGGCGACTATCCGATGTATCCCGATGGTACAACCTGATTCCGATGGGGCGTGTATTGTCTGCGGCATGCAAGCAAAAGAGATTACAATTTTTGCACGCGCATACTAAAGTTATTTATTTTATTTGGAGAATACAAATGCCTGTAAATTGGAGAGACCACATTGTTAGCACGCCAGAGGTATTACGAGGTAAACCACGTATAAAAGGCACGAGGATTCCTGTAAGTCTTATTCTTGGTTACTTTGCTGCGGGGTGGACCACAGACGAAATCATTGCTGAATTTCCCGATCTCAAAAAAACGCAGATTCATGCTTGCCTTGATTATGCACGCGACTTAGCAGAATTTGAGGAAGTTGCATAATGGGATTGCGGTGATTTGCCGATCAGTGTGTTCCAAACTTACGTTATTTGCATTTATTATTTTGTTATGCTAAACTCCGCTTAGTACAAGTCAAACCTCCAAACAGGAAAAAGTCATGGCAGACGCTAACAAAGATGAAATTCTTAGCATTCTAAAAAAATCTACCGATCATAAAGACGAAACTGACAGAGCGTTAGTTAGAATTGAGTCGCGCCTTGAAGATCGGATTATAGAAGTAAAAACTGATCTCAAAAGCGACATTATGCAAGTCAGAGCAGACCTTTTGCAAGTCAAAACAGACCTTGAAAAAAACAACCAACAAATCAAAACAGACCTTGAAAAAAATATCAGTGAAGTTAAAACAGACCTAAAAGATGACATTAAAGAGATAAGAAACACCTTGCGGACAATGACTAATCTCATTATAACTTGTGGCGTTGGAATTCTTGCTGTAATTGTCACTTTAATTCTGAACACAATTTTGAAATAATAGAAACAGGAGATTAAAGATGTCAGAAAAAGCACCAGGATTGGAAGAATATTCCCCATCTCGTTTAGAATGGTTTGCAGTTTTTCTCAATTCCTTTATTCATTACACAAGCACGCAAATTGATACAGTATTTATTCCTGAAAATGATGGTAAGACTATCCTTTTACACATGCGGTATGGGAAAGATATAAATGCACACGTTTTGGAAAAACATACGGAGAGAACGAAGACTTATGCTCAAGACATGGCAAAACGATACGGTTGGGATTCATGGATTGAGATAAATGTGAGTCAAGAACATTATTAGGAACGTGAGGGCAGCGGTAAGTATGTCAACAGTATGAAGATTGTCTTATAGAGATAAAAAAATAAAGGTTTTCAATTCGAAAAATTCAATAAGGAGATGAGTTTATGTTTTCCCGTTTGTTTGCAGGTTGCTGTATTTTGACCCTCGTTATGAGCGTAATGGCTGTCCAAGCTGCTGGAATTGCCGTTGTTGATTTTGCTGACGAATGGACAAAGGTTGATGCATTGCGTCAGACACTGGATGAATTCAAAGTCGATTATGACGATCTAACTGATGCGCTTGAAGATGGGCAACTACCTCTTAAAGCAGAGAACAAAATTTTCTTAATCGGTAGTATGACAACCAACAGTGCTGTACTCCACCAAAACCTTGATAAGAATGCAAAAGCGATTCAAGATTTCGTAAAAAATGGTGGGGTCGTCTGGGAACCGACCCAAGCGGATCAGAACGAAGCGAAGGTAGATTGGTTACCCCCTGAATTGAATTGTGTTCGGAGTGACCGTGATAGCCCAGATTTTGAAATACTGGTAGCGGACCATCCACTCTTTAACAAACCAAACCGTATGGACGAGAAAGCGTTTAAAGACTGGGGACATCAAGGTTGGCCTACTGTTTGGGAAGTTATCGCTTCTCAAAAAGGATTTGATGTGTTGATGGAAAGTTTGGGACAACCTGTCATCATGGAAGCAGAATACGGAAAAGGTAAGTTCCTGATGATGGCAATTGCACCCGATAAATATTATATCGCAGGGAACGATGACAATACGAAAAAAATGGCAAAACTTTTCATGGAGAATTTGCTGAGCTATGTTGAAGAATATGCTGCTGTTGAAGCGGATGGTAAGCTCACAACGAAGTGGGCGAATTTGAAAAGGTGATACTGATTGGAAAGCACATTTATGTTTGCCTTGATTAGGCACGCGACTTAGCAGAATTTGAGAAAGTGGCATAATGGGATTGCGGTTGTTTGCCGATCAGTGTATTCCAACTGTTGTTAAATTTCTGTCCCAATTGGCGTGTTTAATCTTCGCTCCGGGGAATGTCATTAAGACATTGGGCGCATTGATTTGGCGGAGCGATATGTTTATAGAAAAAGTTTGTCCTTTCTTCCGCTCCAGCGGAGCGGTATATAGTGAATCGAACAATGGAAAAAGGAGTGCAAAATGAAACAACTCTTAGCGATATCTATCATTGTATTTATCTTTGTAGGCAATGCCTACGCACCCGATGTTCAGAAATTCAAGGTTTATGTAGGAATTAAAAGGGATGTCCCAGATGAAGAAAAAACCGAAAAAGATATTGTTGAAACACACCTAAAACGGGAATTACGCGCTTTAGGCGATGTTAAGATTGTTAATTTTGAGGATGATTGGCAATTTCGTATTACCGTCGGTGCTTTGGGACATGAAAATAAAGATGGTAGTAAAAGAACCACATTGTCAATAGCTTATGCTTTTGAAAGGAGAGTACCTAAATCTTATTTCAAAAGTTACAACTTCATTGATCCACCCGTTTATTCTGGTAATATTGGAATGGCTAATTGGTCTCGCGACAATTTACCTGCATTGTGTATACTTATTGCGGGTACTTTCGATAAAAACATCCTAAATCTTTACCGATAATCAAGGTAATCCGTGTAGCAATACCTCAAAATCCTAAACTCTAATCGTCCTGCGCGGAGACGTTTACCCGCGCACTAACAAAGGAGATAAAAAACTATGGTTGGAAGAGTTGACTTACAAATAATTGAAGGAAATTCTGGTGAAATGTATCCATTTCAATGTCACCGAGCGAATGACCCTTTTAAAACTTTCCCAAAATTCTCTGATGATTCAGGCATTTATGGATTTGCAGATCTGTCTCATATTGATGAAAATGGATGGACTGTCCCTAAAGTTCTGTACGTTGGGGAATCTCATTCATTTGAAGAAAGAGTTATTGAAAGTCATGAAAAATGGAATGATGCGTTTGACCTTAATGCAACTCATATATGTATCCTTAAATTAGAAAATTCTTCTGAATCAGAGCGCAAAGATATTGAAAGAGATATTTACCTAAAACATGCCCCTCCATGCAACGATAAAAGCCCATGAACAAACTCAACTTTGGGCAATAACCTTGCGCGGAAATGTTAAACCCGCGCACTAACAACATAGGTAGGTGGCATCGCGCTATCTGCCAAGTAAAATAAAGGAGAATTTCTATGAGTTCGGAAAAAATAAAAGAACAAGCAATTAATGCACTTACAGAGCTTGAAAAGGCTGTTTACCAAACAGTTCTCAACTATAATTATATACATCGTTGTTTAACTGAAGATTTTTGTCATGAATTAGGACTTAGGAAACGTGACGATATTGAGATCGTCAGGCAAATTCTCAATAAACTCAAAGCAAAAGGATTGGTAGAAAATCTCAAAGGTGAGAATATTGTTAATGAAAATGCTTGGCATCCTTCTAAGTCAGCGGAAGCAAAAGAAAAAGCAAAGGCAAAAGCAGAGAACTTTGTTGGACGCATCACTCCATAAAAATGAACGTTGAAAACCACACCCTTTTCATTCCCGACAACCTTGAGATCATGAGGCTTTTGTTGGGTTTTGCTTGGCCCTACTCATAGATGTCAATTTTCAGTTTTGTAGAATCAGAGTATCTATAAATGTAAAATATGAGAAAACTTAACATGCACTACACATCACAACAAAATGATTGGTTAGTCCAACCTTTCCATCAACCCGCTTCAGTCCAAGAAATGGACAATCAGATTATTCTCGGTAATGGACTCATTCAACGAAGATTCGTCACCGCACCGAATTTCGCAACAGTTGATTATACAAATCAAATTACCGGTAGCAGCTTGCTGCGTGGCATCAAACCAGAGGCGATACTTACGATTGACGGACACGAATATGAGGTAGGCGGCTTGAAAGGACAGCCCGACTACGCTTACCTTGATTCGGATTGGATTGCAAACTTGACCAATGACGAGGACGCATTTCAGTTTCGCAAATACCGAGTCGGTGAACCTGAAGTCCGTTATCCATGGGAACATAGGCGTACTAATACATCATCAGCATATCCGTCAGAGGGTGTGACATTAACGGTCGCGTTTTCACCACCGCCTTCTCTTGACTCCCTGCAGGTTTGTGTGCATTATGAACTATATCAAGGCATTCCAGTACTGTCCAAGTGGATCACTATTCGCAATGAGGGGCAAAAACCGATTCAATTGGATGCGTTAAGCTGTGAAATCCTTGCTGTCAACGAGCAGGAGAAACATCGGCTACATGTGGAGAGCGATTATGCTTTTAGTCGCATGGAAACGACACAGTGGGGACCAGATGCGGATTACCTAACACAAGTGGATTATCGTTATCAGATGCCGTTGTTGATGACAAGTCACTATCCACTCGGTCCGGGGGTGCTTCTGCAACCGGGAGAGACTTTCACAAGTTTTCGCACCTTTGAGATTCTGCATGATAGCGATGACCGTGAACGAAAAGGACTCGCCCGCCGCAAGATGTTCCGCACGGTTGCACCACAGGTCACGGAAAATCCTATCCTCATGCATGTGCGAAGTGCCGAACCGGATGCTGTCCGTTTGGCGATTGATCAGTGTGCCGAAGTCGGATTTGAGATGGTGATTATGACCTTCGGGAGCGGATACAATATTGAGAGCGAAGACCCTGAATACATCGCTACAATGAAGGAGTTAGCAGATTATGCGCATAGCAAAGGTATTCAACTCGGTGGTTATACGTTGATGTGCGCTTCGCGAGGTGTGGGTGAAGAGTTTAACTGTATTGACCCAGACACTGGGCAACCCGGCAGTAGGTTTGGTCAGAGTGCTTGTCTTGCGAGTGCATGGGGAGATGGTTATGTCAAACGTGTGCTAAATTTCATGGATGCAACCGGAATGGATATCATAGAGACAGATGGACCTTATCATGGTGATGTCTGCGCCTCAACGAAGCACGAACACCATAACGGCTTAGCGGATTCACAGTTGCGTCAGTGGGAAGTGTGCGTGAATTTCTATCACGAATGCCGAAAACGCGGTATTTATATCAACTCACCAGATAATTATTACCTCAATGGTTCAAACAAATGCGGTATGGGCTATCGCGAAACGAATTTCAGCTTGCCTCGTGAACGGCAAATTCTGATTGCACGGCAGAATATCTACGATGCCACGTATGAAAAGACACCGAGTATGGGCTGGATGTTCGTTCCACTGGTAGAGTATCACGGTGGTGGACAAGCCGCAACATTTGAGCCGCTTTGCGAACACCTTGATGACTATGAATCACACCTTGCACAGAATTTCGGCAGTGGTGTGATTGCGTGCTATCGCGGTCCTCGGCTTTTTGATACCGAACAGACAAAGGCAGTCGTTAAGAAATGGGTTGACTTCTTCAAAAAGTATCGTCCAATATTAGAATCTGACCTTATTCATGTGCGTCGTCCTGATGGACGCTCCATTGATTGTGTGCTACATGCTAACCCACAACTCAACCCTTGTGGATTAGCGATGCTCTACAATCCTACGCGGACGGAACAACAGATGACCTTGAAATTGCCGCTCTATTATACTGGTTTGTCTGAAACTGCCAAGATTCGTGAAAAAGAAAGAGAACCCAAACAGTACAAAATTGACCGAAACTACAACGTTGAAATCCCAATTGAGATGGAGGCAAAAAGCGTTAGCTACCTCGTTATTGAATCATGATATAAGTCCTCTTTAATTTTTTGATACCAATAGAATTAGCGTAATTATAGTAAAATCCATAATTACTTTTACATTGGCGAGGTTAGGAAACCTAGCCAGCGCAAGCGTGTGGTGGATTATTGTTCATTGTAATGTGAACATATTTTCGGATTTTACTATAAACCGCACATCCACAATGGAGGTAAAAATGAGAGTCATCCAATTTCAAAAAGCAATTTTGGTATACGGAACACTGATCTGCCTCTGTTTTATGATCGCAGGTCTAAGTTCTGCCCTCGCTCGAGACGCAGCTTTGGGAATATGGTTCTTTGATGAAGGCAAAGGTGAAACAGCAAAAGATGCTGCCAATAATGGCAATGATGGGGAGATTGTGGGTGCTAAATGGGTTGATGGCAAGTACGGTCAAGCCCTAAAGTTTGAGGGTGGCGCACATGTTGCTGTCGGTGATTTTGCTGACTATACGGATAAAGTGTCTATAATCGCTTTGATTAAGACACCTGCAGCACCAGCATGGTCCGACATTATCGTAGGTCCTTGTGGTGATGTTATCTTTACATTACAGAACCACAAATTAAATTTTGCGGGACAGTGTGCACAACCAATTCCTCATAACACGTGGTCTACAACTTTGTTGAATGATGATAAGTGGCATCACATTGCAGGTACTTATGACGGTAAAACAGTGAAGGTCTATGTTGATGGTAAGTTAGAAGCATCTAACGCTGCCGCAGGTGCATTTAAAACGGGACCTAAGTATATCGGCTCAAGAGACGACAAGCAGGAAGCTTTCACAGGTCTCATTGATGAAATTGCGTTTTTCAATGCTGTACTCTCAGACAATGATATGAAAGTAATTGCAAACAGTGGGTTATCTATCGCACTCGGTTTTGCATCGGTTTCTCCTCAAGCGAAACTAACCACGGCGTGGGCAAAATTAAAAGCGGAAAGATAACATCATCCGCTAAAAACATCAACTACGATATTGTGACGTGAGTTCGGGACTTTGTAGCACAAACTTTATGAAGTTTAAGAATATATTTCGGTAATTTCTTTAGTCCCGTAGGGACGATATGTTTATAGAAAACGTTAACACCACCTTAATTGAGTTCCGTAGGAACGGCATATTTATTATTGATGTGCTTTGAAACATATCGTCCCTACGGGACTAAGCGACGAGGTCGTCCGAGCTGCTATAAACATATCGTCCCTACCAAATCAACGCTATGAATGCCTTTTTGGCATTCAGCGGGACTGAAGAGCACTTAAAATGTTCCGAATATGCATAATGAAAATTACCGATTTAATTACTTAATCTTCATAAAGTTTGCGCTACAATGCATAGTAAATCAACACTGAATTGAATGAGGAATATGAGTATACTCGTAAACAAAAACACAAAAGTAATTGTTCAAGGTATTACAGGGCGTTCTGGACGTTTTCACACAGAACAGTGTGTAGATTACGGCACGCAGATTGTTGCTGGTGCAGTTCCCGGTAGAGGTGGAACTGATGTGAACGACATCCCTGTATTTGACACCGTAGCGGAAGGCGTTGCGGAAACAGGGGCGGATACCTCTCTTATTTTCGTTCCCGCGCGCTTCAACGCCGCCGATTCTATCATGGAAGCTGCCGATGCTGGCATTGAACTTATTATCTGCATCTCGGAACATATCCCTGTACTTGATATGGTTAAGGCAAAAGCGTTCCTTCAAGGCAAACAGACCCGGTTAATCGGTCCGAACTGTCCCGGCATCATCACCCCTGGTGAGTGTAAAATCGGTGTGATGCCTGCATTTGCATATTCATCGGGTAATGTTGGTATCGTCTCACGAAGTGGAACACTAACCTATGAAGCTGCCTATCAATTGAAACAACTTGGCATTGGACAGTCTACCTGTGTTGGTATCGGTGGTGACCCTGTCATTGGAACAAACTTCGTTGACATTCTCAAACTTTTTGAGGAAGATGATGACACGCATGCCGTTGTCTTAATTGGAGAGATCGGCGGCACAGCAGAGGAAAAGGCTGCGCAGTTCGTCAAGAACGAAATGACAAAACCTGTGGTTGGGTTCATTGCTGGACAGACAGCACCTCCCGGCAAACGGATGGGACATGCCGGTGCTATCATTTCAGGTGGACAAGGTACTGCTGCAGATAAAATTGCGTCACTGAAAGAGGCGGGAATTGCCGTTGCAGACGACCTCACCACCATTGGAGAAACCGTAGCAAAAGTATTGGCTTGATAGGTTTTTCACTGGAATTAAACAAATGAAAAAAGACATCACCTACCTCCACACTAAAAAACAACAGCAACAACCCATCACCGTGCTAACCTGCTACGATTACCCCACTGCCTGCATGCAGGATGAAGCAGGGATTGACATTATTTTTGTCGGGGATAGTGTAGGCACAAACATCCTCGGCTATAAGAGCGAGATGGAAGTGACGATGGCGGATATGCTACATCACCTCAAAGCAGTCCGCCGCGGCGTAACAGAGGCATATCTCCTCATTGATATGCCTTATGCCTCTGACCGCAATGCGAAGCAAGCCATTGCGAATGCGAATCTCTTCTTAGACAATGGTGCTGATGGTGTTAAATTGGAAGGTGGCACGGAGAAAGTTCCGATTGTTACCGCACTCACCGAGCAGGGAATAGAGGTCTGCGCACACATCGGACATAACCCGCAAATCCACGGCACTAAAGCAGCAACACACGGAAAAACGGTTAGCAAAGCAAAGGAACTCATTGAAACCGCATCGGCACTTGCAGACGCTGGCGCGAAACTCATCGTTCTTGAGAAAATCACCGAAGAGATTAGCCAAATCATTACGGATACGCTTGACATTCCTACCATCGGCATCGGAGCAGGGAGATTCTGTGATGGACAGGTGCTTGTTATTAACGATATATTAGGAATAGGTACTCCCTTCAAGCACGCTAAACGTTATCAGGATTACAACCGACTCACCTTAGAGGCGATATGTCAGTATAAACAAGAGGTAGAAAACGGAGCCTTTCCAACAGATGCCAACGTTGCACACATCGCCGCTGACAAGTTAGCGCGGGTGCAGAAGTGGTTGAAAGCAGAACGTCGTAATATTTAAAACAATCTTGACGTATCGTAATGACATTGTTTATAATATAGTAAAATCTAAAGATATGAGGTGTAATATGGAATTCAAGGAAGGGTATCCATTGACGCATGTTGTTCATAATGAGACGTTTGATGAGACATTCACAGCATACATAAAAAAGAACGGTGTCGCGTGGCTTGGATGGATTCCAGATTTACCAGAGGTAAAATGTGAAGGCGAGACGGTAGAGATCGTCCAAAAAGAACTACACGATATTCTTCACCAAACTTTAGTCGCTATAGAAGAAGCATGGGATGAGCAATTTGAAGCAGACGTGAAAGCTGGTCGTCTTGAGCCTCTTATAGAAGAAGCTAAACGAAGTTGTGAGGAAGGCAATTATACAAAGATTGTCTGAACTCAATGAACCAATTCCAGCATATTAGGAGCAAGGAATTTGTTGCACTGGAAAATAAATTACCTGTAGAAATTCGGAGAGCTATAGCAAAACAATTCCAACTTCTTCAAGCGAACCAATCCCACCCCTCTCTCAGATTTAAAAAAGTGTTGGGGAGATGGTCGCTCCGTATTACACACAACTATAGGGCTTTGGGATACAGGCACGAGAACATGATCACGTGGTATTGGGTTGGGACACATACAGAGTATGAGAGGCAGATAAGTAAACCTCTATAGTAACAAAACATGGAACAAAGACGACGTGCACCATCACGGCTTTGAAACTGGGAACCTGCCATAAACACGAATATAAAATTGGAATCAGACATTAATGCGCCTAAGGTAAATTTGGATAATCAGAAAAGGCTACTTATTATCCAGAGGTGTTTCGTAGGAACGTTCTATAGCACGCACAATCTTCTCAATATCCAGAGATGGATCCTCAATAGCCTGTTCTAAAATAAAATTTTCGAATTCAACAGCGCGCTTCGGATCTGCTGTTCTCAGTTTACGAAATGCTTCTGCATGACTATTCTTTTCAAAAAAGGGTAGTACATCTGCAAACTTCTCTGTCTGGCGATTCACAGGTTCAGCGTGTTGCATTAATGTCTCCGTATCCCCAGCTGCTGCTGCCTTGAGCAATTGAAGGGATCTGTAAGTCTGTGGATGTGGATTTAAGGCGTACGCTGCTTCTGCATGGCGAATGCTATCTTCAAGTGTCGTAGGACCCGACACCCTTTTTAACCACGCTTCCATATAAACTTGAACCTCTGGCGTATCTCCATATTTCCCTACCAGTCCCTCACGTATGAACTCGTAGGCATCCGGACTATTAAAATCAATCGTCCGAGGATCAATTTTTGTTTTGTCTTCTTCACTCTCTGCTTTTTCATCTTCCGTTTCAGTGTCTTGTGAATGGAACGATGCCCAAAGATCATCAAGAAGACTCTGTGCCTGTTTACCAGATTCTACGTCATTCTGTGAATCATCAGGAACTTGTACTTTTTCTTTTGTAGCATCTGCGCTCGGTGAAATAGGTGTGTCAACCTGAGGTTTAGACACAACTTGTGGAAAAGATTTTGAGGGTTCAGGTGTTGACGATGGCGAAACTACCTCAGGTTCAGGCTGTCTTAAATAGACAATTGCTGATACTGCCAAAACAACACAAATGATAATCGTAAAAACAACACTAAATCGCATCTCTTTCCTCCAATTTTCTCTAATAAGAAATCAACATAACAGTGATTTCATCATAATGTGGTCATTTACAGACATCTTTCTAAAATCCTATTATTTTTTTGTTCCGGGCGTGCCTTTGAGGACTTCATCCCAATCCCACAAAAGGATTGTGCCATCCTGCCCCGTGCTGACGAGTGTTTTGCGATCAGGCGAAAATACTAACGTTCCTACTGGTTCTGAGTGCCCATCAAGTGTGATGAGTTTGTTGCCAGATTCAACATCCCATAATTCAATGCCACCGTTTCTTAGTCCAGTAACAAGTACGGTACTATCTGGTGCAAACACTAACGTTTCCACACCACCGTCAATCTCTCTCAGAAGCGTCGGTTTACTACCTCCCATCACTCGTATTCCATTATTACTTCCTATTGCAAGAAGAAGACCATTTGAAGAGAATGACAATGCAGCAATTGATTCCCGTTGCTTCTGCTCTGGTAGCGTCGTTATCACAGAGCCAGTTTCCACATCCCACATCTCAACCTGTCCTCGGTCAGATCCACTGACAAGTTTCTTCCCATCTGGTGAAAAAACCAAAGCACGCACCGTTTGGCTTGAAAAAAGCACGTCGTGGTTTTCACCTGGTGGAAATATCAAAGCACCGTTTTTACCTAACTGAACTTTATCTGATAGAGGATTATTGACAACGGCTCCTGTTTCCGTATTCCAAACACAAACTTTACCGAAACTACCGAAAGCTACTGTTTTACCGTCCGGTGAAAAAGCAGTTGCTCCAGGCATGCCTCCTATTACTAAGTTTGTCAACTCATGTCTTGTCTGGACATCAGTCAAACGCAACAACCCATCTGGTCTTGTATTACCGAAATAGGTCGCAACACTTTTATTAAAAAATACATCTCCATCTGCACCTAAGCTTATAAGCTTAGTTCCATCAGATGAAAAAGCTAATCCAGATAAAAATTCCTGATTTCTTTCCATTTGAACCACAGATTTTTGCAATGTTTTCAGATTCCAAAAGGTAATTATTCCATTTATTGAGGCACTAACGAGTGTGGTGTTATTTTTAATAAATGCTATTGTTTTCATCCATTCAGTATGTCCTGTAATGCGAGTCGGTATCGATCGTCCAGTTTCTACATCCCAGAATCTGACTGTACCGTCTGCACTACCACTTGCAAGTGTTGTTCCATCAGGTGAAAACGTCAATGCACTAATGCTTTTGTTGTGACCTGTGAAAGTTGCCATAGGTTCACCTGTAGTGGTATCCCATAGCTGAACCGTCTTATCCGTACTCCCGCTGGCAAGTATTCTTCCATTTGGTGAAAATGTTAATGCGTTAATCCAACCTGTGTGTTTACGAAGTGTAGTTGGTTTGCCCTTACTGTTGGTATCCCATAACAGTGCAATTGTATCATCACTTCCAATTGCAAGTTGTCTACCATCAGGTGAAAATTCCAAGGCTAATATGTGTTCTTCTTCCCACAAATGTCCAGGTTTTTGTTTATCCCCAAAAATTTGTTTTGAGAGTCTTCTGAAGATGGGAACCTTATATATCTGTCCGTTGAGGGTAGATAAGTTTTCACCGGTAGACGTGTCCCATAACTCAATCTTTCCTCCTTTTAGACCGACAGCAAATTTATCATTCGTCAGAGCATAGGGTTCAGGGAGACTTCGCCTCTTTATCACTTCCCAAGACCGTTCTTTGATCTTCTCCACATTTCCTTTTTTGGTCTCAATATCTAATTGACCAATTGAGTCTCCCCAATTCCCTAAACTGATAAGGGTTTTGCCATCTTCAGAGAACCGCAATGCTGAGGCAGGCGGAAGAACATCAGTGAGTGACATTTTCCGGCCAGTAGCTACTTCCCACAGTTGGAGTTCCTTTCCCCGGAACCTACCACCGGTCCCATACCTGCCGCCACCATTGGCAAGAAAACGTCCATCTGGTGAAAAAGCGATGGATTGGCACATACCGGGGAACATGGACAATTCTTTCCCTGTTTTTACATCGTAAAGCCAGATACCGATATTGCTGCCTACTGCGAGTAGCGTGCCGTCCGGTGAAAATTCCATGACATTAATTCCACCTTTTCCTAAACGGGCTTTCGCCTCTTTCGGCAGTTCCCATTTTGTCCAATCTTCCGATATTTCGTCTGCTTGTACTTCTGCAATTGCTGCGGCGGCATCATTCGGTTGCTGTTCAGGGTTATCGCGTTTATCCTGTGCATCAATACTTCCGATTTGTGTCCGCACATTTGGCTTAGATTCTAAGTTTGCGACTATTGGAGCGTCAACGATCTCAATCGACATCTCTGCATTTGCATCTAAACTATAAGGTTTCTGAAAACGCGCCAAGTATTGATGGTTTCCAAAACCGAGCATGAACAACATAACTACTAACGTGGAAGCAGCTACTGCCCACGGAACTACTGGCTTCCCGCTGGACGGTGCAGCAGGTTTGGTCCGCGAAATCTCTTGCATGATGGTTTCAGTAAGATTTGGTGAGATTTTGAAGTTGTCTAAAGCCTCTCTTATTATTGTTTCCTCTTTTTGTAGACGCTGCTGTGCGCGGCGAAGCCGACTCTTCACCGTATTTGCCGATACACCTAAAAATGCACCGATTTCTGTACACGACATTTCTCCGAAGTAATGTAACGTCATGACAGTGCGTTCACTTTCTCCAAGCTTCGCAAGCAGTTTTTTGACGACATCGCGTTGTACTTGTCCAGATATGCGCTCGTTTTCTCCCGCAACATATTCGGAGTACACTTCTTTTTCTAAATGATCCTTGTCTGTCTGATCCAGATGCTCTAATGATTGTGGGTACAAACGCTTTTTACGCAGCCATGAGCTGCAGCGGTTCGCTGCAATCACATAAAGCCAACCTACGAAACGTTGCGGCTCCTTCAGAGTTGTCAATCGCTTGTATGCGTTCAGGAACGTATCCTGCGTAATCTCTTCGGCTATGTGAAAATCACCGATTTTCCGCCACGCAAGCGCGTGAACTTGTTTTTGGTATTTTCTCACAAGCACGGAAAAAGCATCATCATCGCCTGCAAGGACACGTTGAATAAGCTTAACATCGTCGTTTTTCATTTAGGCACCTCGAAAAATGGTTACATCACTCTGGATTTATAAATTGTGACGCTACTTTGGAGTGCAACGGGTGCATAATTCTGCAAAAATAGAAGTGTGTTTAGATAAAAGAATTAGAGATTTATTGGTAAATATGAATCTAAAGGGAATTATAGCGGACTACATCAAAAGTATTGTCCGTTAGTGGATATAATTCCCCTGTTAGTAAATTATACCATAAATCTGGTTTCTGGGAGGGATTTTGCAAAATAGGTTTTATGGGAGGTCCTTATCTCAAAATTTACGTATAGTTTGGTTGCACGTTAACCTTTGAAGGACATAGCGCTGAAGGTGAACTGGCAGTGTAAATCTATTTCTTACACTGCCAGTTTTATGTGAGGTAACGATATTCAAATGTCTTAACGGTGGACATGCTAACTGCCTAAGCCTTTTTTATTTTCCTACCGATCCGAACTTTTGAGGACTTCATTCCAATCCCATAAATCCCATAGAAGAATTGTACCATCCTGTCCCGTGCTGACGAGTGTCTTGCCATCAGGTGAAAAGACCAGAGTCTCGACTGGGGCAGTGTGTCCTTTGAGTGTGGTGAGTTTGGCACCCGTTGCCAAATCCCATAATTCAATCTTGCCGCTGCTAAGTCCACTAACAAGCACGGTATCATCTTGTGAAAACAGTAAAGATTGGGCACCATGACCCACCTCCTCAAAACCTATCTGCTCCTTACGTCCTAACAAACGGATTTTTCTCTTGCTTCCCACAGCAAGTAGGTCACCATTTGAAGAAAATGCCAAAACTGTAATTGGATCGTTATAGCTAACACTGCCAACTTTAATTTTAACGCTAAAACCTTCGGGATTCTCCTCCTTTATTACATCTTTGTTTATTTCACCATCTATATCCTGTCCTGCAAGCAGAGGAGCTAACACAGCACCAGTTTCAGGATCCCATATCTGAACTTTTCCGCCCATGGTTCCACTAACAAGCTTTTTTCCATCTGGTGAAAATACCAAAGCAGTGATTTTTGGACTGCGTAAGTCTAAACCTGGAGGTAATTCTATACCCGGAGGTAATTCCAAACCTGGGGGTAATTCTAAACCGTCGTTTTGGGCTAACTGCGCTTTATCAAATAATGGGATATCAAGAAAAGTGTCTGTTTCCGTATTCCACACGCGAATTTTACCGTAATCATTGAAAGCAACTGTTTTTCCATCAGGTGAAAAAGCCGCGGATGAACAACCTCCTTCCGCTGCCAAGATTCCCAACTGAAGTCCCGTACGGACATCCGTCAAGCGAATTGACTTATCCGACCTGAAGTTGGAGGAAACGGAACCGAGACCTGCTTCAAAAAGCACATTACCTTTTGCACCAACGGTGACAAGTTTCGTCCCATCTGGCGAAAAAGCCAATGCCGACAACATATCTTGATACGTTGCTGTCTGGAGAACGGTTTTTTGCGATGTTTTCATATCCCAAAAGGTAATTGCACCATTAAACCCCACACTCACAAGCGTGGGACTATCTTTGAGAAAAGCCACTGTCTTTATCAATTTCGTGTGTCCAGTGATACGTGTCGGTAGTTGCTCCCTTGTTTCTGTATTCCAAAACAGCACTGTGCCATCAGTGCTTGCACTAACAAGCGTTGTGCCATCTGGTGAGAACGTTAGCGCGGCGATACCGTTTATATGTCCAAGGAGTGTCGCGAGCAGCTCACCAGTAGTAGTATCCCACAGCAGCACTGTCTTATCGGTACTTCCGCTTGCCAGCATTTGTCCATCCGGAGAAAATGCTAAAACGTTCACCCAACCCGTATGTTTTTGAAGTGTGACCGGTCCGTCGTTGTGAGTAGTATCCCACAATCGTACTGTTGTATTCATACTTCCACTGGCAAGTTTAGCACCATCAGATGAGAATGCTAAAGCAGAAACGTCGTTTCCTGCCGCCGGAAGAAACTGATTGTCAATTTCCCCTTGATTCAAACCATCTAATATATCTTGATTTTGTTCTTCCCATATCTGCATTGGAACTTGCGACGAATGTCCACTGAGATCCGTTATTTTGTTACCAGTACTTACGTCCCACAGCTCAATCTTCCCATCGTCTCTCCCAATAGCAAATCTATCCTGCGTAAGCGCGTACGGTTCAGGGTTACTGAAACTACTATGTAATTCGATATTTGTCACAGTGCTTTTTCCCGTCTCAATATCTAATTTGCTAATTGTGCGTCTTACTCTATTAAAACTGATAAGTGTCTTACCGTCTTGAGAAAAATGCAACAATGCAGTACCAAATAGGACATCGGGGGGTGTTACTTTACGACCTGTAGATATCTCCCACAACTCAAGCCTCCATATACCACCATTGGCAAGGAAGCGTCCATCTGGTGAAAATGCAATGGATTGTCCCATACCGGGAAACATACTCACTTCTTTTCCTGTTTTCACATCGTAAAGCCACACACCGATACTGCTGCCTACCGCGAGTAGCGTGCCATCCGGTGAGAATTGCATGGTGTCAATTCCACCTTTACCGAGACGTGCTTTTGCCTCTTTCGGCAATTCCCATTTTGTATAATCTTCTGCTACTTCGTCTTCTTGTGCTTCTGCGGCTGCTGCAGCAACATCGTTAGGTTGCTGTTCAGGGGTATTTTGCTTATCCAGCGCGTTGGCACTTCCAATTTGCGTCCGAACATCCGGCTTGGACTCCAAGTTCGCGACTATAGGTGTATCAACGATGTCAACCGTCATCTCCGCTGTAGCATCAAAACTATAAGGTTTCTGAAACATTTGCAAGTATCGGTGGTTTCCAAAACCGAGCATGAGCAATGCCACTGCTAACGTGGAAGCAGCAATTGCCCAAGGTACTAATGGCTTGCTACTGGACGGTGCAGCAGGTTTGATGTGAGAAATCTCACGCATGATGGTCTCAGTGAGATTTGGTGAGATTTGGAAATGGTCTAAAGCCTCTCTTATCATCGTTTCCTCCTTTTGTAGACGCTGCTGTGCGCGGCGAAGTCGACTCTTCACCGTATTTGCCGACACACCTAAAAACGCTCCTATTTCTGTATGCGACATTTCTCCGAAGTAATGTAACGTCATAACAGTGCGTTCACTTTCCCCAAGCTTCGCAAGCAGTTTTTTGACGACATTACGTTGTGTTTCTGCGGTGATCCGTTCGTTTTCCGCAAGCACATGCTCAGAGTAAGTCACTTTTTCGGGTCGTGCGACGTCTTTGTCTGCTAACAACTGCGCTCGCAAATGCTTTTTACGTAACCACGTGCTGCAGCGGTTCGCTGCAATCACATAAAGCCAGCTTGCAAAACGCTGCGGTTTCTTCAGCTCGTCTAATTTCTGATATGCTTTCAGGAATGTATCCTGCGTAATCTCTTCGGCAATGTGAAAATCTCCAATTTTCCGCCACACAAGCGCGTGAACCTGTTTTTGATATTTTTCCACAAGTTCCGCGAAAGCAGCGTCATCGCCATCAAGAATACGGTGGATTAATTGCACATCGTTGTTTTTCATGGATCACCTCCGATTTCACCCTATAGTGACGCTATGAAACGGTGAAACGGGTGCATAATTCTGTACGAATAGGAGTGTGTTTAGATAAGAGTGTTAAAGGGGCAATTTTGATCACGGGAATTTTGTTGGGTTTCGTTCCTTAACCTAACCTACGCGTTAACGGGGACTACGTCAGCATACACATAAGTCGGAGGATTGGTATTGCTGGCGTGAATTTTATCATTTTCGTCATCAGAGGCAGAAACAATATCTCTCCGAACGATTTTACCAGGTTTTGCAGCAACGGGTGAGCTAAACATCGGTCCATCAATAACGCAGGTATGGAACTCTCCGTTTTCACCGAGCGGGTCCACCTCATCTGGCAAATCTGCAAGGAGTTCAGCATCAAACCAGCGTCCTGCAAATTCTGCGGGAACTTTGATAGGATTGAGAGCAGTAATGATCGCGCGCAGACCAGAAGCAATCATCTTTTGCGCGAGTAGAGTCGTATCTTCACCCCATACAGGAAAAATCGGTGTGAAGCCGGTACCGCTCAATTTCTCCTCTCGGTAGGCACGGATGTCTTCAAGGAACAGATCGCCAAAAGCGAAATGCGAAGCAGTCAAATGCTCTGGTAACGTTTCTACTTCTACAAGAAACTTACGCATCGCTGCTTCGTATATTTCGTTTGAACAAGGATACGGAATCGGTATCTCATACAACGGCACGCCGAGTTTCTCTGCTTGCTGTTTCAAAACCCACGTAGGTGTAGAGTGAATAGAGACACGGTCAAACGTCTTGGTGACGGTGGTAAAGATTCCGCGCACATCGTATCGTTCTGGCTGTTGACGCAATGTGTGAAGCGCCCATGCTGAATCTTTACCTGATGACCAAGAGACCAAAACTGGTATGGGTAGTTTGTCTTTCGTTTCATTTGTCATATTGATATTCTCTTCCAATTCGCATTCATAATTCGTAGGTTGGATTGAGGAACGAAACTCATAACTGTAAATTTTGTGTTTTTAGTTAGGTTGCCTTTTAATTTCCTGAATCACGGATTACAGCAGATTTATCGGATTACACGGATTATTGACTTGGTCTATCAAGTTATCTTCAAAAGAATTCGCTTTAACGGACAAAGCGGACATAAGCAGAAACATCTATTTTTTAGGTGGGATAATCCGCGTAATCTGTGTCATCCGCGATAATCAGCGATTCAGACAACACAATGGTTAACTTCACAAAAATCAGATACTTGTCCTTAAATTGATACATACATATAGGTAGAACGAAGCGAAACCTAACAAATTCCAAAAGATGCGCGATGAATTGCGCGACTACAAACGCGACACTTCTCAAGATACGCTTACAAAGCGCGCCTACAAGCAGACACAAGGTTTTTATAATGCCAAAAAGTTTCCCAATAGACTCTTTCCCGCAGCTGTCAAAATAGACTCCGGATGAAACTGAACACCCCATATAGGCAAGGTTTTATGCCTTAGCCCCATAATTTCATCCTGATCTGTCCATGCCGTAATTTCAAGGCAATCCGGCAATGTCTCTTTTTTCACAATTAACGAATGATAACGCGTCGCTTCAAATGGATTATCCAAGCCTTCAAAGAGCTCAATGTCATTGTGTAGTATCATTGAGGTTTTACCGTGCATCAACCGATCCGCTCGGACAACCTCACCACCAAACACGTCCCCGATACACTGATGCCCAAGACATACCCCTAAAATCGGCACTTTCCCAGCGAAGTGTTCTATCGCATCGTTGGATATGCCAGCCTCTCGTGGTGTGCAAGGACCGGGTGAAATGACAATCCGTTCCGGTGCCAGCGCGTCTAATTCTTCTATGCCTATCTTTCGACTGCGATGCACTTCCAATTCCGCTCCGAGTTCACCAAGATACTGCACAAGATTGTAAGTAAACGAGTCGTAATTGTCAATCATCAAAACCATCTTTTGCCTCCTATAATAGCAGTCCTTGTTGCGCCATTTCAATAGCAGTAAGCATCGCCCATGCCTTACTGACGGTTTCATAGTACTCATTTTCAGGTACTGAATCAGCAACGACACCTCCGCCTGCTTGCACGTAAGCAGTCCCGTCTTTGATAACCGCGGTTCGGATGGTAATCGCTGTGTCCGCGCTACCAGAAAAACTAAAATAGCCAACTGCGCCGCCATAAGTGCCGCGGCGTGTTGGTTCCAATTCGTCAATGATCTCCATTGCGCGTATTTTGGGTGCACCAGAAAGTGTGCCTGCTGGTAGACATGCACGCATCACATCAAAAGCGGAAAGATTGTCACGCAGTTTTCCAATAACATGCGAAACGATGTGCATCACGTGTGAAAACTTTTCAATTATCATCAGATCGGTCACCTCAACGGTATTGTATTCACACACACGCCCCAGGTCGTTCCGTCCTAAATCAACAAGCATGACATGTTCTGCGCGTTCCTTGGGATCGGTAAGAAGTTCCTGTTCTAATGCCATGTCCTCCTCAACAGTCTTGCCGCGCGGACGTGTTCCAGCAATCGGAACAGTCTGGACAAGACCATCTTCCACACGCACCATCATCTCTGGCGATGCACCAACAATTTCAAAACCATTACACTTGAGATAATACATATAAGGCGATGGATTCACCACTCGTAATGTTCGATAAACATCAAATGAGTCAACAGTTACCGAACGGCTAAACCGCTGTGAAGTCACAACCTGTATGATGTCGCCTGCCGCAATATATTCTTTAGCGCGTCGTACCACGTCTTCGTAAGCAGCCTTTGTGAAATTTGAAGGTGGATCGGGCACCGTTTCAGGTTGCCTACCTGAACGTTCATTTATATTATTTATTAAGTGCACTTCAGAAGTAGATGTCAGCTTTCCAACCAGTGCCTCAATTTTGCCGACAGCATCAGCATAAGCTGCATCCACATCCCCATCAATATGTGCATTTGCCACAACTTTAATCTGATGATTTACATGATCAAAAATCAGAATTGTCTCAGCAATCATGAAAAAGCAATCGGGAAGCTGCAGTTCATCTTCCGTATCATCAGGTAATTCCTCCACGAAACGCACCATATCGTAGCTCATATAACCGACGGCGCCACCGTGGAATTGTGGTAACCCTTCAACACTGACAGGCTGGTAATTCTGCATCAGCTCTTCAAGGGCTTTCAACGGGTCTTCATATTCTTTAGAAACTTTTTCACCGTTTGCCAAATATTCAATAGTTACCTGATTTCCTTTGCTGTGGAAAAGCACGGAGGGTTGACTACCCAAAAATGAGTAACGTGCTACGGTTTCACCACCTTCAACACTCTCCAATAAAAACGCATAATTATCAGGCATCAATTTGTAGAAGGCGGACACCGGTGTCTCCATATCTGCCAAAATCGGGCGATATACCGGTATCGTGTTGCCTGTTTTCGCTTTTTCCTTAAATTCTTCCAACGTCGGATAATACATTGAATAACTCCTTTTCGTATCCTTAGCATCATAATCTTTTTCTAAAGTGATAAAGTTGGTTTCGCGTTCGCTCTATCCAACCTACGAACTATTTCCTTCTGATTTGAATGATAGGTAATCAATTGTCCAATTCCCGATCTGATGCCAAGATACGAAAGTTAGGAATATCACAGCTTAATAAACAGCATCAGCATCAAAAATCTTTTCACCTACCACATTTGTCGACTCGCCATCGGGGGAGACTTCCCGAAAGAAGCAGGAACGATACCCTACATGACACGCTGCCACCTTCTGTTCAACCTTTATGAGCAGGGCATCACCGTCACAATCAACAGCAATAGACTCTACAGTCTGTGTATGCCCCGAAGTCTCCCCCTTTATCCACAACTTTTGACGGGAACGACTCCAGAAGCAGACACGACCTGTTGACAGTGTTTGTTTGATCGCTTCCGCGTTCATATAGCCAACCATCAGCACTTCATTATTTTCCTGATCCTGAATTACAGCGGCGACTAAACCGTCGCTATCATATTTGAGTTCCGATAAAATTTTCATGAGTTCTCCTTCGTCATATTAAAAACAAAAAACCTTATGCCACTGAGGTTCGTGTGCATAAGGCTTACAAATAACTTCAAACAATATAAATACAATTTCGTTTAGCGCGCACACTCCTCTTTAATGGAATTGGAACACCACCAATGCCAATGGTTAGAATTTCTATGCAAACTGGAGTGCGAACGGATGTATTTCATTTTTAGATATTCTGTAGTAAGGTTTCAGTTCGTATCATTCCTTGTAATTGTTAAATAATACCACATTTAAGTTCTATATGCAAATAAATTTAGAACTCTCATAATGCTAAACGCATTGTAGGCACGTCCAGGGCATTCACCTAAACGTGCCTACCACTCTTTTATGCCATATTTAACTTATCTTATTATACATCCTTCATTTAAATTTCCGCGTCCCATTCTAATGGACGATTCTCTAAATACGGACGCAGCAACTCCCGAAGACGCCGATGCGCATGATGTAAGTGCGTCTTGACCGTTCCTTCGGATCGATTGATGAGAACGGCAATCTCTTTAATCTGAAGTTTCTGATCATAACGCAATCTGAAAACGCGTTGCTGCTTCGGAGCAAGTTGACTCACCGCCTTGTTAATAACCTTTCCGAGTTCCTCCATCTCAATTAGATGAGACGGAGATGGATACTTGCTAATCAACTTCAACTCCTCCGGACCTCCCGTTAATTCTTCAAACGCGATAGTTTTTCTTCTGTTCTGTTGACGCAAAAAGTCAATACAGCAATTCATAGCAATGCGGTAAAGCCAACTATAAAAGGCAGATTCACGTTTAAATTTCGGTAACGCCTTAAAGGCTTTCAGGAACACTTCTTGGCAGAGGTCTTTTGTTGTTTCAGCGTCATTAATGTGTCTATAAATTAGTTTCGCAATGCGGTTCTGATATTTCAGGACGAGTGTATTAAAAGCACTTATATCACCGTTTTGGAATCGGATTACTAATTCCTGTTCATCAATTAGTTCTAATTCATCGGCAGTTGGCAAATCCAAGTGTCTTTTTGTGTCTGGCATTCTTATTCTCCATGATGGGTGCAAACATTTTTGGATTAATTGGGCAATGTAAAAGTGTGAACAACTTTAATTGACACACCTTAAGTATTCAAATGTTCCCATATTCTAAACAATTAGACAATTTTTTTAGTTTTTTGTTCATTTTTTTGGATAAAACAAGGTTGTTGCCCCTTTAAAACCAAATCATTCTAAGGACAACATATCCAAAGACATTCAATTGTTGAGGTTTCTCCCAAGTAATTATATTGTAGGAGGGAACTCCGGGGAATGCCTAAATGGCATTCATACCCGGGGAACGCCTATAGGCGTTCATACCGTTGATTTCTTGATTTGGATTCCCGACTATCAACGGAGTTAGTCGCGATTCGGAGATCGCTCCTACAAGAAGAAACAGATGTAGCCTATGTGATTATTGGAGAATTAAATGGTTATCTCGAACACCTGCGTTCACTTGACAAGAACTATAACATCGGGTAAAGTGTTGACATCGCTTTAGCTATAAGGAACACCTATGCGCCGCTACAGCATTCAAACCAAAATTGTCCTCCCATTTTTGCTTCTCTTCGCGCTCATTACCATCTTTGTGCCGTTGCTAACGGTACAACTTTTTGGATGGAAATACAGTGAACAATTCACGCGCGAAACTCAAGGATGGCTAAATGTTATTATAGAAACAGGATTTATTCGAGAAAACATTGAAAAGGTTAAGCAAACGTATAGCGTTGAAGTTATGATTTTTGGCTCGGATGGCACGCTTAACGCAAGCACGCTGACAGAACTTTCCGATGTTGAGCAAAATTGGGAGAATTTAGCTGAAAAAATGCGATTCGAACAAGTTAAGCAAGCACTTCAAAAAGCAGATGGGACACCTGTCACACAAGATGTAACACTCGACGGCAAACATTACAAAGCCTTTTACCGTTTACTTCCGTTCGGACGCTTCTACTGCTTCTTGCGTCCTATGGAGGACATTACAGCCGCGAAACGAACCCTTACGTGGTCTATGTTAGGTATTGCAGCCTTCGTTACTGTCCTTGTGGCATTTATCAGCCATCGTATTGGCAAAAACATAACAGAACCGGTAAAAGATTTAGTCGGCTTTACCGAACAAGTTGCGGGAGGAAACCTTGATGAACAGTGTGAAATCAAGACACACGATGAAATCGGTGATTTAACACTTGCTTTCAATCAGATGACACAGGAACTCAAGCAGTCAAGAGATAAACTAATTCAAGTCGAACGTTTAGCAACAGCCGGAAAAATGTCCGCTTCATTTGCACATGAAATCAGGAATCCACTATCTTCCATGCGGATGTTATCGCAAATGTTAATGCAAAAACCGGAGACATCAGATGAACAAAGGCAATCGCTTCAATATATCCTTGAAGAAATCGAACGGATTGACAACATCGTCAAAGGATTGATGGATTTCGCCCGTCCTACAACACTTAACCTTGCACAACAACCGTTAGTGCCAGCATTACAAGCCGTTTTAGCATTGATGGAAGCAAATTTAGAACACCATCAGATTCAGTTAGTCCCAGAACTTGCCTCCGATCTCCCAGACTTTCAGTTTGATTCCGACAAAATTAAACAAGCATTTATGAATGTTGTGTTAAATGCGATGGAGGCAATGCCGCAAGGTGGCACACTCACTGTGGCTGCGTCCAAACAGGAAGATGCCGTTTGTATCAAAGTTACAGATATAGGAATCGGCATCTCTGCAGAAGATATTGAACATCTATTTGAACCGTTTTTTACTCGGAAAGATAAAGGCACAGGACTCGGATTGGCAAATGTGAAACGTATCCTTGAAGAACATAACGGCACGGTTGAGATTGAAAGCGCACCCGACGAAGGCACGACGGTTTTGATGTGTTTACCGCTGAAGTTTCAAGACTGAGTGACATAAATATTTATTGAATAAAAACGACTAATTGCTTATAATGCACGGCAAAGTTATCTACGCATTCACAATAACAAGGACGGACTGATAGTGATAAGAACAGAAACACCGCGCCCAGAATATCCGAGACCCGATTTTCAGCGCGGCACCTCCGAAGGAATTGACTGGATAAACCTCAACGGCACATGGGAATTTGCGTTTGACCCAGATGATGTCGGAGAAAAAGAGGAATGGTTTTCACCGAACGCTCCTGATTTCCCACTGCAAATACAGGTGCCATATCCTTGGGAAAGTCTTGCTGCGTGGGGAGAAGAAGACCGCGCTGATAGCGCAACCTACCTCAGCACAAATGCCTACCTTAAACCAGAAGAAGTTACTTGTGGTGGACTAAGCCGAGAAGGAAATTATCGTGGCGAACCACGACATACAATTGGCTGGTACCGCAGAACTATCTCCATTCCTGAAAACTGGGGAGAGCAACGCGTCATTCTGAAATTTTGTGCGGTTGACTGGAAAACAACAGTTTGGGTGAACGGTAAAGTCATCGGTGAAAATGAAAACGGATACCTACCCTTTGAACTTGACATTACAGATGCGTTGACCCCGGATAAACCCGCTACCATCGTTGTCCGTGCGTATGATGCACAAGACCACGGCGAACAACTCGCAGGAAAACAGATAGGATGGTATACACGCACCAGCGGCATTTGGCAGCCCGTTTACTTAGAACCCAGAAACGCAACCTATATCAAGCAGTGCCATATCACGCCCGACATTGACAATAGCACCGCCACTTTTGACGTTACGATTGATGGCGAAATTGCATCAGGCACAGAAATTCAATGGGAATGTGAAGATATGAGCGGCAGCATGGATGCCTCAGGAAAAACGCAGTTCACCGTCAATATTCCATCCGAAAAACTCCGACTTTGGGACGTAGATACGCCAAATCTCTATAACGTCACACTCAAATTGGTATCTGCGGAATCCGTTATTGACAGAATTTACACCTACTTCGGCATGCGGAAGATCGCAATTGAAAAAGCACCCGGTGGCGACTATAACTACATCTACCTTAACAATCGTCCGGTATATCTGTTAGGTGCGTTAAATCAGTCATTCAACCCTGATGGTGTGTATACCTTCCTCACCGATGAGGCAATCCGAACCGATGTTGAACGTTCTAAAGAATTCGGATTCAACTTTCTCCGCCTTCATATAAAAATGGATGAACCACGACTCTACTATTGGGCAGACAAATTAGGACTGCTCTTTATGTGTGATATTCCCAACTTCGGCAATTATACAGAATTAGCAAAAGGCAGGTTTGAGGAAACGCTTCGCGGAAACATTGCACGCGATTTCAATCATCCGTCCATCATCTCATGGTGTAATTTCAACGAAACATGGGGCCTCGGTGGGGGAGACTACAAACAGCAAACAGACCGCCAAGAATGGGTACGTGAGATGTATCACCTTGCCAAATCGCTTGACCCCACTCGGCTTATTGAGGACAACTCGCCATGCCTCTATGACCACGTTGAAACCGACATCAACTCTTGGCACTTCTATATCAACGATTACAAACACGCGAAAGACCACATTGCAAACGTCGTAGAACAGACATATCCCGGATCAAAGTTTAATTACGCTGGTGATAACGAACAAACCGATGTACCGCTGATTAACAGCGAATATGGTGGCATTAGTGCTGGCGCAGGTGATAAAGATGTCGCTTGGTGTTTTAAGTATCTAACAAACGAGTTACGCCTCCATCCGAAAATCTGTGGATATGTTTACACCGAACTGCAGGATATTGAGTGGGAACACAACGGTTTTATGAACTATGACCGCTCGGTGAAGGAATTCGGATACGATTACAACGACATCAATACTCTTGATTTTATCGCTATTGATTATCCACCCGGCACCACCGTTGCCCCCGGTGATACGATAAAGGCAGACATATACGCCAGTCACTTCTCACACAAAACAATTAGCGGTGCCACGCTGCACTGGCAATTGGATACCCTTGATAAAAACGGTGAACTAACGCATGGGCGCATAAGCAGAAGTGTTGAAATCCCCTTTCCACAATATCAGGTAGAACAGGTACATCAACTTGAACTTATCATTCCGGATATTAACGCCGCAGTTGGCACGTTACACGTATGGGTATCCGATGAAACAGGCGCGGTCGTAGCGCGCAATTATATCAATTTCGAGATATTCTTGGAAGATTCTTCGGGCCTCACTTCACTTAGTCATCTTCCGGGAGACATAGCCGCCAGCAAATGGGATTCGGCATCCGAAGTAACAGAACAGCGCCTCACTGCACAAGGCACAGGATACGTTGAATATCAGATACCACTACCTGCCGATCTCAATCCTGAGGAAATTTCTAAGATGGAACTCGTTTTTGAGGCGTCCTCATCAAACGGTGGTTCACGGCAAACAGAACCTGAAAAACATCCCTCGGATGTTACGATTTCTGTAAATGGTACTGAGGTTGAGACTTTGACACTGCCTGATTGTCCAGCAGATGCACGCGGCGTGCTTACCTATATCCACGAAAATCTTGGCAACTACGGCTATCTATGTCGTGTCCAATTAGATAAGGAAACGTGCTTAAACGAAAATTCTACAGAGGCAATCACCGTACGTTATGAAGTTAAAGGCAATGCCGAAAACAGGGGCGGATTTACCCTCTACGGCAACCGTCGCGGTAGATACCCCACAGTCCCACATATTCTCATTTCTTAATAGGAGGAATCGTTGAATGGCAACACACCAATTTTTATTTACGCGTTCACCCGGTTTAGAGGGTTCCTGGCCCTTCGTACACGAACAGATGGTAAAACGGCTTGAAGAATTAGGCGTAACACTCGTTCTCAATACCACCAGTAAAGACCCTCTCCACGAACAAGTGGACTTGAGCGAAGTTATCGGCATTTCACATTGGGGTGGTAGCCTCACTGAGGCTTGTATTGACAACGCATCAAAACTCAAAGTGCTCGGCACAATGACAGACAACACCGGGCACGGTGTCCCTTATGTCAAACTCCAAGATCGCGGTATCCCAGTGATTGAATCCACACGTGCATGGGCACAATCTGTGGCGGAATGTGCTTTTGGACTCGCTTTATCCTCACTACGTCGAACCGCGCAGTGGCACATGCAGATGGCACAAGGCGAAAAACTTTGGAATTGGAGCGACCCAATATGGGGACCAGACAAACTCCCCGTTGCACATCAGTTCTGTGATGACCCTGACTTTGTAAACGGTGATCTTGGTACAAAACAGATCGGTGTTATCGGACTTGGACAGATTGGCAGAAAAATCGCGCAGTGGTGCCGTGCCTTCGGTGCAACCGTTATGGGATTCGACCCATTCGTTCCCGATGAACTGCTACAAGAATGGGATGTTGAGCGCGTTGATATGGACACACTCGTTGACAGGGCAGATATAGTGTTTGTTTCTGTTCCACCGACTCCATCCGCACGACACCTGCTAAATCGTGAACGTATCTATCATTTACATAAAGGGGCGTTAGTTGTCATTATTACCCGTGCACACGCTGTTGATATGGCTGCCTTACGCGAACGGATTGTGAAAGACGAACTCGCTGGTGCGTTTGATGTCTATGACAGAGAGCCGGTGCCTATTGATGACGAATTGCGAAATAGGGATAACGTCGTGCATACACCGCACATTGCAGGTAGAACAAAAGATGCCAATCTTCGCGTTGCGGATATGATTGTTGACGATTTTGAACGCGTGCTTAAGGGTGAAGCACCGCTCGGTGCATTGACACCGGAGGCGATTAAAGTAAGAACGTCTGATAATCCTTATGAATAAAATTGATTAAAACACATTGTAGGCGCGCTTTGTAAGCGCGCCTTTATTTTCTAAGATGTAAGATTTATTTTCTGAACCAAGATTTACAAGATTTTAGGATTTTCAGGATTTTCTTATTTGTGCGGATACTCAATCAATCTTGGAAATCTGTAAATCCTGATAATCCTGGTTCAGACAACTATATACCCAATAATTTACTTCTTTATCAGTAACTTTCGGGTTGCAATATATTCTACGGTTGATAGCGTGTAAAAGTAGATTCCACTTGCTACAGGTTCACCGTGTCTGTTATTTCCGTCCCAATATGCTGAGCGTTCACGACTCAAATATCCACCTGCCTCCTTGTGTCCTATATCTAACGTTCTAATAACTTCTCCACTCAGCGAATAGATAGTGACGGACACATCGCTGGGCTTTGCGAGGGTGAACGGTATCCAAGTTTCCGGATTAGAGGGGTTTGGGTAATTTGGGAATAAGCGCGTTGGCAAGGCTGCTGCTGGTGAGTTTGCTATAGGTGGCATATCTTCTGTGACAAGGATTATGTCATTAATGTCTACAACGCCATCACGATTGATGTCAGGATTGGGAGTGGGGTCGCCTGTTATCCGTTCGCCATAGCGCGATGCTACGATAACGAGGTCTACAAGATTGACTGTGCCATCGCTGTTTACGTCCGTGTGCTTTGTATCTTCTGGTGGTGTAGACTCACTGTAGATAAGACGTGGATTGCCTAATACAAAATGATCATGAAAATTGCCATTAGGTCCAGCTGACACTTTTATCGTAAAGGTGCGTGTTCCTGCGGGTATGTCACAAGCAATTGTATAAATATTGTCCACTTGATTTTTTTTGACCAAATAAAATACCTGAACGATATATCTCAATACCATCTGCCAAACATATCACTTCCATAGATGCTATATCTGTATCTCCAGGGTTATCCTAAGAAGGTTTTGCGATGTAAAAGATACCCTCAAATCTAATATAGTCTGTAATTCTTATATCATATACATATTCAGCCTCCGCGTGTGCATAGAACCAGTTATCCCACACATCAATATAGGGATGTGGAATATAAAAGAGGAGGCGATGATAGTTATCCCGTAAACCCTAAAGCCAAACTCACAACCAAATGGGCAAGCATCAAAAAGGTCCGATAAGCGCAAATACCGGACATTCCATAAGAGCAGAACGCAGAAATTCTTTGCTCTCCACAGGCAGGTACCCATTTGGATATCTGCCTATTTCTTTTCGCAAAAATCGGTTTCGGACGCTTAAATCGTTAATTAAAATTCAACAAATGCAATTTTGAAATTGTCATTAATATAGGCTGGGCTTGTGTTTAAATGATGTTAATTTATGCATTTTAACTTGCATTTTGTGTCATTTTGTGATATAATTAATGTATGAAATACATCAACGTTGATACAAAAACATCAAGGGCAAGTAACGGTTACCTACCCTTGATGTTTACCCAAATCGGTATATGTTGACTAAATGGATAGTTTAGTCAACAGTTTAATTATAGTCTATATTATGTGAGAATGCAAATAAAAATGGGGTTGCTGTAACAACCCCATAACAGAAAAAATGGTATGCATTTTTCTGCAAACGCGAGATACTATTATACGTTAATTCGTCAGAAAAATGCAAGTGAAAATCAATAAGGAGAGTTTTCTGATGAATTTAATCAAGGTGATGGAGCGTTTTCCAGATCAGAATGCGTGTATTGAGCATTTAGAAAAAATACGATGGAACGGTGACCCACGTTGTCCACATTGCGATAGTCGTAAGGTCTACAAACGAAATGAGAAAGAAAACACAGGTCGTATTGGTCGGTGGGATTGTCACGGATGCCGAGCAACTTTCAAAGTCACGTGCAACACGGTATTTCACGGAACTAAGATGCCATTGCAAAAGTGGTTTTTATCTATATCGTTGATGGCAAACGCAAAGAAAAGTTTATCCAGTCATCAATTAGCACGTGATTTAGATTTGCATCAGTCTACGGCTTGGTCAATGATGCACAAGATACGCGGTGAAATGTCAAAGAAAGGCAATGTTTTATTGCAGGGTATTATTGAGGCGGACGAAACGTATATTGGAGGCAAGCCTCGTAAGCGTAATAAGAAAGAGGATCGTGAGCCGTCTAAGCGTGGGCGTGGCACGAATAAAGATGCTATAATTGGAGTTGTTGAGCGTGGCGGTAAGGTCGTTGCTAAATTGGCAACGGATTTAACGGGTCGGTCTATATTGCGTTTCATTCAGAAACATGTTAAAATGGCGGATTCTGAATTGATGACGGACGAATTCCGTTCATATCAACGGGTCGGTCAGGAAATGAAACATCATATCATAAATCATAAAGAACAATATGTAGACGGTGACGTGCATACCAATACAATAGAGGGTTTTTGGAGTTTGTTAAAACGTGCATGGTATGGTTCGCATCATCACTATAAAACAGCATATACGCCTTTATATGTAGCTGAGGCATGCTATAAATATAACTATAGAGAGATAGATAGTATCTTTGATAAGTTTATTAACGAGAGTATGTTAATATAGTTTAATGGAGGTTTAATACCAGGGCCTATTAATACCAGGGTCCTATGAATCATCAATTTATTCTATAATTGCTACTGTAATTCAAAGAATATTCGTCGAATCACAGTAATAATTAGAAAATTTATTTGACATTCACAGTTTTATATACTATAATTAGTAACAGTTGACAGTTCGCGCGTATTAAGTAACGTTCTAATCGCGCGATATGCACAAGATGTATAACTGTTATTTAAAGAGCATGGTGGGATTCGAACCCACGAGATTGAAAAGTTGTTAATTTCCTTTCAATCCAACCCCTTTGCCAAAGGGTCCAGTTAAGCCGCTCCTGCACATGCTCATGATGCATCTGTTACGAGATGCATCTGAAAGGCCTGCAATTTGCGGGTATCTTTTT
>JAPPIG010000096.1:46527-65975 GCA_028820635.1 Candidatus Poribacteria bacterium
GATGCATCTGTTACGAGATGCATCTGAAAGGCCTGCAATTTGCGGGTATCTTTTTATTCTGAACTGTTGATGCATATTAAAGGTAACAGTATACGTTAAGTCGGTTGTGTTTGTCAAGCAGAATTGCAGATGCAACCGACTTTTGTTTTAATGTTTTGAGAATAATATGTATAAACGGAGGATAGTTTGATGAAAAACAAACTTTTAGAAAGCAGGCTTTTTCAATTTCTAACGTGCTTTGTTGTTGGTATTATTGTATTAACTGTTACTATATTTATACCTGACCAATTAGAAATACGTCAACTTAAGAAAGATAGTATTGAGATTGACAAGTTAGTTCAGCAAGATAAATTAGAAACTGAACAACTGACACAATCTGATAAACGAAAATCTGAGACGTATCAAACCCACTCGGAACAGGGCCATAAAAACCTGTTGAATAATGTAAGTTTATCTAAGTCAAAACGGAATGGCAGCATGACTGAAACTCCTAAATCTACGAATACAAGTAATGGCACAGTTGCATCTGAAAAAAGGTATGCATCGGGTATCTATAAAGGCATGACATATAATGAAGCAATGCAACAGTGGAAAGTTCGAAAAAGTGAAGTTACAAAGAGATTATTGGCAAGCACTGATAGATCATTAGAACTTGCTGATGTTCAGCTCAAATCTTCTCGTGATGGACGATCCACTTTGTTATCTTTATTTAAACATGCAGATCCTGAGCAAATGGAATTGGCACGTCAAGAAGCATTGGAAATGTATCCAGAAAAGACTGAAGTATTAAATACATTTTTCAATGATTTAGCTAATCATAGTGACGGAAAGTCTCTTGATGAAATTGCACAAGATGCTGATTATATTTTGACAGAACGTCAAGCATGGCGAATTGCATTCAATCAGAACAATGCAGAATTCGATCAGGTCAAGCAAGATCTTTTCGCAGTCAACAAAGATAAGCCGATACACCCATAACTTGTATACAAATTTTAGGAGAATTATATTATGCGAAGTCAACAATACCGTAATCTTACTGCGCTTATTTTAGCAATTTACCTTTTATCTCATTTTTTTACGACCTATGCCATATCACACTGCGGGCAAAAGCAAACAATAGAAGGAATGATAATAGCTCGTCAAGAAGCTTTAAGACTTGCCCAAGAAAAGCTTGATAATTTGAATGATGAGGGATATATTGGTGAGATACGAGAAAAAGGCAAATACGTAGCAATTGGTTCAGCAATAGGAGGCGGGATATTTGGTTTTATACTGCCTGGTCCTGGTATAGTTGGAGGTATCGTTTTCGGATATATGGCTGGCGGTATAACAGGAACAGTTGTAGCAATTGGATCTCACTATAATAAGGTAAAAGATGCAGAAGCAGAAGTTAAAGCTCGCCAAGGAGATCTGGATCAAGCTATGCAATGGTTATACGAATGTGAAAACGGCACACTTTGCGGCACTTGCTGGAATCAAGGTGGCGCTTGCAACGCTTGTGACCGATAGAAACATCATGTAACTTTATAGCATATACAAACGACCAAAGGCAGGTATCCGTTATTTGGATACCTGCCTATAATAATTTCACTGGAGGATTAAAAATGGATACTAATCAATTTCAATCACATGTCTTGAAAGAATTATCTGATATTAAGAACCTTTTTATTAAAAATGAACAAGATCATGCGGATTTAGGATTAAAAATAGAAACTATTAGAACAGAAATGGAAAAGTTTAAATCCGATATACGCAAAGATCTGAATTCACATTTAAGATGGAATATAGGTATAATTATAAGCATGGGTTTGCTTATAATTGGTATATTTAAACTATTCCCCTAACTATAAAATAGTAACCATGTTATTAGATATGTATTCGTTTTGAATGCTTGTTTATCTAATTTTCACGATGTCATGTATCACGAAACGAAAATGCAACATAATGAAATTAAAAATTAACGTGCAAGCGTCCAAAACCGATTTTTGCGTTTCTTTTTATTCAATGTAAACCAGAAAAAGTGATTTACGTTAGAATATGTGTTATAATAAATATAGACAAAGATGTTTACAATATAGATAAAGAGGAGGCGTGTTTGTAGGTGACTTATTACAGTTCCTATAAAAGTACGGTGTGTTGTTATGATGAGATTTTTGACATTACTTTTTTCGGTAGTTTTCTTTCTGCCAACCTCAATCTTTGCGGGTCCGGGGAGGACAGGTGCACAAATTCTGAACTTAGGGGGTGGTGCACGTGCAAGAGCCTTGGGTGACGCATTTTCCGCTATGTCCGGAGATGTGACCGCATCGCTTTGGAATCCAAGTGGGTTGGCGGAGATGCCGGAAAGCAAATTACGTGCTGGTCAAAAAGGGGCACAAGCCTCTATGTTTTACACAGATTATAGTGCACCATTTGGTGAAGCAGGTGAAGGGCTATACTACACTTTCATTTCTGGTGCAATGCCACTTGGAAACGCTGGAACTGTTGGTGCAACCCTTCAGTTGCAAGGACAAGGCACTATTCAAGTAACGAGTGATTCTCCCGATGTCCTTCGCGAAGAAAGCCTTGGAACTAACATGGCTTTAACCTTCTCCTATGCTGATAGAATAACAGATTCTTTAGTTGCGGGAATTAATGGTAAAATGATTCGGATGGTACTCGGCAGAGAAAGCGGAAGTTCTTATGCCGTTGATTTGGGAATGCAGTATCTTCTGCCTTTCGATCTGATACCTACAACTTTAGGTGTGGTCGTACAGAACATTGGACCCGGTATCTCTTTTATTGATGAAAACCAAGCGGACCCATTACCGAGAATGCTCAGGATTGGCACTTCCACGAGTCTCTACCATGATAGGTTTAATCATCTTCGCTTCGTAAGTGGAATTTCAGCGTATATTGATAAATTGACAGAAGATGAGGCGGAATTGCACGCGGATCTGGAACGGCTTAACGTAGACAGGGCTGAAAAACTAACGGAACAGCAGTTGCTATCCGATAGAGGTGTTGGTCTTCGGGCATTTGAATGGCGACATCTACAAAAAAATCTTGGCTTAGAATACTGGCTTGGTAATCTATTAGCATTAAGGGTTGGCTACAAATCCGAACCAGGAATTAATCTCCCTGAGATAACAGATTATATTACTTACGGTATTGGAATAAAATTATATCTATTCAATTTAGACATAACTTACGGACCCCGTTTTGGTCCAAGTCAAGCGCGGCTTATTGAAGCAACAGGAGTCGTCGCCTTTTAATATTATTCGTTATTTTGAGGTAACATCAATAAAGTGAAATCTAACCTTACTATTATTATATGTCTGACAATTTTCTGTAGTTCGTCAGGTGTGTGTCTATCATCGAATGAATCCCAGACAGATCCATTAACATATTTCCATCTGGATTCTAAGCTTGGAATCCGAGTGCTGGCGCAACAATCTACTGTTTCAGCGGCAACAACCGAAAACATTGTATCCCTGAAGTCCCCAAATGAAGCATTTCTATATTCACTTGCTATTCCGGGCATGGGGCAGCTGTACACGGGTGCCAAGCACGGCTATATCTATACGGCTGCAGAGGTCGGTTTGTTCGTTACCTATTTTATCCTACGTAACAATGCCGTGAACACTCGTGACGAATACCGCGAGGTCGTCAGGAATAATATAATCTTTGAAGGTCCTGGGAATTTTCAAGCGTGGGACCCAATTGAAGATTTTGAACACGCCACACAATATGAGAACTGGAATCATGTCTATGATTCAGAAGAAACGCATAATCGTACAGGCAAGTGGTACTGGAAAGACCTCGATCCATCATTAAAAAATGAACGAGATAGCACTATTGAGTTTGATTCAAAATATCGGTTGAAGGCTTTTGACTTGAGACAAAAAGCAAATGACACATTTCAAAACGCACGTACAGTTTTAGGTTTGGTGATTTTAAACCATGTTTTCAGTGCGGTGGAAGCGCGTATCACGACAAAACGTTGGAACAAAAAACAACAACAGACTCGTTCACTTGAGATAGGTGTGCAAACTGATGCGTCTACAGGAGCACTCACAGGGATACTCGTTTTTAAGAAAAAGTTTTAAAAGGAGGAACTTATGCCATTATCGTTAACACATCTTTTGGACGCTCTAAATTCGGTTACAGCAATTCCAATTATTCCTTTCAAAGAGAACAAGATTGATTATGTTGGGCATGCAAAGAATATTGACTATTTGATGACCAACAACTACCTTGATGAAAGGCGAAAACGCGTCATCGCCATTGCAGGAACAAGCCTAATACACCATATCGCTGAAACGCAGCAGTTACGACTCATTGAAAAAACAGGTCAACAGATGGGTGATGACGGTATCCTCATATCAGGAATCGTTCCGAATCCAATTAGACAAGCAGGACAACTCATTGAAGCACAGTCTGAACTCAATAAACCACCGGACGCATATCTGTTAATGCCATTAACTGGGGTTTCAAATCCCGAGGGTATCTATGAAGAATATATGAAATTAGGTGAACATTACGGAAGCAAATGTGATGCAAGATTTCTTTACTATTTTCGGCAAAAACGCGACTTAGAAGCGGTTATCCGATTGTTAAACGATTCGCCGCATTTTATTGGTGTAAAAATTGGCACTGACGAAAATGATGTACAGCCACTTATTGAAGGTGTTGGCGGCAGTGGAATTGTGATGTGGGGTATCGGGGACAGGTGCACACGTCCAGCACAACTCGGCACAAAAGGACATACGTCCGGTATTGCAGTCGCTTATGCACGCGCTTCAGACGAAATCAATAATGCCCAACGTCGTGGCGATTACGAGACCTCTGCACGCATTGAAGCAGACATTGCACCACTTGAAGAGGTCCGTTTCATGAACGAGCGCGTGTATAACTATTCTGCTGTTGTTGAAGCAATGATTTTAAGCGGTTTTGATGATGTTGAAGCAGGAGCCGGAGGCCCATTTAATCCGCGCGTCCCACCAGAAATTCATAAACAACTCCGAGGAGTGACGCAGGATTTGAAAAGGTACCATTAGGAGCAAACTGTGTAGTTGCTTGTTTAATGTTTCCTCAAATTTGTGAAGTTTGCAGATTTTATATTACTGCTTAGGAATCCACAAAGAGAGACTCCTCCCATGTCGTTTGACAGTTTAACCCTTCGCCTTGTTACGCACGAGTTACGCCAAGCCTTTTTAGGTGGCACAATTCGTCATATTGAGCAAGCAAATCCCAGTACTTTTTCATTTAAGATTGGGCAGGGCATAGATACGCACTGGTTAACTATATCTGCACATGCCGTGCATGCCCGCGCACACCTAATCCAGAAACCGCCTCCCGGACAAAAACAGTCCTATTTCGCTGATTTTCTTTCAACACATCTCAAACACGGCACTATCACCGAAATTGAACAACTCGGTTGGGATAGGATTTTGAAAATAACCGTCCAACCCAAATCTGATGAACCGATTCTACCTCCGCGTAAGGCAATCATTGCTGAATTTATGGGAAAACACAGCAATATCATTCTAATTGATGCTACCGACGACAGAATCTTGGAATGTCTGAAACATATTGATGAAACAATGAGTCGATACAGAGAAGTGTTGCCCGGTGAGACCTATTCGTTGCCACCTCAGCAGACAAAGTTAGACCCATTGAATCTGAATAAAGAAACTTTCTCAGAACATTTTTCAACGTCAGATGTAACTTGGAAATCACTTTTTAATAAGATTGACGGACTTAGTCCAACGCTCGCGAAAGAGATTATCGCACGTGCAGAAAAAGCTGAGCTATGGGAGGCATACCAACAAGTAATTGCCTACTTTGATCCTAACCATGCTTCTCCGCAATTGATTATGGATAGTGAGAATCCTTTGACTGCCTCACCAATACCTTTACATCAATTTCCAAGTGCCTCCTCTCAAACTTTTAACACAATGAGCGAGACACTCACAGCCTACTACGACGCGATCACTTTGAAAGAGAAGAAGGTATCAGAAAAACATACGCTTAGACAGGCATTGGAAAAACAGAAAAACCTCCTGCAGCGAAAAGAGAAGGGACTATACGATGATTTAGAGCGAGCGGAAAAATCTGAAGATTATCGTATCCAAGGCGAACTTATACTTGCTAATCTACACAAAATTGCTCGTGGACAAAAACAGGTTGAACTCCAAAACTACTACAGTCCTGATCTTGAAACCCTTACGATCCCGCTCAATCCAGAACAAACAGCATCCGAAAATGCCCAAACTTTCTTCAAAAAATACACGAAAGCAAAACGCGGCTATTCTCAGATTCAGCAACGGCTTGCTGAACTTGAAGCAGAACAAGAAGTCTTAAGTTCGTGTGAATCCAAAGTAGAATCGGCGGATACGCTTGAGGCATTAAACCATCTCCATACTGAATTTGTTGAAAATGGATATCTGAAAACACAACAACGAAATAAGCAGCAACAGGAAAAAAACGAGGGACCCTTCCGAAAATACATCTCTACCAACGGTTTTCATATCTATGTCGGGCGTAATAGTCAATCCAATGATCTGCTTTTACGCCAGATTGCCAAACCGCGTGATATGTGGCTCCATGCAAAGCAAATTCACGGGTCACACGTCATCATTCGTAACCCAGAAAACCGTCCTGACATTCCCATGCCCACTTTATTACAAGCCGCTCAGCTTGCCGCGTACTACAGCAAAGCACACCATTCAAGCTATGTCCCTGTGGATTATACATGGGCACGCTATGTTGTGAAACGTAAAGGCAACGTTGCGGGTTACGTCCACTATACGCATGAAAAGACATTGTATGTGGAGCCAGCAGTACCTTCTTCCAAAAAAGGATAATAGACACTAAGTCTGCTGAGGTGTTCAACTGTTGAGTTTTCTAATCTATGAATAAAAGATAACGTTTCCAAAAATTAAATGAGACGCATGAATTGCGCGACACAAACGCTTTTGTTGTTATACCAATTCTAAATAATGATATAATATTATTTAGAAAATCGGTTGGAAGAATGCAATCTTTCTTCTGTAGGAGCGACCTCATGGTCGCGACCAGGAGGTCGCTCCTACAAAGAAACTCAAATCGGAATGATACTTTGTCAATTAGAAATGGTATTATAAAACCTTCCCACAAGAGTACTTCACTACAATTGAATGGCTCTGCTAAATTTGTTGACACTATTTACAATTGTAATTATACTGCATGCAATAAAAACAAGGAGGAATTAATTATGAAGTTAGTTAAGTTGCTTCTAATAATTACAATGTTTTGTGCTGTTACACTTTTTGGTGTAGAACAAGCACTTACATTGGAAGAATTCGTGCCTATTGACCTTGAACCACACTCAAACACGAAACTGGTAGGACATCAATGGTGGACGTTAAATGCAGGTGACAATACCTACTCACTCCTTCCTATAGGTGAAATAGGAGAATTTGAGGGACCTGACAAAAAGGTAAAATTTCAGATTATAGACGGTGGTATTGTCCTCTTCGGAACTAATGCGCAAAGATGGCCGAAGGCTGTTAATGACATCGTTGTTGAAGGCGTAGCAAAATCTATCTATTTTTTCCATGCAACCGGCTGGTCGCATGGTGGAGGACCAAGTTACAAGTTTGTCATGAATTACCGAGGTGGGAAACAGGAAACCCTTGAGATGACAACAGGTTTTAATTCCCATGATTGGTGCCATATTGAAAAGAATTTTCAGGATAAAAATTCTGTATGGGGATGGACAGCGAACGAAAAACCGGCTTGCAACAAAGCTGGATTGATTACCACGAAATGGGAAAACCCACATCCAAATACAGAGATTGTCTCAATTGATGCAATCTCTTTAGAAACGGGAGCGGTCCCGATTATTACATCAATTTCATTAGGTGAAGGATCACTTGATGTACATCCTGTTCAAAAGTTGTCTCTCACTTGGGGTAGTCTGAAGCAATCATTTGGACAATAAATTTACTCAGTCTATATCCAATAATGGGTATGTAAAGTTTTTGACGAAGTCAACACAACTCTGATTGTAGGGGCCCTGTGCCTGCCCGATATTTAGAAATTTCACATGGGTTGGGCATAGGAATTCCCTCACAATTAGAAGGGTTGTGGTTCCTGACATATATATACGCCTACAGAACGCTAAAAAATTGACTTTATGCTCCGTGCATGTTATAATTTAAATATATCAATAAAACACTACAGAGAGTTATTTTTAAAATTATTTGAGGAGGAATTTAATGCCAGCAAAGCAAATAATCTTTGACGAAGAGGCGAGGGTTGCACTCAAACGCGGTGCCGATACGCTTGCCAATGCAGTAAAAGTCACACTCGGTCCGCGTGGGCGCAATGTCGTGATCCAAAAATCTTTCGGTGCGCCGCTGGTAACATGCGATGGTGTCACTGTCGCAAAAGAAATTGAACTTGAAGACCCGTACGAGAATATGGGTGCTCAATTGCTGGAATCTATCGCAACCAAAACAAACGATGTTGCTGGTGATGGAACGACTACTGCTACGTTGTTAGGTCAGGAGATCCTTCACGAAGGTCTTAAAAACGTTACCGCTGGGGCTGACCCGATGCAGTTAAAGATCGGTATAGACAAAGCAGTAAACGCTGCTGTAAGTGCAATCGCTGCCCAAAGTCGCGAAGTTAACACGCATGAAGAAATCTTGCAGGTAGCGTCAATTGCAGCCAATGATCCTGCCAATGATAGCAACATTGGTACTCTCATCGCAGACGCAATAGAGAAGGTTGGGAACGATGGCGCCATAACCATTGAAGAGGGAAGAACCTCTGAAACGACCGTTGACATTGTTGAAGGAATGCAGTTCGACCGAGGATTCCTTTCGCCTCACTTTGTTACAGACCTCCAAGCACAAGTCGTTGAATTTGAGAATCCGTTTATTCTCATTAATACTGGAAAAATCGGTGCGGTTATGGACATTGCACCGATTCTGGAAAAGGTCATGCAACTCAGCCGTCCCTTGCTAATTATTGCTGAGGATGTAGAAGGTGATGCTTTATCTGCATTAGTGGTGAATAAACTACGGGGAACGATAGAAGTTGCAGCTGTTAAGGCACCGGGATTCGGGGATAGACGCAAGGAGATGCTGGAAGATATTGCTATCTTGACAGCGGGTCAAGTAATCTCTGAAGACGCTGGCATCCGCTTAGAAAATATTGTTATCGGCATGCTGGGAACCGCTCAACGTGTTACGATTGACAAAGATAACACGACTATTGTGGGAGGTTTCGGCGCAAAAGAGAGCATTGAAGGTAGAGTTGCACAAATACGCACGCAGATCGAAGACACGACCTCCGATTATGACCGTGAAAAACTGGAAGAACGTCTTGCGAAACTGGCAGGCGGTGTGGCTGTTGTTAACGTGGGTGCAGCGACTGAAGTAGAAATGAAAGAGAAAAAGGCACGTTGTGAAGATGCTCTCTCCGCGACCCGTGCCGCTATTGAAGAAGGTATTGTTCCTGGCGGAGGGATCAGCTTGTTGCGAGCTATTTCCGGAATTGAAGCACTGGAACTTGATGGTGACCAAAATACAGGACTCAACATTGTGAGAGAGGCTTTACGTTCTCCTATTCGGGCAATCGCTGAGAATGCTGGATTTGAAGGTGCTGTTGTCCTTGCACAAGTTGAGGGAAGTGAAGGTAACTACGGATTCAACGCTGCTACAGAGGAATACGGTGATATGATTGACTACGGTGTTATTGACCCAACGAAGGTTGTTAGGTCAGCACTACAAAACGCCTCAAGTATTGCCGGATTGCTTTTGACTACTGAGACGTTGATTACAGAGATTGAAGAACCACCCGACTTCTCTGAAGCGGCTGACCCTCATGATGACCACATGTACTAATATCAGTAAAAAAGAGGAATCCCTCACGAAAACCCACACACTTTAAGCGCGTTCTTCGGAGCGCGCTTAATCACTTAAATGTCTATAATTAAAGTTATACCATTTCTAATATATAATGTGTCATTTTCGGGAATATCTTGTAGGAGCGACCTCCCGGTCGCGACCAGGAGGTCGCTCCTACAGAAGAAAGGTCCGTTCAGCAGACAATAACAGTTGAATCTCTTAATGAGAGAGTATTTATTAGAATTGGTATTACAATCGGTAACGAGCAATCATACCACTATCCCAATCACAATCTAAACAGAACATCTCCGTAGGCCCCAAGTACTGGATTTTTTTTCCACCGCATGTTGGACATTCGGCAATTTTTTCCACCGTTTCTGGATTTTCCGATTGCTGAAATATGTTTAGATGGTAAACTTTCATCATGCCTGAATAACGGTGTCCAAGCGGACATCTAATCAGATTCGTTTCTTCATTCTCAAAACGTTCTATCAATTCGCGAAGAAACTTCAGCGGATGATGGCAAATTGGACAAGGGTTTGGCACCAATTCTTTTACAACGACGATATCGGTGTCCTCCGACTGAACTGAGATAGGAGGCAATCCGAGTTGATGTTCAAGTCTTTGTGTCTCATCAGATTCTGGTTCTGATGCTTCAAGGAGTTCAGCGACAACTTCTGCATAACTTTCAGGGCTGAGTACCACTGCTGTCGGTACCATTGTTCCGCCCTTTAAACTCGAAATAAGTCTATGAATACGTTCTAAAATGGCTGGTACCTCCCATATTGGAAAACCTCATCATGATATGACTCAAACAAAATTAGATGGGTTGATCTTCCCGAATTATACTTTTAGCAAACAAAACACTGGTAATATTTGGAAATTCCTTATTCTCCAGTTGGTTCAGTTGCCAGCAATTCTTCACGAGAACGCGCTAATGAGGAAGTGCTTCGTTGTGATCGGTATGTATCGGCTGATTGGCTACGGATTATGATAATGTCGTCACCATCTCGCTCAATCCTATCGCCCGACATTAGTGCGGTTTCCAATTTTCTCATACTGGTTAAAAAGTTAATTATTACTCGTCCGGATTCAAGTATATTGATAACCCAGCCATTATCTGTTTTGATGCGGTTAAATTGAAGTGGAATATCAATGGATTGAATCTGATCCACGTTTACAATAAATCCACTTCCTGCAGTGTTTTGATCTGTATTTTCAGCAATTTCGTTCATACCATTTTCGTCTGCCATTTTTGTCCCCTTTAGTAAGAGAATAGGTTTATTCTTGTAATTCTACCTAAAGGTATGAATGTTTGTCAACCTATTTATCAAAATGCGTCAGAACCATCCAATTTTCCAATAATTCTACCTTCTCAAAAAAGCCTCTTCCTGTAGGAGCGAGTTCCAGCTCGCGACCTTTCGATTAAAACAGGTAAAAAACGACAATTGAATACCTCTGCATTATACTAAAAATCTATTGACAGAGACCGCTATGTCAAGATATAATTTGATAGATTATATAAAGAAAGCACTTACCGAATGCAGTTCACATACTATTGGCCGGTGTGGGCAGTAATACTTGGTATTATCATTACTGTTAGCATCACAGTATATGGGTATCTCAGGATAGGACACCCATTACGCCGCATACTCCGATATTCACTCATCGCTTTACGATTTTTCGCCATTGCAATTTTACTTTGTTGTCTGTTAGCACCCGTAATTATAGAAAAGAGAGATGTTACACCTATATCCCATCTATCTATATTGGTTGATACCTCACGGAGTATGCAATTAGAAGACAATTATTCTGGCAAATCTGATACCTCACGGATGAGCCAAGTGAACCAATTGCTATACGGTGAATCAAGCAATTTTTTAGATGCCTTGAACAATGATTACAATGTCCATCTCTACCGTTTCGATTCAGTTCTCTACCAAGGTACAACCACTGTGGAAAATTTTGAACCGAAAGGCACACTTACCAATGTTGCCTCTGCTATCCGTGAAGCAGCACAAATGTGGAGAGGACAACCAAACGCAGGGATCGTGTTAATTACTGATGGCGCACATAACGCCTCTAAGTTATTAGTGGATGACATAATCGACTTGAATATTCCAGTTTATGCCTTAGGTGTCGGTTCACCACAACCACCAAAAGATATACAAATCCAAAACGTTGATGTTTTGCCAGTTGCCTATACTGGACATGAAACTGTTATCCGAGTGACGGTGGCGCAGACAGGGTATGCTACTGAATCAATTCGGGTTTCCCTTCGTGAATCGGGGAACAATCGCCTCGTTGATGCATCAATGATAACTTTTCCGCAAGTTACTGCAGAACAATCTGTTACTTTGAATGGACAAAGTGTTGTAAATGGCACGCAACATGTCGTTGAACTAAAATTGACGCCTGAGACCAAAGGCAATTTTCAATATAAGGTGATACTCCCTGCCCTTGAAGGTGAACTTACAAATGCCAATAATGAAAAAACCTTTACTTTGAAAGTTGTGAAAGCAAAACTAAGTGTCTTTTTTTTAGAAGGGAGACCACGTTGGGAATATGCATTCCTCAAACGCACTTTGGAACGTGACCCGAATATCGAATCAACTTTTGCTGTTCTGTCTAAAAGAATTCGTCCTGAATCAGTACTCGAGCGCAACGATGGGTATTATCCACAAAACCTCAATACACAACTTTTGCAGTTTCCAAAAACTCGCGAGGAACTTTACGAATACGATGTATTGATTTTAGGAGATTTATCTGCTGAACACCTAACTACCATGCAGCAACGGGCTGTTGTTGATTTTGTGGAACAGCGTGGGAAGGCTGTTATCTTTCTTCCATCGCACAACGCATTAGGCGTGAAAGGTTTTAGGAACACACAACTTGCGCGGATACTTCCGATTCAAATTCCTGCTAATGGATGTCGGGAACAGGATGGCGAATTTTCACTTGATCTTACGCGAGTCGGAGCATTTCATCCTATGTTACAACTTACTGACAATTTGGAACGCAATAACGAAATTTGGCAGAACCTTCCTGCACTTTCCCGCGTATTTCTCGGTTTTCAACTGAGAGCAGGGACAACTACACTCATCAAAAAACAGAGCGGAGAGCCAATTCTGGTTTTTCAGCGAGTTGGTCTGGGAAAAAGTCTGCTCTTCGCTGCTGAAGGGATATGGAATTGGGACTTTGGCGTAAGTGCTTTTAAAGGGACAACTTATCAAACAGTGTATCCGCGTTTTTGGGCACAAGTAATCAGATGGATGGCACAGCAATCCGACGAAAATCGGATATATATCACAACTACTGCACCGACTTATGCACAAGGTGAGACTGCGCAGATCAATGTCCGAGCATACTCACATACCTTTCAACCTCAAGATGATGCTGAAATTCAGTTGTCGGTTACATCTCCCAGCGGTTCAACATTTCCGTTGAAAACACGCGCTGCCGCTACTGAGAATCAGGCAACAAATTCTGGCACGTATACTGCTCAGTTGAAAGTAGAAGAAAAAGGGACGTATCGGATTCAAGCTGCTGGCGTAATAGGGAATATACCTTTGGGAAAAGATGAAATGGAAATTTACGTTCATCCACAGCTGATTGAATTAGAAACACCGCAACTCAACGAAGTGCTACTCAAGGAACTTGCAGAACATACCGGAGGTGTTTACCTTACAATTGAAGACGCTCACTCGATGCCTGAAAAGATTGACACTGTGCAAAACCCTGTCTTTGTTGATACAGAACGCGATTTATGGGCGCATCCGCTCATCCTTATCACAATTGTCGGGTTATTAGGCACGGAATGGTTTATACGAAAACGCATCGGACTCGTATAATTCCATTTCTGCACGATTTGCTTCTGATTAGCAAAAAATGTGTTTGTAGTCGCGCAATTTATTGCGCCGCTTACATTACGATTGCAAACTTGAAATGGTTAAAAAAAGAAAATCAGCTTATAAATATGTTTGATAAGATTTGGAAATTGATAAAAAGATATACTTCAAAACCGAACCTTTTTCTCGTCTGTTGCTTGCTATTTTGTGTTGTAATTAGCACACAACATGCAGGTGAACTTTTTACTATTGCTCAAATACAGTACGGCGGTGGTGGCGATTGGTACGGTGATCCTTCCACTATAGGAAATTGGCTGCGTCTACTCCGTGAACGAACCGAGATTGAAACCGCAGATGATCGGGTAATTCTCAAATTGACCGACCATGCACTTTATCAATATCCTATGCTCTATCTTGTCGGACACGGCAATATCCGTCTCACTGAACAGGAGGTTACAGCACTACGACAATATCTTACAAATGGTGGTTTTCTCTTTGTCAATGATGATTACGGATTAGACAAAAGTTTCCGACGAGAGATCAGCAGAGTTTTTCCTAAGCAGGAGTTACAACCGATACCAAACTCACATCCGATATATCACTGTTTTTACGATCTACCGGGACTCCCAAAAATACACGAGCATGACTCTGAACCAGCACAAGGTTTTGGGATTTTTCATGATGGCAGAATGGTGCTTTTTTATGCTTATAGTGCTGATATCGGCGATGGATTGGAAGATCCAAGAGTACATCCAGATGACACACCAGAAGTCCGCGAACTCGCGACAAAGATGGCTGTGAACATAGCAGTATATGTTCTAACCCATTGAGTATCTTAACATTTGGAAGGAGTTTTACAATATGAATCGCATCAGAAATGGTATTTCAAAAAACAGGAAAAACTCTTTATGAAAAGCAAATATGTGCTTTTTATTACCGTTCTATTGACAGTAGTAATAATCGCAACAGGCTTTTGCCAAGACAACACACAGGTGGGCTTACCTGAAGGTGCAATTGCACGTCTCGGGAAAGGTGGAATTAATATCATGCGATTTTCACCGGATGGCACGCGCCTCGCTGTTGGAACGGATGTCGGCGTGTGGCTATACGATGTGGAGGATGAGACAGGGACCGCTTTATTCACAGAGCGGGTTGGACAAGTGAATGCGTTGGCATTCTCGCAAGATGGAAAAATGCTCGCAAGTGGCGGACTTAACAGCCCCGGAATTCAGCTGTGGGATGTGAATACTGATAGCAAACACACAATCTTTGTGTCAGCAGGATCACCCGCTGCAATCGCATTCTCCCAAGATAGCACAACGCTCACCTGTCTTGACTTTTCTATTATCCGTTGGAATGTGGACACTGGCATGAAAGCGTCGGATTTTCCCCTTTGGGATGGGGACACCAGCAGTAAAGTTATAACTTCAGATTCTTATGAGGCTGCGGTCCTATCTCAAGACGGTAGCAGTCTTGCCACCGGAACTCGTGAAGGTAGAATTCGTCTATGGGACACAACAACAGGCAAACGGTGGATGGATCTCAAAGGGCATGCGGTAGTTAGATTATCGAATAAAGTGGATATGAGTATTCTGGCATTGGCGTTTTCGCCGGATGGAAAAATCATAGCGAGTGGTTGTATAGACAATACAGTGCAGTTGTGGGATACAGAGAAAGGTATCAAACTCGCAACACTTTTAGGACATAAAGGCTGGGTTACTGCCCTGGCATTCTCAGCAGATGAGAATACACTTGCCAGTGGCGATGCCAATAAAACTATAAAACTTTGGGATGTAGATACACACAAAGAACGCGCGACCCTTTTAGGACATAAAAACACTATCAGCACTTTAACATTTGCACCAGAGGGAACATCGCCCTATAGTGGATGCCTTGCAAGTGGCAGCAACGATGGGACAATCCGATTCTGGAATCCAAAAAATGGAGAGAAACTTGTCACATTTAAAAGTGGACATACAGAATCCGTGAAAGCAGTTGCGTTTTCTGAAGACGGAACAAAACTTACAACGGTAGCCTTTAACGGCATTGCGGATGTATGGGATCTAAAAACTAAGCATGAATTAGTTGCCTTTATTGATGGTCACTGTGACTCTACCGCTGGCGCAGCACTTTCATCAGATGCATCCTTTTTTGCAAGAAAAGGCAGCAAAGGTTTTATTGCATTCAGGACACATAGTGGTGGCCACAAGGCCACTTTCCGAGGTAGCACCCCTCTTCAATTATGGAAGGTCACCACTGGCAAAGAAATATCTGGTCCCTGGCAGCATACTGGAAACACGAATTCACTCACATTCTCACCTGATAACAATATGTTCGTTGCCAGTATTCGTGGTGAAAGTATAATTGGGTGGCACAGGAACACAGGTGTTGAATTATTCCGATTTAACACGGGAGCACTACACCCAAGGAAGTTAACGTTCTCACCTAATGGAAAACTTCTTACTACTAATGGGACCCACGTGAAAACCCATGTATGGGATATTACGACGCAACGTGAACTTACACCACCTAACATGGAGAAGCATAGTGCGTTGGCATTTTCACCCGACAATACTACCCTTGCCCTCGGTGATACAAAAGGTATCGTTCTATGGAGCGTAACACCTACAGGTATCCAAGAACGTGATAGAATTACGGATAAACATCGAGGTTTTAGTAGTGTGCTAATATTTTCACCTGATGGCAAAATCCTTCTTGACACAAGATGGGCCGGAATTGAGTTATGGGATACAAACGGTAACGACATGGGAACTCTATCTGGACATACGGAGACAATTACTACTTTGGTATTTTCGCATGATGGAAAGACGCTTGCAAGTGGCAGCGATGATGGCACGGTGCTACTATGGGATTGGGAAAAAATATCCGCTAAAAGTAAGATAGAACAAAAATGACGTGAAAACCATTAACAGAAAAGAAAAGGGAAAAGGATGATAATTTTGAAAAAAGAAAGCAAAGAAGAAAAACCTTACACAAAAATCGAAAAAATCGCACTCAATGCACAAGCAGGACATATCCTCAAACCAGACGAAACTTATGATGGGTTGAAGAATGAAAAGAGGAAAGAAGGTGAAACAGTCTTTTTTGAAGGAGAGACAGGACAGCAGTATCGTTTCATTCGACACCCACATCCTTTTCCTTATCGCCATATTAACTCGGATAATCTACCTGATAAAGGGGCTGTTTATATTTTCACAAGAGCAGAAAATCAGCAATGCATTCCTTTGTATATTGGACAGAAACACCACATTATAAGCAGCATTCAGTATCACAAAAAGTGGTATAAATGTGTCCGTGAAAGGTTAGGTAATTCTATTTGTATTTATTTTGAGGAAGACCTGAACACTCGCCTTCAGATAGTAAGCGATCTTATCAGTAAACACCATCCGCCCTGCAATAATCTATAAATACACTTGGAAGGGATTTACATTATGAATCACATAAAAGATATAATGAATCCAAGTCAATTACCTAAAAGTGCTAAAGCACGTTTCGGAAAAGGCATCATCTATCAGATACAGTTTTCTCCCGATAGTGCTATCCTTGCTGTTGCGAGTAGTATCGGTATTTGGATATATGATATCGAGACCTATAAAGAGATAGCACTACTCATGGAGCACACGGGTGCTGTCACAAGTGTCGCATTTAGTCCTGATGGTAGGGTGCTTGCAAGTGTCGGCGGATCGGACGACACAACTATCCATCTGTGGGATGCGACCACTAAACAATATCAAAAAACGCTTACTTGCCAAACGGGGGTTATTACGAGTCTCGCATTCAGTTCGGATGGACAAACGCTCGCAAGCGGCAGCACAGACAAAACAATCTGTATCTGGGATATAGGGTCAGGACAGCTCAAAAAGCGTATACACTGTTCGGGACATATTGTAAGCATTGCGTTTAGTTCCGATGGCAGAATGCTCGCAACTGGTGAGAAGAATCGTCAGCAGGGAGGTACTATCCATCTATGGGACGCTACCACAGGACAGCACCGCAAAACCCTTATGTCGGATGCTGAATGGGTTCGGGATATGAGTGTTGTATTCAGTCCTGATAGCACAACGTTAGGGGGAAGTTGGAACGACACTATACGTCTATGGGATACAGCTACAGGTGCCATACAAAATACCCTCAAAGGGCAGGGACGCATGAAGAGCATTGCATTTAGCTCTGATGGCACACTGCTGACCAGCGCGGGAGAAAAGATTAATCTGTGGGATGCTACTACGGGACAGCATCGCGAAACGTTTGGCGGGAGTGCGGAGTGTGTCGCATTCAATCCCGATAGCACGGTCCTTGCAAGTGGCGGTAATTACAATGGGATTAACTTGTGGGACGTTAATACAGGACAGAATCTTAAAGCAATCACGGAACATTTCGGTAGTGTGAATTGTGTTGCGTTCAGCGGTGATGGTGCAACGCTTGCAGCTGGCAGTTACAACGGCATTCACCTATGGGATACCGCTACAGGTAATCCTCGGAAAACATGGTTGACCTATTACGTTGAGAGCATCGCGTTCAGTCCGGAGGGCGTGACACTTGCCTGTGGGTACTATGATGGTGCTATCAGTTTATGGGATACTGCTACAGGGCAAGAGCACAAAAGGTTCAGGGGACATACGGATTCTGATTCCGATCATAAAGAGGTTGCGAGTCTTGCATTCAGTCCTGATGGGACAATGTTTGCAAGTGGAGGTTGGGATAACACAATTCGTTTATGGGATGCTGCCACAGAGGCGCACCAGAAAACACTCGTAGGACATGCATCTTTTGTTAATAGCATTGCGTTCAGCCCCGATGGACAGACACTTGCAAGTGGGAGTTATGACGAAACGATCCGTCTCTGGGATGCTAACACAGGACTGCATCTGAAGACATTTACAGGACACACAGGCAAAGTGTATAGCGTGGTCTTCAGTCCCGATGGAATAATGCTCGCGAGTGGAGGTCATGAAAACACGATCCGTCTCTGGGACGCTGTCACAGGTCAACAAGTAAGGATGCTCGTTGGACACACCGATGTGGTCTGGAGTATTGCGTTCAGTTCTGATAGTCGGACACTTGCGAGTGGAAGTGAAGACAAGACTATCCGTCTCTGGGATATTGAGACAGGCGAGCAATTGAAGATGTTCACTGGACATACAGCGTCTGTAACGGGTGTCACCTTTAGTCCTGATGGTAAGACATTTGCAAGTGGGAGCGATGATGGCACGGTGCTGCTATGGGATTGGGAAAAAATATCCGCTAAGAATAAGCCGGAACAGAATTGACATTGAAAACTATCAGCAGTAAGAAGGGATCGTATTCAAAAACCTAAAGGTTTTCGTTATTAGACCTAACCTTATACACTCAATTGGCATCTATGGATTTGTTTGCACTACCTAACCTACGTATAATGGAAGGAGGAGCAAAGTGGATCGCATTATCAAATATCTATTCATTGTTATTATTATCACTTCAAGTGTGATAACTATACTGACTGCAACGCATGAGAGTGCTCTTCTGAATGTTTTTCTTATTGGGATTGGCACACTCAGTATTGTAGTGGTCTTATGGCACCTTGTGGAGACGTTAAACCTGTGCACTTATAAAATAGGAAAGATATTTACATCCCAAAATATGATGAAAATTCTATTTGTCCTTCTAGGTTGTGTTTACATTTGAAAAGTATTGACATTATGCGGACATTTTATTATAT
>JAPPIG010000109.1 GCA_028820635.1 Candidatus Poribacteria bacterium
CCCTCTTTTCTGCTTTTTGTCTCTAAAAAACTAAAAACTGTCCAAACTATAGTAAAATTATAGGTATCAGTAATAGTCGGGAATCGGAGTTCCCTCCTACAAAGAGGTACCATCTTCTGTAGGCGGTGAATGCCTAAAGACGAATGCGCTTTTGGCATTCGCCATGATTCATACCGTTGATTTCGATCTCCGAATCGCGACCTATACCCGCAATTTTAGAGTGGACAGGCCATTAGGAAGTCGCTCCTACAGTAAGAGGTTTTAGAGAAAAGGTAGAATTATTGGAGAATTTAATAGCTCTGGGCTTCATAGCATCAAGTTAAGCCGAAATTGTATACGTTTTGCCTGCTTCCGTGTGAAAGTTAACAACATCCCTTGACTGAGAATACTTAACTCGTTGCCCATCACATGTCACAGAGACAGTACCGGGTGTCCGTACCCAACAATCATTCCCAAGAGTTGATAACAACTGCGCTTCAGTGAGCTTTCCATTCTCCCACGTCATATCCACTTCAAATCCGCCACGGGCGCGTAACCCTTTAACATATCCTGTATCCCATGCCTTCGGAAGTGCCGGTAGTAGATTAACCTCACCTGCATGGCTCTGTAGCAACATTTCAACGATACCGGCAGTACCACCGAAATTACCATCAATCTGGAAAGGTGGGTGCGTATCAAACAAGTTCGTCAACGTACACCTCGCGAGGAGTGCTTGTAGATGGTCATAAGCCGCTTCTGCCTCTTCAAACCTTGCAAAGAAGTTGATGAGCCAAGCGCGACTCCATCCCGTCTGTCCACCGCCGTGCTGCAACCGATATTCTAACGATTTCTTTGCCGCCGCCGCCAATTCTGGCGTGCCGCGCAGCGTTATCTGACAACTCGGATGCAGACCATACATGTGGGACATGTGTCGGTGTCCAGGCTCCGGTTCGTCATAATCGAATACCCACTCCTGTAAACGTCCTGTCTTTTCACTAATCTGAAGTGGCGCGAGCTGTTCAAGGGCAGCGACCAACTCTGCACGGAAATCCACATCACCACCGAGAACATCAATACAAGCGATGCAGTTCGTAAAGAGTTCATGAATAATCTCCAGATCCATTGTTGCAGCATAAGTAAAGAGGGAACGTTCACCATCAGGCTTAAGGAAACTGTTTTCGGGTGAGTGTGACGGATTCGTGACGAGTTTACCTGCAACAGGTGTCCCTTCAGGTGCTTCAACAAGGAAATCAAGTACAAAACGGGCAGCGCCTTTCATCAACGGGTATGCCTGTTTCTTAAGAAATTCCACATCTCCTCCAAAAAGGTAATGCTCCCACACATGCTCACACAACCAAGCAGCACCCATCGGTGAAATACCCCATATTCCATCAGCAGGCGTTGTAAATCCCCATACATCAGAGAGGTGGTGTACAACCCAACCCTCAGCACCGTAGTGGCGTTTCGCAGTCTGATTGCCCGGTTCAACGAGTGTTTCCATGTAGTCAAATAGCGGTTTGTGGCACTCAGCGAGATTACAGACTTCTGGCACCCAATAGTTCATTTGTAGGTTGATGTTAGTATGGAAATCGCTATTCCAAGGTGCTTTCATGTGCTCGTTCCAAATCCCTTGCAGGTTTGCAGGTAGGCAACCTGGTCGTGAACTTCCCATCAGTAGATAGCGTCCATATTGGAAGTAAAGTGCAACGAGTCCTGGATCTGCCGCTCCTTCTTTCACAGCTGCTAAACGTTCATCGGTTGGCAGATTTTCTGCATCGGTAGAACCGAGATTAAGGTCAACTCTTCGGAAAAGGGGTTGATGTTCTGCAATGTGGTCTGCCCGAATTGCTTCATAAGATTTTGTTTCAACAGATGCAAGATAATTTTCACAAAGTTCATGCGGGTTTCCACTCGCATCCTTTTGATTAACATAACTTGTTGCTCCAGCAAGTAGAAGGGTAACAGCATTCGCTTCTTTGACAGAGATTCTGTCATTTTCCGACTGAACCTGCCCATCCTTAACGTTCAATTGTAAATACGCTGAAAACCTAACAATACCATCGCTACACTGTCCGCTGAGTCTAAGGGTATTGTTGGAGATAGTTTCAACATTGGCATCTTGTTCCCGCGTCATCGTCGCATCAAAAGTGATGTGCTCTGATGGATCACATTCAATTCGGATAGCAATTATGTTATCTACTGCCGTAGCGAAAACTTCCCTACTGAAATTGGCACTACCACAGCGATAGGTTGTTTTCGTTATGCCTGTTTCCAGATCAAGTTCTCGACGATATTCCGTAACCTCTCCATGTGGAAATTCAAGTATAATATCGCCCAAAGATTGATATGACTTAATTCGATGTGGCACGCCCAACATCGTTTCGCCTGCGAGTTTTGTCGCTTCGTCGTTTTTATCTTCAAAAAGCAGTTGCTGCACTTTCGGGAGTGCTTCCAAAGCCTTGGGGTTGTTAGTATCTTGAGGAGCACCTTCCCATAGCGTGTCTTCGTTAAGTTGAATGCGTTCCCGTTGGACACCGCCGAACACCATCGCACCGATCCTACCGTTTCCAACAGGTAGCGCGTCTGTCCACTGTCCAGCCGGTTTGTCATACCATAAAATATAATCATTTGTATTTTTCATAGTCAATTCTCTCTTGTAAGATTATGTAGACGTATCTACAGTAAGAATCAAAACAGTTTATAATGATTTGATTTAAGTTGTGTATCCCAAGCACATCTGAACCCGATGTTGGCCGCGAACCTTGTTGAATTAGAGGTCACAAGTTTTGTTGAATATAACGTGGTGATGAGGGGTGAACGCCCACGACGTATAGCTGTCTGAATGGGTTCTGATGAAGTAAACAGTGACCCACCCCGTAAAACGCGATCAGTTGTAACGGTTCGGAAGTTGAATAGCCAAAAACCTAAATTCTCTTTCGTACTCGCCCCAGCAACTGGATTCCGATCCGGTGAAGAAGTATAATAATTCGGAGCATACTCATCAAGACACCACTCCCACACGTTACCCACTATATCATGCAAACCGTAGTTGTTTGCTGGATATTGTCCTACCGAAGTGGTCTCACCAATACCTTTTCCACAAAACACCATATTGGAATCCATGAGATCTCCCCATGGATATTTTTGTCCTGTTAATCCTCCGCGTGCTGCTTTTTCCCACTCCGCTTCTGTTGGCAAACTTTTCCCTGCCCATTGTGAGTATGCCATCGCCGCATACCAACTAATGTGTGTTACCGGATGGTCATCCTTTCCAACAGGAAAGTTGTTCCCATGCCAATGTTTTAGGTAGTTTCCATCGTGGTATTTCCCAAAAATAGATAGGATCTTTTTTACTCTGTTCCACTCGTCACGTTTTGATGGTTTCCCCCATTGCGGGTTGGCATCAATAAACACCTTATATTGTGCGTTTGTCACAGGATATTTGTCCATATAGAATGTGTCAACGTACACTTTATACGTTGGCTTTTTACGGATTTTTGTTCTTTCGTTACTGCTTCCTATTTGGAACTCACCTGCTTGGATAAGCAACATATCTTCTGGAGTAGAGATCCCTAAAGATGTCTTTTCGGGTGTAGGGAATTCCTGTCGCGAGGTTAGATCAACAGACAGCAATATTTCAGTCTGTAACGTTGCGATGTGTTCAGACCGCTTTTGTGGGTCTTTTAGCGTATCACGCGCTTGGTTTAAAACTGTTCGCCACTGTTCTTGCGTTCTACCGTCCGGACGCGGAAGTCCACCCGCACGTAACGATTCACTGTAGCATTTTTTATGTGCCTCGTCAACTTGAGCCGCTATGATAGTATCACTTTGGTTTTGGAGTTCTCCAATAGATAGTCCCAGAACTTCAAAATAGTTTTTCCGCTCACCAACAATTAATCCCGATGCTTTTAGAATTTCATCAGCGTCATGAGTAGAGAGACCATACTGCTGTACCGCCTGCTGGAGCAGACCGATACGTTGTTCTGTTGTAATTGACTGAGAAGCAGCACTGAGAATATTGATTGCTGTAATGAATTCTTCACGTTTAGACATCTGATCCGTCCACCACTATGTATTATTCAGACTATGCTACTGGATTAAAAACAATAATTTAAGATGTTACTGCCTTCACACAACGAAAACCTATTCTGGCGAGTGTAAGTGTTGGCTTGATTTTATAGCGAAAAGCAGAACGAATGTATTGCGGTGAATCAAGCCAAGAACCACCGCGTAAAACACGAAACGAAGTATTATTCGTTAATTCATTTGTTACTGATTCATCGGTGTTCGCGCCAGAAATCGGGTTACGATGCGGCGAGTGCGTATAATAATCTGCGTCGTACGTATCAAGACACCATTCCCATGCGTTTCCAGCCATATCATAGAGTCCGTAGCTGTTTGCTGGATATTCCCCAACAGGCGTGGTATCACCAACACTGCTGTTATAATTTGCCTGAGAAAAATCAATTGTATTGCCCCATGGATATTCCTGTTCTGTTAGTCCACCACGAGCCGCCTTTTCCCATTCTGCCTCTGTTGGCAACCGTTTACCAACCCAGCGTGCATACGCCATCGCCGCATACCAACTGACCCAAGTTACTGGATGATCGGCTTTCTCTTCGGGATAGATATTTTCATGCCAATGTTTCAAGTAATCACCGTCGTGGTACCGCTTAGCAATAGATGTCTTCTGTTTTTTGCCCCATTCATACCATTTTGATGACTTATGCCATTGTGGGTTAGCAGTTACAAATTCCATATACTGTGTATTGGTTACCAAGTGTTTGTCCATATAGAACGCGTCAACATAAACATTGTGTAATGGTTTTTCACTGTTATCTGCCTTACCATTATTGCTTCCCATTTGAAATTCACCCGCCGGAATTAGCATCATGTCTCCAGAAGCATTAGGAGTTGGAACTACTTGCGCTGAGTCGACACTTGAAGGCTTCGGCAGTAAGGCATCCTCTGGAGGACTTACAGTTGCCAGTTCCGAGTCATGATATCTATCTTCAGGATTTGACGTGTCATGCGAAGGTATTTTAGATAAATCCTCTTGAAACAATAATGTAGTGAGATATTGTTGTCGTTTTTGTGGGTCTTTCAGGGTATCACGTGCTTGATTCAGAAGTGTTCTCCACTGTTCTTGCGTCCTGCCATCTCTACGCGGGAGTCCGCCAGCACGTAACGATTCACTATACTGTTTTTTATATGCTTCGTCAACGTGAGTCGCGATGGTCTTTTCGTTTTGGTTTTGTAATTCTTCAAGGGAGAACCCTAAGACTTCAAAATAGTTTATCCGCTCACCAACAATTAATCCTATTGCTTTCAGAATTTCATTTGCTTCATCAATAGAGAGGTCGTATTGCTGTACTGCCTGCTGAAGAAGTGCATTGCGCTGCTCACTAGTAATAGTTGACGATAGCACTTTTAGTGTGTTGACGACTGTAATATATTCTTCTCGTTTGGACATCTACCAATTTACCTTCGTATTATCAGATTAACTAACGAAACAACTGTTTATTAGTCTATTGCTTTTACACATCGAAACCCGTAACTATAGTATGTGATAATTGGATCTGCACATCCGCAATAATTGACCCGTGCAGCGCGTTCACTACTTGCCCAAGAACCCCCACGCAAAACACGAGCACTTGCAATGCTTAAAAAGTTTGTTGTGATTTCACTAACGCTTTTAGCATCTAAACCGGGGTTTCGATATGAGGAACTATCATTGTATTCATCAAGACACCACTCCCACACATTACCCACTACGTCATAGACACCGTAGTCGTTAGGTGGGTACTCACCAACAGGTGTTGTTCTTCTGATATGCATCCCGTAATTCGCCATGTCTATATCAATATGATCACCCCAAGGATATATTTTCCCGATTAATCCACCGCGTGCCGCTTTTTCCCATTCTGGTTCGGTTGGTAAACGCTTACCTATCCACTTCGCATAAGCCATTGCTGCATACCAACTTACATCAACAACGGGATGGTCTGCTTTACCTCGCGGATAGTTGTTGCCATTCCAAGTTTGTAAGTAATTACCGTCATGATAATTGTCAGGTATCTTCTTTTTCTCCCACTGAGGGTTGGCATTCAAAAAATTCTTGTATTGCGAATTGGTCACAGGATATTTGTCCATAAAAAACGGACCTAAGTAAACAGTATGTGTAGTAATTCCACTGCCATCTTCATCTTTACCCTGACTGCCCATCTGAAACCTTCCTGCAGGGATAAATACCATATCATTAGGAACATCAACACTTGGAGCAACCGGTACGGAATCGGCACTTGAGACATCCTCAATCTCACTTTCCGGAGTTGGTTCTGAGTCCTCAAATTCGTCATCGGATTGAGGTAAGTTGTGCGGAACAATTTCTGGCAAATCATCTTGGAATAGGAATGTAGCTAAATATTCTTTCCGCTTTTGTGTATCTATTAAGGTTTCACGCGCTTGATTTAGGATATTACGCCACTGTTCTTCTGTTTTACCATCGGGACGAATGCGCGCACCGGCGCGCAACGATGCTTTATAGTGCTGCTCATGCGCCGCTTCAACAATGCTTACGATAGCTTGCTCGTCTAATCCTTGAATCTCCTCAATTGAAAGCGCTAACACTTCAAAATAGTCTACTTCTTCTCCGACTACCAATCCCAAAGACTTTAGAATTTCTGAGGCTTCTTCAACAGAGAGATCATAATTCTGAACCGCCTGTTTTAGTAACCCACGCCGTTGGATGTCGGTAATACTCGGTGATACAGTTTTGAAGGTGTTAATCACATCAATGAATTCTTCGCGTTTTGACATGTATCATTCGCCTTTAGAATCGATTGGATCTCGGGCAAAATTGAAAAGATGAAATAGTTGTTTAGGACTTTATTTCCTTTACACAGCGAAATCCGAAGGTGGGAAGTGTATCAATAGGATTACCTTTGAATCGGTGAGAAACTCTGACACCCTCGGAACCGACGCCCCAAGGACCGCCACGCAGTACACGAGAGATATTAACGTTTGTGAAACGTCTTACAATCTGCTCCATGCTATTTTCACCTGAAAATGGGTTTCTATGTGGAGAACTCTTATAGAAATCCGCATCATACGCATCAAGACACCACTCCCATACATTCCCGCTCATGTCGTAAAGTCCGTAACCGTTGACGGTTGAAAGCCCAACTTGTGTAGTATCATCCGGTTTGTAAATGGAATTAAATGCCTCTGCCTCTATAGAGTCGCCCCACGGATATTTTTTCTCACCTAACCCTCCGCGTGCCGCTTTTTCCCATTCAGCTTCTGTGGGTAAACGCTTACCTTTCCACTGTGCATACGCCATTGCTGCATACCAACTCACTTGTGTGACTGGATGGTCACCTTTACCATCCGGATAGGTCCCATCTTCCCAATCCTTCAAGTAATCACCATCATGATAATCTATCGGAATATGATCATTGAACAGATCCGACTTGCGCCACTGTGGGTTTGCATTAACGAAATCTCCAAATTCTGCATTAGTCACGGGGTATTTATCCATAAAGAACGCCTCAAGAAAAACGCTATGAATCGGTTGTTCATCTTCGTTTGCTTCTTCGTCATCGGCCCCCATCCGAAATTCTCCTGCTGGAACATACACCATGCCATCAGGCACATCAATATCAGGCGGAACTGTCTGATGGCTTAATTCCTGACTAATTGTCTTGTCAACGTCAGAAAATTCAAAGATAGGAGATGCTTCGCCTCCAAATTGCATGTCCACCTCATCGTGCTGAAGCATGGCAACGTATTCCTGCCTTTTTTGTGGGTCAATCAAGGTTTCCCTCGCTTGATTCAAAAGTGTTCGCCACTGTTCTTCTGTTCTGCCATCGGCACGAGGACGACCACCAGCTCTTAATGATTCAGCATATAGTTTTTTGTGTGCAGCATCAACATGCGCTGCGATAGCATCTTCACTGAAGTTTTGCAATTCCTCAATTGAAATGCCTAACACCGCAAAATAATTTTCCTTTTCACCGACAATCAACCCTGATGCTTTTAGTATTTCAGCAGCCTCAGTCGCTGAAATCTGATGCTCCTGCATTGCTTGACGAAGGAGTCCTTTGCGTTGTTCGTCGGTAATAGTCGGTGAAACCGCTTTCAGTCTATTGATGAAATCTATAAAGGCATCGCGTTCACGCATGTTTTAGTCCTATTTAAAATGTATCTGATTTTTAGCATATCAAACGAGAAATTAAGACGATACCGGTTTCACACAACGAAAACCGGTGAGACTGTTTGTTTTCCAAGGTGGTAAGAAGCTGCGATTTGAAACACGCACCTCATGCTCTGCTGAATGCCAGGAACCACCTCGTATCACGCGAGGCTTTTTCTGTTTTGTAAGGGTATTTATGATACTACCTATACTACCACCTGAAACTGGGTTTCGGCTTTCCGACACCTGATAGAATCTAATGTTCCATTCATCAAGACACCATTCACCTACGTTCCCTACAATGTCACACAGACCGTATTCATTCGCAGGATACTTCCCTACTGGTGTTGTTTCCCCAACACGCTGATCAAAGTTTGCATTGCGAGCATATATCGCATTGCCCCATGGATATTTTTGCTCAACTAATCCACCACGTGCCGCTTTTTCCCATTCAGCCTCTGTTGGCAATCGCTTACCGACCCATTTTGCATAAGCCATCGCCGCATGCCAACTGACCCAATTCACCGGATGATCAGCTTTTCCTGTTGGATATTTGCCTTTAAACCAATTTTTCAAGTAGTCGGTATCTCGATATTTTCTAAAAATAAGATGATAATCAAACCACCCAAGATTGCGCCACTGTGGGTTCGCATCAAGAAACTCTTTATATTGTGCATTTGTCACGGGACATTTATCCATATAAAATGCATCTACGTAGACTGTATGTGCGGGTTTTTCGTCAACGTTGGCATCATAATCGTCGCTTCCCATTTGGAAATCACCAGCAGGGATAAGCACCATACTATCTTGCTCTGAAGTTCTTGATAGAGTGGTCTCAGTCTTCGGATCAATAAATGCTTCTTCAGAGAAAGATTCGGTGGGAGGTAACGCATCGTTTTGAAGCATTGCAATGTGTGCTTGACGTATTTGTCCATCTTTAAGAGTATCACGCGCTTGATTCAGAAGTGCCCGCCACTGTTCTTCTGATTTACCATCAGGGCGCACGCGTCCACCCGCATTCAAAGATTCACGATAAAGTTTTTCATGTGCTGCTTCAACTTGCGATATGATGCTCAATTCACTTTGGTTTTGAAAATCTTCTATAGCAAATCCTAACACTTCAAAATAGTTTTCCTTTGTACCGATCACCAGTCCTGATGCACTCAGAATATCAACGGCATCTGCAGCGGAAAGATCATGCTGTTGTACTGCTCTGCGCAGAAGACCCTTGCGCTGTTCTTCTGTGATAGTTGCTGAAACCGATTTTAAATCATCTATGAATGCAATAAATTCATCGCGTTTAGACATCTCTTAACCTTTAAGAATATGCGGATAAAGAATCATGAATATAAAGATTTAACACAACGAAAACCGATCTCAGGATTCGTGAACCGAGGATGATTGGGACAGCGATTAGAGATATGTAAGTCTTGAACTGTAGTGATCCAGGAGCCACCACGCAAAACACGGAAACTCTTGACTTTCTTGAAATGATTTGTCACACTTTTTATATCTTCCTCTGACAACAGATTCCGATGCGGGAAACTCCCATAGAAACCGTATTCATCAAGACACCATTCCCATACGTTACCCACCATATCGTATAAATCGTACCCGTTAGCAGGATAAAACTCTACAGGCGTAGTAGAACCGATGTTTTTTCCATAGTTTGCCTTGCCAATATCTACGACATCTCCCCATGGAAATTTTTGACCTACCAACCCACCACGTGCTGCCTTCTCCCATTCTGCTTCTGTCGGTAAACGTTTGCCGACCCACTGTGAGTATGCCATCGCAGCATACCAACTAATGTGAACAACTGGATGGTCATCTTTACCTTCAGGATAGTTATTCCCATACCAGTGGTGCAGGTAGTAGCTATCAAGGTATGATGAAGAGAGAATTCTTGCGACTCCCTGTGTTTTACGCCACCTTGGGTTTGCATTGACAAATGCCTTGTATTGTGCATTGGTTACTGGATACTTGTCCATATAGAATGCGTCTACAAAAACGTTCTGTATCGGTTGTTCATAACTGAATGATTCACCATCATGACTACCCATTTCAAATTCACCTGCTGGAATAAGCTCCATGTTATCAAGATTCACTTTTTGAAGATATAATGGAGCTGATGGTGTTTCTCCCGTTTCTTCACCATACTGGTAATTCTCAAGGTGCGCGTGTCGTTTTTGTGGGTGTATTAAGGCATCTCTTGCTTGATTTAGGATTGTCCGCCACTGTTCTTCTGTTCTGCCATCGGCGCGGGGACGGCCACCTGCCCTCAACGATTCACTATATAGTTTTTTGTGTGCTGTCTCAACGCGATTTGCGATGACCGATTCACTTTGGTTTTCAAACTCCGGGGCAAATAAACCTAATACCTCAAAATAATCAATTTGCTCACCAATAACCAATCCTGATGCATCAAGGATATCAGTCGCCTCTTCAACAGTAAGGTCATGCTGCTGTACCGCTTGTCGGAGAAACCCTTTGCGTTGTTCATTAGAAATAGTCGGCGAAGCATTTCTAACCGCCTGAATGATTGTAATGAATTCATCACGTTTAGACATCAGTTAGTTCTCTTTTCAGAATCGGTCAGATTTACCTATTTTTAATAGAAGGTGGTCCGCTTTCAGTTGTTACTCCGCAGACACAACGGAATCCGATGACATTGAGTGAAAAAGATGGCGATTCCGCGTTGCGATTCGCTGTCCGCACAAACGACGCTGGAATACGCCAAGAACCGCCGCGTAACACACGGTTTGACTCAACATCTATAAAATGGTTGGCAATCCATTCAATAGTGTTAGCACCGGAAATTGGATTTCGGGGTGATGAACTCATAGAAACACCTTCATGATATGCATCAAGACACCACTCCCAGACGTTTCCGCACATGTCATGCAAGTCATAACCGTTCGGCGGGTACGTTCCCACAGGTGTGGTTTTGCCAACGTTCCAATCATAATTTGCCATAGAAGGATCGGCAAAGTCACCCCATGGATATTTTTGACCTTCAACTCCGCCGCGTGCTGCCTTTTCCCATTCAGCCTCTGTGGGTAGCCGTTTACCTTGCCACTGTGCATAAGCCATCGCAGCATACCAACTTACATTAACCACCGGATGATCAGCAACAGTTTTCGGAAAACTGTTGCCACGCCAATGCCTTAGGTAATCAACATCGTGGTATTTTTTAGGTATGTCGTGCTTGCTCCACTGTGGGTTTGCATCAACAAATGCCTTATATTGCGCATTGGTCACCGGATACTTGTCAATATAAAATGCGTCAAGAAAAACGGTGTGTATAGGATATTCATCACCTAAAGATTCGTCATCATTGCTACCCATTTGAAACTCACCTGCAGGAATTAACACCATGTTGTCAAGATTTTTGGGTTTTGATGCATCGACTATAAAACTTTCTTCGTGTTGAGTTGCCATGTATGCGCTGCGTTTTTGTGGGTCTATTAGCGTATCACGTGCTTGGTTCAAGAGTACGCGCCACTGTTCTTCCGTTCTACCATCAGGACGAGGACGACCACCTGCCCTCAACGAAGCATTATAAAGTTTGTTGTGTGCTGCTTCAACCTGGCTTGCGATAGTCGATTCTTTTAAGTTTTGTATTTCTGTAATAGAGAATCCTAATACCTGAAAATAATCCACCGTCTCACCGATAGCCAATCCTGCTGCATTCAGGATATTAGACGCGTCATCAAAGGTGAGACCGTGCTGCTGGACTCCTAATCGCAGGAACCCCTTGCGTTGTTTGTCGGTGATTGTTGGGGATGCGGTTTTGAGGGTATTGATAAATGATATAAATTCCTCGCGTTTGGACATACATTCGTTCCTTCAGTTCAAACTTAAGGGAGGTGGAAGTCGCGCTCATAAACGGTGTGTAAAATTTTGTCATAATTGACCAGAAAGTTCACAGTATTTTATACACATTTCGCCCCGCTGGGGCTTGTGAAGTTTTTGTCGCGTTTCTATAAACATTCCGCCCCGCTGGGGCTACAAACAGCGCGAACGGATGCTTATTGATAATTTCTTTGCAGACTCGCTTATACACTATTTTTTAAAAAGGATGCCTTGTTTTAAAATCTTTTAACTATTCAACTACAAGGTCTTGTAGGTCAGTTTTTGCTTGGGCAACTTCCTCTTCATTAAGTGTCGGTCGATCAATAATAGAAAAAATGTCGTAAATAGCTGTTGCTCCATCGTTTGAGAGGGATGTGGCTGTTACCTCAAGATTCTGGTCTAAGTTATACTTGTAGATGACTTCAATTGGAGAACCTTGGGGTAGACCTGGGGGCAATTCAAGCGTACATTCACCCAATTTATATTCGTCAAATAGGTCAATTTCGTCCTTGGGTTGGTCCTGTTCAAGCCCTTGCACTACTTCAATTAAAACCGAGGGTTGATTGTGATCAACCGTCAAAAACTTATCGGCAATTTCGCACGGAACAGCAGTCATTTTGGGAATCATCACGTGAATAATATGTTCACGTTGAGAGTTGAGAACGACAAGTCCAAGATTGTGTGTGGCACCGTCGGTTACAGTTACTTTCGGTGCACCGTCAGGACCAATAAACCGTTCAATAACAGCATCAGGTATATCTGCAGTTTCGGTTTCGCCTTCGGATATCTGGCGGAGTGTTCCCTGAATTGCAGCGCCGATTGCGACAACTTCGTCAGGATTGACTTCATGTGGATTGATCTCTTTGCCACTGATTGTGGCAATCATCTGCTGCACCATAGGCATCCGAGTTGAACCACCGACCAGCAAGATTTTGTCAATATCTGTCCATGTCATCTCTGCTTCTGAAAGGACAACATCACATAAGGTTCGACATCTTTCAAGGAGTTCTGCGGTCAGTTCCTCGAACCTTCCGCGCTCCAGTTCCACCCGAGTTGTCTTCCCATTGTAGCCACAAACAATTAGTGCCCTTTGCCGTTGAGACAAAGATTCTTTCGCAGCAATCGCATCAAGTTGAAGGTCTTGATACGTGTGCAGGTCTTCTAATGGATTTTCTCCGTGTTCTATCTCAAACATCTCTGCAACGTGCGTAATAATTTTATCGTCCCAATCCTTACCGCCAAGTCTGTGGTCACCATTTGTTGCGAGCATCTGTATCTCTGATTCGGAAACCCTCATGATGGTTACATCAAATGTTCCACCACCGAGATCAAATACGAACACATTTTGATTACTCCCTAATTGATCCATGCCATAAGCAAGTGCGGCGGCAGTAGGTTCGTTCAGCACTTGCAGGACATTCAAGCCAGCGATTTTTCCTGCGTTGCGGGTAGCCTCCCTTTCGGCATCGTGAAAATAGGCAGGGACAGTAATAACTGCATCTGTGATTTCTTCATTCAGATATGTCTCTGCATCCTGCTTGAGCTTTGTCAAAACAAGTGCAGAGAGTTCTTCAGGGGAGTAGTCTTTTCCTTCAAATGTGCGAAAAAATTCCGTTTTGGATTTTCCCATTTCACGTTTGACAAACTCTACGATCTGTTCAGGAACTGCTCTGGCATTCTGTTTGGCAATTTTCCCGACTGTCACAAGATTGTCCTCAAACATGATTACCGATGACGTAATACGTTCACTTTCTAAATTCGGAATAATCTCTGGTTGGCCATGTTCATTGATGTGTGCTATCACAGAGAATGTTGTGCCAAGGTCAATCCCAACAACCTTACCCATTTGTATTGCCTCCTTTCTCATTTAAAGGAGGTTCACCCGCGGAAGGTGTATACCGAAAAATTGTGACCTCTTCCGGACGGAACACTTTATCTCGCCAGTTGAACCCAATTTTGTGAACTTCTGCCACTTTTTGATCTTGGTTTGGATCATCGGATGAAATTACTTTACGCGTTTTGTGCAACTGCCGATCAAGTGTTTCAGGGGAATCTTTATAAGGCGTCACGTCCATGCGGTATAATACCTCTTCCAGTTTATATCGAAAGTTTTCCAAATTCTGGCGATACTGCGATAGTTCATCCGGAAGTGTATTTTCTTTATTATTGATCAGCATGTCGTCAAGTTGAGATTCTATAGATAGAAAACTATCGTAAAGTTGAATGAGGTTATGGATAATCGGTTTGTGTAGCACTTCAAGCAGAAAACTTTCTTTATAGTCTTTCATTTCAGCATACATTTTATCAAACATCTCTGTCTGATTCTGATTCCGAGCGATTTGCTTTTCGAATAGGTCTTGCAACGCAGCTAAAGTCTGATTTATTTCTGCAAGAAAATTTGGTTGCGGAATTTCTAAGTCATCCGCGCCTGTTTTCTGTTGAGTTGCATCAACATCGCTGCCTTCTTCCAAATGTGAATCTGTACCCATATCGGTTTTTAGTTTTGTACCATCATTTTCATTCATGTGCTTACCCAAAATTCATCTCTGCTATTGTAAGGGTTTTCTTAAAGGAGGAGGTACTATCCAGCAAAATCTCCTTGATTATATAATGGATTCGGAGGAATGTCAACGCAATCGCTACAGTAGCCAGGGCTATTTAGTTTTATGAATTACCAGTTGATAAGTGTTACTGAAAGTTTACACCGTAGGTCGGGTAGAGCGAAGCGACACCTATGGGTGTCAATTTTGCGTCTAATCCCTCTTGTTGGAGGGCTTTGTAAGCCCGATATTGTAAGTCTTAACCTATAAAATCGGGGTTGAAAACCCCTCCAACAAGAAAATATATCCTAAAATTGACACCCGACATGAACGAAACGTGTCGGGTGTCGCTTCGCTCTACCCGACCTACAATATAAACTCTCAGTAAAACCTATTAACCTATAATTCTAAAACTAAATTACCCTGAAACACTACAGTAACATTTAGACTAAACCTATAATTATTGAGACATTTTATACTCAAGAAGATAGTCAAATATCCGGTTGAGTGTAGAATATATAGACCTAAAAAATCAAAATTTCGCAACAAATTTTGCATCTGCAAACGTTATACATTGTGAATCGGTTTACGATTTATAAATGAGGGAATGCTTACGCTGTTTGCCACGGCACACTGCCAGCTTTCTGTGTTTCTTCTTGGAACAAGCGTCCCATCTCCTTATATAGGTCAGTATTTGTCTGCGAAGCATCAGTTGTTTCCAGCGGATCGCTTGATAGGTCATAAAGTTCTAAAGGTTGAAAAGGCCTATTGTGCAGGAGCTTTATGTCACCACGCCGAACAGCGTGTTGACACTGTCCGAGGAACTGTTGTCCGCCCTCCCTTCGCAACCAGTAAAGAAGACGGTCGGAGAAGTCCTGTTTTTCTCCTTGAAGTGTTTGCCAAATTGAACGTCCCTCAATTTCGTGTTTGATTGGTACATCAGCAACCTCACATGCTGTAGGGTAGAGATCCATAAGCATTCCTACCTGATCTGTAACATGTCCTTCTGGAATATGTCCTTGCCACATTGCACAGGTGGGGACGCGTATACCGCCTTCGTACATTTCACCTTTTTGCCCACGCAATGGACCGTTGTTAGCACCAACTTGCATCGCACCACCGTTGTCCGATGTGTAGATAACGAGCGTATTGGAAAGTTGACCGGTATCCTCAAGTGTATCCAGCACGCGTCCGATACCAGCATCCATGTGTTCAACAAGTGCCACGTATTTTGCGCGTTGTGGGGAGATGTCCGGTTCACGTTCCCTCACTCGTTCAATCCAGTCGTCAGGCGGTTGAATCGGTGTATGCGGCGCGTTGTAAGCGAGATAAAGGAAGAAAGGATGAGATGTATGTGCGTGAGTTCGAATAAAGTCCACGCTCCAATCTGAGAAGAGGTCTGTAGCGTGTCCTCTTGGATCAATCGTGTCGAAGTCGTGCCGCATGTAGTTAATCTGATGTCGGAGATGCGTGTAATAGTCGTCCATCATATCACCGAGAAAACCGTGAAAATGGTCAAAGCCGCGTTTGCACGGATGGTTCTCGTCTTCAAGTCCCAAGTGCCACTTCCCAATGAGCGCTGTGCGATAATCTTTCTGTTTCAATATTGAAGGAAGCGTGATAGCATCTTGTCGGAAAAAACCCCAGTTGTTCTGTGCATGTGTGCGTATCACACCGGGGACACCGACTCTATCGGGGTAGCGTCCAGTCATAAGTGATGCACGGCTCGGAGAACAGACGGAGGAATTTGCATAAAATTGTGTAAAGCGTACGCCACCTGCAGCAATTCTGTCTATGTTAGGGGTTTGAATTGAAGGTCCGTTGTGTGCAGAAATATCGCCATATCCGTGATCATCAGCGAGGATAAGTAGAATGTTCGGTGATTTTGCCATATTCATCTCCGTATATGATTTGATTGTTTTTTAAGGATGTGCAGTCAATTTACTATCTCACACCATGCCGCGGGAACACCTATAGGAGCACCAATTGGTGAAACTTGGAGTTCTGCTGCATCTACATCTTTGACATTAGAAGTTACCATAGAAAGATTGGTATATGCCTCCTCCAAATTATCAGTATCTATTGCTGCTTTGAATTCTGCGATTGCGGCATCACGTTTTCCTTGTTGATAGTAGACAATTCCGAGATTGTTTCGCGCCTCTGCTAATCCGCCAGCCTTTTTGTAGGAAGTAGTTGCATCTGCAAGTTTGCCGTGACGGAAGTGGATAATCCCGATGTTCGTATGTGCTTCAGTAGAATTTGGATCGCTTCGAAGTGCCCCTTCCAACACAGTTTCTGCTTCATCCAGCTTATCTTGGTAAATGTATGCTAAACCGAAGTTAATCTGCACTTCCGTTGAATCCGGTGCCATATCAAGTGCTTCTTTATGCAGTGCGATTGCCTCATCAAGTTTTCCTTGCCAACTATAAATCAGTCCAAGGTTGATATGTGGCTCTTCACCGCCGTCAAGTCCGATGGACGTTTTGAATGCATCAATAGCATTCTCAATCTCACCTTGAAACAGGTACATAAGACCGAGGTTATTGTGCGGTTCTGCTAATGTCGGATCCGTTTCAATAGCCTTTTTATAAAGTTCGGCAGCTTCGTCAAATTTTCCTTGCCACGTATAAATCAATCCGAGATTCAGCTGCGCTTCGCCACCATCGTCAAGCCGTATCGCTTCTTTAGATGATGCCATCGCCGCATCAAGATCACCTTGGCAAATATAAGCAAATCCTAAACATGTATGTGCTTCGGCAGAGTGCGGATTGCATTGTAGTGCAACTTCAAGTGATTGTATTGCTTCGTCAAGTTTCCCTTGCCATGCATAAGCCACACCGAGATTTGTGTGAGGTCCAGATAGATTCGGATCAAGATGGCGTGCTTTGAGATGTAAAGCAATTGCTTCATCTAACTCGCCATCCCAACAATACAAAACGCCCAAATTGGTGTGTGGTGCAGCCAAACTGGGCGCTATACGAATCGCTTCAATTAGGTTTTCTTGTGCTTTTTCAAGATTTCCATTAGAAATCTGTTCACATGCCAAACGGTTCAATTCTCGTGCACGTTCAATATTTTCAGAACGATGATCTCCCTTCATCTTTATCTGTCCTTATCAAATTAGGTTGTGTTTACATTTGAAAAGTATTGACTTTATGCGGACATTTTATTCTATTGTATTTATGAAAACTGAAAAAACAGACAAGTCCCAAGAACTACCCCGTTCCATCAATGACGCAGCCTGGGGAACCATTTTGCCATTTCTCCAAGCGTGTCCAAACGTTTATGTTGGTAATCCAGAAAACTGCAGACGGTTCCTCTCTGCTCTTGTTTGGATGACGAAAGAAGGCACTACTTGGCGCGCTATACCTAAAGTCTACGGCTATTGGAACACTATCTATCACCGGTTCGGTAGATGGTGCGATATAGGTGTTTTTCAAGCACTACACGAACATTTTCACGATGTTGGCGAGATTTCCGCTATTCTCCTTCATCGTCTAAAACAGTATCATCGCGTCGCAACACGGTATGAAAAATACGCAGTCCGGTATCTCGGTTTTGTCTATTTCGCATCAATACTCATGGCAAGATAAGAAAATGTAGACACTACCTAGCACAAATCGTTATTTATCTGTATTTTTATATCTTTCTATACGTAGAGGACGACCAATCCACCGGCCGATTCTAATAAGGTTCTCTCGTATTTGCCATATATTTGGCTGGTTATTTGTATTAAATGTTAGCTCCTTTTCGCTTATCCCTAATTCTTTAATTACCTTATCAAAAGTATCTTTTGCTTTTAGGCAATCAATTACTTTTTCTACTTTTTCGTCGGGAATTTTAACTCGAAGACGACGAGTGAACGAAACTATATTTTCCGATAGCAAACTACCCTCGTTCCTATAGTCATTTTTAATTGCCTTAATAGATTTACCCACGCGTATAGACTCGTAGTTCAGATATCTGTCTAAAATTTTCACACATTCTTTAGAGGCATTTCCTATAAGATCCAATTCACAAACCGGACGTTCTTTCCAATCTTCTTCCCTGATCGGATGAAAGAAGATCCATTTCTGTCCATCGGTGAGGATCGCGATAGAGACATCTTTGTATCCGTGAGAATCCTGTTGAAAGTGAGAAATATATTCAGCTAATTGTTTTATAGATTTTCTTTTGTCATAGTCACGTAAAATGTGTTCAAAATTTTTTATTTCAATAAAAATAACTGGCTTTGCCTGCGGCTCACATAATGCCAAGTCTATTCTCTTACTCTTCTTATTAACCTTATATTCAAAGATAACAGTCCACGCATCATAAATTGGCCACCCCAATTTCTTAAGTAGCCTAACTACAACCCGATTACAAATGTCCGTCTCACTTATATATCCACCCTCTTTTAATCGTTTGCGTATGTCGTCAACGTGCTCTTCGAGTGTCATTCGTGTTCTATACCTCCGAATCCGGTATTTCTATAAAATCTATTGTAATCCGGTGAAATAAGGAAAAGCATACCCTTTTAGGCATTGTGAGTATTACGCTAACCGATTTCTCCCAAGATTCTTGCCTATTCGTCAGAATCAACTGTCGGTGTCCCGAGTATCAAACTGTCCCAATACTCATTGTCTTTGCGAGTGGATGAAAGGAATTCCTTATCTTTCAAACAATGACTCATAATTTTTTCTATTGATTCCAGACAGAGGTTCTGAACTTTTGTAACAAATTGTGATATAGGAATAGATTCGTCTTTAATCGTAACATTTTCCTTTTCGTTTGGTTCTCCACCATGAACAACTCTGGAGCGAAATTTGTAGAATTTCTTAAATACTGCAAGCAGGTCTTCCCTATCTTTTTTCTTATCTCCCAAGGACCAAGATGCACGAACACCTAATTTGTAGGTTGATTCACCACTATCCGGTAAATAGAGAGTTTCAAAGGCTATTGCCAAGTCAATTATTTTATCTTCAGGAGTTTGATGTGTTTTTGATTTTATCCATCTATTAATTGCTATTTTCAACTTTCCTTGAGCTTTAGAGTTAAGATTAATCAGGTCGCGATATAGACATTTGGCTTTATCTATTTCAGACTGCCCTGCCTTGACGGAACCCCCAAACAGACGAGGGGAATACCCCATACCACCGCCAGGAAACGGATGGAAAAGGTCATCTTCCGTCAAAAACCACCATTTGAAAGCGATTTGAACCGGAGAATTGCACGCTAAAGACAATGCTTGGCAAAAAAGCTCTCTGAAGGAATTAACCTCGTCATGGTTTGAAAATTTGATGTTATCCGTCTCAATTTGAAAGGGAAGGTCACCTACCAACATCCCATCAAATGATTCATGGGAAGATTTGTGAAATATGGATAGGAGAGGGCAATCAATAATAAGTAATGTTTTTCCCATATTAGTTTGTCTTGCGAAACGAGAGTCACGAATAGAATGCCCCGGAAAATAAGACTCAAATTCAAATGTTGTTGACTGGGGAAATGGAACGAGTTTTACGCCTTCACAAACCTGTATTTCTTCTTCTACCACTATTCCTTCAAGTGATACAATATCTTGGTAAAAACCTTGCTTACCTTTGAGGCTACTGCCTTCATCAAAAGTTGATACTGCCTTTTCCACTCCGTAGGTGACAGCAATTTTCAGAAGATGTTCCAGAAGATAAGGTACACCAATAACACCAGCTCTGATAGTATGCAAACGAAACCCATCTTTTTCATAAGTAATAGCGTAACTGGCAGAATAAGGAGAATTAACCTTCTCTTCGTGGATAAACGGTTCCAATTCCCGTCCAATAAATGCAAGAAGTTTTGATTCCGTAGTTTGATTTGCCATGTAAAACCGAAGATACATCACAATAGATGAAGAATCTATACCATAAGATCCCCACCGTTGCTGTAAATAACCCCGCAATTTAACTTCGGAGAGTGGTAAAGAAGCATTTCCGAAAAAGAGTTGAGACACCGTACTATCACCATCTACAGGAAGCGATAGCAGTAGAGAATTAACTTCAGAACGGATACCAATTTGCAACCCCTCCATTGCTTCATTTAGCAACTGATTTAGTTCTACTTTACTTTTCTCTGTCATTTCCTTACTCTTTGATTGCTCTTGTCCTACCTGTCGACTCCTTCATTATTAGTAGGGGAGTAGGGACTATTCTTCTATTTCTCTTATCTGACGTTCCAACTCTTGTAATTCAGAGTATTATATTCTTGGAACAATACGATAAAGACATCCATTATACCTATGGACAACCAGAAACCGAACGTATTGATAATCACTGCCATTCTAAAAATAATCTTAACTTCAGAATCGTAATAGAAGCCCCAATGAGACTTCACTTTCAATTAAAGTCTATAATCACCCATTACTTAAAAAAAGAGTGGGCAGTTGGTGCCATCACCGACCTATCTCTCTTTTTTCACGATTCATTGTCAAATCATCGGTTAGGATTTTCTCTATATTGCGCTCAGCGAAAGCCGCAATCGTCCAAGACGGGTTCGCAGTGGCACAGGACCCTGGTAACAATGCCCCATCCATAACATACATTCGCGGATAGCCGTGTACGCGTCCATACAAATCACACGCTTTATCCATCACCATTCCCCCCAAAGGGTGATAGGTACTATCTCTTAATATTCCTTGAAGTGGAATGGGAAAGTCTTCTGGCGGACCGAGATAGCCATCATTCGCAGCGTTCATACGCTCGGCGAAGTCTACTGCTGCGCGTGCAGCGGTGTCGTTGCCCCCAGCGGGCCATATCAATTCCGCTCTGTGCGTAGATGAATCGTAGAAAAAATGTCCGCGCTCGGTATCTAAAGCGAGCAAAAGATAGAACAAACAGGTATGGTCAAATCCTGTAGGCAAGAAGAGAGATTCGATCCTCGATATTGTCTCTGCATTCTCATAATTTCTTATGCCTTTGATAACCGGATAGCCTTGAGGATTTCCAGTGGATTCGTTCACGGTGCATGTGACTAGAATATTCCCATTCGGCCCAAAACCTTGTCCAACTTCGTCGTTGAGGTTTGGCAAACTCCCGAGTGATCGGGCTTTTACCAGCAACTCCGTTGTGCCAACGCAGCCCGCTGCAAAAAAGAGATAGGTCGTCGTGATTTTTTTTCTTGCTATTACCTCGCCGGTTTCATCTATCTGTTCAACCGTCACAGCATATTTTCCACTATTTTCTTCCATGACATCAATAACGCGATGCAACGGATGAATAGAGACAAAACCTGTCGCTTCCGCCATCGGGAGATAGTTTTGATCCAGGGTATTTTTACATAGGCTATTATTACCATAAAAAAATTCTCCAAGGATAGCAGAAGGTGCTGTAGTGCCATCGATCTCACTGCGAATAATGTCCCAATCCGTGGCTTGTTCTACATCTACGACTTCAAGGTCGGCGTTGGCTGCATGCTTGGCAAAAACACGGGCGTAACGGTAGGGGTGAGAGCTGTAAACGTCTGCGGGAACCGTCGTGATATTCAGCATGTGACGGACGCGGTCATAATAGGGTTGGAGTTCTTGATAGGAGATACCTGCCGGGAAAATCTTATAAAATAGGTTCTCTGGGGGTTGCACACTGATACCACCGTATACGATGGAGCCCCCACCGACAGCTGTGCCGCGATAGACATGCATGTTTGGGTAGTCCACACGGTCTAAGACCCCTGTATATTTCCCTATAGGAAATGATGGACCGAACGGCAGTGCTGTTTTGTTTCGCAACCACGTTGAACGATGATCAGGCGGGATAGAACGACTGAACGGCGCAACTCCGGTATCCCAACGCCGACCTTGCTCCAAAACCATCGTCGGTATACCGGCTTCTCCGAGCCGTAAAGCCGTCACCGCGCCGCCGAATCCAGAGCCGATAATCAGTGCGGGGATGTCGTCTGGTGTTTTTGTTGGTGTTGTGGGTGGCGAAATGATGTCTAACGGATCGCACCCTGAGATTGCTAAACCGCTGCCTATTGCGAGTCCCGTTAAACCGCTTTTTATAAATTGCCTACGTGTTAGGTGGCTACAATTTTTGTTTTTCATTTGATATTTATTCTATAACTGTTCTGATTCCTTGTATGTTAGGATACCTTCACAAGACATATCTCAATAACTTGTCAAGGCTGTTTTGCTTTAATTGCTAAGTAAAATGTCAACAGAACTAGAAATAAGGCGTAATGTCGTAACATTACGCCTTATTGAAAAGGAAACGACTATTTTCTGGATTTGATGCTACCCCATGTCGTTGCAAGTTTGTCTGCAGGTTCAACCGGAAGTAACCTTTTGATGCCATCATCCATCAGATCTTTAATATCCGCTTCGGACAGTGCGACGTTGAAAATCGCTACATCGTAAAGTATTCCATTAAGCGTTTCTGAATTGTTGTTGGTCCAACCACCGATGTTAACTGGCGAATCGTTCCTTGGTGGGGGTCCACCAACATTAACAGATCCAATTTCCGATCCATTTTCATAAATCTTAATAGCGTTTGTGCCGTCGTAGGTAGCAGTCATGTACAACCAAACATCTTTCTTGACGGCACCTTGGTTCCAGGCACCTTTCCAACCACCTTGACTAAAATAGGCTTCCCAACCGGTGCCATTTCCACTCGTTCTGAAAGCGTAATTTGCCACTGCTCCGGCTGCGGCTCTTTTGCCAACAATATGCCCAAAACCGTTTTCATTTTTATTTACATTGACCCAAGCAGTGATTGACCATGCTTTAGATAGATACAAACTGTCGGTATCCGGAACGACTACCCGATCACTTACTCCATTTAAACTCAATGCAGAACCAGATGGGCCTTTAACCCATTTTCCACCTTGTAGTTCACCGTGATGTTCGTTTCCGGAACTGTCGTTGATAGTTTTACCATCGCCTTCGTCAAGAAGCCAAATTGCTACGGCACTCCCAGGTTCAATCGCATCAATTTGCCCTGAAAATGTGAACATGATGACGAATAAAGTAAGACTGATTATCGCTAAACGATTTGTAAATTTTTTCATTTTTCCTCCAATGAATAGGAATTTATTGGTTTTATTGATACAATGAGAGGTTGCGATTTACACTGCATAGCGCAAGTAAATCACATTTGCAAATTTTAACACAACTTCCTTTCTGTATCAACAAATAATTGAACGGGTATGTAGACATTCGGCTTAACCATATCATTTACTTGTTGGAAGGCTTTGTAAGCCCGATAAATTGGGATCAATGACGAATAGGCGTGACAGAATATATGTATGGCATCCTATATAATTCGTCGGGGTTGAAAACCCCTCCAACAAGAAAGAAGGAGTATTCATGCCAAAACTTTACATACCCTAATTGAACAGATCACTTTTCCGAATTTACCGCTTGAATTAGCGCGATGATATATCCGAATTGAAATGCCCATGCTTGCCGCACACGACCAGAAACTCCAGTAGGTGCTGTATCATCAGGGTGAGAAGGGGCATGGTCGGGCATCAGCATGTAGGAATATTCTACATCTCGCAAAGTTTGTGCGACTCTATACATGTCTACATCTCCCTCATCGGGCCATACCTCTTGGAAGTTATGTAAGCCACCGCGAATATTACGAAAGTGGATATTGAAAATCTTCTTACGCTTACCGAAATACTCAATAATTTCGTAAAGTTCGGTCCCAGGATCGTCTAAACCTTCCGAGACGACACCACAGCAGAAATTAAAGCCGTTATACGGACTATCCACAATCTCCGCGTACCGTTTTAATCCGTCAAAGATTGGGTAATTCCAACGTTCAACCCCCTTTAGAACAGGTGCTGGTGGATCGTTGGGGTGACAGGCCATTTGAACCTTATTCTCTTCGGCAACAGGGATGACACGTTCAAGAAAGTATCCAATACGGTCAAACGCTTCTTCTCGACTTACCTCACCTGCGTCTGAGAGCGTGTCATTATCGTACTTAGAGAAATCAAATGTGCTGTAAGACGAACCGCCGCGTCCCTGTGTACTTGGAGTGCGCTGGTGGTTTAGAATGCAGAAGTTATAATTTAGCCCACGCAAACCTGCTTCTGCAGCATTTTCAATTGTTTTGCAAACCCCATCAATATCTTTATCGCGTTGTGGGTCTTGTGCCAACGTAATGCTTCTTGGAATTCCTATATGAATCATCTCAAGACTGACGCCTGCTGCCTCTGCTTCCGCTTTATGTTCCATCAAGGTTTCTGGTTGAGTGCCTTTGACTGATGCATCCATATGTGTTACTCCGTGACGAACAAGAAATTCCAACTCTTTTGTAGATGTTCCAATTCCTTGGACACCGACGTGCATCTTTGCTTCTTGGCGAGAATGTGTTTTGTCCATTCCTTTGGTCTCCTTAAATGATTGAATCCGCTTCATACATTGATACTATAGACATTGTAGCATGTCCAAGAAAATCGGTCAATTTTGGGTGTGTAAAGTTTTTGTCACTTGTTAGTTCACGGATTATGCGGATTCTGTAGGAGCGACCTCCTGGTCGCGACCGGGAGGTCGCTCCTACAGAAGAGACCCAAGTCAATGTCCAATATACTTGTGGCAATTGAGAAATCCAAATCAACACTGAATGCGCGTATGGCATTCAGTGGGGTTGAAACCCCTCCAACAAAAGAAAAAGAGTATTCAGGTCAAAAACTTTACACACCCGTCAATTTTGCAATGACTTAAAACAGGATTGCAAAGTAGGTCTGAATATGTTAAACTGAATAAACCACATCCAAATATCTGTAACCTCTGAGTTCCAAACCAGTTTGATTTTCAATGAATTTGAAACGTATTACATTATTTTTTTTTGTCCTTATTCTCTCATTTTTCTTCAATTTCACTTCAATTGCAGAAGAGAATCTCCTTGCTCTTGGCGACCATTTTTCTAAATTGGGTAATTATGATGCTGCAATCACTGAATACAAACGTTTTCTGTTTTTTTATCCTGATGATGCGCGTGCAGCAAGTGCCTATCAGAAAATCGGACTCGCCTATAGGACACAAGGATTATGGCAGGAAGCAATTTCAACGATGCGAAATGCTGTGCTTCACGCCTTGAATCACGAAGAAAAATCGGAATATCAACTTGAACTCGCAGTAACACTTATTGCCTCACAGAATTACGATCTTGCCAGATTTGAATTGATTAGAGTAACAATGCGCACCACCTCTGGACCGCTGTATCAACGCGCACTTTTCTTGCAAGCTGTTGTCTACGTTTATCAGTTTCAATGGGAAGAAGCGCGCGAGGTGTTACGACACTATACCACAGATGAAATGCTGGATAAACTTTTAGACGAGGCGGTTAATCTACCCCATAAATCTCCCAAAGTTGCTAAGGTGTTGTCTGCAATCCTTCCGGGAGCAGGGCAGGTCTATGCAGGCAATTGGCGAGATGGATTAAACGCGCTTGCACTAAATGGCGTTTTTGGCTTTGTTGCTGTTGATAGCGTTCTGGATAAACATTATGTAAATGCGGTAACATCGACGTACTTTATCTTCCAGCGATACTATCTGGGGAATCTTTACCAAGCAGGCAAGGCAGTAAATGATTTCAATGATGACACATCTCGGCGTGCAGCAGATGATATTTTAAAACGGCTTCAAGAGATTGTAGACACACCGAAGCGTTAGCCTACGTTTCGGTGCGTTTCTGATAAACGAACACAATGCCGACAAGCGTTATCGCAGGGATGAAAGTCCAGAGGGTGTTGGTGTATGCCAAAAAAGCTGCAAGCGCGAGTAGAATAGATTCATACCAGTGCGTTTTCCGCATAAAGTAGCCCATTGTCACAATGGAAAAGATGACAGTACCGACCAATGCTGTTACGACAGACATCACATATTGAAATGGTGTGCCTGCAATAAACAGGATATGTGTATAGGCAAACAAAAGAGGCACAATGTATAAAAGTTTGGCGAATTTGAAGCATGCCCATCCTGTTTTCCATGGGTCTGCACGTGCGATTGCTGCCCCCGCATAAGCCCCCAACGCAACAGGTGGCGTGATATTGGAATCTTGGCTGAGCCAGAAGATAATCAAGTGAGCAGCAATGACCGGTATACCCATCTCTGGCGTTGTAAGAATTGGCACAGCCAATTGTGAGGTAATCAGGTAAGCGGCAGTAACGGGAATCCCCATCCCTAAGATTAAAGAGGCGGCTGCGAGGAGTAACACTGCAATCGCTCTGTTATCACCTGCGACTGATAACACTAAATCTGGAAATATCCTACCTAAACTTGTCAGATCAATAATGGCGACAATAATACCTATCGTGCCAACTGCCCCACCGATAGCAAGTGAGTTTTTCGCACCGGTGACCATCGCTTCCCAAATACGTTTCGGTGTTAACCTTGTTTCCGGGCGGAAGTAACTGACTACAATCGTGACGAGAATTGAGAAAAACGCTGATTTGTAAGCAGAATAACCTCTCATAAGAGATAGAATGAGCGTCATCAACGGTAATAGGTAAAACCAACCCGTTTTAAGAAGTGTAAAGAGTTTGGGTATTTCTGCTTCTGGTATCGGTTCAAGTCCCTGTTTCTTTGCCTCAAAATGTACCATTACCCATACAGATAAGAAATAGAGAACTGCTGGCACAATTGATATGAGCGCGATTTTGCTATAAGGTGCTCCTGTCCTTTCTGCTATCAAGAATGCGCCTGCCCCCATCACAGGTGGTAAGAATTGTCCTCCAACCGAGGCTGATGCTTCAACAGCACCCGCGATATGTGGACGAAAACCGGTCCTCTTCATCAACGGGATGGTAAAAGCCCCGGTGGTAACTGTGTTTGCGATTGCACTTCCCGCTACAGAACCGAAGAAACCAGAGGTAACAACAGAAACCTTCGCAGCACCACCAATTGATTTGCCTGTTAACGACATCGGTAGGTCGATAAAGAATTGACCTACACCAGATTTTTCCAAAAACGCACCAAAAAAGATAAAAAGAATCACATAAGTCGCCATCACGTTTGCCATAATACCGAAAATCCCATCTTGACCAAAAAAGCAGTGTTCAATAATTCGTCTGAACGAGAAGCCTGGGTGTGAGATTGTTTCCGGCATGATATGACCAAACAAGGCATATAGAACACCGACAGCGGCGATAATAGGCAATCCCCATCCAACTGTGCGTCTGCTCATTTCAAAACTTATGATGAGTCCGGTAGCGCCCATCACAACATCTAAATCTTTATATGCACCTGCTCGGTTTACAATATTGGGGTAATCTATAATCCAATAACCGATTGCACAGACGCTCAGACATACCAGCAGCATGTCAATAATGGATGGACGCGAAGCGGGAGAACTTTGGCGGAATTTATAGAGAATGCCAATTAGGGAGAAAGTAAAAAGTAGGTATAAACCGAGATGGAATTGTTCAGCAGCAGAACCGAAACCCGCACTGTAAATGTAGAAACCAACAAACAAGACAGCACTAATCTCAAAAATCCACTTTGAAATACCCTTTAATTCAGGACGTTGTGTTGTAAACGCAGCAACTTCTTTTGTGTCTGTTTGTTCCATAAAATACTATAACCTGTCTCATAAACCACTTGTAGGGCGAGGTCCCTGTGCCCCATAGGCATTAATTTAGGGACAAATCCCTCTTGTTGGAGGGCTTTGTAAGCCCGATATATTATCCAAAGGTAGGCGCGTTTTGTAAACGCGCCTATATCTATGCTAAGGATTACCTAACGGCGCGTTTACAAAACGCGCCTACAAAGGCAGTGTACCGCTAAATTAACGGCTATAGGACGGTCTCTCTGCCCGCCCGTTGCTTGGCACGTCCTATGCAGTGGCGAGGCACGGGGACCTCGCCCTACAAATGATTTGTAAAATCCACTCTAAAAATCTGTTGTAACCCCTACCATGATCGAAGTTTTATGGATCGGTTCGAATTGTGAAGTGCCTTCATCCGTTTGAACACGCCTGAATCGATACTCTTTAATGAAAATTGTTTGCATAGGTGGAAAGATTGCATAACGGATTTCAAGGTTGAGTGCCGATTTTTCATCCAGGTCAAAGAGATCAGAAATAAAATTTGTTTCTTTATCTTCACCGATATTCCGTTTTGTATAGAATGCACGAAACGTCATACGTGGCACTAATCCGGATTCTTTTATACCAAGATAGATTTTGGATGAATAGTTGTTATAGTGTTCATAAGCCCCTAAAAAATGGAGTTGCGGCATCGGTTGCCAGATGAGTTGTGTGAAAAATCCGCGTCTCAATGCATTGTTCGTCTCGTAGCCCCAAAATTCTGGCAGCCCGGTTTCATAGGTATAATCAAACACAGCGGGAATGTAGCCATCACTAAAGATACGGTACTCAAATTTGAAAATGGCTTTGGTAGCAGCGAAGCCAATGCCAACAGCGTTACCCCATCCCAATTCATTTACGGCGTTTTCTGAATGTGATTTAGATTTTTCTTTAGCTGCTATAGACTCTAACGCAAAATCTTCTGGATTAGGGGGTGGATTTATCATAACGATATCGTCATATAGATCCAACCGAAAAGAATCTCGTTCAATAATAGGAAATCCTACATCAAAACCGACCGCGTCCAAAGGTTCTTCGTCTTTTTGCTGTGAATCTGGGTCAATATCGATCAGATAGGTAGCGCCGAGTTCAAATCGTGTCAGCAGATTGTTATTTTCTGGGCGTTGAAAAGGGCGAAAAAACCCACGCCCACCGTAAATTGTGGGATATCCGAGGTCATTCACCATCGTTTCCACACCGTATCGGTTATGAGATTTTCTTAAGTTCAGGTGCAGACCGCGCCGATCATGATTAGAATAGCCGGACATAATCGATCCGTGTCCGATTGTTAGAAAATCGAACTCTCCGAGGCGAAAGTAGAAAGGGTCGTAAGGATCACCATAGCTAATGTAGCGGATCAACCTTAACCATGTGCTTGCGCTGTCCCATGCTTCAGCATCCTCAGCAAGGAACTGATCTTCAGCATTTTCTGCGTAAGGGTTGTAAAGTAAAACAAGGTCAAAACCGATACCGATTTTTCCGAGTGGAATCTCCGGTTGAAGTTGAATCCGAACATAGGCATCCCCATTGATGAATGTTAAACCGCCACCGTAGAACCCATTTGTTAAGAAGTGTTGCTCTGCAAGTGGTGTTAATCGTTCCTGAGCGGAAATTGGAGAGACTATTGTTAAAATAAAAATGGTTGAAGCAAAAATACTACGACTAAATGCGAAAAATACAGTATTATCTTTCAAGCTGCAACAATCCTTCCATCTTTCATGTGAATTATACGGTCAGCGTTCTCTTTTAGCCCTTGATGATGGGTCACAATGGCGATGGTGGTTTGGTGTTCTTGCCGTAGTTCTTGAATTAGGTTCATCAAGTTGTCGCTTTGGCGGCTATCTAAGTTGGCGGTTGGTTCATCAGCAAAGATGATTTTGGGACGATTCGCAAGTGCTCGGGCAAAAGAGACGCGTTGTTTTTCACCACCAGATAGCTGGGCAGGACGGTGGTGAAGGCGTTCACTTAATCCGACTCGGGTGAGCAATTCTGTGGAGTGTTTTTCTGCTTCGGAAGCATTTGCCTTGGCAATATCCATGGCAACCATAACGTTTTCAAGAGCGGTGAGATACGGCAAGAGATGGAACAGTTGAAAAACAAACCCAATCTTTTGTCTGCGAATAACGCTCAAGTCTTGATTTTCGGGATTTATTGCTTCACCATCAATGCGGAGTTCCCCCGCATCTGGTGTTAAAATACATCCAAGAAGGCTAATCAGTGTTGTTTTTCCACATCCGCTGTCTCCCATAATCATCACCAATTCGCGCTCTTCAATTTGGATGTCAACCGAGTCAATTGCGACGACAGCAGCATCCCCCGTGCCAAAACGTTTGGTTAAGCCAATTCCTTCTATGATTGTTGCCATAATAGTACCTTTTAGCGTTTTCTATCGGGCTTACAAAGCCCTCCCACAGTTTATAAAATGTGCTGATATATTCTGATGTAGTGCGCGTTCTATTTCGTCAAACTTCAGCATCCGTAAAACTTTGAAAACTCTGATTTTGCTGTGTTATGCCGAAATCAATCTCGCCACGAAACGCTATCATCGGATCAACCATAATCGCTTTCCGCGCTGCCAGGTAACCACTTCCACAACACACAACGAAACTAATACACACAACAATGATGGATTCAACTAAATTAATTGCTACGAAGATAGGTGCTGCAACTGCAAATATGCAGGATAAGATAAGTCCAAGCAGTACACCAATGACAGAGATGAGGGCAACCTGTTTGAGTAGAAGTGCCATTACATAACCGTTTGAAGCACCGATAGCTTTTAGTACGCCAATTTCCTGTGTCTTTTCCAGCATTGTTACATAAGTAATCATCCCAACTATCAAACCTGCAGCTAACCAGAGCATGACTCGCAAAAATTGCACCGCTTTCATCGGATTGTCAACCCAATATTCCATAATATCTTTAAGTGTATGTTCTAAGGTGCGTACTTCTATAGTTTCAAACGCATCTAAATTGGCAGCGACCTTTGTAGGATTTTCATTATTGTTTGATTTGCCGATCATCATATTGACATAAGGTGTGTTTTCAAGAAAAACTTTCTGTGCCGCACGCACATCCATAAAAAGCAAAGGGGTATCCAAAACAAACATGAGGCTTTTAGCTTTGCCGACAACTCGCACCTTTTCTTTGCTGATAGAGATCAATTCGCCGACTTCAAGCCCCATCTTTTCATCAACAATTACCTCATAAGGAACAGGGTCTTCAGGACGATAATCCTCAAACTGACGCGATTTAAACATTCTCCCTTCAACAACATGTTTCGGACCGCCAAGTTTGCCTAATGTATAGCCAACAACCATTGCTTTCGTGGGTTTCCCACGAACATTTGGGCGTGCTTGTGCAAAGATCAGTGGGGAGGCGGAATCAGGGACTAATCCGGGCGATGCCTTCAAAAATGCCATGTGTTCCTCATCCAATAGTGAAAACCCAATAAATGCGCCACCAGAACCTTCGGCAGAAATCCAGATATCGGCGCCTGTAGATTTTACATATTGTTGTGCTTGAATACGCATGCCGTTCATAATTCCACCTAATAGCAGAATCAACGAAATCAGCACGGTGATACCGAGAACTGTTAGCACAACTCTGGCTCGACGATACCGCATGTCTTTAAGGAACAGATTTTTCATTTTTGATTGACCTTATATTTCGACAAGTCGTTCAGCCACTGTCTGCCGTTTTCGTCTGTGTAATTGCACGTGATCTAAATACTTCCCTTCGTCTGCCTCAATACCGGTGTCACGTTCAAGAAAGAGTGGAAAATCCGATGCAGGAGGTTTTGCGTTGTGATACGCATGTTTATAACTCCGCATGATGATGCGTTGTTCACGATTGAGCGTTTCTAACCATTCTGGCGAGGAGTGAAACCGATCCGCAGGGGTAACCCACGATGGACAATACGCAATGAAAATATTGTAGCGGACCACATCGCTTTCGTTCGGTTCTACACGATGCCAGATACTGGAGTGCATCACCGTCATTGTGCCTTTACGGGGACAGACAACCAACTCTCCAGGAACACTGTTGTGGGTATCGTATCCATCCATATACTGCTGACGATGGCTTCCCGGCAACACAACGAGATTACCCATCTTCTCATGTGGGAGGTCTGTCAACCAATATCCGATTTTGATTTGGAGCGGCAATTTTGGTGAAAACACGCCGTAGGGAAGTGCCCGTGCGCCATCGGGATGCCAAATGTTGTATTGTTTACCACCGGGCGGGCGTAGGAAAAATTGACTTTGATGTAGTTTAAGAAGTTCTCCGAAAAGGTCGTAGGCGAAACCGACATGCCGTTTGTGATCAATTAAACTTGTAAACATAGGGTCGCGTTCGACTATGTTCTCCATGCCGAGATAGCCACCTGGTGTCCATTTCGAATTGGTAGCAGCGACACGATCTATCGCATCTTTATAGGTGTCAATATCTTCATCGGAGATGGCGTCTTCAATAAAGATAATACCGTCTTCGTTGAACGTTTCCCACTGTTCTGATGTGAATCCGGGTGGCGCAATCCGATATTTTTGCTCGGTTTCCATTGGACACCTCCTTTCGTTGAATTTAGAAAAATAGCACGTAGGTTGGGTTGAACTTGCGTAACCAACACCCAAAATAGGTATCCGTTCAACCCAATCTACCGGTTTAGTCTAACTCACTTTTAACACGAGCAAATTCTGTGCCAAAGTAAATATATTCTATTTTTGCGGGGGTGTTGCTTCTTTTTTTTGTGTATTAACGATTTCGAACTGATAAACGGCGTGTCTATAGACGAGTACCATCTGGTTATTCACGTTCATTGTAAAATTATATTCATTATATTCTATCGGTATACCGTAAAGAATGTGCCCGTTTCGGAGTGTCACCTTAACATTTTTCTGTGCCAACTTGCGCATAGGGCGTTTCCCGATGATTTTTGGTCGTTTATGTGGGTCTTTATCGGTTCGGAGTTTTTGCTCTTCAACTTCTTTGTTTACCCGCAAAGCGTTGTCTAATTTCTCCGCGGATTCTGGCATCAGAGAGAAAAGAACATCTACTTTATGAAACGATCCTGTAGATGTATGGATCTCATATTTCTCTATTTCTGTGATATTTACCTTTTTGATGCCTTCATAAGTTACGAGCAACACGGGCCCTTGAAACATCTCACGCAACGTTGTGGCTTCAAGGGTTTGTGTTGGATCGTTTTGTGTGGCTTCAGGCGTTTGTGTTGGATCATTTTGTTCTGTCATGGGATGTACCTCCAAAATTATAATTTCTGATATTTTATCATAATATTATGTGATTTGTGAATCTTTGTTTAGACCAATCTACATAGATGATGGACTGCTTTGTGAAATGCATGAGAGAATTGCACAAAAAGGTGCAGACTTTGTGTCCGATTGCACGGAATAGGGCAGTGAGTCTGCGCGTTAATTTCGTGCAATTTGCGGTTTCAGCACGTTCTTAATCCTTTTCAACGTCTTCTGGTTTCTTTGAGCGAATTGACCAAAAGCCTGGTATCGGGTTCTCTGCAAGTCCCGTTTTCTTCAAAAGTGTCAATGCTCGTGTGATAGGATGCTGAACAGACCTTGGCGGATTTCCACCTCGTTTAAGATGTGTTTCCTCAACAATACCTGCGATCTCCTCTTTTCCAGCAGCCTGTCCACTAAATAATTCTATAACAAGTTCTTGTGCCATGAGCGGTGTGAGAGGTAGTCCAACATATTTATACGGATTATTCATAAAAATGTTCCCTCCTTAATTTCGGTGTAGATGCAACAGACATGTTCATTGATAAAAATTATTTCAAAATCACCATTTTGCGTAGTTGTGAAATAGAATCCGCCTGCAGTTGATAAAAATAGACACCGCTTGCAATACGTTCCCCCATGCTATTACGACCATCCCAATATGCCGCCCGATTCTTATCCGTATAATAACCTGCCGTACGATGCCCAAGGACAAGTGTTCGAACTATGCTACCTCTCGTATCGTAAATTGTAATCTGAACATCGCTGGCGTTTGCCAAGTGATACGGTAGCCATGTTTCTGGGTTAAACGGATTCGGATAGTTTGGCAACAACGCTGTCGTTTCCGGACGCAGTTTTAGTAAGAGGTTTTGCAATGCACGGATACCTCTGCGGAAGGCAGGACTACTATCATCCGCTTGCATTGCTTGTGTAATCCAACTTTGGATTTGGTCAACTGTTGGACTGTTGGTAGCAGGTGCAGCTACGTCTTCTTCACCAAGTTGACTGGCAACTGCCACTAAATCTAAAATATTGACGGTGCCATCGCCATTTACATCTGCTCTCTCGTTTGACGCGTCAAATGAGGCAACGATAACGAGATCAAGTATGTTAATCTCACCGTCTTCGTTGACATCAGATTCAGCGTAAACAGTCCCATCATCCACCCTAAAGCGAACAATTTCAGTAAAGTCCAACCGAAGTGTATTTCCTGCTTTATCTCTCACGTTCATATAAGCAAGTCCCCATGTGCCCGGCACACTGCCAACCGGTAAAACTATTTTCTTGTGATATTCCTGAAAAATTGTGGGGTCTCCTTGAAAATACATCTTACTATATCCCATAGAATAATGCCAAAAACTGTGCCTAACACCTTGAGGATCTCTTAAATGCATACTGCTTATTTCATAACCGCTGATGTTATCTTTAATCCAAAATGAGATATCAACTATCGTTTCCCCATTGGGGGCATCCGGAATTGTGGGTTCGGCTTTTATAGTGATGCGGTTAACATCCAAAACAGGCGGTTCCATGTCTGGTGTTTTTGTTTTTACCTCAATGGTTTTTGGTGCCTCGTCTGTTGGACTATCTGTGAAATTAACTCTTGATTCATTCAAGGCGATATCTTTCATTCTAATATCGTTGAGACTATAAATACTACTTGGCATATATTCAGGGATCTCAAATTTGACAGTCACTCTATCTAATTCGCTATCATAACCACCATATTTAAATTGTCTATATATTGAATAAGTCTCTCTTAATTCGTTATTTAAAGCCGCCGCAACATTTTCTATACCTGATTCTTCTATCACTTCCCAACTTGCAGTAACGATCTGATAAGGTTTACCTTCGGATGTAGTGGCATTAGACAGTGAAAGCTGCATTGAATTAGGCACATATTCCGGCGGTTCATAGTCTGCAAGTGGGTTGTCAATATAGAGTTTCCACCCAAAATCGGTTTGGGATCCCTGTCTTTCATTGCCCTGAGCATCAACGAGATTAATTGAGTCTGGTCTCCAGTAACCATTCGGAGCATATTTTGATAATTTTCCAACTCCACGCAAAATGTGTCCAGCGCGGACTTCGTTGCCATCAGGGCTAATAGGATAAAGCCACATATCAAAGAAGGAGCCTTTCTTACTAAAAATTCTGACCTGTGATGCTTGAGCAGAATCCAAGTCACTCTCTCTGTAAATTTCAATTTCTATAGTTATCTGCTTATTTTCTTCAGGTTCACCATCCACTTGTATATCAACCCGGATTATCCGTCCAGAATATACATAATCGGGATAGAGATTGTAGACTTCAAACGTCAAGTCTTCGCGTATTTTTGAGATATACCGTGTTCCATGCATAATACGATTTTGTATGAACTCGTATTTGGCAGGTGAACGAGAACGCAACTTATCAGGTCGGACGATGTAAAAACTAATACTCTCTGCCATATCTTCATCCGGATTTACGCCATGTGCGTAGGCAGACACAAATTCAGTCTGTTTTGTGGTGGACCAGCCATCTTTATCGTCCGGATTTTCATACCATCCACCGAGTTCGATCCAATCCTGTTTGAGTTGTTCGTCAAAAAGGTGTGCCCATAAAAAATGTGCTTTTTCGTGTAGAATTAGACGGTGGATATCGTCATATCCTTGCCCTTTAAACGCGGATTCCATAAATTCAATGTACCCCACAGTTGGCCATGCAACCGCAGGTGCTTCTGGATAACGTGGATGTAGCGTTCCATCTAAACGTCTCACCAGATATTTCAATCCGGGTGTTTTAAGCATCCCTTGCGGAAATTCCTCAAACATTGACACGAGGGCCATCAACTCTTCGTTTTTGAATTCAGAGAAACGCCCCGCGTGTTCGCCAGTTGTGAACCTGGTGAGCTCTGTGTAATCCGGCACATTAACGCTCACAGCATAGCGCTCATGCAGTATATGGTCTATAGCAGCTCTGTCTGCTCCATTATCTGTTACATACCGAACCACCGCACGGTGGAGCCGTTTAGAAAAATATTTACCCCGAATACCCTCAATTTCTGCTAATAAAGGTTGAGTATAATTAAAAGCTTCTGCAGCAACAGTAACAACCTTTGTATCACCCTGAAATTCAATCTCAATATCATCTTGGATGTGTTTGTCACTGAGTTTCCATAGTGAGATCGGTACCCGAGGGTTCTTATCCCTAAAACTGTTTTTTTCTTGCGGTATAGATTCAAAGGTTGATAGCAATTTATATGCGTGTGCGCCGCTCCATTCAGCACCAACGTGAACGGAATACCGCTTCATTAACCATATTGATGCACTATGGGATGATATTTCTACCTGTTCATCTAATATTGTTACTTGTACAGGTTCAACAACGGTAGCACTCTCTTGTCCTTCAGGCGTTTCGTCTATTTCCCATTGGTATTCAAAAGTCATACCTTGAGAAACGATTATAGACAAAAAGACAACTGAAAATAAAGCAAATAACGTGGTTTTCATGATATTCTCCTTTTAGCATCTGTCAAACCTTATGAGATTCTCCCAATCTCATAAGTTCAGTCTTCGTTCGCGCTTGAATATCTGTCAGATTTGGAAATTATATACCAAAGTCTAATGTCTTTAGGTCAGGGTTAGTTTTACTTTCAGTTTAACCCAACCTGTATCCATATTCACTACACCCCAACCGCTGATTCGCGCGTGTCACTCTGAAGGAGCCATACCGAAACTGCCTGAACGAGTATCTGATTTGCCCTTTCAACAATCGAGTTTAACGATGGGATAGAGGCAAACATTTTTTGTGCGCGGTGTCTGATCTCTTTAATCGTTGGCAACTCAAGGATATTCGCCTCTCTGAGGAATGTTTCAACTTCTGCTTGACTGATGCGTGCCCGTTTACGGAGTTCTTCTAACTTTGGCGTGTGCGCCCACGCTTTCAAAACCGCTTTGCCGATTTGTTCAATTGAAAAACTTGAAACAAGTTGTTCGGCTGCTCTTTCAATGGTAATTGCGGATAATTTACGTTTACCCTCAATTACATGCTTTGGCGGTGCTCGGAGGTCCCAAACGATTCTAAAAACGGACAAAGTTTTCAAAATATAATACGTCACATCAATTTGCCACCAATGAAAGCCTTGCTGTGTGGCACTTGGAAAATGATGGTGATTGTTATGCCATCCTTCCCCCAGAGTAATGATAGCTAAAAATAAGTTGTTGCGGGAATTGTCTCCTGTGACATACGACTGTTTCCCGAACACGTGAGAAAGAGAATTAATCGTAAATGTTCCGTGAAAAAGGAACACTGTACTGAGGAAGAAACCTACGATAAGTCCGGACCAACCTGCAATCGCGAAGACGAGAATAGCTAATAGGAATGGCGGTAGTCTCTCCCATTTATCAAGCCAAACGAGTTCTGGATATTTTCGGAAATCCTTAATTATACTATAATCTACGGTACGCCCGCGTTTGGAGAAAATCCAAAGCACGTGAGAATGCCAGAATCCGTGTTTAACTGGTGAATGTATATCTTGTTCTGTATCGGAGTATTTATGATGTTCTCGATGTTTTGCTGCCCACCACAATGTTCCGCGTTGTGCTGAACTCTGTCCCAGAAATGCCAGAAAAAATTGGAATACACGACTTGTTTTGAATGAACGGTGCGAAAAGTAGCGATGAAACCCCGCCGTGATTCCAAACATGCGGATAACGTACAATGCACCACATATAATCCAGTCAATAGGTTGAACATCTACCCAGATAATCGCAAAACATGTGAGGTGAAAAATTATAAAAGGTAGAACACGAGGGTGAACAATGTCCTCTCCATCAACAGGACGCGAGCAACTTGGTTCTATAGACACTATTGTGATTCTCCTTGTTAGGCTGTTGCCTATGAAATTTACGGAAGTTTTGTTAATATATTTTTTTTAACACCGGATGTATTTCAACCGGATAGGGTTTCGCATCGGTTAAGGTTTTATGAGATTTATGCAATCTCATAAGTTCTGCCCTTGTCCGTTCCTGAATGTTTGCCAAACTTGGAAAATTATACACCAATTCTCCGCCTTTGACAATGGGAATTAAGAGCGGTTCTCCATCGGATAGCGGTTCATTCCAGAGCATGATACTGTCCTTAATATAGTTTCCCTTTGCATCAGTATACCGATAGATCTGCTTTCTTCCGGGTAACGTGGCTTTGGCAGGTTCATCAAGTGACTGTTTACCAACAGGGATACCGTCACGTTCAACTGATTTGAAGACACCACCGAGCGCGGAAGGTCCGCCCTCACCAGTAACGGGATTAAAGTTAGCACCAGTCGCAAGACGCGTGCCGACTCCGAAACTGTTAATCGGCGCGCCTTCTTTGAGCAAAGTGCCTATCGTAAATTCATCAAGGTCATGGCTGGCGATTATTTGTACATAATCAAGTCCATCTGCATCAAGAATAAGACGCACCTCCTTACTGAGTGTCAAAAGATCGCCGCTATCCAATCTTACTGCTTTTAGTCGTGCACCGCGCGCTTCCATCTCATGCGCAACGATACACGCATTTCTTGCTCCCTCTAACGTATTGTAGGTATCAATCAGAAGTGTCGTGTTGTGTGGGAAAACGTTAGCGTAATCTCGGAAGGCATCAACCTCTGTGGGACGTTCCATGACAAATTTATGCGCCATCGTACCGACGTAGGGGATATCGAAATAACGTCCTGCAAGCACAAGCGATGTGCCGTTTGCACCACCGATGAAGGATGCACGCGCAGCAAGGATACCTGCATCTCTACCATGTGCGCGTCTTGCACCGAAATCGAAGACCGGTTTCCCTCTTGCTGCGTGGACAATTCGTGAGGCTTTTGTCGCGATCAACGTTTGAAAGTTCATCACACAGAGCAGATATGTCTCAAATAGTTGAACATCCCGGGATCTGCCGGTAACGTTGATAATCGGCTCGTTTGGAAAAACAGGAGTGCCTTCAGGAACCGCGTAAATGGAACCGTCAAATCGAAAATCTTTCAACGATTCGAGGTAGTCTCTATCTAATTCGCCGCTCTGTGCTAACCAGTCGAGTGTAGCATCGGTAAAACGTAAATTCAGTACAAAGTGGATAACCTGCTCAAGACCTGCAGCGATGAGATATTCACCTTGTGGGATTTTGCGGACATAGTAATTGGCAGTAATAATAGCATTGTTTCGGTTTTTGAAATCTGCTTGCCCCATCGTGAGTTGATAGTAGTCTACGAACAGTGCCATCTCAGATTCTGTCAACAGAGCAGATTTTGGTGAGATTGAAGGGGGTGCTTGTTTTGAGATTTTGGAGTTGGTGTTCATAGTAGGTAAAATATAAGCTATGGTTTCTGCGTAACCTGCATCATCTGATTTACTGATACATTTTGAAGCGTTTGTATCTTACCATTGGTCCAAGTGATCTGCAGCATTTGTACCTGAGTGGTTTTTCCCAATCCGAATTCAGCGATGAAACTGTTAGCAGACATGTAACTTTCACCTGCGTAAATTTCTCGTATCTGAGTAGAATTTGCAGTTTTGAGTTGGATTTTTGCACCGACAGCGTTTCGATTTGGGTTTTCACCCACTAACTTAACGTGCAGCCAATTGTTGCTGTTACTCAAATCGTTAGCGTTATTCCGTAATAGGGTTGGTCGGTCATAGTTATTGGCAATGAATATATCTACATCCCCATCGTTGTCATAATCACCAAACGCAGTGCCACGGCTGACACGCGCGGGAAGATTGGTAATACCCGTGCTTTTACTCACATCACTGAAAGTGCCATCACCTTCATTCCGAAACAACTGATTATGTTGCGGGATAAGCACTTCAGGTTGGTCAAGTTTCTGAAATGTGCTGCCGTTTGCTACAAAGATATCCAAATCCCCATCGTTGTCATAGTCAAAGAGAGAGGTGCCCCATCCAATTTCTTTTAATGTGACTTCTGCAAGCATAGCAGAATAGGCTTCGTCTACAAATCGTATACGTTTGGGATTACTATTTTCTATCGCTTCGTTTTCCTGCAACAAATTGCTGTAGAGAACATATTCCTGATCTATCCAATGACTGATAAAGAGGTCAATATCTCCGTCTGCATCGTAATCCCCCGCAGCCAAACCCATTGATCCGCGAAAGTCTGCAGCCCATGAGTCAGCACTAACATCGGTAAACGTGCCGTTTCCCTCATTACGAAAAATGTCGTTTTCAGAAGTATCGTTTGCTACGTACAGGTCCATATCATTGTCATTGTCAAAGTCACTGAAAATGGCTTGCATACTCCTGCCGCCGGGTGCTGCTACGCCTGCTTCATCAGTAATATCGGTAAACGTTCCGTCACCGTTGTTTCGGTAAAACACATTATCTTGTGGTTCAAAGGCGGTAGGATTCAGGGCATTTGGCACGAATTTACCGGATTGCAGGGATTCCTCCTTCTGCTGTTCAAACTTTTTCAGATCATACTTGACGTAATTACAAACATATAGGTCTAAATCGTTGTCCCCGTCGTAATCAGCAAATGCGGTACCAGTACTCCACAACGGACAACCGACTCCCGCTATCTTTGTTACATCAGTAAATGTGCCGTTACCATTGTTTTGATAAAGTACATTTTCTCCATAATTTGTCACATAGAGATCGACATTTCCATCCCCATTGAAATCTGCGAAAACACAGCCCATACCGTATCCTGTATCTCCAACTTTGGCAGTATCTGTAATGTCAGTAAATGTGCCGTCACCATTATTCCGGTAAAGTACATTTGCAGATGTTATAGCGGTCTTTTTGAGATGTGAGGAAGGTTTGGATGGTGTTTCTGAGAATGGCCCAGGTATATTTACAATATAGAGATCGAGGTCGCCATCATTATCTATATCGGCAAAACCTGCGCCCGAACCCATATCTTCAGGTAGTAAACTGGAACGAACACCTTTTGAGTGCTGAAAGCGGATACCAACCTCGTGTGTTACATCAACGAAGGTAGCAGGTTGTGCGATTGCATGTGTTGTGATAAATATCAACACTACAATATAACAAACATATTTTAGAACACGCCATCTTTCCGTTGTTGTACCTATAAAGGATTTCATGTTTTTAGGAAATTAGTAAAAATATTTCGGTTTAGAAAGCGCTCGTCATTCAGAATATTTTGATGGAGTGGAATTGTAGTATTGATACCTTCAATCTTAAATTCGGAAAGTGCTCGCTTCAATCGGGCAATTGCCTCGTCACGATCTCTACCAACAGCGATTAATTTTGCAACAAGTGAATCGTAGTGCGGGGGAACCGTATAGCCGGTGTAGATATACCCGTCAACACGAATACCGATACCACCAGGGGGTTGATAGTCTGTAACTAACCCTGGTGAAGGCATAAACTGATTGGCAGGGTCTTCGGCATTGATTCTGCATTCAATCGCGTGTCCGTTGATGTGAATATCAGATTGGTTGTATCCAAGTTCCTCTCCCATCGCTAAACGTATCTGTTCTTTAATTAGATCAATACCGGTGATGCTTTCGGTGATAGTGTGTTCAACCTGAATACGCGTATTCATCTCAAGGAAATAGAAGTTTTCGTTCTTATCAACGACAAACTCAATTGTGCCAGCATTTAGATATCCGATTGACTTAGCGGCTTTGACAGCAGCTTTGCAAATTTCATTCCGAAGTTTAGCGGAAATAGATGCAGCAGGGGCTTCTTCCAATAGTTTTTGCTGTTTGCGTTGGATGGAACATTCACGTTCTCCGAAATGGACAACATTTCCGTGAGAATCTCCTAAAACCTGAACTTCAATATGACGTGCCTCTTCTATCCATTTTTCAATGTAAACATCGGCGTTTCCAAACGCGGCTTCGCTCTCAGATTTTGCGATGTGGAATAAGTTGAACAGACTGGGACGATTGTGTGCGATGCGAATGCCGCGGCCGCCGCCGCCAGCGGATGCTTTGATTCCAACCGGATATCCAATTTTTTCTGCAAGTTCGGCTGCTTCTTCAGCGGATTCAACGGTGGCTTTTTTATCTTTTTTCCTTTTTCTGTTTTGACTGCCGGGGACAAGTTTCAAACCTGCCTTTGCGACTGTTTCAAGCGCGCGAATCTTGTCACCCATAGTATTGAGGTCATCAATGGAGGGACCAATGAATTTGATTTGATGTGCTTCACAAATTTCAGCAAACTGTGCGTCTTCAGCGAGGAATCCTGCACCAGGATGTATTGCATCAACATTGGCGAAGTCCGCTACAGCAGTAATGTTGGCATATTTAAGATAACTTTCTGCGGAAGGGGGCGGCCCGATGCAGTATGCCTCATCAGCGTATTCAACGTGGAGAGCGTCTTTGTCTGCCGTTGAGTAAATAGCAACGGTCTTTATATCCATATCTTTACAGGCACGGATAACGCGGATAGCGATCTCACCGCGGTTTGCAATCAATATTTTTTGAAACATAGTCCTAAGTTCGCCTCACTCGAAAGAGGGGTTGATTGTATTCAACTGCTTCGCCATCTTCTACAAGAATTTCCAAGACTTCACAATCGAAGGGAGCCTCAACATCGTTAAAAGTTTTCATGACTTCAAGTGTAGCTAATGACGCACCCGCTGTAACAGGATCACCGACTTCAATAAACGGCGGTTCATCGGGTGCTGGTGCCCGATAAAAACGGGCAGGCATCGGTGAGCGAATTATGTCGTCACCTGCTTCGTCTTCCGTGACGAGTGTTGGTGCAGCGGTACTTGTTATAGAGGGATTAATTGAGACAGGTTGAGTGGTGCCGCGTGAAATTTCTATTTCTACTTCACCTTCACGAATCCGAACCGTTGTCAAATCCGATTTTTCCGCAATTGCAATGAGTTCTTCAAGACGTTGTAGGAGAGGGTCAGGAGTAACTTCTGTATCATCGGGAGAGTCAACTTTCTCACTTTGTTTTTTTTCTTTCATGTTTTAAACCCTTTCAACGTATTTCCCTGTCCGAGTGTCAACTTTAATTACGGTTTCGTTTTTTACAAAGAGCGGAACATTCACGACAGCACCGGTCTCTAATTTTGCTGTTTTTGAACCGCCGCTGACAGTATCTCCTCGTAAACCGGGGTCAGTTTCAACAATTTTGAGCTCTACAAAAGTCGGCAATTCTACAGCAAGTGGCGTATCAACATCCATCTTGACCGTTATAGTTTCCCCTTCTTTTAAGTATTTTACACTATCTCCGAGTAGTGCTTTGGGAAGCGCATGCTGATCAAAAGTTTCGTTGTCCATAAACCACAGCAGGTCACCTTCACTGTAAAGAAATTGCATTTCTTGGTCAGTGAGCCGGACAGTGTCAATGGTATCGTTAGCCCTGAAGGTTCGGTCAAGGACTGCCCCATCACTTACACGCTTAATTTTCGTACGTGCGAATGCACCTCCTTTTCCGGGTTTCACATGCTGACAGTCTACAACCGTGTAGACGGCATTATCAAGTCGGATAACTAATCCGTTTCGTAAATCTTTTAATGCTGCCATTAAATTTCCTTTCTAATAATAGCGATGTATGTATTTCGATTTGTGTTTTACTATAAATGTGTGGCAAACTTGAAAATAGCAATCAAGATTGCCCGGACAGAACATTACTTATAGTTTGTATCAACATTTTCCGGGTAGCGATGTTGTGTTCTCATCTGTCTTCTTCTTTTGATAACGGATACGGGTCTTCCTTCGTCAATTCACCATTTGGCAGTTCATAGTAACGATGCCCGTTAATATCATACACATTCGGAATCCCTTTTTTGCGGTTCTCTTCTTGTGCTCTTTTGACGGCACGATTGCCAATCCGCAGCATCTCATCCGCCGATTCATGGGTTTCAAGGCTTAACTTGGCGTTATGCATTATACACCTCCATTCTGAATGTCTTGCATAAATATTTTAAAGAAAGCTTCATTAATCACCTTAACTTCTTTACCCTCACCTGAAGCGACTTTTTGAAAGTGTTCCGTAGAATTATAGAACAGATGCCACACATCCACCATATCCTTGTAAGTATACCAGAAGTTGCGCTTGCTCCGATAAAACCGACGCACGACATCTTCCGTTGGCACATGGTGTCCGCCCGCCTGTACACGATTCCGCACACGAGCGACACTTGTCTCAGGTGATTTGAGAAAAATAAAAACAATGGTAACCGTCCAGCCAGCACTTTTTAATTGAGAGATAGTTCTTGCAAATCCTTTACCTGCAAGCGTCACCTCTACAATAAAATCTGTCCCTGCTTGGATAAGCCCCTGGATTTCTTGTATAAAAAGTCTTCCAGCTTGAACTTTAACACTGTCCATCTCCTCCGGTCTGGATACCAGTCTTTCTGCGATCGCATCGGCACTGATATACACAGAGATCTCTGAATCGCGGAGATATTCGGACACAAAAGTCGTTTTTCCGGACCCGTTTGGACCGGCTATGATTATTACATTTTGCGACAAGGTACTACCTTCTAACTTTTTAGTCCTACTTCCGTATTAACATTTTCCCCGTTGCAGAAAATTCACCTGCTGTTATGGTAGCAAACAAAGACCTAAATTTCATTCACATCTTCTTTTAGAGTAGGTGTAAAGGTTTTGCTTCTGCCGTTGGGCTTTGCGGGTTGTTACATTTCTTCCCACAATTTCTGTCTTTATAACCTTCGTCACATTGGGTGATGTTGAACTTGTGACACACCTGATCTGCTACATATCCAGCAAACCAAAGTCCGATAATATTGACACCGATCCCTGCGCCAATCATAAGAAAATTTATAAGTGTATTCATTCGTTTATATAGTAGGTCGGGTAGAGCTAGCTCTACCCGACCTACAAGGGATTCATAATAATTTAAGTGCCAATCGTAATGCTTCACTTCTATGACTGATTCGGTTTTTAATCGCATCGCCCAGTTCAGCAAAAGTTTTCTCATAACCGATAGGCACAAAGATCGGATCGTATCCAAAACCACTGTTCCCCACGGGAGTATTGGAGATATTTCCTTCGCATTTTCCCACGACCACTTGTACTCTGCTTACAGAATTACTACTGTTAGGTGTAGTGGGTTCAGCGATAGCAATTGCTGCAACAAATCGTGCAGTCCTATTGGTTTTACCTTCCAAAGCCTCAAGCAGTTTTTGAATACGGACTGCATCAGTTGCATCATCTCCTGCCCATCGTTTGGAATGAACACCTGGTGCACCATTGAGCGCATCAACTTCTAACCCCGCATCATCAGCAAGTGTCCGAAGACCTGTATAATCAGCGATGACTGTGGCTTTTTTTGCAGCATTTTCTTGGTATGTATCGCGATCCTCAATCACCTCTGGTGCATCAGGAAAATCTTGAAGCGAGAGGATATGAATGTCCTCTCGTTGTTGATCTGTATTAAGCATTGCCGTAAGCTCTTTCACTTTGCCGAGGTTACGAGTTGCCAAAACTAACTTCATCAAGGTTCTCAATCATCATGCGGTTTTGTAAGCGGATGAGTTGTTGGATACCGCTGACAGCAAGGTCAAGCAATTGGTCGTATTCTTCTCGAGAAAATGGATTTTGTTCAGCAGTGCCTTGAATCTCAATAAACTTTCCATTTCCTGTCATAACAATGTTCATATCAACATCTGCAGCAGAATCCTCAGTATAGCAGAGGTCGAGCATAGGAATTCCATCAATAATCCCGACACTTGTGGCTGCGATATTGTCTAAGATTGGCAGTTCATCAAGGAGACCTTGGTGTTGTAGCGTTTTACATGCGTCCCAGAGTGCCAAAAATGCACCTGTGATTGCTGCAGTGCGGGTGCCGCCATCTGCCTGAATAACATCGCAGTCCACCCAGATTGTTCTTTCACCTAATGCATCAAGATCAACTGCAGCACGGAGTGATCTACCAATCAGGCGTTGGATTTCCTGTGTCCGTCCACCAACTCTACCTTGTGTTGTTTCACGCATCATGCGTTCAGAAGTGGAACGTGGTAACATCGAATATTCGGCTGTGACCCAACCTCTCTTACGGATGTTTTGGTCACGCATAAAACGTGGTTGCCGTTCATCAACGGAGGCGGTGCAGATTATCTTCGTATCACCAGTTGCTATATGAACAGCACCTTCAGCGTGTTTAATATAATTTCGTCTAATTGTAATGGGACGCATCTCATCTGTTTTTCGTCCATCTTCTCTGATCATTTAGTCCTCATTTCAGGTTTTAATCTTTGGCTCAACAGTATTTTATACCTAAAAAGCAATGCCTATAAAAAGTTGGCACTGCTTTATCGGTGGAACTATCCAGAAACTATATCACAGAATCCCAGAATTTGTCAAGATTTACAAACAGCGAAAATTCATTTCTTAGGCAATATCCTTACGAATCTTTAAGAATCTTTAAGAAAATCCAATGCTTTTGTATAACTCTTCTTTTCAAGATAGTGCTTAAGCATTGTTGGGGCAGTTGATTCAATATCAACGGATAACTGCTGAATTTGGATAAGCTGTTCAGTGATGTCGTCTCCTGTCCCGATGCGGTTGAGCATAGTTTCCAATGTGTTCTGTAGGTCAGATGCTTGTTCCGTTGTCATCGTTTTACTCACTTTCCGCTTCAATAGGCGGTAATTCGTCAATCGCTTTGCACGTTCGCAATCCTATGCTTTTAGGTGGGTCATCATAACCTTTCCACGAATAGGGATCAACACCAGATACAGGTACAATACATCTACGATCAGCACTTGCGGGTCTTTCACCTTCTCGGATTGACCAAGGAAGCAATGACCACGAATTGCAGTAGTGGTTAACAAGGACACGGCGAAATGTACTTCCTCTATTTTTACGGGAACGGTGCAGCAAATAGCCGTTGAAAAAGACAAGTGTTCCTGTTGTCACTTCTACGGGGACTTCCTCAGAACCGTCAAATCCGTAACTTTCTTGCGCGAAATCAAATTCATCAGGGTTTTCGTGATTACGCTGCGGATATAGGTAACCTTGCCGATGTGAACCGGGAAGCACCCACAAACACCCATTCTCAACAGTCGCATCATCCATAGCGATCCACGCACCGATTAAGGAACGGTCGCGCGTAGGGATATAGATTTCATCTTGATGCCACGCTTGTCCCTGAAAATTAGGTGGTTTGACGAAGAGCATTGATTGCATACACTTGACACTACCATCCCAAAAAGGTAGATGTGCGGCGGTGATTTGGCTCAGGATACCACAGATTTTTGGATGTTTGACGTACTTTCCAATAGTATCGCTAACGAAATGTGGTTGATGAATGCAGAGGATTCTGCCGATTGCATCTTCGTCTGTAACACTATCGGGCAAAGGTTTCATGTTATCACATTCATATTCACCACGAGCAAGCGTAACTGTATCTTGCCGAAGTTCTTCAATTTCGCTGTCGGATAGCAAATTTGGAACGACAAGGTAGCCGTTTTCTATGAAAAATTGACATTCCTTATCGGATACGATATTTGGAACTTCAATTTTTTCTGTTATTTCAGGACCCATTTGTTTATATTATCCTCCTACATTCCATTGGCATAATCTAAAAAATAAATATTTATGTTCAAATTCTTTTAATCAAGACCATAAGATAGATTGATATTGCTGAAGTAAAAATGTATAGCAACTAAACACGATTTGCAAGGAACATTTCCGTTATTGCGAGTGCGAAAACTGCTAAAAGAAGATAAGTTGCAATGCCCTGGTTTTTCTCAACGTCTTCTCGGTATTGTTGTTTCACTTCGGGCGTAAGTTCAGCGGGGGCACGGTCAACTTCAGTAGAACCGATAAGCATACTGGTCAACTCTTCTGGATTCCGATATGTTAGGTCTGACTCGGCAGTATCAACGTTGACAACAAAATAATGTGGTGATTCTCCAGAACCGTGTACTGAATAGATACCTGGTTGCTCGGTGTTTTCATAAAAAAGATTACCTTGTTCATTCAATGTCATACGTGTTTCTTTACGATCTGGGTCAAAAACTGCAACCTCTTTTCCAGCACTGTCTTGAGTCCCATTGTACTCTACACTGTCACCAACACGATAGTCCGGTACTTTGCCAGCTTGCTTTAGCGCGAGATATTTGATTGTTTCGTGAAGAAAAGGCAGATAGACACCATGTATAGGCAAGTCATTCCATTCACGGTCAATTGTGGAAGTAAAACAGAGAACTCGTCCGTTCCCGTAAATTGTCTCAAGGATTGCTGGGTTTCCGTCATCAAAAGCAGCAATTACTGTCCCATCAGAAGTCGGTGTTGTTTGAAAATACCGATAGAACCGTCCTTTTCCAAAATCGCCGTGGTTTGGATTGCTGAACGGCATAAAAATAGGATGACGATAATCAACACTTGCGATAACTTGAAATTCATCTTTGCCGATTGGGTCGCCGACTGCTTGCATTAAAGTACACGGCATCAACGAGTTTTCTGTTTCACCAAGGTGTTGTTGGTACACACCCGAATCAATATTATCACCGAGCGTGATAATTAGTCCGCCGCCCGCATTCACATAGGTTTTTAGTCTTTCTGCCTCGGCTGCTGTGATCTGTTTAACATTTGCGAGGATCAACACATCGTATCGCTGCATCGCAGCTGCTGATGGTAATGTAGTAGACTCTGTGTAATTAATAGGTGCTCCCTCATCTCCAACATCTTTCAGTGCTCTTGTCAAAAAGAAGGTTTCATCTTCAATATCAGATCTTTTCTGTTCCCCATTGACAGCGTGAACCCTAATTGATTTCATGCTTTGCACAGTAAAATAGTATCGGTTGTCAATTTCAATGGCATCAGTATCAATTTCGACCCAACCTGTATGCATGGATTCTGATTGCAGATCAATTTCCATTCTAAAGACGGCATCCGCGCTATCTTCTGGCTCAATATCCAATTGCGTTGTTTGCACTTTACTGTTATCAATAAATAGACTTACAGGTAGTTTTTGCACCTGTTCAGTGCTGAAATTGTGGATTCGTGCTACCAATTCAGTGTCTTTTTGTTCAATGAGTACCACTGGTGGAACGTTAATATCTGTAATCGCTCGGTTGTTCGTCTGTTCAACTGCGATATTGACAAATTCGATGTCTACATCTGGGCTAAGTCTGTCGGTTTCAAGGAAGTTTTCCCATCCGATTTTCTGTAAATCAGCGATGAGGTATATCTGTTTTTGTCCTGCGGTGACACCTTGAAGTATCTCGTCAGCGGTTTGGATGGCATCAAGGTAATCTGTTGTACGGTAGGTAGGTTCTGCGCTTTCTATTGCTGTTCTGATGTGATTATGTTCTGAGTCTATAGGTAAAACTTTCCGTGCTTTGTCTGCAGAGAGAATAAGCGCAACAGCATCGGCACTCTCTAAACCGTCAAGACGAGCAATTGCCTCTTTCTTAGCACGTTCAAAAACGTCCTCGTATTGCATGCTATATGATGCATCCAAAATGATAACTGCATTCCGCACACCCCCTAATTCAGGGGCAGTTGTAGGATCAGCCGCAATAAAAGGGCGCGCGAAGGCAAATCCAAGGAGTATTAACATCAAGATTCGCATGAGCAACAGAAGCAACCGTTTCAGCTTATGACGTTGCACATTGGTTTGGTGTGACATCTGGATGAAACGAACAGTACTAAAGATAAGCCTACGCGCTCGTTCCCGGTTCAATAAGTGGATAATAAGAGGGATAGATGCGCCTATGGTTCCTGCAATCGCAAACGCCCCAGCTAAAAAACCCATCCTGTTTGTCTCCTTCGTGCCTTAGCACGCGAGTGTCTCTACAACTTTATAGAAACCCTTGTCGTTTTGCCAGATATGATGAAAGTGCTCGGTCAATCGGTGTTGATGTATTAATCAGGTTGTAATCAATATCCGATTGGTTCAAAGTTGTTCGGTAATGGTCAATAAATTCGTTAAAATTGCTCAGATAACTTTCCCGAATCACCTGTGGTGTCGTGATGATTTCTTGGTCATTTTCCGCATCAACAAAACGGATGAGTCTTTCAAACTCAAATTCTACTTCCTGTTCTGATAGAAGATGAAAAACGATAACTTCATGTCCATCATAACGCAGGTGTTCAAGCCCTTCAATAACCTCATCAGGATTTTCATCGTAAAGGTCGGAAATAACAATAACTAATCCACGTTTTGTCAACCGCTCTGCAATTTCGTGTAACGGTTCGCCAATTCGGGTTTCCTTTGCTGATTGAAGATTCTCCAATGTCAATAAGATAGAATGCATGTGCGAGGCACTGCTGCGCGCAGGCAAGTACTGATGTACTTTTTCATCAAAATAGGCGAACCCAACAGCATCTTTCTGTTTCGCCATGAAATAGGATAGGGAAGCGATAAGAAAACAAGCATAGCGCAGTTTTGATAAAGGTTCTACATTTCCAGATGTTTCAGTTTCTGAGACTGCATCTATTTCCTGCAAATCCTCTGGAGATGGATACGCCATTGATTGACTTGTATCTAACAGGATATAACAGTTAAGATTAGTCTCTTCTTCAAACTGTTTGATGTAATAACGGTCGGTCTTGCCGTAAACCTTCCAGTCGATGTGTTTTGTGTCGTCACCCGGCATATATTGCCTGTATTGCGAAAATTCAACACTGAATCCGTGATATGGGCTTTTGTGTAATCCAGAGATGAATCCTTCAACAACAAATTTCGCAATAAGTTCAAGATTACCAATTTGTGCAAGTATTGTGGGATTTAAGAATCGGCGTCCTTCTGATATCTGTTGCATGCTTTTATTTTCCTATTTCTTTCGGAGGACAAGTAAGGTTAAATCGTCAAATTGATCGGCATCTCCCTGAAAGTCTATTACTGCCCGATAGATTAAGTTACATATATGTGAGGCATCACTATCGGTGGATGTTTTAGCGACCTCTTCAAGACGTTCTTCATCATAAAATTCATCTTCAGTGTTGACTGTTTCGGTAACACCGTCAGTATAAAAGATAATAAGATCACCACTTTCAAGTTTTATCTGTTCCGCTTCGTATTTTGCGATAAGCGGCACCATATCATTCGGAAACATTCCCAACGGCAATCCACCGACGTCTTGTCCTAACCAAACAATGTTACCATCATTTTTTACAATCAGCGGCGGATTGTGTCCACCATTTAGAGTGGTTAGTGTGTCGGTTTCTGGATTAAGATGGCTATAAAAGAACGTAGCATATTTTTCCTCAGTTCCACTAACGTAGAGGAGTGAATTGAGAGTCATTGCCATCTCAACGAGTTCATTTTTCATATCTATGGAGTCGCTTTCTTCACGAACTTTTGAACTTGTTAACTCAGAGAGCAGTCCTGCGCGAAGTGTTGCCATCAATAGCGCGGCTTGCATACCTTTACCAGAAACATCAGCGATAGCAAGTCCCCAACCTCCCGTTGATAGTTCAATACAGTCGTAATAATCGCCTCCAACGGGACCGCGTGGCTCATAATGTCCAGCAACCTCGTAGCCCGGTATTTCTGGAAGTGTTTCGGGTATAAGGTTTTCCTGAATTTTCCGTGCTTCTTCCATTTCTGCCTGTAATTCGCGTGCTTCAAGTGCTTCTTGGTGTAAGTGAGCGTTCTCAATTGCTACACCTGCTTGTTTAGCGAAAGAATCAAGGAGAATCTCATCTTCATCTGTGAATTCAGCAATCCTTCCACCGCGTTCCTCTTTGTCCCCCACAACCAACACGCCTAAAATATCACCATCACGCCCCTGTATAGGACCTGCCATTAAGTTCTTTCCACCGAAGAAAGTTTCTGTTTTAAAGGCGCATCGGTCTGTCATACCCTCTTTGACAACACCAGCTAACATATCAAATTCAGTTTTTTCATTTGCTTCTGTTGTGTCTGTTTCTACATCTTTTAATGAGATAGAGATCGGATTCTTTTCGTCTTGGTCACCGTTTTCTGAAATTAAAGTTTCGGGAAAAGCGTACCGCAATTCAAGATTTTGCTGCTCAGGGTGAATTAACATCAGTCCACCTACATTTGCGTCAAGGAGTGCTACTGCTTGATGGACTACCTGTTCAGCTGCGTCTTCAGGTTGTAACAGTTGGCAAATTTGAGGTGCGCTTTCTGCCAACATAAACAACCGAAACTTTTCACTTTGAATGCCTTCTACAATCCGAGAATATGCAATTGCAATTGATATTTGGTGAGCAAGAATGGTCAAAAGCTCTTGTTCCCAGTCTTCTAATGCTGTGCGACCTAAAAATTTGCCTAAACTCAAAATACCGAGAAATTCTTCGTGGATTTTTAAAGGAACCCAGAGACGATGCGCTGCAGATCCATCAAGTCGTTCAGAATTTCTGTTGATGAAATTTTGGAGGTCTTTTGGTGGTGTGTCTAATTCAATGAGCGTGCATTCAAGTAGGCTGGCAACTTCGTCAGGTTCAATTTCAATTGGAGGGATTTCTATTTCTGGAGTTGAGGCAGCAATTGTCAGATAATTATCTGTCGGATGGAAACAAAAAATAGCACCCCGAGTCGCCTGAAGGGTACCAAGTGTAATTCTAAGATAGGTCTTGCTTGAAACATTAAAATTACTGTGTCCGGAAATTAGCGTCTGACCTAACTGTTCCAGTTCAGATAAACTGAATATTAACCTTTGTATAGTTTCTTCTGCTGAACTTAGGTTCATGACGAATTGTTCCTTTTGTCTTCAAAACTTACGGTAGGGTTTTCAATCCTATTGCCCCGTTTGTGCTAAGATAAGGTGTTTTAGGCAGTTTAGGTTTTTAGCGGTGTGTGTTCAGTTCAGAATTTGTTAGAAATTTGCGATAGCAGTCTTTTCATCAGGGTAAATTCCTGCGTATTTTGCAATTGCCATCATACGAAAAGTACGTTCTTGTGTTGCAGACAACCCGCAAAAATTTAACGTTCCGTTCCGTTCATCAAGTGCCTCAATGATTTCTATCAGGATGGAGATACCAATGCTGTTAATCAGTGCGGTTTTATCCAAATTGATTACCAGTTGGGTGTATCCTTTTTCAATGAGTTCTTGTGCTTTTTTTGAAAGTTGTTCCCCGAGCGAATCATTTAAGTATCCAGCTGTTTCGAGTACAGCGTATTCTTGTTCAGCACGTATCTGAATATCAAATTTGTTTAGCATTCCCTACTCCTCAACAGTAAATTAGTCCGTTTGAGACTTACGATGTCACCTTTTTAATAAAACTAACAGTTGTACCGTTTTCACCACTCTCAATATCGAATTCATCCATTAAAGTTTTGGTAATCTCTAAACCCCAGCCACGCTTTCGCATATCCGAGTGTATTCCTTGACGTTGAGAAATGCTATTATGTTGATCTTCTGGGGTGAAACCGACACCGTTATCTGTTATTTTACACTCTAACTCATCAGCCCTTCTAATATAAATAATGTAAACCTTCCGGTCTTCACTTTGGCTGTGTTCAAAGGCATTGATACAGGTCTCAATAATCGCGTATTGAATTTCCTCAATCTGTTCTTCGTTAAAGTGATTCAACTCGGCGAGAACAGACCCTGTTTTGGCCGCGACAAGTTCCATATCATGGTCCATCGGGATTGTTAAACAAACTTCGTCCATCAAAACTGCATTTTCCATCCTAAGATGACCTCCTTCTGTAATAATCTGATTCTCACGCGTATGATAAAGAATTCCTAAGCAATAATTACCTTTTTACGCGTTTAAAAAGGATACCAAAGTTTAGAAAATATTTCAAGGTCTTTTCAATTGTTGCTTTCAAAGGATTCATTCTGGTAAATAAAAATGTAATATACCATTAATTATTACATATTATGAGTTGATTAATCAAGGTGCTTTTAACTGCCTTCAAATCTGAAAGAATGAGAAAAAATAGACCTTATCTCATAAATCATCTGTATGTATTTTCGTTTCTTCTACAAACCAGCGAGCATCTACCATTCGCGCCTCTGCTTCAGATCGTTTTGGTTGATATTTTGTAAACTTTACCTTATCACAATTGGCAAGAAACTGCTGGATACGTTCAACATATAAGTCACCTATCTGTTCACGTGTCATCTGATAAAGAATCCCTGTGGTTGTCAATTCTAATGCGGGGATTTGAAAACGTGCTTCTATATATCCGCGGATAACAAAAGAAATTTGGGTGTGATAAGTTTCCATATCATAAGATGCCGTTTCAAGTATTTTCAACTGTTCAAGCGCAATTTCATGGGGAGGTTGAGTATTTACTTCTTCAACTGGAGAAAGTGGCAAGATTTGATGACGTTTTCGGATATATAACCATACTATTCCAACGATTACAGCAAGAATGAGTCCACCGAGAAGGATGTGAGGTAACAGATTTTGCGGGATGTCTAATGGAGGTTTGATGTCACGGAGGTTTTGCGTATTCAGGGGAGTCTGCAAAATAATTTGGGGAAGAACGGGCATGGTGCTATTGAGAAAGCATTAGCGGTTCAATCACTATAGACTTTGGGTCTGTAGGACATGCGTACTGACATACCCCACATCCAGTACATCCAGAATCGAGAACTTCTACTAATCCGTCTGGTGAGAACTTAATCGCTTCTTCTCCAATTGGGCAAGTATCTACGCAGTAGCTGCAGTCCACCGATTTTGTGCGAAGACAAATATCAACATTGAAAACTGCGAGTCCGATCCTAATATCTTCTGCAAAGACAGTTTGTAAGGCACCGCTTGGACAGACGTACATGCATGCCAATGAATCGCAAATTACACAAGGTTGTTCTTCAGGATCAATGTAGGGTGTGTTAGCAAGTTTTGGATCTTGGCTTTGTAGGGGTTGTATAGCGTTTGCAGGGCAGTTTTTAACGCAGTTACCACACCGATGACATTTCTCTAAGAATTCAGGTTCGGACAAAGCACCTGGCGGACGTAAAATTACACGGTTCGGTTCATCAAAGGGAAACTGGTCACCGATCCTTTCATCAAGGAATTCAGCGACAGGTTTCATGATTTGGTTCAAGGCTTCTTTGAAGAAGTCGCGCCTACCTGTTTCGTCAGACATGGAAATTGCCTTAAAATGTGTCTATGTAATAGAGAAGTGAAAGTGGATAGAACTCTATCAGTTTTGAATAGACTGTTCATCAGATGTTGACTCTAAGTCCTTGTTCTGACATTCATTTTTGGGAATGCGGTAACAACATCTATGGCTACCCTGCATAAGATGTTCAACTCGGTACACCTTTGTTCCCAAAGATTGTCTAAATAGTCCTAATTCAATCTCACACACGTGTGGGTATTCCTGAGCAATCGCTGCGATAGGACAATTGTGTTCTATTAAGACATAATCGGTATCGTTTTCGTCAAAACGTGCCATATAACCTTCTTCATCACGAATACGGGCAAGTTCCTTGATGCGTTCTACCAAGTCTTTTCCGTCAAGGCGTTCTTGGTACATCTGTAACTGTGATTTCATACGGCTTCGGAAAACCTTATTGATAAATCCGGGTCCGTTGAATTTTGCTACTTCGTTCATCAAACCGACTGCAAAGTTCGCGTAAGTGGTTGGGAAAAGACTGTTCGCATCATCGGTTAAACTATAAAGGTGATGTGGTCGTCCGCGTCCGTGTTTTTCACTATGATACTCGACTAAGCCTTCCTCTTCAAGAATTGTGAGATGCTGTCTCACTCCCATAGCACTGATATGCAGTGCTTCTGTCAATTCACTAACGGTCATGCTGCTACGCATCTTCAATAACTGAAGGATTCGCATTCGTGTTTCGCTCATTTCGCAATTCACGTGGCTGTTCCTCTTACAAATTTGAGTTTGAAAGTATTATAACATATAAACATACTAAATTCAAGGTGATAATACAATACGTGCATGCTGCGTAAATTTGGGTTTCGCTTTGTTCTACGCAACCTACGTCGTTTAACGATTACTGCTTAGGTTTATCCGGAGGTCTTGGCTGGGAATCAAACCCATAAATTCTGCGCATTATTGGGGTTGCGCGTTCAATTACTTCTGGTTCAAGATAATGCACAAAGTCAAACATCTGCTTTATAAAAGACCGACAACAGAAACAGATGAGTGCGATGCGCTGCTGGTCCGTTTTGTTAGCCCCTGCTGAATGCCAGACTGCTCCGTTGAACAGAAATACAGAACCTTTCGGTGCAGAGAGACGCACTTCGTCAGGATGGTGCGTGGTACCGGAAGGTGGTTTTATCTGTTGAAGATGAATACCTGGGACATGACGCGTCCCACCATTTTCTGGTGTAAAATCGTCAAGTAACCAGAGACTATTGGCGACCATCGGAAAACTTGGTAACGGTTCTGGCATGTTCCCTAAAACGCTATCAACGTGATACCCACCATCGGGAGCACCCGGATCAATGATGTTGGAGGTGAGAGTACTCAATGTATAATCCGTGCCAAGCAAATGCTCAAAGAAAGGCATTACCTTAGGATGTGCAACAAGTTTATCATATATCTTGCCTTTGTTCATCAACCAGCGCACATGTTGACCGTGTCCATCGGTATGGCGCAGCGCAGAACCGTCCTGCTTTTCTTGCTCTGCCAACCGGAGAATATCGGCTCTATACATCTCGATTTCTTCGTCAGAAAGCACATCTGGAATAACGATACATCCTTGCTCATCCAGTTGCTTTTTTTGTGCGTCGGTGATGCTCATTTTGTGTTTCCTTTATAGATGATTTAATACGAAAAGACACAGTCAAAGCTAAATTGATTATTCAGGTTTTTCTTGTGAATTTATTGGGGGTTGTTCATCAAAAGGAATCCCCTTCGCTTTTGCTTCCAACCACCGTTTATTCCACGCAGCCATTTCTTGGTAAACTTCAGCTTTGCCTTCAGCTCTACCTTCAACTTTACCTTCAGCTTTGCCTTCGATTCTGGCTTCTTCAATCTGTCTTCGAAGTTTTGCTCTAAACCTTTCTGTTAAATACATGAGAATATCCACTCCTTGAAATAATGCAACGAAGATTATAGTTTCAACTACACTAAAAGCCGCAAGATGTACAAAATAGCCTCTGTTGTTTCCATTATCGGTTTTCCTAAGCTAAACTTTTCGCGAATAACTAAAAAAGAATAGGCAAAAAAGACCACCGAATAGAGTTTTAAGGCTATGTCAAACCATTTGTGCCGAATACCGAGAATTGGTACAATCTCTTGCTCTTGATTTGTCTCAGTATTCTCCTCTTTATCTTTTCCCATTTATCGGTTTCAAGTAACAGCAACCTCCATGATACAATCTTAATATAACGTATTTCGTGGGATATTTTCCACAATTTTATGCAGCAAAGTCTTTTATGCACTCCTCATAGACATTAAAACGTTCTCCTTCGTGTTCTTCAGCATCTACGAGTTTGAGCCAGAGTGCACTGTCCTTCTTTTTTCCACTGAGTTGACGGCGACTTCCCAGATTCGATGGATCTGGGCCGCTCCAGACAACTTCACCACCTTGTAAATAGATGAAATCTCCACGATACTTATCTACCATGTCTTTCTGGTTTTCGAGGTAGACTAATCCCTGCTCACACGTTGTGCGCCGCCAATTAGCAACCATTTCTGGGGTATCTGTTTCTACCGAGTCAAACTCCGCAAGTGGTGCTGTAACCTCGCTTTCCCAATCAATCTCATCCAAGTCAACAGTGCCGAACCCGCGTTGTGCAGCGATAAGAATATGATTCCGATCGCGTTTAAAGGGCGGTGTCGGCCAATCTGACGCGGGATCATGCCCCATCAAGTGCATACCGACGGTATCTGTGGATATTGGATGATCACCCGCTATAAGCGCGTTGCAAATTCTGCCTTCACCACCCCATTCACGTCCCCACTGCCCCGTAAGCGCATCAATGATATTAAGACACGGTTTTGTAATGAGGGCAAGATCGGGCAGCACATAGGATAGCCGAATTAAGTGGTGATAGTAACTTCGCGTCCTTCCTTCTGGGAGCAACATCGGCGGTAAACCGAACAGATTCTTAGTGCACAAAGTGATTCCCATAAATGCGTGATTTTTCATCTTTGCTACAGAAACCACCGCATCTGCATCGTCAAAGCAAGCACTCAAGGTGTAGCGGTCAAACATTGAACCCCCACCGGGAACATCGTAGTCCTTAAACGGTGGTAAGTTTGAATCAACGAACTGTACGTCAAATTCTTTAAGATGATGCTCATAATTGAAACCGGGAGGCATCCGATGCCCGTGTGTATATGGGTTAGTGTCTGTAGCGATAAGTTGTGCTGTGGTATGCTCCTTGAGCAATCGCAGTACGGCACGGCACACTGCATCGTCTACCAATTCGCGGCGGCGACCTTCAAAATAGATTATGCGCTCATGCGGTTTCATCATGTTGAATTTGATGACAACCTTTTTAGCAGTCTCAATCGGTTTCCATGAGCGGGTAAGTGGGTCGGTAATACGGCGTAGTGTCTGGTAAATTTCCTCTTCACTTGCACGATAATCGCAATGTGCTGCACGAACTTTGAACTGTTTTTCTGACATTTTCGCTCCTTATGATAATTTACTTAGTGCCGCGTTAGTAGCGGAAATTGGAAAAATCTGTTATAGATGATACTTATCAAATATATTGGGATTATAACATAATTGTTGAATACACACAATAGGGCAATTTTAGGATATGAAAAAAATTGACAAAAACTCCAACTCTTATTGTAGGGGCCCCTATGCCCGCCCATTATATGGTAAGTCCTATGCATTGGCGGGGCACAGGGACCCCGCCCTACAGTGAAAAGCAAAAAGGATTCTTGGAAATTGAACGAATATAACAAGAAATTTAACACCTGCCTAATATGTATTAATGATGACACAGACTGTATCCATCGTCATAGCCACAAGCCAGTGGATCGCCGCACCATAGACGAATGAACGAGTTTCCAATGCAAGCACACCAAGCAGGATGCCTGCAATAATTGAACCAAGTGCTTCGGGCAACGGTTTGGAAAAGTGCATTACTGCAAACGGAATAGTCTGGATTAAAATACTATAGTTTCCAAATCTCTTCTCTAACCCAAAAAGCATGAACCCACGGAAAAAGAACTCCCATGAAAACATATACACACCGTAGGCAAGTTGATATGGTATAAAAGCCAGCCAACTGCTTGCGACTGCTTTACCTAACGGATACTTGTCTAAGAAAGGCGGATATAGTTTAACTGCTAATAATACCACGGGTATCATCAGAACCCATGCCGCTAATGTCACACCCCACCCGAGTTTTTGCTTACCCAAGCGAATCCCATAATCGGTCAGTGGCTGTTTTGTCCCAAATACTGCAACAATTATTGGAATTAGAAACAGTGTGAGTCCTGTTGATAAAAACCAGTAATAGTAAGGATGGCTTTTCCCCAATGGCAAAGCATCAAAATACCCTGCTAAATGAGTGCGAAAAAAACGCGGACGGCTATAAGTCCTATGCAACGTTAGCAGCACGGCAGAAGCAAGCAAAATTACCGTTGTTTGACGTTCCCACCCTTGTAAATATTTTTCCCTTAACGTTTGGAGATATGATTTCACCTTGACACCCTGTCTGTTTTGGGATATTATAGCGTGACGAGAAGAAATTAGCAATTGATAGAAAATAGAAGAAATTTCAAGATGTTTGCACCTGAGCAGATAAAACGCATCTTAATTATCAGACTTGCGCCACTGGGAGAAACGGTTTTAACAACACCTGTCATTCGTGCTTTACGTCAACACTTCCAAGATGCACACATCGCTTACATGGTAGCACCGACACGAGAGGATTTGGTATCCGCAAACCCACATCTAAATGAGGTTTTAACCTATCAGTCATCAGTACCGAAACTAATCTATCATCTTGCTCAGCGAAAATTCCAGATGGCAGTAGTGTTACAGCCAACATTCCGGTTAGTGCTTCATACATTTCTTGCCAGAATTCCGTTCCGTGTGGGGTTTGAAACAAATACTGGTGGAAAAAGCCTTTTACATGTTGCCGTGCCGAACAACACAGCGCAGCACGAAATACAAAGGTATCTGGATGTTGTTCGGGCACTCGGTATTGAAGTTGTAGATAATGAACCTGAAGTGTTTGTAGATGATGCAAGCAAAGCATGGGGCAACAATTTTCTTGAAAACCAAAACCTAAATGACAGTAAACATATCATCGGTCTCAATCCGGGTGCTGCGACATCTTATCGCCGATGGTCTGCTGAAAACTTTGCTATGCTCGGTGACATGCTCCACGAAGCCTACGACACACATATCGTCATCACAGCGGGACCTCAAGAAGGTGAATTAGCCTATCAGGTAGCACAGCAAATGAAATATTCACCAGTTGTAGCCAACAATATAACTCCGATGCAACTTGCTGCACTGCTTCAACGATGTCATCTCTATATCAGCAACGATACAGGACCGATGCATCTGAGTACTGCAGTCAAAACGCCAACAATTGCCTTGTTTGGCGGATCAAACCCGACGCAGTGGGGTCCAATGTGGGATAGACATACTGTGATTGCACGGGAAGGCTGCGAACTAATGAAAACGTTGTCGCCTAAAGAGTGGGACGAACATGCCGATGTAGCACGCCAAAATCTGAATGCTATTAAACCTGAGATGGTATTTGGGGCTACGGAGAAGATGAAATGGAAAACCCAAAAAATGTGATCATAAACTGCCTAAAAGCCCTCCGAACGCGATCACATATAAAAATTATATTTCAGATAGTAACACGAGTTTTCTTCTTTGCCATGTGTTTTCTTGCCGTGTTATATGTTGGGAATCGTCTTGTTCTTTTTTCGTTTTCTATATCACTTATAACGTTTTTAGTCGTTATCGGGGCAGTAGTCTTTGGTATCTGTTTAGGTATCAGACATCGTCCAACGTTGTCTGACATTGCAGGATATGTTGATGAACACCTTGAACTCAAGGAACGCGCCAGCACATCATTAGAGTTGATACAGGAAAATCGAGAGGATGAGTTAGCACAGTTGCAAATTCGCGATACTGCAGAAGGTATGAGAAACGTAGATTTTGCAAAGATAGTCCCTTACACGCCACCACGATTGTTGAAATGGGCATCAATTCCCCTTTTAATCATCGGACTTTCTTTTACTGTGCCTCGCCAATATGAACTACCTCAACCACCAACAACCGTAGAACGAGAAGCGATTGAAAAGACAATTGAAAATCTTTCGGTTGGGCTTGAAAATGTTCAGGATTCAACAGTCCAAGAAGAAATCAGAAAAACAATAAAACAACTCAAAAATGTTAAAGATGTTGCATCTGCACAGGAACATCTACGTGCGTTAAATAAAAAGGTGCAAAAAAAGAAATCAGAATTCCCCGCTGAGTCGGCTATTGCACAAGCAACACAAGCAACGGAGCACTTCAATGGAATGGATGCTAATACTTTTGCTGATGAACTTCAACGTCTTGCGAAGCAATCGGAACTTACACCCGAACTGCGTGATGAACTTACAAAACTCTTTGATAAAATGGCAGAAAACGGTCCGAAAGGGGAACTAAGTCGTGCATTAGATCAGGTTCAGGGCAAGGCTGTCTCTCCGGACACATTGCAAGAAATCGTTGATGCCCTTAAGAAACTCAATGAACTCAACCAACTTGAAGCACAACTCACAGAGAGCCGAAAAGATATTGCATTGGCGGGTATTGAAACTAATCAACCTGCAGGAGGGGTTGCCAATAGTGACGGTGCACCAGGTAGAGAATCTGGAAAGCAAAAAACACAAGGCACACAAGTAACAAGCGGTCCTTCTGATATTACACCCTCTGACAACGGAACCACACCTTCTGTTGATGAAAACGCTACCGAAAAACCGCTTACCGGCGATGCAGCTCCGTCTTCAGAGATTACGGGCAATGAGTTAAAAATAAATTCAGAGACTGCATCAAATACGCAAAGCATTACAAGGGTTTTCACAGGGAAAGCGGGAAATGCGGGAAATGAGCCAGAATATCTACCGTTTAGTGATGTTGTGCTTTCAGCACAGCGCGAGTACGCGCAGGCAATTGAAAATAATCAAATTCCAGTGCGTTATCAATCGCAAATTAAAGCATATTTGGAGGCAATTGCCAAAATTGATGAGAAATAAGGTAATTAAGCTCGCTATCGTAATCGGAGTTTTGGCTGTCACCTATTTTTTGTTATGGTATTATGGTGTTACGGCGTCCATTGCTCTTAAAAACGTCTACAAAATCAAAGAATGGGTTTCAGGATTTGGCATAATCGCGCCATTAATCTACATCGGTTTTTACATTGTTGCGACGCTTTTCTTTTTGCCGGGTTTGCCAATTACAGTGCTTTCAGGGATCGTCTTCGGTCCGGTATGGGGTGTTGTTTATGTGTGGATAAGTGCAACAGTTGGGGTCTCCCTTGCCTTCCTCGTTGCACGCTATGTTGCACGCGGGCTTGTTGAAAACTGGGTTTCAGGGAACGATCAATTCCGAAGAATTGATGAAAAAGTAGAGCAGGAAGGATGGCGCATTCTTATGTTCACGCGTTTAGTTCCGATCTTTCCCTTTAATTTACAAAACTACGCTTACGGCCTAACGAAAATTAAGTTTCACACCTACGTGCTTGTTTCATCAATATTTATGCTGCCTGGAACTATAGCTTATGTGCAAATCGGTGGTGCGCTTGTCAGTGGAGAAGGCAATTTGGATAAGACCTTGATCTATCTATCTATCGCAGGTGTGCTTATCGTTTTGGTATCTCTAATCCCTAAATTTCTGCGTAGACACCAACCAGATTTATAGGGATTTTCGTTCGTTACGAATCAAAGCCTCCACAACAGCAAGTGCTTCCGAGCGCGTCCGTATCTCACCGTAAAACTGCTGTTCCTCAATTTGTTTCAAAAGCATTCCAATTTTTTTCCCGTTCTTTATACGGAATTTCTGTATTAGGTCTTTGCCTGTAATAAGTCGCCCTCGTTTGAGGATAGGTAAGAAGTGTCCATAGTAGGTGTCCACAATTTTTCTGAGTACTTCTGGCGGAATCGGATCTGCCGCAGCCGAGTATAGAAGCCCACCCCACCAATCAGATGTTGAAGCTCTTAAAAAATCAACTATCTGTTTCTTTGTCAGTTCCTTATCTGAAAGTTGTTGATATCCCATCACGATACATTTCATAAACCGCCATGCTTTCTTACTCAACCGAAGTAGTTCGCCAATACCTTCAATATTTCCTTGAAGAAGTAGACAGAGCTTAATCAGTGATCGACGATTGGCATAAAAACCTAATTCTCCACTGAGATAGGTATTGATTTCATCTTTATAGGAAAAAAGCGTTTCAGATATCGGATTGTCCTCAAAGTTTTCTAACGAATGCCACAAAGTAGGTGTTTGTTTTATGTTTGGAAATACCTGGGCTAACAGACCTATTTCAAAAATTTGCTGCAAATAGGGTGTCGCTTTTTCAACGTTGAGAGTTTTCAAAAATTCGTCTCGCAGTCGTTCTTTGGAGATTTGCGGTAACAGATGTTTATGCTTTTCAACTAATTCTGTGGACTTTTGAGACATCCCAAAATCTAACTGTGCTGCGAATCTATAAATTCGTATTAGACGCAGTGGATCGCTAAGTATGACTTGCTCACTTGGAAATTGGAGTTGACGTATAGCTAAATCGTTTCTACCGTTACAGGGATCAATTATTTCAGAACTATCTGATTCCATAACCGATTCAAGCGGGATTGCCATTGCGTTGATTGTTAGATCGCGTAAACACAGATCATCCGTAAGAGTTGTCGCTCTAAATTGTGTGAAATCTATACTCAATTCAGTCTTTGTAGATTGTGGCGTTTTTACTATTACCCGTGCGGTAGGCGGTTGTTCTTCAAGCGGAACGAAAGGTGCACGGATGTTGTCAGCGAACATTTTAGCAAATTCAAGGGTGTTCGATTCCAATGTGAAATCCCAATCTGTAGTCGGACGGTTTAGCAACAAATCTCGCACACTACCACCTACAAGGTAGAGTCGAACCTCTTTTTCTTTAGCAAAAGCGTAGAGCGTTTGCATCAAAGGATTATCTCGTAATTCTTGGATTTTGAGTGTTATATCATACATTAGCTCGTCCGTACTTTCCGTTGTTGTGCTTTGCGTGAACGAAATAAAATACCATCAAGATAAAGATGTGACGCATATCCAATCAAACCAGCCAGATAGAATGCAAGACCATTCTGCAAGGTATCGGGAAGACTCTCCCACTTTAATAATGAATCAAATAGATCAGAAAGTTCTTTCCACCCGGTCCCCCAATTCGGATACGCCACATAAATTGGAATTACCAGAAACACACCGGGTAGCAGAATCATGCTAATCTTTGAGTGAGTCCATCCACGATGCTTACTGAGAATCGGGAGCATCGCAAATAATCCTAAAAGCGCTGCCTCTAAATACCTTTGCAGGAAAAGGATAAGCGAAGTATTCAACACAAACAGGACAGTATAAAATATTTGTTGGCTCTTACTCTTAATATCTACATCAGGCCATAACCCGAACAGTAAAGCGATGGCAAAACACCCAAGGATTCCGAGGGGGTCCATAGAAATAGTCGGATTCCAGTCGAATGGTAATCCGTAAAGGATTGAAACGGAGATTGTTGCTATAAGCGAAATTATGAAGAAAGTGCTATAAGCAGTTAACCCACCGAACCAATGTTCGCGAAACATACTCATAGTAAATAGTATAACATGTGCGGTTGACAGTTTAAAGGATTTATTGCACATGCTATACTATACACATCTAAGGTAGATGAAAAAGTGTTTTTAGGAAGGATTTTAGGTGGAAATTGCAGCACAAAAAACAGAACTTCGTTTTGTTTGTGAGTTTTCGGTGAAGATACATTGTGCAAAAGAAAACCCTTACATTAGCAAGGTGTAAGGGTTTCAAAATATATGTAGTGAGGAAAAGTAAGACCATAGCCACAAAATGGTGGCATAAAAGATGACGTAGTGTTTACTTTTCCTCTTTAATCTTTCCCCATTGCACACCTAACTTGTCTTTTGGGGATACAGAAAGCTTAAGCTGAGTCCAATCTGGAGAACTGTCTTTATGATTTGGAGTATCAGTAATTTGGGTTATCTTCCCAGTAGAAAGATGGTACCGATAGATGTTTAGTTTATTAGATGCATTAACTTTTTCATTGAAACCGTTGGGTAGCGCGGAAAAAAGAATCTGGGTGCCGTTTGCTGCCCAACAAGCTGTGCCAATCCACCAACTTTTTAATATCTTCAATTTCTTCGGATTGCTGCCGTTTTTGTCGACCACAATAAGATGATTCGCAAGTCGAACAACGCGATCTGGTTCATATCTAAGATGATCCTCAAAATACATAACGTGTTTACCATCCGGAGACCACAGCGGCGTATATTTTGAAATTACCGTGTCGCCCACGAAGTGTGGCTGGTCTCCTTTAAGGAAGGGGCGAGTGTTCTTACCATCTATGTTTGTAATGTAAATGTGCCGTCCACCGCCTGCAATAACTTGTTCGTGAACAATATGTTGTCCATCTGGCGACCAACTCGGCTTAGATGAATATTCTTCATCAGGATTATTTTTCGTGAGTTGCCTAATGTCTCCGCTCGCAATTTCCATGATATGGATTTCACCATTGCCACTTCTCCGACCTGAAAACGCAATGTGGCTCCCATCCGGAGACCAACAAAGGAATACATCATTTAAAGGATGATGGGTGAGACGCCGTTCATTGCTACCATCCGCATGTATGATAAAAATATCAACTTGTTGTGCTTGCTGTTCTCCTGCTGGCCCCAAGTCCCGCATAAAAATGATGTGTTTACCATCCGGAGACCAGCGTGGACTTGTATCCCAAAATGGTGTGTCTGTAAGTTGTCTGACATTCTTGCCATTGTTGCTCATCACGTAAAGATCGCTTAGTCCGTTGCGGTTGGATTTGAAGACGATCGCAGGTGATGCAATATCAACTAATGTTAGCATTAAAATCAGTAGAAAGAAGGCGGTAATTCCAATGTAGGTTCGTACTGACATCATAGTTTCACTCCCGAAATGCCTTATAGGGTGACACATTGTATGCCAACCCTATAAGATAAATGAAAAGAAAATTCTTAGTCAAGGATTGTAAATCCAGACACTTCATCCGGTGTTTTTACAAACAATCTACCACCCTGTATATTAGCCGCAACAGCGGTATAGGCTTTAATTTCATATTCTCCCGCTCTTTGGCCACTCATGCTTATACCTTGAGCACCGCATAGATCAAAATTGTCCATAGATTTAACAGTGGCCCCCAGAAATGTTTGGCTTAGACCAACATCCCTTTGCCGAACGACTTCTTTACGGTCGTTTCTTTTAACAACTTCATAAACTTGGTGTGTAAACTCGTAAGTGTACGCCAACTTACGGTTAAGATAGTTAATTATTTCATACCAATGGCAGCTATATGTGCGTTGTGTCACAGGGTCATAGCGGAGACTATCAACTTCAACATTTGCCGAACAAGGTGACAATTCCCCTGTTCCAGTCCCACTGTTTGTAGCTGCTTTAACGATGCTGCCGATAAATATACTTGATACCAATAAACCACTTATAATTAGAACCGTCACTTTGAATGAATTTCTCCTTATTTGACTTTTGGAAGTAGTCAAACATTAGTAGGAGACGTGCATTAAGTATAACACGTCTCTCGTTTTGTATAAACAAAAACCAAACTAAAACAGATTGAGTAAGTTTTTACAACTGTAAATCAATTAGAACTTACGCAAAATGTTTGTTCTTAATTTTCCAAAACTTAGGTATTTGATACCTTCTATAATTAAAGGCACAGTATTTGGTCAAAAAGGGTGCAAAGTAGCAAAAAATTAATATTAGTTTATTTTAAGATTGACAACAGTGTTTGAAATTGTCGGATTTATAAGTGTTAAAGTATCATCGTATCATCGTATCATCGTATCATCGGATAATTCAACTCTAAAAATGCGTAAGTCCTATATATTGATATTTGATAAATCATACCTAATTTGCAAAATGTAAAACTTTCTAAAAAATAAATCTTGACAAAAGTGTGTAGATAGGTTAAACTTTTATAATTAGAAACGTCTTATAGTCAAACCGTTTTCATTAAGGACCTTTGCGGTGAAGTTTTTAGGTTTTTTTCAACACATTCGTGTGAATCTTGAATTTGACTTGATTCCCAAAAAGGAAAGTGGTACCATGCCAATTTAGTAGGTTTGCAGGTCAAATTTACAATACTACTGATGCTAATACAGTAGTAAAAGCAGTGGTCTATTCACTTTAAAGGAATTGGCAAACTGCTCACGCAGAACCGCGAGGGCTCTCATCAACCGAGAACGATCGCGTTTTTTATTTTAGAGAAGGTAAAAAATGGCAGGAGGCATTGAAACTACCGTAGCAGAAATGTTAACGCCACTGCTGCATGCTGAAGGGTTTGAACTGGTCGCTGTAGAAACAGCAGGGAACCGTAAAAATCGGATACTCCGGTTATTGATTCACAAACAGGGAGGGCTTTCGGTATCCGATTGCAAAGCGGTAGACACCGCTGTTCGTCCAATTTTGGAAGTTAACCAGATTTTAGATGCGTATAAACAGTTTGAAATCGCTTCACCTGGGGTTGACCGTCCGTTAACAACTACAGCGGATTTTCGAAGAAACCTTGGCAGAATCGTTGAAATTGAAACCACTTCACAAAGTGGACAAGTGTTTAAATTTCAAGGACAAGTGGTGGACATTATAGATGGATCTGTAGTTTTAGAACAAACATCAGGTAAAACAATCCACATTGAAATCTCAAAGGTTTGCAAAGCACATATTGAACTAATCTGGTGATTATGGTGAATTATAAAAAATTGACACTTTTGTCTCCCGGTAGGCGAGGCGGGGAATGCCTAAAGACGAATGCGCTTTTGGCATTTGCCATGATTCATACCGTTGATTTCTTCCTAACCTCACAGGTGCAGAGTGTCCAAGTAATTCGCAAATCTACCATAGTTGACAATATAAGTTTACAAACCTCACGATGATGCAGGAGTAATATGAAAAATACAACACAAGACAGAAGAGAAAGTTTACAACAGTCTATTCGGCAAATGATGGGACATACCGACTTGCCAGAGGATGTTTTTGTCAAGGCAATTGAGGAGGCTCTACGTGTAATCGCATTGCGACACTACGGTCCAGAAGCGAAAGTATCAATAGATATTCAGCTTGACCAGGAAGAAATAAGATGCCACGTTCCGAAAAAAGTTGTTGATATTATGAGAGATTTCTCGACGGAAATACCGATTGAGGAAGCACAAAAACTTGATCCCAATGTAAAAATTGGTGATATGCTGGAGGTTGAAATTAACCCTGACGAATTTGGTCGGATTCAAGCACAATTGGGACGGCAAATTCTACTTGGTAAACTGAGAGAAGCAGAAAGGGAACTGGTTTACAACGAATTTGAGGGGCGTGAAGGAGAGGTTGTCGTTGGATATTTACAACGATATGACAAACAGAACGCCATTGTTGATTTGGAACGGACAGACGTTTTGCGTACCGAGGCGCTCTTACCAGCGAGTCAGATTCCTCCATCTCATCGGTATAACCGAGGTGACTCTCTACGATGTTTGATTTTAGAGGTGAAAAACACCTTAACTGGGGAGCAGATCGTTGTATCCCGAACACATCCCGACCTGATTGCCATGCTGTGTGAACAAGAAGTTCCAGAGGTATATGAAGGACAAGTTCGCGTGATAGCAGTTGCTCGAGAACCTGGATACCGTGCCAAAGTTGCGGTTACCGCGAATGAAGAGGGTATAGATGCAGTTGGGACCTGTGTAGGTGTTAGGGGCAGCCGAGTCCAGACTATGGTTCGCGAACTGAAAAATGAGAAAATTGAATTTATTGATTGGAACGAAGATGCGGAAATCTTTATCACGAACGCTCTAAAACCGGCAAAACAGATTCGCAAAGTTGAACTCAATGAAGCGGACATGAGCGCAATCGTCATAGTTCCAGACGACCAATTGTCTCTGGCGATTGGTAGACGAGGACAGAATGCAAGACTTGCGGCGAAATTGACAGGATGGAACATTGACATAAAAAGTGAATCCGAAGCACCAGTCTCATTAGATACACTGTTTAAAGAGGATATTGAGGAGGAAACTCCTTCTGAAAATGCTGAAGAGGAGTCTGCAGAGGTTAATGTTACGGAAGCGGAGGAAGAGACAGCCGTTGAAGTTGCTGTTAAACTAAGTTGGGAAGAGATTAATTCGGACGATACCGTCGAATCAGAAACCACGGCTGAACCCGAATTAGAGACAACCTCTGAAGATGAAGGGAATTAACAGATACACAAACCTATCTGTTCAAGGAAACACGATCAAAAGAGGTTCGGAGTGGTTTGTTTCTACAGTCAATCAATGAAAAATATTAAAGCACCCATTCGTACCTGTATTGGGTGTCGTTGCAAATATCCGCAGAACACATTAATCCGTTTTGTTTGTCGTACAGGTGAGGATTTAGAGATGGAAGAATTAAAGAAACTTCCCGGGCGTGGTGCTTATGTCTGTCGGTCCAAGACTTGTATAGAGTATGCTTTTAGAGGACGCAAGCGGATAAATACTTCATTACGAGTGCAATTGTCGGAATCGGTTATCACCGAGTTCAAACAAGCACTCCTCAAGAAGGAGATTATCGCCGATGAAAAAAACGAGACAGCAAGCAGCTGAATCTAACCCAAAAACAACACCGAGTCAGAACGTAAGAGTCTATGAATTGGCCAAACGCCACGGATTAAGTAGTAAAGAACTTATCGCGGCACTGGAAGAATTAGGCGTTCCCGTTAAAAATCATATGAGTACTTTGGATCCGGAGACAATTATGTTAGTTGAATCCGAATTAGATCCACAACAAAAAATAAGTGCAGAAGAAAAAAAAGAAGTTGATATTGAACCTGAAATAGAAGTTGAGGCAACACTTGAAGAAGAAGAAGAGATTAAATCTGAGATAGAAGAAGAACCAACCGATGCTCCCTTACGGGTTCAGGAAGGCGTGACAGTCGGCACATTAGCGTCAATATTGAATTTACAATCAACCCAATTGATTATGCAGTTGATGAAATTAAAGGTGATGGCATCTGTTAACCAAAGTTTAGACTATCAAACCTTGTTAATCTTGGGGGAACACTTCGGTTTTGAAGTTGTTCAGGAAAAGACATTAGAGGAACAACTTCTTTTAGATGAGGAGGACCCACCCGAATCTTTGGTAGCGCGTGCACCAGTTATCACCATAATGGGACACGTTGACCACGGTAAAACCTCACTTTTGGATTCTATCCGTGAATCGAACGTGAGCGAATCCGAAGCGGGAAATATTACACAACATATCGGTGCATACCATGTTGAATTGGAAAATGGGAACATTGTCTTTCTTGATACTCCCGGACACGCTGCATTCACCGCAATGCGGGCGCGTGGGGCACAGGCAACAGATATCGTTGTTCTTATCGTTGCTGCTGATGATGGTGTAATGCCACAAACAATTGAGGCAATTAATCACGCTAAAGCAGCGCAAGTACCTATTGTTGTAGCAATTAATAAAATTGATGTAACAGGCGCGCGGCCTGACTATGTCAAACAACAGTTGGTTGAAAACGATTTGGTCCCTGAAGAATGGGGTGGGCAAACTATCTGCGTAGAGGTGTCCGCCGTAGAAGGCACAGGCATAGAATTGTTGTTGGAGATGCTTCTGCTTGAAGCGGCGCTACTTGAGTTAAAAGCGAATCCAGATAAATCAGCTCGCGGGGTTGTTATTGAAGCACAAGTTGATAAAGGTCGTGGGGCGGTTGCAACCGTTTTAGTCCAAAGCGGTACTCTGAGTGTTGGTGACGCGTTTGTTTCTGGTCGCTATTCTGGCAGAGTTAGAGCCATGATGAGTGATGATGGTAAACGGATCAAGATAGCCAGACCATCTACCCCTGTTGAGGTGCTTGGGTTTACTGGGGTCCCCGAAGCAGGAGACATATTTTATGCTGTCGAATCAGAACGGGATGCTCGCGCTATTGGCGAAGAACGACAGGATAAACACCGTATGTCCAAACTTGGCACACATAGCCATGTAAGCCTTGATGACCTATTCCAACAGATTCAAGAAGGCGACATCAAGGAATTGAACGTCATTGTTAAGGGTGATGTGCAAGGTTCAGTACAAGCTATATCGGAATCTTTGTTGAAATTGAGCACAGGTGAAGTCAAGATAAATATTATTCACGAAGCCACTGGCGGTATTACAGAGACTGATATTTTGCTTGCTTCTGCATCTGATGCTATTGTAGTCGGATTTAACGTACACCCAACCACGGAAGCGGTCAAAGCTACGGAAGCGGAAGGGATTGATGTTCGAACCTATACGGTTATTTATGACATCATCTCTGATATCCGCGCAGCAATGGAAGGTTTGTTAGATCCAGAGGTTAGAGAAGTAATTATTGGACGTGCCGAAGTGAGAGAAATCTTTAAAGTACCGCGTCTTGGATCAGTTGCTGGTAGTTATGTCAATTGGGGCAGGATTACATTTAACCAACCCCTTCGTGTGTTGCGCGAAAACCGATTAATTTACGAAGGTAAGGTCGACTCACTCAGACGTTTCAAAGACAACGTCAACGAAGTACAAGCAAATTACGAATGTGGTATCGGTATTGACGAATTTGACGACATAAAAGTTGGAGATGTGTTAGAATGTTACGTCCACGAACAAGTGGCGCGGACTCTCTAAAAACAGTGTGATAGAGAACAGATTGATTTGAGCATACTGCTCCTTGACCACATAAGTCTGGTTTCAATGTCTTCATGCGTAATCCTTGCTTGGAACGAATTTACACCATAACAGTTTGTCATCGTTGTTGTTCTCATCCAAAATACCTACAATATATAATTCCTGCGATAGTTTCACGTCTTACTAAATTCTTTTTATTCGTATCTTAAAGTTCATTTCAAGCGTTTTTAAGGATTGATAATTCAAAATCAATCAATTAGAATATTAAGCTTATTCGCTAAACATCTGATATGTCTACAAACAATGTTTTTTCTACTGAGCGGGAAGTACAAGCCCCACCTATCACCTTACCTGATTCTCTAAAACCTAATTCACGGTTGAAGATGGATGGTTTGACGTTCTTATCTTATCTACCAAAGGAATCCGTGCCGGTAGCGTTTCTTGATCCACAGTATAGAGGTGTGCTGGACAAGATGAATTACGGCAATGAAGGGAAAAGTCGAGAAAAACGTAGATGCTCATTGATTCAAATGACAGAAGCGATAATTGAGGATTTTATTCAAGGGATTAACGATGTTCTTATCCCGTCTGGACATCTGTTTCTGTGGATTGACAAGTTTCATCTTTGCCAAGGTTTTAGCAATTGGTTTAATGGAACGCAGTTAGAAGTCGTGGATTTAATTGTTTGGGATAAGGAAAGAATTGGGATGGGATATAGAAGTAGGCGGGTGAGTGAGTATTGCGTCGTTTTTCAGAAGCAACCTAAAAGGGCTAAAGGTGTATGGAAAATACATAACATTCCTGATGTTTGGCGAGAGCGAAAAGAGGCAAAAGATCACCCACATCAAAAACCACTGAAATTACAAGCAGAACTTATTGCAGCTGTCACCAATGAAGGTGATTATGTGATTGATCCAGCCGCAGGTTCATTTTCTGTGATGAAAGCAGCGCACCTACAAAATAGAAATTTTATCGGTTGTGATTTGGATGGGTAATGTAAGTATGTAGAGGATTTGTTTATACGACGAACACGAGAGTTAACAAGAATATATCACTTGAGAAAATAGACAATAGAGATGCACATCGGTGTTTGTAAAATAAAGTTATATCTACCAGAAAGCCAGTCTCTTAAGGAGAAACGTAGGGTAATCAAAAGTATAATTGCGCGACTCAAAAACCGATTTAATGTCGCAATTGCCGAAATAGAAGCACAAGACATACATCAATCTGCAGTTTTAGGAGCAGTCACGGTAGCGAATGAAGTCAAATTTGTAGATAAAATTTTAGCACAGTGTGTTAAATTCATTGAGGAAAACTCATCAGTTGTTTTAATTGATTATGAGACAGAATTTTTCTTTTAGAAAAATAAATATACTTGATGAACAGGAGGTCAGTGGACATGTTAGAAAATAGAAGACAGGACCGAGTTGGGGCTCTTATTCAGAGGGAATTAGGGGAGATTATTCACCGTGTTGTAAAAGATCCGCGTGTCGCCTTTTGCACTGTTACCCATGTAGACGTGTCTTCTGACCTTAAATATGTAGATGTGAAGGTGAGTGTTATCGGTGATTTAGAACAGAAGGAAGCAACCCTTGCAGGACTTAAAAGTGCTGCGGGGTTTATTAGACGTGAGATTAGTCGGCGTTTAGCACTTAGATATTCGCCTGAATTGCGGTTTAGTTTAGATGATTCGGTAGACCATGTTATGAAAATAGATGGACTTCTCAAAAGAATTGAGACTGAAGAAGAAGTGCCAGAAAATTCAGCACAAGATATTATCTGAGATGTATAGTTTCCGAGCGCTCCTAACCCTATTTGAACAATATCAGACGTTTGCAATTTCTACACATGTTAATCCGGATGGTGACGCAATAGGTTCCGAATTAGCGCTGTACCTATTTCTGGAAAAGTTAGGGAAGACCGTAAAAATCTATAATACAGATTTGGTTCCGAAAAAGTACCAGTTCCTTCCATATTGGGAAAACATTGAGAATGCCAAAGCGTCTACAGATTTTTGTCCGGAAGTATTAGTTATTTTAGATGCAAGTTCACGAGAACGGATAGGACCTTTTCTGAGTAGACGGTTGATTCCAACACATGCTGTCGTAAATATTGACCATCACATTACTGCAAAGGAATTCGGAGACTACAACCTGATTGTCCCTACTGCTTCATCAACAGCAGAGATTATTTACAAGTTTATTAAATCCACACAGATACCGATTGATAAGGCATCTGCATTGTGTCTATATACTGGGTTAATGTTTGATACAGGTTGTTTTCGCTATAGCAATGCAACACCAGAAACCCATCGAATAGCGGCGGATTTAATAGAGATCGGTGACTTCGCCCCAGATGAAATTTATCGCCAAGTTTATGAGCATGTGCCACTGGGAAAGATTCACTTGTTGGGACAAACGCTGCAAACCTTAGAACATACTCCTGATAACAAGATAGCTTGGGTTTTGGTTACGCAATCAATGCTGAATGAAACCCAGACAACATTGGATGATGTAGAAGGTTTTGTCAATCAGATTCAAGCAATTGAAAGTGTTGAAGTTGCAATTTGTGTTTGTGAGTTGCCAGATGGTAATACCAAGGTAAGTCTACGCAGTGAAGGCAGTGTTGATGTTGCTGCACTTGCAGCGGAATTTGGTGGTGGCGGGCATGAACGCGCTTCAGGGTGTCGTATCAATCTACCATGTGCTTCTGCTATAAAGGAACTTGTGGCAACCGCTAAACGACATATTCAAGAAATTTGTTGATATTTGTAGTGTTCGTCCATAAATACACTACGCCTACTCCGCAAAGTGTATTACTGAGGAAGTAACAATTAGTGGAGAAAAACTTTGCAAACTTATTATAATTTGGAATCTATTCCTGAATTGACACAGGATTCAGTTGTTACGTTTGGTGTATTTGACGGATTGCATATCGGTCACCAAGATGTTCTTGAAACAGTTCGTGCCCGTGCTGATGCCGATGAACTTGTAAGTATTCTCTTTGGGTTCTATCCACATCCTTTGACTTTCCTTGCACCAGAAAAATGTCCACCCGTTTTAATGTGTTTGCCAAAACGCATCGAAATTCTGAAACAAATCGGGATTGATATTGCAATTTTTGTTAATTTCAATGAACAGATCGCTTCAATGCCGCCAAATACCTTTGTAAATAATGTCTTACTTGAGTTGTGCCGCGCTAAACATGTTATTGTTGGTTACGCCTGCCAATTTGGAAAAGATAGGGAAGGTAATGCGGCGTTTTTGGAATCTATGGGGCAAGAGTCCCAATTTGGAGTTACAGTTGTTCCACCGACTCAACTAAACGGTTTGCCGGTGCATAGCACGCGCATCAGGCAAGCAATTGCAAGGGGAGATCTTTGCTTAGCATCGCAGCTTTTAGGAAGGATCTATTCTTTGAGTGGCACCATTATACGGGGTGACGGGCGCGGTAGACAACTCGGTTTTCCAACAGCGAATATTGAACCAGGTGAGCAACTCTGTCCTCCGAACGGGGTTTACGCAATTCGTGCGAAATTAGCGGATCGCTGGTTAGATGGTGTGGTGAACATTGGAATTCGTCCTACATTTAATGGGACAAAATTCCAAGTAGAGAGCCATTTTTTTGAATTTGATGAAGTCATATATGGTGAATCTGTCGAAATATTCTTCGTTGAAAAAATTCGCAGTGAACGCAAATTCTCAAATATGCGTGCTTTAGTACAGCAGATTCAAAGAGATATTACTGTTGCTGAAGAAATTCTTGCACAACAACCTAAGGTAAATTTATAATAATCTGAAAATACAACTATTTTTAGAGTCTATTTCCTACCCATAGAACCCCTCTACGTATAACTTCCTGAAAACTCGGATTTTCAAGCACAACCATATCGTGTCCTAACGCGAAATAAAATACTCTACCCTCGCCATACTTATGGTGGAATGCCATAACATGAGTTTCATCCTTCGTGTGATCATACGCGTGCATCAGATGGTGTGAAGTATCAGGATTGTGTTTCAGATAGTAGAGTTCATCTGTCACCTCAAAATCAGTTAATCCAGTGGAAATCGGATGTTCAGAGTCGCCTACGTTAACTGTGAAGTCCATATAAGGGCTATGCCCATTGAAAAATCCATTGAGCATACTGTGGTAGTCTTCAGATTCTCGGAAGGAAGCCGCTGCCGTGTGTAGTCCAAAAAATCCTCCTCCCGAACGGATATAGTTAAGCAAACCTGTTTCTTGTGCCGCTGTAAGTTCTCCTACATCGGTATAGAAAAGCACAGTATTATACACATCCAGACCATCGGCAAGCACATCATAATCTCGTGAGAAATCGGCTTCAATGTTTTCGGCGTCATTGAGCATTGTTGTTAAGTACTGTCCGTTTCCCTCATGATCATGATAAATACCTTCTGTTCCGACAAATATAAGTGATTTAAGAGTTTCCATTCTACCTCCGTTAATTGTTTGGCATCACGAGAACTTTTACGGAACCGTGTTCATCACGGCCGGCTGCAACTGCAAATGCTCGCGTAATATCATCCAAGTTAAATTGGTGTGTAACCAATGGACTTGGATCAAGTTTGCCCGCAGCGAGCAGGTCAATTGCGATTTGAAACTCAGTTTTACCGCCGCGCCTGCCGTAACAAAATGACCATATTATCGTCAGTTCCCTGCTTCGAGCAAACCTTTCTGAAAAGGTGAGTGGAGCGCCATGTCCACCTACCATGCAGACGCGTCCGCGTTTTGTTGCTATCTGCGTAGCCTGTTCCAACGTATTTGCCTTGCCTCCGACCGCTTCAAAGACGACATCAGCCCCCCGCCCATTACTCCAATCCATAACTGCTTCCACAGCATCGGTCTTATCTACATTAATTGGTACAGCATCAACCGCCTCGTGCGCAATTTGTATCGGTGCATCCGGTTTACCTAAAACAGCGATGGATGTTGCCCCCGCAATATCCGCTACCTGTGCGATTGTCAAACCAACTGGACCGCTTCCAATAATGGCAACGCGATCACCAGGTGACACCGTTGCTCTATTAACAGCATGCACTGCAACAGCGTATACCTCTGCTAACGCACCGCCTTCAGCAGAAACACTATCAGGAAGAACGTAGGCATTTGAGGTGCGCGCAACCATAAACTCAGCGAAACCGCCACCAGCATGCCGTAAATTTGCGCAGATGTTGTAATAACCGTTGTAGCATTCCGGACATTTGTTGCATGGACTGATTGGCTCAATTGCGACACGCTCCCCTGTTGTATGTTCGGCTACATCTTTTCCTATTTCAACAATTTGTCCCGCTAATTCATGTCCACCGATACGCGGTGATAAAGGTTTGTCTGGCTGATGGTGATAACCGTGTAGATCGCTACCACAGATACCAGCTGCTTCTACCTTTACCAATACCTGCTCTGCTGCAGGCGTTGGGTCAGGGACTGTTTCAACTCTAATATCTTTTCCACCGTAAAATTGTGCTGCTTTCATATTTACCCTCACATGCACATGTGCAAAAAGTCTGTTTTAAAACATAGCGTAGGTGTAAGATCACGTCAAAGGTTATCCATTTTTATTCTGTGTTCAATTCTTCTGATCTTGTTACAAAATCTATCAGCTACGTTTGATGTACTGCCATCCGTCAATAAGTACGGGAAATCCTCGAATGAGGCACATCGCGACAGCAACATAGGCAATGATTACAGACACCAATGAAAATGTATCAATGACAGTGGTATTAATGAATGGAATATTCAGGGTGGTATTCTCGGGCCTGAGTAAATCGACAATAGGGAGGAAAATGAACACCAGCGTTTTGGCAAATCCATATAACCCACGAGAGAATCGAGAACTCGTCAATGCTCGTGTCCAAGCCGCTGACATCATTTCAAATGGGGTTTTTCCATCTGTAAGTGCAAAACCACGGATACCGTCAGTTAGAATTCCGCGCGTCACAACCACTATAGGCATCCAATATGGAATAAAATCAATAATAAATGCAAAGTAAATCCAGAATACATTTTCAACAATCCTGTCAGCAGCAATATCAAAGACAGCACCGAATTTTGAGGTTTGGTTATGTTTGCGAGCAACAATACCGTCAACAGAATCAAGTATAAAAATAATAAGGATGGTTATAATGCACGCAATATCTATATAGGGATGTCGTCTGAAGATAGCGATAACAGTAAAGGTTAAAAAGAGACGGAAAAGCGTTATTGCGTTTGCTGTCATGCGGACTCATTCTCCAGATTCTGTTTCAGGATAATCAAATAATAGTAGATTCTATTCTTCTCACAGACTCATTGATCAATCTATATGTGCCAAATTGAGAAGACCGTGCTTCGTAGCGGTATTTGTCTTTCTATGGATATATTAGCAGAATTTCCTTTGAATATCAAGTAATTTTACGGAGTTATATGTTTTGTTTAGATGGGATATTTATTTCTAAAATTAAATGTGTTAGCATTTTCACATTTCTTAAGCGAGGGTGTGTAAAGTTTAGGTTACAAGGTTATGCTGCTTGTGTGAGTTGATTCCAATATCGGTTTCACGCACTATTTTTCATTACGCACCGTAAGGAGAGCAAGGCATTGATACCTTCTCTTTCCATCTCATAGATGCTCGCTTGCACCTTTGTCCCACGATTGAATTCGCACCTACGGTTGGAAAATAGAGACTTACGATAAATCTACCGAATGACAGAAAGTTTACCTACTTGACGTCCTGTTTCGGCTTCTAATACATAAATATAAACTCCATTACTGACTCCATCTAACGACCAGACTTTTCTGCACCTGTTTCCTGCTATGTCATCTTCGGTTGGAACAAGGGTTGCGATGCGGTTACCCGATATATCGTAGATATCAATACGACTATCCGCAGGCAACCTATCAAACGTAACCTGATTGTCCCGTGCAGGATTTGGATAAACGACCATTCCTGTGTGAGATTGTATAGGAAATTCTACCGTCAATGTTCTCCCATTTTCAGGAATGTCAGTTCCAGATATGTCAGATAGTTGGAACGTTTCAATCTTATAATAGTTATTTGTATTAAATACGGCACCGGAAAACGTCAATACAACCCTTTTGTGTGATTTATCAAAAATGGCGGATTGTGGCGCGTAATATTCTGTGTTATTAAGTTCTGTTTCATCGTTGTTCTTTGTTTTTTGTCGGTGGAGTCGATAACGCGAAGAGTTCGCTGCGGAAATACCCATCGGTTTGTTGAACGCTAACAGGAGTTGATTTGGCGGTGAATAGACAGCTGAAATCATTTGCGGGGGCTCGGTCGGAATGACAGATACTGAATCTGGTTGATTCGGAACTTTGCCGTTTTCACTTTGTGAGACAGTAGCGTCAGAATTCTTAAAAATAGTCAATCCGTTTTCAGTATTAAACAGCAATTCATTGGTGTCATCATTATCAATATCCGCAACAATTGGATTGAAAGTAGTAGTTGCTGGATGGTGCCAGATAGGACGGTAAGATATTCCATCGTATTGCACAAGGTAAAAGTTTGGAGAAGCGGCAATACACAATTCATTTCTGCCATCGTTGTTAGCGTCCGCAATAGTTATTCCACTCTCCTCATCTCGTAATTGCCGAATTCGTTGGTGCCATACGATATGATAGGTATCGTTACCATCTGATTTAAAAATTGTAAAAAGCCAATGTTGACGCGGAAGATCGAATTCCGTTGTCCAGACTTTTGCACCGACAGCGAATTCTGGGATAGTGTCACCATCCATATCCCCTGCAGCAAAAAGATGTGGTATTCCATCGGGAAGAGTGTCTACCCATGTTTGCCTGTATTGATTATTTCCCACATTTTCATATATAAACAATTCTCCATCACTATCACCTGCTAAAATTTCTATCTGTCCATCTGCGTCAAAGTCACCTGTAGCGAATCTGGTATCGATTTTATTTTTTCCTTGTGTTGGGTTTTCAAGTGTGGCGATATTTGCATAACTATTATTTTCGTTTGATTCGTAAACCCAAATAGAATTGGTAGTATCATGACGCGAAAAAATTTCCGGTTTACCATCTAAATCCAAATCAGCGATCGTTCCACCCCAAATCCCGTTTGCTTTCCAGATTTGCACGGTCGGGAATTCCCCTGGTGCAGATTGTTCCAGCAAAAATGTTTCATCGGATTCGTTGCATAATAGTTCTACGAGTCCATCTTCATCGGTGTCGCCAATTGCCCATAGTCGTGATACCGATTTCGATGGGTCAAGTGAAGCAATTATTATGAGTTTTCCATTATCGTCTGTCTCATAAATTCGTGGTAATGATTGCCCCGTTGTGGTAGTTTCAACTCCGATGAGTTCTAATTTTCCATTTCCATTCATATCTTTAGGTGTAACAACTGCATGCATTCCAAACTGTGCAGATGATGCTTGGAGTAGATGGAATGGTTGAATCTGGTCATCGCGCACTGTAATTGGGTATAATTGACCGTCGTTATCATCTACTCGTATGAGTCCAGTACGGTTTTGTGCTGTTAGACGATATAAGTATTCACCTGACGGTAACCCTAACTCCGATAGATAAACGACATGCTGAAGATGCACCGAATCTGAATACGCGCCCCGTAGCTGAAAATTATTGGATATTAGTGGCTGATTTTCTGACTTTGGAAAGATTTCAACTGCTCCCGTAGTTAGCACATCTGTTTGCCAGATAATCGTAGAATCAAAGTGGTTACCTGAGAGCCATACCGATCCCTCATGTTTGGAAATTTGGGGAAGGGTGTGACGTATTTCAACAACCACTTTGTCTCTGATAGTTTTTCCATTTCTATCTTTTACACTGAGCCGCAACGTGTAAATACCTACTTCCAACGCTGAGGTATCCCACTCATGAAGAACGGTGTTGTACTTTGGTTTTGTTTGTGGAATTCCTATACGAAACCAAAGCTCAGGTGTTTCAGAGATACCGTATTCAAGCCAGTATTGTGTAAATCCCGCACCGCCAGCACTACCAAAAATCTCAATTGTACTATTCTCTGATACTCTCGTTTGTGGGCTCGTTTTGATAGCAATATGCGCGGTGAGTCCGATTTGTTCCGTCAGTGCAGCGTATGCATCTACAAGACCTGCTCCAACAAGATTTGTGATGGAAAGTTCTCTCACTGTGTCAGTTAGCCATTGCTGAATTTCTGTGTTGCTACACGATGGATTCGCAGAAATCAACAAAGCAGCGACACCAGAAACGTGGGCAGCTGCCATTGATGTGCCAGATCGGTAATTATATCCACGAGAAGATTGATTAACGTTGATATCCGTGCTCAAAATTTCTTCACCTGGCGCAGCAATATCTATTGATGCACCGAAATTGGAGTTACCCAATTGGAGATTTTTATCCAGTGATGCAACAGATAGAACTGTATTTAACGCAGCGGGATAATATGCGCCTGGCTCTGGTGAATTTCCGGCTGCAGCTATCAGAATACATCCACGATTGTAAGCGTACTCCACTGCATCTTGAATAAGAAATGCATTGACTGTATCTCCAAGACTCAGATTGATGATGTCAGCACCGTTATCTGCGGCATAAACAATAGCTGCAGCAACATCATCATTTTGTAGGAATGCGCCTGCGCCAACCCGAAATCCTGCTCGCAGCGGCATGAGACGACATCCCCAAGCGATTCCAGCAATTCCAACCTCGTTATTTGCCTCGGCAGCAATAATACCAGAAACATGCGTGCCGTGTCCTGTCTCGTCATCAGGTTTGTTATCGCGTTCTCTCCAATCACCGTGTCCTTGCAATGTAGGCGCATCGCTGAAATCCCACCCGTTAATATCGTCAACATAACCATTCTGATCGTCATCAACACCATTATCAGGAATTTCACCAGGATTTTGCCAAAGTTGGTTACGAAACTCAGGATGTTCTATGATAATACCGCTATCTACAACTGCCACTACAACAGATGTTTTTCCCCGTTCAATGCCCCAAACCTTTGGCAAATTCATCGCCTTCAGATTCCACTGTTCATCGTATCGTGGGTCGTTAGGAGTCGTCTCGGCACAGAACCGATTGAGGCGATTCATTTCTACGTTTTCAATCAAGACATTTTCCACGTACTTTTGTTTCAATTGTTCTAACTCTAAAGTGGAGGGAAATCGGACAAGATAGGTGCGGCTAAGCAATGGATGTCGTCCGGCAGGTGTAGTCTGTGAGAAAACAGGTGAAACTGATTCTGCCCCTATTTTTTTGCTGAATGTACGGAGATGGTTTATAGAAGCACTTGAATGTAAACGGACAATGAGTTCTCCTGGTGTGTGAGCTAACCCAATGAGACTATCTGAATGTGAAAAAGATTGATTTTGCTCTGAAGCTTCTGTCGTGATGCTATTTAGTAAATATAATAGGAATATGATGAAATAAAAAAGAATCCAATATTTTCTCATTAATTAGTATAACCTTCCGTTTTGAATTTTTGTTGTAAATCTACTGTTTTTTCTTCAGAAAAGAAACTACCGTAAACCGAATAATTATGAATACGTTGATACTAACCAATAAAATTGCAATTTCGCATTTAATCTGTTATAGTTAATTGTATTCAATCCGCGTAGGAAAAACAACATTATCGTTGTGCTGAGGAGTAACAGAATGAAAGCATCAGAACTTATTGTGAAATGTTTGGAAAATGAAGATGTGGAATATATTTTTGGATTACCGGGTGAAGAAAATATGGATCTGTTAGATGCTTTGTTAGAATCTAAGATCCAATTTATTCAGACACGCGATGAACGTGGTGCTGCATTCATGGCAGATGTGTACGGTCGTCTAACAGGTAGGGCAGGGGTATGTCTTGCCACGCTCGGTCCCGGTGCGATGAACCTCGTCACAGGCGTTGCTGATGCGAATATGGATAGAGCACCGCTTGTTGCTATCACAGGGCAAGCAAGTTTAGACAGAATGCACAAAGAATCGCATCAATACATGGATGTAGTTTCAGTTTTCAAACCAATGACAAAATGGAATACGCTTGTGCATCTACCTGAAATTATTCCGGAATCAATCAGCAAAGCCTTCAAGACTGCAGTAGGTGAAAAACCTGGAGCAACACACATTGACTTACCAGAAGATGTGGCAAAGATGCAAATTGATGCCGAACCTATGCGACATGATTTTCCCAGCGAAGCGGAGCCTGTCGCCTCCTGCCTTCAGCGTGCAGCGCAACTCATCAACGATGCGAAACAACCTATCATTCTTGCGGGAAACGGTGTTGTTCGGCAAAATGCCTCTCGGATTCTAACACAATTTGCGGAGATGACAAACATTCCGGTTGCACACACCTTCATGGGTAAAGGCAGCATTCCGTGGACGCATCGGCTATCGCTCCTCAGTGTTGGACTTCAAGCACATGATTTTGTTTCATGCGGGTTCGACCGCGCTGACCTCGTTATCGCCATCGGCTATGATGTTGTTGAATACCATCCGCGCCTATGGAATCCTAATCATGACAAGAAGTTAATTCATATTGACACAGAACCGAGCGAAAGTGATGCTTCTTATGTCACGGATGTTGAAATGGTGGGTAACATTAAACAAAGTCTTAGGCATTTGATGGCACAAGAAATTTTTCCTAAAGACGCAGAATATGCTTCAAACACCTTGCGGAAGATAATCCTTGACCAACTTACTGAACATCGCGATGACAAAGAATTTCCGATAAAACCGCAAAAAATTTTAAGCGATATCCGTTCTGTACTTGACGAAGACGATATACTGATCTCTGATGTTGGGGCGCACAAAATGTGGATTGCCCGTATGTATCCGTGTTATCAACCGAATACATGTATCATTTCAAACGGGTTTGCGTCTATGGGTATAGCAGTTCCTGGGGCATTTGTTGCAAAACTTATCTATCCGGATCGGAAATGTCTTGCAGTTTGCGGTGATGGCGGTTTTCTGATGAACTCACAGGAGCTTGAAACAGCGACACGGGTCGGTGTGCCGTTTGTTACACTCATTTTTAACGATGAGGCTTATGGACTGATTGAATGGAAACAGATGAACGGTTTCGGTAGACCTGCACATATTGATTTTACGAACCCGGATTTTGTTAAATATGCTGAGGCATTTGGTGCTAAGGGGTATCGGGTTGAGGGTAGTGATGAACTCGTTCCGATACTAAATGATGCTTTCAGTCAGGATGTGCCTTCGGTTATCGATTGTCCTGTCAATTATGCTGAAAATCTACGATTGACAGAGGAACTTGGACAACTGACATGTCCGATTTAAAGGTAGTAGGCACGCTCCGCGTGCCGTAAAAAAAATGAAAAGATGCTATACGCGCATTTGGGCGTTGATTGGACAATGAGTTGCGATTAAACGCTTATATTTTAAAATCCGTGCAATCTGCGAAATCCATATAACCCGAGATTCTGACAAATGGCGAGGCACAAAAAACTCCCTATAGTTAGGAGGAAATTATGAAAACTATATCTTCATCACCTGAATATCCGAAATTTCCGATGAAAGAGTTCGAGGCAGAACTTGAACAAGGGCACGTTGAGTTTAAATCTGCTATCCAAGAATTGTCGAAAAAATTATTAGCACAACTCAGAGATCAGAATCCAGAACTCATGGATGCCAAAATTACTAAACAGAATGATATTAAAATTTCAATAACATTAGCAGGAAGAGATCCTGATGGAATTTTGTTAGAATATCAAAAACAAATTCGGGATATCATACGCAAAGATATGTGTGCCCAAATAGAAAAGGAACTTGGCCGGCCAATCACACCTGCTGAAATAGAAGGTATTTTCACAATTCCTTTGTCAAAGATAAAAAAAATGGATCAAATAACGGAGGATTACGAGTTCACTGTTGGCAAGGGGCAGCAGAACCATTACCTTACATGGATAAATGAAAATATCCCTAAAGGCCAAACTACTCGACCGGACATACGCATCTATATCCATGTTCCCAGTCGGCGTGGAGCAAGGAGGTTTATCTATGTTGAGTCAAATGGGAGAGTATTAATAGACGATGTTATTAAACCGCCAACCGTAACGCTTGATACAAACGTGGTAAAAACATGGTGGAAAAATCGATCTAAAGTTGAACATGTGAAAAAATTGTTAGAACTCGGCGAAAAATTTGAAATTGATTTAGCAGTAACAGGGAGAATTCGCGATGATGTGCCAGATCAACCGTTAGCCTCTGAAATTAATGATCTTCCAAACCTATTAATCCATGAAATTGGTGCAATTATCCGCCCTAACAACTGGGAACCAGGCATTGACATAGGGGGTATCACTGAATTCGTGGATCTTACCAGATCGATTGAAATCTCTGATGAATTCAATAACATGAACAAAGATAATCGACCAGATTGGCGTGATTGGGACCATATTCACACACATTATCGATATGGTAGAAATTACTTTCTCACCTGGGATGGTGGACTTCTACATTTTAAGAAAAAGTTTCAAGAGGAATTAGGCATTACGTTAATGAAACCTGAAGATTATCTTTCACAACATCAACAGCTGAATCCTGAAGAATGGATAAATAAAACAATACAGAATTCTTTACAAAACTGATACTTTCAAAAAGCATCGGACTTGAGAATTCTCGGTCACTTTCAAAATCGTCTTTCAAAGTCTGTCAATTCTTTGAAGATTCGCCTTTCTTTGCTCTAAAATTTCACGCATCTCATTGGCAATTAAGGATTGTTCACCACTGCTTGGATAAGGAATAGGTATTTCTCGCATTCGATCTTTGGTAATAGACCCTAAGGTCACTTGAATAATTCGACTTGCAGCGATAAATGATTGGTATTTTCTCAAGGCATAAAATAGAAAATATGGATCAAGTAATGAATTATTCACAACACGAATTTTGTAGAAATGACTTTGAACAACGATATTTAAATCATCTTCAAGCAATAAAACAGCCTCGCCGATACGATGTCCTCCATCTTTTACAACCAAAATATCCAGCGGTTGAATGTCTTGTATTCTCCGTTCACGTTCATATATTGCCAAAGGAACTTTATGGTGAGAAGGACGTAGTTCCATTACACCTAAGTCACTTGTTCTTATATATGGTATTTCACCGTGTTCATCATCGTATTCACTTTGCTTAACGCTACAAGAAATAGTTTTGATAGAAATAATATTCTGTTTTTCCAGATCACCTAAACGTTTCGTTATTGAACCTAATTCATGTTCTAATTGATATATCCTGGGAACAAGGAGATGTTTATCAATAAAATCATTACCTGATACTACTATACTAATTTCACCTTCCCACTCTCTCAAATTCATGTAAGTTTCCGAAGGGCGATTTTGCCAATCCGTCAATGCTTTAGAAAAGTCCTCAACCAATTCACCGTTTTCAGATCTTATTTCTGCGCCTCTTGCATCATGACCACATTTTGAAATAACACTCATCATAATTGATTGGCTAACGACCTTAGTCTTTTCAAGAAATAACATACAAGTCTTAGTACTTGTATGAGGTAAGAAGAGCAAAGATGGACAGTCCCAAACTGCTAATATAGTTGTGTTTTCAAATAACCACTGACGCACATATTCTTGTGTAGGATTTCCTAACAAACTTTCTGGCAGCACGATGCACATCTTACCACCTTCTTTTAATAGATTGACACATAATTCAAGAAAAAGAATTTGAGGGTCTGTAGGTTGAGTTTCTTCGGTTTTTATCCATTGTGATGAATTATTAGGTTTTTTCCATTTGTGTCCTAAATCATAATTCTCAAGAATATTGCTATACTTTACCTTAATATCAGCACCAAAGGGTGGATTGGTGAATACAAAATCAAAACGCTTCATCTCTTCACCATCGTTTGCTATTAATACACGTGCCTTTGCGTCCCAGTTCTCAAAAGGTTTTAATGAGTCGGCATCAACAATGTAAGTAGAACCATCACCTATTAATGTCATATATGCGCGAGCAACCTTGACTAAATCAGGTTCTTTGTCAATACCATAGATAAAGGATGGGGCGAGTATTCTTGCATCCTCTTTATTGAGGTCAGATGTTTCTATCATATCCCATATATGTTCCAATGCATAAATAAGAAATCCACCAGATCCACATGCAGGATCAATAATCGTGTTTGAATATTGTGGGTCAAGCATTTTTATTGCATTTTTGATAGCTATTCTTGGCGTAAAAAATTCCCCTTTTTCACCAACAAAATATCGTTCTGCAAAAACTTCAAACGCTGCACCAATAACATCGCAATCTGTTTTTGATAGGTTCAAACGCTCAAGTTCGCCTATCACGTATACAACAGAATCCGGATCTAATATAATACTTTCGTCTCTTTGGAATATTCCTGTTCTTTCTAAATTCGTAAGCACAGGTTGCCATAGTCGTTTCTCAATATTCTGCTTGATTTCAGAACGGGATTTATCAGGTAAAACTTGAAAATATGGAATATCTCCAGGACGTTTTTCATCATAAATTTTGCAGAATAAAATTTTAGTCATTTCATTACATAAGCGTGTTCTACTCTGTATGTTGGTATTTGAGTAAAGATGATAGAGAATGCTTTTAAAATGCAATTTTAAATTAGCAGCGGGAATCAAATCTGATTTTTTTAATCTTATTGATTCATTAACAGAAACACCATAAGGAGGTATTGCATGAATACGCTCTATATCACCATTGAGTTTTCTGCGATAGAAATGTCGCACATCATCAGTTGCCGCCACTCCCCATTCACACGAGGAACAAACCGCCATATATGAATGCAATTGTTCTTCTGCTTGTTCTATTGACTTAGATTTGGTTTCTACCAATCCTAGTATGTCTCTATGCTGGTCTAAATTGGGGTGTCTATCCTTGCGAAAAATAATTATGTCAGGCTTAAGTTTCCGAGATCCTGCACGAATAGGAAATTCAATATCCAATCTGTTTTTGTGATATGCCAATTCTTCTACGAGCCATTTTTCAGTGTCTTGTCTTACTGGTTCTTCTGGCTTGCTCAAATCTATTGGTTTACCTGTTGCATAATCATTGTCAACTCTTCTATAGGAATTGTTCATAAAAAACCTTTTCAATGATTCACTGTGGTATATAATAAATTATAGGTGTGTCTCATCGTTAGACTGCACCAAAATAACACCTAGGGTTGTGTATATATGTTTTGACAGTCTACAGGGAGCATTGACAGGCTTGTCAACGAAAGAGAAGATTTTTAGGCAACTCGCCCTATAGGGAGCTGGTCTCCATTTAACCTTTGAGAAAAAAGTTCTTTCAAGTATAATAGAAACCAGCGCTGTCATAATCGTCTAATAGTCACTATGGCAGTGCTTAGCGTCGTTAGTGTCGCAAGCACCGACGACGCACCTAAAAAAATTAGGTAGCAGCCCTGACGTAACGCATGCACGCTTCGTGAATTGTTAGCGTCACATATATTGTAGCAAACATACAAAATTTGTGCAATAAAAAAAATAGATTAGTCTCCGAATCAGCATTTATAGCACAACGCAATGCAATAAATGCAAGATTCAGGAATATAATTCTACTAAAATTGCGTAGGATTATCAGAGGAATGTATAGAAACTTTTAAATTTACTATATGCGGAGGACATTTAACTTAAAATGGCAGTTTCAACAATTGAATGGGCAGATGGTCAGATAAAGTTGATAGATCAAACATTGCTGCCCAATGAATTTAAGCAGATTTATTGTGACGACCTTCCATCAATCTGGGAAGCGATTAAATCTTTGCGCGTGCGCGGCGCACCTGCGATCGGCATCGCTGGGGCTTTGGGTGCTGTGCTTGGCATTTGGAATTCTACTGCGAAAAATTATGAAGCATTTGCAGCTGAACTCAAGTCAGCAACCGATTATCTTGCAACATCTCGACCAACAGCCGTAAATCTATTCTGGGCACTTGACAGAATTACGAAAACAGCAGAAGCAAACAGTAACCTTCCTATTCCTGAACTCAAAGCGGTACTGCTTGCAGAGGCGGAAGAGATTATTGAAGAGGATAAAGCGATGTGCCGTGCTATCGGGCAACACGGCATGGCGTTGCTCAATGAAAACGATACGATTCTGACGCATTGCAACGCTGGCGGATTAGCAACATCTGACTATGGTACAGCGTTAGCCGTAATGTTCAGCGCACACGAGGCAGGCAAAAAGATTCAGGTTTTCGCTGATGAAACACGTCCCTTGTTGCAAGGTGCGCGTCTTACCACATGGGAACTGATGCAAGCCGGCATTGACGTAACGCTTATCTGTGACAATATGGCTGCGCAAGTCATGAAAGAGGGCAAAATTCAGTGCGTTATTGTCGGTGCAGATCGGATTGCTGCAAACGGAGACACAGCGAACAAGATTGGCACTTATAATGTTGCCATCCTTGCACAAGCACACGAGATCCCCTTCTACGTCGCAGCCCCGACATCAACGTTAGATTTCGCGCTTGCAACTGGTACGGAGATTCCGATTGAACAACGTTCCGCAGAAGAGGTGACAGAAGGATTCGGCAAACTAACCGCGCCCAAAGGCGTAAAGGTTTATAGTCCTGCTTTTGACGTTACACCTGCTTCATTGGTCACGGCAATTATTACCGAAAACGGTGTAGCACATCCGCCTTTTACGGAAAGCTTGAAAGCATTGCGCGATGCATAATTAGGCATCATGCTGCTTTTGCGATATTAGCACGGGTACCATTAACATCAAAACATGCGTACTGATTTGTATGCATAATTTGCGTAGCAAAGGTCATCGCTTGTTTCTCGGTGAGATACCCATCCGCTATTTCTGCCTCAAGGGCGCGTCGAATTTCGTTTCGCGCTTGAATTGCATACGCCATCGCGCTTGTGGGCCAGCCTGTGTCACCGCCAAATGCGAACAACTTATTTGATGGTACCGCATGAATGCACCGCCGCAGAAAATCGCGTGAACTATACGGGTCTATGCTCCATGCCCAGCAGAAATCGACCCAAATGTTGCGATAATGCTTCGCGAGTGCTACCAATTCATCGTTATACGGATAGGCGATGTGCATGAGGACAAATTTTGCATCCAAATAGCGAGAAAACAACGCACACATATTTCCTGCGGGGATGCGACTTACCGGCATCCGATTGTTACCCGCATAGTAGCCTGTGTGAATTTTAAACGGGAGATTGTGTTCAATTGTGAGTTCAACACCGCGTGCCCAACACCAATCACCGAGACAGAGTCGTGTCGCTTCGTCAACCTCTTCAGCGGGTTTTGTTAGCACTGCATTGAGCGCATCGGATGCGTCAGCATCGCTCCGTTCAATCCAGTTGAGTGTTCGGTTGTATGCGTGTTGCGCTTTAACTGCGATTGCACAGCCAGCATGTTTTGTGAAAATCGCCTCCATACTGCTTTTCAATGAGGCAAGGTCTTTGACTTCAACCCCTGTTTCAGCATGAATAGCATTTGGATCAACTTGTCCATTACAGAAAGTTGCCCATGAAAGGTCATATAAGAAAAAATCAAGACCAGAGGTGTCCGGGGTACACTGCCAACTGAAATCATCTGTTTGAATATGGTCTAAATTCGCGAGATCGTGTAAGATATGATGGCGTTTGCCTGGAGTCCGAATTGTCTTCAGTTTATCTTGTGCTTGCGCGAGTCCGTCACCAGTCAGTTCATCAAGTCCATAAATGTGCTTAGCAATAAGACTGACTGCTTCGCCGTACCCGGTAAATTGTGTCGCTTCCCAGGCTTCTCGTATGCCTTCAAACCGAGGTTTGATGTCTTTGGATGAATCCATTAGGTCGCGCATCGCTTCAGAGGTGGCACCTGCAGTAATTAGGTCTGCTGGCACATAATTTCCGAATAAGTCTTGAAGGATATCAGGGCCATTTTCAACCCAGTCATTTTCACGTCGCATGTGTTCGTGGGTATCAACTAAACGGATAGACTGAATGTGGTGTGTTAAATCTGTTGCCATGGGAATACTCCTTTTTGTTGTGTTTAAGCATCGGTTAACGAGTCAGGACATGTGATGCTGAAATATTAATTTTCTCTATAAAAACTTTAAGAGTTTGACGAAATTTGCCTTATTGTATTTCATTCTTGACAAATCAATCAAATTATGATTTACTATATGGTAATAAAATTCCTTAACATATCTCCGCTTTCAACCGATTAACATAATAAAGCGGTGGAATGTTATGTTGTACATTTAAAATGTTAATGACGAAGTGTTCTGCTTATTATAGAGAAAATGTGTTGTTATGTCAAAAGAAACGTCCAATTTGGGCAAAACAATTCTCAATGCTAATTTCTGGTGGTTGTCATATTTGAAAAAGTTGGAAAAGTTGAAAAAGGATAATTTATGTGTGAAGTGTTGAATATATTCTCCTACGCAATGCCACCTGAACAAAATGCTCGCGCAGGGACGCGAATGGTCATAGGCATCTTCCCGATGCGGAGGAAAAACCCAGGAGCAGATAATGCCTACAGGACGAATTAAGTATTACAATTTGGATAAAGGATTCGGATTTATTGCACAAGATAGTAGTGAAGAAGATGTCTTCTTACATAGTTCCGCGATTAAGTACGCAGAATGTGAGGAACTTCGAGTTGGGCAACGCGTGAAGTATACTGTTGTTGAAGGTGAAAAGGGTTTAGTTGCTAAAAACGTTGAAGTTTTACTAACACCAACAGAACGGAGATGGTTAAGACAGGGTAAAACTATTATTCCACGCGGATATTCTGGATTCCCTTCTCAAAATCAGGATCAGTTCTTTGATGAAAATGAAAAGTTATCCGATGAATCAGTAGACAAGAATTCTGATACAAACGCTAAGTATACACAAGAACGGTGGCGCAAACAATCTCCAAGAGAAGGCTCTACTACACAAACCGAAATAGGGACAGAAGGAAAAGAACACACTTCCAGACAGCTTAGTTTCGGTGACCTATACATCCTTAAGCAAATTAATTTTGAAACACCAATGTTTTTTGCCCTTTACAATGATGTCCAATTACCTGCTATAGTTTTAGAAATGACGCTTAATGGATTAACGCTCAATTGTAACGGTAATGAAAAGGTTGTACCAAAAACTGAGGTGAAGTATTGTTATAAGGACGTTGATGCAGAAAATGTTATGGCACTTCTTCGCTATAATGAAGACATCAAAACGAAACAACTTAAACCTGCACTCTCTCAAGACGAGGTATACACCATTGATGCAGAAACAATTCGAGATGCTCGGAAAGATGGGAATTCAATTGAAATAATTCTTCGTGAAGGCGAAATTTTTCAGGGTACAGTTGACTGGATCAGCCCGTATGAAATCAAACTGGTGTTGAAAAACGGTGCAAAGGTAGTTGTTTTCCGGCATGCTATCTGTGAGTTTTCTTTAATTAAAGGGGAAAATTAAGATGGAAACACAACCTGAACATGTAATTGAGCATGTAATGACTGCATATCACGAACTTGTTGCGGAAATAGACCAAGATGTGAAACGGGTCCGTGAAGAATATGGTCGTTTTCCCTGTCCATCGGATTGTTTTCAATGTTGTCGTAATACCTCAACAATCCCAATTAGTGAAGTGGAAGGACGGGATCTCAAAATTGCTTTGGATGCACTTCCAAAACAGATACGCGAACATATTCGCCAAAAAGCGCAGCAAACCATTAAGGTATTGGAAGCACAAGGTCATACTGCTGAAAATATGACAAAAGATTCTGGGATGGAAGCGATTGAGGTCGTCAAGGGAAAATCTTATGGCGAATGCCCGATGCTTATTGGTGGCGTTTGTTCTGTTTATGAACATCGTCCAGTGATATGTCGTGTATGGGGCTACCCGATTGATAACGGCAAAGAATTAGCGTGCTGCAAAAAAACTTTCATCGGACAACATAAAAATTATGAACCTGTGAAGTATGCCGACTATTGGCAAACGTGTAAAAAACTTAGCGAGGCACTTGGTGCTGTCCGAAAAACACCTAACTGCTATTTGGTTTCTCAGTTGATAGAGGAATAAATGTCGGATAGATGATCAGATTAGGAAGGCAACTAAGTAGCAGCAGAGTCAGAAAGTTCACGTAGAAAGGTGAATGTATAAATTCCAGTTTTGTGTCCGTCGCTCCACATTAACTGGACAGCGTAGCGTCCTACACGTTGAATATTTACTAAATGCAGTTTTTCCCAATATTCTTCCGATGGTAACATCCTAAACGGGTCATTTTCTTCTCTTGCCGCATCACATCTTGCACACGGACAACTCTCTCGGAGTAATCGGTACGTGTGCTCACTCCGATGCCCATCTTTCCATTGAATAGCTAAACTATGCGGCAAGCGTTTGATTTCGGTGGGTTGAAATTCCTGCATTTGGAGTCAAACAGGTGTCAATCTACAACATATTGACAAACCCATTTATCCTCTTGTCATATTAAAGAAAGTAATCTGCATTGATTTGTGTAAAATGTTCCCATTCTTCAGGGACATCTTCTTCCATAAAAATTGCTTATGGGTGTAGGGTTATTCTAACTTTAAAAGATAATACTACATAGAATTTTGTTTGTCAAATATTATTTCAGATTTCTATAACCTATTTCAAAATTCAACTTTGTCTGATGTATTGGGTATTCCTATTCCACAGCAACAATTGAGATTTTCCAACGATCAGCTTGTTCAAATAGTGTCTCTGGCTCCATCACAAAGGTTCGCCTTGCTTCAACTGCTAAAACACTACCTTTTACAGCATGCAGTCTCTCAAGTGTTTGCATGCCAACCGTCGGAACATCAATACGGAAATCATGGTTTTCCGATGCGGCTTTTGCCACGACAACGCCTTTTCCACCCAAGTCTCCACCCCTCTGGATTGTGGTATCTGTTCCTTCAATAGCCTCAATCGCAAGGATAATCTGATTTTTGAGGACAACAGTCTGTCCAATATCCATGTTCGCTATTTGTCGGGCTGTTGTAATCCCAGTTTTTATATCGTCCCACTGTGCAGCATTCGGTTTGCGTTTTGTAAGCACACCGGGGTCAGGTAATAGGTGGGATAGAAAATGATCCTGATTTAGGGTAGAAAGTCCAGCGTTTTGAAAATGTTCAAGGACTGCTAAAACGAGTGCGGCGGGTTTTTGTTTGCGGTTCTGTGTCAAAATCTTGAGTGCGGTTGCATCAACTTGGAAGGGACGTAGCAGAATACTTGGCTCAATTTTTCCTATTATGACGAGTTCTTTTACATTTAAATCGAGAAGTTTTTGCGTAATTTTCTGAATCTGTCCTACACCGTAAGAGTAGGTTTCGCACGGTATTCCTGAAAAACGTTGTTCATCTGTCTTTGTGATTTGTATGATTATCGGTTTCCGTCCCTGTGTGACCGCGTTTTTCGCAACAAGGACAGGAAGCTCACCTGCTCCTGCTATAATGCCGAGTTTTTCTGTGTCGTATATTCCGTTCATGCAATTTTGTGATTTGTTCCGCGATCTCCTTCAAATTATTTTCCTACTACTGGAGTGACTACCGAAATTTGAGGGTAAAGGTCGCGATTCGGAGATCGCTCCTACAGAACATCTCTCTTTGTAAGAGGGAACTCTGATTCCCGATTACTGACACGACTCGCAATTTTAGTGTAAACAGAACACTATGTATGTCGAATTGCATCAATTGGACTTAATTTTGCTGCTTGGCTGGCAGGATAGTAACCGAAAAATATCCCAACAGCAGTGCCCGCAGCAACAGAGGTTAACACTGATTTGATCGTAATGACAGAGGGCCATCCGATCATGTCTTTCATGAATTTGCTAACGACCCACGCAAAACCTTGTCCGACTAACGCCCCTAATGCAATACCGAGCAAGCTTCCAATGAGACATAAAAGGATGGATTCAGTCAGAAATTGGAATCGAATTTGGTAGTTTTTCGCACCGACGGCTTTCCGTAATCCGATCTCCGGTATTCGTTCTGTAACTGAAACAAGCATAATATTTAAGATACCGATGCCCCCAACAATCAACGAAACAGAAGCGATGATAACTAACACCAACCCAATAATAAAAATAGTCTTTTTGGCGCTTTCAATTCCTTTCTGTGCTTGCCATGTTCTGAAAAATGTGTCGTCACCACCATGGTTGCGTCTAATTATGGTCTGTACTTCTTTTACTGCTTGGTCTACTACAAGAGGACTTTTCGCTCGAACCATAATATGTCCGACGTTGTCGTGTCCCCAAAACCGGGTTTGTGCAGTCGTAATCGGAATAAATATCATATTGTCGTCACTTTTGCCTGCTTCTAAACCGGGACCACGGCTTTCCATAATTCCGACTACAGTGAAACGTTTGTTATTAATTCCGACCTCTTTTCCGATCGGATCCATTCCCTTGAACTGCTCTTTCCAAACTTGTGATCCGATGACACACACTTTATTCCAGAGGTCCATGTCGGTATCAGCAAGGAATCTTCCAAGTTGTGTATGCCACTGTCGGACTCCTTGATATTCAACTGTGGTTGCACGCATGTAGGTCGGTCGGTGTTTTCCCTCAATATCAAAGCTGATGTAATAACTGCCTTCTACAGTGGCTATTTCAACGGACGGGCACTTTTCCATAACATCGCGTAGATCCGTCATATTTAGATAATGCGGACTTGTGTTTCGTTGCCATCGATGATTGCGCCGGACATATCCTGGACGGTAGACACCAAACATGCTGGGTCCACCAATCTTTTCAAATTCTAACATCACGAGTTTTTCGGCACCAGCACCTAACGACATCATAGCGATTACACCTGCGATTCCGATTGTAATCCCTAACAATGTCAGAATTGTTCGGAGTTTGCTTGCACGAAGTGCTGAAAATGCTGTAATTAGGTTCTCAAGAATTCTCATTTTTTCTTACACGTAATGAATATACGACAACAAGACGTTATAGTAGATTCTGAATCAATGATACACTTTATCGGAGCGTTTACAAGCGCGCCTACCCGTAGAGGTTTATATTTTTTTACCACAAACGGAATTTGAAGATAAACAACTAACGCATTGCATCTGCCAACGAAACGTGTTAACATGGCAAAACGAATTTATCCAATCAATACATATTCTAAAGTATACTACAAAACCGATAAAACATGCAAATTTCTTAATTTCTTGGAGACATTTCAGTTGTGGAAACGAATTTGACCTATATTCCAAATGGAATTCTACTATCCTATCCGAGTATAGAAAAAACTGAATCGCATCGAACCGAATTAGCCAAACTTGATCGGTTTAGCAGGCAGGCATGGATCCAATTGGATTCTGCAACAATTCAGACGCGGTCCCGACTGAAGGTTGTAGAGTTGAATTTCAAAGTATCAGAATCAGCTACATCTATCCAAGAAAACTTGCGATATGTTTATGAAAATAGTGATATATCGTTTAATCAATTTTATCTCGTTGCCCTACCGCAAACAGACGCTTTATTCTACAACGTCACTGATTATATTCAACGTTGTATTACATCTGATCTTACAGTTGCAGAGCGGTTACGTGGCAGGACACTTCTTTACATCTATCAGTCTGAAGAAAACGCGGATGATTTACTGAGTAAGTCTGGTGTTAACGCCTTTATAAAACGGTTTCTAACAAGTTATGTAGAGTCTTATGGTACTGATGCCGTTATCGGTTTTGCTATCGAATTACCACGTTTCCTATCCGTGTTTGAAGCGGATGGTACATCAGTGCCTTGGAGTAGCGCGCTACTGGAACAAATTCGCGAAGAAAATTTCCAAGATAATCATAGAACTTCCACGAATGCTCATGGAAGTTTCCTACCTTTTCTTTTTTATGATACGTATGATTCGTCAGTGATTAGAAGTGTTTTCTGGCAAGAATTAACATCACAATTCGCGCAGTGTTTTCTGGGCGGCGTAAAAGATTTCTGTCATCAGCATCGCTTAAAATTAGCGTTAACACTACCTGCAAGCGCGAGGTTGTTACAGTATGAGTTGGGAACACTATTGGAGAAGGTGGATTGTCCAATTCTTACTGTATCGGAGCTGGACACATCACGGCGGTTTGTTGTTGCTAAGTCGGTGTGTAGCAGTGCAAAATATGCTGGAATTTTTAGAAAAAAGGCACATACATTTTCCCAATGTCTCATTGATGCAACTTTCGGCTTCAATCAATGGATATCAAACCGTGTTAGCGAGAACCGTTACAAACCACCTTCAAATGAATCTTTAACAAAATTACTACAGGTCGGGCATCCGAAACGGTCAATTTTGATGTTATCACCGACACAGAGTCTCTGGATGAAACCTGAGGAGAAACAGTGGAATAGTATAACAAAAGCATGGGGATGGTTGTGTCAGACAGTGTGGAATATAGGTTATGATTTTGACATCGTCTCAGAAGCACAATTCTCTGATGCTACAGTGGAAAAGCAACAAGGCATGATTTGTGTTAATAAACAGAAATATCGCCTTGTATTGTTACCGAGTTGTTTATCCCTGCATGAAACGACTGTGCAACATCTAACAGAATTCTTGAAGGCAAAGGGAAAACTCATTGTTAACGCACCTGTCCCGTATCTACTTAATGGTCGGGTTGGACTTGAACCATATCTGTTGGAACGCCTAATTTATAAACACCGGACTACCATATTAGATGGACCGCAAGGGGAAAGGGAGGTGGATCTTAGAAAAACAATAAAAAAATTGATTACACCGACAATTTCGGTTTATACAGGACAGGAAAATCAACCAACGGAAGTAGTGCATGTACATCACAGGGAGCACGGAAAATATCAAACGTTTTATCTGTTTAATGCTGGAGAAAAACTGATTGAAACATTGGTTGAGATTGATGGTGAAGCAGAGTCGGTTGAAGAGCAGCTTTTGCAGACTGGGAAACAGGTGGGGTTAACTTCTTGGCATGCGAATGGGAAGACATATCTGAATTGCTCGTTTGATCCTAAACAAGGGAGACTGTTGGCTATTTCCTAAACACTACAGACAATTCATAAAATCGATCGCAGCATTAATCCCCAGTTAGGTTTCTAACGAAATATGTTATTGCAATGGTAGTAGAGGCAATAGTGCTAAACAATCCCCAATTGATTTGAAACCGCTTATGTATTTCTAAGATGTCCCCGGGATAAAGTAAAGTAGTATCTGTGCCGGGTTTAAAAAGATGTTCCGTAGTTGTGCCGTCTTTGCGATGGATGTGAAACTTCTTTCTATTCGCTTCTTTTTCAAAACCACCTGCCTTTGCGATGGCTTTCTGTAATGTCACAGGGCCTCGAACACGGTGCTCCCCGGGTGTACGCACATAACCATTCACGTAGATAGGTTCTACCTTGAAGGCATTCGGAACAAACAAGACATCACCATCTGAAAGGAAGATTTCTGTTCCATTTTTATTAGTCGGCTTCCAAAATTGTTCTGTGACACCTAATTCGGTAAGGGTGTTATCTTTTGCCACTTTCACCAGTGCAGTCAAATCAGCCTCTTCAGTGAACCCGCCTGCTCTTGCTAATGCGTTGGCGATGCTAATTTTTCTCCGGATAAATAGTTTTCCAGGTACCTTTACCTCCCCTTGCACTTCAATTACACTGAGCGGCATCACAAACACTAAATCGTTAGCATTTACACGGATATCAAGGTAAGGTTGGTTTGTTGACAGGTCGTAAGTTTCAACTTGTGTGGTTTGTTTTTGGGGTGGAAGAGGACTTGATTGAGACTGTTTTGACGTATCATTTGAGTGAGTAATAGCATTATATCGGATCAGTTGAACCTGCTGGACATCGGCGTTCTCTGTCATTCCACCTGCGAGTGCTATTGCACGAGATAAATCAATATCATTTTCTGGAAATATGACGTAGCGTCCCGGATTGGTCACCGCGCCACCGACATAAACACCATTCTCTTGGGAAATTGAGGAGACCATGATTACCGGGTTATTAACAAGTTCACTTTTTAGTAGAAAATCTCGGATGACCTTGTTAACTTCTTCAGTTGTTTTTCCGGCAACCTGGAGATCACCACCGAAGTAACTAATCCTTCCATCTTCACGTACTATCACTGACTGTGAATATTCAGGCTGCCCAATTACTGCAATCAGTAGGTTATCCCCTTTCCTGATGCGGTAAACATCGCCAAAGAGTGTCGTGCTTGTGAATAAAAAGAAAAAAATAATAAAAGCCTGCAAGCGGAGCGGAGTGATGTAGCTAGCTTGCAAGCTTCGCAAAAAACAGATCATAATTTTATCCTAAAAATTTCGCTGAGGTGGTAAATATCGGGTATTTCAAACGTTTTCTTCTATTTATGATAGCGGAATACTCAATCGAATTTGAAAAGTGGGAGTTGCTCTTTTTGCACAGGAATATGCCTGCCAGCACCAATTTGCTTGCTTGGATGTTTTCGCCAGTAAGGTTTGACGTAAGTCCCGCCGCTTCGGCGGTATCCATTAACATAAACTTTCCCGCTGGTGTCATTAAGTGTTTTCATTGTCTTAAAAAGGTAGATTTGTTTTGCCTTCATGGCAGTCTACCATCTACGAATGCTAATCTTCTTTTAGTGAATCAAAATATGCTTTTAGACATTCCCGGGCACGTTGCACACTAAAACCAGGGACAAGTATATCCCCGCATTCAGACTTGCCGACGTTACCTTTTATCCCTCCAAGAGCTGGCATTTCATGTGTTCGCAAATAGACATGAATTCCTTCATCCTCTAACACGCTTTTGAGGATATGTCCGGCAACTTCATTCGGCACAGATTGGACAACGTACCAGTCAACTGCCTCCGGAACTTGGGCAGGAACTAAGCCGGGAAGAAGATCTACCTGACACTCTGAACAAGTCAAGACATCTTCCTTATATTCAGTTTTGCATTGTGGACAAAACGGCATTGCCTTTCTCCTCATGGATTGTGTTATTGATTGCATTATAACAGATGGGAAAAAATTAATCAAGACAAGGGAAATTGCCAGAGTTGCAGTGCCGTTTTTCCTAACACCCACTCTCTATCTTCGGGTGTGAAGAAATCCATCTCATCACGGACAACAGATAGCGTTTGCGCATAAGTCGCGCGGCTTAAACAGACGGGCCAATCCGTTCCCCACATTATCCGTTCCCCACCAAAAGTATGATATACCTTTTTAACTTGTTCATGTGTGTCCACCCACGGATAACTCTCTTTGGAAATTGACCACGTATGGCTAATCTTGACATAAACACGAGGAAACTGAGCGAGATTCAGCAATAACCGCAGTTTTTCTGGATCATCAGGTGAACAGTCTGCCATGTGGTCAATCACAACATCAAGGTCAGGATGCTGTTCTAAAAGTGGCACAAGATCAGTCAATCTTTCTGCTCTCGTAAGGAGCAGCATCGGCACACCGAGAGATTCTGCGCGGCTAAAGATAGGCGGCATCAATGGACCGGCGAACCAATCTCCATCAGCACCCACAGAAGGACTCAAACGCACACCGTGAAAACCGTACTCTTCTGTCCATTCACTGAGATGATCTGGGGCATCTGGGTCTTCAGGGTTAATTCGACACACACCCATAAATTTGTCTGGGTATCTTTTCATAGCGTCTGCAGCATAACTATTGTCCCAAAGATAGTGTATGACTTGCACCAGAACAGTTTTTTCAACACCGTTCGCTTCCATTAATTCAAGTAAGATTTCGGGGGTAGCATCCTCTGCAGGTGGGTTTCCTCTTCCGGGTGCCCACGGAAACTGCGGATCATCTTTCCAAACGTGAACATGTGGGTCGATAATTCTCATATTATTGCTCCTTTGGTTTGCTTAAGAATCCGTACACGCCTAATGGCAAACAGTAAAGTAGAATCAAAATGTGTAAACTAAATCCCGTGACAGTAGCAGTCTCAATTGATGTGCCAAAATAGTTCAAGAACCATGCAAACGGAAATTCTGTTGTGCCGAAGTTCCCAACCGTCTGTATTGGCAAAAGATTAAAGCCGTTTGTAAATGCAAGCGCGAAAAGCACCTCAGTCAACGGAATATCAACACCCATCTCGGCAACAAGATAACACTGGAACCCGAAACGGATTACAAGACATAATAAAGAATATCCCCAAACTTTTAGAAAACGTAGATTGAATCGAAAAGCGGTGATTTCATTGAGGATGGAGATAAATTTATTGGTTATCCATGTCAGCACAGGTTTTTCTAAACGCAATAATGGTTTGACACACCTTTGGGCAAGGTTATTACAAAAGTTTGGTGCGGCGCACGCCCAAATTATTAAGATTATTAATCCCGTGCCAATGAGTAATGGTGTTAAATAAAGTACCGTCCAAGAAAACCTACCACCCAGTTTTGGAAGCAGAAGTGTTGCGGTAACAACCATCAAAGCAATTAACAACGCTAAGTCAATGACACTTGCCACCATAAGTGAGGCAATTCCCTGCGTTGCATCTACCTTTTGTCGCCGTTGCATGAGATAGACATAGGAAATATCACCTGTCCGCATCGGTAGAAAATTGCCCCAGAATGTGTGCAAAGCCAGGATAGGAAAAATTTGATGCACTCTGGAATCTAAATCGAGTAAGGTTCGGAACCGCAGCGTTTTTGCTAACACAAGCAAGCAATAACATCCGAACCCGACTAATAAAGCCTTGACCGATATTCTGCCAAGAGTTTCAGGTATCTTTTTTAGGTCAATCTCTTTTAATAACAAATAGGAAATAACAATGGCCAAGACGGTTGGCAGAACATATCTGGCAATCTTCTGGAGTCGCTTCTTGTTCAAAATACCCTTACCGTTTCGGCTGAACATCAAAATGATCGGAATAAACTTTCACCAGATCGCCTTTTCGAAAACCGGGAACAGCGGTGCCACATTCTTTTGCTAAGCCACCATAATCGATATGCTTCAACCGTTCTAAGACATCAACATTCTTTGCTTTTAGTAGAATCCACTGTTTATTCCGCTCGCACTGCCTCTCATCTGTTTCTCTGCGCGAATAGTCTTGCCATCCTTGACACGGTACGGCAAAGTCAAAGGTGTTTTGAAAGACTTTAAGGGCTGCTTGTGTGTTGTTATACTGCCAAATCTGAAAATCTTGATGCCGTATAGGTAAAGGTTTGTATTGTCGCATATCTTGATGAGTACTTGGTAGGCGGGTCCATATCTGAAATTCTGTATTGACTGAAAATGATTTACCAGAATCAAGGTAGAAAGCATCTCTCGGCAGTGCTAATTTGCGAATAAATCGCATGCTTTTGTCAAGTTGTTTATGTACAATATATTTTCTGAAGTTCACAGGAAGAATAAAATCGATAATATCCGCTAATTCGGCAGCGTGATTAAAAAAAGCAATCGCCATTTTTCCGCGTTTGCCAAATGGTGGATTGCCTACGATAGCAGTATCTTTGGGGGCGTAAGGAAGCTCGGTTAGCGTAAAAAAGTTTCTTGTTATTATATTTTCGCATTTAGGAAGAATGTCTATCCCAAATCTGCGATGTGGTGGCAAGCAATTGTAAAATGCACCTGTGCCAGCGGAAGGTTCCACAAAAAACATGTCATCAACAGTTTGGTTGACAGACGAAAGCGTTTCTGATAAGTATTCCCAACACAATTCCGCAACTTCTTGCTTTGTGTAAAATGGATTTAATGATGTGTCCACAATTCAATTCCTTTAATGAATTGGTTTATGATACCTGTTTAAAAACTTATTGTCAAGTAACAGGGAGTGTGTAAGGTTTTTGGCAAAATACACCACTGTTATTGTGGGTATGTGTTAATGTTCCCACTTGGAAGTTGTCTTTATGCACGTTATTATTTGAAATATGCGATTCAGTCCCGTAGGGACGATATGTTATAGAAAACGCTAACACCACCTTCATTAAGTTCCGTAGGAACGATATATATATATATATAATCAACTCGGACGATAAAATACAACATATCGTCCCTACGGGACTAAAGAGAACAAAAGTTTGTGCCTCTGTGCCAAAAATTTTACACACTCTGGACTTGGGAGTGTATAATATTGGCATTAACCTGTCATTTCTTGTAGGAGGGCTTTGTAAGCCCGATTTCATATCCTCTGCATTTGTTGTAGCAAATCTGAGCCGCAAAAACTCGTCCCATGATATCCTCTGACATGAGACGAGTTTTACAATATTATTTCAGATTGAATCCGGATCAATACGGTATAAAATCAATTAGAAACTATAGATTTTGCACATCTAAATCCGTTGAATTCATGCGAGCAAGTGGCAGAATGTCTATCGCGTACGGCAACCCGTAAATGAAGCGGATTGTTGCAGCATCCACCACCACGCATGATGCGCGCATTTCTGATATATGTGAAATTATCAATGACTTGTGCGATACTGTCTGCTCCTCCAATTGGATTTTTATATGGTGAATTTTCATAAAAATTGGGGTCATGTGCATCAAGACACCATTCCCATACATTTCCTACCATGTCATAGAGACCGTATCCATTTGATGGATAAAGGCCAACCGGGGAATCAAACCCACCGTGAGGAGGATAACTTGCATTACTGGGATTAATTGTATCGCCCCAAGGATATTCTAATCCTTCCAAGCCGCCACGAGCTGCTTTCTCCCATTCAGCTTCTGTAGGCAACCTTTTGCCTGCCCATTTTGCGTAAGCCATTGCCGCGTACCAACTGACATAGGTCACTGGATGATTATCTTTACCTTCAGGATAATTATTTCCGTCCCAATCTTTCAAATAATCACCATCATGAAATCTTTTCTCAATACCTCCTTCGGACTTCCACCAACTCCCTTTCTGCCATTTGGGATTTGCATCGACAAAATTTTTATATTGTGCATACGTGACTTGATATTTATCCATATAAAAAGCATCGACGTAGACTGTATGCACTGGCTTTTCATCCAATTCACCGTCAGGATTGTCGCTGCCCATCTGAAATTCTCCTGCTGGAATTAGCACCATGCCCTCGGGTACACCTCCTGTACCTTCTACTATCGGAGCATCTGGGACATCTACAGGTTCAGGAGGTTCTGATTTGCAACCAACCAAAAAAACAGAGAAAATTCCGAATAACACCAAAATAAAAGTGTAAACTCGCTTTCTCATAACAAACTCCTTATTAATATTGAAGCAGATTTTGGGTTCCGTTTTGGGAATGACACTTGGATGGCACAATAAATTTCTTCTGAATTTTTAAAACTCTCTAAGACTTTGCACCAGCATATATTAAGGTGATTTTAACACATCACACACAAGAAGTCAACGTTACTTCTCAAGATTACAGGATCATTTAGTTTATGAATTTTTAGTTGATGAGGTTTACTAAAGTTAATATCCAAGGACGGTAGGTGTGGTTTCCTAACCGCACCGCATCCTACAGGGAAAGCCGATAGAAGGTTTTTGATCCAAATTCGGTGCGGTTAGAAACCGCACCTACCGTTCTGGGGTATATAGCAGGTGTTCAAAATTCGCAAGAAAAACCAAAAACTAAATAACCCTGTCAAGATTACAACAAAAGTCCTGATTTACCCCCAGTTTTTGTAGAGATAAATGTACATAAGGTTTTTTAGATGCTTTGTGTGAGGAAGTCAATGCTGAACTGGCACGAACTTTATCCCTCACAATCGTTTAGATTAAAATATGGGTCAAGGAAAATGTCAGGTTTCCAAGTTATCTCCAGTATCCTTTTTATGACAAAAATGAGCGAATATGTTTTTGTATGATAAGTATTATAGGTTTTTACCCACCGCTCTCCAGATTTTTCAAAATGGAGGAAACAGATACCATAACTTACACAGACGATAAACCATAGCAATGCGATCCGTAGCAGTTCTTGTCGTTTCAATCGTAAATACCGAAATCCGAAAAGTGTCTTTATATCCCGAAAACATTCTTCTATCTGCATCCGATGTTTATAGGTAAGATAGAGTTGCGTATTTCGTAAACTATTTGATACGAGATAAAGCGGTTCTTGATGGTTTGCGTCTCTAAAAACATAAAGGTTCAGTCTGAGTTTCTCTGTGCTGTGATAAGATATGTTGGGATAAGTTTCTGTATTTTTCAGTGTCTGTAGTTTGATGCGTTGTCCTTTGTGATAAAAGCAAGCATTTTTACAGACGCGTATGACAAACTCAATACCATTTTCCATTAGAGGTTTCATAAGATACTTTGCGCGCGCAAAGTATCTATCAAACACTAAGACCGGTCTTTTGACATTCGGTAAGGCAGTTTCAAATGCAATGTGTTTCAGTGGAATACCCTAAAATAGATTCTATAAAATAAGATTGGAAAACAGTTTATCAGAAAAAACACTTTTGCAAAACTATTATGATATAAGACATACAAAAATGGGTTCTGAAAAACTGGGGTAAATCAGAATTTTTATCCTGATGTCAGAGGCATTCAATTGTCGAGTTTTCCCATTTAATTGTATTGTAGGAGGGAACTCCGATTCCCGACTATCATTGTGTTTTGTCGCGATTCGGAGATCGCTCCTACAAGAAAAAACAGATGTAGCATGTGCGATTATTGGAGAATTGAATGGCTCTGATCCTGAAGTGCCTCAACTTGACAATCCTACCCTGTTGTGATAGAATTATATTCATCTCAGAAAACAGGAGTAGATATGGCTACGTATGATGTCGGAATTATCGGTGGGGGACCTGGGGGTTACGTTGCTGCCATCAGAGCAGCACAACTTGGCGGCACCGTTTGCCTCATAGAGAAAGGTGAATGGGGTGGCACATGCCTAAATAGAGGGTGTATTCCAACGAAAACCCTCTTTTCTATTGCACATCTCGCTGAACAGGTGCAAAATACGCCTGCTCTGAATACCCAAAGCACAACCGTTGACTACTCACAAACGTTAACACATAAGACAAAAGTTATTGAAAAACTGAAAGGTGGGATTGGACAACTTCTTAAAACAAACAAAATTGATACCATCAATGGAAATGCTTCACTGACTAATAAAAACACAATTGCCGTAAGTAAATCGGATGGCACAACCGAACAGATAAACGTGAAAAACGTCATTATTGCCACTGGGTCTGAACCTGCTGAACCTCCTATCTTTGAAATTGATGAAACCGATGTGTTGACTACGACAGGTATTCTTAACCTCGCAGAACTCCCTGAAAGTCTTATTATTGTTGGCGGTGGTGTTTCGGGGTGTGAATTTGCATCCATTTTCAACGCTCTCGGTTGTAAGGTGACCGTGTTGGAACTTCTCCCCACAATTTTAGCAACTGAAGACGTTCAGGTTGTTCGCCATATCCAGCTTTTCATGAAGCGAAAGGGTATCGCTATTAAGACGGGGGCAAATATTACCAGCGTTGAAAAGTCAGATGAGGTTGTTACTGCAGTGCTTGAATCAGGCGAAAATCTGACAGCACAAAAGATGCTCGTTTCCATTGGTAGACGTTACAATTCGGAAGGGATAGGGTTAGAAAAGGTTGGAGTCCGCACAGAAAACGGCAAAATCGTTGTGAATGAACAGATGCAGACCAACATTCCCAATATTTACGCTGTTGGCGATGTCGCAAGTCGGTATCTGTTGGCACACGTGGCTTCTGCTGAAGGGAAGGTCGCCGCGAAAAACTGTCTCGGTGAATCAACTGAGATGGATTATCAAGTGATTCCGTGGTGTGTGTTCACACTCCCCGAAATTGGGCATGCGGGTATGACTGAAAAAGAGGCTACTGATGAAGGATATGAGGTTAAAGTCGGCAGGTTTCCTTACGGTGCAAGTGGCATGGCGTTAGGTATGGGAGAAGCGGATGGATTCGTAAAAACCGTCACGGATGCGGATAGCGGCGATATCCTCGGCGTTCATATAGTGGGTGTGCATGCGTCAACGCTTATTCATGAAGCTGCGGTTGCTATTCGCTTGGGTGCATCTGCGATGGACATTGCACATACTGTGCATGCACATCCAACGCTTTCTGAAATGGTGATGGAGTCTGCTGAGGCTGCGTATGGTCGTGCGGTGCATGTGTTGTAGGTTGTGTTTACTTACACCACAATAATGCAAATGCAAAATTTGAGTGTGTTTAAAGCAAGGCTATGGTATATAATAGAGAAACCCAAGACGTTACGTAGGACTTTGCTTATGTTAATGGAAGATAGTGTCCGAGTATATCAACCGACAACATTTCAGATGCCGTTGATGATTTTACTGAATACAAGACATAAAGCTATAATTGTATAAAGTTTTCACAGATTTGGCGACATGTTGTAATCAGTTCCAGTGTCCCGTTTGCTGCCGAACTTGTAGTTTCAATAATCATGATCATAATTTTTCAAAAGGATTCAATATGAATAAACTAAAAGATAATTCAGATCAACTGAAAATTGCCCAATGGATTGTGTTTGCTGTAATTGCCTTAGGCACATTGGGTTTAGTAAGTCTTTTCGTGTACCTAACAGTAACACGACCTTTAACTAAATTAGAAATCATCCTATTGCAATTCATTTTCTTAGCAATAGGATTAGGAATAGGATTCGGTGTTTCCTTCTGGGTTCGGCAAAAGGCTGTCGAAAAGGCTTTAAAAGAAATGATCACGCCACATGCCCGTTCTGCGTTCAGACGCCTTGCCTCTCTTTACGATAGTCTTTTACGGGCATCGTCAGTGTTACGAACATTAAATGCTTCTCCAGCCCCTGATGACTACCGAATAATATTTTCCAAACTCGACGCAATTGTTACTGAGCAACTAAATACGGCAGATGATGCGTTAGAAGATTGGAGAGATATTGTTCCGGAAGATGCGGATGAGTTAAAACAGAAACTACAATCTAACAGCGTGACATTGGATGAAAATGAGTGAACCGTATGACGGAAAGGTGGCACGAGTACTTAACGCACTCGGAACTTACACCGACGCAGTATTGCTATCTGTTTTGATATGATAGATACTCAAGAGGAACTTTTTATCGCAGCTACCTACCCAACAAGAAAAGCGAACATCGATGGAAGTTCGATCCATTGCTTGTTCGCTTATGCCACCCAAATGGATAGAAAAGTACGGAACATTGAGAATAAGAAATATTGGGCAGAATCTATGTCATGACTCACTGAACAAGAACAACAAAAAATCATTCGTTATATTATTAAGATGACAGTATGAAATCCATCACAAAGATCAAAAACGCATCGCATCCTGAAGTTCCCGATACCGCGCCTCTATTTCATCAAACTGCACAGACTTCTGCCGATTGATACTAAAATCCTCAATGTTAAACGAGGCGACAACAGTCCCATACATCATCGCTTTACGGATTGAACCTTCCGACACATCACCAACAGAGGCAAGATAACCCATAAAACCACCAGCGAAACTATCGCCTGCGCCTGTGGGGTCTACAACGCTTGTAAGCGGGTATGCTGGCGCGCTAAAGAACGATGATTCTGTGATACTGATTGCACCGTGCTCACCTTTTTTAATGATAACGCGTTGAGGTCCTTTTCGTAGGATTGCCCGTGCTGCGTTCAATAGATTAGATTCACCCGTTAACAACTTTGCTTCACTGTCGTTCAGGATAAGAATATCCACGCGTTCTATTGTTTTTTCTAACGCCTCGCGTTCCTCATGTATCCAAAAATCCATCGTATCACAGACAACAAGTTTAGGATTTGATGCTTGCTCAATAATGCTCAGTTGCAATTGTGGAGGGTCGTTCGCTAAAAAGAGGTAGGGGGTTTCCTTGTAGGCATCGGGCAAAACGGGGTGGAAATCAGTGACAACGTTTAATTCGGTAAAAAGCGTATCGCGCACATTGAAGTCTTCAGCGTATTTACCACCCCATCGGAAGGTTTTACCGTTTTCAACGCGCGTTAATCCTTCAAGGTCAATGCTGCGGATTTGAAGAAAATCAGTATACTCTTGTGGAAAATCGGTACCTACAACGCCGATAAGTCGAACGGGATTGCCAAAAAAACTTGCGGCTACGGCAGCATAAGTGCCAGAGCCGCCAAGCACATCTTCAACTCGTTTCTGCGGTGTTTCTACGGTATCTAAAGTGACCGTTCCGACAACTAACACTCCCATCATTTTCTTCATCGGTCTATACCAAATTAACAGGATTTATCTTACTTTGCTGAATATTAGGAGCGCTTACAAAGCGCGCCTACAAGGTGAAGTAGGTTTATTTGGTCTTACTAAAATGTTCCGGGACGGTTTTTATTCTCACGCATGGCACTGATAATTCGGCGTACCCTACGCACCAGAATGACAGCAAGCACAATGACAAGTGGATACCGCAAATACTCAAGGAACGTGAAAATTGCAGGAGGGAATTGGACTTTACCAGACTGTGCTAACCATATTGGTAGTAAAAGCAGTGCTGCAAGGAGTAGTATTACTCCTTCCCAGATTTCTGTCTTTTTCATTAGTTTTCTGAGAGTGTCTAAGCCAAGATTATGTTCCCATCTCCCATGAGTTGAGGTACTTCTCCTGCTCAGGAGTGAGAGTGTCAATTTCAACACCGAACGCGGCTAACTTCAACCTCGCCACTTCCTCATCAATAGATTCAGGAACATCGTAGACTTGATTTTCAAGTTTTTGCTGGTTTTGGGCAATATATTCAAGGGATAATGCTTGATTAGCAAAACTCATGTCCATGACGCTTGCGGGGTGTCCTTCTGCCGATGCTAAGTTTACCAATCGCCCTTCTCCGATGAGAAAGAGCGTCCGACCATCAGCAAGTGTGTAAGATTCTACAAATTCGCGTGCCTCCGCTTTTTCAACGGCAAGTTCTTCAAGTGCGGGGATGTCTATTTCAACATTAAAATGTCCTGAATTTGCAATGATAGCGCCATTCTTCATCGCCTCAAAATGTTCTTTTCGGAGGACATGAATATCGCCTGTTAGCGTTATAACAAGGTCTGCTTCTTGAACGGCTTGCTGCATCGGCATCACTCTAAACCCATCCATAACTGCCTCTAATGCTTTCAAAGCAGTTACCTCTGTTACGATAACATTTGCCCCTAAACCGCGTGCACGACTTGCGACACCTCTACCGCACCAACCGTAGCCAGCAACGACAATAGTTGTCCCCGCAATGAGTAGGTTTGTGGCGCGAATGATACCGTCTAAAGTGCTTTGTCCTGTACCGTAGCGATTATCAAAGAAGTGTTTTGTGTTTGCATCATTAACAGCGATAATCGGATATTTTAGCACGCCTTCGGCTGCCATACTTTTGAGTCTGATAACACCAGTCGTTGTTTCTTCTGTTCCCGCAATGACTTGTTCGACGAGCGCAGGATTTGTTTCTTCGGAATGTAGTTGGGACACTAAATCAGCGCCATCATCCATTGTAATATTAGATTGCGTTGCGAGGGCAGCCTGGATATGTTTATAGTAAGTTTTAGTATCTTCACCGTTAATAGCAAATACCGCTATTTCATCATTTACAACGAGAGAAGCAGCGACATCGTCTTGTGTGCTAAGCGGATTTGACGCGCACAACGCCAATTCGGCACCACCCGCCTTCAAAGTCTGCATGAGATTTGCTGTCTCAGTTGTAACATGTAAACACGCGGCAACTTTAATTCCTTTTAGTGGTTGTTCTTTGGCAAAACGTTCACGGATAGATGTCAGAACCGGCATAAATCGGTTTGCCCATTCAATCCGTTGGTTTCCCACATCTGCAAGGTCTGTTGTTTTAATATCGTAGCCCATTGTTCTCCTTACGCCTTTAGTTTTTCGACATAATCAATTTTTTCCCAAGTGAAACCTGGTTCAGTGCGTCCGAAGTGTCCATAAGCAGCCGTATTTCTATATATTGGCTCGCGCAGTTTTAACCGTTCAATGATACCTTCTGGAGTTAAGTCAAAATGTTGATTAACCAATTTAGCCGCTAATTCATCATCTCCTGTTCCAAAAGTGTCAACCATTACAGAAACTGGTGCTTTACGCCCAATTGCATAAGCGATTTGGATTTCGCAACGTTCTGCTAAACCAGCAGCAACCAAATTTTTGGCAGCGTGGCGCGAGGCATAAGCTGCGCTTCTATCAACTTTTGTTGCATCTTTACCAGAAAGAGCACCACCACCATGCCGTCCCATGCCACCATAGGTATCCACAATAATTTTTCTACCGGTTAATCCCGCGTCACCGTGAGGTCCACCTGTTACAAAACGACCTGTTGGGTTAATATGATATACAACATCGGAACTCAGGAGGTCTTCGGGGATAACTTTTTTAATGACCTCTTCGGTTATACCTTCCTTGAGGTCTGAATCTGAAACATCAGGATGGTGCTGTGATGAGACGACAACAGTCGTTACACGCGTAGGTTTATTATCAACATATTTAACTGTTACTTGGGATTTTCCATCGGGTCGGATAAAATCAAGGATAGATTCTTTGCGAATTTGTGCTAAACGGTGGGTCAATTGATGTGCCAATGTAATTGGCAGAGGCATGAGTTCAGGTGTTTCTGTGCATGCGTAACCGAACATTATACCTTGGTCACCAGCACCACCAGGGTTGACACCCATTGCAATGTCAGGCGACTGTTTGTCAATAGTTATTAATACCGCACTGTGTTCAGCATCAAAGCCATAACTTGCATCAGTATAACCGACGTCTGCTATGACTTCACGGGCAATTTCTTGTAGATTAGGGGTCGCTGATGTGGTAATTTCACCAGCAACGATGGCAAGTCCTGTAGTTACGAGTGTTTCACATGCTACTCTTCCTTCGGGGTCTTCTGTCAGAATAGCATCAAGAATAGCATCGGAAATCTGGTCAGCCAACTTGTCGGGATGTCCTTCCGTGACTGATTCAGACGTAAACAAAAAATTTCGACTCAATTCGGTTCTCCTGTCTGCATATCTTTCTCCTTACCTACATGTTAAACGGATAGTATCCGTTTAACATGATAGAGAGTACTTCTACACCATCTTACCAATTTGTGCAGAAGTACTTTGTTAGACAAATAGAGGAAATAACATTATACGGAACGTGTTCACAGAAAATTCCGTCAATTGGATGTCAATATTCAATCCACACCTAACTTTCAGAATCTTCAGTATCCATAGGAGTATCTGTGCTTTCAGTCTCCTCAGAAGTCTCTACGCTTTCAGCGTCTACAGGAGTATCTGTGCTTTCAGCCTCTTCGGAAGTTTCTACACTTTCAGTGTCTGCAACAATTTCAACGCTTTCAATATCCTCAGAAGTTTCAACGCTTTCAGGCTCCGTGGAAACCTCTACATCTTCAGCGTCTGCGGAAGTTTCTACACTTTCAGTGTCTTCTGTTTCTTGGGAATTCACAAGATTGTCAACATTGTTTTTTCCCATTTCCTGTTTGAGCAGAGCACCCATGATGGTTTCTTCTTCTTCAACAGGTTTAGATTCTCTGGGTTCGCGTCGCGGGGCAGGGCGTTGGCGACGGGGGCGTTCCCGGCGTTCTTGCTGTTCTTCAGGCGGTGCCGCAGCTCGTTCTTGGTCTGCTATTGCTGCTTTCAAACTCAAACCGATACGTCTCCCTTTCGGATCAAGGTTGATGACTTTTACATCGATTTCATCGCCGACAGAAACGACCTCTTCGGGTCTTTCGATTCTACGGTCTGCAATTTCAGAGATATGAATAAGTCCATCAATACCTTCTTCAAGCTTGGTGAAAGCACCAAAACTGGTCAAATTGACAATCTGTCCTCGGACAACAGAGCCAACTTTATACTTTTCCGGGACCTCATCCCAAGGATCGGGTTGTGTCTGTTTAAGTCCTAATGAAACGCGCCGTTCAGAAGCGTCAATTTGCAGAACAACGACCTCAACCTCATCACCTTCTTTAAGAAATTCTTGTGGGTTAGTCCCGCGATCTGTCCAAGAAAGGTCAGAGGTATGAATTAATCCGTCTATACCTTCCTCAATCTCAACAAATGCGCCAAAATTGGTAAGATTTCGGATGCGTCCTGTAATCTTGGTTCCAACAGGAAACCTCTGTTCTAAGAGTTCCCAAGGATTCGGTTGCAATTGTTTAATTCCTAAGGATATCCGTTTGTCCTCTTTAGAAATCTCAAGCACAATTGCCTCAATCGCATCGCCTTTACTAACAATGCGCGATGGAGCGACGTTCCGACGAGTCCACGCCATTTCTGAAACGTGAATCAAGCCCTCCACAGCCTCTTCAAGTTGGACAAAGACACCGTAATTGACGATATTCACGACTGTACCGTTAACTCTTGAACCGATAGCATATTTTTCCTCAACTTCCTCCCACGGGTCAGGTGTCTTTTGTTTTAACCCTAACGAAATTTTTTCACTCTCTTGGGCAATAGCGATAACTTGCACCTCAATTTCTTCACCAATAGAAACAATTTCGGATGGGTGATTAACACGTTTCCACGCCATGTCTGTCTTATGGAGTAATCCATCAACACCGCCGAGATCAACAAACGCACCAAAAGCGGTAATGTTCTTCACCACACCAGTTATATGCTGACCAACTTCAAGGTTTTTTAGAACTTCTTCTTTCTTTTCTGCCATTTCAGCTTCCAGCCATGCCCGACGCGACAAAACAATATTGTGCCGCCGTTTACTCATGCTAATGACCTTCATCTGAAAGACTTCGCCGATGTATTGGTCAAGGTTTTGAATAGGTCGTAATTCAACTTGTGAGGCAGGCAAAAATCCTCGCAAAGTCCCTACAGTTACTCGTAATCCGCCTTTAATCCGCTCGGTTATCCGACCTTCGACTGGTGAACTGCTCTCATAAGCTTGTGTTATTTCGTCCCAAACTAACGTCTGATCGGCTATCTTCTTTGAAAGAACTATCTGCCCTTCTGAATCTTCCCGTCGGACAATGTAAACATCAATTTCATCGCCCACTTGTACCGAAGGCAAATCATTCTCAGCCGAATCAAACTCAGATGCTGGAATATAACCTTCTGATTTAAAACCGATGTCAATCATTACCTCATCACGATTTACATCTACAACGGTCCCTTTAACAATTTCTCCATCAGTAAACGCTTTGAGTGAATTATCATACGCCTCTTCAAGAGATTCCTGACTCATTGGAGTCGTTTGTTCCTCTGTGTCGCTTTCAGATTCGGTAGTTGCTGAGTCTTGATTCGACTCGGCTTCAGAGGTTTCACTATCGGCTTCGGCAGTCGGGGTGGTATCATGGGGTTCAACTTCTGATGCAGCACTTTCAGACTCAGCAGTCTCGGCTTCAGGGGATTCACTATCGACTTCGGCAGCTTGATCAATGTCTTCAGATTCAGCTTCGGATAGGGCACTTTCAGCAGTTTCTTCAGATTCAGCACTCTGCACAGGATCATCAGTTTGATCAACTTGCGTAGGTTCATCAACTGGAGATTCCGTCTGTTCTATTTCAGCATTATCAGAAGTGTTTTCTACCTCTGTTTCCGTTTCATTTCCTTCATCGTGCGTAACTTCAGTTGCGGTTTCAACTGATTGTTTTTCTTCTTCCACATCAACGGTGGAATCATCTGTATGGGTCTGTTCGTTATTCATTAAGATACCTGGGTCTCATCAAAACGCAAAATAGCGTTAAGTCCGCCAGTTCCTCCTTGTTGCGAAGTGCTTCTGGCACTTTCAAATCGGTTACTTAATAGTATATCACAATGTACATAGAAATGCAACAATAATCTTTCACATTGGTAGAGTCAACTTGACGAAAATATCACACTTTCCTATCCATTCCGCTGGAAGATTAACAAATGCGAATTGTATTTTCTGAAATGTTATAGTCGGACTATAATTCTGGATACTATTATCAGTAAACTTACAAAGAACGTTTAGAAGTATCTAACCATGTATTTTAGATTTTGACATAAATTCAAAAATTGCTTGATTTTTTTATGAATCTAAACTAAAATTATAGATACCGATTTTTACTACGGAAGGTGACTTTTATGACCGGTACCGAATTAATAACCACCCGGGAGAATGCGGATGTCAAAATCATTGATGTAAAGACTGACCTAAGCAGTTACGCTGCCTCGGATTTGCGGAAAGTTCTGGAAGATCTTTTGATGGAAAAGGTGAATAAGGTTGTGGTGAATTTTAGTGAAGTGAACCACATCAACAGTACCGCAGTAGGGACGTTAGTGGGCATAGCGAAACGACTTCGCCAAAACGGTGGTGACCTGAAACTATGCAATTTAGCTTCAACCCTCACCCGAACCTTTAATCTTATAGGGGCTTCCAGTGTTGTTGAAATTTATGAATCAGAGAAGAGCGCAATTGCGGCTTTTTAATCAATGTCATAAGAAAAGAAAAACTGGTGTTAGCCCATGGAGAAATCTCGTATTGAGTTGAAGATGCCGAGCGATGTGTATTACCTTGAATCGGTACGTGCGTTTATCGGGAAGTTATGTGAAACCTTGAGATTTTCCAAGAAGCGGATAGCAGATGTTCAACTTGCCCTTGACGAAATCTGTAGCAACGCAGTTTATCACGGGTCCACGTGTGTATCGAGTGGAATTCAATTGCAAATTTCTGTGAATACACGCACACTTGAAATTGTCGTCCGGGATAAAGGCGGAAGTAACACACAGGATTGGATAACACCTGAGAGATTGGCAGAGATTCAAGAGAAGCGCTCTCCTGCGGGTGAAGGCGGACATGGTCTGTATCTAATAAAATGTCTCACTGATGTTCATAAATTGGAAGCAAATGCGGTTGGAGGAACAGATGTAACCGCTATTTTTTATCGAGATGCTAATACAGACGAAAGTTAACCCTGAATCGCAACAAGTGTTAAGTCATCCTCATTAGGACGAGCATCTGCAAATTCCGTGATAGTATCAGAAACAAACTGGATAAGCCGCTCAGGCAATTCTTCGTCACAATTTGCCACCACGTTTTGGAGTCGTTCTACAGTAAATTCTTCACCTTGCGGATTTTTGACTTCATAGACACCATCTGTATAGAGAAAGACTCTGCTTTCGGAATCAAATGGGTAATAGCAATTTTCGTATACAGATTCTCTGCGAATACCTAAACCGTTTCCGGTATGTTTATCGGTAATCACTTCACATTTGAGTTGTGACCTATGTTGCAAAAACGGAAATGGATGTCCGGCATTTGCACAGATGAGTTGTTTTTTTTCCAGATCAAAGATGCCACAGAATGCAGTGGCAAACATAAATAGACGTGAACTAATTATATCGTTAAAACGTTCGTTGAGTACGTGTAGAAGTCGAGCAGGGTTATCATCTATATGTTCCCGATGTTCTGTTAAAACCGTCTTGATAAAGACAGTAACAAGGGCAGCAGACGCTCCATGCCCCATCACATCAGAAATTAAGACACCTATCCGATTTTCATCAATCTCCCATAAATCAAAAAAATCCCCACCGACTGCGGTTGCAGGAGAACAGTATGAGGCTGTATGGAATCCTGCTAAGTCTTGAGAACCGTTCGGAGGAATTATTATTTCTTGAACACTCCGAGCCATTTGCAGTTCTGTCTCTAAACGCTCGTTGTATTGCTCAAGGGTATCGTGATAATGCTTAATGCGTAAGAGTGATTTAATCCGAGCTAACACTTCAAAACTATTGAAAGGCTTTTCTATAAAGTCGTCTGCTCCAGCTTCAACCGCCTTAATTCGGTTTTCTTCTGTATCGCGCAGGGCTGTTATCATGATGATAGGGATAAATTCTGTCGTCTCGTTTGCCCGGACCTTTGCTAAAACTTCATATCCGTCTACTTTTGGCATGTTAATATCTAACAAGATCAGATCAGGTGTTTCATGCCTGACGACTTCTAAAGCCTCGGCACCGTCACCAGCAGTGAGAACAGCGTAACCGCGTGCCTGCAGCTGGATTTGGAGGATTTTGACATTGCGCGGTTCATCATCAACAACAAGAATTCTTGCTGATCCTTCCGTGTTCATGTTGGATTTCCTTTGAGATGGTGTGCTACGCGTTCTAAAAGTAGGTGGGTATCAATCGGCTTGCTGAGATAATCATCACATCCTGCTCTAAGGAGTCTTTCACGGTCCCCGGACATTGCTGCGGCAGTTAATGCGATAATCGGTATGTTGCACAAATCTGGATCGGCTTTAATTTGTCGGGTTAATTCTTCACCACTCTGTCCCGGTAGTGCAATATCCATTAGGATGAGTGCGGGGATAACCTTTTCTAAACACGCTAATGCCTCTGCTGCGTCAATCGCTTCAATGACCTCATAACCTCCAGATTGTAGAACAATGCGGGCAACTTTTCGATTTAACGCTTGGTCTTCTATGACTAAAATTGGTTGCGGATTATCTGTAGCCAACACATTGCTCCTATGCCCAAGGACATAACAGAACTGTTTGGGATTTAACGAGGACACATTTCATTTAGAGATCAATAGAAAAATCACCATTAGCAAGTATAGGTTTGTAGAAATAAGGATATTGAAAGGAAAAGTAATTTAGATTGAGGTTTTCAATTGGTTTTTGTGCTATATGAGGTGTTGGTATATTAAACTATGTTTTTGCATCAGGTTGGTCTGTAGGAATATTAAAGGAAAAAGTGCTTCCCTTTCCCTCTTCGCTTGTTACTTGGATTTGTCCGCCATGCAATTCTATTAAGCGCTGGGTCAATGCAAGACCGAGTCCGGTTCCACCATATCGTCTTGACTTGGAAGTATCAATTTGTGTGAAAGGCGCAAAAAGTTTCATGCGATCTTCTTCGGCAATTCCTATTCCATTATCTATAACTTTAACTTGTAGATCAGCTGGTGTAACTTCCAAGTGTGTTGTTACTTTGCCTCCTTCTGGCGTAAACTTGACAGCGTTTGAAAGCAAATTGTAAAATATCTGCTTCACTTTGACACGATCAGCGTGAATCGTTGCATTTTGCTGGCACTCCAATGTAAGTTCAATGTTCTTTTTGAGAGCAAGTGCTTTGATGATTGCGTTAACTTCCTCAACCGCATCAACGATTGCAAATTCTTCAAGTTGTAAGAACATCTTTCCTGCTTCAATCTTTGAGAGATCCAAAATATCGTTAATCATTTCAAGGAGATGTTGACCACTCATGCGAATATCGTTGACACATTCCTTCTGTTCATCGTTAACGGGGCCGACAAGTTCATCTCTTAGGATTTCAGCGAACCCTATAATAGCATTCAGAGGTGTTCGCAATTCATGGCTCATGTTGGCAAGAAAATCGCTTTTAGCTCTGCTTGCATATTCAGCAGTTTCTTTTGCACTTTGCATTGCTTGTTGCGCTTTTATGCGATCCGTATTGTTAAGTGCCATGCTGATGATGGTCCGTTTTCCATCAGGCTGTACTCCAAGTAGGGACGAACTAAATTCCCATATCTGCTTTTTACCTGCCTTTGTCATAATTTCGTATTGTCCTGGCGCGCTCCGTTCCTTCTTCTGATTCATTTGTACGAGATATTCCTGAATCTCATCACTCATTTCACTGTTTGCTTGTTCTAACCATTTAGAAACAGTTGTCATCTCTTCAGCAGTATAACCTGTAAGTTCTGTCCATGCCCGACTGATGAGAATTACCTCACCATTTTCGGCATGGATCATAATTGGCAAGGGAGCGTTTAGCACTGCTCGACGAAAACGTTGTTCGCTTTCTTGCAATTCCGTTTCGGCTTGTTTCCGGTCTGTAATATTCGTTGAAGTCATAATGAACCCAACAAGTTTATCGTCGCGTTTAATGGGGGCAATCCATGACGCATACCAATTTTGGCTGATTCTTCCCTGAATTTCATAGCCTGCGACTTCACCGGTTTCAATAACCTGTTGGCATGCCTTCCGAAATCCATCATGATGTTCATCAGTTAGAAAATCAAACACACTTTCTCCAACAATATCTTCTATTGTGAGGTCAACACCTGTTGGAACCCTATTGATAAACTGCAATTGGTAGTCAAGGTCAAGTGTTACAATAATGTCAGGAGCACTTTCAACCAAGGACCGCCATTTTGCCTCAGAATCTCGAAGTGCTCGATCTGCCCGATGATACTCTGTGATGTCTCGAGAAATACCACATGTTCCCTTGATACGCCCGCTTCTATCTCGAATAGGTACTTTTGTAGTAGATACCCAAGTATCTTGTCCACCCGGCCAAGTTTCTTTCTCCCGTTTTCCCTCAATCGGTTTTCCTGTGTCAATTACCGTTCGTTCATCTTGATATGCTTCTTGTGCATGTTCGCGCGTAAAAAAATCGAAATCGCTTTTGCCTACGGCATTTGCAGGATTTTTGAGTCCGAATCGATTTGCGAGGGACCGATTAATACGGATAAATTTACTCTCAATATCCTTAAAGTAGATATGGTCGGGGGCATTATTCATGAGGGTATGAAGGAAATCACTTTCTTGTGAATGGGTTTGCGCTAATTGCTTAAACCTTTTTTCATTTTCACGAAGTTTTGCTTCAATCCTTTTTTGCTTGGTGATATCCTTAGCAATAGCACAATAGCGGGGATGTTCTGTATCTGGCTGTATAGTCCAGGAAAGCCTTTTGTAGTCTCCATTACTACATAAAAACCGATTTTCAAAAGAGTTGATATTACATTCTTCTGTTTTTAGTTTCGTGAATTCTGTTGACGTGGATTGTTGGTCGTCAGGATGAACAAGTTCCATCCATTGCCGCGCTTGGAGTTCTACGCAAGTAAAACCGAGGATTTGTTCCCATGCAGAATTGAGTGGGAGAAGTTTACCGTCAAAATGGATATATCCGAACATCTCCGATGACATCTGTAAAAAAGGCAGGTTTTTAAGGGTTTCAGATGCCATGTGAGTTCCCCATTATTTGGTGACCAAAACGGCACGATTAGCAAGCTTAACAACAGTTTGTGTGGTGCTTTGGAAAACCATCTCGTATAATCGCCCGTGATGGCTGGCGCTGAGGGCAATTAAATCGCAGTCGTTGGCTTCTGCGTTTTCAAGGATGTTTGTTACTGTAAATCCGAGGGCAGTCAAGAATTCAGTAGGAACATCGTAGAATTGCAGGTAAGCTTCCATTTGTTGCTTAATATCTGTCGCTTCTTGGGTGGTATTTGAAAGTGCTAAACCAAGAATTTCAGATTTAGTTAATTCACCGATTTCTGCTGAAAGCGAGAGCACATGGTCAGAATAAATATCGCCATGATTAACAACTAAAATCTTTCGTAATAGGGTACACTGTTCATGGACGACGATAATAGGCTTCGTAATGTGTGCAAGGACATCATCAATTTGAGTTTGAATGAGTTTTAGACCGCGCGTTTTAATATCTTCAGGGAGTCCAACCACGACTAAATCAGCGGAATGCGCCTTTTGACAGATCATCTGCCGCGGGTTCCCTGCAACAGCTTCAATATGGTAATCTAAAAAATCGTAAAGTGCACATTCTTTTTCGGTTCGGCGCAGCACCGTTTCTGCGACTTCAGCACTTCCACCGTGGGAACTATCCTGAAAAAATACACAAGAGAGGTGTGTTCCTAAAAGAACAGCTAATTGTCCTGCGTAATCAAAGGCGTTTTTTTCGTAATCGGTATCGCCTATAGAAACGAGGATATTTTTTATCATGAGACAGCCTTACAAATTATTGTAGCGATTCGGATGGCGGATTCAATAATGCCCAAATTGCTTCGTCTTCACTCTCAAAGTTCCGGAAGACAGTGATAAGTCTTGCCATCACAATGAGGTTTTTGACATGTTTATTGACATTAATCACAGCAATTGTGCCACCGAGTGGATGGATATCAGCATAGATCTTCATCAAGGCACCAAGCCCCGAACTATCCATGCTGGTAACGTCTTTAAAGTCAAAGACGAGTTTCGGTGAGTCATTTACCTGTGAAAGACTATTTTGAACGGTATCTGTTAAGTCTTGGACATCAGATGCTATAATTCTACCATCAAGTTTAAAAATGAAAACGCCATCCCGCTCTGATTGAGTGATCGCCATTAGTGCAGCCTCCAGTTGCTGCGGTTATGAAATGTGCGTTAGGCATCGCCGCTTAACGCTGAGACAGCTTCATCTTCAGTATTGAAGTGTTCAAAGATACTCGCAAGCCGACTCCGCACAATTAAGTTTTTGATATTTTTTCCGACATTGAGAACGCCTACCCTGCCACCTTGTCGAGTAATTGTGACATGTGCCCCCATTAGTGTTCCCAGACCGGAACTGTCCATCATATTGACCTTTTCAAAATCAATAAGGATTTTCGGGGTATCGGAGGCATCTACCTCTGCTGTGATTACCTCTCGCAGCTCGGATACTCCAGCACCCATAATTTTACCTGATGGTTCCAAAATTGTGACACCATCTTTGTAGCGAACCGTAGTTGCCATGTTTTTCTCCCTTATCTGTTTTTAAGTTATACGCCATTTCCCCTAATTCTGTTTCTATTATATGTAATTTTATTTGATTTTGTCAAGAGAATTACAAAACATATTCAACGGTCTTAGTCTGTTAACGATTTAGATGAATATATGTTTACGGTTTTTTGTCAAATTTGGAAAAGGCTAAGCATCCCGAAGTTAAGACAATCCTGTATCAGGATGTCAATTCAAAATCTGAATAGACCTCAAACCATTAAGGTTCTGACAAATTCACTTGCCTTTATAGACTAAATTAACTATACTTAAAACCAAGATAGAATGCCCATTAATAAATTGAAAGGAACGAAATGTACTCCGTTGACAGACTAAGAATCAAAGACCTTCCGAAAGATGAACGCCCTCGTGAACGGCTTTATAAACACGGTCCCTCACATTTGAAAACCTCAGAACTTCTCGCGCTAATTCTCAAAAGCGGCTTTCAAGGCACGACTGCTGTCCAACTTGGTGAACAGATACTCACTGAGTATAATAACGATCTCAAGCGGATGGCAGAAAACCGACCGAAACAATTTGAGGCTATCAAGGGTGTTGGTGCTGCCAAAGCTGCACAACTGGTTGCTGCATTTGAATTAGGACGTCGTTTAGCTCGTTCCCATGCTGACCGGGTTAAGATTTCCTCTCCGAGTGATGTGGCTGATATGTTAATGCCGCTTATGCGTGACCTCCGAAAGGAAGTAGTTTGCGTTATGTGTCTTGACACCAAAGGGGGCGTTACAACGCAAGGCATTGCGGGAGACTCCGATAACGAGATTCAGTGGGGTAAAAAACTTATCTCTGAAGATACAGTGTTTGAAGGCACTTTGAACGCCAGTGTTTTTCACCCGCGAGAAATTTTCCGATTCGCTATTGAGGAATCCGCTAACTCCATTGTTCTTGCTCATAACCATCCTTCTGGCGACCCTCAGCCAAGCCAAGAGGACATCCGTGCTACGAAGCAATTGATTGAAGCCGGAAACTATGTCGGCATCAAAGTGTTAGACCACATTATTATCGGTGATGGCATCTTTTACAGTTTAAAGGAGGAAGGTGTTATTTAACGCTGCGTTGACGAAGAACCTCATATAACAACACCCCCGCTGTAACAGATACATTTAATGAAGGAATTTGACCTAACATAGGCAGACGCACGAGATAATCACATTTCTGTTTAACAAGCCTCCGAATTCCTTTCCCTTCGTTACCCAAAACAATACATAACGAGCCTGTAAAGTCAGCATCGGTATAGGGGAGTTCAGCGTCCTCAGCAGTGCCAACGACCCATACCCCAACTGACTTCAGTTTTTCAATGGTTTGCGCCAGGTTTGTCACCTTAATAATCGGTGTCCATTCTGTGCTGCCCGCTGCTGCTTTGTGCACTGCAGCAGTAATTTCAGCAGCGTTGTTTTTAGGAATTAGCACCCCATCCGTATTTGTTGCGTTGGCAGTTCGTAGAATCGCACCTAAATTTCTCGGATCATGAATCTGATCTAACATTATTAAGAGAGCAGGCACATCTTTTTTATTCTCAATTTTTTTCAAAAGCGTTGACAAATCCGTATACTGAAACCCACTGATGTAAGCGATCACACCTTGATGATTCGGCTGTAGGCTATCAAGGTGATGTCTTGGACAACGTTGATAGGGAATACCTTTGCGCTCGGCTACATCAATTATTTGTCGGAGACGAGAATGTTCACTACCTTGAACAATCAAAATTTTTTCTATCTGCCGTGTGCCGCTCCGAAGCACTTCCATTACCGGATTTCTACCAACAATTTGTTCCGACATACTGATTCCTCATCAGAAAAGTACACAAAACAGAAATTGTTTGAGTCAATCTAATTTCCACGAGTAAATTTGACATCAGGGCCGCGAGGTGTAATCTTAATATCAGGGTCGTCTACTTGGCACTGAACACAGGTGATGTCACCAACATTTGCGTTTTCCATGCGCGGTGCGAGTTTGCCTAATTTAAAGGCGAAATTCAACATTTCGTCAGATAGAATTGTGCCATCGCAATTACCGCACGGAATGGCTTCACCTGCTTTCAGTTTAGATAATAGTTCTGATGCTTTCATAAAGTTGGATCCTCCTTGTTGAGATTTGATTGTAGAATGTAAGAGGCGCTAAATGGCATAAGCGCATTTGGCGTTGATTTGGCAATTCATTGCGCGACTACGAACGCTGCAAATTCAAAGAGATAGATTACAAATGAACTTACCCGAGGAAATATCGCTCTTTCTGTTTTGCTTCTTTATACGCTTGATATGCTTGTTTTGCAGTATCTACCTCTGAAACTTCTGCGACAGGAACATCCCACCACGATTCGTACTGTGGAACCCTTGTGTCAAAATCCACATCAATTTTGACGACGGTGGTGCGATCACTTTCCCGAGCTTTCTGTAGTGCAGCCTTTAGACTTTGTGTCGTTGTCGCTTCAATGACGTTAGCACCAAGGCTTTTCGCATTCACGGCGAGGTCAACGGGCAAAATATCTCCCTTTAGTTCTCCGGTATCATCATCACGGTATCGGAATCGGGTCGCGAAGCCTTGTGCGCCCGTTGCCTGCGACAACCCACCAATACTGCTATGTCCATCGTTATTGATAAGCACAATAATTAACTTATAGCCTTCCTGAATTGAGGTGATGATTTCTTGTGCTAACATGAGATATGAACCATCTCCTACGAGAACATAGACATCGCGCGTAGGATCAGCCATTTTAATACCTAATCCACCAGCGATTTCATATCCCATACAGGAATAGCCGTATTCCAGATGGAACTGCTTAGGATTACGCGTGCGCCACAACTTATGTAGATCACCGGGGAGGCTTCCCGCAGCACAAACGACAACATCTTCGGGACGCGAAAATTCATTAACCACCCCAATAACTTCGCTCTGACTTGGGAGTGGCTGATGGTCAAGATGGAAGAGTCTCTCGACCTCTTCGTCCCAAGCATCTCGGCAATTCTCAATCTGCGTTGCGTAATCGCCATTAATTCTATAGGTACCAATAGCATCTGATAATTCAGACAGCGTGACACGGGCATCTGCAACTAACGGTAGCGCAGCATGTTTCGCAGCATCGAACTCTGCAATATTTATAGCGATAAACCGCACATTCGGATTTTGAAAAGCCGTTTTAGATGCAGTTGTAAAATCACTCAATCGTGTTCCAATGGCAATGACTAAGTCAGTTTCACGCGCAGCGATATTTGCCCCAGGTGTGCCAGTTGCACCAATCGCACCAAGGTTTTGCGGATGGTCATACCGTAGCGAACCTTTGCCAGCAAATGTTTCACCGACAGGGATACCGGTCTGCTCAGCAAACTTTGCTAACTGCTCAGTTGCCTCGCTATAGATAACACCGCCGCCGGCAATGATTAGGGGTCTTTCGCTATTGGAAATCCATTGGACAGCACGGTTAAGCAGATTCGCATCAGCACGGGGTCTCGGAATAGTATAAATCCGTTTTTCAAAGAGTTGTTCAGGGTAATGGAATGCTTCCGCTTGAACATCTTGCGGTAAGGCTAATGTCACAGTTCCTGTTTCCGCTTGTGAAGTGAGCACACGCATCGCCTCTGGTAACGCAGTGATGATCTGTTCAGGACGATTGATACGGTCCCAGTAGCGAGAGACCGGCTTGAAGCAATCGTTGACTGAGAAGTCTTGTGAATCTGGCGATTCCAGTTGCTGTAAAACAGGTGCGACTAAACGCGTTGAGAAAATATCCCCTGGCAATAGGAGCACAGGCAATCGGTTAATTGTTGCCCCTGCGGCACCCGTGAGCATGTTCGTTGCCCCCGGTCCGATAGAAGTGGTGCAAGCAAAGGCACTGAGTCGGTTAGACATCTTAGCGTAAGCGGCGGCAGTATGCACCATAGATTGTTCATTACGTGTTTGATAAAAACGAAAGACATTGGAATATTGGTGCAGCGCTTGCCCAATTCCCGCCACGTTTCCATGTCCGAAAATACCAAACATACCTGCGAAAAAAGCCCTCTCAATTCCATCACGTTCAACGTATTGTTGCGTGAGAAATTGCACAATGGCTTGTCCCATAGTCAATTCTCGATTTTTCATTATAATCCCCTTTATCTCTATTTATATTTGAATGAATTACAGTTCCCCTTTCTGTGCGACAAAGTCGTCAACTTCTGCCATTGTCGGCATAAAGTTTGCGCACCCGTGCCGTGTCACAACAATTGCCCCAGTCGCATTACCAAGCCGAGCGGATTTTCGCCAATCCCATCCGTTTAGTATGCCATAGATAAAACCACTTGCAAACGCATCGCCCGCCCCGAGTGTATTATAAATCTCAACTGGGAACGGAGCCGCATGAATAACTTCACCCTGCTTCAAATGAATGTCTGCTCCGTCACTACCGCGCTTCACAACTAATGCCTCAGGTCCCGCGTTTAGAATTGTTGCGATGGCAGCTTCCATATCTCCCTCAATGTTCGGATTTGAAATTTGGGAATGCTCTATTGACAGGTGTGAGACATTGATAAGGGACGCTGCTTTGATCTCCTCTTTAGTTCCGATAGCGATGTCAACATTATGCAGAATGGATCGAACACTCACGCCGAAAGCGCGGGGATCATGCCATTGGTCTGCGCGAAAATCTAAATCCAGAAACACCATGCGTTCCATCGCTTTTGCTTGTTCCGTAGCATAAATTGTAGCACTACGACTCGGTTCTTTACTGAGACCTGTTCCGGATATCAGGATGGAGCGACTTTCAGCAATCGGTGAAGCAATAACGTCATCAATGGTGAGTTCAATATCCGCACAGTTATCACGGTAATAGATAAGTGGAAATAGATCAGGCGGTTCAATTCCAAGTACAACAGCACTGGTACGATGCCCTGGTTTGTTGACAATGAATTGCGTTTCAACGCCTTCATCATTCAAAAATTTGAGTAGGAATTCTCCGACTGGATCGTCACCAACTGCTGTGAGAAGAACTGATTTTAGTCCAAGACGACGCGTCCCTACACTGATATTAGTGGGGCATCCTCCAACAAACGCGCCGAAACTTGTAATCTCAGGAAATGGACTTCCGACATCGTTAGAGTACAGGTCTATGGAGCTGCGACCAATAGCAAGAATATCATAGGTTTCCATTATTATCCAACCTACATTGAAAACTGAATTATGGTGGATTGTAAAATAAGTAGATACGTTTTCTGTAGGAGCGATCTCCGAATAGCAACACGTTTATAGTCGGGAATCGGAGTTCCGTCCTACAACTCAAAACGTTCAATTATTTCTGAAATCTACCGAAATTAGAACTCCATAGACTTTGTTTTAGATAAACTTTTGACACGCGTCAAAGCATATTCACTGTGGTTATATAATACCATTTCTAATTTGACAGGTTTTTATAATAAACTGTAGGTCGGGTTGAGCTTGCGAAACCCGACATGGAGACCTTATCTAAATCACACGTGTCCCAATTAACGCCGAAGACGCGTGACAGAATGCGCGTGTAGCATGCTGTGGGGAGAATCACATTGTGATACCATTACCGGGTATTTTTAAGAGCCTAACTTATTCGTAATTCCCTTTCCGAATTTCATCAAGCAATTTTTGCGCTTCATGCACAGCTCTCGGTGGACTTGGAAGGTTTTTACCTATCGTTATAATTGACATATAGTAATTGTATGCTGTTTGGAGATCTCCGATGAGATGTGCACTTTCAGCAGCATTGAAATAACATACAGTCGCCGAAGACTCACACTTTTCTACTTCTAAAATCAGTTGTGCAAAACGGTAATTGTCCGCAGCAAGAATATAAGATTTACCTGCTTCTATCCATGAACGCTGTAATTCCAGTTGACGCGCCAGATGAACATAGTACGCTGCACCGTTTCTTGCGTTCCTTCTTGCCTCTCGCTGTTTTCTCGCTGCTGCGTAAGCAAACCGCGCACGTGTATAACAATTCGCAACGAGTTCTATCTCGTCCATTCTAATAAATCGTTTGGCATGTCTGTGGTAAAAAGCACCGAGTCTCTTATATTGTGAGTAACACCTGCGTATATTTTCTTGTTGTGTATAAATTTGTGCTTGTTGAAAGATGTAGGCAGCTTCTTCTTCATGTGGGTATTGAATATCTTCATGGACTTTATCCAATAGGAATTCAGGGGAAGCTTCTTCAATTAAAACGCGGTAACTTTCCGCCTGTTGCACCTGGGTTTTGGGTGCAACAGGCATATCCAATTCTTCGGGAAAAACTTCAGGTTCTTTATAGTCAACTTCAGGTTCAATCTCAACTTCCGATACGGTCAACGCATCAAGCAAGATTGATTTTTCTGTTTCGGAGAAATTTTCAACCAATGCCGTAATATCTTGAACTGTCAAAGCATTCGAAAAAGGCACCGCTGGACTCGTTTCTTTAAACAGTGCATCCGCCTGAGCAACGAGTTCTGCATCCTGCAAACAGAGGGTATGTGCCTTATGCAGTTCGCGAAGTGTTTCATCTTTGTCTCCGTTGCGCGCATATTCAATCGCTACATTATAGTGCTGCATGAGTTGAATTTTCAGCTTTTCTTTATTCTCCCTTTCAACTTTGCTACGCATCTCAAAGAAGAGGTTTTGATTGATTTGCTCGGCAATATCAATTTGTAATCGAAAGGTCTTTCGGCACCGTTCAAGTGCACCTGCCAATTCGGTTGCCGGGGAATTAGAGCTTTCTGCAATTAGGATAGAGGCTTGTTGTTCGTACTGCCAACGGCGAATCCGATCAAGTTCATTGTACATTTCAGTTGCTGTTTGGTACCGTTTATCAACATCTCTATGGAGTGCTTTTATCGCAAAATTTCGGAATTCTTCTGGGCAATTTTCAAGGTTCTCTATTTCACCCGCAGCCTTCTTTTTATCAATTTCCTCGGCTTCGCCAGAAAAGGGAAATTGTTTTGTGAGTGCCTCATAAAGAACTAAACCTGTAGCGTAGAGATCAGCCCGAAAATCATAAGCCCCATAGTGTTGTTCTGGTGCCATGTAGCGCCGGGTCCCGGTCATGGTTACGGCGAACTCGGTTGATTCCCCAAAAATACGTGCAATACTAAAATCCGCAATTTTCGCCTCTTTTTCTGGAGTGAGTAATATATTTTGTGGCTTAATATCGCGGTGCAAGATATTGTGAGCATGTGCAGCTTTTAAACCGTTGCAAATATCCAAACCGATATTGAGGACATCATTTAAGGTTAAATCTCCTTGTTGAACGAGTTTATGTAGGTTATTTCCTTCAATATACTCCATAACTATCCATGCAATATAATCGTCCTTACCCGGTTCAACAGTAAGGATTGAGACGATATTAGGATGTCCCCATATATTTGACATCGCTTCAAGTTCCGTAAGAAGATACCGCATTCTATCTGCAGGATACGCATCTTTGGAAAGAGCTTTGATCGCAACAATACGGTTCGTCATCTCTTCGCGGGCACGAAAGACAGACGAAAAGCTGCCTGAACTGAGATACTCAAGCAACCTATATTTACCTAATATCAATTCGTTAATCTTCATAACGATTATTCGCTAAGTTATGTCTCGTTTTGGATAAATCTTTGTGGGGTTTATTGTCTCTGTTTAAAAAATTAGCAAAAATAAAATCAACTGTCAACGTAAAAACAGTATTAAATGTAGTCTGTTGCCTGAATTAAAGTTGTTAAGGAATTGTTTCTAATATTTGTAAGTTTGCAGCGTAGATCAACGGTGTATTGTCAATTCTAAAATTTCCTATAATTTGGAAAAGGAACATCTAACCACAAATAAGACTAAATTACTTGTGAGACGTTTACAGCACTATTTTGTTTATTAATCATCTGGCAGATTTGACAGCAGCGATCAGTTTTTTTGCCTTTTCTGTGAGCAAAACAAAATCACCAGATTCAAGGAGAGAACTACTAACCAGTGAGCTGCCGACACCCAATGCTGATGCACCAGCATTGATGAATTCCGCTGCATTTTCCGCATTGATGCCGCCAGTTGGAATAAGTGGAATCTGTGGAAGAGGTGCTTTTATATCCTTAATGTAGGAGGGACCGACTCCACTTGAAGGGAAGACTTTCACATAATCTGCGCCTGCTTCCCATGCTGACAAGATTTCTGTAGGTGTGAATGCCCCCGGTATAACCACTTTGCCATACCGATTGCAGATTTCGATTACGTCTGATTTTGTAACGGGACTAACGACAAATTCAGCACCTGCAAGCATTGCTGCACGCGCTGTCTCTGCATCCAAAACCGATCCGACCCCAACTAAGACCGCATCGCCTAATCGGGTTGACACTTCGCTGATCACCCGTAACGCATCGGGTGTTGTCATCGTTATTTCAATAACGTCAACGCCTCCAGTTTGAATAGCCGCTGCGGCATCAATTAGTTCATTTGAACTGTTAGCACGAATTATAGCGACAATACCACATGCCTCAATACGTTGCATCTGTTCCAGTTTTGTCATAGACTACCTCATTTTATTTAGTTTCTCAATGGTTATGTACCGCTTGTTAGTTGATTGCGTTTACATATTTTATCTGAATCTTCTGAGTTAATCAATTTTTTGTTGCATTCAATGTGTTAACATGTTATAATTAATTCTAAATTACGTAATATTTAATGCCTAATACACTGTATTTTAGCATCAGAAACTGAGGTTAGATGTCCTCGGACGAACATCTCATTAAAAAAATTCGTCCCCTCAAAAGAATGGAAGTTCCACTACTGCCTTATCTAATTGGATTGGTAGGTTTACTTATCCTCTCCGGCTTTTTTTCCGGGTCTGAAACGGCTTTATGTGCTTTAACGCGAGTGCAAATTGAAAAAATCCGTCTTAAACGGGGAAAAGCGTCTGCAATTGTCAATTTTGTTGACAACCCACGCAGATTATTTATTACCGTCTTACTCGGAAATAATCTTGTTAATGTCACCTTCGCGATACTTGTACTAAGGCTTGTGCCTTTAGTATTTCCCCAAACATTTGAAGCCTTTTTTCCGTATCTCGCCATAGCGCTTAGTGTTCTACCCATGCTGATTTTCGGTGAAATGGCACCGAAAACTTATGCTATAAAACACCCCGAGTTATTTGCTAAAATAACTGCACCTCCGCTATGGGCATTTTCTGTTCTCATTTCCCCTGTACGTGCACTTCTGCGAAAAATCATTGACAAACTTATCCCAATATTTGGTGGGCACCCACCACCTGAAGAGGAATTTACTACGACAGATTTACAAGAATTCTTTAAAACCTATCACGAGGAAACGCTCCCGCCTGATGAACGCGAAATCGTAAGTAATATCCTTCAATTGCGCGACATTGAAGCAAAAGAAATTATGGTACCCAGAACCGAAGTGATTGCAGTGCCTACATCAAACACTATCCAAGATACTTTGACACAGGCAAAAGAATTCGGATTTTCGCGCATTCCGGTTTATCGTGAACAGATTGATAAAATCTGTGGCATTTTCTATGTTAAGGATTTTCCGCAGTGGCACCGTGCGGAGGTAAATGCGCTTACAATAGATGAATTTCTCGAAAAACGGGCGAAAATTACAAATGCTCCCCCTGACGCGCCACTAATCCGAGAACCTTTTTTAGTCCTTGAAACTCGAAAAATCGGAATATTACTGCTGCAACTGCAACGCGAGCAAACCAAAATAGCGATCCTCCGTGATGAATATGGAGGCATTTCTGGAATTGTTACGACTGAAGACATCGTTGAGCAGGTAGTGGGAGACATCGCTGATGAACATGATAAGGACGACTCTGCACCTAAATATATAAAACATTCAGAGGATCCGCTGGTGATAGAAACTACCGGACGCATGAGCATCCGCGAACTCAACCAACAATTTGAACTCAAAATTCAAGAAGATGATGCTGATACAATTGGTGGTTATGCTCTCGGCCTTTTTGGGCATATCCCTTCTGTCGGTGAAGTTCACGTTAACGAAAACGGCATAGAATTTGAAATTACCGCCACAGAAGGCAACCTAATCACAGGTCTGTTTATCCGAGTCCCTACACCTGAAGAACCTAACAATGAGAGTGTAGTCGGAGCTGCCGTTCCATTGAAAATACTTCTATTATCCCTCTTTTTAATCGGTGCTGGCAGCGCAACACAGACTGCTATACTCATTGCCTCGTTTGGACTTGCGGTACTTGTTTGCCTTGTGTTGTCCGCCTTTTACTCTGGTTCAGAAACCGCCCTCGTTTCAGTAAATAAAATCCGAATGAACCAACTTGTTGAAACTAACGACGCAAAGGCAAAAATTATTCATCGTTTAGTTGAATCTCCCGATAAGATGCTTGCGCTGACCTTGGTAGGAACAAATCTCGCAAATGTCCTAATTTCACAATTCGGTGATCGATTGACTGAAACCGTACTGTCCGTTTCAGATGAGTTGCAAGGAGTTATCTCTATCGTTTACGTAACCGTTTTGCTACTTATCTTTGGAGAAATTTTGCCGAAAACGATTTTCCGTGTTAAAGCTGATGCGCTTTCACTGCGCTATGCCTATCCTTTACGATTATCTGAATATATTTTAGCCCCCCTAATCTACTTTGTGCAATCTGTTACAAAAATCCTTGTCAGAATCATAGATAGAGGTGCAAACTCCCCCAGCCCTGATGCCCAACGTGAAGAATTACGATTACTCGCAACTATGGGTGAAAGATCGGGTAACCTGCTGACGGAACAACGACAAATGATTCACCGTCTACTTAACTTCCAAAACCGTACTGTTAGACAGGTTATGATGCCACTCGTTGATATCGTCGCCATAGAAAAAAACACAACATGTGAAGATTTTTTACAAATTGCCGCGGATTCTGGCTACTCTCGAATTCCAGTATACGACGAACGTATTTATGACATTGTTGGAATTGTCAACCTTTTAGACGTTATCTATGCAGAAAACCGACCTGAAACGGTTGAACCGTTTATCCGCACAGATATACACGTTGTCCCGGAATCGAAAAATATTAACGCTCTCCTGAAAGAAATTCAAAATACTCAGCACACGATGGTATTTGCTGTTGATGAATATAGCGGTATTGTTGGTCTTGTGACAGTTGAAGACCTCATTGAAGAAATCGTTGGTGAATTTGCTGATGAACGTGATGACCCCGATTCCATCCATTTAATTGCCCCCGACATTCTTGAATGTGAAGGTAGAACCGAGATCGAAATATTGGAAGAACACTATGGACTATCAATTCCTCAAGGGGATTATGAGACTATCGCTGGTTATATTCTTGAGCGTACCGGCACAATTCCGGAAACTGGCACGGAATTAGAACTCGGCGATGCAGTTATCACAATTTTAGATGCCGATACACGGGCTATAAAGAAGATTCGTATAAGACGGCGCCTCGGTAGATTTAATACCTAACCGCTTTGCGGACAACTAAAATAGTCATTGGTTTTCAGAACAAGAGTCCCTAACCGATAACTGGATATGGAAATATCTATAAAATTCCGAGCGGTGGCATCACAACGATTTCTTCGGTAACCATCCCAATCGGTTGTTGGCACACAGACAGCACAGCATTTGCTACATGTTCCGGTTTGAGCATCTTTTCAAAATCGGGATGTTGTGGAATATCGTCCCAAAATGGCGTTTCAACGGAACCCGGTAGTACTGCCGTAACTCGTATATTTTGGTCCCGCACTTCAGCAGCCAATACCTTCGTTAAGGCAAGCGCGCCTGCTTTTGCTGCACAATATGCGCTTGAAGCGGGAAAAGCAACCTTCGCAGCGATAGAAAGTACATTTATAATCTGTCCCCCACCTTGTGCCAATAGGTGTGGAAGCGCGTATTTTGCACAAAGGTAAACCCCCTTCAAATTGGAATTTATAACATTATCCCAATCTGATGGATCAAAATCAACAACGGTTCCAAATTTACCACTTCCAGCGTTGTTTATCAATATATCCAAGTTTTGATAGGTATCCAATGTGCATTGGATGAGATTTTGCACAGCGTCAATATCTGTAACATCGGTGGGGACAGCAATTGCATCCGCGCCTACCGCTTTAAGTTCTGCTGCAACATCTTCTACAGTTTGGGGTGTGCGTGCAGCGAGGACTGTTTTTGCACCTGCATCTGCTAAAGCAACAGCTATTGCTTTGCCGATGCCTTTTGATGCGCCAGTGACAACGGCAACTTTTCCGTTGAGATTATTTATCTGCATCGTTGATACCGTTTCGCATTGACATGTTTATGTTTTATAGAGAGGGGTGTACGGCACACCAAATCAACGCCAAATGCCTCTATAGCATTTAGCAGAGTGACCTACTACCTTTAAGAAACTTGGACGCATCTAAGAAACTCAGCGCGCGTAGAACTATCCTCCCGAAATGCGCCGCGCATAGCGTTTGTTGTCATCTTTGAGGCTTGTTTTTCTACCCCACGCGCCATCATGCACATGTGCTGTGCCTCCATCACGACGCCAACACCTGCCGGATTCAAAGCTGCCTCCAATGCTTCGGCAATTTCACGTGTTAAGCGTTCCTGAACTTGTAAACGCCGAGAGAACATATCCACAATTCTCGGAATTTTACTAAGACCAATAACTCGGTTCAGTGGAAGATAGCCCACATGACACTTACCCCAAAACGGGAGGATATGGTGCTCACAGAGACTAAAAAATTCAATATCTTTGACGATAACCATGTCGTCACAATTCTCGTCAAAGATAGCTTCGTTTAATATCTTGTTAACATCCTGATGATAGCCGCTCGTTAGAAACTCTAATGCTTTAGCGGCACGGAGTGGTGTTTTTACCAAACCTTGACGCTCCGGGTCTTCTCCTATACTTTCGATAATCTGTCCGTACAGAGACTCTAACAATTCAGACTTATGATCAGCTTCACTTTCTTGTTCAGTATTCATAAATTAAGAGGATTCTCCATAATAATCAAAATGATTTTTGGGTGTTTCTCGCAAGCGTAGGCGGTGTAAAACCACCGGTTGCAAATTCGGTTCTAACACATCCCAAAGTACTTTCACAAAGTTTTCAGATGTCGGATTAAGGGTTTCAAATTCTGGCGTATCAAGATTGAGGTGTTTGTAATCAAAACGTGTATAGACCTGTTTTTCGACCGCCTCGTCAAGCAGATTCAAACCAGCGACCAGTCCAGTTTTGGCATCTACGTCACCTTTTACAGTGACTTCAAGCACGTAGTTATGCCCATGCCCAGCAGGATTATTGCATTTCCCAAAGATGTCTCGGTTATCTTCATCGCTAAGTGCATGGCTGTGTAGACGATGCGCTGCACTAAACTCATAAACCTTAGTAAGATAAACCATCATATCATCTCCGTAATAGTCGGCAAATCGCGCTGAACTTTCATAGAGGCGAACCCGATGGAGTAGTCCATCAGGAAGGCATGGAGCGAGTCTTTGCCATATTTCAATTGTTATGTTTTCACATGTCGGTTGTAGTCGTGGATTTTTGCTGAACACAGGATGTTGTTTGTTCAGATGCTTGTGATCGTAATTCGCAACCACCTCTGTTTTCAACAACGCATCTAACGTCGTCAAGTTGATGACCATTCCATCATCTGTATCTAAGTCCCCTTTGACCATCACTTCAAGCACGTAGTTATGACCGTGGCTATTTGGATTTGCTGCGGCACCGAACAGTTCATAGTTTTCGGCATCGCTCAATTCGGGAAGCCGACTGTAATGAGATGCCTCAAAGGCGGTTTGCCGTGTCAGGTAGAACATTGATTTAGACTATGTCTATTGAAAATGGATGATCGAAATTCACCTAATTTCTACTTAAAAACTTTTGCTAATCATATAACCAAGGACAGCCGCTATAGTTATTCCACTACCTGTCATCTGACCATATTCCGCCCACCGAGAACTTATACGCACCGATTCCGCTTGGTAAGATGCAATATACTTTTCAACATATTCAGGTGATTTTCCGAGCAAGTGTGGGACATTATTAATGTCAACCTCTGGAGGTTTTTTCGCATCGCGCGCCACAGAATTATCGCTAATAAGCCATAAGAAAAAACTACCACTAATACATCCTGCCAAAAACCATTTCGGACGGGGAACATCTTGCTGAGCATCTTGTTGCCCCACCTCTGTAGGTGTTAAGTCACATACACCTATTGTGCTCATCAGACACATAAACACTACGGTAAAAACACAAAAAACGCGCCTCATATTTCCCTCGGTTAACTTATTTTTAGTACGGTAATTCTACGTACTTCTTCAGGGTTTATAAAACCTGATCTTACTAAGTTGAGCTATCGTTATTTGCAAATTTCAATTATCGCTGCATATCTCATTTCTCAATACATCTTGTTTCTTTTGACACTATTTTAACACCCCGCATGAAGTTTTTCAAACAAAAAGCTATCAGCAAATAGTTAGCAAAAAAAGAACTTGTAGTTGCTACGTTCCCTTTGCATCTCAAACATACTATTAACTGCCGATAGCCCAAGGTAATTGATAACGAATAACCAATTACCAAAAACGTGTGAAATCCGTGTTAAGCCAAAACCTCTCGCCGAATTGGCGAATCAATGAATAACGAATCACCACCATCAATTGTCAATTCCAATCCTGTAGCCCACGCACCTTCGTCCGAGCATAACCACAGCGCAGCATACGCTATATCAATCGGGTTACCAAGACGTTCTAATTGTGTCGCAACTGGGGCAATTTCTCCGTCCGGTAACGGGTCCCAGATTATCCCTGGACACAACGCATGGACACGGATGTTTTTATCGTACAACTCTTTGGCAAGATTTTTTGCTGTTGCTACCATACCCGATTTTGCCGCAGCGTAAGCGGCGTTGGCATCTTGACGCACCCGCGCACCCGCAGAAATAGTGATAATACACCCACCGCCCCGTTTCTCTAAAATTGGCACAAGCAGACGCACAGGGTTGAAAAGCGTTCGCAAGTTGTTTTGCAATGCACCATCCCAATACTCAGGGTCCATAGCGGTAATATCGTGTTCAGTTGAGAAATACCCACCTGCAGCGTGAATAAAACAGTCAACACCACCAAATTCAGCAACCGTAGCGTTAATGAGCGACTCCACCTGTGCGGCGTCCATCAAATCGGTCTGTTGCGTCAATACGTCGCCACCGTTCGCGCGGATACGTTCTGCTGTCTCTTTCATCTTTTCTGTTGTACGTGCGGCAAGTGCCACCTTCGCACCTTCTTGTGCGAAAAGTAAGGCAGTTGCTCGACTCATGTTTGAGCCTGCACCACCGATTAACAAAACTTTATCTTTCAATCGCATTTTTTAATTTCCTTTTTCAGTTAAGACTCAAGAGGAGGTATGTTGGATTAGTGTTTTTATCTGTAGATCCACTTCTTTGGACGACCTCTTGAATTTCTGCGGTGTACTCTCTGCTCAATGTCGCGTTTTTCACAGTCCCAAAGGCTTCGTCTGTAATATATCCAGTATAGGTCTGTTCTAAAGTTTCTATTTCAAATGTTTTGGATCTTAGAAAGACACCTATTAACGCACCAGTGATAGTAAATGGTAACGGAGGTCCTTTCGGTTTAAGATCAAGGTATTCACCAGGATCTGGGAGCATATCCTCAGGTATTTGATTTGATTTGACGATCTCAGTCAGAGGAGGGGTTTCGTCGTATGAAAATTTTACTTGAAGTACAGAACCATCTTCGGTATCCGCAAATGCATCATGTAGGTCAATTGTGTCAGATTGTATGAGATTAAGACGGTCAACAGAAACTTTCGCATAGAGCCACGTTTCATATTGGTCGTTTTCATCAGCAGCTACGACAAGGTAAAGATTGTCCTCTGTATCTTTGCAAGAGTAAAGAACAGGTTGATCATAGTATTCGTATACTTCTACAATCTCGAGTTTACCCAACTCTGGAATATTGAGTACATCAAGCATCTTATACACCTTTTCTTTATTACCTTCTATTCTTATTCGCTTATTACTTTAAAAACAAGCCAAGGTTCTACTCCAATGGGTATCCACCATGTATGATGAGATTTTTCATAAGATGGTGTATGTTGAATTACACCAAGGGTCGAATTAAGTTCACCTTTAGCCGTTTTCCTATTCTTAAGTGACCTATTCTGTTCTTGAGTCGCTCAAAGAGTCGAGGAATATCTTTCGGATCAGTATAAACGGAAACCCCACTGATTCTGATGTTTGGTTCAGGAAATCTTCTGCTTGCGGTGGATCGTGTTGCACAAGATGGTAAACTGTACCAGAGGCTTGTTCAACTCCCGCGGGCGGACAGTTTTCTGGATAAAAGCCTGGCCATTCCAACTCGATAGTCCTTTCATTTCGCATGCTATTGATTACCGAGTGCAATATTATTAACACTTCGATAAATTACAACATACCTTTATATTAAATTACAAGTATCAATTGTAAGCACTTAGAAAGCATGCTTTTCGAATAAGTTAGTAATAGGATAAGCTATTTCTTCAAAAAAATCAAGTCTTTCAAAGTCCTTGTTCAGACAATGAAAACTTGTGTTAGAGTTACAATTTCTTACAACAATAATCTATCGCATCTTTCATGTATTTCAACGCATCGTAAATCTGTGGCAACTCCTCAAACCCATAAGAAATACGGAACTGCCGTTTACCAATCTCAATCATCTCACCATTCGGATGGACACAGTATTCGCCGGGAATGTAAATCACTTTGGGATGTGGATTACGTGGAGGCCCGTCTATGTCTGCATGCCCGGTTGTTCGGGTCAAAAACTTAAAAAAATCGGAGTTTGTATTGGTATTAATGTTCGCAAGTGTCAGGTAATAATAGAAACCTGCACTCCCACCACGACATTCTTGAACGTCATCGCCAAGCAATTCTGCCATCCACGTTCTGACCTGTTTCGCCTTCTCCCTATATCCATTATTGACTTTCTCAATTTGTGCTTCAATACCGTTGTCAAGCAGATAACTCGCAATTTCCTGATTGATAAGCGGTGCACTGAAACCGATGTCGCTTGTGCGCTGGATGATGCTGTCAAGGAACGCTCCCTTTGGACCGATAAGGTAGCCGATGCGTAAGCCAGGGGCAAGTATCTTTGACAACGTTCCAATCTCATATACAAGACCGAGTTCATCGTAGCATAGCGCAGATTCCAGAGGTTCAACGGTGTCATCATGCACAAGGTCGCGGTAAGCATTATCAAAAAAGAGCGGGATTTTTCGTCCTACTTCGTGTGAAAGTTCGGTTACAATCTCAACAAGTTCCCTTTTTCGGCGATTTGAAAGGATAGTGCAACTCGGGTTGTTAACCGTCACAACGTAGAAAAACTGAATTGCCTCTTTTGCACTTCCCAACGTCTTTAGTTTTGCCTTCAAAAGATCGGTTTGAAGTCCCTGATTGTCCTCCGCTACTGCGACAACGGTGAAGCCTTTCCTTTCAAGATCATTACAATAGATATAATACATCGGATCAGCTGTTACCACAATGCCAGCAGGGAGCAAATGTGTGATACTTTCCAACAAACTGGTCGCGCCGTTAGCACCAATGACAATATCTCTTGTGTAAAAGGTGTCTTGTGTTATGCCACCGATTTGGTTGTCAATATGGAATTTTCTGATTGACTCAATCAGGTTTGGAGAGCCTTGCGCACCGCCATAATTGAGGGATGCTCGATACTTTTCAGGATTTGAGAGAACTGCTTCGCAAGCTGTCTGAATTTGTTGGCGTGGGATTGTGTTTTCATTGACATATCCCACACCGAGGTTAATATCGTATCCATCCCGAAAACCGATTGCAAAATCTGTCATCATTCGGTTCACTGGAGATGGAATACTTGAGGCTTTTCCATATTCAGACAGTAAAACATCGCGAATTTTCATTGTTTGTTGTTGAAATCCACCGATTTACAATAAATCCTTGAGGGCAGATTCAAGCGTGCGATGCTGAAATTCATAGCCGCTCGCCTCCGTTTTTTCAGGGAGGACGTTCTGGCTCAGCACGACAAAGTCCGCAAATTCCCCCATTATCAACTTTAAGCCGAACGCGGGGACTGGAAAAATCGCAGGCTTTCGGAGAACTGCACCAAGCGTTTTCGTGAACTCAATGTTTCTGACAGGGGTGGGTGCTGTTGCATTCAACGCTCCGCTAATGTTTTCATTTTCTAAAGCGTGCATCACAATGCCGACCACATCATCAACGTGAATCCAAGACATCCACTGATTACCGCTTCCAAGTTTACCACCAGCACCTATCTTAAAGGGTGGAAGCACCCGCTCTAAAAGTCCACCACCTAAACCAAGCACAAGTCCAATACGGACCGAAACAACGCGTATACCATACTCGCTCGCTTTATGTGATTCCGCTTCCCATTCTTGGCAAACTTCTGCCAGAAAGTCAGTACCTGCGGATGATTCCTCTGTAAAACTTTCGTCTCCGCTATCACCATATAACCCAATTGCTGAAGCACAAACAAGCACATCTGGTTTAGTATCGGCATCCGCAAAGGAAGCTACAAGGTTTCGGGTAGATAGGATACGACTGTCCCGTATCCTTCGTTTTTTTTCTCCGTTCCACCTCCCAGCTATTGATTCACCTGCAAGGTGAATTACGGCTTGCACATCTGATATTGCTTCTGAAGGGAGTTGTTCAGTTTCAGGATTCCAAGCGTAGATTTCTTGGACGGATTGTAATTTAGTTTTGGCACGTGCGGGGTCCCGAGACACCACCTGCACTGTATAGTCTTTTTCGTGGAGGGCATCACAGACTCGACTTCCGATGAAACCGGTTCCACCTGTGACCAATACATTTTTCATCGTTTACCTCCAATACACAACACCCTAATAGACGCGGTTTCAAACCGCGTCTACAGCGATGTATAAATATTATCTGTTTATTTTGAAAGCTCAGCGATAGTGTCTTCCAGCTGTCGATAATCATCAATCACTGCATCGCTAAGTGTATCGTTTGTTTCTGTTTTATTAAATCCTGCGAACCGAATTGCTTTCATGCCAGCGTTTTTCGCACCGACAATGTCTGTCCGCACAATATCCCCGATATGCACTGCCGATTCTGGTTCAGCGTTTAGCTGCTTCAGGGTAGAATTGAATTGCACAACTTCAGGCTTTGTCCGCTCTGTTTCATCGGAGAAAGTGAATGCCGAAAAGTATTGCAAAATTTCGTCACGTTCCATCTGTTGCCGTGCATAACTGCCAGGTGTTAATGCTGAATCTGAGATAATCCCCAACGGATAATCTTCACTGAGCCTCGCCAGCACCGGCTTAATATGCGATAGGAGAATAGGCGGAGACGCTAAAAAAGCATTGCCAAGACACACAATTAGAGAAGCAATTTCTGTATCATCAAGCGTAAGTTCAAGCGTTTCAGCAAACTTCATCATGCACGTTTCTACGGATACACCTCTGTGTTGATGCCACCGAGACATCGCTACGTTATAGGCGTCATCCATTCCAATTTCTATATCAGACACCTTACAAGAATAACCTTGGTCACTCAAATACTTATGACAATTATCCACACGTATAGCCTGACGTTTCTGCCAGTTTTCAAGTGTATCAGCATAAAGCGTTTGCCAAAAATCAAATGTAATTGCTTTGAACATTACTTCTCCCATCTTACGCAGGTTCTTAAGTGGCTAAGTTTTGATTTATTTTAGCCTGCACAGAGTAAGATGTCAAGCGTCAAATGCAGAATATCGGTTTACGCTCATTGAAATGTGACTGATAAGAAAAACGAAGAATATGAAAGAAAGTTGACTCATATAAGTTACTGCATATATTGTCTTGGATAATGTAGGTGAAATTTCTTTAGGAAGATGTCGCGACCAGGAGGTCGCTCCTACAGAAGAGGATAAATGATTAGTAATATGAAAAACCTTATAATTCTGTGAATTGCAGAACTCACTTGAAAAATCAGTTCAGATAGGATATAATATTAATATACCGATATGTTTGAAGCGTAATAAATTTGCCCAGGGGTCGTCATGGCAAGGTGGAATCGTAGCATAACATCTACTTATCCGACTGGCGGGTTAATGCTCATCTATTTCGGTGTCGGTGTCTGCATATTGATTTTTGTGTTTGCGTATTATACGCGCCAAATTTCTCATTTGAATACTGATATAGAGGCGCAGATAGAAATTTTTGTAAACCTTGCCGCTGAATTGCCCAGCATTAAGGACCGCGACCTACAAGAACGGCTGCTAAAGGTGATGAGACAGGAACTTTATGCAGAGGGTAGGTCTCGAAGGTTTTCTTTTTTAATCACTGATGCAGACGGAAATGTGGAAATTTCGCAGGGGATCAACACTAAATTAGATGAGAAAGTCAACGAAAATGATACTGTTTCGTTAACACAAGATGAGCAAGAATTGCTAAATTCTACATTGGAACGGATGAAAAGCAAGAATCAGCGGCGCAAGATACCGTTCCTTAAAGAAGATATACAGATTATGGGGTATTTATATCACGGGTATGCAGCGCCAAGTGAATTGGCACAACTTCCCTATGCTTTTACAGATACTGAGAAGAATCCTCAGAAATGGCAGATGTGGAAGAATGTCATCACCGCCGAAAATGCGACACCAGAAGAGAAAGAACGCGCAAAAATCTTCGTTCAAAATACACCCGCGTTCACTGAACTTCAAACAACACCTGATTGGCAAGAAGGTTACTTTTATTATGAAATAAAATCGTTCTACGGGTTACTAATAACACCTATTGTGTTATCTATTGTTTTACCGTTTTTCGCGTTTGGCTCTATTCTTATCTATCGGCGGATAAAATCTTATGAACATGCGGCAATTTGGGGCGGATTAGCAAAAGAAACCGCACATCAACTTGGCACCCCAATTTCTGCATTATTAGCGTGGACCGAGTTGTTAGATGAACGGAGCCAAGAAACCGGAGATAAAGTACTTGCCGAGCTCTCAACAAACATGCAGAGTGACTTAGAACGTCTGCAGAAAACAACTACCCGATTCGGAATGATCGGCACGGAACCGACGAAAGCTGAGGTTAATCTTGAAGAGGTACTTAAGGAGGTACTCACATATTTTGAGGAGCGACTACCTCAAATTAGTCGAAATATCGATATAAGTGTTACACCTCATAATGTCCCTATAATTTCCGCAAATGCACATCTGTTACAGTGGGTTTTCGAAAATCTGATTCGCAATTCGCTGGATGCCATGCATAAAGAAATAGGACATATTGAAATTGAACCTCTCTATGATGACCGCCAAAAACATGTTGTAATCCGATATTCAGATAACGGCAGTGGTATTCCAAGCGAAGATCAACGCTTAATTTTTGAACCGGGTATGACAACTAAAACGCATGGGTGGGGACTTGGATTGACAATAGTTCAACGAATCGTCAGGGATTATCATCACGGAAGTATCCGTTTAGTTGAAAGTAGTCCAGCTGGTACAACTTTTGAAATTCGTTTGCCGTGTAACGTCCCATAGGGTTTCAAAGGAGTTGATATGCCAAATAAGCTACATAAAATCTTATGGATAGATGATGAAATAGAAGCATTGCTGCCACACAGACGTTTCCTTGAAACCCGTGGATATGATGTCATCCCTGCTACAAATGGTGAAGATGGTATTGAACTTCTGAAACAGACCGATACGCAATACGATGCAATCCTTCTTGACCAAGTAATGCCCGGAAAAGATGGGATGGCAACATTAGATGCAATCCGAACAATCAATCCACAAATCCCCGTTATTCTCGTGACACAGTCCAGTGAGGAGAAATTTGTTGACGTCGCCCTTGGAAAACAGGTGACGGATTTTTTAGTAAAGCCTATTGGTGTTGCACAGATTGCTTCTACCCTCAAACGGGTACTTGAACAGAAGCAGATTGTGGAAACCCAAATACCGGGTCGTTATACCAATGACTTTAATACGATTAACACACTGAAGGCATCACAACCAAGTTGGCAAGACTGGATTGATATCTACGTTAAATTACTGGAATGGGATTTGCTTTCCGATCAGTTGGCAGAAAAAGGTTTAGCAGAAACGCACTTTGAACAGAAAAAAGAGTGTAATGCCGAATTTTCCGATTTTGTGGAAGCAAATTATCCTGAATGGGTTAACGGAAGCCAAGATAGCCCCCCATTGTCAGTTGACGTATTAGACCAACATTTGATGCCACTGCTTCAAGCAAAAACGCCTGTCTACTTTATTGTTGTAGACTGTTTTCGGCTCGACCATTGGATGGCAGTAGAGCCGCTGTTGTACCCCTATTTCTCAATTGATCGAAAGTATAGTTTTTCTATTTTGCCAAGTGCGACAATGTATTCACGGAATGCAATATTTAGCGGATTGTTTCCAGCAGAATTGGCAAAAGATTACCCACAATATTGGCAAGAGAAATCGGATGATGGTAGCAGTACAAACCAATTTGAACGGCAATTGCTTGAAGAATACTTAAAAAGAAACGGAATCAGGATTAAGCCTGGAGTCCAATATTTCAAGATTTTTGATTTGCGCGGAGGAAATGAATATAAGAAGCGGGTTGCAGCAGCAACACGCGTTAGTTTATCTGCGTTAGTTGTTAACTTCATAGATATATTGACGCATCAACGTTCACAATCGGAAGTTTTGCAACAACTTGCACCAGATGAACCCGCTTTTCGAGCATTAGCTCGGTCTTGGTTCGCACATTCGGCACTGTTTGATATTCTACGCCTTATAGCTGAACAAGGTGTTCATGTTGTGCTTACCACCGATCACGGTTCAGAGTTCTGTAACCGAGCAACTCGTGCTTATGGCAATCGCGATACCAGCACAAGCCTTCGTTTTAAAATCGGGAACAATTTAGTTTGCGATGATAACCAAGCCATATACATCCCAAAACCACAGGTATATCGGCTACCCGCCGAAAGTGCGAGCAAGGATTATATCATCGCTAAAGACGATTACTACTTCGTCTATCCAAACGACTTTTATAAATATAAGCGGCAGTTTCAGGGAGGGTTCCAACATGGCGGCATTTCAATGGGAGAACTTATAACGCCAGTGGTGACATTAACACCGCGGAATTGATAATCATTGAAACGCATTAGCACCCAATCTGAACTGATCTTTTAGGCAGTAGAAAGACTATGGTAAATTATTTTACACTTTTTATTACACCGGTGACACTCTTGCTTTGAGGGTTGAATACGTAACTACATCCCCTATTTCATTGAAATTGAGTTGTGGTGTCATTTTTTTATAAGACTGCCGCTTTTAATGATGATTGAATTAACTGCCGAGATGTCTTTTTACTACTTTTGCTAAAAAGACATGATAGGAGGAAAAGCAGATAATGGAGAAGGAGATACTTATTTCTGATGATGAGTACGAAACACGTTGTGCAGTCCTTGAGAAGGGAATATTAAATGAGATTTATATTGAGCGAAAAGCAGTAAAACCTGTTTTAAATAATCTATATAAAGGCCGTGTTGAAAATGTGCTACCGGGTATGCAAGTGGCTTTTGTTGATATCGGTTTAGATCGACATGCATTCCTACACATCTCAGACCTGAAATACAACAGTAATTCTGAAAACGGAAGTTCGGATGATGGGTTACCAACTTTAGATTTGCGGGCAACACCATCAAACAAGGCTCGTGGTGGCAGGGGTTTCCCATATCTTATAACTGATCTGATTTCAAAAAATCAGGAACTTCTTGTGCAAGTAGGAAAGGAACCGATAGGCAGTAAGGGAGCACGTGTGACGAGCAATATCACCTTACCTGGTCGATATGTTGTTTATTTGCCGAATTCATCCACAATCGGAGTTTCACGGCGAATCGAATCTGAAAGTGAGCGTGACCGATTACGCGACTTGGCACAAAAATTGAAGGCAGACGTTGAAGGAGGCTTTATTATTCGGACCGCTGCTGAAGGTTTGAGTGAAGAAGAATTTACGGCAGAAATCCGATACTTAATCAACCAATGGAAACAAGCACGGGAACGGGCAAAACGGAAAACTGCACCGAGTTTAGTTAGCAGAGATGTGAGTTTTACTAATCGGATTGTCCGGGATATGTTTACCAAAGATGTTAAACAACTTCTGATAGATTCGCAATCTGGTTATAAAGAAACCGTTGATTATGTCACCTCTGTAATGCCAAGCATGCTTGATCGGATAACGCTTTACAATGAAGACACAACTCTTTTTAAGGCTTATGGTGTGGATCAAGAACTACAGCAAGCACTTGGCGAAAAAATTTGGCTCAAGTGTGGCGGACACATCATCATCCAACAAACAGAAGCGATGGTTTCAATTGATGTCAACACAGGACAGTTTGTTGGTAAATCTGATCCGGATAACACAATTCTAAGTGCGAATCTTGAAGCAGTTGACGAAGTGGTCAGACAAATTCAATTGCGAGATTTAGGAGGCATTATAGTTGTTGACTTTATTGACATGGACGAACCAACGCATCGGAAGCAGGTTTTCAAAATGCTCCGAGAGGCATTAAGTAAAGATAAAGCACGCACTAATATCCTCCACTTTTCGGATTTAGGATTAGTGGAAATGACGCGTCAGCGGACGCGGGCGAGTCTATCTACTTTGTTAACGGAACAGTGTCCTTATTGCGAAGGACACGGGACCATTTTATCAATTGAAACTGTTGTAATTGGACTGTTCAGAGCAATAAAAAGAGCATATAACCAAACTCAGCAATCCAAATTACGAATTATCGCAAACGATCACATTATTTCGCATCTTAATGTGCAGATGTCCGCCAAATTCCGAGAACTCAAGCGCACACTGAAGTTGGAATTGATCCTTGAGTCTGACGCAGACCTACATCTTGAAGACTATCGAATCTTTGCTGCAAACGGTGAAGAATTGTTTTTAGATTAATATCTAAAGTGATGTAAGTTGAGTATATAAATACGAAGTTTTGTATTATATCTCGCATCTATAAGGAAGATTGTAACCCTCAAAAAGATTTGACTTTTGAACTAAATTGTGGCATTATATAATTAGTTGAATTACAAACATGGGCGAGTAGGTGCGCCCAAGACCCAGTTACACAATTTTAGATATATCTTACTTAATTGGGCAGAAATTATAAATAGAAATCCGATTTGACTCTTAAAGAATTTCTACACCTAAAAGGAGTGTAAGTAAATGTACGCAGTATTTGCAAGCGGTGGGAAACAGCATCGTGTTGAGGTAGGAAGCCTCATAGATGTAGAAAAGTTAGACAATGCTGTTGGTGAAACGGTGACGTTTCCTTCCGTGTTAGCGATTGCCGGTGAAGATGGTCAACTGCAAACTGGGACCCCTTATCTCGAAAACATGTCAGTTACGGGTGAGGTGGTTCAGCAAGGTCGTGCAAAAAAGATCGTCGTTTTTAAATCTAAACGTAGAAAAAGCTACAAACGTAAGTTAGGTCACCGTCAATCATTTACCCGTATCAAAATTACCGCAATTGGTGGTGAGGAAATTACCACGATTGACAGAGAGGAGGTTGAATCTGATGGCACATAAGAAAGGTGGCGGAAGTACCCGTAATGGTCGTGACAGTATCGGAAAACGGCTCGGTGTCAAAAAGTTTTCAGGAAACCATGTTACGGCAGGAAGTATCCTTGTCCGACAGCGTGGCACGCATTTACACGCTGGTAATAATGTTGGCGTTGGCAGGGATTACACGCTTTTCTCAAAAATTGATGGTTATGTCTGGTTTGAGCGAAAAGACAAATACCGCCGCAAGGTGAGTGTTTACACAGAGCGTCCTGCGTATTAGAGCGTTTTTTAGAAGCCTCACCTGAGTGTGGGGCTTTTTTGTTTATTGCACTATGCGTCAAATTGTGTTATACCGTTTCTAAAGATCGCTGCTCATTATAGTGAAATCTAAAATTACTTTATATGCAGTTCTTTATAAGTTTGGTGTGTTTAATGTGAATGTCATACGGAGAATACCAAAAAGGTATTCATACCGTTGATTTCTTGATTTGGCGCATTCACCCAAGCGCAATTCATTGCGCCTCTTCTTGTAGGAGCGATCTCCGAATCGCGACGAAACCACTTTTAGTCGGGAATCGGAGTTCCCGCCTACAGCTCAGATGTAAAGTTAATTGTAAAATTCACTATAAACGTGTCCTGTGACAAAAAGGAAATAACATGAAATGGATACCTTCGCTCCTAATATTCGTTATTATATTGGGATGCGGTAGCAAGCAAATAGAACAATTGGCAATTGAGACCGCAGATAACGCGCGAATAAGTATTGCTGCTGCAGAAAACGTTGGTGCGCGCGATGTAGCCGTGAGCGAGATGAACTCAGCGGAGGAGATGCTTATCAATGCTGACTCCTCCTTGCAATCAGGCGATGTAGAACGCGCATATCGATTGGCATTACGGGCGTATCTCCATGCGCGAATTGCAACAGAGAAGTCATTAGCAGTTCGGCAAGAAGCACAGGTTAAAGAAGCACAAGCTGAATTAGAGTTACGACAACAGGCTACGGAAGAAGTTTTGAATAATCTTGAGAAACTTCGAGCAGAACTCGCCGACCAGAAGAAATAAAGGAAATCCCGATGCGAATTTATGGATGGCTGCTATTAATAGGATGTCTAATCAGTTACGGATGCGTATCAGTTGAAATTGATAGTGTTCTCCTTGATACACAACTTCAGAATGGACAGAAGGCGATTTCCAGTGCAGCCGAACTGAATGCTGAACAACTCGCAACCGATGAATACAGTCGTGCGGTTAAACTCCTGAGATTTGCCAAACAAGCACAGGAGCGTGGAGACATTGCGCAAAGCATGGAATTCGCATATCAAGCAGAACTTGTAGCACAAATCGCTTTGTATAAAGCAAAACAACAGCAAGCACGTGCACAACTCATTGCAATCCAAGAACAGATGTACCAAGAGGTGATAACGGAAAAGGAATATGAAATAGAAATAGCAAAGATTCGCAATGAGATGAAGACGATGGAAATTGAACAAAAGTTAAAAGAGATTGAAGCAGGAAACCAACGTGCCGGTTCACTCACAACAGATCTTAAGGAAACAAAAGATGCGCTGCGCCGTGCAGAAATTCGCGTGCCAATGTCCGGAACAGAAATCTATGTGACCATTGCAAAACTAACTTATCCTGAAATTGTAGAAACACCAGAATATGAACGTGTGCAATCCGCAATTGCATTAGCGACATCACACCTGGAGCGAAAAGAATTCACAGACGCAGAAAAAGTTGCAACAGACGCGCTGACACAAGCCAACAATCTTTATGAATTGGCAATTCAGTATCAGAAGATTCGTGCAGCGGCGGAAAATACAGCACTTATTGCTATTGAACGCGCGCAGCTGAAAGTTGAGCGAGCAGAATCTCTAAATGCAGCCACACACGCTACACAACAATTCCAACAATCACGCAACCAATTGGATAAGGCTAAAAAAGAGTTACAAGAAAACCTTTATGGAAAGGCACGTCAGACTGCAGAAGATGTTGAGCAGATGGTAGACAAGGTTATTACAATTTCTGAAGTAGCTGAATATCGCCGCCGTGCAAAGGAGGAACTTACATCAAGAATCAAAAAAGCAGAGGCAGCGGTGGCATCAGCCAAAGCAGCAGTAGCAGAACAAACACAGACCAAAGTGCCGCAGTTTGCCCCTGAACTATATGAATTGGCTACTTCAGCACTTGCAACTGCCGAGTCAGCACTTGCAAAAAAAGAATACTCAGCTGCTGTTGATGCGTCGCAGCAAAGCCATGATTACCTCCGACGCGCTATTGAAAAGACAAAACAGCAGGATTCTGCCCAGACGACTCTGGTTGAAACAGTACAGCAAATTCCAAAAGCAGTTGTCATAGACCGTGAGGAAGGGGTTCTCATTAGAATTAGTGGCAACCTATTTGCAACCACAAGCACACGTTTAAATGAGGCGTTTTTCCCAACCTTTATGAAACTTGCATCTATATTGTTACAAGATGAATTCAAAAACTATGTTGTAAGAATTGAAGGTCATAGCGATTCACTTGGAGATGCGAAAACTAATCAGGCACTCAGCGAAAAAAGAGCAAATTCAATTAAAACTTTTCTTATTAATAGTGGCAAAGTGCCAACAAAACGATTGACCGCTGTTGGTTTAGGTGAATCTCAGCCAATTGACAAAAATTCTCACGAAAAAAATCGCAGAGTTGACATTATCATCTCTAAAGCACCGTGAGTCTTAGACACAAAAAATAATTTGCCCCGATAATTGTGAAGGTAATCAAAACATTGCATAGTTTTAAAATTGACCCTTATGTCGTCAATCAAATAGCACACAGTCTGTTTGGTGACCGATACATCATCATTTATGAGAATACGATTCAGTTTCACAACCATTGCTACCACGTTCGTACCATTGAATCTGAAGAACATCCGCACAGAGGATGCTACTACTTACAGGACGCGAATACAGACTTAGCAATGTGGGATGATGTGAAATTTGCACCACCGGGATATTATGGTGTGATTTTTGAACCAGAGACAGGGGAAATTATTGATTGCGAACCACAGCGGTGATACGTAATATACTATTTGCTTGGAACAATTATAATTCAAACATCCTTATAGGAAAATTACCGAATTAAATCCTTAAAATTCATATTGGCAACCCTGCCGAAATCCAATATCTAAAAATGGAGAAAAGACATGAAGCGAGACGCTATTGTCGTTTTAGACTTTGGCTCGCAATACACGCAGTTAATTGCTCGGCGCATTCGGGAGCAGCAGGTTTACTGCGAAATTCAACCTTATACTTTGCCGCTTAGCGATATTGAGAAAATGTCACCTAAAGGGATCATACTTTCTGGTGGTCCCGCAAGTGTGTACGAGGAAAATGCGCCAAAGATAAATGCTTCTCTTTTCACACTTGGTATTCCAGTGTTGGGCATCTGCTACGGCATGCAACTCATTGCTTTTCTCTTAGAAGAGGGTAAAGTCCATCCCGCAACAGAACGGGAATATGGGAATGCACAACTTCAAGTTATCTCCACATCAGACCCATTATTTACTGACTTACCATCCGAATTGTCTGCATGGATGAGCCATGGAGATAAAATTGACAAACTTCCGAAGGAGTTCCGCACAATCGCCCAAACACCAAACTCGCCTATCGCAGCGATGGTCAACTCCGATGGCACTTTGTACGGATTGCAATTTCACCCTGAAGTTGAGCATACACGAGATGCTGACAAAATCCTTCACAACTTTGTCCGACATATCTGTGGATGTAATGCAACTTGGACGATGGATACATTTATTGCAGAAGCCATAACAGACATCCGATCAACGGTGAAGGACGAAAAGGTGCTATGTGCTGTCAGCGGTGGCATAGACTCAATGGTGCTTGCGACACTCCTTCATGAGGCGATAGGTGATGCGTTAGTATCCGTTTTTGTAGATAATGGACTTTTACGCCAAAATGAGGTGGAACAGGTTTTAGCAACTTGTAAAGCGTTGGGAATAAAAATTGAGTTCGTGGATGCGGCAGAATCTTTCTTGAATGCGTTGGCAGGTATCGTAAATCCAGAACAGAAACGCAAGGTTATCGGTGCACAGTTTATTGAAACCTTCAGGGCAAAAGTAAAGCAGCTCGGACCTTGCCGTTTTCTGGCACAAGGCACTCTCTACCCAGACGTCATAGAGAGCGTTTCCACCAAAGGACCTTCTGCTACGATTAAAACACACCACAATGTCGGTGGACTCCCACCTGACATGCCGTTTGAACTTATTGAACCTTTTCGTGAACTTTTCAAAGACGAGGTGCGAGCCGTGGGTGCTGAATTAAACGTTCCACCCCATGTGCTTGGTAGACACCCGTTTCCTGGGCCAGGGCTTGCTGTGAGAATAATCGGTGAGGTAACACCGGAACGGTTAGCAGTGCTAAGATCGGCTGATGCAATTTTTATCAATGAAATTAAGGCTGCAGGATTGTACGATGAAATTTGGCAAGCGTTGGTAGTACTGCTGCCTGTTAAGAGTGTTGGTGTGATGGGGGATGAACGGACGTACGAAAATGCGGTTGCCTTACGTGCTGTTACCAGTAGTGATGCTATGACAGCGGATTGGGCGAGAATCCCCGATGATGTTTTAGCAAAGATTTCTACCCGAATCATCAATGAAGTCCAGGGTATCAACCGTGTTGTCTACGACATTAGCTCAAAACCACCGAGCACGATTGAATGGGAGTGATTCGGATGAAAATCCGGAATTATGCGGATGTTACGGATCGCATTCTTGAGGCTCTTAGGAAGTCTGACCGTCTCACAGTTTGGCACCAAGAGTATACTACTTCCACTTATCCTTTATACTGTTTGCGTTATACTGCTCAACAAAAAAGTTCTCCCCTGATTTATGTATCAGCTGGAATCCACGGAGATGAACCAGCGGCCGTTGAATGTGCGCTGCGCCTTGTTGAACTGCTTGTTGATAGTGATCTACATAACCGTTTCCCATTTCCATTAAACGAATACAATTGGCTCATCTCACCTTGTGATAATCCTTACGGGTACGAAAGAGACATCCGTGAAAATTCTGCTGGGTTTGATCTTAATCGGATGTTTGAAACACCAACCCAGTGTCCAGAAACAGCGTTCATCGCAGAATCACTTCAACGTAAACAGTGCGCGCACCCACAAAATACACGCAGTAATAATACTATAAGGAAAAGAGGGAAAATTGAACTTGCGTTGGACTTACATGAAGATAGCGAAAGCGATGGGTTTTATTTGTGGGAACGTCGCACTTCACAATGCCTACCAATCGGCAATGTAATTGTGAAAAACGTAGCAGGATTATGCTCTATCAATCAAGAACCCTTGATAGAAGATCATCGCAATGAAAATGGAGTGGTCACACTGCTTGATCAAGTTACGACTAAGGGATGGACACGCGGAAGGTATTTAGCTGAACAAGTAAATACACGTTGTTTAATTCTGGAAACACCAACGCAGCTTGACTGGGAAACACGAATCGCTGCACATCTGATGGCTATCCAGACAGCAGCCAAACATGCTTTATAGTAAAATCTATAATTACTTTGGTAGGTGCGTTTTCCCGACAAATGCCAAAAAGCGCATTTGTCGTTGATTCACCACACCCTACTGGGTAAAAAAATGGTGCGGTTAGAAAACGACACCTACAGGTCATGGGGAAACTGGCTTTACCGAATCATTTTTTAACTTCAACAAGTATTTAACTGTTCTGATAAACTGCAGCCGCCGCACTAACAGCAGTTCCAGTATCAACTTTGTATCCAAACTCAATAAGTAGAGTTTCAATTGCGTTTAGAACAAGTAAGACATTCTGTTCGTTAGCAGCATCACCCATAAGTCCAATTCGCCACGCTTTACCAGCAAAAATCCCCAAACCACCACCAATTTCAATGCCGTAGTCTTGAATAAGACGTTTTCGTATCGTAACATCATCAATTCCATCTGGAATGAGCAGTGTAGTTAACATCGGAGCGCGATGATTTTCTATTGCGGCAGGTTGTAAACCGATAGCTTCAGCACCAGCAATCAAAGCTTTTGCATTGCGTTCATGTCGTTGGTAGCGTGGCGATACGCCTTCCTCTATTACAACCCGTAGTGCCTCGCGCAGGGCATAAATCATGGACATGGATACGGTATGATGATATTTTCGTGAGTCCCCCAACCAATATTCTGCAAGCAGTGTTGCATCCAAATAAAAACTCCGAATTTTCGTTTTACGGTTCCGAATCACTTCGACTGCACGGTCACTAAAACTGATTGGCGAAAGTCCGGGAGGACCCGCAAGACATTTCTGTGTACAACTGTAGGCAATATCAATGCCGCGCTCATCAAGTTCAACAGGTTGTCCCCCAAGCGACGTGACACAATCCGCCAGAAACAATGCCTCCTTTTCATTGGCAATGTCAATTATCTGTTCTAACGGTTGTAGAATACCGGTCGACGTTTCACCATGGACAACTGCCACAAGTTTCGGTGTGACTTTGCTGCATGCTTCGGCAATCTGCTCCGGTTCAATAATATTTCCCCATTCAGCGTGGACAGGTGTAACATGTGCACCACACCGTTCCGCAATTTCTGCTATCCTGCCGCCGAAGTAACCGTTAATCCCTACGATTACAGAATCCCCCGGTTCAATAATGTTGGTGAGTGCTGTTTCCATGCCTGCAGTACCGGTGCCAGAAACAGGAAAGGTAAGGGAATTTTGGGTGCCGTAGACTTGCTGTATCAAGGCAACAGTATCATCCATTACATCAACAAAATCTGCATCTAAGTACCCAAGCATAGGGGTCGTCATTGCTTTGAGGACGCGTGGATTTGCTATGCTGGGTCCTGGACCGAGTAGGATACGCGGGGGTACTCTCAATTCATCATACACTTGCAGTAACTCCTCTGATTGCCTTTTATACTCTTGAGGACTCAGCCGCAAGACAGACAATTAATTCGGTTTTAAAGATAAGGTAGGTATTTTACGTAAAGCGATATTGTTTGTGAACACATAATTGCCCTACGTATAAAATAGGATAGGGACAGGTATAAGACCTGTCCCTACGAATACAGTGTTCGTTAGCCCAAGTTATTCGCTACCGTTCTCAGGTTCTCCCTGCAATGGCTCAATATTCTTAGACTTCATGTAAGCTTGAATCTCATTAGACTTAAGAATACAGTAGTTAATTGCATCCTCAACTTGGGTGTCAGTTGGGCTATCAGTTGCATACTTCTTAGGCAAGAATTGGAAATAATACAATGCATACGGAAAATAGTTTTCCTCTTTATTCGCGAGCATTGTATATGCTTCCCCTAACTTACCGTAAGAAAGATCAGCATATTTGGTTTCTGAATAAACTTTTGTGATCGCTTTGAAGAGATCAATTGCATCTTCAATGTCAGACTTTTTGGATGCTCTTTGAGCCTTACCAAGTGATGCGTTAGCATACTTATATTCATTAAGCGCGAGAAAACTCTCGGTCTCATTAAGGAAACCCTCTGCAGTGTTTTTGGACTCTGCACTGAGACCGGGCGCTGCGAGCGCGCGCCTGTAGTTTTCAATCGCCTGTCGGAAAAGTTCAATTTGCTCAGTTGCCTCAAGTTCTGGATCCAAAGCGGCGTTATAGTGCTTATTGCCAATGTTGATGAACGCCTCACCAGCGAACTTGCTATTGTTATATTCCTTGACAAGTATCTCGTTTGTTTCGAATAGTTTGTCAAGAAACGCTTTTTCAGCATCTGTATTACCTGCGTCTTTCGCTGTTTCAGAGAGAAATTGATAACAAGTAGCGATAGCGTATAAGGATTCAGGAGCTTTTTCATGCGTCTTGTTAACCCGTCTGACCTTATCATATTCAACAATAGCTTTTTCAAACTGCTCTGTTGTATAGTAAGCTTCGCCAGCTTGATACTGCCAGAGTGCAGCATCTTTGGCATTTGGATAACGTTTGACAAGATCATTGAAAACCTTAACAGAAGCGTCAAAATAAGCAACAGCTTGCGGAGACATCTCTTCGTCTAATCCAACTTGCATCCGTCCCAAGTCAAAGTTAGCAGAGGCTAAATAAGTTAATGAAGTCTCCACGTCCCCTGATAGATCCTTTGAGGCAGGGAATATACCTGCATCCGCATATTTAACAAACTCTGTAAGTGGATCAATGGCGAGTAACAACTCTGCACGCCTCTTAAATCCGGCACCAAGTGAATAGTATATCTGGCCGGCTTGGAAAAGCGAATTTTGCACATACGGAATGACCGATTGTTTATCCGCCTTCTCTATAGGCGAAGCAAGTTTGCTAACTTCAAAGAAAGAAGAAGCGGCTAACCCACTCGTGTCAATATAGGGCTTAAGATCAAATCCTTGGGGTAGATCCTCAGGATAGTGGGTGCGCGCTTTATCTGAATAGAGAAATCCGAGGGTATATAGCGCAGCAACTTTTTGCGCAACAGTTGCAGTCGGACTTGTCTTAAGTGCTTCTACTGAACTTATTGAATCAGCGATAGCCTCGTCTAAGCGATCCAATTTCACAAACAGTTCAGAACGGCGGAGACCCGCATCAGCAACCATAGAAGCAACACCGGTATTCTGTTCCGTACTATAGTTGGCAATCAAGTTTTGGAAAACTTCCAATGCTTTATCAAGTTTGTTGAGTTTTTCTTGATAAATCAAACCCATCCTATAATAGGACTGTGCCTTCACCAGATTATCAGCTAACTGAATAGCGTTCTGATAGTTTGTCAATGCATCATCATACATCTTAAGATGTTCGTCTTGTGCATAAGCCATTGCAAAATAGGAACGTCCTCGTAAGTCAGCATCTTCGCTATTAGCAATAATGTACTGATACTCTTTCACAGCGTCCTTATAATTACCAACGTTATTGAATAATTCAGCAAGTCGCGAGTGCGCTTGAGAGATCAGATTCTTGCGATTTTCGTCCTCGGTTTGACCTTCAAAGGAAGTGACCTGCTTGAAGGCATCAATTGCACCTTGCGTATCCTTTAACCCAAACTTTGATAAACCGAGCGTATAATTTGCGCTAATGAGGTTATCAACGTTATCTGTCATTCCGAGAACTTTTTCTGCTTCACTGGCAGCATTGGTATACGCGAGTTGTGCTGCATCAGCATCTTCAGCTTTCTGAGCTATCTGGTAATAACAGACAGCAGATTGAAATTGTGCAGTTGGTGCAATTTCGCTATTTGGGAATTTTTCGACGAATAATTTATACGCAGCGAGAGCTTCTTCAAAACGTTCTTTACTGTAGTAAGTATGCCCAATCTTAAGTTGTGATCGGATGCGAGCATCTTCGCGTGCTCCAGAGTTATTAACAACTTGCTGTAGACTCGCGACAAGACCTTCAATATCATCAGCGTTTATGTTTTCAAGGGCAGTTGCTTTGATAAGATCAATTTGTCCGAGTGTTTGGAGAACCAACTCTTCACTACTGTCAGCGAACTTTTCGGTTGCTGCGTCTGCTGTCTGAACAATTAGTGACCATTTCGTTGTATCACCATGTTTTTGGGCAGCATCTTGGTAAACAAGTGCCAAGCCATAATAGGCTTCAATGGCGTTTGGACTATCCGCGTATTCCGCAACAACCTTATTGAAAGCCTCTGCAGCTTTTTCAATAAGCTCAGGTTTCTCCGATGAAGCATGATAGTAGCAAAGACCGACAAAGTACAATGCATCATCTGCATATTCACCTGTTGGGTTACCATCAACAACATCTTGGTATTCGGCAGCCGCTTCTTCAAACCGTTCTTCAGCACGCAGCAGATCTGCAAGCTTAATTTCTGCCAATGAAAGATTGTTTTTATCTTCAAGTTTTGACATTATTGAATTGTAATAAGTGATAGCTTGGGGTTTGTCCCCCTGCCTCACATAACTGTTTGCGGTGAGCAAAAGTGCACGTTCATAGTAGTTACTGGCTTCAGGAATCATAGCGTAGCGTTGTCGCGCTGTATCCCATGCCCCCAGCATCTCGTGTGAGAGAGCTTCGTTCATGAGACATGCTTCAACCTGGGCAATACGTTCTGAGAAGTCTTGGTAACGCCCTTCTTCAATGCCAGGACGAAAAGATTCATCAGAAAACATGTTGATAGCGTCTTGGTATGCCTCAACAGATTTTTGGAGATATTCCGCATTGAAATTTGTGGTAGTATCACCTTCTTGATAACCTTCAGGTTTCGCGGCTTCATAGTAGGAACGACCTTCAAAGAATTTGCCCATTAACTTGATAAGATGGAATTTTGGAAGTGGACGGTATTCCCACAATTTAGCGTATTCTTCTGCGGCTTCAACGTATTGCTTAAATTCGGTGCGTTTAATGTCAGCAAAGCGGAGTTGTACCTCTGCAGCAAGGATATCAAATTCGTTATCGTTACGATTTTTTTCAATAAAATCGCCAGCAATTTTCTCCAATTCTTCCTTGCGTTCCAAGTCATTCAATGTCCAGATTGCACCATATAGTGCATGCGGCACAACAGGGTTTTCTGGGAAATCGTCAACGGTTTTCAGGTACCATTCTAACGCGAGTTCAAGCGTCGCTGCCCCTTCCTGCGTCTCACCAGCATCGCGTTGATTAGTTCCAAGTTTGTAATATGCTTCACCAACTTGTAAAGAGCAATAAGGTGTTAAACTGAGTTCAGCGGCTTCTTCGGATTGCATTTCACTTTTTTCATGTTCAATAACCGATTGATATGAAGTGATAGCATCACTCCAACGATCCAATCGGAACTGACTATCGGCTATACCGAGTTTTGCATCACCGATGAATGCACTCTCTGGATATTCGTCTAACAGTTTTGTGTAAGATACAATTGCGTTTTCATAGTCAGCTTGATCAAAGTATGTTTGCCCAATGGCAGACTGAATTTCGGATTGGAGGCCACGGTCTGCTGTATTTTGGAGTGCTAACTCAAAGTTAACGCGTGCATTGTCATAGTCCTTCTGTTTAGCATAAATATGACCTTGGTCGAAGTATGCCGCCGTAACAAGTTGATGTTCCGGAAATTGTGTAATGAAGTTTGTATAACGACTAATCGCTTCATCATCTCTATTAAGTTGATTCAAACAGAAAGCGGCTTTATACATCGCTTCGGCATGCAGTTCTGGAAAATTCTTAAACTCATCAGTTGCAAATTTATCAAATTCCGGGTAAGCTTGTTCGTAATTGCTTTCGTCAAGGAACGATTGAGCGATGAGAAGCTGCGCGTCATCCTTGAATTCAGAGTTAGGAAAACCGACAAGAATATTGTTAAAAGCGGTCCGAGAACTCTCATAATTTCCTAACTTATAATTCAATTGACCGATTGCGTACCACGCGTTCTCTACTTGTAGACTGTTAGGGAAATTATCAATCAATTGTGTGAACTTTGCTTCAGCAAGTTCATACTGTTCAGTTCTATATAGAATATGTCCCCAGAGGTATGTTAACCCTTCTTGATGTTTAGCCATAGTAGCGTTAGGAGCGACTTTTTCAATATACTCAAGCGCTGTATCATAGTGGTTAACATCACCTGTCTGCTCAGCAAGTCGAGAATAAGAAACAGCAATTTGAAAATTAGCAAGCGTCGTAAAATCTTTGTCAATCACTTCGGTTTTCACACCGCGTTTTTTCGACTCTTCAAGTGCCTCAGTATACTTGGCTATCGCCCCTTCATAATCCGCTTGTTCATATAGTCCTTTAGCAGATAAATAGAGTTGTTCCACCTTTTTTGAACTTCCCATCATAAAAGGCGAGAGTAGAGCAACGATAAGGGCGAGACCGCCAATAATGCCCAAAATTCTTGGATTCATTACATTCTCCTTTGGATATAGATAAAGAAAAGTTGGGGGAATAAAGAAAATCTTCCACCCATTGATTTTTCAAAATATGGACGGAATACAATAACCGCCCTGTCTTTTGTAAATCTGTCTTGATAGCACATCAAGACTATATTATGAAGTATCAAAACACTTCGTTTGATTTGAAAGCAGTTACAATTTACTTAAGTCGTAGAGTTCTGGCATATTAAGTACTTCTGAAGATACGTTTTCTGAAGACACGTTCATTAATTTGTCAACATACCGGGATAACCTACGGTGCTTTCGCTGGTATTTCTCTGAAAAGGGGGCAACTTGAAGTTCCAACGGAAGCGAGGCATAATTATCCTCTTGTAGAGGTGATTTCCTGCTTAAAACGTCAGGTTGTGCATAAACAATAAGTTCAGAATCCGCAGCATCACTCGGAACAGAACGATCATTACTGAGATGCATAACAATTATATGGCCTTCGGTTTCAGTAGTTAAAGGTTCTGTCAATTTCCAATAGCCTATTTTCTCTGAATTTGCTGCGGGAGTTGGTGAACTAACTTCTCCAGGTGCCTTCCGTTTGGTTTTACGATCATTGTAAATGTCTTGTCGCAACTTTGATTTTGCGTTGACAGCAGATGATTCGTTGGATAGAACCGTTTCACCTGCTTGTTGTAGATATACCTTAGGCGGTGGTGAAACTTCTTGTTTCAGCAAATGCGTTACCACAAATCCTGTAGTTATTAACACCAAAAGCACCCCTAATGGTAACGCATTCATCCTGATGAAACTATATCGTCCAAAACTTTGACGAAGTTGCGTTAGCAAAGACCAAGTAAACTGCAACAACGAAGTCTTTAGCCGTTGGTTTAGCGGGATGGGTCCCTTATTTTCAATACAACGGTGCAATTCTACCTCAAATTGATGAAAATAACTATCAGGTGTTTCGGGTTCAACATAAAAATCAACAACAAGATCACGCGTCTTTTTGAGAGCATTGACTTCATGTTGACATATTAAACAACTCTGGAGATGTGCTTCAACCTTTGCAGCGTCGCGCGCTGAAAGCGTATCATCTATGTAGTCTGATATAAAACGTTGTATAGCGTTACATTTCAGTTTCATAACTTTTGCCGATTTCCTCGTTTTGTTACACTTATTGGAAACCGCTCCCACAAGTTTTTAACACTTATTCAATTTTACCGACAATAGTGGGAAAACTTATTAAAAATCGGAGTTTGCATCAACGTACGGTTTTAACAACGTTCTGAGATGTTTTCGGGCATAGTGTAAACGTGATCGGACTGTTCCCTCGGAACAATTTAATATTGACGCTATCTCGGGATGTGTTAACCCTTCTAATTCATGAAGAATAACTACAATCCGATGTTTAAGTGAGAGGCTGTTGACCGCCTTTGTTACCCAATACCGTAGTTCAGTTTTCTCCGCTTGAATTTGTGGATCACTCGCCATCTCCGCTTTTTGTCGCGCATCTGGATGAAATTCGGATTCATCTGTAGTAACAAGCGGAGATTCACGACGCCGTTTACGCCGTTTGACGAAGTTGAGTGCCTCATTGACAGCTATTTTATAAACCCATGTTTCAAAAGCTGCCTCTTGCCGAAAGGTATGAATTGACTGATACACCTTTATAAAGGTTTCCTGCATTACATCATTAGCATCCTCGTAATTTTGGGTGATTTGCATCGCGAGACGGTGCACCATTCGCTTATATTTTTCAACCAACGGTGCTAATGCTGTTTCATCTCCTTCACGAAGATGGTCAATGAGTAAGGCTTCAGTCCTTTCCACGAAAAAATCTCCTTTGGCTTCTTTCATGTTAGACAACGCTATTTCAAAAACCGTTCAATTTTCTTCAAACATTATAGCATATATTGATTATTTGTGTTAAAAAAAGTGGATTTGTAAGGTGTGTAAATATTTTATCACATGGTTCAATTTGCAAAGGGGACGTTGTGTTTTTCTACTTTAGGGTGGACAAGAGTCGGTGCCTATAACTGGTGTGTGTTGACTTGACAAAGACTTTACATACCCATTTTGTTATTCAATCTCACAGCTTGCATCCATAAAAAAGGACAGCGTATCTTAGATACGCTGTCCTTTTAAGCGAAATAGTCGAAAATTTACTCTTTAGCTTTAGTAACAAAAGTGAGGCTAATTTCGGCTTCGTTCCCAGCACTGTCTTTGACCGTACCTGCAATTTCGTACTCGGTTTCGTTGCTGAGTTCTTGACCGGCATTCCCTGAAAGCATGATTTTGTTGCCATCCGCCTTAGATGTCCAACCAACATCATCATCGCCGTCCATCAGCATAAGATCGCCAGTGACGGGTTCGTTGAAGGTAACTTCTATACCATCTTCAAACACCTTCGCGGGATCAACGCCTTCAGCGCCATCTTTAGGATTGCTACCTGTGACTTCCGGCGCGGCTTCATCAGCTGCGACAACGGTATAGTTTAGTGTGTGGCTACCATCACCGTTTACCCAGGTTAATGTAATAGCGAGGGCACCAGCAGGATAGCCAGCCGCGGGGGGTGCGATATTCCGAGTTTTACCAGATGTTGAGACTGTACCGCCTCCAGTTACTGTGACTTCACCCGGGTTGTTGTCAAATGTGACACTGATACTACCGTTTGCTGCGAGCTCACCACCACTTGCGGGTGTAGCACTTACAAACGCTGCAGCTTCAGGTTCAGGATCATCACCACCATCACCACAACCAACCATATAAACGGCAAACAAGGCTGCCATGACTATTGCCAAGGTTCTAAAAAAAAGTTTCATGAGTAGGTAACTCCTTAATTAAGGTTTATCAGAATGTAAGGTACCCGAAAATCGGGCACAGATTAAAAACTTCATAATATAGATAACATTTCCGTGTCGTTATATGTTAATTTCTACGATAGTGCCGGAAACTGTCATCATGTCCATGTTTAGTCAAGTAATCTTCAGACTATTTCGTTTGCCTTCCTCCGTGAAGTCCAGAGGATAGGCGACGCTTTGAGAATAAAACTTTCTGCGGAACCGTCACCTTTAACTTAATACCATTGGATAGGTTATTTTCAGTTCCGAAAGTCAACACCCAAATTCTGTACCTTTAAGTTTAGCAAAATTTGCAAAATCTGTAAAGGTAAAAATCGATTTTCGCTGATTATTATACAAAATTTTGTTTTTTTTGTAAAGCGAAAACCAATAATTTTAATAAATTTGCTATAGATTAACATAAATTAAAATGTATATCAAGTAAAAATGATACATTATTCATTAAAATTTTGCAAATTTGGAGATATTTAGCTTTCCTAATGTTCAAATAATGTCATCTGTTCAATTGAAGTTCCGATAATGTGGTTTTGAAGACGGTCAGGGTGTGTTAGTATATCAACAACTGTATCAAGTTGGTCAGGTAAAAAAGGCAAAGCACCACTTCTAATCAGTTGACGTGTTCCTTCGTTATGTTGATTATATGAGTTCCACTGACATGCCAAAACAGGACGGTCTTGTAGTTGCGCGTATCGCGCAGTGTGCATTGCCCCTCCCTCTTTTGAGGTTTCAACTACCACTGTAGCCTTAGAAAGCCCGCTGATAATCCGATTGCGTAAAACAAGATTGGCAGGTGTTGGTGAGGCAGGAAACGGGTGTTCTGAAAAAACATAACCTGTTTCACATATTTTCATAGCAAGCTCATGATTTTCGGGTGGATAAATAGACGAGAGATCAGTTGATACAACACCAATAGTTGTTCCATTTACTCCTAACGCGCCGTAATGTGCATTGGTATCTATACCACTTGCAAGTCCGCTCACTATTGTAAAACCTGCTTCAACTAAGCGTATTGAAAGTCCAAGTGTTACATTAATACTGTCAACTGTCGGACGGTTGCTTCCCACAATTGCCACACACTGTTCATTCATCTCAGATAATTCACCTATTCTGCAAAGGACTGTCGGCGCGTCCGGCACAGATCTCAAAAGGGCAGGATATTCAGCATCTTTTGGAAAGATAACTTCTATACCTTGGTTATTTAGTGCCTCTAATTTTCGACGCAATTCGGCAAACCTATTGCGTACAGTAAGTATCCGTGATGCTAAGATAGGATTGAAGTGTGGTAACTGTGCAATTTCAACCAGTTCCGCATCAAAAATGCGGTCAGCACTACCGAAACGTGTCAACAAACGTTTGAGGCGAACCGCACCAATGCCTTCAACCGAAGCAAGCGCGAATAAATATTCCCGATGTTTCTCTTGATCTGTTTCGGTTGAATACGACATATCAACAGCAGAAACCATCCAAAAATGTTAATCATGAAAGTAATTTACAAGAGAGAAATTTCTATCTCAGAATATCTACTATTTTCTTTATTCTACAAGTACAATATTAATGTAACATATTATTAACAATTTTTTCAACTGCAAAATGCTATAAAGCAGAATCATAGAATTCTTATAGTAGTTTCAATCTTCTGTCAAATATCTCTTTCTGTAGGAGCGATCTCCTGGTCGTGACCTATCTAAAATATTAAGAAAAACCTAAAAACTGAATGGTTCGGTGCTAAAAAGAGCAGGGTTATTTATAGTAAAGTTTAGAATTAATGATACATATTTATGATTTCATCTATAGCTATATCTGCTTGTATTCACGGAGGCGTTTGATATTGGCAAAGTCGTGTTCAATCAGGTTGTAGTCCGGCGAATAAGGCGGTAAAAATAATCGCAATTAGTAGTTTTGGACTTAGATTTTTCAGTTTTTTCCAAGCGTTCCATTTTACGCCAGTGAACCAACATGCTTTCATTGATAAACTTTGAGAAGATGTCTCTATTTCTATAGTTATACTTGTAGCAGGCTTCAGCAACGTAAAGTGGTGTGTATCCTGTTTCATAATGGTGATGTGAACCGAACCATGCACGCTTCAATAAAGACCAAAATCCTTCAATAGTGTATTTATATGGGTATCCCCATCAGTAAACCGTTCATTGTGATTGATAACTGTGTGCTTCATTTCCTTGCCGATGAGTTTGTAAGCTTGATATTCGCCTGTTATCAGTTCAGATTCCTTTAGGTTTGCGACACTGCGAATAAACTTGAGTATACTGCGTCCTGTCAGTTGTTCAGCGACTTGTGCGACAACCTTACCGCCTCTTTGGATTGCACCGATAATCGCAGTTTTCTCTGTGCCACGACCGCGTTTACTCGGTTCGTCATCCTCACGCTTGTTCGGTTTGCGGGGTTTACCGCCAATGTAGGTCTCATCTGCTTCTATGATACCTTTGCCAGTTGTGGATAATCTTTGTAAACACAACCCACTTTCGTCTCTTTCCAGCCATCAGGTGAGTTGGTATGAGTGCCATCACAACTCACATACTAACGCTCATTTTCCAAAAGTTTTTGGATTGCCACCTGTTCACAAACGCTCAAGTCTGATGACCACTCAAGCACTTTTGCGCGCATTGTCGTATGGCTCGCTTCTATCCCCAAAAAAGATAACTCTTTCGCTGCTGCTCTATAGTCAAAATGTGCTGCCAAATAACACACCCGCTCTATAACACAACGCGTCCATTTACCTTTCAACCTTTGACACACATCCCAATGTCTATGATAATGACCCGACGGACATTCATACACCCAACGATGCACACGGATCTTGCCACAGAGTGTCGTGATATTCACACCTCGTTTTTGTATCGGACAACACGCCTGTTCACATTGTGGACATTCAACAGGTGCTGCGGATTGTTCAGAAGCTGCTTCGGATACACATACTTGTAGCAACTTTTTGACCACTTCTCAGCATGAGGTCTCGCACACGGGTCTCTGCCTCTTCTAACGGGACACAAGAGGTCGATAAAAGTTCGCTACAAACCTCAGCGATCTTTTCTAAAATCTCCTTGACTTCGGGGTATCTGATGGTATACTTATATTTATATTGAGCATTGGTATCCTCTCCTACAAATAGTAATTATTAGGATAGGATACCATTTTTTTATGTACCTCGCAACATCTCATCTCTTTACACACCCGTTATACTATTTCTAATTGACAAATTGTCATAATAAACTGTAGGTCGGGTAGAGCGTCAGCGAAACCGACATGAACACCCTATCAAATCCTACGTGTCGGGTTTCGCTGACGCTCTACCCGACCTACGAAATAATGCTATATAATCATTTAGAAATGGTATTACTTGCAAATTGCATTTATTTAGAGGATAGTCAATTCATCATCTTCTCCACTTTCCTGCAACACTGTATCTAATTCAGTTGCGACAGCACCGAACGCTGCAGATTGTGGTGACTCAGGATGTCCAGCAACAATCGGCACACCGAGATCTCCTGCCGTGCAAACTTCAGCATCAAGCGGAATCTCTCCCAAAAAAGCGACACCGAACCGTTCACTCGTGTTTTTTCCGCCATCTGCTCTGAAAATCTCTGTCTTTTCATTACAGTGCGGACAAAGGAAATAACTCATATTTTCAATAATTCCCAAGATCGGTACGCCGAGACGTTCAAACATAGCAACCCCGCGTCGCACATCTGCCAAAGCAACATCCTGCGGCGTCGTCACAATAACTGCCCCTGTGAGTGGGATTGCTTGCGTTAAAGTAAGCGCAACATCTCCAGTTCCGGGAGGCAGATCAATGATGAGATAATCCAATTCACCCCAATCCACATCGCTTAGAAATTGACGGATAGCACTGTGCAGCATCGGTCCGCGCCAGATCATTGCTTGTTCTTCAGGTACCATAAGCCCAATTGACATCAATTTAATATCGTGTCGCACAAGAGGGATGAGTTTTCGCTCTGGACTTGTCTTTGGATTCTCCTGAATACCCATCATTGTGGGGATACTCGGTCCGTAAGCGTCAGCGTCCATCAATCCGACTGCGGCACCAGTCTTTGCAAGTGAAATCGCCAAATTCGTAGCAACGGTAGACTTTCCGACACCCCCTTTTCCACTTGCGATGGCAATTTTATACTTTATATTTGGCAGTGTTATGTTCTGTTGCGGCGTTTGAGTTTGTTGCTGCGGGTTAGGTTGTTGCGCACGTTTACCAGAAATCTCAGACCCACTGATAACCTGTAATTCTGGATGCGGTTTTGCCGTCGGATCAGTTCTTTCCGTATTTTTTTCGCCTTTTTTAAAAAATTTCAATACCTTTCTCCTTCTCCAAATCTCTTTACATAATAATGCCATAAAAAGTTGTGGTTTGCCAATCTTTTTTGGATCTGTTGATTTGTTAGTACTTTAACGTTCATTATTCGCTGGGTGTGTAAAGTTTTGGTTACTTCTCTGAACCAGGATTTTCAGGATTTTTCTCATCGAATCTTATTTTAAAAGATGACACCAATGCACATCAAAAAAACTTGATATGGTAATCCTGAAAATCTGGAAATCCTGCAAATCCTGGTTCAGACAAGGGACAAAACTTAAAAAAGGACCTAATTCTACAAAACATTAGTATAACCTAAGTTGCCACCTATTATTTGTTGGAGGGGTTTCTAAACCGATTGATAAGAGAAAATAGAAAAACAACAAATTTTGATGCGAATTGTCATAAATCGGGGTTAGAAACCCCTCCAACAAGAGTATTCTAAAGTAGGTGGCAACTTAGGTTAGTATAGTAAAAGTAGAAATTAATAGGACATTTTTTTGTTTTATGATATCCTATTCACTCGTTTCTGCTTCCGCAGCTAACTTTTCTGCTTCCGCAGTTAACTGTCTGATCTTTTTGAATTCTTTTTGTACAGCCTGCCTTGTCCGTTCATCAGTGTTGTGGCGATTCATCCTATCTTCAAGTACTCCAATTGATGTTTCAAAATCATTTATAATGGGGTTTCCCGGCTCACCCAGATAATCTAGTGCAGCTCTATACGCAGCTGACTGTTTGACCTTTATTATCTCGTATGGTATACCTTCCTTTTTCGATTCCTCAGTGGTGTGATTCATCAACTTTTCAAATGCTTCAATTGATTTGTCAAAATCACCTATAGAAAACCTAACACCCATATCTGAATACGTAGCACCCAGACAATATAGTGCATTTTCAAAGGTGTCATTGCTATCCGGGTACTTTTCAATGACAGTTTGTAAGTACTTAACAGCATTTTTCCCATATTTTTCAGCGTTTGAGAGACTACTCTGAATCTTACTTGCGTAAGTGGCTCCGATTTCCAAGTGTAGATTAGGAAGTAAACCCGTCGTATTTTCCGGGTCTTTATCTAAGACCTTTTGACTATATGGAAATGCCTTCTCAATCTGTCCTTGCTCCAGATACGTCACTGCAAATTCGTAATTTAATTTCACATCGTCAGGCATCATTTCACTTATTTTGAGTGCCTTCTCCATTTCATTCTTACTGAGATAGAAGATACCGAATTCTCGGTTTAGATCCATATCATCAGGTATCACTTCACGAATCGGTTCTGCTTTCTCAATTTGGTGTCGTTGGACATAGAGAATTGCGATTTCACGGTTCAACTTAACATCATCAGGCATCTTCTTCAATTTTGCTAATTTCTCCTGAAATGCCTTCTCTTTTTTCAACGTTTCTTGCATCACAGGTAAGAATTTCTCTGGTGGTGCGTAACCACTATGGTATTTCGTAATGAGACCACCATCCGGACTTACAAAAAGGATAGTGGGATAATAACTAACGCCGAACTTGTTGTTTGTTTCTGCGTTGGTGGGTTGTTCTTTAATGTTTGGATTAACTTTGACTGTAATGAACTTATCAGAAAGGGTGATAACATCCGCGTTGGTATAGGTGTCGGCATCCAGCCGCTTACACCAGTATCACGAGTCTGTATAGAAGTCCATCATAACCGGTTTACCGGTTTCAGCAGATTGTTTCATTGCCTCTTCAATAGACGTTCCCCATTTGACTTGGGCTTTTTCCGCTTTTTGAAACATTAATTCTCTCCTTATTTAGGACAATACATGAAAGTATCTCCTAAACGCTTTGAATAGAGACACAATCAGTATCGTTTCTGTTATTAAGAACATAATACTACATTTTAGATTTATTGTCCAAAAAAAGAAGATTAGGGTGTATAAAGTAATTGTCACCGTTTTTGTCTGAATCGCGGATTACGCGGAGAACACGGAAGACGCGGAAGGGGGTTTCGGGAATTTCAAGGTGTTTTCACAACCATCAGGTACTCTGAAAACTAAGGACAGAGGAAATTGCTGATTTCACGCCTCTATTGACGAAAACTTTATGCACCAGAATCATATATTGACAAAAACTTTACACACCTTTATTCGCTTTTATGTTACCATTTTTCCTAAAATCCTATATAATATCCAACAAATTGCAACCTCCGAAAGGAAAATACAATGAACATACTCATGTTACGCCATTCTGCTGGCTTTGAACATAGTTATTTACCGAATGCCGAAGTAGCATTGAAAGAAATCGGTGCAGCAAACGGATGGAGAGTTAACACAACCCATCGCTGTGACAGAATCACCGAAGATAATTTAGCAAAACAAGACATTGTTGCATTCGCGACAACAGGGAATTTGCCGTTTGACGATTCACAGAAAGAAGCACTGCTCAACTTTATCCGCAACGGCAAAGGCTTCTTCGGAATCCACAACGCTACTGACACCTTTTACGATTGGCCAGAATATGGCGAAATGCTTGGCGGCTATTTCAACGGACATCCGTGGCACGAAGAGGTCAACGTCATCGTTGAAGATACAGAGCATCCTGCTACACGTATGCTCGGTGAAAGTTTTAAAGTTGTTGATGAAATCTACACATTCAAAAGTTGGTCACGTGAAAAAACACATGTCCTAATGCGTTTAGATAATGATTCTATTGATGTTTCGCGTGGTAACCGAGACGATAACGATTACGCGCTCGGTTGGTGTCATACCTATGGTGAAGGACGTGTCATGTACACTGCACTCGGACACCCTGACGTTCTTTGGAGTCAATCGTGGTTCCACGAACACATTGCCGGATGTATCAAATGGGCAGGTGGTTTGGAAGATTAGGCTAAGTTCCCAGTTATCGGTTATCGGCTATCAGTTAAGACATGTTATCTGTCATGATTTTCTTGCACTGAAAACCGAAAACTGATAACTGAAAACCCTTTAAATAACCCCCGTTGCTCTCAAAAGTGTCTCTTGCACTAACAATTCATGTGATACGGGTCTATCAGGCGGTTGCGTGCCTGCAATAGTCGCCAAAAACGCATCTAACTCCAATTCATATAAGCGTTGACGGCTTTCACCATCTATCTTAACAATCTGTTCACCTTGTGAATACCCTTCCTTTGCACTTTGTAAACACAGCCGAATCGTATGTCCAGGTTCAAAAGGTTCAACGATGATAGCACTCCCCTCCGTGCCGTAAACTTCAAACCGCCGCGCCATTGGACGCGGTTCCAAAGCAGAAATCGTGATAAACGCCATGCCTTGTTCATATTCATAAACAGTAAGCGTATTATCTTTGAAAGGTTCCGTCGAACCGCCATCGTTACGTAGAAAACTGGTGACCTTCTCAGGTCTTCCTAACATCCAAACGATTTGATCCAGCACATGTCCACCTAAATCAAAGAAGATACCACCGATATGTTGACTAATTCGTTTACGTGATTCCTCAGATATATTGGTCGACATGTGGGCACGCACGGAAAACACATTTCCCAAAAAACCGGATCTTGCCCACTCTGTCACCAGCTTAAAACTGGAATGATACCGCAGCATATATCCTAACTGAACCAATAGCGATTTTTCTTGGGCGGTATTAATTACGCGTTGCCACTGTTCCCAGTTTTCACCTGCAGGTTTATCGTACCACACGTGTTTACCAGCATTCACAATTTCTTCTGTCTGATCTAAACTTTCAGCGTTGTTCCCTTCAGAGGCAACAGCAACAATCGATTCATCTTCAAGCATCTCCGCTGCATCTGCAAACCAGTGGATGTCGTCAGACCAACTGTCGCTTGCCTGAAGTTGTGATCGTAGTTCTTTATCAGGTTCAAATACACCCGCCACCTCAACATCGGGATTAACAAGCATTGCTTGCATTTTCCCGCGTGCGTGTCCGTGTTTAGTGCCATATTGTGCCATTCGTATTTTTGCCATATTCTCCTCCACAATTCATAATCGTTGTTTTTATTGTATATACCTCTTGTTGAATGTCAAGAAAAATATAGGTATGGAAATCATTTTCCATTTGACAATTCGGTAATTCTATATTAGAATTCCTGCTACACTATCCGTAAGGAGCAATTCATGAAACAGATAGATGGCGGGATTACTGCTGTCTCAGGTGTTCAAGCTGCCGGTATCCACGCTGGCATCAAGAAAGCGGAATTGAAAGATTTAGCACTCATCGTTACCGATGCACCTGCGGCGGCTGCGGGTGTTTTTACCAAAAACAGTGTAACCGCTGCACCTGTACTGGTCTGTCGTCAACACCTTAGCGATTCAGTAGCACAAGCAATTATAATCAATAGCGGTAATGCTAATGCTTGCACGGGCGAACTCGGCATGTCAAACGCACAAAGGATGGCATCTACAACAGCAGAACAACTCGGCATAGATGAAAATCTTGTCCTCGTTTCCTCTACGGGTGTCATCGGACAACAATTGCCGATGAATAAAATTGAAAACGGGATTCAACTCGCTGCTAACGCTCTCAGCACCGAAGGCGGTGCCAAGGCTGCAGAAGCCATTATGACGACCGATACACATCCCAAGTCTATTGCTGTTGAAATAGAAATTGATGGTAAACCTGTGAGAATCGGTGGGATTGCCAAAGGCTCTGGCATGATTGCACCAAATATGGCGACTATGCTCTCCTATCTAACAACAGATGTTAACATCAATAGTGAAACGCTCCAGTCCGCCTTAAACCGTGTAGTAAATGACACCTACAACCTTCTAACCGTTGACACTGACCGCAGCACAAATGACACTGTGATTATTCTTGCCACAGCCAACGCGGAAAATACCGAAATAGCCGAAGCGAAAGGGACACATTATGAGGCATTTTGTGAAGGATTGCAATTCGTCTGCACCGAATTGGTAAAGATGCTGGCACGCGATGGTGAAGGTGCTACTAAACTTGTTGAAGTTATCGTCAAACATGCGAAAAACCGTAGCGATGCGGAAAAAGCAGCACGTGCAGTTGCAGAATCGCCCCTCGTCAAAACTGCCGTTTTTGCTAACGATGCTAACTGGGGACGAATTATGATGGCAATCGGCAAATCTGGTGCCGAATTTGATGCATATCAGGTGGATGTACTACTTGCAGATTACCCGCTTGTGAAAAACGGTATGGATGCTGGCTATGACGAGGAAAAAGCCACCCAATTGTTTGATAACGATCCGGTTCGGATTACAATTGACCTGCGCGCTGGTGATGCTGAGATAACCATGTGGACATGTGATTATTCTTACGATTATATCCGAATCAATGCTGACTACCGTACCTAACTCACTTTCAACAAGTCAAGATTCTTAAAAAAGTCTCTTCTTGTAGGAGCGACCTCCTGGTCGCGACCGTGCTAAAATATTGAAAAAAACAAGAAAACTGCATGGCTCTGGGAATCTAAGGAAATTAATTTGACATTTATATGATAATATGTTACAATAAATTCGCTTTAAGGTATGTGTCATTTCTTTATCACTAATCTTAAAAGATTGTGCGGGAGTAGCTCAGCGGTAGAGCTCCACCTTGCCAAGGTGGAGGTCGCGGGTTCAAATCCCGTCTCCCGCTTCTATACCAAATATTTTTGGTAGGTGCGCTTTGTAAGCGCGCACATTCGGTGGCGTAGCCAAGTGGTAAGGCACGAGTCTGCAAAACTCCTATTCGTCGGTTCGATTCCGACCGCCACCTCCATTCCTAAATACGGGCGGTTAGCTCAGGTGGCTAGAGCGTTTGCTTGACATGCAAGAGGTCACAGGTTCAAGTCCTGTACCGCCCATCCTTCCTAAGATTGAGATTGAATAGTGGTGTTCTAAACTTGTTAACTAAAACAACGAATATTGGAGACCCTGTTTATGAAAGCCAATCAGATTATCACAACAATCTTTTTGATTAGTGTTTTTGTTTTACCAAAAACCTTTGCAGCGGATGCACCACATACTATTCTTGAAGGGCATACCGATGCGGTATATAGTGTTGCATTTAACTCTGATGGTGACATGCTTGCAAGTAAGAGCAAAGAGGGAACCATTAAGATATGGAATCCTATCACAAGACAACCCTTAAGTACTATAAATACAAATACGGGTGGAGACATCGTATTTAGTCCTGATGGGCGTCTGCTCGCAAGTGGTGACGAAAAAGGCAAAGTTGTTAATTTGTGGAATCCGAATACTGGTGAAGTAATAAAGACTATTAAGGAACACAAGGGAGAAGTCAGCAGCCTTGCATTTAGTCCTCATGGAACTGTACTCGCCATCGGAACTCGTGATAACAAAATCTATCTATGGAACTACGACACAGACGAACTTTTGCGAATTTTGGGAACACAAAAACCGAGCAGTCTTTCTTTCAATACTGATGGAAGTAGCCTTGCTAATAGGGTTACCGGAGATAGGCAAGTCAAAGTGTGGAATACCAATACAGGAGAATCCCTATACACGTTTGAACCGAAGGTGGAACTTGTCTTTGATATTGCGTTCAGTCCTGAAGGACACATGCTGGCGAGTGCTGGCTGGGGTGGAATAGACCTATGGGATGCCAACACAGGCGAACTATTACGATCTTTTCCCAGACAAAGTGGCAGGTTTATAATATGTGTTGCATTTAGTCCAGATGGACGCGTGCTTGCAGGTGGAAGGGATGATAAAAAAATAGACTTGTGGGATGTAGATAATGCTCTATTCTTGGAAACACTTACCGGACATACAGGAGATAGTAGAGATGGTGACACGGCGTATGTCTATGATGTTATGTTTAGTCCTGATGGACACATCTTAGCAAGTGCTGGTGGTGATAAAACTGTACGTCTCTGGGAAATTACGCCACAAGAAGAGGTAGAACCACCACAACCGCCAGATTTTTTAACAAATGAGAATCTGAAAACGTGGACTGAGGATTTCAACGCAGGGCATCTCAATTCGTGGAAAAAACGTGAACTTCAACGCGAAAGGGTTACTTGGCAAGCACAAAATGATCGCTTGCATGTACGAACTAAACCTTTTTGTAATGGGCAATTGAACGTCGGCAATCGCCTGGAAGAACAAACCAATTACACGCTTAGATTCACAGCTTTACCTATTAATGTTGATCAGGTCCGTGTCAAACTTAGTGTTGTATCTACACACAATGCCAACGTCGGCATTTTCATTGGCAAGGACCCTCAGGATGAATTAAGCCACCCTTTTGAATATGCTTATCAATTTGCTGACCATACACTTGGTAGTCCTGAAAAAGGACCTCGGACATCAGCACCACGTATTGCATTGAACAACTTAGACGAGATAGATGTAGTATTTGATCGTGGACATTTTTATCTTTATTCTAATGATGAATACATAGTTGATTTCAAAGTTGATACTTTAGAAACAATCGATCTTCTTGGAATAGCTGTTTTCCCGAAGGTATGTAGACAAGTTGCCGATGTCGTCGTGGATGATTTCATCATTTCGGGGACATCAATTCCTGATGCAGTCAGTCTAAATGTGCATGCTAAAGGTAAAGTTACTGTTTTATGGGGTAAGTTGAAACAGAACTAAACACACCAATTCCTGCAGGCTGATGTGATCGCTTTTCTAAAAAAGGAGGCATCGAATGAACCGAATCTTTTCTTTATGTCTAATTCTTTGTGTCCTGTTATTTGCTACCACCGTTGTGTTCGCCAAAACATGGGTAGAGGATTTCAACACTGCCTCTTTTGATTCTTGGACGAAGCATGATCCTGAAAACAGAAGCACATGGCAGCCAAAAGATGGTCGCTTGGATGTATGGGCACAACCACCACCTCCACCCGGACTACCTGACAGATATGTGCTGGAATTCACGGGGTTTCGGTTTGATGTTGAAAAACTTAGTGTCAAAGTCAGGATTCTTGAGGCTCGCAATACAGGTGTGGGAATTCTTATCGGACAATACGATGGGCAGGGAAGTATAACCCTCCGAACTATTGCATTTCTCCACAGATCTGTATTCTCAGTAATTTGGAAACCCAAGGGTTTTGAATTAATCCGAGAAGCAAAAAACGAAAATCCTACACCCGCTCCTCTTGAAGCTATGGAAATTTCATTCAATAAGGGAGATTTTGAGGTTTTGACAAAGGGAAAATTCATCGTTAAATACCATGTGCCACAACTCCCAACAATTAATTGTATCGGGTTAGTTTCTATAGTTGGTCGAGGAAGAGGCGTAGTTGCACATTCTGTGTTAGACAACTTTGTAATTTCTGGTCCCAATGTCCCAGCGCACGGCACCCTAAATGTGCGTCCTAAAGGCAAGGCTACGGTCTTATGGGGAGAGTTGAAACAGCACTAAAGCCATCAAGAATAAGACTACAATGTCCAAATAATGCTGTCATAATTGAAAGAGTATCTGATGGACCGATTTCACACACTATTTCTGATTCTTTGTACGTTACTTTTTATTCAAGGACAAATGATGCTTGCCGAGACTTGGATAGAAAATTTTAGTAATAACCTTGATTCATGGAAAGAATATGATGACCATTTTGATGGAGGCATTTGGGCACCCAAAAAAGTAATCTGGCAAACAAAAAATGGGAAATTAGATGCCTGGATAGATCCCCCTCCCACTCCCGGAATCTTTGAAGAATTTCCGATCGAATTTGTTGGTTTTCCAATTATGGCTAAAGAACTCAATGTCAAAGTTAAGATTCTTCAAACAAATCTTGACAGAATTGGAATTGACAGAATTGGAATTCTAATAGGACAGCATGATGAAAGAGGTGGTGTAATAGGCGATACGTTTCATTTTCTTAACGGTTCTTTTATACCTTTAAATAGAACTCCCTTTAGAAATGGTGTAATACAAACACCACCACTACATACATTTGAAATAACGGAAATCGCCCATCAAGTTAATTCAGATCATTTTCCTCTTGAAGAAATGGAAATTTCATTTAACAATGGACACTTTAAGTTTTTGTCCAAAGGTGATCTATTAACTGAATTCAAGTGTCCACAAATGACAACAATTGATTGTCTCGGGATAATTGCGTATGTAGAACGGGGATTAGGGCACATAGGAACATTTGTATTAGATGACTATGTAATTACAGGTCCTAATGTCCCAGCACAAGGCTTAACGAACGTCCGCCCTAATGGTAAGGCTGCGGTTTTGTGGGGAGAGTTGAAGCATCAGTAGAGCCATCAAGCCCGATTTATAACGAAGTTCGGTGTAGTATATATCAGAATTGAGATAGGATGTATCAGATGAACCGGCATTACGCACTATTTTTGATTTTCTCTGCACTTGTGCAGCAACATACCTTATAACTGTCTTAACAGAAACTGTTCAACGTCCGAATGCGTTGGTAGGGCGGGAATTACACCAACTTTCTGTGTTGCTAATGCCCCTGCAACATTTGCATATCGCATGATAGCATCAAGTTGATCTTTTTCAAGCGACACAAGGTCCTTATGCTGCATGAGTTGAGTAAGCATAGCAGCAACAAACGCGTCGCCTGCGCCAAGCGTATCTATTACTTCAACGGCAAAGCCATCAACATAACCATTGACGTTACCGTTTGTATAATAGCACCCGCGTTCCCCTAATGTGACAACGAGTAACTTCACACCGAGTCTAAGAATCTGTTCAATACCACTCTCTAATTCAACATCTCCTGTAACAAATCCCCATTCCTCTTCAGAAATTTTGACGACATCGGCATAAGGCATCACTTCCCATATCCAATGCTTAGCGTCGTCAGCATTGTCCCATAACATCAACCGCAGATTGGGATCATAAGAGATGAATGCGCCTGCGGATTTTGCAGATTGGATCGCTTTGAGCGTTGCCTCACGGGTCGGTGAATGGCTGAGACTAACAGAACCGTAATGAAACAATTCTGCCGATTGGATATAATCAATGTCAATCTCATCAGGTGAAAGTTGGATGTCAGCACCGGGATGTCTATAGAAGGTAATGTCTTTCATGCCATCTGAGCGCGTGGCGACGAAGGCTAATGTAGTACGAGACGCTTCTCCTGCGATGAGATAAGTTGTATCAACGTTGTTCTGTTGAAGCGTTTCAGTTAGGAAATCACCAAACGGATCTGCACCAACTTTGCCGATGAACCCGGAATCCATACCGAGTTTAGCTAACCCGACAGCGACGTTAGCGGGGGCACCGCCAGGTGCCTTAACAAATCCCGGTGTTTCGGCAAGAGTTACATCAGGTGTTGTGGATACGAAATCGATGAGAAGTTCACCGATACATAACGCTTTTGGCATGGGTTGACGTTCCTAAGTATTTAAGGTGTGCATAAATAATTCAATGTCATAATATGTGCTTAAAGGTAGTAGGCACACGCCGTGTGCCGTTCACACTTATAGATTAAAATGTGGTCCGTAAAGTTTGCGCTTGTCCTGACTCAGCTGATCGGTATCCCGCATCAAAAATTTCTATGACATGCCTTGCATGTTCTGCTGTAACAATGCTGGGTTTATCCTCACGTATCCAATCAACAAGCTGCATGATGTCTTCATATACATGTGCTTCTTGTATGTTGCGATGCGGTCCCACGACGTGTGGTAGTTCTCTTTTTGGTGCATCAATCGGTTTGCCGTTGATGGTACTGCCCTCAATTGCCCCTGCTGTTCCGTTAATTGATAGTCCTCCCTTGATAGCGTGTCCCGCCGCCGCACCATAGATGAAACCGAAAAATGCATCACCAAAATCAAGCAGAATAAAGGTGTTATCGTCCATGTCGCATGGAAGCATCTCGCCTCTGAATTCACGTTCTTTAACGCGCACACCAGAGAAAGCAGTCACCCGCTTGACGGGACCAAGTATACCGGTCATCGTATGCAACCCGTACACTGTCATATCGTAGAGTGGGCCGCCGCCTGGTTTGCGAAAATACCACGCGGGGTTGATATTAGAGAGGACATCATCTCCTTGGCGAACAGATTCACTTTCGTGGTATCTGCCGAAGGAGGAACCTGTTGCAGCCCACGTCAGCGTTCCAATTGCGCCATCATCAATAAGTCTCTTAATCTCTTGATGTATCGGACGCAGCATCTGTCCGGGGGAAGCGACTAATTTGATGCCTTTGCGCTTTGCCGATTCAATTAGGTCATCTGCCTCATCAACGGTCGTTGTCATCGTTTTATTGAAATGTGCATGCAGACCGTGTTCAATAGCAAGTTTTCCTTGCTCATAATGGAGACCGATTGGCGATGCGATGCTGACAGCATCCACATGTCCGTCTGCTAAGAGTTCTTCAAATATTTCATAAGCGTGCGGCACGTTAAATTTTTCGGATGCGGCTTCTGCTCTGCCGGGGACAGGGTCGCAGACAGCAGTTACTTGCAACCTATCTTGAACATCATCCTGTGTGAGGTGCGGAAGGATGCCGCGCACCGATATACTACCAACACCGACGACACCAATACGTACTCTATCATTAGTTGCCATGATATTTCCTCCACGATGTTTTGTGTTGCCACCCAACAGCATTTTTGAGTTTGTCGCAATTGATAAATGATTGATGTTCTTTCAGCGTTCGGACTTTTGGCAGAAATTCTGGTTTAAAACGTTCAACTAATTCAAGGGAGGGTTCTAAAGCAGAAGTATCATTTGCGTTGAGGAAATAGACATCGTGAGGCGGCAGTGTATCCGCTTTCTCCATAATCAAACGATGTGCACTTGCAACATCTTCACTTCCTACCCAACACCAGAGCCATGGAGTCCAACCGTTTGTCGGTTTTGCATTTTCTGCCATCTGTTTTCTGCGTTCTTCTGGCGTGATACCTGCAGGACGGGTGACGTAGGTTCGGATACCGTAGGCACGCGTATAACTCGCCAGTAGGTCTTCACCACAACGTTTGGAAAAACTATAGGAATCTTCGGGATAGCACGGATGCTCCTCGTCTAAAGGCAGGTAATCAATCGGCATGTGTGTTTTGCTTATGCGGAACCCATGCCCTAATGCGCAATTACTGCCGGACATCACCACCGTTTTTACGTCCGCCTCAATTGCTGCTTGCATGAGATAGTATGTGCCGAGCATATTGGTTTTGAAAGTTGCATCAAACGGGATACCCCTCTCTGCGGCACCTGCACGCATATCTGGATGGTCTACAGGACCGGGCTGTGCGCCGAGGTGTTGAATTGCACCTACGCCTTCTACTGCACGTTGGCAATCTTCAAAATTGTTTAGATCGCCTTGAATAAATGGTAGTTTAGAAAATTCATCAGAAGGTTGTCTACGAGACATGAGAACAAGTGTATGTTTTTCTGTCAATTCTCGGATGAGATATGCTCCGAGTCTACCGCTTGCACCAGTTATCAATACTTTCATGAAAATCCTTTCATATCAATTCAACGATAGTTGAATGGAAGAATTCAGTTGACAGGTGTGAATGTGTTGTCTATTATGATTATATTATAGCACTACTGCGAATTTTGTCAAGTGAACCGTATTTGTAGAGGAGAAAACCGTAATGTATAACGCAGAAAAACATTTTGGAAACTTATACGCTACTGTCCCACGGAAATATGAATTTCATGAAACGACACGAGAAGGGTTGGTAGCATGGCAAGCCAATTTTCGTCCGGAGTTGCGGAAAATTCTCGGTTTAGACAACATGGAATCTGGCCTTGCTGGTTATGTTCCGAAAGCAGAACAGTTGGAAACCCTGGATATGGACAATCATGTTCGAGAAAGTTGGTATCTGTGGGTAGAGCCGACAGTGCCGCTGCCGTTTTACCTACTTCGTCCGAAAACAATTGAAGGGAAAGTTCCGTTAATCCTTGCACCGCATGGACATAACCATCCGCATATCTACGCTGGTATTGCTCACTCTGAAAAAGAGGAGCAGGAGATGATAGAAGGTGAACGTGACATCGCTCGGCAAGCTGCTGTGGAAGAGGGATATATCGCTATTGCACCGACGACCCGTGCGTTCGGTGAAACGCGCACCGAAGCGGACAAGCAGAACAATAACACACACTCATGCCGACATCAGTTAGTTCATAGTGTCCTTGTTGGTCGGACTCCGATTGGTGAGCGGGTGTGGGATATGTCGCGCCTCATTGATTGGGGAATAGAAAATTTACCTATAGACGCTGATCGGATAGCAATTACTGGCAATTCTGGTGGTGGAACGGTATCGCTTTTCGCGGCGGCGTGTGAAACCCGCATTGCTGTGGCTGTACCAAGTTGCTACTATTGCACGTTTGAAGGGAGCATCGGCACTATTCGGCATTGTGATTGCAACTATGTGCCCGGTGTGATGCGGTTAGGTGAGATGTATGATGTTGCGGGTTTAATTGCACCGCGTCCATTTTGTGCAATTGCTGGACGAGACGACAGGATTTTTCCGATTGACCACGTCAAGTTTGCATACCAACGTTTGAAAGAAATTTACACGGTTGCTGGTGTTGCGGATAGATGTGAACTCTTTATCGGTGATGGTGGACATCGCTATTACAAGGCGGGCGCATGGCCTTTTGTGCGGCGATTTTTTGATGAATAAACTACCGAGAGCCTTTTTTGATTGCCCACAATGTTTTCATAATAATTTTTATATCTAACGCGAGCGACCAGTTTTCAATATAGTATCGGTCATAGTTAACCCGATCTTCAAGAGATGTGTTGCCACGCAAACCGTTGACTTGTGCCCAGCCAGTCATACCTGATTTAACGCGCTGCCGTGCAAGATAGTGCGGTATTGACTCTTGGAATACATCAATCAATCCTGACATCTCTGGACGCGGTCCAACGAGACTCATATCACCCTTGAGTACATTAAAAAATTGGGGCAATTCGTCCAGACTCCAACGTCTTAGAAATTTTCCGAGTGCAGTTTGCCGCGGATCATCGTTTTTGGCCCATACATGCCCGATTTTTTCTTCAGCATTGGCACGCATAGAGCGGAATTTATAGATTTTGAACCGCTTTCCTGCTCTGCCAACGCGTTCTTGTCGGAAAATTGCTTTGCCGGGGGAAGTTAAGCGGATTGTTGCCGCGATAATTAACATAAGCGGACTTAGTACTATCAACGCAAATAGACTAAAAACGATGTCTATTAAACGTTTTATGATGCCACTTACCCCTTGCATTGGTGTTTCGCGTAGCTGCAGTACAGGTATACCGTCGAAAAACGTAACTGCTGTTCCACCACTAATAAATTCAGAGAGTTCTGGTAGCACATTGATTTGAACAGGAACACCTTCGCAAGCATGGAGAATCTTCAGGATAGTATCATTCGGTACCGTAGGAGATGCGATGAAGAGCATATCAAGGCGTTGTGCTTGCACGATTTCAAGTATCTCTTCACTATTGCCCAGATGCGGTACACGGTTTAATTCTGCGTTTGCATCAATTATACCGACTAATTCGTATCCGCTATTTGGTTTTTCATCTAAAGCGTTGATAATTTTTTTTTCGCGTTTGTCATACCCTACGAGTGCTACACGGCTAACACCGACTCCCTGTGCCTGAACTGCTTGACGAAATCGGTGAAGAACAAGTCGTCCGAGGAACAACCAAACGAGACTAAACCCTGTGGCAAGCAGCATTACCCACCGTGAATATGCATCGTGGTGGTAAACAAAAAAGAGTACGGCTAAAGTAGCAATGAGTGCGACAACTGAAGCTTTACAAAGCGCCCAAAATGCTGAAAGCGTTGCATTGTTTTCTGGACGGTAGCGTTTGAAACCTTTTAATGTTAATAACCAGATTATTGCTGTTACAGGAATAAGCCTTAAGTAGTCATCAAAGGGTGGTGTGCCGCCTTTGTGTACTGCTAAAGCGTCAAGCCAACCTGATTCAAATCGCAACCAATATGCAATGACGATCGCGGTGGCAATGAAACAGAGATCGCATAAAACTGTAAGTGCTATTAGCAGATGATCAAGCGTTTTTTTGCTCATGAGTGGTGTTTGAAGGTCCCCGCAATTTGTCTGTTAAACCTGCCTCTTACATGTCATGGAAGGCTTCATTATTATACCGTGTTCTGTTTTAGAAATCAACTGAAGTCTTGATCAAATGGAAGGCTTTTTTCTATAAGAAACCTCGCTTAAATAGGAACTTTGCTGAAAAATTACTGACGATGTGTTATGCTATTTCTATATTTAATCAGGAGATATACACATGGCGAATAAAATAAAGGTGGGGATTGTGGGGGCACATCGAGGCAGTTCTTATTTTCAACCTTTTAACACAATATCAGAAACCGATGTCACGGCAGTATGCGACATCAATGAGGCTACACTTCAAAGCATTGGCGAAAGGTTTAACGTTCCACATCAATTTACAGATTATTCAGAGATGTTAGACGCAGTAGACCTTGTTGTGCTTGCGACACCTGAGAATTTGCACGTTCCGCAGTCAATTGAAGCGTTAGAAGCGGGAAAACATGTTATCAGTGAAGTAACGGCTGCTGTCAAGTTAGAGGAATGTTATGACCTTGTTCGTGCAGTTCGTAAGTCGTCTGCTAAGTATACGATGGCTGAAAATACTTGCTACTCTAAGCACAATGTGTTAATCCGTAGTATTGTAGAGGCAGGCATGTTTGGTGATGTGTATTTCGGGGAGGGAGAATATGTCCATAACATCAAATCACTTCATCACGATGCGGATGGTAACCCGACGTGGCGTTACTATTGGCAGGTAGGGATCAATCGGTGTAATTATGCGACACATAGCCTCGGTCCCGTACTGCAGTGGTTTGGGGAACGTGTCGTGAGTGTTTGTTGTCTCGGCACAGGGGTTAATACCGATCCGGAGCATGCGATGGAAGATACTGTGATGATGCTATGCAAAACTGAGGGCGATGGGTTAATCAAGATTCGGATAGACATGCTCTCGAATCGTCCAGCGAATTCATATTTTAGTTTGCAAGGAACAAAAGGGTGTTATGAGAGTTCACGCGGACTGGGTGCTGCACCGAAACTCTGGTTGAGTGAGTTTGGCATAAGCGAGCAGTGGAGACCGCTCTCTCAATTTGAAGACTTGCTGCCTGAACGGTGGAAAAACCCACCTGCTGAGGCACAGAATGTTGGTGATCTCGGTGAGTATTTTAAGGTGCGCGATTTTGTTGATAGTATCCTCAAGGATACTACGCCACCGTTAGATGTCTATGCAGCGATGGATTTTACGGTGCCGGGGTTGGTTTCAGAGCAATCTATTGCAAACGGGGGCGCACCGGTGGAAGTTCCAGACTTTCGGGAGATTGAATAATCTGATTGAGTTACAGCTTAATCGGAAACGACCTTTGCCTCTTCCTCTACAGGTTTAAAGACAAGACCACAGCTGCTACAGCGGTATCCACTTTCGGGTTTAGACTCAATAACAGGGAATAGCATACCACAACAGGTTGGACAAGGTTCATCAATTTCCATTTCTGCCTGCTCCATATCACCAGAGCGGTTTTCAAATTCAACGATCACGGATGTCCTCCTCTTGATTCAGTAATTGTAACGCGCATATAGATGTCACGCAAGGATATCTTGCATCCGATTGAGGTAAGCGTCAGCACATCTTCAGGTGCACGCAATTCGGTGTGTTCCCACTGTCGATCTTGCCGGCAATAATGTTCAACACAGAACTTGTGTTGTGAAACAAGGATGTAGTCTTGCAACGACGTCAGTTGCTTATAGTGCGAAAATTTCTCCTCTCGGTCATAGGCTGCAGTGGAAGGTGAAAGCACCTCTACGATAACAATCGGGTTCAGAAGTGTGTCAAAAACATCATCCTCAAAACGAGGTTCATCGCAGGCAACAACGACATCTGGATAGAAGTAGGCTATTGGACTCGGCTGCACACGCATATCACTGGAATGGACTTCACAATCTGACCCCGTTAATTGGTTGTAAAGTCTATTGAATATGTTTCCTGTGATAAGACTATGTGCGCGACTTGCCCCAGACATTGCAAATATCTGTCCCTTGAGATATTCGCTTTTGTGCAGTGCTTTTCGTTCTTGGGTGATGTACTCCTCAGGGGTAAAGAGGGTTTGTGCAGGAAGAGATGCCATGCGTATTTCCTTAATAGCAGTAATGTTAACGATATGATACTATATTCTTAGGCAAAAATCAATCCTTTTTATCCGTTTTAAAAATGCTGAATTCATTGGGAAAGACGTTAACTATAGCGCTTCAGGGTCGGATCAATTTGGACTGCCCACTGGTCAATCCCACCAGCAAGGTTTTTTGTATCGGTAAATCCGTTTTGATGTAGATAGGCAGTAGCGTAGAGACTTCGCTGTCCATGATGACAGTAGACAATAATTTCTTGGTCTGATGGGAGACTGTCTATATGATGCGGCAATGTGTTGAGTGGGACTAACCGCGCACCTTCAATATGCACGATGTCGTATTCACTCTGTTCACGCACGTCTAATAAAAACACAGACTCATTTTCGTCTAATTTCTGTTTCAGTTCTTGTGGTGAGATTTCGGGGAGTGAGGGTTTTGTCTGCATTATTCAGTTTCTTCCTGGTTTTGAATAGGTGGCAACGGCATACATTCCGGACACGGACAGGTTTCGCGTAGAATTTCAAACGGATAGATGCCGGTATTGTGCCCATCATCCCAACTGAATTGGAGTGCATAACGACCAACTAACTGGATATCAAGCGGTTGAATATCGTCTGAAACCTCTATTAGCGTTATGTCACCATCGCCTTGTGGTGAAAAGAGGGAATGGATATCCTTACCTTCGTGTCTGATGATCGCACATTCGGCACACGGACACATCTGCCTGAGATAACGATACGGATACCAACTCACATGTGCATCCTTCCATTCAATCTGAAAGGCGTTGTCATGTTTTTTAAGAGTTTTCGGACTTTTACTAACTGTATTCATTGTGAAGACCTACAGTATTTTTAAGAGAACTCCGATTCTTTCTAAAACGGCATCTACTGTCTCTGTCGGTAAAGAACAAATAAATTCTGCGTTTCTCGCCCGCCAATCCATAGTCCTAATCTGGTCTGCAAGAATAACCCCATCAACTTCTAACCCTTCAGGAATGGCAATTGCAAACGGATTTCTCCGTTCTCTTACACTGCTCCGAGTAATCGGACAAAGAACCATTAAACTGGTTTTATCGTTAAAATCTTTAGTAGTTAGCACAATTGCAGGTCGACGACCAGCTTGTTCATGTCCAGTTTGAGGATTGAAGTCAATCCATACCACATCTCCGCGCAGTGGAACGTTTGTTAACCCTACCATACTTCATTGCCCACCGGCGGCCCGGTGTCTATTTCATCATGTGAACTATCTTTTACCTGGTCCAATAGGTCTTTCAGTGTATAATCAGGGCGTTTTATAGAACCACTCCCTTTTTCTGTCCGCGGGGGACCGAATGAAGCATCTTTTGCCTTCTTGCGGTTTGCACCATCCTCTGGTATTTGTGCCAACAAGTCTTCTAACGTATAGTTGGGGCGTTTTATAGAATCACTTCCTTTTTCGTTACGAGGTGGGCCAAACGCATCCGCTTCTTTTTTTGTTGGAAGTTGATCAGTCTGTTCTCGGTTAATGGACTGTAGATAACAGAGATATGCTATAACGATCAAGCATTCAGTGAAAGTAAACGTTTTTTCTGACATGATTCTTCTCCTTATACGTGTATGCTTGCAAATGACAGGAACTATTAATAGGGAAAGTGTTGCACGACTATCCCACTCTGGATATTTTCTGGCAATGAACGTCCTAATTCTTGATAGAGTTCCATCACTGCTTTAAAAGCGTCTTTGACGTTTTCTAACGACTCGTCTAACGAATCACCCTCGGCAACCAACTCAGGCAACAGTGGAGAAGTTACTGTATAGCCTCCCTCAGGTTGTGTGTCAGAACAAGGGGGATTTTGTATTCCATCAGGACCTCATAAATTTGTTAAAAGATACCGAGTTCATCCTTTGCGTCTTCGCTCATCATTTCGGGGGTCCAACGCGGATTCCAGACAACATTGACATTAACTTCTTCAACACCATCCATCTGTTGCGTAACGTGCTGTGTGCCGTTGACAATTTGTCCGCCTGCGGGACATCCAGGACTTGTTAGGGTCATCGTAATATCAACAGTTGTGTCATCAATGTCAACGCCGTAGATAAGTCCCATATCCACGATGTTAATACCGATTTCGGGGTCAATAATTTCTTTGATAGATTCTAATACAGATTCTTCTGTTACCATTTCTTTTCCTCCTATAGTGGCTATGGTAATCCACTCTGATGAGGTAGTGGTTAATCGATGCTAACTAATATTTCGTCGTCCTCAATTTTGACGGGAAAGCATTCTATATCTTCAACGGCGGGCATGCAAAGGGCTTTTCCAGTTTTGACACAAAATCGTGCGCCGTGCCGTGGGCATTCTATCTCATCACCGTCTAAAAAGCCTTCACCTAAAGGACCGCCATCATGTGTGCAGACATCCTCCATCGCGTAAAACTCGCCTTCCACGTTAAAGAGTAGCACGGGGACGAAATCTACTTCAACCAATTTTTTCGTGCCGGATGGCACTTCACCAACTTTCGCTACTTTATAGAATTCTGCCATCTGTTCCTTTCTTATTCATCTTCCTCACCGGGCCAGCCTTTAATGCCGTAAGCACCCGCTTTGAGAACTTTGAGTGCCAATAAAGCACATTTTACACGGACGGGTCCCAACGGAATGCCAACCATATCCAAAATGTCGTCTCTGGAGAGTTTTTTTACTTCTGTGAGTGATTTACCTACAATCTCTTCGGTCAGCATAGAAGCGGCGGCTAAACTAATGGTACAGCCGTGACCAGAAAAACGCACCTCTTTGATAATGTCATCCTCAACAATTAAGTCAATCCGAATCTTGTCACCACATAGTGGATTATCCTCTTCGTGTGAGATATCTGGGTTTGGGAGTGTTCCGTAGTTGCTTGGGTTTTCGTAGTGATCCAACAGTTCTTCCTGATATATGTTCATTTATTTCTCCGGGTCATGAGAGTCTGTGCTTTTTGCAGTCCTTCGTATAAACGATCTACATCCTCAAGTGTGTTGTATAAGTAAAAACTGGCACGTGCAGTGGCGATAACATCTAACTTTTTCATCAGTGGTTGCGCGCAGTGATGCCCTGCACGGATAGCAACGTTATGCGTATCCAAAATGCCAGCAATATCATGCGGATGGATGCCCTCCATATCAAAGGAGATAACGCCTGCTTTCTGATGCGGTGCTGGACCATATATAGTAATGCCTTCAATCTCTTGTAGACGTTCATGTGCATATTTCAGGAGTTCCTGTTCATGCACATGAATTGATGCTAATCCCGCTTGCGTGAGGTAATCTACGGCAGCACCAAGTCCGATTGCCTCAGCGATGCTTGGCGTGCCTGCCTCAAATTTCGCGGGCACATCTGCGTAGGTTGATATATCGCGTTCAACAGAGCGAATCATTGAACCGCCGCCGAGAAAGGGTGGCATATCGTCAAGCAGTTCCGATTTGCCGTATAGCACACCGACACCAGTCGGACCGCACATCTTATGCCCAGAAAATGCAAGAAAATCGCAGTCCAACTGCTGCACGTCAACGTGAAAATGTGGCACGGATTGTGCTGCATCTACGATGACCTTTGCACCTGCAGTATGTGCAGCGTCTATAATAGACTGAATCGGGGTAATTGTGCCGAGAACATTAGAGACGTGCGTTATCGCTACCAGTTTGGTTTTGGGGGACAACACATCGCGGAGTTGTGTGAAGTCAAGCAAACCTTCATCGGTTATCTCAAGAAATCTAAGTGTCGCGCCAGTGCGTTGTGCAAGCAGCTGCCACGGAACAAGGTTGCTATGGTGTTCAAGGTCGGTGAGTACAATCTCATCGCCTTGCTGGATATTTAGACTTCCCCAACTGTATGCAACAAGGTTGATGGACTCCGTTGTATTCCGTGTGAAGACAACTTGACTTGTACGCGGTGCGTTAATGAGTTGTGCGACTTTCTGCCGTGCTTTTTCATATTGGTCTGTCGCCTCTTCTGAAATACGATAAACGCCGCGATGGATATTGGAACGATAGGTATCATAATATGCGTCCATTGCCTCAACGACAGGGCGTGGTGTTTGTGTTGACGCAGCACTGTCAAGGAATGCTAACGGCGGCGTGTCCGCGAAGATTGGGAAATCTCCACGAATGGCTTGGACATCAAGTGGACGAAAGTCGGAGGTGTGTTTTGTTTTTTGTGTCATATTATATCCAAATAGATTTAATTATCGTTTTGACGGTTTGCAAGTTGTGCACGGAGTCGTTCTAATTCTGCTTCTAATTCTTGTCGTCTCTGCACTTCTTCTTCTACACGTGCTTCTGCTACCTTACGAAGTTGCTGTTCTTCTATTCGGATGTGTTCTTCTTCCATAGAAGTTGCTATCGGTGTGCCATCAGGTAGAGACGGACGTAAAAGTCTAACATGGTTTCGATGTTTCTCCCATCGAAACCAAAGATTTAACGCTTCGCTGAACAAACCACCTTCCGCATCTGGTAACATCTCAACAATTTCACCTGATGGAGTCCGTTTCCACCCACGAAACTCTGGCGGCTTCTCCATTTCCGGTTGATGAATAAAGTATTCTTGAACACCTATATCATTTAGATACAGTTCAACTTTTTCATGTCGATCCTGATTCGCAGTCGAATCTGAAAGAAACTCAAATATTGCTACAGGAACAGCGCCTTCTGACCACGTATAAAAACTGCGACGCCCAATGTCTTGACTAACTCCAAACACAACGTAAATATCAGGAGCAACCGACTTAGTTATGTCACCTTCAACGTAATAGATGAAACTATCGACACCGATAAATATCTCTTCATTGATAGCAAAATATCTCGAAAGTTGGTCATAAAAAATATTAATTTGCACACCGTGAAATATAGTTGCTGCCATCGGTTCATCGTCCTCACACGGATAGCCTTCAATATAGACAGTTGGTTTGCCACTCGCTTTTGGAAAGACGGGCATATATTTTCGCTGTTTGATTTCAAAGTCTTTTATGGTATCCATGATTTTCTCCGTTGCGCATTATACCAACTTAAACCAGATATGATTGTTCTACTATCTAACGTTTAGCATTCTATTGTGCGGCATGTTCCTGAAGAATCTCAACAATTTTAGAGGCAATTGGTCTTAGTTTTTCTTCTAACACATTGTCATCAATAGAGAGGAATATGCCTTTGTCAACATCCAACGGAAAAGCTTTATCTTGTTTTACACCATTCAGGGCATAACGGACACGCACAAATGGGCTATATCTACGACCTTCCCGATAAGGTTCTTCCACACTTAAAAACTCAATTGAGTCAGTACCGGGGATGCGCCCTTCCAAGTCTATGGTCTTGAATGTGAGTTCAAGTTTGTTGACATTATCAACTATATGTTTCATGAAAGTGCTCCTTATTTATTGTGAGGGATGCATATCAACATAAACATCAAAACAGTTCACGACACAAGTTGCGGGAATTGTTCCATAAGCAAGAATTTCGGCATCTCGTAAGGCTCTGACTAATGTTTCCAATTCAAGTGTCAAATTAGGTGGACGAGGCGTGCCTTCGCTCAACGGAGGCTGTGGCGAATGTCGCACTAAAAAATGCCCCATATTTCTTGGATTTACAACGCCTAACAGAAATTCTTGGGATCCGTCGTGCTGGTAAGCGGGCCCAATAGTAGGTGGAGGTGGTAATGTCTGGGCAACCTCCTTAACCGGATCTAACACTTTGAGTCCAGAAGGTAACGGATCCTGAAACTCTATTTCATACACATAGGCAGGTTTGCTCGGTGTTGGAATCTCTGGACTACTTAATAGTGCATAGTCTCGAGCTACCGCGTATGAGAGTGTTAGCGAAATAAAAGGACTGTTGTTAGTTCCTCTTGAAATATGCTGCATTAGACGAGCAGTTGTGGGGGACACTTCCGGTGCTCTTGCTGTAAAACCACTATCTGTCGGATTGTGGAGATGCCAGTAAGTATCAATACCCGCTCCTCTATAAAATATCGACATAAACCGTCTTTAAGCATATTTACATTAGTAATGGCGAGGCATGAACGCCTCGCCTACGGTAAAAAGACAATTATCTGCTTGGGAAACCGATATTGACAGGAGCTGTATCGTGGCTTTCGCATGCCTGATCAGTTGGGACATCAGTTTCAGCATCGTTGGCTGCGACAATGCCCTCCTCAAGCAGATATGCTTCCACTTCATCGCCGCTGACATCGGCAAGCATGATGTTGTCAATTTGGACGCACGGCTGATAAGGTTGCCGTGTTTTCTGCACCATTTCACGATAGTTGTCTTCGTTGTTGATGATGTCTCTGTCTTCATATTCCAAATTGTATTTGGCGAAAATGGCACGGACACCGTTGCTCCAGCCACAGACAGGTTTCATGTAAGCGATAATTTTGGGTTGATCCATTGTAGTTACTCCTTTCTATTGTGGCAACGTCTTATGACGTGCTTCATATTTTAAATCGAGCTTACAAAGCCCTCCAACGATTATGAAATAGACTGTACTATGTTTCTAACTTGCGTGAGACAAATTCTTGTAGTTCTTCTCGTACCGATTCCATCGGCACGCGTTCCATGACAGGTTCAAAAAATCCGTCAACAATCAGTTTTTCTGCTTGTGCGTAAGTTAAACCACGACTCATCAAATAGAAAACTTGATCGGTATCAATCTTTCCTGCGGTTGCACCGTGTGTGCAACGGACTTCATGTGCCTGAATTTCTAATCCGGGCAACGTATCTGCATGCGCGCGTTCGCTGAGCAACAGATTGTCATTTTTCTGATACGCATCGGTATAGTTCGCCGCAGGGTAAACATATATGTTCCCACCCCAAGCCGTCTGCGATCTATCCTTCAGGACAGTCCTGTATAGCAGATCACTTGAGGTATGCGGTGAAACGTGTTCTTGTGCGGTGCTAACATCTAAATGTTGACGCGCATCGGTGAAAGCCAAACCTAACATTTGCGCGTTCGCTCCGTTCCCTTCTAACACAATCGCTTGGTTTAGTTTGTTCAACCTACCACCAAAAGTGGCTGTGACCCAGCAGAGGTGCGCGTCTTTACTGACCACGGCTCGGTGTGAAGCGAAATTCCAGACCTGCCGATTCCAGTTTTGAACTTGCACATAAGTCACATTCGCATTCTGACCAGCGAAAATCTCTACTGCACCACTATGTAGACCGCCTGCCTCTTGGTTCATAGATGAGTTGTCTTCCAAAATCACGACTTCGCTGTTCTCTTCAGCGATGACAAGTATATGTGACAAGTCAGCGTGTTGTTCTTCGGCAAGTCTAATATAAACCCGCAACGGCACTCCAACTCTGACACCTTTTGGAACATATAAGACATAACCACCTTGCCAGAATGCGCCATGCAGTGCGTCAAACTTGTTACGAGTGGCGATATTCCCACTTTTTAACGTTGTTTCTAACGTGACTGCCTTTGTCATAAAGTAGTCACGGAGCAGTTCGTCGCGTTCCTTTAGTGCCGTGTTGAGGTCAGCAAAATAGACATCCTGTTTTTCTAATTCAGCAGACAAGGATGTGTGTTGATGTTGTCCATCTAACTGAAGAATGACACCCGCAGCATCTTCAGAATCTTTAGGCACTTCAACCGATGTGTCACCATTCAGTCCGATAGCGGGATGATAATTCTCCACTGCAAAGCCACGGAGATGTCGCCGAGTTCGCCGCCAGTAATCCTGTGTCCGCATATCAACGGTGCGCCGCCATATATCGTCTTCGGTTGTATGTGGCATCGGCAACGATTCATAGAGTGCGTACGCCTCTAACCGTCTCTCACGCATCCACTGCGGCTCATCTTGCGCTATTTTCTCAACAAAATCTTTTGAAAAATCACCTTTTTGCAATTTCTTGTCCTTTATTCGTTTTCAGTTAAGAAGTATCGGCATAACAATTTACTACTTCTTGGGCTACTCCAAGTTTGGGCAGATTGTTACAAAGTGTCTCTTAGCCGACGACTGACAACTGACAACCGATAGCCACTTAACCGACTGAACCTTCCATCTGAAGTTGAATGAGACGGTTCATCTCAACAGCATATTCCATCGGAAGTTCCTTGACAAGCGGTTCAATGAATCCGTTGACAATCATGGTAGATGCTTCCTCTTCCGAAAGTCCACGACTCATCAGGTAGAAAAGCTGCTCTTCACCGATTTTGCTAACACGTGCTTCGTGCTCAATGTTGGTATCGTTTTCATTGATCTCAATGACAGGATAGGTATCTGAACGTGAATCTCTGTCAAGAATGAGGGCATCACAAACGACGTGCGACTTACAACCCTTTGCGCCTTTTGCGACATCAACCCAACCACGATAGCTGGAACGTCCACCATCTTTACTGATGGACTTTGACGTAATCTGCGATGTGGTGTGTGGCGCGCAATGGTAGACTTTCGCACCCGCATCCTGATGTTGCCCTTTGCTTGCGAACGCAATGGAGAGAATTTCACCCCGCGCACCGGGTTCCATCATGTAGACACTCGGATACTTCATCGTCAACTTACTACCGAGATTGCCATCAACCCATTCCATCTGCGCATCTTGGTAAGCCATCGCACGTTTAGTGACGAGGTTGTATACATTCCCCGCCCAGTTCTGGATTGTGGTATAACGCACCCGCGAACCTTTCATACAGACAATTTCAACAACCGCACTATGCAAGGATTCACTGCTAAACGTTGGTGCGGTGCAGCCTTCAACATAATGCACCTGTGAACCTTCGTCAGCGATGATAAGTGTGCGTTCAAACTGCCCCATGTTTTCGCTGTTGATGCGGAAATAGGCTTGCAGTGGGTATTCAACCTTTACGCCGGGAGGCACATAAACGAAACTACCACCACTCCAGACAGCACTGTTCAGCGCGGCGAATTGATTATCCGCAGAAGGAATGATAGTCCCGAAGTATTTCTTCACAAGGTCGGGATATTCTTTGACTGCGGTATCAGTATCAAGGAAAACGACCCCGATTTTATCCAATTCCTCAACGATATTGTGGTAAACCACTTCGGAATCGTATTGTGCGCCGACACCTGCGAGGAACTTCCGTTCCGCTTCCGGTATACCGAGTCGGTCAAAGGTTTTCTTGATGTCTTCTGGCACATCGTCCCAACTTCGTTCACTTCGGTCAGAGGCTTTGACATAATAGTAAATATCGTCAAAATCAAGTTGGGAAAGATCGCCACCCCACTTTGTCATCGGCTTCTGCTTAAAGATTTCATAGGCTTTAAGCCTATACTCGCGCATCCAATCCGGTTCCTCTTTGATGTCGCACATCTGATTGATGACCTCTTCGTCCAACCCTTTTCGGGATTTGAACGTTGGCTTCACATCATCGTGGAACCCGTATTGATAGTCTTTACTAATTCCGATTTCGTCAACTTCTCTCGTTTCAGGGGTTGCCATTTTGTATTCCTCCTCTTAAATTGTATTTTCTTGAACAGTTTCAGCAATGCCGTATTTTTCCCGCATTGGATCGTAGCCTTCTGCTTCTAACACCTGTGTAAGTTCCCATCCACCGGATTCAACGATCCTACCATCAAGCAATATATGCACAAACTGCGGACGGATGTAGTCCAACAATCGAGGATAGTGTGTGATAATCAGGACACCGAGTTCAGGTCCAACCAAGCTGCTGACACTTTCACCGACAATGCGCACAGCATCAATATCAAGTCCAGAATCTGTTTCGTCAAGGATAGCGATTTTTGGTTCAAGCATTGCAAGTTGCAGGATTTCCGCACGTTTCATTTCGCCGCCAGAGAATCCATCGTTGAGATAACGTCTTGCGAAGGAATCGTCCACGCCGAGTTGTGTCATTTTTGCACGTAGTTCTTTACGGAATTCCCGCATCGGTATCAGTTCGTTGTTTTCGGAACCGTTTGTTTCTGCAGAACGGACAGCACTGGCAGCAATCCGTAGGAAGTTCGCTAAACTTACGCCTGGGATAGCAGTTGGATATTGAAAAGCGAGGAAAAGTCCTAATTTTGCGCGTTCATTCGGTTCCAATTCCAGCACATCAATGCCGTTAAAGATCACCTCACCAGAATCAACTTCATAGAACGGGTGTCCCATCAACCCTTTGGCAAGTGTGCTTTTACCGGACCCGTTTGGTCCCATAAGGGCATGCACCTCGCCCTGTTTGACGGTTAAATTTAATCCTTTGATAATCGGATTTCCTTGCACACTGACATGTAAATCTTGAATTATTAGGTCGTTGCACATCTCTTGGTTTCGGACTCCTTATTTATATAAATTTAGAATATTTAGTGCTTGCTATTGATTTTTCATCTGTTTTAATTTTTGTTTTGCGTTGCCATTGTGAACGCATTTTGCATCACTATAGTTGTTAATCGATCAATTTTCCACTACATGTGCCGATGTGTTTTGTGTCTCTAACGCATCGGTATAGGTCCCATGATTACGGTTTTCAAGGTTTATCGGTTGGATTGAGAGTTGATATCCAAGTGCCTCAAGAACAATTCCGACTGCATCAATCAAAGGGACATCCTCACTGGTAATCATTTTTGAAAGAACTTGCGGGTCCATATCTACCTGCTTTGCTAATGCAAAAACACCACCTTGCGCTTCAACGACAGTTTGGAGTGATCTTTGAACTGCAGCAGGATTCTTGTAGATTTGGTAGTCTTCAAGGATTGCTTGTAGATAGGCAATTGCACTTTTCTGGTCAGCAATCTGTTCAATAAGACATTCGCGCCATGTTCTCATAGATGTTCTCTCTTATATTCCAGCCAATAGGTTTATAAGTTGGATTAAACATCGTGAAACCTATTAGAGTCAATTTAGCATGTCAATTAACAGGAGTTTCTGTATAGATAGGAAATTGTTTTTATCTATTTTTTGTGTTCTAAACCCCTTAAACAAGGAAAACAGAGAAACCTGTGAATTCATGAAAGTAGACTTAATACCGAACCCACGTTATTGTTTAGCAAGTTGTCTTCTCTCCTCTTTGAGATGACTATTGAGAATGAAATTCTATTTCTTCCAATTCTTCGTGGATTATATCTTGTATTTCTACCATCTCATCAGGTTCAAATTGAGAATAATGTTCCATTTCTTCCAACTCGTCCAATTGGTCGTACTCCTCGTAGTACCCGTAAGATGGATAAAACCCATATAATTCTTCTGCTTCTTCCCACTTCAATTCATTCAAATATCCTTCATACAATTCTTCCTCGTATGAAGGAGAAGAATCAGGTTCTGTTTCTATTGGTTCCAAATATGCGGACTCTGGCCCCAAAGATATCTCCATTAATTTTCTGTGTCCCTCATCCGAATTCCAGTATTCCGCCTCGTCTGCAGCACGCTTGGCCTCTGTCTCATCATACGATTCCTCTGCCATTAAGTACTCGCTTGTTGACAATGCTATCTCCAAACTTTCCCAAATAAGACTGTAGTTTTCCGCTGAATTCAACGGAAAACAATGATAAAGTTCTAATGCCTGGGAGTGTTTGCCTTCCAAAAATAAACCTATAGTAACGACTACCTGCCAAGGCCATTCGCGAATTTGTGCTAGAATATCGCTTGAGTATCGTAGAGTGTCAAACACTTTTAACTCTTCTGAGGACTCAGAATAATCAATACTGTCTGAAAGCTGAAACAGATTCTCAATACTAGATTTTAATTTCCCAGATTCTAATGAAGTCTTCACTTTTAGATAGTACGATTCTGCTAAAGAATTTAAAAAGTTATAGTAGGAATCTTCCTCTAACCATTTCTCTTCAATAACTTCTAAAAGGTCTTGGGTTGGTTGATACGTTGAATCAATTCGTAAGGCTTCTTGAACTATTTTTGTTGCCACAGTTAGAAAAATACCCCAGTCAGGTATCCTCATAAGTATATGAGGATACTGATATCGGGTTTCTATTACTAATGTGGGTATGATATATCCTAAACCCCATCTTACATCCACCAAGAATAAGGCTTCAATTAAATTATCTATTCCATTTTCCCGCATACATTTTACATGGGCATGCTTTAATTCACTTCTTTCTTGTTTACCCAAGTACCAATCGTGATCAATGCCAATAGAATCTAAAAAATCGTACTGTGCTTCTTTTTCTACCCGTTTTTTTATATCTGCTAATAGGTTTTGAGCTTGTTGATGTGTTGGATTAATTTGTAAAGCTTCCGAAACCAATTTCGATGCCATCACTAAGGGTGTTATGCGTTTTGAAATATATGTGATTGCATCAACTTCCTCTGTTTCGCTTTCTTCTTCATCTAGTTGTCTAAGATATACGCGACCGAGTTCACAATATGTTTCTATGAAAGTTGGATCAATTGCGATAGCACATTGGAATGATCGAATTGCATCGTTAAATTGGTTTTCTTTTAGACAAGTGAGTCCAAAAATTAAGTATTCTTGTTTTATAGTTTCTAAAAGCACATGAGCGGGATGATAGTTTGAATTAATTTCTAATGCTTTCATTGCTGCTTTTATTGCGAATTCAAGTTCACCTATTTTCAGATATCCGACAGCACTATTGAAGTAAGCTTCAACCAATTTTATGTCAATCTCAGCGAAATCATCTTGAGTTTTTTGTAAATGTCCTATATCTTTTTTCTTTTCCATGACAATCCTTTGAATTTCCTTAGGTGTTTATCCCCCAATCCTTGACATATTCCGCTCAGGTTTGACAAAATCCGCAGCATTAATTTTATGTCCCGCCTCTTTTTTCGCCACTGCATCAATTATTAAGTTTTCAATCGTTTCATCGTCTGCACCTTCGCGTAGTGGCGTGAGTAAATCAGTTTCAGTTAGCGAGAAAAGGCACGTTCGGAACTTCCCATCAGCAGTAAGACGGATACGGTTGCAGCTTTCACAGAACGGTTCGCTTACCGAAGGTATAACACCAAGCTCAGTACCGTTATCTGCAAAACGGAAACGTTGTGCCGTATCGCTCTTGGCATCGCCATTCAGCGTCATTCTTTCCAATGGATAGACGCTGCTAATTTTATCTATAATTTCTTTGCCGGGGATGAACATGTTACGTCCCCAAATATCATCGGCATCAAGCGGCATAAACTCTATGAACCGCAGCTGATAACTGTTTTGACGGGCGAAGGTGGCTAAATCCACGATTTCATCGTCGGTAAACCCGCGCATTGCAACGGCGTTGACTTTAATCGGATTGAACCCGCAGTCGTGTGCTGCTTTGAGTCCTTCAATTACACGCGAGAGGACTTTGCGTCGCGTCATCTGCTCAAACTTCTCTTCGTTGAGCGTATCCAAACTGACATTGATACGTCTTAATCCAGCATCGTAGAGTGCCTGCGCTTGGGTAATCAGTCCAATGCCGTTAGTCGTCAAACTGATGTCTTTCAACGCATCTATCTGCCCAAGTTGTTCAATGAGGTGCGGCACACCGGGACGGACGAGCGGTTCGCCTCCCGTGATCCGAATCTTGTTAACCCCTAACCCGACAAAGATACGTGTGAAATGCAGAATCTCATTATAAGTCATCAGCGCTGAATCTGGCATAAATACCATGTCTTCAGGCATACAGTAGATGCACCGAAAGTTACACACATCTGTAACGGAGATTCTGAGGTTTGTATGGACACGTCCAAAACTGTCAAGCAGTTGCTTTTTCATCGTTAAATAAACCGACTTCATTTTTTAATAGTATAGCATGTTGTTATCTGGTTTGCAAGTATTTTTTATAGTAAATACTATAAAAAAGATTTTGGGCGATTTTGCCGATTGTGTTGTCTAAACATTAGTTATTTTTCAATTGACACGAATAGGGATTTATGTATAATTGTCTCATATCTTTAAAAAATTAGGAAGAAAAATCATGGATGAAAAAGTATTCCACGCAGGTGGTGTTGAATTCCACGTGGACAACCGTAATTTCGGTGAAGATGGTGGTCCCTCCGTGCGTGTTTTCGGAAAAGCGGATGGCGAAAATGTGCAACTGCTACGTTTTGACTGCTTCCGTAAAAACCCGCACTATCATTACGACCCTTCTGGGAAAAACGACCATCGAAATCTTGATAAAGCAGAAGTGCCGGATTCGGTTGCGTGGACAATTGAGCAACTCAGGCAAAATCTCGCTGAAATGATACAGACCGCAGGTTATGCAAGCATCGCTGAACAGGTTGACCAAGCAGCTGTGGTGCAAATACTACCTAAAATAGAATCTCTTATGCGAGGAGAAAGTTAATCATATAAGGCGTGCCTATAAGCAAGCGCGCAAAGGAGGATTTTACGTGAACAGAGTGATTTTTGTAAATGTAGTCTTAATGACAATGCTAATAGGGTTTAGTGCTTTTGCAGGCACCCCACAAGAATTAGGAAAATGGGAAAAAGGCGAACTACTGCTTGAAAACCATAGTTTTGAAGATGATTTAGCCGCCTGGGAATTAGAGGATGGCCAGTGTTGTGATCGGGGTGGAGAGTATCAGATGGAAATTGACAAGAAAAATCCACAGCACGGGGACAAATGCCTCAAAGTCATCGGTATCAAAGCAACCGGCACAAATTGGCACGCTAAGGTTAAGCAACTAAATGTCTCAATGGAAAAAGGTGAAACATACACTGTTATCTTCTGGGCACGTTCTGAAAAACCACGTCAGGTGAGTTTAAATATTCAAGAGCAACAGGACCCGTGGACATTCTGGCAAGGTGGTGATATCAACCTTACAGGTCCGGAGTGGGAAGAATACTTTGTCACCTTCACAGCAAAAGAAACTGTTGCCAGAAACATGTGGGTAGGTTTATCTGTTGCGCAATCGGATGTTGATTTCTGGCTGGATAACTTCCGTTATTTTGAAGGTGAACCTGAAGACGATTTGTCTCGCGATGAACCGTTCCCCGTTGATGCGAAAGAAAAATTGACGACGCAATGGGCATCTGTTAAGACAGAACGTTTCTAACTATCCTCGTTTTATAAGGCGCGGTCTCCCGACCGTGCCGCATTCCCAAGCATTTTTAAGTATCATTCTATAATCACTTTTCTAAACGTTAACGAGACACGCCTCTCCCTTTCATGTTTTTCACCTTCCCACGGATCTGATTTTCTTGCGGCAATACCATGCAACCACTTATATCTTGCTTCACCACTTAGAACAACAAGACTCCTTGGTGCCAACCATGCCGGAATCTTTTGTGTTTTATCATCTTTGTTTGTGAAATCCATTACACAACCCGAACCTAAACTCAGAGAAGCAATCGTATCTCTAAAACATGGCTCACAATCAATGTGTCCTGCTATGCCTTGTCCTGGCTCGTATTCATTGACAATCACCTGATCCGCTACTTCTGGCATGTGTCCATCTTCGTGTAATTTTTTACTTAACCTCTCCAACCACTCTGGCAAATCACCAATACGCATATCACGGTTCACTTTCCGAGCTTTGTAATCATATTTAAAACCGTAATGCTGAACTCTCCGCTTTAAGTCATCAAGCCAAGGTTGTTTGTCGATCTAATCTAACAACCAATCATGTTGAACCTCATTGATATATTCTGGTATATATTTTAATCCATGGATTACATTAATTGTAAACTCTTCTTTAAATTTAGGTTGTGGTTGAGAACTTTGCTGATCAAGGTCAAACAGGGATAACTGTTGCATGGTTAGTACTCCATTGGATCAATTTACTCGTAGTAAGTATATCACAATAGACCTTACAATATCCGCCTCGTCAAGAAAATTAGTCATCCTTTATATTCTATGATCGCCCGTCTAAACGTTAATGATATTCTTCGCTGCCGTGGAAACTTACGTCCATCCCACACATCCGATTTTCTGGCGGGAATACCGTGCAGCCATGTATATCTCGCTGCCTCCCGCAATACAGCAACACTTCGCCGCGCAAGCCAAACAGGAACCTTTTTCGTTTTGTTGTATCGGCTGGTAAATTCCATAATACAACTTGATCCCAAACTCAGATTGACAATCGTATCCTTAAACCATGGTTCTTTATCAATATGTCCTCCAATGCCTTGCCCGGGTTCATATTCATTGATAAGCACCTGATTTGGCACCTCCGGTATGTGTCCATCTTTATGTAATTTGTTCGCAAGTCTATTTAGCCATTCCGGTAAATCGCTCATCTGCATACCATCTTTCAACTTTCCCGTTTCGTAGTTAAACTTAGGTCCGTAATGTTGATAGCGACGCTTGGAAAAGTAGTGCCATTCTTGTTTGTCAATCTGATCTAACAACCAATCATGTTGGAACTCAGTGATATAGTCCGGTATATACCGTAACCCACGTATCTTATCGACAGCTTCTTCATTTTTTGGCGGCGGCTGGGGTTGAGAAAATTGCTCTTCTGATAAGGGGAATAAGGTAATTTGTTCCATTGTCGGTACTATTAAATCAATTACTATGGATTATGTTTTTGGATTTACGTCCAATTCGCTGTGATATGCAAGGAGAATTGCTACTGCAATGCACGTTCCAACAATACCAACTGGGGAAAAGTTACCGCCTGTGTCTACTAACCATCCCAGCAATGGTGCCAGAATAATCATAGCCAACGATTTGGATTGTGACTCAATAGATAAAATCGTTGCGCCCATTTCGGGTGTGGACTGCGCGTCAAATCTACTAATCAAACCGGGTCTCCAGAAGTTTTGAAGGAGTGCTAATCCGACAAAAAGTGCAATAATTGCAGGATACCAACTGAACCAAAGCGCCGGAATCAAGAGCGCAAAAAGTGCTAAATCTATCCACCACATAAATTGCGCTGCACCTTCGTCGCCACCCCGCCAATCTGATACTCTATGAGAATTCCGAGAAGCAAAGGAGGCTAAAAGAAAAAGCACGAAATATACACCCAAGACAAGCAGTGCTGTCCGTTTCGATTCATCTAAAGCTATAAGAATAGGTAATGCAACAGCTGTATTCTTGAGGATTGGTTGGAGGAAATCCTTACTGGCTTTATACATTCCCTCAAAACCCATTCCCTCAAAAACTAAACGGCGAAGAGGCGGAAATTGCACTGACTGCTTCAACGCGTTGCCGAGCAAGTGGGAAACTGCTTTAAGAGAGAACTCGTTCTGCCTATCTCCATCCAACTTAGCTGGATAACCGAAGAAATTAATGATGTTAAACAGGTAGGGAATAATTGAAAACCAGAAAATGTCTGTGAAATTACCACGATAAAAAACTAAAGCACCTGCGATAAGAACAGAAACTGCGGAACCCATTTGAGACCAAGAACGCGTAAAGCCGTATATTTTTGTTTTTTCGTCCGATCTACCTTGCTGACGAAGCCAGTCAAAAATCATCGCCTTATGCGTGCCAGTGCGAAACGCATCGCCTAACCCAAAGAAAAACATACCACAGAACAGCATCAGGATCGATTCGCTCACAGCAAATATAGCAAAAGAAGTGATATAGGCACAAAACGAAAAAATCATGGCGCGTCGTCTGCCATAAAGGTCGGCGACTGCACCGGAAGGTATTTCAAAGATGTTGGTGCATATCTCCCGAAATCCGATAAGAAGACCATACAAGAAATATGACACACCCTTCTCACGAAATGCTAAAAGCAGAAAATGCTCAAAGTAACGTTGATTTTTTAAGAATCCATATAGCGAAAAACGGAAGAGCATCGGTATGCGCATAAATTAACTTTCGCTATCTTACTGTTTCTCCCAGATTTGCACGTTATGTCTTGGCAAATCAAAAGGATATTGACCGTATTCAAGGATTGGGATACCGTTATCATCTACGGTGACAATAGCGTGGAGTTGGTGGGGAGAAACACTTGTGTCTACACGTTCAAGGAATTGCCACTTATCTCCTTCAGCGGTTATAAGCCTTATTTTTGTCCAGAGAATGCCTTCACCATCAGCGTATGTTCCATCTGATGTTTGTAGAATAGGTTGTGGATCTGCAGGCAGGGTAAAACTTTCACCGATTGTGGACGTTGAATTATGGTGAGTGTGTGATACCAATACCCACGTTCCCGGCACTGGAACCTCAACACCGTTCTGATCAACAGGCCATACATGGTCGCGTGCCTCCATCGGTGTTGGAGTTTCTATCTGAGAATCCATGACTTGCGGGATCCGTTCACAACCGGAAAACCCAATAACTAAAACGGTAATAGCCAATATAAAAGTGAGTTTTGTGATTGTTTTCATAAATACGTTGAATTCCTTTGTTTTTCTAAAGTATTACTATAGTTTGGACAATTTTTCAAACATGGGTTTATATAAGAAATTATTTCGCCCCTTATGTCACTAAGTGAACACAACGGACAAAACGGTAATCCTCTTTGCTCCAGCGGAGCAATATGTTTATAGCCCATTGATGAAACGACATCTCCGCTCCGGGGAATGCCTAAATGGCATTCATACCGTTGATTTGGCGGAGCGGTATGTGATTCCGACACATAGCACTCCGCTGGAGTGCTACAAGATATGAAATTGTTTTCTATAAACATAGCACTCCGCTGGAGTGCAGCATTTATTGCAGTGTTCCACTGATATGTGGAACTCGTAGAAAAATAGTTCTTCCGTTGAAACTCAACTGCCACGAGACAAAAAGTGTCCAAACTATAGTAAAGTATTACAGAAAAGTAAAGTTAAATGAATTTATAACAGGATAAGTAATCCTTGATCTGGATTTCTTGCAAAGGCCTGGATATCCGAGTAGTAATCTGTCAATATCTCTTCAACAGTATTTGTAGAACAATTTCCTCGCCTAAGCCAAATTACCTTAGGAGGATGCCCATGCATTGCACTTTTATCACCGAAGTCTGTATCCTTCGACACAATGAGATAGTCGTTATCACTGGCGTAATTCCACAATTCGGAATCTGGTGCAGTATCTAACCCAATATCTTGTGCATGGATAGAATTAGGAAACAAATTTTCAAGTCGAGTCACCAGTTGGGGGGACAGGTTCTGATCGAATAGAAGTTTCATTCGTGTAAACAACCATTTGTGCTTTTTCTCTATCCGCTGCATACGCAAGACATGCTCGGATATCAGTCTCGGTTAAATAGGGAAAATCATCAAGAATTTCGTCTACTGTCATGCCCGAAGCAAGATAGTCTAAGACATCGTAAACGGTGATTCGCATTCCCCGAATACACGGTTTTCCGCCACGTTTTCCAGGTTCAATGGTAATAATGTCTCGGTAATTCATCTATACGACCTCCCAAATAGTTTTACAATTTCAGATATTGTTTCCAGTTAGCGGTGTTGATTTACTGCGATGATATTTGAAGTCTTACACCTAACTTACGTTATATTATACCACAATTTTCGCCAATTGTAAAATTTATTTTATCATTTGCTTAAATCGCACTTTTTGCTATTCACGAAAAGTAGTAAGTCAATAACGTTTAACCGACAGTCTTATCTTTTCGCTGGTGAATGATAACGCTATTCCCATCAGGGTCTTTGATTATCGCCCAAAAACATACTGCTGATTCCCCCAGAGGTGAATGTATATGGATTCCTGCTTGTTCTAATTCTTCTATGGTGGCTTTTACGTTTTCAACAGCAAGTGCAACTGTCCCGCCACCGGGAGAAGTAAAATCATAACCTTGTCCTAATACAAGCGTGCCGGGGTTTATCTCAAATTCTGCCCATGTGCCTTCATGCACTAAACATGCCAGCGGAATTCCAAGTACATCACGATAAAAAGCGAGCGATTTCTGCATATCGCTCACCCCAAAGAAAGTAAAGTCAATACCTAATACATTCAAAACTACAATCTCCTCTACTCACTTTTACAATGATGTACTAAGCGGCAAGGGTTTGGATGGGATATTCGTTATCGGATTCGGGGACTGTCCAGAACGCCCCCCAATCTGTGGCTCGCTCCTTTCCAATATAAAGCGTCTTTCCGATAACTGCCCACGCGGTTCCATCGGATGTAAATGCAATACAGCCCGTACGAATTCGGTCGGTGGATTCTGTTAGTTGATCGTTGAGTTGAGTCCATGTCTCGCCACCATTCTCCGAATGACAGAGCCAAGCACCACCACCTCTTGGTCCATTTTGGACTGTGGCGATCAGTAGGTCTGGGTCTGCTGGATGTACAGCAATAGTAGTGCCGTAGCGAACTGGCAACCCTTCAATCCGGTTTACCCACGAATTCCCTCGGTCTTTACTGATATAAACACCGTTTTGCGTGTTTGCATAAACTCGATTATCGTCTGCAGGACACGTAGCGACCTGATGGACATCTTTATGAAGTTCTGGCGTTACAGGTTCCCACGAAATTCCTTCATCGTTGGAACGCATGATACTCCCAACATGGATATCTGCGTAACAAAAACCGTCTTGGGTTTTAGCAAAAGTCCGCACGGCTGGTGGACCGCCCCACGGCGTATACCAATCTTTTCGACATTCTAATTCGTCAAACGACTTAACCCGTTCAGCCGGTCCTTCTTCTCCAACGAGGCGATAGACATAAGCCCCCTCATCCGTTCCGATGAGCAGTGTCAACGGGTCCTCACTAATAACGAGCAACGAAGCAATTGGATCCTCTATACCTATTGGAATTCGTTTCTCATCACTCTCCGATAAAACCAGTAGCGTTCCATCCGACAAGGCAGACACCACAGCTTGACCTTTTGACAGTGAAACCATAGCGCCGTGTTCTTGATGATCTGTTCCTTTGTAAACTTGGACAACTTCTCCATCTCCATTATCTTCAACGGTATAGATAGCATTGTATGTAGCAATAAACATTATGTATTCTCCTCTGTTGTATAGCGTTTGAATATCTTCGTCCCGAAGCGAAAGTGTGGATCGAGTTGTGCTGCTTTTTCAACAGCCTCTTGCTCTGTATAGGTAGTTGTTGAATAATCGCGGTCCACACCGTCCATTATATAATAGAAAAAATTGGTAAAAAAGACTAATGATGAATCAAGATCAACATATATTTCCTCTGGGTCATCGGGATGAAAGGGCGCAATATAGTATTGATAGCCAGATTTTAGAAATGCCTCTGCTATTGGTTCTCTTCCTGAACCACACGCTGTAGAAAGCAGCGTGCCATCTCTATTTTGGACGTATTCGGTAATTTTCGTAGGTGTCAGTTCAACAACGACATCATCCCAACCTTTATCGCCAGGGGTATCGTAATCCCCATCTTCCTGATCGACGACTTCAAGTCTTAGATGCATATCCTCTGGCGTTTCACCTGAGCCGTGGCAAAAGATAATTGTATACGCGTAGTTGCGTTGTTGTGAAAAGAAATCAAGAATCTGACGTTTTTGGACAAAATAGTGGAAATCGACATGTAATCTGAAACTTTCAAGCACGCCACGGAGTGCGTCTGCTTCCCGAAGCATCGTGCGATCACAGACAATTGCGACAGGTGTAAATAATCTTAACATTTGAATTTTCTTTATTTTTTGGTAGTGGATAGTCCATTCTAAAATTATAGGCAATAATCGGGAATCGGAGTGCTCTCCTACCATAAACAGTCAATCTGTAGGAGCGATCTCCGAATCGCGATCTACAGTGTAATGTTGACACTCTATCAGGTTAATCCGATTTATCTATAAGACGGTAGTGTTTAAAAAGGTCTCCAGACTTATATGTTTCAACCTTATCCGGTATAATCTCATCTTCGATTACAGCAATCTGCCACGGATCAATTTCTATTTTCTTGTCCTCTGAGATCTTTGCGGGGTCTACAAAATAGATATAAATCGTCTCGTCAGGCTCAAACTGGTCGGGATTTTCAAAGGAAATGGTTCGGTTTGTAATATCTATATTTGAGACTCCTGGTGGTCTTGCTGCACAAGCCAATGCGAAGAGAAAGTCAGGGGTAAGATAGATCGCTTCCAAAGCTTCTTCTGGAGGTCTCCCAGGTGGCGCGTGCGCTTTACGTTTTCTCAATTTTGGAAAAGACTGCTTACTTCCGTGATATAGATACATTGTTTATTTCTCTATTATCAACGCGTTATAGACAGCAGAGCTTCTTTCTCAGGCATGTAACTTTTTCAGGAATGGTGCTGGTTGTTGTCCAATCATCGTTCGTCCCCAGCAAAATTCACGAACAGTTTTCGTCCATTCAAAGGTTGTACCGGGCGGTTGTTGTCATGAATAATCGCTTTAAACGCTGCGATTTGTGCTTCAGACATCTCAATCGGGGTTGTTAGTACAATCCATTTGACGCCTTCCGAACAAGGCGGGGTTGTTAACGAACCGTCGTAACGGTAGTAATTCCCGAAACGTGACGGAGCCACATCCTCTACCTGATCATTTGGTGAAAACATAAAACGAGGATCGACTATTAAGCTGTCATCCTCAGTGACATTCTCAATGCGTTGCGTTTCACCTGGAACTGCGGGTAGATGGGACCAGATAGGATCAAATACGAACTTGTGACGACCTTGCTTAATTAGCAATCCAACGACTGCCAACATGCCATCTTCACTTTTGTGAACGAAATGCGCCTCCATATCAAAGGATTTACCTGCCACCGTGTGTTCGCTCGGTGCATGGAAATGGAATTGGAGCAGTTGATACCGCGTGCCATCAACCTCAATCCAACTCCCTTCCGGGCATGCAACTTCAATTGTATGGCCAGTGTTTCGGACATTCATACTTGTTGGGCGGTAGTCGTACGGAATAAGGGGCAATTTTGCTGGTATAGGGTTTACAAGATCAATTGGCGATTGGTGCTTCCCCTCAGCACACAAGACGTATTCCGGACTGAGCTGCGCCCAAACCCTGGGGCCATTTTCTGCTTTGTAGCCCCATTCCACCTTCCCAGTAGCGGGTGTGACACTCCGTGCTTTTCCACAGCCTGTTAAACACATAAGTACACACATAATACTTATCAATGAATTTGCAATATGATGCAAACCATGTCCTAAAATTAATTTTTTGTAGTTATCCACTTTAATATTCCTTGCGGAATAGATGCCTTCTACAGATTCTAATATGAGATAAATTTACATTCTATTCATACGCCTTAACGAGCAGAGGAAGTTTTTCCCTGTCTTTACCTAATTCATCACGGACACCGTTTGGATTCAGCACAGTTATCGTTCCCGTGATATCGTGAAGCGGTAAATCACTGTCCTGTTGCGTAAATGCTATGGCAGGACGATCATAATTGTCATCAACAAAACAATCAATGAAATCAACGCCTCCCATCGTTTGGACAATATCCGGTTTTGGCAAGGATAACAAAATCGGTACCCATTCATCGTTGAATTGTTGATCGGTAGCAGCGTTGATGATAGCACAATCCTTGAACTTTAAACGTGCACCCTTGACCGATTTTTCCTGAACTTTAATACCATAACCCATAGTGTTTTCAACTGTGCAGTGATTAAATTCGATGTTTCCACCCGGACCCTTGTCGCCTATCTTTGACACGCGGATACCCGTCCCGTGTTGACTGCTAATGTAGCAATTTTCAAAACGTATTGACACATCTTCAGTCTCATCTGTGGTATGTGCTAAGAAAATTTCAATTCCGTCCCCGGCGTTATCTATGAATTGGCATCCAGAGAATATCACGTTTTTGATCCGCTGTTCAATTAGGTCGGGTTCAATGTCTACACCGGATGATGGTGGCGTTCCCCACGTGTTTGCAAATGTGCAGTTTTCAACAGTTAGGTTTTCAGCACTAATAACGCTGATTCCCTGCCGATAATGGTTATCACAAACGATGTCCCGCAGCAGCACATTTTCAGAGTATTTTTGTTCTTTGCCGCCATCAACATAGATGCCGTCCCCGCCGCTATCCTTGAGCGTTAAACCAGAGACCTTTACATTTTTGGAACCCCGAATCGACAACGTCATTCGCCATTCTCCCTTTGGATACTGTCCATACCAGCGATGCCAATCGAATTGCTCAAGCACAAGCCCCGTGATATAGTCCTGTTTCCACATACGGAAGGTTGCACCATATCCGCGTATGGTAAGGTTCTCCACATCTTGTGCGGTGAACATTGAATCCCCTTTGCCGCGATATTCACCCCGTTTTGCCGAAACAACTGTCCCTCGCTCAAAAATCAATTCTTGATTGCTGGCAAGTTTAATAGGACGAATTATCCAATCCGCACACATATTTGGGACAATCAACCGTTTTGCGCCAGAATCAATTGCGGCTTGCAATCCGACTGTCGCATCCTCTGGGTTAAATCCCCACCATGTTGCATTCGCATCTGTCCTTTTTCTTGATTGAACATCTGCAATCGCCTCAATATTTTTCATAGTTATGCTCCATAAAGGCAGTACTATTTTTAAATTGCTCAAAATCAGACAGGTTAGATTATTATGGTGTTTTAGGATCTGTTAAGGTAACTTCACGGATAGCATTCCAATCAATTATTGCAACCCACAAACCCTCTTCGTCCGAGTATTGCACTATACCGTCAACTTCCAATTCTTCACTATAAAAGATTAGGTGTTGGCTATCTCGTAAAGTAATTTTCTGACAGGCAAGGTCAGCCAGAGTTCCAGCGCAATTCAAACGTAATCTACCTTTCGAATCAGCGTTATGAAAATCTGCAAAGACTCTTGATTTTTTCATCATCTTTCTCTCCGCATAGGATTTAGAATCGTTGGTGAAAGGAGTTCACTTGTTTCTTCAGGCGTAAGCCTTGTCAGCGTTGCATGATATGGGCTTCTACCAGAAGTTCGAATGACATCACCACCAGCTTCCCGAATTTCGCCTACTGTTGTCACTCCAATTTGCCTATGTGGAATAGCACGAGAAAGTTCGGCAATTGTCACACCTTCAGCGCTTTCTACCGATACACCACGAATTCCACTGGGATGTGTCCCTATTCCACGTTGAATATCTTCTACTCGGTTTTGACCTCCTCTAACAACAAAAGCATCGTTAGCAATTCTGACAGGAAGAATAGTCCGAGTTTTCTCTGTCATTTAGTGTTAATCCTTACCAAAAGATCAAATTTCCTTTAAATCCATTCACGCTTTTTCTTATACAGCATTAGCGCGTAAGTCTAAGCAACTACAGCGCAAACGTCTTCTCATCATCAAGGTCCATCATAGCAAACCAAGTATTGATATCTGTAGGATCAGCAGCAAGTTTTTTGAGCATTTTCGTCATCATCGCCTTATGCCGTTCGGTTTCAGGTGTCATTTGCGTCATCTTTTCATTAAATGCTTTGATGTCCGCCTCACTCTTTGGGTATTTCTCCTTTAACCATGCCTCAACCTCTGCATCGGTTGACAACGTTTTTAGTGCCTCAGTAAAATCTGCAGGTGATACTCCCAAAAATCCGAGCGTCATCCTGTCAAGTCCCGACTCCTCTCCATAGAAATAAGCCCCCAAGGTATTGCCAATAAATGCCCTACCTTTGTCAACCAATCGTGCAAGTTGAACCGTTCCGTAGACATCAGTATTGTAAGGGCTGCGGGGTGAGCTGCGATTGAGATCAACAATACCGAAACTCAACTGATCGTCAAGGTCTTGGAGTGCCACCCAAGTGGTGATGTCTGTGCGGCTTGGATCTACCTCTTGGCAACGCGCTTCAAAACGTTCCCGTGAAGTTTCATCAGGACCACGATTGACCATCGCATGATTGAATGCATCAATCTCCTCATGTGATTTATCGCAGTTTTCCTGCATCCACTCACTTATCTCAATATCATTCGGATTGTTAACCGCTGCTTCCTGAAAATCATCAGCAGAAATACCGAGGAATTCTAAAATGCGGACATCCTGTCCAGAAATATCACCGTATTTATAATCACCAATTTTTCCTGCACGTTCCGCGCGTGCTTTATCTGCCATGCGTGCTACGCCACAGATGCCAGCAACGTCTCTTGCACGTGCACTGCGCGGCGGACGTTCAGTGAGATCCACCTGCCAAAAACAACCCCAATCGTCCAGTTCAATGGATTGCAATACTGTTTTAATATCTGTGCGATTAGGCGCAAACTTAGCGAGTCGTTCTTTCAATAATTGTTGATGTTTTTTGTCGGTTGGCAGTCTGTCCAGTTCCGTTTGGTTGAATGCTACAATCTCCTCATCTGTTTTCTTACCTTTTTCAAGCATCCAAGAACTGAGTGTCGCATCGTGGTATTCGTCAGCTGCCTCCGCAAAATCGTCTGCTGAGATATTCAAAAACGCTAATATGCGGCGATCTAAACCTGAATAGTCTCCATAGACAAAATCGCCGAGGGTCTCCTCGTTATGTGCGCGTGCCTTGTCTGTCATGCGTGCTGCACCAACAATCCCGGCAACACCGAGATTTGATGGGCGACGCGGTGGTTGACGTGTCAAATCCATAATTCGTTTCCTTTCAATTTATTTAAAAACGTGGTATCATATCTCCAAATGATATTGTATCATATTTAGAGTACGTGTCAAACAAAAACAGGAAATTCACATCTTATGAAATATCGCATCAAACCTTTCTTGAGTTTACTGGTAACCTTAGGATTTATTCTATCATGTGCACAGGCACCCCAGCAGATTGCAAAAAAAACCTTAGCACCAACAGAAAAAGCAAAAAAATCGACAGTCCGCTTAGTCAACCGATTTGGAGATTCAGTTCGTTTTAGTAGTGGTTTCTTCGTGGATAAGGATAAAATTGCTACGAATATCCATGTTGTTGCACAACCCGGACCGATTTTCGTTGAACTTAGCGATACAGAGAAAACTCTAAAAATTGTAGGTGTTGCAGCGTATGATGTGAAAAACAATCTTGTCATCCTAAAAATTGCGGGCAAAGGTAAACCCTTGTCTATAGGTGACAGTGATGCGGTTCAAATAGGTGAAACTGTATCTGTTGTGGGATACCTTGATGGCAAATACAAAACCACCACTGGAACTATAGACAGCATACAAAAAAGTGATAAATGGTTTTGGATAGAAGCCGCAACTTCTGAGGAAAGTAGCGGTGGTCCCGTGCTAAACAGAAATGGAGAAGTGATCGGGATTGCCCTCGCGTATGGTGATGATTCAGGCAACTACGCTATACCTTCGAACGCGCTCAGGGTATTGCTTACCCAATCAGTGAAATTGAAACCATTGGTAGAGTGGCGGAAACGGGAAGTTGTCCGCTCTGAGGTGTACCACAGCCAAGGCGAACAAAAATCCGCTGCCGAACAATATAAGGACGCGATAGTTGACTTTGATAAAGCCATTACGCTAAATTCTGAGCATGTTCTTGCTTATTATAAACGCGCAAGAGCGAAGTATTACATAGATGACTACACAGGAGCGATAGATGACTGCACACATGCTATAAAACTAAACCCTGAACATGCCAGAGCTTATAATGGTCGGGGAATAGCAAAAGTGGAGCTCAGTGAATCTCAATCTAACGATGGTGACTTAGAAAAAGCACAACACCTCTATCAAGAAGCGATTGAAGACATTACGCAAGCCATCAAGATTGACCCTGAAGATGCTGATTTCTATAGTAATAGAGGTATTTCAAAGTGTAAATTGGGAGATATGAAATCGTCGCGAGGTGATGTAGCGAGTGCACAACGGTTGTACCGTGAAGGCATTGTTGACGTTGGTAAATCTATCCAACTGAGATATATGGCAGATGTCAATACTCCAATTGCCTTCATAGAATCCGAAAAAGGAATTACATCTATAGTCAGTGTGATAAACTGGAACGGTAGTATTAACGTTGGAAGCGGCTTCTTCGTGGACACAAACAAGATTGCAACGAATATACACGTTGTTGACAACCCAGGACCTGTTTACGCTAAACTCATTAACAACGAGACAATCTGGAAAGTAGAGGAAGTTACTACGTTTGATATGGAATATGATCTCGTTGTCCTAAAGGTTTCCGGTGAAGGCATACCGTTGCCCTTGGGAGACAGTGATTTAGTTCAAAAAGGAGAACCTGTTGTTGCAGTGGGATATCCCGGTGGGAAATACAAGGTCACAGCTGGAAATGTACACGGCATTCAGATTAGTGGCAAATTACTCGGGACGACAGCTGTAACTTCTGAAGGGAACAGTGGTGGTCCCCTCCTAAACGATAAAGGGGAAGTCATTGGGATTAATACCCGATCAGGTGATTACAGTTTTGCTATTCCTTCAAACATACTTAAGGTATTGTTAACTCGGTCTGTATCACCAGAACCTTTGACGCAGTGGCAAAAGCGAGATCATATCCGCGCCTATGCTTACAGCGGGAAAGGTGAAGATAGATTTGATGCTCAGAATTATACCAAGGCAATAATTAATTTTGATAACGCTATCTTACATAACCCTAAATATATTCGTGCTTACAATTGGCGCGGACGAGCAAAGTTTCGCCTTGGTCTAGCTAAAGTAGAGGAAGGGAATGTGGCAGAAGCACAAAAACTATATCACGCAGCTATAGAGGACTATACACAAGCCATCAAGATTAAACCTGAATTCACCATCGCCCTTAACAATCGCGGACGGGCAAAGTATCATCTTGGTCAATCTAAAGCAGATCAAGGTGATGTAGCAGAAGGACAACAACTCTATAAAGCAGCTATAAAAGATTATACGCGCTCGATTAAGATTGACCTGAAGTATACCTTTCCTTATTACCATAGAGGAGTAGCGAGATTTGTCCTCGGTCAATCTAAAGCGAATCAAGGAAATATAACAGAAGCACAGCAACTCTATCAAGAGACGATTGCTGATTGTACGCACGTTATACAGTTAGAACCAAACGATGCCTATTCCTATAACAATCGCGGGTCAGCAAAGCATCATCTTGGTCAATCTAAAGCTGATCAAGGTGATGTAATAGAAGCAGAAAAACTTTATCGAGCGGCGATTGATGATTATACGAAGGCAATTAATATCAACCCTAAGTATATAAGCGCATACAAAAATCGTGGGGTAGTAAATAAAGCACTTGGACAGTCTGATGAAGCGGAAAAGGACTTTACAAAGGCGAAAGAACTGGAATCTAAATAAATGAAAAACAAAACTATTCTCATTATCTCCATACTTGGTGTGCTGCTATCAACAGTCCTAAGCGGTATATATCTAAACTTTTCCTATTTTGAACCCGACACTGTATCGTATCTATTCCAAGCCAAGTTGTTTTCTGAAGGCAAAATCTCATTGCCCGCGCCACCCGAATATGGATTCTCGTCTTCACCGCATATCAACATCTTAAACGGTAAATGGTATTCCAAATACCCGTTTGGCAACGCCTTAATGCTGATGTTTGGGGTGTTTGTTAACGCGCCGTGGCTTATTCCTGCGCTTGCCACAGGCGGTGCCCTATTTCTCCTATTCCTTTTTGTCAAAGAAACATACAGCAAACCTATTGCACTTATCGCTGCTGTGATTGCGCTTATTTCGCCGGCAACTGCAGGCATGGGATCCACATGGTTTAGCGAGCCTGTAAGCCGATTTTACCTTGCGCTTTATCTTTTTGCGCTGATCCGCACCCTAAACGGCGCGGGGAATGTTCTCTATCCGCTTATCTCAGGGTTTGCTTTGGGGTATGCTTTTAATACGAGACCACTTTCGGCTATCGTTTTTGGCGTTGTTGGTGCTGGTTTCGCACTTTATCATCTGTATAAACCGAGAATAACAGGTGAATCCAACGAAACAGGCGAACAAAATCAGGACAATCCACCTACACGCAAGCAGTTAGTATCTCGGTTGGGAATTTTCTTAATTCCGTTTGCTGTCATGATCTTGGTGTGTATGGCATGGAACTCACACTTTACAGGCGATCCGTTCACGTTTACGCATACCGCCGCGCAACCTCACGATAAAATCGGGTTCGGTAAACGGACGGAAGGCTACGAACCGAACATTGATCAGGCATTTGATTTTAAACCCGAATGGGCAATTAAAAGAACATGGCGACACATTCTTCCGTGTATCAGTTTCAACGCATTCGGATGGGGTAATTATCGTCCCAGATTGATTGAAGAAGTTGAGTTTTCTATCGGTTTTATAATCGACTTTTTGCCGTTACTTCTACCGTGGTTATTTGTCCTCATACCCTTTTTTTATGCATCGCGAAATAGATATGATGTATTGTGTATTGCTTTCATTGTGGGGAGTTTGTTGCTTTACGCCTTCTTCTATTTTGAAGGGTCAACTTGGGGGTTTACACCGGTCAATGCTCGCTATTACACAGAAGCAATATTCCTTGGTTTCATTCCGCTTGCAGCGAAGGGTATGTTTATCATCTACGAGCGACTCAAAAAACCGATCTTGGAAAACAAACTTACGGATGCTGCAGTGATACGTTATGTCGCAGTGATATTTTATATTGCCGGAGCATGTTCAGTTCTGATTAGTATAAACACGGTGCAAACTTATGTCCGTATCGGGAAAGTGTATCAGAATTGGGGCCATGTCTACCAGAAGCTGCCACCAATGGTAGAGGAGCAAAACATTCACAATGCCGTTATCTTCGTGTCTCGACACCGAGGTGCACCGATTGGGGATTATCCTTTTCAGAGTTTGGAAGAAGCGGATATAATTTACTTTAAACTCGGACCCGCACCACGCTGGAGGTTGACAAATAGCGATTGGAAAAAGGTTTATGCACAGTATTTTTCCGGCAGCGGTAGAGAAGCGTATCTGTATGAACCGGGACAGAATGAACTAAAACCTCTATCTTTTGATCCATAGCAGATGGTTGTTGGAAAAGGAGATTCTTGAGTCATACATAAGACTGTGGTTAAATGAAGGTAGATTCTGGAAGAAGGTTTTGAAAAATGGTTCCGAATTTAGGTTGTGCCGGATTATCGAGTGAGAACCTGCCATCATCGTTAGACAGAGTCAGGATAATGTTAGAGGCTTTGAATACATTCAGCTGTGGACAATCTGGTGTCAGCTCAATGCCTTTGATGCCCTGATTTTCTTCAGACAGCAATCATCCGTGATGTCCACACCCAGCAGCGAGACATGCAGATAAGGTATTAGATCCCGTTCCCAGCTAACATCGTGTAGAGTCGGACTGATTCTAACTCACAAATTATAAAAGTTTGCTTAATATATTTTTTACTATAGTTTGGACAATTTTATCTTTTCAGGACTTCCGAACAGGTGTTCAA